>NZ_MVID01000015.1 GCF_002086815.1 Mycolicibacterium parafortuitum
AAATCTGCGAACTCACCTGGCAACTCAAAGGCCAAGCCACCGGCCGCCAAGTCGACAACGCCACCGTCGGCATCACCGCCAACCAAGGCCTCTTCGGCCACGGCAGCTCCGTCATCATCGCCCGCTGACACGGACGGGTTCGACGAGCCATGCCGGAACTCATCACCGTGCGCGTCAAACCCGGTAGCGCCAAGGGCCCGCTGGTGGAAGCCGGTCCGGACGGCGAGCTGACCGTCTATGTCCGCGAACGCGCCGTCGACGGTAAAGCCACTGCCGCGGTCGTCAAGGTCCTCGCGGACCATTTCGGCGTACCCCGCAGCCGGGTCGAGCTGGTGTCCGGCGCTGCGTCGCGCATCAAGCGCTTCCGCATCGACTGAGGTCTTCAGTGGGCGGCGCTGGTGGTGTCGGTGTGGCACGCGTCCGGCGGGGTGCCGACGACGTCGAGCGCGGGATTGCGGTCGAAGAAGCCGAAAGGTTTGAGCCAGAACGACACCACGTCGACGGGCATCACCGGCCAGTCCTCGGCGCGGGTGATGTGGTGGATGCCGAACACGTACCACAGCACCACGTCGGTGTTCTCGATCGGGCGATCCGCCGCGGTCCAGCGCGTCAGCCCGGTGTCGCGCGCCGACTGATTGACGAATTCGCCTGCGGGCCAACGTTCGTCGGGTCGGTTCGGGGTGACCCACAGGGTATGGGCGATCACGCCCGCGCGCTCCAGGACCGGCGATCCCGGCTCGAACATCGCCGGGATCGCGCCGCTGGGCACCAGTTTGTACGCCGGGTGCGCCCCGAGGGCGGTGACGACGTTGGGGTTGACCACCTTCCACGCACGCTGGGTCGCGAAGCTGACGTCCTGCTTGGCCTCCCCCTCGGTGCGCAGCGGAATGTTGTGCACCACCAGCGACAGACCGTGCGGATTGTCCGGTCCGACCGGTTCGGCGAACGACTCCGACATCACCACGGTGTTGTCGGGACCGTCGATGTCCATGTCGAGACGGGCGACCAGGAAGTGCTGGTGGAACGGCGCGTAGGTTCGTTCGTCGACCAGGGTGCCGTTCGGGTTCGGCGCGCCGGCGGGCAGTGGCGTGGTGACCATGATGCCGGTCGCGCGCACCTCGCATTCGATGTTGCCGTCCTGATAAAGCCGCCAATAGACCAGGTATTCGTAGTTGGCGACCGTGACGTGGAACGAGATCGTCAGCCGGCGCATGCGCCGCACCTCGGCACCGATCTCGTGGTCGACGTGCTTCCACAGCACGGCGTTGTCTTCCTCGTGGATGCAGATCGCGTTGGTGATCGTGTACGGCTCACCCTTGCTGTTGTGCAGCACCGCGTCGAGGTAGCGGATCTCGCCGAGGCAGTCGCAGCCGAGTTCCAGCGAGGTCGTCATGAACCCCAGTCCCCATTCGCCGATGTCGAATGCGGTGCGGCGGTAGTGATCCGGCGACGGGTCGCGGTAGGGAACGATCATCTCGGCGAACGACATGCGGTGCGCGATCGAGCGGTCCCGGTCGCCGTCGCGGTAGCGCACGGTGTGCAGGGTCATGCCCTCGCGGTGGTTGAATCCGATACGCAGCGACCAGTTCTGCCAGCTCAGGAGCCGGCCGTCGAGGGTGAACGACGGGCCCTCGGGCTGGGTGATGTGGAGTGGCTTGAGCGGTTCGCGGCGGCCGCGGCCGAGGATGCGCTCGGGGATGTGCGCGGGCACGTACTCCCCCATCACCTCCGGCATCGCCTCCCGGCCCGCCGCGAACGGTCCGTCGTCCTCGACCCGCAGCAGTTCCATCGTGTTCAGGTCGATCACGCAGTGCAGCCCGCTGATCAGCCGCGCGTACGGGTTGGCCCCGGGTGCGGCCTTGACCCAGCTGTCCGACCAGCCGATGCGGCGGTCCCGGAACTCCGGCGGGGCGACGGCCTCACCGTAGGTCCAGGTGTCGAAGAACACCAGGTCCATGTCGGTGATGCCGCGGCCGCGCAGGGCGGCGACGACGTCGGGGTGGGTGCGCAGCAGTTGATCGCACTCCACGAACTCGTCGACGGTGAAGTTCGCCTGCACCCCGGGGATGTGCTCGAGCACCTCGACCCGCGCGTCGGTCAGGTTCACCACGGCCTTGTAGGTGGCGTTGGCGGAGCGGTTGAGGCACAGGGCCTGTGCGCGGCGCGGCGGCCGCGGCCCACCCTGATCGAAGTCGGCGAGCTCGGCCTTGGACGGCTCGACCAACTCGATGGACGCGAAACGCCACCCAGGTTCGGTTCCGGAGGCCGGGGCGACACCGTGCTCGCGGCGCAGTGTCTCGGCGACCGCGGTGAACTCGTCGGCGCCGAGCGGATCGAGCGGATACGACACGGATCAACGCAACCACATCAGCCGACCCGCGGCGGGGTGATTCGGCCAACGCGTCAGCGATGGGCCAGGAAGAAACCCTCCCAGGCCCGGCGGCGCTCGGAGTGCGGGTCGAGTTCGACGCGGCGGCGCCGGTCGAGCACCAGAACCGGCCGCTCCTCGCGGGTGTACTGCGGCCAGTCCGGGCCGGGTACCGCGCGCTCGGCGAACGACAGCCATCTCCCCTGCACATCGTCGGTGACCTTCTTGGCGCTGCGCGAGTCCAGCCCCGCGGCCAGCAGCCTGCCGAACCGCGACCGGTAGACGTCGAACACCGCGAGCAGCTCGGTCGCGTGGGTCGCCCCCATGCCGGACAGGCGCAGCGCGGCGGTCGCGTAGTCGTAGCGGTAGACGTACGTCGGCGCATGCGCCGAATGCCCGTGCGCCATCTGCCACACCGCCGACCCGAAGATGAAGTCCCCGCCGAACCTCACGCACGCGTCGGCGGCCGGATAGCCCGGGTAGGCGGCCAGAATCTGTTGGCGTGCTTCCGGATCCACGGCGGCGAGCAGCTTCTCGATGGCCGCCTGGTTGGTCGGCAGCAGTTTGAGGAAGCGGGTGAACAGCCGGCCCTCGTCGGCGTTGGTGCCGACGATCAGCGGCACCCGGTGCGCCGTACCCTCGCGCATCGCCTCGATCGGATCCTGGGGCAGATACTCGGTGCCGTAGGTCGGCCCGATCGCGAACGCGCCCAGCATGTCCCGCTGCCCGTCGAGGATCACCTGATCGAGGGCGTCGACGAGTTCGGCGGGCCGCGCCGCCATCAACGCCTGCGCGGCGTCGGAACCGCTCGCGCCGAGCCGGCGGGCGAACCGGGTCGCATACTCGGCGGCGGTGTCGACGTCGCTGATCATCCCGGCTGCCGGGCTCTGCGAGATCGCCTGCGCGAAAAGGCCTTTGGCCTCCGGTGTGGCCATCAGCGTGGCGACCGCGTGGGCCCCCGCGCTCTCGCCGAAGATCGTGACGTTGTCCGCGTCCCCGCCGAACGCCGAGATGTTCTCGCGCACCCAGCGCAACGCCATCACCAGGTCGCGCAGGAACAGGTTGTCGTCGATCCGGATCCCCTCGGTGGACAGCGACGACAGGTCCAGGCACCCGAGGGCACCGAGCCGGTAGTTCACCGACACGTACACACAACCCTTGCGGGCCAGCGAAGCGCCGTCGTAGATCGGGGTCGCCGAACTACCCAGCAGGTATCCGCCGCCGTGGATGAACACCATCACCGGCAGCGGATCACCGGCCCCACGGGTTTCGGCGCCCACCGGGGCCACCACGTTCAGGGTCAGGCAGTCCTCGCTCATCGGCTGGTATTTGCCAGGGGCGAGGATCGTGTACATCCGCTGCTGCGGCGAGCAGGCACCGTAGCCATGGCAATACCGCACCCCGGGCCAGGGCTGAACCGGCTGGGGGGCACGCAGGCGCAACGGGCCGACCGGCGGCCGCGCGTACGGGATGGATCGCCAGCGGTTGACGCCGTCGCGGGTGAAGCCCTCGACGGTGCCCGAGGCGATCTTCACTCGGACGGTGTGCTCGTGCATTCTGCGACCGTAGCGAACTCCCACGCGGCCTGCCTGACGATCCCACCCGTGTCCGATGGCTAACCTGGCCGAATGCGTATCGCTGGCTTGCTCGCGGTGAGCGTCCTGGTTGCTGCCTGCTCTCAATCGGTGGGCGGCCAGGCCGAATCGTCGCAGCCGTCCTCCTCCCCGCCGCCTCCACCGTCGACGCAGCCGTCGGTTTCGCCCTCGACGCAGGGTCCGGCCGCGCCGTCCGGCGCGCCCGCGGCGACCGCGTCGATCGACGAGGTCATCGCCTGGATCGAGGCGGGCACCCCGGCCGACGCCGAGTCCTTCCACGTCACGTTCCGCGACGGGGTGACCACCCGGCTCGGCGAGGAGACCGCCTTCGTCGCCGCGTCCGGCACGCCGCACAGCTACACGCAGTGCATCACCGGCGCGGGCACGTTGACGTGCCTCCTCGATCTCACCTCACCTCCGCCGCGCCCGGCGCAGGCCGAAGGCCAGTGGAAGCCGGGCTGGATCGAGTTCTCCGGCACCGATCTGACGGTCGGCGCGCTGCGCGGCGACCCCGGTCCGTTCCTGAACGGATCCGGAGCCGAACTGCCGGCCGGGCAGTCGTTGACGTTCGGCGACACCCGATGCCGCAGCGACGTGTCCGGTCTGTACTGCGTGAACTACGCACACCGCGGCGCGGTGCGGATCGCCGCCGACGGGGTGGCGCCGTACGGCTGCCTGGCCGAGACCGCCGCCCCACCCGAGGCCGCGGCCCGGTTCAGCTGCTGAAGGCGCGTCACTCCGCGCCGAGACGGGCCTTCTCGCGGGCCTTGTCCGGATAGGTCAGGGTCATACCGACGGCGCCGACGATCACGACGACCGGGATCACCGCTTTGGTCACGTGCACGGTGGCCGGAGCCATCACCGCCAGGTAGCCCAGGACCGCGATGAGCGCGAACACCAGCGCCCACATCAACGTCAGCACCTGGTTGGTGCGCCGGAACGCGGTTTCCTCCCAATCCTGGCGCGCCGCGCTCGGAGGTGCGTACTGCGCGGTGAACGGTTCGAATCCCAGCGACGCCAACGCCATCACGGCCAGCACCCCGCTCGACAGCGTGGTCGCGTAGGTGTCCATCCAGTCGAGATCCTGCGCGCCGACGAACAGCCCGGCCACCGTGACCGCGGTGAAGAACACCGCGGTGACGATGTCGAGGAGCCGTAGCCCGGCGAATCCGACCGACACCCCGAGGAGCAGCGTCGAGAGCACCGCGCAGATCGCGCCGAACATCCAGGTGCTCGGCCCGTCGGCGACGACCCAGTAGATGATCCACGGGATGAACCCGATGAACGGACTGCGCTCGAACCATTGGTCCACGCCGAAAGCATTACAGAGTCCGGGTCGGGCGACACGTTTGCGTCTCCGTATCGAACCCTCAGCCGAGCCGGAAGGTTCCGGTGACCAAGGTGGGCGTCACGCTGACGCCGTTGATGGACGCCTGGGGACGGCCGTCGGGCAGGAATTCGATCGGGCCCGCGGGTGAGAGGTTGCGCTTGTTGCGGACGTTGTTGCGCACGTCGAAATCGCTGAACTCGTCGAGGTGGAACGGGTCGAAGTCGCGGTTGCCCTCGGCGAATCCGCTGAACTGCACCCCGGTGGCGGTGCCGTCGGGCCGCACCACCCAAGACGCCCGCACACCGTCGGATTCGGCGGTGTACATGCCGGCGACGCCGGAGACCGACGCGGCGGTGAAGGTGTAGTCGACGTCGTTCATCCTGACGGTGCCGACGAGGTCGGTGCCGTCGAAGTCGGCGGCCAACGTGTCGCGGAATCGGGACTTCAGGTCGATCGCCCCGTCGGTCTGGTTGCCGAAGAACCATGCCTCGTCGTCGATTCCGTTGCAGGCGTAGGCCGCGACCTCGGCTCCGTCGACGCTGACGCCGATCGTCATGGTCTTGCCGTCGGGGGCGGCCATGTCGGCCATGTAGCGGGCGGTGGCCGGAAATGCGACGACGCTGGTGGTCTCGGGCGCGGGCTGCGCGGGTGTGGTGGTGTCCGTCGTCGACGTGCTGGTGCAACCGGACAGCGTCCCGAACGCCATCGTCGCACCGACCGCCGCGAGCAGGGAACGGGTGGTTTTTCTCATGGGGCCAGCATGATCTTCGCCGCGACGGCGTACTTGGAGATTGTGTGGAGATTGCGTGGAGATCGTCCCTACGGTCCGCGCAGGAATGCGGCCACCTCGTCGCAGAACATCGGCCAGGCGGGCTCGGTCGCGGTGAGCAGATGGTTGTTGCTCGGCAGCGCGACCAGGCGGGCGTCCGGGATCAGTGCCGCCAGTTCCTCCCCGTAGCGCAGCGGGACCCGGCGGTCGTCGCGCGAGTGCAGCACCAGCGTCGGGCACCGCACCTGCGCACACAGTTCGCGCACGTCGATGCGACCGAACTCCTCGAGGAAGTGCACCGCGTTCTCCGGTGAGGTGGTGCGGCGCTGCAACTGGTCGAACGCGGCCCAGTCCTCGCGGGTGCCGTCCGGGCGGAACTGCGCGGCGAACACCTGCCGGAAGGCGGGATCGTCGCGGCCCCAGCCCACCCGGGCGAGCTCGAGATCCAATGCCGCAGCGCGCTTTTCGTCCTCGTTCTGGGCTCTGACGGCACGACCCCTGGCGTACGCGCCGCACAGCACCAGGTGGCTGACGTGGTCGGGGTGGCGCGCCGCGTAGGCGACCGCGACGGCACCGCCCTGCGACACCCCCAGCAGTGCGAACCGGTCCAATCCCACGGCGTCGACGACGGTCTCCAGATCGGTGACCCAGTCGTCGAACGTGAACGCGCCGACGTCCCAGTCGGACAGCCCGCAGCCGCGCTCGTCGTAGCGGACGAACCGGTACCGCAACGACATCTCGCGCACGCCGTGCCGCCACACCGGGCTCTCGCTGTCGTAGCTCAGGTGCGTCATCCAGTTCGCGGCCTTCACCAACGGCGGCCCGTCACCGGAGACTGCGTACGCCAGACGCACCCCGTCGGCGGCGCGGGTGAACGCGATGTGCTGCGCGGGGATCGGCGCCTCGGGTTCGGCCTCCGGCGTCCCGGCGGTCTGCGCGTCGCGCACCCGGCCCACGAACTGGTATCCGCGGCCGCGCACGGTGCGGATGTAGCGCTGCGATTCGCCGTCGTCGCCCAGCGCGCGCCGCGCGGCCTTGATCCTGCTGGTCAGCGCCGCCTCCCCGACGAAACGCCCACCCCAGACGCTGTCGAAGAGTTCTTCCTTGGTGACGAAGCGGTCGTGGTTGCTCACCAGGAGGGTCAGCACGTCGAACACCTGGGGTTCGACCTTGATCACCGTCTCACCGGAGCGCAGTTCGTAGCGGGCGGCATCGAGGACGTAGTCGTCGAAGCACCAGACCCGTGGCGACGAGGAAAGCGCGGAATCAGCGCTGCTCACGCGCTAACAGTACCGACAATCACGCCCTCGGGGGCGGTTGATCAGCGCCAGCCGTCGGCCGCGCGGGCGGCCTGCATCACCGCGTCGCACAGCTCGCGCAGTTCGGCCGTGCCGGCCCCCTCCTCGAGTGCTGTCGCCATGTCTTCGGCCGCACACCGGACCTGGTAGACGCGGTCGGCGAGCACCGAGGCCTCCTCGGCGGACAGCACCACGGCGTCCTCGGGCACCGAGGTGCCCTTCACGAGGGCCCGTTGTTCGTAGGCGCGCTGCCGGCACGACTGCCTGCAGTACTGCCGGCGCCGGCCCATGCCGGCGTCGGCCACTTCGCGGCCGCACCAGCGACACGTCTGGGGTCGCCGGCGGGTCCCGGTCGCGGGGCTCAGCGAGGTCACGTGGGTGACTGTAGACGGGGGCGTTGGGTAATCCCGGTATCATCAACCGACGAGTCGGGAACTCTTCGCACACGTTTGACGTTGACGATCCCGGACCAAAAGCATTCGCAGAGGAGTTGACGATGGCTGATCGTGTCTTGAGGGGCAGCCGCCTCGGAGCAGTGAGCTACGAGACGGACCGCAACCACGACCTGGCGCCGCGTCAGGTCGCCCGCTACCGCACCGAGAACGGTGAGGAGTTCGACGTACCGTTCGCCGACGACGCCGAGATCCCCGGCACCTGGCTGTGCCGCAACGGCCTCGAGGGCACCCTGATCGAGGGTGACGTCCCCGAGCCCAAGAAGGTCAAGCCGCCGCGCACGCACTGGGACATGCTGCTGGAGCGTCGTTCGATCGAAGAGCTCGACGAGCTGCTCAAGGAGCGCATGGAGATCGTGAAGGCGCGCCGCCGCGGATAGTGCCTGGCGCCGCGCCTCAGCGCGCGGCGCCGCGGGCGCGGTCGATGCGCGCCCGGATTCCCCACTGCGCGACCTTGACGATCGCCTCGCGGATCGTCGACCCGTCCATCTTGGACACACCGTGCTCACGTTCGGTGAACGTGATCGGCACCTCGACCACGGTGAAGCCGGCATTGATGGACCGCCAGGTCAGATCCACCTGGAAGCCGTAACCCTTCGAGTCGACGGCGCCGAGCTCGATCTTCTCCAGCACCTCACGCCGGTAGGCGCGGTATCCCGCGGTGATGTCGTGGATGTCGACGCCGAGCAGGATCCGCGAGTACGCGTTCGCGGTCCGCGACAGCACCAGCCGCCGGCGCGGCCAGTTACGCACGTTTCCGCCGGGCACATACCGCGACCCGATCACCACGTCCGCGCCCGCGTCGATCTCGTCGAGCAACCGGTGCAGGTCTTCCGGGGCGTGACTGCCGTCGGCGTCCATCTCGACCAGCACCGTGTACTGGCGGCTCAGCCCCCACGCGAAGCCGGCGAGGTAGGCCGCGCCGAGCCCGTCCTTGGACGTGCGGTGCATGACGTGCACACGGTCGGGGTCGGCGAGCGCGAGTTCGTCGGCCAGCTCGCCGGTGCCGTCGGGGCTGCCGTCGTCGACGATCAGCACGTGCACGTCGGGGGTCGCGTCGGTGACGCGGGACACGATCGAGAGCAGGTTGTCGCGCTCGTTGTACGTCGGGATGATGACCAGGGTCCGGGCGCTGGGACGCCAGACGGGTTCGGCTTGACCGTTCGAGCCGTCGGGGACGCTCATGTGGCTCCTTCGTCGCTGGTCGATCGCCGACCTCTCAGTCTGGTGGGCACGAATGATCCATTGTGCAGTATCGCCCCCAGAACAGCCGAAACGCCGATGGCCGCCAGCAACGCCTGCAGGTACGGGCCGAACCGGGTGGCCGGTGTGACGGTCGTCTTCAGCCGCACCTGCTGATCGAGGTAGGCCGGCTCGAACCAGCCGGTGCGGGCCACCTCGTGGCCGTCGGGGGCGATCACCGCGCTGATGCCGGTGGTGCCCGCGACGACGACGTAGCGGTCGTGTTCGACGGCGCGCAGCTTGCCGAACGCCAGCTGCTGTTCGCTCATCGCTTGGTCGAAGGTCGCGTTGTTGCTCGGCACAGCCAGCAGCTGGGCGCCGTTGCGGACGGCGTCGCGGGCGGCGCGGTCGAAGATGACCTCCCAGCAGGTGGTGATCCCGATCGGGATCCCCGCCGCCTCCACCACGCCGTCACCGTCGCCGGGCACGAAGTAGCCCGCCCGGTCGGCGTAGGACGACAGCTTGCTGAAGAAGCCACGCCACGGCAGGTATTCACCGAACGGCTGCACGATGCGTTTGTCGTGGCGCTCGGCCGGGCCGCCCTGCGGGTTCCACACGATGACGGTGTTATGCGAGACCGGGTTGGTGCGGCTGTAGCCGGGCGCGGCGACGACTCCCCCGACCAGGATCGGCGCGTTGACCGCCGCGGCAGCCATGGAGATCTCCTGCGCGGCATCGGGGTTCGCGATCGGATCGATGTCGGAGGAATTCTCCGGCCACACCACCACCATCGGTTGCGGGGCGCGTCCGGCCCGGACGTCGTCGGCCAGGCGCAGCGTCTCGCGGACGTGGTTGTCGAGCACCGCGCGGCGCTGGGCGTTGAAGTCCAGGCCGAGGCGCGGGACGTTGCCCTGCACGGCGGCGACCGTGACCGGGGGCTCGTCTCCGGCGCCGAGGCCGGCCTTGCGCACGTGCGGCCAGGCCAGCGTCGACACGATCAGCACCAGCGTGATGCACAAGCCGGGCAGCACGACCGCCGGGGGCGCGGCGGCCCGGGCGGTGGCATCGCGCCGCCACCACGAGGCCGTCTCCAGCACCAGCGCGGCCAGGCTGAAGCCGATCAGCACCACGGCGAACGAGACCAGCGGGGCGCCGCCGACGTGGGCCAGCGGCAGCAGCGGGCTGTGGCTCTGGGAGAACCCGACCACCCCCCACGGGAAGCCGCCGAACGGGACGCTCGATTTCAGCCATTCCTGGGCCACCCACAACGCCGCGAACCACACCGGCCTGCCGGGCAGCCGCCGCACGACCACGGCCAGCAGCCCGAACAGCGCTGGGAACAGCGCCTGCGCGGCGCTGAGCGCCAGCCACGGCAGCGCCCCGACCAGCCCGCTGATCCAGGGCAGCAGTGGCACGTAGAACGCGAGCCCGAACAGGAACCCGTAGCCGAAGCCGCCTGCGGCGGTGGTGCGCTCGCGGGTCAGCACCCATCCGAGAAGCGCGAACGCGAGGATCGCCAGATACCACCAGCCGAACGGCGGGAAGCTGACGCACAGCGCCAGCCCCGCCACGATGGTGACACTCAACACGGGCAGGCGATCGACGATCGCCTGCCCGAGACGCCGTATGCGCGAGGGCGTCTCGGCCTCAGCCGTCTCGGTCTCAGCCATGGATGACTTCGCCCCGGTGCACGGTCTGCCTGCACCGCGGGAGGTCGTCGGTGAGGCTGGGCAGGACCGGCACCCGGGACCGCGGATCGGTGGACCAGCGCTGCACGGCATCGGTGGGGGCGCTGACGTCGAACGCGTCGGCTTCCCACACCGCGTAGCTCGCGGGCGCTCCCGGCACCAGGGTGCCGGTGATGCCGTCGCGGACTCCGCCGGCCCGCCACGCTCCCTTGGTCGCCGCGGCGAACGCCGCCCGCGCCGAGATCGCGCTGCCCGGGGTGTGGTGGGTGGTCGCCGCGCGGACCGTCGCCCACGGGTTGATGTCGGTGACCGGGCTGTCGGACCCGAACGCTAGGGGCACGCCTTGGGATGCTAACAGCGCGAACCGGTTCAACCCGGCGGCTCGATCGGCACCGAGCCGCTCGGCGTACATGCCGGTGGGCCCGCCCCACAGCGCGTCGAAATTCGGCTGCATGCTGGCGATCACGCCCCAGCTGCCGAGCTTGGCGGCCTGCTCCTCGGTGACCATCTCCAGGTGTTCGAGCCGGTGGCCGCAGCGCGCGACCGCGGGCCCGCCGAAGCGGTCCACGGTGGCCTGCAGGGCCGCCGTCACCGCGGCGACCGCGGCGTCGCCGATGACGTGGAAGCCCGCGGTCACCCCGGCCTCGGTGCAGGCGCACAGGTGCGCGGTGATCGCGTCGACGTCGAGGTAGCTGTTGCCGTGCGGGGCCGCGCACTCCGGTCCGGCGTCGGTGTAGGGGTCGTGCAGCCACGCGGTGCGCGATCCGAGCGCGCCGTCGACGAACAGGTCGCCGGCCAGTCCGCGGGCCTGGGTCTGCGCGATCAGGTCCCGGGCCTCGGCGGCGGTGCCGACGTGTTCGCCCCAGTAGCCGACGACCTCGACTCCGTGCTCGTGGGTGCGCAGTTCGTGCCAGTCGTCCAGGCCGCCGATCTGCGGACCCGCGCATTCGTGCACGGCGACGATGCCGGACGCCGCGGCGGCGTCCAGCGCGGCGGTGCGGGCCTGCGCGCGCTGGCCGGCGGTCAGCTGCTCGCGAGCGACGCGGCGCACCCGGTGGTGTGCCTCGGCGATCAGGGGCAGGTCGTCGGCGATGCCGGCGGCGTGGCGCAGCGGTGTCGATGCGACGGCGGAGTGGACGTCGACGCGGGACAGGTAGGCCGACCGCGGTCCGATCGCGGCGTCGATATCGGCGGTGCTGGGCGCGCTGCGCTCCGGCCAGGCCGTCTCGTCCCAGCCGTGGCCCCAGATCACCCCGTCGGGATGCGCGGCGGCGAACTCCCGCAGCAGCGTCAGGCAGTGCCGCAGCGAGGTGGCGCCGCGCAGGCCGAGTCCGGTCAGGGCCAGGCCGGTGGCCGTGGTGTGGACGTGGCTGTCGACGAAGGCGGGGGCGACGAAGGCACCGTCGAGGTCGGTTTCGGTCGCGTCGGGGAACTGTGCCCGGCCAACGTCGTCGCTGCCCAGCCAGGCCACGACGCCGTCGCGCACGGCCATCGCCGTCGCATCCGGCATCGCCGGGCTGTGGACGCGGCCGTTGAGCAGAAGGGTGGTGCTCACTCCGGCGAGCGCGGCAGTGCGGGTCCGGCGGGCGGGACGTCGCTTCGGAAGTCGCCCGGGACGTCATCGATGACCTCGATGACCTCACCGTCGACGTACTCGCCGCGGCCCGACCGGCGGGTGGCTGCCGAACCGACGGTGCTGACACCGACGATCAGCGGCGCGCGCCGGGCCGCCATCGCGGTGAGGACGGGCCGCGCGGCGGCGCGGGTCGGCGGCAACAGCAGCAGCGCACCGAGGACGGAACTGGCCAGGCCGGGAATCACGACGAGCACGGTACCGAGTGCCACGAGCACGCTGTCGGTGACGGCGCCCTGCGCGTCGGCCAGCGTCAGCCCGGACCGCAGCTTCTGCAGATGGCGGCGCAGCTGCGAACCGGCGAGTGCCAGGCCCAGCAGGAACGCGCCGGCGACCAGCAGCATCGTCCAGCCGAAGCCGATCGTCGAGATCAGCGCGACCAGCACCGCCAGCTCGGCCAGCACGTAGACAAGGAACACTCGCATCGCCATAGTGTGCCAACGGATGGGACGCGGTGACGGTTCCGGGGGCGCGTTCAGCTCACTGCGAGGCGGCCTCGACCTCGATCGCGGCGTGCACCTTGTCGACCCCGCCGCGGATGAGCGCCTGCGGCACCCACCACCACGCATGCCACCAGTAGCGCCGGGTGACCATGTCGAACACCCGCCGGGTCTCGGAGGCGGGGAGATTGCGCGCCACCGCCTCGACGGGTTCACCCTTCGGCTTGCCGAGCACCCCGCACTCGCAGATCGTGACCCGAGGGGTGTTGCGGATGCGTTTGGTCTTCCAGGACCCGGCGTCGGTGCTGATCAGCAGTTTGTCGCCGTGCGGGACACCCCACACCGGGGTCGGCTTGGCTCTACCGTCCTTGGTGAAGGTGGTCAGCAGCAGGTATTTCGCGGTGTAGACGTCGGTGAACGTCGGGTGCCGGTCCCCGGGGTGCGCCATGAACCTTCTAGTTGACCGGTCTGATCTCGATCGAAACGTTCTTCTCCATCCCGCCGCGCAGCTTCGAGAAGAAGTTGAACGTCTTGCCCAGCAGGCCGTAGCGCTTGCCGAGGGCGTCGTAGGTCTTGGCGTTCATCGCCTTGGGCAGGATCACCGCGGTGGCCTCGACGGCCTCGCTCTTCGGCTTGCCGGAGCGGTCGCACTCGGCGATCGTCACCCGAGGGGTGTTGCGGATGCGCTTGACCTTCCAGGACGACTCCTGGGTGATCGCGATCAGCGCCTCTCCGGCCGGGGCGGCCCAGATCGCTGTCGGCTTCGGCCTGCCGTCCTTGGTGAAGGTGGTCAGCAGGATGTATTCCGACTTGGCGACGTCGGCGAAGGTCACAGGCATACCGACCAATCTAGTGAACGTCAGCCCTCGAGGTCGCCCTCGGTTTCCAGCAGCACCTGCCGAAGACCGTCGAGAGTGGACTGCTCCGGCGCGGCCCACATGCCGCGGCCGGCGGCCTCCAGCAGCCGTTCGGCCATCCCGTGCAGCGCCCACGGGTTCGACTCGTTCATGAACTTGCGGTTCTCCGGGTCGAGCACGTAGCTCTGGGTGAGCTGTTCGTACATCCAGTCGGCCATCACCCCGGCGGTGGCGTCGTAGCCGAACAGGTAGTCGACGGTCGCGGCCATCTCGAACGCGCCCTTGTAGCCGTGCCTGCGCATCGCGTTGATCCAGCGCGGGTTGACGACGCGGGCGCGGAACACCCGGGTGGTCTCCTCGTTCAGCGTCCGGGTGCGCACCGCGTCGGGCCTGGTGTTGTCGCCGATGTAGGCGGCCGGGTCCTTACCGGTCAGCGCGCGCACCGTGGCGACCATGCCGCCGTGGTACTGGAAGTAGTCGTCGGAATCGGCGATGTCGTGCTCGCGGGTGTCGGTATTCTTGGCGGCCACCGCGATTCGCCGGTAGGCCCGGTTCATGTCGTCGGTGGCGGGCGCCCCGTCGAGGCCGCGACCATAGGCGAAGCCGCCCCAGGCGGTGTACACCTGCGCGAGGTCGGCGTCGTCGCGCCAGTTGCGGCTGTCGATCAGCTGCAGCAGACCGGCGCCGTAGGTTCCCGGCTTGGAGCCGAAAATCCTTGTGGTGGCGCGCCTCTGGTCACCGTGCTCGGCCAGGTCGACCTCGGCGTGCGCGCGCACGTAGTTGTCCTCGGCCGGCTCGTCGAGGCCGGCGACGAGCTGCACCGCGTCGTCGAGCATCGTGACGACGTGCGGGAACGCGTCGCGGAAGAACCCGGAGATGCGCACGGTGACGTCGATGCGGGGGCGGCCCAGCTCGGCGAGCGGGATCGCCTCCAGGTCCACGACACGCCGTGATGCGTCGTCCCAGATCGGCCGGACCCCGAGCAGCGCGAGGACTTCGGCGATGTCGTCGCCCGCGGTGCGCATCGCCGAGGTGCCCCACACCGACAGCCCGACCGACTCAGGCCAGCGGCCGTAGTCGGTGCGGTAGCGCTCCAGCAGCGAATCCGCCATCGCGACACCGGTTTCCCATGCCAGCCGGGACGGCACCGCCTTCGGGTCGACGGAGTAGAAATTGCGCCCGGTGGGCAGCACGTTGACCAGACCGCGCAGCGGTGAGCCGGACGGCCCGGACTCGATGAACCGGCCGTCGAGGGCGCGCAGGATCTGCTCGACCTCACCGGCGGTGCCCGCCAGCCGCGGCACCACCTCGGTGGCGGCGAACCGCAGGATCGCCGCGACGTCGGGGTCCTCGGTGAGGCTGTCGACGGCCGCGGCGTCCCAGCCGGTGGCCTGCAGCGCCGCGACGAGTTCGCGGGCGCGGGCCTCGGCGGCGTCGACGGCGGCGCGTTCGTCGCTGCCGTCCTCGGTCAGGCCCAGCGCCTGGCGCAGGCCCGGCACCGTCTGTTCGCCGCCGAACAGCTGGCGCGCCCGCAGGATCGCCAGCACCAGGTCGACTTGCGCCTCACCAGTTGGGGTTTCACCGAGGATGTGCAGGCCGTCGCGAATCTGCACATCCTTGATCTCACACAGCCAGCCGTCGACGTGCAGCAGCATGTCGTCGAACGAGTCCTCGTCGGGGCGGTCTTCCAGCCCGAGGTCGTGGTCCATCTTCGCCGCGCGCATCAACGTCCAGATCTGCTGGCGGATCGCGGGCAGCTTGCCCGGGTCGAGCGCGGAGATGTTGGCGTGCTCGTCGAGCAGTTGCTCCAGACGCGCGATGTCGCCGTAGGTTTCGGCGCGGGCCATCGGCGGGATCAGGTGGTCGACCAGCGTCGCATGGGCGCGGCGTTTGGCCTGCGTACCCTCGCCGGGGTCGTTGACCAGGAACGGGTAGATCAGCGGCTGATCGCCCAGGGCGGCGTCGGTGCCGCAGCCCGCGGACATGCCCAGGGTCTTGCCGGGCAGCCATTCCAGGTTGCCGTGCTTGCCCAGGTGCACGATCGCGTCGGCTTCGAAGCCGTTGGAGAAGCCGCGATCGAGCCAGCGGTAGGCGGCCAGGTAGTGGTGGCTCGGCGGCAGGTCCGGATCGTGATAGATCGCCACCGGGTTCTCGCCGAAGCCGCGCGGCGGCTGAACCATCAGCACCACATTGCCCGATCGCATCGCCGCGATCACGATCTCACCGTCGGGGTCACGGCTGCGGTCGACGAACAACTCGCCCGGCGGCGGGCCCCAGTGCTCGGTGACCGCATCGGCCAGGTCGGCGGGCAACGTCGCGAACCAGTCGCGATAGTCCTTGGCGGACACCCGGATCGGGTTTCCGGCCAGCTGCCCCTCGGTGAGCCAGTCGGCGTCCTGTCCACCGCGCTCGATCAGGGCGTGGATCAGCGCGTCACCATCGCGGGCTTCCAGACCCGGAACCTCACCGACGTCGTAGCCGGCGTCGCGCATCGCGGTCAGCAGCCGGATGGCGCTGGCCGGGGTGTCGAGGCCGACCGCGTTGCCGATGCGGGCGTGCTTGGTCGGATACGCCGAGAACACCACCGCGATGCGTTTGTCGGCCGGGGCGATCGAGCGCAGCCGGGCGTGGCGGACCGCCAGGCCCGCGACCCGTGCGCACCGTTCGGGATCGGGGACGTAGGAGATCAGCCCTTCGTCGTCGATCTCCTTGAACGAGAACGGGACCGTGATGATGCGGCCGTCGAACTCGGGCACCGCGACCTGGGTCGCGACGTCGAGCGGCGAGAGCCCGTCGTCGTTCGCGTCCCACTGCCCCTTCGAACTGGTCAGGCACAATCCCTGCAGGATCGGGATGTCAAGGGCGGCAAGGTGAGCGACGTTCCAGGTGTCGTCCGCACCGCCCGCGCCGACGGCGGCGGGTGTCGCGCCACCTGCGGCGAGCACCGTGGTGATCAGCGCGTCGGCGGTGCCGAGCAGCTCGATCAGCGCGTCGTCGGCGGTGCGCAGCGACGCGCAGAACACCGGAAGTGCCACTCCCCCGGCGTGTTCGATCGCCTCGCAGAGCGCCTCGATGTAGCGGGTGTTGCCCGCCAGGTGCTGGGCGCGGTAGTACAGCACCGCGACCGTCGGTCCGTCAGCGGTTACCGAGGGGCGTTGCAGCACACCCCAGTTCGGGGTGGTGACGGGTTCGGCGAAACCGAAGCCGGTCATCAGCACCGTGTCCGACAGGAACGCGTGCAGGTTGGCCAGGTTCTCGGTACCGCCCTGCGCGAGGTAGATGTGCGTCTGCACCGCGACCCCGGCCGGCGTCGTCGAATGGGCCATCAGGTCGGCGTCGGGGGTCTGCTCGCCGCTGACCACCACGGTCGGCACCCCGCTGGCCACCACGGCGTCGATACCGTCCTCCCAGGCGCGGTAGCCGCCGAGGATGCGCACGATCGCGATGTCAGCGCCGCGCAGCAGTTCGTCGAGTTCCCCGTCGACCAGCCGGGCCGGGTTCGCCCACCGGTAGGCCGCTCCGCTGGCCCTGGCGGTGATCAGGTCGGTGTCCGACGTCGAGAGCAGCAGAACGGTCGGGCTGGCGGCGGGTTCGGTCACCCCTCATTCGTACCGGACCGGGGTCGGGCCGCTGAGCGCGGTCTCGGCTCAGCCGTGCCAGCGGCTGTACCAGGTCTGGCGGTAGGGCAAACCGAGCGCGGCGACGAGTGCGGCGACGATGGCGGCGAAGACGATGAGTTCGAACATCGGCGTTCCTTTCACGTGTTCGAATGACTACGCGGACGGTACCGCCGGTACTGGGTAAATTGCGGGTTGTGTGCGCGAGGAGACGACTCGTCGCGCCGAGTGACGTAGGTCACGAACACGGTGCCGGCACAGCGGAATCCCGGAGCTACTCGGCGGTGATGAAGCCCTGCTCGACCATCCAGTCGCGGGCGACGACGCTGGGGTCGAGGCCGTCGACGTCGACGGCCTTGTTCATCGCCATGATCGCGTCATTGGTCAGTGCCGCCGTGACAGGCGCGGTCACCTCGGCGATCTCGGGATGGGCCTCGAAGAACTCGCGCTTCATCGTCACCGACGGGTTGTAGTGCGCGAAGAACTGCTTGTCGTCGGTCAGCACCACGAGGTTCAGCGCGGCGATGCGGCCGTCGGTGGTGAACACCTCGCCGAAGTCGCATTCGGTGCCGTCGGCGGTGGCCTGATAGATGATCCCGACCTGCAGGATCGGGGTCTGCGCCCGCGCCGGGTCGAAACCGTAGGCGGCGGCCATCCCCGGGAAACCGTCCTGGCGGGCCCGGAATTCGGTGTCCACGCAGGTGCGCGCCGCGGCGGGATCGCGCAGCACCAGCGCCGCGTAGTCCGACAGGGTCCGCACGCCGGTCCGCTCGACGGTCTGCGGGCTGGCGGCCAGCGCGTAGGTGTCGTCCATCGGTCCGGGTTCCAGCCACACCATGTCGTTGCGCCGGAGGTCCTCGTCGCGGACAGCCTCGTACTGTTCCCGGGTGTCCGGGATGGGTTTCTCGTGGCCGAGGTAGTTGATCCACGCGTTGCCGGTGAACTCGTAGGCGACGTCGACCTGCCCGGAAAGCTGTGCCTCCCTTGTACTTCGGGAGCCGACGATGCCGGTCAGGTCGCGGACGTCGGCGCCCGCGGCGGCCAGCGTGAACTCCAGGATGTAGCCCATGATCACCTGCTCGGTGTATTCCTTGGACCCGACGGTGATCTGCACGCCTTCAAGACCGGGGGTGGGCTGGATGGTCCCGGGCCCGACCCGCAGCGGCACCGTGCTGCCCGATCCGAGCCCACAGCCGGACAGCACGACCGCGATCGCGGTCGCCAGGACGAGCACCGTGCGCATCCTCATCAGCGCAACCCCTTCGGGCTGATGAAGTGTTCGGCGAGTCCGCCGAGCCAGTCCACCAGCAGCGCCAGGCACACCGCGAGCACGCTGCCGAGGATCAGCGTGACGTCGTCCTGCAGCTTGTAGCCGGTGTCGATCAGGATGCCCAGCCCGCCGGCATTGACGAGGAACGACAGCGTCGCGGTACCGACCGCGAGCACCAGCGAGGTGCGCAGTCCCGCAAGGATGTACGGCACGGCCAGCGGCAGTTCCACCCGCAGCAGCAGCGAGCGTCGCGACATCCCCTGCCCCAGTCCGGCGTCGATCAGCGACCGGTCGACCTGGTCGATGCCCAGGATGGTGCTCGACAGCACCGGGAGCAGCGAGTACAGCGCGATCGGCAGTACCCCGATCCAGAATCCGGTCTTGGCGGTCACCAGGAACAGCAGCACGAGCAGGCCGATGGCGGGTGCGGCCTGGCCGACGTTCGCGATCCCGACGAACAACGGCCGCAACATCTTTGCGCCGGGGCGGGTGACCAGCACCCCGAGCGGTATCCCGATCAGCAGCACGATCGCGGTCACCGCGGCGGTGATCAACAGGTGCTGCCAGATCAGCGTCGCCACATTGGCCGGGTTGATGTTCTCCTGCTGGGTGGCGGTCAGGTCGCGGTCGAACGCCCAGAACACCACGGCCGCCGCGACGATCAGGACCAGCACCGGCTGCACGAACAGCCGCAGCCGCTCGCCCCGCGCGGCCGCCGGGGCGCCGGGTGCGTCGGCGGGCGCCGTCACTGTCGAGGTCACGACGGGTCGTCCCCGGCGGCCGCCGACGCCGCGGAAGACTCCGCCTTGGCGCGCAGGCTGGTGATGGTGTCGATCAGGGTGTCGAGCGTGACCACGCCCTCGTAGCGGTTGCCGGGGCCGGCGACGACGGCCGAGGCGTGTTGTTCGGCCAGGATCGCCTCGAGGGCGTCCTCCAGCGTGGAGTAGGTGCTGACCACGTCGAGCTTCTCGACCGCGTCGGCCAGGGTGGCGGCGTGCCGCAGCCGGCTCTCACGCACCCAGTTGACCGGCCGTTGCCGGTCGTCGAGCACCACCGCCCAGTCGTGCTCGGTGGCCGCGATCACCGCGCGCACCGCCTCGACGCTGTCGCCGCGGTGCACGGACGGCCGAGGTTCCAGCGCGACGTCCTTGACCCGCAACAGCCCCAGTTGCTGCAGCGAGGCCCCCGACCCGACGAAGCCGGCGACGGTGTCGTCGGCGGGGTTGGCCAGGATGTTCTGCGGGGTGTCGTACTGCAGCACCTTGGACTGCTGGCCCAGCACCGCGATGCGGTCGCCGAGTTTGACGGCCTCGCCGAAGTCGTGGGTGACGAACACGATGGTCTTGCGCAGTTCGGTCTGCAGCCGCAGCAGCTCGTCCTGGAGGGTGCTGCGGGTGATCGGGTCGACGGCGCCGAACGGTTCGTCCATCAACAGCACGGGCGGGTCGGCCGCCAGTGCCCGGGCCACCCCGACGCGCTGCTGCTGTCCACCGGAGAGCTGACGCGGGTAGCGGTCGGCGTACTGGGCGGGTTCGAGCCCGACCAGGTCGAGCAGTTCGTCGACCCGGTCGTTGATCCGGCGGCGGTCCCAGCCGAGCAGCCCGGGAACCAGGCCGACGTTCTGGCGGATCGTCATGTGCGGGAACAGACCCGCCTGCTGGATCGCGTAGCCGATCGAGCGCCGCAGTTCGGTGGGCTTGATCGCCAGCGCGTCCCGGTCGCCGATCAGGATCCGCCCCGAGGTGGGTTCGCTGAGCCGGTTGATCATCCGCATCGTGGTGGTCTTGCCGCAACCGGACGGCCCGACCAGGACCACGATCTCCCCGGCCGGGATCTCCAGCGAGACGTCTTCGACGGCAGGCGTTTTGGCGCCCGGGTAGACCTTCGACACGTGGTCGAGTTCGATGCGCGCCCCGCTCGGGCCTGATTGGGTGCCGGATTGCGCGGATTGTGCTGTCACCGAATGCCTTTCGACGTCGTGAGCCGCCCGAGCAGAACCAGGGCGGCGTCGAGAACGAGCGCCAGGATCACGATGAGCAGCGTTCCGCTCAACGCCATCGGCAGCGCGGTCGGGCTGCCCACCCTGGCCAGCCCGGCGAAGATCAGGTTTCCGAGGCCGGGGCCTTTGACGTACGCCGCGATCGCGAGCACGCCCATCGACATCTGGGTGGCCAGCCGCATCGCCGACAGCACGGCCGGCCAGACCAGCCGCAGCTCGACCCGGCCCAGCGTCTGCAGGCGGCTCATCCCGATGCCGCGTGCCGCATCGGTCAGCGCCGGGTCGACCGCGTTGAGCCCGACGATGGTGTTGCGCACGATCGGCAGCAGCGAATAGAGCACCAGCGCCGCGACGCTCGGGATCACACCCAGGCCGAACAGCGGGATCAGCAGGCCCAGCAGCGCGAACGCAGGCACCGTCAGGATCACGCTGGACGTCGCGGTAGCGATGTTGGCCGCCAGCGCGTTGCGGTAGGTCAGCACCCCGATCGCCACGCCGATCACGGTCGCGATCAGCACGCTTTGCACCACCGCGCTGACGTGCTGATAGGAGTCGAACGCGAGCTGCGGGTAGTGCGTGGACACGTAATCCCACAGCCCGGTCATGACGGCTGCACGTACCCGATCTTGAAGTGGTCGAAACGGGTCCGATTCGATTCGTGCTGAATCAAAGGATGGTCCGCGGGCCCCGATCCAGGCACGGTATTCGAGCGGGATCTACGGAGGAGAACGGATGTCAACACTGCACGTGGTCAAGCTCGGCGCCCATATCGGGGCGCGTATCGACGGGGTGGATCTCGCCCGCGGGGTCGACCCCGACACGGCGGCGCGGATCAACGCCGCCCTGCTGGAGCACAAGGTGATCTTCTTCCGGGGTCAGCACGATCTGGACGACGAGGGGCAGCTGGAGCTGGCCCGCGCGCTGGGTACGCCGACCACCGCCCACCCGACGGTGACCTCCCGCGGGGCCAAGGTGCTGCCGATCGACTCGCGCTACGACAAGGCGAACGCCTGGCACACCGATGTGACGTTCGTCGACCGCATCCCGAAGGCGTCGTTGTTGCGCGCGGTCACGCTGCCGCCCTACGGCGGCACCACCGCGTGGGCGTCGACCGAGGCCGCCTACGACCAGCTTCCGGAGCCGCTGCGCGTGCTCGCCGAGAATCTGTGGGCGGTGCACACCAATCAGTACGACTACGCCGGCGACGCCGACGCGCGCCTGCGCCCGCTCGCCGACACCGAACGCCAGTACCTCGAGGAGTTCGTCTCCGACTACTACGAGACCGAGCACCCGGTGGTGCGGGTGCACCCGGAGACGGGGCGCAAGGTGCTGCTGGTCGGCCTGTTCGTCAAGCACTTCGTCGGGCTCGGGCACGCCGAGTCCGCCACGCTGTTGAACCTGCTGCAGGCCCGGATCACCAAGCTGGAGAACACCATCCGGTGGAACTGGGAGCTGGGCGACCTCGCCATCTGGGACAACCGGGCCACCCAGCACTACGCGGTGTCCGACTACGACGACCAGTTCCGCCGCCTGAGCCGGGTCACGCTGGCCGGCGACATCCCCGTCGACGTCGCAGGCCGGCCCAGCCGGGTGATCGCCGGCGACGCGTCGTCGTACTCGCCGGTGGTCGACCCGGTCCGGCCCGCGGCCCCGGCCAGCCTCGCGAGCTGACGGTCCGTCGGGCCGGCGAGTACCGTGGACGCGTGGTCAGAGCGCGTGAGACGGACGCATGTCCGGGGGCGCTGCAGACCCACCGCGCGGCCGACGGGGACCTGGTCCGCATCCGGTTGCCCGGCGGGGCGATCACCGCAGCCCAGATGGAGACCGTCGCGCAGGCGGCCATCGAGTTGGCCGCTTCGACGCTCGAGCTGACCTCGCGGGCGAACCTGCAGATCCGCGGGGTGCGTGACCCCGCCGCGGTCGCCGCGCTGCTGACCGACGCCGGGTTGCTGCCGTCGACGTCCCACGAGCGGGTACGCAATATCGTCGCGTCTCCGCTGTCGGGACGTGCCGGCGGCGCGTGCGACGTCCGAGGGCTGGTCACCGCGCTCGACACGGCCGTACAGGCCGATCCGGCCCTGGCCGCGCTGCCCGGCCGGTTCCTGTTCGGCATCGACGACGGCCGCGGCGACATCTCCGGTCTCGGCGCCGACGCTGGTGTGCACGCCCTCGACACCTCCACCGCGGCACTGCTTCTCGCCGGCCGCGACACCGGTGTGCGGATCCCGCTGGATGCCGCCGTCGACGAACTCCTCGGCGTGGCCCGCCGATTCCTCGACGTGCGCGGAAAGCACTGGCGGGTCCGCGAACTCGACGACCCGATGCTGCTGGTCCGCGGCCGCGACGCCGACGCGCCGGCCGGCGCCACCTGGCCGCCGGTGACCCGCCCCCCGGTCGGCTGGATCGAGCAGGACGACGGCCGGATCGCACTCGGCGCGGCGGTGCCGCTGGGGGTGCTCGACGCCCAGCTGGCGCGCTACCTCGCCGCGGTCGAGGCGCCGATGGCGGTGACGCCGTGGCGGTCGATTCTGCTGTTCGACCTCGACGAAGAGGTCGCCGATGTGGCGCTGCGGGTGCTGGCCCCGCTCGGGCTGATCTTCGACGAGAACTCGCCGTGGCTGTCGGTGTCGGCGTGCACCGGCAGCCCGGGCTGCGCACAGTCGGCCGCCGACGTGCGGGCCGACGCCGCCGCGGCGGTGGATCCCGCCGTCCCGGGGCACCGGCACTTCGTCGGGTGCGAACGCGCCTGCGGCAGTCCGGCACACGCCGAGGTCCTGGTGGCGACCGGAGACGGCTACCGGAGCCGAAAAGCCCACCCGTAGGGTGAGCGGGTGCTCGACTACATCCGCGACGCCGCGGAGATCTATCGCCAGTCGTTCGCGACCATCCGTGCCGAGGCGGATCTGGCGCGGTTCCCCGAGGACGTGGCCCGCGTGGTGGTGCGGCTGATCCACACCTGCGGGCAGGTCGACGTCGCCGAGCACGTCGCCTTCACCCCCGACGTGGTGGCACGCACGCATGCCGCGCTGGCGGCCGGCGCCCCGATCCTGTGCGACTCGTCGATGGTGGCCGCCGGCATCACCCGGTCGCGGCTGCCCGCCGACAACGAGGTGGTGTCGCTGGTGGCCGATCCGCGTGCCCGCGACCTCGCCGCCGAGCTGGGCAGCACCCGGTCGGCCGCCGCGGTCGACCTGTGGGCCGAACGCATCCCCGGCGCGGTGTTCGCGGTCGGCAATGCGCCGACCGCGCTGTTCCGCCTGCTCGAGCTCGTCGACGACGGGCTGGCCGCACCGGCGGCGGTGCTCGGCGGACCGGTCGGGTTCGTCGGCTCCGCGCAGTCCAAACAGGAACTCATCGACCGTCCGCGAGGCATGTCCTACCTCGTGGTTACGGGCAGGCGCGGCGGCAGCGCGATGGCCGCCGCCGCGGTGAACTCGATTGCGGCAGAGGAAGAATGAGCACTCGTCAGGGAACACTCTGGGGTGTCGGGCTCGGGCCCGGCGACCCTGAACTGGTCACCGTCAAGGCGGCCCGGGTGATCGGTGCGGCCGATGTGGTCGCCTACCACAGCGCCCGCCACGGCCGCAGCATCGCACGCGGTATCGCCGAGCCGTACCTGCGGGACGGCCAGATCGAGGAGCACCTCGTCTACCCGGTGACCACCGAGACGTCCGACCATCCGGGCGGCTACGCCGGCGCGATGGAGGACTTCTACCGCGAGTCCGCCGACCGGATCGCCGCGCACCTCGACGCCGGGCGCGACGTCGCGTTGCTCGCCGAGGGTGACCCGCTGTTCTACAGCTCCTACATGCACATGCACACGCGGTTGACGCAGCGATTCGACGCGGTCATCGTGCCCGGGGTGACGTCGGTCAGCGCGGCGTCGGCCGCGGTGTCGACACCGCTGGTGCAGGGCGACCAGGTGCTGACGATCCTGCCCGGCACACTGCCGCAGGCCGAGCTGCAACGCCGCCTCGCCGACACCGACGCCGCGGTGATCCTCAAGCTCGGCCGCTCCTACCCCGCTGTCCGGCAAGCGCTTTCGGGGGCGGGCCGGCTCGACGACGCGTTCTACGTCGAGCGCGCCAGCACCGAACGGCAGCGGGTGCTGCCCGCCGCCGATGTCGACGACGGATCGGTGCCGTACTTCGCACTCGCGATGCTCCCCGGTGACGGGCGCAGACGCGCGGGCACCGGCTCGGTCGCGGTCGTCGGGCTCGGCCCCGGCGACACCGGGTGGATGACCTCGCAGAGCCGCCACGAGCTCGCCGCGGCGACCGACCTGATCGGGTACGGGCCGTACCTGGACCGGGTCGGACTGCGCGACGGGCAGCGCAGACATCCTTCCGACAACACCGACGAACCCGCGCGGGCCCGGCTGGCGTGCGAACTCGCCCAGCAGGGCCGCGCGGTCGCGGTGGTGTCCTCCGGGGACCCCGGGGTGTTCGCGATGGCGACCGCGGTGCTCGAAGAGGCCGAGCAGTGGCCGGGCGTCGAGGTCCGGGTGATCCCGGCGATGACCGCCGCCCAGGCCGTGGCGAGCCGGGTCGGTGCGCCGCTCGGGCACGACTACGCGGTGATCTCGCTGTCGGACCGGCTCAAGCCCTGGGACGTGATCGTGCGCCGGCTGTCGGCGGCCGCGGCGGCCGACATGGTGCTGGCGATCTACAACCCGGCGTCGAAGTCGCGCACCTGGCAGGTCGGCGCGATGCGCGATCTGCTCCTCGAGCACCGCGATCCGGCCACCCCGGTGGTGATCGGGCGCGACGTCGGCGGTCCGCACGAGTCGGTCACGGTGACCGCGCTGGGCGACCTGGACCCGGCCGCCGTCGACATGCGCTGTCTGCTGATCATCGGCTCCACCCAGACCCGCTGGCACCGCAGCGCCGACGGCGCGGACCGGGTGTTCACGCTGCGCCGCTATCCGCCGAGTTGACAAGCGTCGTACATAATTGACAGTCGTCAGAACCGCAGGTTAATCTCCGCGCGTGCAGCGAGGACTACCGGTGCGGTCCCCGACCGACCGGCGTCAACCACAGAAGAGCGACCTGCGCCGCGTCGCGATCCTGGAATCCCTGAACCATCATCTGCGGGAATCGGGTTTCGACGCACTCAACATCGCCGACGTCACCCGCCGCGCCGGGGTGACCCGCTCGGCGTTCTACTTCTACTTCGAGAACAAGGCCGCGGGTGTGGCCGCTCTGCTCGAGCCGATGTACGACGACGGCTTCCTGGCCGGCGACATCCTCACCGACACCACCCGACCCCCGCGTCGGCGCATCCGCGGCATGCTCGAGGCCCTGCTCGACACCGTCGACGAGCACCGCTACCTGCTGCAGGCCATGCTCGAGGCACGCGCGACCAGCCCGTCGATCCGTGACGTGTGGGATCAGGCCCGAGAGACCTTCGTCCCGACCGTCGCGCAGATGATCACCGCCGAACGCGACGGCGGGCGCGCGCCGGGCGGGCCCGCACCCGAGATCCTTGCCAGCATCCTGCTGGAGTTCAACGACCGCCTGATGGAGCGCTACACCGTCGGCGGCCGGCTCAGCCGCGAAGACCTGCTGACCGCGGCCGAATCCGTATGGCTGCGCACGATTTACCTCAACGACGAGGACAACCACCGATGAGCGCTTGCGCGAAGAGCATCAAACCCCGAAGGACGGCGCCGTGAGCATCCCCCGCACCCCGGAAGACATCACCCCACAGTGGCTGGGCTCGGCACTCGGAACCGAGGTCGACGACGTCACCGTGACCGCGATCGGCACCGGGCAGACCGGCGCGACGTACCGGGTGAGCGCGGCCTACCCGTCACCGTCGGCGGATCGGCCCACCACGTTCGCGGTCAAGTTGCCCGCCCAGGACGACGCGGTGCGTGAGCGGGTCGCGCTGGGCTACCTGTCCGAGGTCGACTTCTACTCGTCGATCACCACCCATGTCGCGGTTCCCGTCCCGGACTGCTTCCACAGCGAGATCTCCTCGGACGGTTCGGATTTCGTGCTCATCCTGGCCGACATGGCGCCGGCCGAACAGGGTGACCAGATCGCCGGATGCAGCACCGCGGAGGCCACGCTGGCCGTCGAGGCGCTGGCCGGTCTGCACGGCCCCAGCTGGGGTGACCGCCGCTTCTTCGACCTGCCGTCGATCGTGATGCCCAAGCCGGGAGACGAGGCCGCCTCGAAGGGCCTCGGGGACGTCGCGGTGATGGCGGCGAACATGACGCTCGACAAGCTCGGCGGCTCGGTCAGCGACGAGGACCGCGACACGCTGCTGACCTCGATGGGCCTGGTCACGCCGTGGCTGATGGCCGAACCGGACCGATTCTCGCTGATGCACGGCGACTACCGGCTCGACAACCTGCTCTACGACCCCGACCGCACCCGCGTCACCGTCGTCGACTGGCAGACCGTCGGGATCGGTTTGCCGACAAGGGATCTGGCATACTTCACCGCGACCAGCCTGCTTCCCGAGGACCGCGCGACCGTCGAACGCGACCTCGTCGAGCGCTACCACGCCGCACTCGTCGGGCACGGCGTCACCGGGTACGACGTCGAAACCTGTTGGCAGGACTATCGGCTCGGCGTGTTCCAGGCGCCGCTGATCACCACGCTGGGGTTCGCGTTCGCGGCGTCGACCGAACGCGGCGACGAGATGATCCTGACCATGCTGCACCGCGGTTGTCGCGCGATCCGCGAGCTCGGCGCGATCGACCTGGTCAGGTCGTATGAGGCTTCGTCGTCGACCACTGCGTGACCGGCATCGCCGGACGCCATCCGGTGAACGAGCCGACCGCGTCCCCGCGGTAGTGCTGGTAGCGCCGCAACTCGCCGCCGTGTCGTGAATACCACTGCGCCAGCACGGCTTCGGACTCGACGGTGACAGCGTTGACCACGATCCGGCCGCCAGCACGGAGGTGTTCCCAGCAGGCCTCGATCAGGCCAGGGCTGCTGACCCCGCCGCCGACGAACACCGCATCCGGCGGAGGCACCGACGCGAACGCCTCGGGCGCTCCCGCCGCCGTGTCGACGCGCGCGCCGAACGTATCGGCGTTTCCGGTGATCCGTGCCCGCCGGGTCTCATCGCGTTCGAACGCCACGGCGCGACAACCCGGCCCGGACAGGCACCACTCGATCGCGACACTGCCGGATCCGGCCCCGACGTCCCACAGCAGTTCGCCGGGCCGCGGCCCCAGCGCCGCCAGGGTGGCCGCCCGGACCGCCTGTTTGGTGATCTGTCCGTCGTGGGCGAACGCGTCGTCGGGCAGCGCGCCGTAACGCCGCTCGTCGGGCAGGTACCGCACCGCCATCACGTTGAGGTCGTCGACGTCCCCGGGTGGCCGGGCCGCCCATTCCCGCGCCGTGGACGAACGCCGCAATTCCCTTGGGCCGCCGAGCTGTTCGAGGATCGTCAGCTCCGAGTCGCCGCGGCCGGTCGCGGTCAGCAACCGCGCCAGCGCCACCGGGCTGGAACCGTCGCGCGACAACACCACGGCCTGACCGCCGCGGCGCACCGCGGTGTGCACATCGTTGGTGACCAGGCTGATGATCTCGGTGTCCTGAACCGGCCAGCCGACCCGCGAACACGCCAGCGTCACCGACGACACGTGCGGCAGCACGGCGACCCGGTCGGCGCCGAACATCCTGATCAACGTGCTGCCGATGCCGTGCAGCAACGGGTCGCCGCTGGCGACCACGTGGACGTCGCCGTCGGTGTCGTCACCAAGTGCGCGCAAGGCGGGCAGCAGCGGCGACGGCCACGCGCGACGTGTCGCGGTGACGCTGTCGTCGAGCAGCTCGAGCTGCCGCCGCGACCCGTAGACGACTGTCGCCCTGGCCAACTCGTCCTTCGACGCGGCCGGAAGCCCCGACATCCCGTCGGCGCCGATACCCACGACGACGATCATGACCGTCTGTTCTTCGCGCAAGCGCTCATCAGTAGCTTTTTGTTCTTCGCGCAAGCGCTCATCAGCTGTTTGTTCTTCGCGCAAGCGCTCATCACCGCGGCAGCCTCCGCCACATCCACCTCGGCATCATCCGGAACACGCAAGCCAGCACCGCCAGCGACGCCGGGATCCACACCGTGGTCCGGCCCTTGCGCAGCGCCCTCACCGTCGCGTCGGCGACCTGCGCGGGCGTGCTCGACAACGGCGCGGGCGACATTCCCTCGGTCATCCTTCCGATCACGAATCCCGGCCGCACCAGCAGCAGCCGCACCCCGGTGCCGTGCAGCGCGTCGGAAAGCCCGTTGCAGAATCCGTCCAGCCCCGCCTTGGCCGAACCGTACACGTAGTTGGCGCGGCGCACCCGGTACCCGGCGATCGACGAGAACGCCACCAGCGTCCCCGAACCCGCTGTGCGCATCCGGTCGGCGAGCACCGTCAACAAGCTCACCTGCGCGACGTAGTCGGTGTGCGCGATGGACGCGGCGTGCGCGGCGTCCTTCTCGGCGCGGGACTGGTCGCCGAGGATCCCGAACGCCAGCACCGCGGTGCCGATCGGCCCGTGCTCGGCGATGATCGCGTCGACGACGGCCTCGTGTGCGGCCAGGTCGTCGGCGTCGAACTCGACCGCGTGCATCGCAGTCGCCCCCGCCTGCCGCACCGCGGCGATCTCCGCCTGCAGATCCGCGGACCTGCGGGCGGCCAGCACCACCGTCACTCCGGGGGCCAGCCGCTGCGCCAGCTCCCCACCGATCTCACTGCGGCCGCCGAACACGACGACCAGGCCGGTATCGCTCACAGCGCCGATTATCTCCTGCGCTAGCGTGGACCCCGATGCCGAAGCCGACGACACGACTGACCGACGATGCGCTCGAGTTCCTGACCGAACGCCATCTGGCGATGCTGACCACCCTGCGCGCGGACGGCTCGCCGCACGTCGTCGCCGTCGGGTTCACCTTCGACCCGGCCACCCACATCGCCCGGGTCATCACCACCGGCGGCTCCCAGAAGGCCGTCAACGCCGAGCAACGCGGCGTCGCGGTGCTCAGCCAGGTCGACGGCGCCCGCTGGCTGTCGTTGGAGGGTGCAGCCACCGTGAACTCCGACCCCGACGCGGTCCGCGACGCCGAACGGCGCTACGCGCAGCGCTACCGCACCCCGCGGCCGAACCCGAAGCGCGTCGTGATCGAGGTTCGGGTTCAGCGGGTGCTGGGCTCGTCCCGGCTGCTCGACCGCGGCGAGGCCTGACCGGGCTCAGGGCACCGGCACCACGACCAGGTCGTGCGGCCGGTTGTTGACCGACAGGGCACCGTCGGCGGTCACCACCACGATGTCCTCGATGCGCGCGCCCCACTGTCCCGGGAAGTAGATCCCCGGCTCCACCGAGAAGGCCATGCCCTCGGCCAACGGCAGCGTGTTCCCGGCGACGATGTAGGGCTCCTCGTGCACGGACAGCCCGATACCGTGTCCGGTGCGGTGCACGAACGCATCCGCCAGGCCCTCGGCGGCGAGCACATCGCGGGCGGCCGCGTCGATCTGCTCGGCGGTGACCCCGGGACGCACCGCGTCGACCGCGGCGCGCTGGGCCCGCTGGAGCACCGCGTACCGGCGTGCGACCTCAGGGTCGGGCTCGCCGAGGCTGTAGGTGCGTGTCGAATCGGAGTTGTAGCCTGGATCGTAGGGACCGCCGATGTCGACCACGACGATGTCACCGGCCTGCAACTCGCGGTCGGAGCACTCGTGGTGCGGGTCGGCGCCGTGCGGCCCCGATCCGACGATGATGAAGGCGACCTCTGAATGTCCTTCCGCGACAATCGCTTCGGCGATGTCGGCAGCCACGTCGGCCTCGGTGCGGCCGGGGACGAGAAACTCCGGGACCCGCGCGTGCACCCGGTCGATCGCGGCGCCCGCCTTGCGCAGCGCGTCGATCTCGGCGGGATCCTTGATCATCCGCAGCCGGCGCAGCACGTCGGTGGCCAGCACCGGCACCGTGCCCAGCACCTCGGCCAGCGGCAACAGGTGCAGCGCGGTCATCGAATCCGTCACCGCAACCTGCTGTGGCCCGTGCCCGCCGAGGGTCTCGGCCACCATCCGGTACGGGTCCTCACCGTCGACCCAATCACGAACCGCCACACCGAGTTCGGCCACGGCCGACTCCTTCAGCGCGGCGAGTTCCAGACGGGGCACCACGATCGTCGGGTCCCCCACGGCCGGCAGCACCAGCGCGGTGAGCCGCTCGAAGGTCTGCGCCCGCGATCCGGTCAGATAGCGCAGGTCGTAGCCGGGGGTGATGACCAGACCGGCCAGCCCGGCATCCGCGGCGGCGGACGCGGCGGCGCGCAGTCGGTTCGCGTACACGGCGGTCCCGAAACGAGCTTCCGTCATACCGTCCAGGCTAGTGCCGGGCCGGACTCCTCCGCGAGCAGACACAAACTCGCATGACACGCCGCGAGAGTGTGCGAGTTTGTGTCTGCTCGCGGGGAAAGGCGACCTGGCAGGATGGCGCGCATGGCCACCCAACCCTCACTGGTGCTCCTCGACGGCGCGAGCATGTGGTTCCGTTCGTTCTTCGGTGTCCCGTCCTCGATCACCGCGCCGGATGGGCGGCCCGTCAACGCGCTGCGCGGATTCCTCGACGCCGTCGCGACCGTGATCACCCGGGAACGCCCGCACCGGCTCGTGGTGTGCCGTGACGACGACTGGCGGCCGCAGTGGCGTGTCGATGCGATCCCGTCCTACAAGGCGCATCGGGTGTTGGAGGAGAACCCTTCCGGCGAACCGGATGTCGAGGAGGTTCCCGACGAGCTGACCCCGCAGGTCGACATGATCATGGAGATCCTCGACGCGTTCGGGATCGCCACCGCGGGTGCGCCGCAGTGCGAGGCCGACGACGTGCTCGGCACGCTCGCCGAGCGGGAACGCCGAGATCCGGTGGTGGTCGTCAGCGGCGACCGCGACCTGCTGCAACTGGTTCGCGACGAACCGGTCCCCGTCCGGGTGCTGTACCTGGGGCGCGGCCTGGCCAAGGCGGTCAAGTACGGCCCGCACGAGGTCGCCGAGACCTACGGCGTGCCGATCGACCGCGCCGGGCCTGCCTACGCCGAGCTGGCGCTGCTGCGCGGAGACCCGTCCGACGGGCTGCCCGGGGTCCCCGGCATCGGGGAGAAGACCGCGGCGACCCTGCTGGCCCAGCACGGCTCCCTGGACCGCATTCTCGTTGCGGCCCAAGACCCGTCGTCGAAACTGTCGAAGGCGCACCGCAACAAGCTGCTGGCCGCCGCCGACTACATCGGCAAGGCCGAGCCGGTGGTGCGGGTGGCCACCGACGCTGAAGTGGACTGGTCCACCGACGGCGACAAGCTGCCCCTGTCCGCCCGCGACCCGCGCAAAGTCGTCGAACTCGCGGAACGCTACGGCGTGTCGTCGTCGATCGGGCGTCTCCAGGCAGCGCTGGACGCGCTGCCCGGGTGACGCCGGGGCGCTACTTCGGGCGTCCCACCTCGTAGGTGCCGTTGTCGTCCTGGAAGGTCACCGTCACCTGGCGCTTCGTGCCGTCGATGCTGACCTCGCAGTTGAAGCTGTCGCCCTTCTTGACCGTCGGGCTCACCCCGTCGTTGCACTTGACGTCGTTGACGTTCTTGGCGCCGTAACCGTTGGTCTCGTCGGTGAGGATCTGACGGACACCGGTCTGGGCGGCGTCGATGTCGAGCTTGGTGGTCACGAAGAAGCCCGGCTTCCAGAAACCGAGCACCAGCACCGCTGCCAGCACGATGGCGACGAGCACACCGACGACACCGCCGATGACCGCCATCGAGCGCTTCGACCCGCCCTCCTGGCCCGGCGCCGGATACCCCGGCGCCCCCGGGTACTGGCCGTACTGACCGGGCTGTCCGGGCTGTCCGTACTGCCCCGGCTGTCCGTACTGGCCGGGCTGCCCGTACTGGCCGGGCTGCTGCGGGTAACCGCCGGGCTGGCTGTACTGACCGGGCTGCGGATACGCGGCCGGGTTGTATTCGGTCGGCTGCTGCTGGCCGTACTGATCCGGCGCCGGGTACTGCTGCGGCGAATAGGTCGGCGGCTGCGTCGGCTGCTGATACTGCGGATACTGCTGCGGCTGGTAGGCAGGCGGCTGCCAAGCCGGCTGCTCGGTGCTGGGCGGCTGCCAACCCTGATTCGCCGCGCCCTGATTCGCGTCGCCGGCCGGTTGGTCGCCCTGCTCAGGCTGCTGACCCGGCCACGGCTGCGTCGGGTCAGATCCCTGCGGTCCGCTCATTTCTCTCCTTGGTCATCCGCGCGCCTGGTGCGACGGGGGCCTGCTGCGACAACACACTACCCGGCATCAACAGCTACGACGCCGCGCCGAACGTCGTTGATAGCGCGTTTCGCGGTCGCCCGCAAAGCCGGTGTCGGCGCGGCGTTGCGCACCTGATCAGCGAGATCGAGCACCTGCCTGCACCAGCGCACGAAATCACCCGCCGACATCGACGCGCCGGTTCCCCCGGTGTCCCCGGCGGCCAGCGCCGAGGCCAGGTCCCCGGTCGCGGCCCACCGATGGATCGCGGCGACGAAACCGGTGTCGGGTTCGCGGCTGGGCGGGAGCCGGTGGCGGTGCTCGTCGGCGCGCAACTCACCCGACAGCGCGCGGGTGCGGTTCAGGGCGCGGCGCAGCCGTCCGGTCGGGATGTCCGAACCGTCCTGCGCACCCGGACCGTCGCGGCGGGACTCGTAGAGCACCGAGGACAGCGCGGCCGCCAGTTCGGCGGCGTCCAGGCCCTCCCACACCCCGGTGCGCAGACATTCGGCGACCAGCAGGTCGCTCTCGCTGTAGATGCGGGCCAGCAGCCGGCCGTCGTCGGTGACCGCGGGGCTGTCATCGGTGGTCGTGATGAATCCGCGCTCGGTCAGCAGCACCACGATCCGGTCGAAGGTCTGCGCCAGCGAGTTCGTCGCCGCCGAGATCTTCTGGCGCAGTTGCGCGTTGTCGCGCTCGACCCGCAGATAGCGCTCCGCCAGCCGGGCCCGCTCCTCCCGGTCGGGCAGCGAATGCGCCGAGTGGGCCTTGACCCGGTTCCGCAGCGCGATGAGCTCGGGGTCGATGTCGCCCTCGGGTGCCGGACCGCTGCGCCGCCGGGCCGACGGGACGTCGAGGTTGCCGGCCGCCGACCGCAGCGCGGAGGCCAGGTCACGCCGGGCCCGCGGGTTACGGAGCTCGACGTGCTTGGGCAGCGACATCCTGCCGAGCGGACCGGCCGCGCCTGCGTAGTCGGCCGACGAGATCCGGCCGGCCCACCGATGTTCGGAGAGCACCAGCGGCCGCGGATCGTCGTCGTCGCGCGCGGGTTCGAGCACCACGGCCAGCCCGCCGTGCTTGCCGTGCGAGATCGAGATGATGTCGCCACGGCGCAGCGCCGCCAGCGCGTCGTTGGTGGCCTGCCTGCGCTGCAACCGCGACGCCCGCGACTGTGCGCGTTCGCGTTCGGTGATCTTTCCGCGCAGACGAACGTAATCCAGGATCGGCGCGTCGCGGCCGCCCATCTCGGCGGCGAGTTCGGTGAGCATCCGTTCCCCGCGCTCGACCCCGCGCACCAGGCCGAGCACCGAACGGTCCGCCTGGTACTGCGCGAACGACCGCTCCAGCAGCCGGTGCGCCTGCTCGGGACCCATCTGGTGGACCAGGTTGATCGTCATGTTGTAGGTCGGGGTGAACGAACTGCGCAGCGGGAACGTCCGGGTCGACGCGAGCCCGGCGACCTCGGCGGGGTCGACGTCAGGGTTCCACAGCACCACGGCGTGGCCCTCGACGTCGATGCCGCGCCGCCCGGCCCTGCCGGTCAGCTGGGTGTACTCCCCCGGCGTCAACGGCATGTGCTGCTCGCCGTTGTACTTCACCAGCCGCTCCAGCACCACCGTGCGGGCCGGCATGTTGATGCCCAGCGCCAACGTCTCCGTGGCGAACACGGCTTTCACCAGACCGGCGGTGAACAGCTCTTCGACGGTGTGGCGGAACGTCGGGAGCATGCCCGCGTGGTGGGCGGCCAGGCCGCGCAGCAGCCCTTCGCGCCACTCGTGGAAGTCGAGCACGATCAGGTCGGTGTCGTTGAGGTCGGCGGTGCGGCGGTCGACGATCTCGGCGATGCGGGCCCGCTCCTCGTGCGTGGTCAACCGCAGCGACGACCGCAGGCACTGCTTGACCGCGGCGTCGCAGCCCGCGCGGGAGAAGATGAAGGTGATCGCGGGCAGCAGCCGCGCCTGCTCGAGCACGGTGATCACCTCGGGCCGCCCGGGCGTGCGGTACACCCCCTGCGGGCGGCCCTGTCTGCCGCGGCCGCGGGGCTGCCAGTCCAGCAGCCGGTCGGCCTCGCGGCGGTGCGCGATGTGGCGCAGCAGCTCCGGGTCGACGAGCAGGTTGCGTCCGGCCGGACCGGACGCGCGGTAGTCGAACAGGTCGAGCAGTCGCTTGCCGACCAGGACGTGCTGCCACAACGGCACCGGCCGGTGCTCGTCGACCACCACCGTGGTGTCGCCGCGCACCGCCTTGATCCAGCCGCCGAACTCCTCGGCGTTGCTGACCGTCGCCGACAGGCTCACCAGCCGCACCTCCTCGGGCAGGTGCAGGATCACCTCCTCCCACACCGCACCGCGCATCCGGTCGGCGAGGAAGTGCACCTCGTCCATCACGACGTAGGAAAGGCCGTGCAGGGCCGGCGAATCCGCGTAGAGCATGTTGCGGAGCACCTCGGTGGTCATCACCACGACATCGGCGTCACCGTTGATCGACTGGTCACCGGTCAGCAGGCCGATGCGTTCGGGCCCGTACCGGGCCACCAGGTCGTTGTGTTTCTGATTGCTCAGCGCCTTGATCGGGGTGGTGTAGAAGCATTTGCGCCCGGCGGCCAGGGCCAGATGCACCGCGAACTCGCCGACGATCGTCTTACCCGCACCGGTGGGTGCGCAGACCAGCACGCCGTGCCCCTGGGCCAGCGCCTCACAGGCGCGCACCTGGAAGTCGTCCAGCGAGAACGGCAACAGCGCGGTGAACGCCGCGAGACTGTCCGCGGACGAACCGTCGGACACCTCAGGTCGCGTCGTCATCAATCACAAGTCGCGACGGGGCGGGCACCGCGGTCGGCGCCTCGACGGGTTCGGCGGTGCCGATCGGGGCGGCCTCGTCGTCGGGGACGTCGTCGAGAGCGGCGCGGCGGGCCTTGCGCTTGTCGCTGATCCGCGCGATCTGGATCGCGACCTCCATCAGCGCCGTCATCGCCAGCGCCAGCGCGAGCATCGAGAACGGATCCGAGCCGGGGGTGACGAACGCGCAGAACACGAACAGACCCATGATCAGGCCGCGCCGCCACGCGCGCAGCCGCTCGTAGGTCAGCACGCCGACCAGGTTCAGCATGATGATCAGCAGCGGGAACTCGAAGCTGATCCCGAACACCAGCAGCAGGTTGATCAGGAATCCGAAGTACTGGTCGCCGGACAGGGCCGTGATCTGCACGTCGCTGCCGACGGTGAGCAGGAACCCCAACGCCTTGGCCAGCACGATGTAGGCCAGCAGGGCGCCCGCGACGAACAGACCCGCACCGACCGTGACGAACGCGACCGCGAACCGGCGCTCCTTGGCGTACAGCCCGGGGGTGATGAAGGCCCACATCTGATAGAGCCACACCGGGCAGGCCAGCACGATGCCCGCGGTCATGCCCACCTTGAGTCGCAGCATGAACTGGTCGAACGGCGCGGTGGCCAGCAGCCGGCATTCGCCGTCGGGTGCGATGGTCGCGCGCGCCGAGTCGGGCAGCGAACAGTACGGACCCCGCAGCCAGTCACCGAGGCTGGGCAGGCCGAGCACGCCGTGGCTGTACCACAGGAATCCGAGGATGGTGGTCAGCAGCACCGCGGCCACCGAGATCAGCAGCCGGCTGCGCAGTTCGGTCAGATGGTCGACCAGCGACATCGTGCCGTCGGGGTTGACCCGGGACCGCCGCTGCCGGGGGTCGAGCTTCTTGAAGAGTCCGGGTATCTGCACAGGGGGCCTAATTGCTGCTCACAGCCGCGAAATCACGAACGCGGCCGTAGCCGCGTCCTGCGAATTGTCCGGTCAGGCCGGGCGTTTGTCCGAACTGGGGTTCGTCGACGGCTCCACGACCCGCTCGGACGTGATCTGCGTCGGCTGCGCGGACTGCTCCGGCCCGGTCGAATGGGATGTCGGGTTCGAATCCGACTGCATCTCCTTGATCTCGGACTTGAAGATGCGCATCGACTTGCCCAGCGAGCGTGCCGCGTCCGGGAGCTTCTTGGCGCCGAACAGCAGGACGAACACGGCAATCACGATCACCCAGTGCCAGGGTTGTAGACCACCCAATTTGGTTACCTCCAGACGTCTGGCGCTCAGCTTACTCGCCGGCGGAGTCGATGCCGACCCGATACGCCGCGAGCGCGGCCGACGCGGACTGCCGGACCTGCTCGGCGAGCCCGGCCGGGGCAAGTACCCGCACCGCGGCGCCGAAGCCCAGCACGAACCGCGTCATCCACTGGTCGGAGGCGTACGTCATCGACGCTTCGCAGGACCCGTCGGGGAACTCCTTGCGCACCCGCAGCGGGTAGTAGTCGAACATCCACGACGCCGAACGGTCGATCAGCAGGGTCGCGGTCGGCAGCGACGGATCGGCGGTGTCCGGGTCGAACAGCGAGGTGTCCGGGCCGGACCGCACCGCCGGGGGTGGCGGCACCGCCGGTTCGTCGAGCACGCGCGCGTCGACGATGCGGTCGAACCGGAACAGTCGCACCGACTCGGCGGTCCGGCACCAGGCCTCCAGATAGCTGTGGTCGGCGACGAGCACCACCCGGATCGGGTCGACCACCCGGCTGGACAGCATGTCGCGCGACGCCGAGTAGTACTCGATGGCCAGCGCCCGGTCGTCGCGCACCGCGGTGCGCACCGCCGCGGCGGCCTCGCTCTCGACCGGTGCCGGCTCGTCGACGGCCGCACCCTCGACGTGGCCGACGGCCCCTGCCGCGGATTCGATCTTCGCGATCGCACTGCGGGCGGCCTCCGGGTCGACCATCCCCGGCACGTCGACCAGCGCGCGCAGCGCCACCAGCACACCGGTGGCCTCGGGCGAGGTCAGCCGCAACGGGTGGTCGATGCCGGCCGAGAAGGTGACCTCGATGGTGTCGCCGGAGAACTCGAAGTCGATTAGGTCACCGGGTCCGTAGCCGGGCAGCCCGCACATCCACAGCTGGTTGAGATCGTCGCGCAGCTGTTTGACGCTGACCCCGAGGTCGGAGGCGGCCTCGGTGTAGGTGATCTTCGGGTTGGCCTGGAAGTACGGCACCATGTTGAGCAGCCGCACCAGCCGGGCGCTGATGGCGGTCACCGGGTCTCGGCCCCCTTGCCTGCCTCGATGCCCGCGTCGACAGTCGCCAGATGCGCCTCCAGCCGCGCGATGACTTCGTCGCGCAGCGATTCCGGTTCCAGCGCCAGCGCGTCGGCGCCGTAGCTGGCGACCTCCCTGGCGAGCCGGTCGAACATGCCGATGTCGATGGTGATCTCCTCCCCCGCGCGTCCCCCGATCGTCCTGGACCGGACCACGGTGCCGCGGCGGCGCAGCGCGGTGGCGCGCCCGTCGGCCACCCACACCGTGGCCTGCCCGGCCGTCGGCCACTCGCCGACCACCTTGGCGACGATGCCGCGCAGGTCGACGTCCTCGGGTCTGCGCACCGCGCCCTCGGGCCCGGTCGGCCGCACCTCGGGGCCGATGCGGGACAGCCGGAAGGTCCGGATCGCATCGCGGTCGCGGTCGTGGCCGACGACATACCAGCGGCCCCGGTCGGTGACCACACCCCACGGCTCCAGCGTCCGCGTCGTGTACGGCTCGCTGCGCGACGGACGGTACGGGAAGGTGACCGCACGTCCGGAGTCGATGGCGGACAACAGGATTCCGAGCACCTCCTCGGAGCCGCGCAGCCCGGGCAGCGCGCCGGTGGAGGTGATGGCCACGTCACCCTCGGGCGCCTCGACGTCGACACCCGCGGCGCGCAGTTTCAGCAGCGCCCCCTGGGTGGCGGTGATCAGCTCCGGGGATTCCCACAGCTGGGTGGCCACGGCGACCGCGGCGGCCTCGTCCGGGGTCAGTTCCACCGCGGGCAGCGCGTACGCGTCGCGGTTGATCCGGTAGCCCTCGGTCGGGTCCGACGGGGACACCCGGCCGGTCTCCAGCGGGATGCCCAGGTCGCGCAGTTCGTTCTTGTCGCGCTCGAACATCCGCGAGAACGCTTCGTCGCTGGCCTCACCCGAATAGCCGTACACGGTTTCGCGGATGCGGTCGGCGGTGATGAAGGACCGCGTCGACAGCAACGCGATGACCAGGTTCATCAAGCGTTCGACTTTCGAGATCGCCACGGCTACGAGCTTAGGGTGCGCGGCACATCCCGTTCGACAGGCGATGTGCGAGTCCGGGCACAATCGATGCGATGGGCACCCGATGGCAGCAGTCCGACCGGCCGCGCGGCCGCGATTACGACGCCCGCTGGCAGCAGCTGGCGGCGTCCGGGGCGAACGTGCACGGCGAGGCGGACCTGATCGAGGAGCTGCTGCGCCGCACCGGCGGCGCCCGCGTCCTGGACGCCGGCTGCGGAACCGGAAGGGTCGCAATCGAACTCGCCGCACGCGGCTACTCGGTGGTCGGGGTCGACGCCGACCCGGGGATGCTGGAGGCCGCACGGGCCAAGGCGCCGGCGCTGCGGTGGGTGGAGGCGGACCTGGTGGACGCCGACAGACATCTGCACGAGACGTTCGACGTGGTCGCGCTGCCGGGCAACGTGATGATCTTCCTGGCCCGCGGCACGGAGGAGGCCGTGGTCGCGGCGCTGGCGCGCCTGCTCGCGCCCGGTGGCTTGGTGGTCGCGGGCTTCCAGCTGGCGCCGGGACGGCTGACGTTGCAGCGCTACGACGAGATCGCCGCCGCGGCGGGCCTGACGCTCACCGACCGCTGGTCGACGTGGGACCGAGCCCCGTACGACGGCGGTGACTACGCGGTGAGCGTGCACCGGCTCACATAGACGCCCGGCTCACATAGACGCCCACTCACATAGAAGCTATGAGCCGCTTCACCCGCTCGTCGACCGAGCGGAACGGGTCCTTGCACAGCACGGTGCGCTGAGCCTGGTCGTTGAGCTTGAGGTGCACCCAGTCGACGGTGAAGTCACGGCCGGCCTCCTGGGCGGCGCTGATGAACTCGCCGCGCAGCTTGGCCCGGGTGGTCTGAGGCGGGGTGTTGACCGCGGCCTCGATCTCCTCGTCGGTGGTGATGCGGGCGGCCAGCCCCTTGCGCTGCAACAGGTCGAACACGCCGCGGCCCCGCTTGATGTCGTGGTAGGCCAGGTCGAGCTGGCTGATCTTCGGGTCGGACAGCTCCATGTTGTAGCGGTCCTGATAGCGCTGGAACAGCTTGCGCTTGATCACCCAGTCGATCTCGGTGTCGACCTTCGCGAAGTCCTGGCTCTCCACCGCGTCGAGCTGGCGCCCCCACAGGTCGACGACCTGCTCGATCTGGGTGTTGGGCTCGCGGCTCTGCAGGTACTCCACCGCACGGGCGTAGTACTCGCGCTGGATGTCGAGCGCGCTGGCCTGCCGCCCGCCCGCCAGCCGCACCGGGCGCCGCCCGGTCAGGTCGTGGCTGACCTCGCGGATCGCGCGGATCGGGTTGTCCAGCGAGAAGTCGCGGAACGCGACACCGGCTTCGATCATCTCCAGCACCAGCGACGCCGACCCGACCTTGAGCATCGTGGTGGATTCGCTCATGTTCGAGTCGCCGACGATCACGTGCAGCCGGCGGTACTTCTCGGCGTCGGCGTGCGGCTCGTCGCGGGTGTTGATGATCGGGCGCGAGCGGGTCGTCGCCGAGGAGACGCCCTCCCAGATGTGCTCGGCGCGCTGCGACAGGCAGTAGGTCGCCGCCTTGGGCGTCTGCAGCACCTTGCCGGCGCCGCAGATCAGCTGGCGGGTGACCAGGAACGGCAGCAGCACATCGGAGATCCGGGAGAACTCGCCGGCCCGCACGATCAGGTAGTTCTCGTGGCAGCCGTACGAATTGCCCGCCGAGTCGGTGTTGTTCTTGAACAGGTAGATGTCGCCGCCGATGCCCTCGTCGGCGAGGCGCTGTTCGGCGTCGATGAGCAGGTCTTCGAGGACGCGCTCACCGGCGCGGTCGTGGGTGACCAGTTGGGTGAGGCTGTCGCATTCGGCCGTCGCGTACTCCGGGTGGCTGCCCACGTCCAGATACAGGCGCGCACCGTTGCGGAGGAACACGTTGCTGCTACGTCCCCACGACACCACCCGGCGGAAAAGGTAGCGGGCGACCTCGTCGGGACTCAGTCGTCGGTGGCCGTGGAACGTGCAGGTCACCCCGAATTCGGTCTCGATGCCCATGATTCGTCGCTGCACCTCATCGAGACTACTTGTTGTCTGGCTCACAGGTCGGCCGGACACTCGCATCACGAGGGCGCCCCTGTGGATAACCGGGGTCGAGCCCCTGCGGCCGGTGTCAGCATGAGCCATGGGGGAAATCGCACATGTCGACCCGGACCGGCTGATCGCCGCGGCCGACCGGTTCGGCCGCGTTGCCGACGACGTCGCGCGCGAACGCCGGCCCGCCCTCGACCCGGCGGCGCTGGCCGGCGCCGCGGTGGCCGCCGTCGACGTCGACGGCCTGCTCGCGGACGGGGTCACGGCGGTGATCGCGGGCTTGAACGACTGGGCTGGCGCCGCCAGTGCGACAGCCGAGTCGTTCCGGCAGACCGATACCGCCAACGGAGCCCGGTTCGGTCCGCGATGAGCCCGACGGTCTCGCTGGCGCGGCAATGGAATCCGGAGGCGCTACTGGCCCTGGCCCGGGAGTGCGACGACGCGGCGCGCACGCTGTGCGCCCATCTCGACGACGCGGTCGGCGAGGCCGATCGCAGCCGGGAGCACTGGATCGGCGACGCTGCCGACGCGGCCCGCGCTCGTGCCCGGGAGCTGGAGGAGCAGGCGGACACGGTGGCGGCGCGGATGGTGACGGCGTCGGCGGCCGCCCGCGACGGCGCCGCGCAGATCGGGTCGGCGCGCGACACCGTGCTGGATCTCGCGGATACCGCGACGCTGGAGGGCTTCGCGGTGTCCGAGGACGGATCGGTGGCCGTCGGCGCCGGCCCGACTCCGCTGCTGGTGCTGCTCTCCGGCGGTTCGGACGCGGTCGCCGCCGACCTGCTGCGGGTGCGGGCCGGTGAGCTGACGGCCCGGCTGACCGGGGCGCTGCACCGGCTCGACGCCGCCGATGCCGACGCGGCCGCCGACCTCGCGGCGGCGCTGCGCGGCCCCGAACCCGCGCCACCGGCGGCGACGGTGCCCGCGGGCGCCTGGCCGGTCGGCGCCGGCGACGTGGTGGCCGGCTGGCCGGCGATGGGCCAGGACCGGATCGCCGCCCAGATCGACGCGATGACCGACGCGCAGCGCCGCGAGTTGATCGCGCGGTTCCCGCAGCAGGTGGGTAACACCGACGGGGTGCCATGGCCGATGCGGGTCGCGGCCAACCGGACCAACATCGCCGCGGCGATCCTCGCCGAGTCCGGTGCCGACGAGCCGTCCACCCGCCGGATCGAGTTCTATCGCGGTCTGCTCGGCGAGGTCGACGACCCGGCAGGCGGCGCGCGGATCTCCCGCCAGATCCTGGCTTTCGATCCCGCCCGCGCGTCCCTGGTGGAACTGCACGGCGATCTGGGCGCCGCGCGCAACGTCGCGGTGCTGGTGCCGGGCGTGAACACCGCGATCGAGCGCTCGGCGGCGAACACCGCGACCGCGCGAAGGTTCGTCGCCGGGTCCGGCGGGCAGGTCGCGGTGATCACCTATCTGGGTGGCCCGTTCCCGCAGGTGCCCGACGTCGCCTCGGTGCTGGACGCAGCTGATCCGCGCTATGCGGTGGAGATGGCGCCGCGCCTGGTCGCGTTCAGCGAGGACGTCGCCCGGCAGGCACCCGACGGCGCGCTGGTGACGGTGATCGGGCACTCCTATGGCGGGTCGATCGTCGGTACCGCCGAGACCCTGGGCCTGACCTCGGACCGCACCCTGTTCCTGGCCGCGGCGGGCGCCGGGGTCGGGGTGGACGACTCCGGGGACTGGCACAACCGCAACCCGTTCGTCGAACGCTATTCGATGACCGCGCCCGGTGACTTCATCGAGCTGGTGCAGGGCATCCCCGGCGGGCCGCACGGGGCCGACCCCGACGAGATGGCCGGCGTGATCCCGCTGCGCGCAGGCAATTACGACGACGGCACACCGGTGGCCGGCTGGGATGCGCACTCCGGCATGCTGAACCGGCCGTCGGATTCGTGGCGGACGATCCTGTCCGTCATCACCGGGGGTTCAGTGGCGGCCGCGCCAGCCTAGCCGCGTGCTGATCTGGTCGGCGGCCTCGACGATCTGGCCGGCGACCTCATCGAAGCGATCGACCGACAACCGGTAGGACGGGCCGGAAACACTGAGCGCCGCAACCACTTGCGAGTGCAGGTCGTGGACCGGCGCGGCGACCGCGTTGAGCCCGACTTCGAGTTCCTCACTGACACTGGCCCATCCACGCTCACGAACGGCGGCCAGCTGGGTCTGCAGGCCGGCCATGTCGGTGACCGTCGCCTCGGTGAACGACGGCAGCGGAGTCGTCAGCCGCGCCCGCACGTCGTTGGGGTCCAGCCCCGCAAGCAGCACCTTGCCGCTGGAGGTCGCATGTGCCGGGCAGCTCTGCCCCACCCAGGTGCGCAGCGTGATCTCCGCGGGCCCGATGGCCTCGACGATGTTGACGATTCGATCCTGGTCCAGCACAGCAAGATTGGCGGTCTCCCCGACCGAGACGCTGAGCATGTCGCATGCGGCCTGGCCGAGTTTGACCAGATCGTTCTGCCCGCCGGCGACGTGCGCCAGCCGCGGGATCGCGAACCCGAGCCGGTACTTGCCGCGCTCGGAGACCTGCTCGACGTAGCCGCGGGATTCCAGCACCGCGACCAGCCGCGACACGGTCGACTTGTGCACCCCGAGTTCGGCGGCGATCTCGGTGACACCGGCCTGACCGAGTTGCGCGACGATCTCGAGCACCAGCAGTGCGCGATCGACCGACTGAACCGCGGCGGGCTGGTCCGGGGAGGACGTGTCCAGGTGCGCAGGCATTACCGGGCCACCTTATACGCCGATGCGGCCGAGGTTGACGACACGTCGGCGCACCGCGGCGATCTCGCGCACCCCGTCGCCGAGCAGACTGCGGTGCAGCGGGGACAGTTCCGACATGGTGACGACGTCACCCGGGGTGCGCCCGGCGGCGATCTGCTCGACCTGGTGGGTCATCCGCAGCCGCTGCAGCATCGCGAACACGTCGCACAGTGTGCGGCTGTCGGCCTCGGTGAGCGCACCGGCCTGCGCGGCGGCTGCCAGCCGCGCCGGGGTGCTCGCCGAGGTCATCCCGGCCGAAAGTCCGCCCCAGCGGGCGAGGTTCACGATCGGGGTCAGCGCGTGGTTCTTCACATCGAACGTCCCGCCGCGGCGCGCCAACACATCCCGCAGCGACCATGTCCGGATCTTGCCCGCCAATGCGTCGAGCAGCTGCAGCCGCAGCGTCTCCGGGTGCTGCCGGCGGATCCGCTGGAAGGCCTCCGCCGCGGTGTGCAACGCGGCGTCACCCCACCCCACCCGCGCGTCCAACAGCAGCGACGACATGATCAGGCCACGGTCGCGCAGCGGGTCTTCGACCCACGCGTGCGCCGCGCGCGACCACTGCGACTGCGACCGCGCGAAGGCCGGCGTGGACGCGATGGCGCCGTTGCTGTCGGCCGGCAGTCCGCAGCCGTCGAGCAACCGGTGAACCTCCGCGGCGACGGACCGCAGCCGCACGTCCTGCCCGTCGAGGTCGTCGCGCCACGACAGCGCGCTGTCGACGTCCGATGACGGCATCGCCTCACGCCGCGCGATGCTGCCCAGCGTCAGCCACGCGAAGCCGTCGACGCCGGAGTTCTCGGGCCGCGCGAGAACGAGTTCGAGGGCGCGGCGGATCAGGCTGTCGATGACCACCGACAGGATCGCGCTGGTCGCCGCGGCGTTGGTGCCATTGGCGAACAGTTCGACCGCGGAGGCGGTGACCCGCTCGCCCACCTGCTGCAGCTGGGCCGAGTCACCGGCCTGCGCGATCGCGCGGCGCAGCTGGAAGCTCTGCCGCGCGGAGGCGGCCAGCAGGTCGGCATCCTCGAGGACCCCGAGCACCTCGCCGCGCGCGGTCAGCACGGGCATGTGCCGCAGACCGCATTCGAGCATCTCCATCAGCACGCTGTCGGCGGTCAGGTCGGCGGTGACGGTGCGCGCCGGTGCGCTCATCACCCGCTCGACGGCGACGTCGACCGGCAGCCCGGCCGCGACCACCTTGGTGCGCAGGTCGCGGTCGGTGAAGATGCCGAGGCCGCCGTCGGGCAGCCGGATCAACGCGCAGGACACGTGGCGCTCGGTCATCCGCACGACCACGTCGCGTACCGAATCGGTCGGCTCGACCAGCAGCGCCTCGGCACCGATGAGCCCGGCGACCGGCCTGCTGTCGACGGCGGGCGCGATCGCCGGCCGCTCCCGGCCGAGATTCCATCCCGACGCCAGGAACGCCAGCCCCGCCGGTTTCGCGAACTGGGCCCGCACCAGCGCGCCCGGCAGCTTGACCAGGGTGCTGGGCACGGTGGTGCGGGCCTCGAAATCCATTCCGGCTCCGGCCAGCAGCGGCATGTAGCCGAAGATGCCGCCCGGCGTCACGACGTCGATCAGGGAGCCGTCGCCGACCGAGCGCAACGCGACGCCGCCCTCGCACACCATCCACACCTCGTCGGGCACCCGCGCCGAATAGTCCGCGACCACCGCGGCGGCCGGGAAGCGTTCGAGTGCGGCACCGGCGGCCAGCGCCGCGAGTTCGTCCTCCGTCGCCCCCTGGAACGGGGTGTGTTCGGCCAGGAAGGCCGGCAGATCGCGGCCGTCAGGCAAGAGATCGGGGCCGTCAGGCAAGAGATCGGCGCCGTCAGGCGGTTCGGATGAGGTCGGCACACTTCTCCGCCATCGTCATCACGGTGATGTTCGGATTGACCGCAGGCAGTTTCGGCATCGCCGATGCGTCCACGACGCGCAGACCCGTCACACCCTTGACCCTCAGCTGCGGGTCGAGGACCGCCATCGGATCGCCTGCCGCTCCCATCCGGGCGGTCCCGGCCGGGTGGTACACGGTGTTGTGGCACCGGTGGATGTAGTCGAGCAGCTCGTCGTCGGTCGTCGCGGCCGGCCCGGGGGCCAGTTCCCGGGCCACCCACGGTGCCAGCGGCGCCTGCTCGGCGATCCGGCGGGCCAGCCGGACACCGGCCAGCATGATCCGCTCGTCGTAACCGTCGGGGTCGGTGAAATACCGCGGATCCACCCGGGCCCGGTCGCGGAAATCGCGCGAGCGCAGTCGCACCGTGCCCCGAGACCGGCCCTGGGTCACGTTGGGCGTCAGGCAGAATCCGTTGTCGGTGGTCGGATAGCCGTGCCGCAGCGTGTTCATGTCGAACGGCACGCTGCCGTAGTGCATCATCAGGTCCGGCTGGGCCGGGGTCCCGTCGGGCACCGGGTCGACGGTGGTGAACAGTCCGATCTCCCACCATTGTGTCGAGCTCGTGACCATCGGCTCGGCCGCTTCCCAGAACACCAGCCCCTCGACGTGGTCGTCGAGGTTGGCGCCGACCCCGGGCGAGTCGACGCGGACGTCGACACCGATCTCGCGCAGGTGCGCGGTGGGTCCGATCCCGGAGAGCATCAACAACTTCGGGGTGTCGATCGCACCGGCGGTGACGATCACCTCGCGGCGCGCCGACACCGTGTCGTAGCCGGTCAGGTCCGCGCGCTGATAGCGCACTCCCGTCGCACGGGACGCGTCGTCGAACAGGATCTCCGACACCCATGAGTCGGTGCGGACCTCGAGATTCCCGCGGGTGCCGAGGATCGGGTGCAGAAACGCCTTCGACGTCGAATTGCGGATACCGTCCTCGCCGGCGTTGATCTGGAACCAGCCGGCTCCGTTGCGAACCGTCTCACCGCGGTTGAACTTGACCGTCGGGATGCCGAGCAGCGCGGCGGACTCCAGAACCGCTGTGCCGCAAGGGTCGTCGGGTGGAACGTCACGCAGCAGCACCGTCTCGGTCAGCCGGCGGGCCAGCGGAAGCACCTCGGCGGCGCTCCAGCCGGTCGCACCCATCGCCGCCCACTCGTCGAGCGCTTCGGCAGGCGGGAGGAACGCGATGCACGAGTTGTGCGACGAACACCCGCCCAGCACCTTGGCTCTGGCGTGGCGCATGAACGAGTTGCCGCGCTCCTGCGGTTCGATCGGGTAGTCCCAGTCGTATCCGGAGTCGAGCAGCCGCATCCAGTCCGACAACACCAGGATCGCGTCGTCGTCGACGTCGGACGGTCCCGCCTCCAGCAGGCACACGGTCACGTCGGGGTCCTCGGACAACCGCGCCGCCAGCACGCACCCCGCGGTGCCGCCCCCGGCGATCACGTAATCGAATGTGCCCGAGTCACCCATCGAGCGACTCCGCGGCATGCGATTTCAAGGTCCCGATGTGATGGCGGCCCTTCACCGCGTACCACACCAGACCGGAGCCGAGGATGACCCCGATGTAGACGAACGCACCCCAGGTGTTGTACCAGGGCTCGCCGTACACCTCGGTGCGCGGCCAGGCCAGGTTCAGCGCCATCCCGACGCCCCACACCACCGCGACGATGTTCACCGGTAGGCCCCAGCGACCCATGGTGAAGTAGCCACCCTCCTTGAGATCCTTTGGCGGCCACTGCCCTTGGAGACGCTTCTTCAGCAGCGGCCCGGTCACCATCAGGTAGGCCAGGTAGATCATGATGATCGCGATCGAGGTCAACACGGTGAAGATCTGCGCGTTGCCGACGTTGAGCACCAGGATGGCCACCGCGATCACCCCGATGGTCACGGCGGGCACGATCGGCGTCTGGGTCTTCGGGTTCACGGTGGCCAGCTTCTCGCCGAACGGCAGCGCATTGTCACGCGCCATCGCGAACGTAAGGCGGATCGCCGCGGTGTGCACCGCCAGCGTGCAGACCGTCACGGCGATGACGATGCAGACCAGGAAGATCTTGCCGAGCGGTCCCCACATCACCTGCTCGACGATGTACTGCAGGCCACCGCTGCTCTCCCCGAGCTGCGGGTCCTGAAGGTTCGGCGCGGCCATCACCGCGAAAACCAGGATGCCGCCGCCGATCACGAACGACGCGAGGATCGCACGGGCGATCGCCTTGGGTGCGGTTCGTCGTGGTTCGACCGTCTCCTCCCCCAGCGAGCTGGCGGTGTCGAAGCCGTACATCACGTATCCCGAGGCCAGCGACGCGATCAGGAACGCACCGAGGAAGCCCAGGCTCTGGCCCTCACCGTATCCGTTGGTGGAGAAGAAGATCTCGGGCGTGTGCTGGACGTTGATCGCCAACAGGAACACGATGAGCACGGCGGCGATCAACTCGATGAACACGCCGCTGGAGTTGATCATCGACATCAGGCGCACTCCGAGCGCGTTCACCAGCGTGGTGAACGCGATCAGGACGGTGCCGAGCAGCACCGCGTTGGCCGCATACGACCTGGCGTCGGACCCGTCGCCGATGATCTGGAAGCCGCTCCACAGTCGCGGCAGGTTGAGTTGGTAGGCCAGCGCGACCGCGGAGATCGTCACGATCGACGCGGTGAGCATCAGCCAGCCCGACGTCCACCCGACCAGTCGGCTGGCGAGCTTCTTGCTCCAGTTGTACACCGACCCCGCCACCGGATACTTGGCGGCGAGCTCCATGAAGCACAGCGCGACGGCCATCTGCCCGACGAACACGATCGGCCACGACCACAGATAGGCCGGCCCGGCCGTGCCGAAGCCCCAGTAGAAGAGCTGGAACGTGCCGGTCAGAATCGAGATGTAGCTGACGCCCGCCGCGAAGCTGGCGAACTTCCCGATGCTGCGGTCCAGCGACTCCTTGTACCCGAAGTCCTCCATGCCGCTGTCGGCATGCGGTTGTCTGATCACCATGTCGGGCCTGTCCTTTCCCGGACGGTCTAATTTTTAAACCAGCCCGCGGCGCCGGGAGCGGTGTTGTGCCAGATGTGCTTGAGCTCTTGGTATTCCGCCAGGCCGGTGGGGCCGAGCTCGCGGCCGTTGCCCGACTTGCCGAATCCGCCCCACTCCGCCGCGGCGGTGTAGTAGCCGAAATCGTTGAGCCATACGGTCCCGTGCCGCAGCGCCCGCACCACACGTTCGCCGCGCGCCGCATCGGAGGTGCGCACCCCGGCGGCCAGACCGTATTCGGTGTCGTTGCCGAGCGCGATCGCCTCGGCTTCGGTGCCGAACCGCTCGACGGTCAGGATCGGCCCGAAGGTCTCCTCGGTGACGATGCGCATCGAGCGATCGCAGCGGTCGAAGACGGTCGGGAGGTAGAAGAAGCCGTCGGCGAGCGCGGGATCGGTGGGCCGGGCCCCTCCGGTGACAAGCTGCGCACCCTCCGAGATCCCCAGTTGCACATACTGTTCCACCTTGTCGCGGTGCTGCTCGGAGACCAGCGGCCCGGTTTCGCTGGCCGGGTCCAGGCCGTCGCCCATCGTGATCCTGGCCGCCCGCGCGGCCACCGCGGCGACGAACTCGTCGGCGATGGACTCCTCGACGATCAGCCGGGTGCCCGACGAACAGACCTGGCCCGAGTGCAGGAACACCCCGGTCAGCACGTGGTCGACGGCGGCGTCCCAACTCGAGCCGTCGTCCCCGTCCCTGATGTCGGCGAACACGATGTGCGGGTTCTTGCCGCCGAGTTCGAGCGCGACCTTGGTGACGTGTTCGGCCGCGGTCCTGGCGATGGTGCGGCCGGTGGCCAGACCGCCGGTGAACGAGATGAAGTCGACGTCGGGATTGTCGGTGAGCGCAGGCCCGAGCGTCGCGCCACTGCCCTGGATCAGGTTGACCACACCGGCAGGCACGCCGGCCTCGTCGAGCAGGCGGGCGAACGCGATCGTGGACAGCGGGGTGACCTCGCTGGGTTTGGCGACCATCGTGCATCCGGCGGCCAGCGCGGGTGCGACCTTCCACGACATCTGCAGCAGCGGGTAGTTCCACGGGGCGATCAGCACGCATACCCCGATCGGCTCGCGCACGACACGGCTGATCACGGCGGGATCGCCGACGTCGACCACCCGGTCGGCTTCGACGCCGACGAGTTTGGCGTAGTAACGGAACACCGTCGTCACGTCGTCGATGTCGATGCGGCTCTCGGCCAGTGTCTTGCCGGTGTCCACGGTTTCCAGCCGGGCCAGCGACTCCTTGTCGCGCTGAAGCAGATCCGCGACGCGATCGAGCAGCGCGGCGCGTTCGGCGGCCGTGGTGGCGCGCCACGGGCCGTCGTCGAATGCGGCGCGGGCCGCGGCCACCGCCGTCCCCGCGTCGTCCGGGGTGGCCTCGTCGACCACCGCGGCGATGCCGCCGGTGGCAGGATTGATGATGTCGCGGGTTCCGCCGTCGGAGGCATGCCGCCACGTTCCGCCGATCCACAGATCGGGTTCGCCGTCCATGTCTCTGGCCCTCTCGCGTCGTCCTACACCGCAGCCGCCAGCCTCGACAGTACCCATTCGTGGAACACGGCGAGGTGGTGTTCTGCCGGAACGAGTACCCCGCCGTTGCGGTATGCACGCGAGGACATCGCCGGCTGGGTGCGCTCGCACGCGGCGAAATCCTGTTCGTTGACCCGGTGGAACAACTCGACCGAGCGGGACATGTCCTGCCCGGAGTTCAGCACGTCGCGGGGGTAGAGCCAATCGCATTCCACCACGGTGCGATCCGCGGCCAGCGGATACATGCGGTGGAAGATCACATGGTCGGGCACCAGGTTGACGAAGACCGTCGGCTTGACGGTGATCGCGTAGTACCGCCGATCCTGATCCTCGGTCAGACCGGGCAGTCGCCCGAAGCCGGCCGCCCCGTCCACCGTGAAACCCTGTACCTGAGAACCGAATTCGGCCCCGCGTCCGACATTGGCCTGCGCCGCCACGCCTTTCGTGAACTCGGGCAGCACGCCGACCAGTTCCGGGTGGATGGAGCTGCAGTGGTAGCACTCCATGAAGTTCTCGACGATCAGTTTCCAGTTGGCCGCGACCTCGTAGACGACGCGGTGCCCGACGTCGAGCCCGCCGATGCCGTAGCGGTTGATCGCGTCGGCATCGCCGAGCGTGGCGGTGGCCTCGGCCACCACGTCCTCGAACGGCGGTGGGACGTCGGCCAGGCACACCCATGCGTAGCCGAGCCATTCGGTCAGCGCGACCGGCACCAGCCCGTAGCGCTGCCGGTCGATCGGCGATCCGGCGTCGTCGGTCAGCGTGCCGATGTTGGGCGCGGCCATCAACCGGCCGTCCAGCCCGTAGGTCCACGAGTGGTACGGGCATCGCAGGCTCCGTCTCACCTGCCCCTCGGATTCGGTACACAGTTGGGCACCGCGGTGTCGGCACACGTTGAGGAACGCCCGCAACAGCCCGTCGCGTCCGCGCACCAGCAGCACGCTCTCGCGGCCGACCTGAACCTTCCTGAACCGGCCCGGCTCGGCGAGGTCCGCCGAGCGGACCGTGCAGAACCATCTGCTCTCGAAGATGTTCGCCTGCTCGGCGGCGAAGAGGTCACCGCTGGTGTAGTAGTGGCCGGGCAGGGTGGCCAGCAGTGCGCTCATCGGGTCGTCACCAATCTGCGGGGGTCGAACAGCGAGATCGGGTGCGCCGTCGCACCGGAGATGGCGAGGTCGGCGAGGATCTCGCCGACCACGGGTACGAATTTGAAGCCGTGCCCGGAGAATCCGCACGCGACCGTCACGTGCCTGCTGTCCGGGTGCCGGGCGATCACGAAGTGCTGGTCCGGGGTGTTGGCGTACATGCACGTCGCCGAATGCACGCACGGGCCGTCGAGCGCGGGCAACAGTTCACGGACCCGGTCCCGCATCTCGCGGATCTCGTGATCGCCGACCGTGCGGTCGATCGTCTCCGGGGTGCACGGCACGCCCTTGCGGAAGAACGCGACCTTGACTCCGCCGCGCGGGCCGTCGATGGCCGGGAAGCCGTAGATCTGCATCCCGGAGGCGTTCTCGTCGATGAAGATCGGATGGTCGGCGAACGCCGCCGTGCCGCCGACGGGATCCAGCCAGTACAGCACCTGGCGCTCGACGCTGATCGGGATGCCGAACTCCGCGAGCAGTTGCGGTGCCCACGCTCCGGGGCAGATCACCACCTGCCCGGCGGTGAAGGTCCCGGTCGCGGTGCGCACCGCGACCCCGTCGGCCGTCTCCGACCAGTCCAGCACCTGTTCATCGAACCGCAGTGTGACTCCGGCCTTCTGGGCCAGGTCGAGGTGGGCTTGCACGGTCAGCTCCGGGCGGGCGAAACCGGCCTTCGCCTCGAACAGCGCGACGTCGCCGGAGTTCGGCGTGAAGTTCGGGTAGCGCGAACGGATCTCGGCGGCGTCGAGCAGTTCGTGCGGCAGATCCCATTCCCTGGCCGCGCGCAGACTGCCCGCGACGGTCAGACAGTCCGGGGGTCCGATGAACAGGCCGCCGGTCATCCGGTACACGTCGCGCCCGCTGTCGGCGGCGAGTTTCCCCCACAGCTCGTAGGAGCGCAGCAGCAGCGGCACGTAGGCGGGGTCCTCGAAATAGGACTGCCGGATGATCCGGGATCCGCCATGGCTGGAGCCCTTGTCGTGGGCCGGGGTGAACTTCTCCAACCCGAGGACCCGTTGTCCGCGCGCGGCCAGGTGGTAGGCGGCCGCGCTGCCCATCCCACCGAGCCCGATGACGATGACGTCGTAGCTCATCGACTACCTCTTGATCCGTGACATGCCCGGGTCCACGACGGGTTCGGCGTGCACCGCCGCGGTGTGGGTGGCCCCCCGGTACGCGACGGTGACCGGGTCACCGGGCCGCACGCCGGCGGGCAGCCACGCGTAGGCGACGGTGCGCCCGAGGGTGGGCGAATACCCGGCGCTGGTCACGTATCCGACGCAGTGCTCCCCCACCGACACAGGTTCCTTGCCCAGGACGGCGGCGTCGGGATCGTCGAACACGATGCTGCGCAACACCGACGCCGGCGGCGGCGCGTCACGCAGCGCGGCCTTGCCGACGAACTCGGCCTGCTTGTCGAGACGGACGGCGAACTCCAGGCCCGCGGCGGCCGGCCGGTGTTCGGTGGTCATATCGGTACCCCAACTGCGGTAACCCTTCTCGATACGCAGGCTGTTGAACGCGAGCCGGCCCGCCGGGATGATCCCGTGCGCGGCACCGGCGTCGGCCAGCAGATCCCACAGCGCAGCGCCGTATTCGGCGCTGGCGTAGATCTCCCAGCCGAGTTCGCCGACATAGGAGACCCGCATCATCGTCACCGGGATCGCGTCGAGGTGGGTGTGCAGCGCCCGGAAGTACTTGAAGCCCTCGTGGGACAGATCGTCGGGGCACAGCGGTGCGACCACGTCACGCGCCGACGGCCCCCACACCCCGACGCAGCAGGTGCCGCCGGTGATGTCGCGCAGCGTGACGTCGGCCGGCTTGTGCCGGGACAACCAGTCGAAGTCCATCGGCGAGTTCGCGCCGACCTGGAAGGTCTGCGGCGCCATCCGGGCCACGGTCAGATCGCTGCGGATTCCGCCGTCGTGGTCGAGCAGCAGGGTGTAGGTCACCGAGCCGACGCTCTTGTCGACGTTGTTGGTGGTCATCTCCTGCAGGAAGGCCGCGGCGCCCGGTCCGGCCACCTCGTAGCGGGTCAGCGGGGTCATGTCGTACATCGCCACGTGCTCGCGGGTCCAGTGCGCTTCGGCCACAGAGATCGGCGACCAGAACCGCGCCGCCCAGCCTTCTCGGTGGGGTACGGCCAGTCCGTCGTCGAAAAGCCGTTGCGCCAGTTGGGCATTGGATTCGAACCAGGCCGGCCGTTCCCAGCCGCCGCCCTCATAGAAATAGGCGCCGAGTTCGGTGTGGCGGGCATGGAACGGGCTGGTGCGCAATCCGCGCAGCGCGCTGCGGTACTGGTGCGGGTGGATGATGTCGTAGACCTCGACGAACGCCTGCGAGCTGGTCTGCATGACGAACTTCGGGCTGCGGGCCACGTCCTCGAAGCGGTACAGATCGCACTCGTGGGTGTCGATCGACGGTGTGCCGTCGACGATCCATTCGGCGGTTGCCTTGGCCACCCCGGCCGAATGGGTGACCCATACCGCCTCGGCGACCCAGAACCCCGGGAGCTCGCGGTGCTCACCCATGATCGAGAAGCCGTCGGGGGTGAACGAGAAGATGCCGTTGAAGGCCTCTTCGATCTTCGAATCATGCAGTGCGGGAAGCAGATCGGCGGCCGCAGTCCACGCGGGGGCGAAGTCCTCCTCGGTGAACGGCATCATCGACGGCATCGGCTCGCCCGCGGTGTCGGCGGACAGGGTGTCCATGTCGACCGGCATCGGCCGGTGGCTGTACGAGCCGATACCGAGACGGTCGACGTGCTCCCGGAAGTACAGGTCCTGGTCCTGGTGGCGCAGGATCGGGAGGCCGGCCTCGGCGAGTTCGGTGTTGCGTCCGACGAGTTCGGCGATCTGTCCGGTGCGCGCGTACTGGTGCGCCATCGGCACCAGCGGAAGGGTGAGCCCGACCTGCCGGGCCAGATGCGCACCCCAGAAGCCGGCGGCGCACACCACGACGTCCGCGTCGAGGTCACCGTCGGCGGTGCGCACCCCGGTGACCCGCGCGCCGTCGTCGAGGATGCCGAGCACCTCGGTGTGGGGACGGAACGTCGCTCCGCGTGCGCGGGCGCGCAGGGCCTGGGCCTCGGCGGCGCGCAGCGCCTTGGCCAGACCGTCGTCGGGGGTGTGGAATCCGCCGAGGACGCGGTCGCGGTCGATCAGCGGGTGCAGCCGCACGCATTCGGCCGGGGTGACCAGGCGGCCTTCGATCCCCCAGGACTGGGCCCAGCCGGCTTTGCGGTGCAGGTCGGCGAGGCGTTCGGGGGTGGTGGCGACTTCGAGGCCGCCGACCGGGTTGAACGCCCAGCCCCCGGGGTGGTCGAGCGCCCGGAACTTCTCGACGGTGTACCGCGCGAACGCGGACATGGTCTTGGACGGATTGGTCTGGAAGACCAGGCCGGGGGCATGCGAGGTGGAGCCGCCGGTGGCGAACAGTGGCCCGCGGTCGACGACGGTCAGATCGGTCCAGCCGCGGGCGGTCAGTTCGTCGGCCAGTGAGGTACCGACGATGCCCGCACCGATGATCACGACTTTTGGCATGGCTTGACCGCTTCCGAAGACGACGCGTTGTGAAGATTTCCCAGACAGTTGCGTATTACGCAACCTGATTCGTCATGCGCAACAACTCAACAGATCATCCATCGCCGGCGGCCACCGCGCAAGGGGTGTCAGAAAAGCAGAACGCACCCTGGCGTTTCGAGAAGCGCCAGGGTGCGTGTGAGACCGGTTCCGACTACTTGTCGGCGGCGTCCGCCGTGCCTGTGTCGGCCTTGTCAGCGTCGGCCTTGTCTGTGTCGGCCTTGTCAGCGTCGGGTTCGTCGCCGGAGTCCGGCTGCGGTAGCAGCGCCTCCAGGGCAGATCCGGTGATCCGGCGGAACGCGCGCCTCGGCCGGTTGGCGTCGAGGATCGCGACTTCCAGCGTCGCCGGGCTGAGCGTGCGGGCTTCGCTGCCGTTGCCGCCCGCGCCGAGCGCGGCCACGGCGATCCGCACCGCGTCGGCAAGATCGGCGTTCTCGGTGTAGGACTCGTTGAGCGCCGTGGAGATCGGCTCGGTGGTGCCACCCATCACCACGAAATGCGGCTCGTCGGCGATCGACCCGTCGTACGTGATCCGGTACAGCTCAGGCGGTTTCGTCTCGCCGTAGTGGGCGACCTCGGCCACGCAGAGCTCGACCTCGTAGGGTTTGGCCTGCTCGGTGAAGATGGTGCCCAGCGTCTGGGCGTACACGTTGGCGAGCTGGCGCCCGGTCACGTCGCGGCGCGAGTACGCGTAGCCCTGGGTGTCGGCGAACCGGATGCCGCCACTGCGCAGGTTGTTGAACTCGTTGAACCGGCCGACGGCGGCGAAGCCGACCCGGTCGTAGAGTTCGCTGAGCTTCTGCAGCGACCGCGACGGGTTCTCCGCGACGAACAGCACGCCGTCGGCGTAGGCCAGTGCGATCACGCTTCGGCCGCGGGCGATTCCCTTGCGTGCGAGCTCGGAACGCTCGCGCATCGCCTGCTCGGGCGAGATGAAATACGGGAAGCTCACTGCTCGTCACCTCGAACGGGCTTGGCGTCAGGACCGAAAGTATCTGCCCGGGAACGGTTCTGGATGATCGCCCGACACGTGTCGGCGATCTGCTGCTCGGAGATCTCGACGGCCCCGTCGGCGGTGATCACCACGGCCGTCGGGAAGATGCCCCGCACCAGATCCGGTCCGCCGGTGGCGGAGTCGTCGTCGGCGGCATCGTAGAGCGCCTCGATCGCGACCCGCAGCGCCGAGTCGGCGTCGGTGACCTGGGAGTACAGCTTCTTCATCGACGACTTCGCGAAGATCGAGCCGGACCCGACCGACTGGTAACCCTCTTCTTCGAGGTTGTGGCCGCCCGCGGCGTCGAAGGACACGATGCGCCCGGCGGCCTCGGGATTGGGGTCATCGAGGTCGTATCCGGCGAGCAACGGCAGCGCGACGAAACCCTGCAGTGCCGCACCGAGATTGCCGCGCACCATGGTGGCCAGCCGGTTCACCTTGCCGGGGAACGTCAGCGCCACACCTTCGAGCTTCTCGTAGTGCTCCAGTTCGACGGCGTACAGCCGCGCGAACTCGACGGCGATCGCCGCGGTGCCCGCGATGCCGGTGACCGTGTAATCGTCGGTGATGTACACCTTCTGGACGTCGCGGCTGGCGATCATGTGCCCCTGGGTGGCGCGCCGGTCACCGGCCATCACCACGCCGCCGGGGAATTTGAGCGCCACGATCGTGGTGCCGTGCGGCACCACGTCGGTGGGCGCGCCGGTCGGGTGCACCGCGCCCGGCAACAGATGCGGCGCCTGGTGACGCAGGAAATCGGAGAACGACGACAAGTTCACCCCGCCATGCGTCATGGCCGAGGACGCGCTGAAGGCGCCGGGTAAAGCGGACGGGAAGGCGGACTTATCTCGATCCGGCCAGGTCACTGTCCACCCTTCTGCACGTATGCACGGACGAAGTCCTCGGCGTTCTCCTCCAGGACGTCGTCGATCTCGTCCAGCAGGTCGTCGGTTTCTTCCGTCAGCTTCTCGCGGCGCTCCTGCCCGGCGGCCGTGCTGCCGGTGGGGTCGTCGTCTTCCCCGCCCCCGCCGCCACGCTTGGTCTGCTCCTGAGCCATTGCTGCCTCCTGGTAAGTATGGTCTCCCCACCCTACCGTCCGGTTCACGGTTTGCCGGGGATAGCTGGATCAGGTCGTCAGCTGTTCGACGAGTTCGGCTGCGCTGTCGACTGAATCCAGCAGAGCACCGACGTGAGCTTTGCTCCCGCGCAGCGGCTCCAGGGTCGGAATCCGCACCAGCGAGTCACCGCCCAGATCGAAGATCACCGAATCCCAGCTCGCCGCGGCGATGTCGGCGCCGAACCGCCTCAGGCACTCGCCGCGGAAGTACGCGCGGGTGTCGGTGGGCGGGTTCTCGACGGCGTCGAGGACCTGCTGCTCGGTGACCAGCCGCTGCATCGATCCGCGGGCCACCAGCCGGTTGTAGAGGCCCTTGTCGAGCCGGACGTCCGAGTACTGCAGGTCGACCAGGTGCAGCCGCGGCGCGTTCCAGCCCAGGTTCTCCCGGTGCCGGAAGCCCTCCAGCAGTCGCAGTTTGGCCGGCCAGTCGAGCAGGTCGGCGCACTCCATCGGATCGCGTTCCAGCAGGTCCAGGACGTGCGCCCAGGTCTCCAGCACGTGCGAGGCCCGGGGATCCGGGTCGCGGGCGTCGACGAGTTTCGCGACGCGGTCCAGGTAGATCCGCTGCAGTGCCAGCGCAGTCATCTCGCGGCCGTCGGCCAGCGCCACCGTCGCACGCAGCGACGGATCCCGCGACACCACATGCACGGCGTGCACCGGCCGGGCGAGCGCCAGATCGGTCAGTTCCAGCCCGATCTGCGGGCCCTCCTCGATCAGGTCGAGGACCAGCGAGGTGGTGCCGAGCTTCAGATAGGTCGACGTCTCGGCCAGGTTGGCATCACCGATGATCACGTGCAGCCTGCGGTACTTGTCCGCATCGGCGTGCGGTTCGTCCCGGGTGTTGATGATGCCGCGCTTGAGTGTGGTCTCCAGCCCGACCTCGACCTCGATGTAGTCGGAGCGCTGCGAGAGCTGGAAGCCGGCTTCGTCACCCGAGGGCCCGATCCCGACGCGGCCGGAGCCGGTGACGACCTGCCGCGACACCAGGAACGGCGTCAGACCCGCGATCACCGCGGAGAACGGCGTCTGGCGGCTCATCAGGTAGTTCTCGTGCGACCCGTAGGACGCGCCCTTGCCGTCGACGTTGTTCTTGTACAGCTGCAGTTTCGCGGCCCCGGGCACACTGGCGACGTGCCGGGCGGCGGCTTCCATCACCCGCTCGCCGGCCTTGTCCCAGATCACCGCGTCCATCGGGTCGGTGCATTCGGGTGCCGAGTACTCGGGGTGGGCATGGTCGACGTAGAGCCGGGCGCCGTTGGTCAGGATCATGTTGGCGGCGCCGACCTCGTCGGCGTCGACGACCGGCGGCGGGCCCGACGAGCGGCTCAGATCGAATCCGCGGGCGTCGCGCAGCGGCGACTCCACCTCGTAATCCCAGCGGGTTCGCTTGGCCCGCTGGATCCCGGCGGCGGCCGCATACGCGAGCACCGCCTGGGTGGAGGTGAGGATCGGATTCGCGGTCGGGTCGGACGGCGACGAGATGCCGTATTCGACCTCTGTTCCGATGATCCGTTGCATGGCGACCAGCCTAGAGGTCGCCGCGCCGGACGAGGTCACGAGCCCTGCGCCGTCCGGCGTGGTGAGATCTACCCGCTATGTCCGCGCAGTCCGCATCCCGCCTGGCCGCCGAGCGCTGGTTCCTGCAGCGCGGGCTGCCCGCGGTGCTGCGCCCGGGTGTGCTCGTGCAGCGCGTGTGGACCCGCTCGGCGCCCGCGCTGGCCGGGCTCGCGGTGGTGATGACGTTCTCGATGATCATCGTCGGGGTCACCGGTAAGTACACGATCGACATCGACGGCACCCCGAACCGGACCGAATGGTTCGTCCTCGCGGTGATCGTGCTGGTGCTGCCCGCCGCGGCGGTCGTGGGCTGGCTGGTCTCGCGCACCGACGACACCCGGATCCGCGCCACCGTGTCGGGGGCGTCGCTGGGCATCGCCGCGTTGGGCGGCGTGTACGCCGGTCCCAGCCCCCGGGTGTGGGTCGACATCGTCACCGAGATCGTGATCGTCGCGGTCATCGTGGTCTGCACCGCGACCGGAGCCGGCGCGATCCTGGGCTGGGCGGTCCGGATGACGCTGGCCAACCTCGCCTCGATCGGCAACCTCCTGCTCGGCGCGCTGCCGGTGATGCTGTTGACGGTGCTGGTGTTCTTCAACGGACCGGTGTGGACGATGGCGTCGACCGTGAGCAGGCCGCGGTTGTGGTTCGCGCTGCTGTTCCTGATGCTGATCGCAGGCACATTCCTGCTCTCCAGCACGATGTCGCGGGTGCGGCCGATCCTGGCGCCGGACGCCAAGCAACCCGAAGACGCCGCCCGCCTGGTCGGGACGCCGTTCGAGGCGATGCCGGACCGCCCGCGCCGCGTCGATCTGTCCCGCCCCGAACGCCTCAACGTCGGGTTCGTGCTGGCGATGTCGCAGATCGTGCAGGTGATGACGGTCTCGATCGTGACCGGGCTGCTGTTCTTCGTGCTGGGGCTGATCCTGGTCAGCCCGGAGTTGCTCGCCGCGCTGACGAACCACGGCTCCCCCGACGGCCAGTTCCTCGGTATGACGCTGCCGGTGCCCGACGCGCTGATCCAGGTGACGATGTTCCTGATCGCGCTGACGTTCATGTACCTGGCCGCCCGCGCGGTCGGCGACAAGGAGTACCGGGAGCGCTTTGTGGATCCGCTGATCGACGATCTGCGGCTCACGCTCGTCGCCCGGGACCGGTACCGGACCGTCACCGCCGATCCCGAAAATACGCAACGCGAAGGCGGAATTAGTACTCTTCGCCCATGCAACTGACCAGGTTCACCGATCTGGGGCTGCGGGCGATGATGCTCCTGGCCGCCGGCGAGTCCGCCGACAGGCGGGTCACCACCGGCCAGATCGCGGCGAACGCGGGCGCGTCGGAGAACCACATCGCCAAAGCCGTGTCCCGGTTGGTCGAACTCGGGCTGGTGGAAGCCCGCCGCGGCCGGATCGGCGGGCTGTCGCTGACCGATGCGGGCCGCACCGCGTCGGTGGGCCGGCTGGTGCGGGAACTCGAAGGCGACCGGGAGGTCGTCGACTGCCAGGGGCTGACGGCCTGCCCACTGATCGCGGCCTGCCGGCTGCGCCACGCACTGGCCCAGGCCAAGGAGGCCTTCTACCGCGAACTCGACCGCTACACCGTCACCGACCTGGCCAGGAGTCCCGCGCTGACGGTCATCGCGCTGGGCCCGCCCACCCCGGCCCGCTGAGGTGGCCGACATGCGGCAGGTGCACGAGTGGTTCCTGCACCGGGGACTGCCCCTGGTGCTGCCGCGCCGCGTCCGCGCCCGCAAGCTGGTGCAACGCTCGGCGCCGATGGTCAGCGCCGTCGGCGCGCTGACCGCGCTGACGATGCTGTTGGCGAACCTGACCGGCGACAGCCCCGACTACGGTTATGCGGCCCGGCTGGGGGTGATCGCGCTGGTGCTCATCGCGGCGCCGTTCGTGCTGGAGCTCCTGCATCGGCTCGGTACCCGTGTCGGCGAGGTGCTGCGCCGGTGGGCCGCCGTGCTGGTGATGACGATCTTCGTGGTGATCATGCCGCTGACGGTCAGCGGCTGGTCCGGCGCGGCCGCCGCCGAGACGCCGGTGTTCATCGTGATCTCGCTGATCGCGGTGTGGTTGACGTATCTCGGTTTCGGCTCGATCGCGTTGTGGGCGTTCAGGTTCGCGTGGGTTCAGCTCGGCGCGCTCGGAACGTTGATGAGCCGGGCTCTCCCGCTGCTGATGCTGACCGTCGTGGTGTATTTCACCGGCGAGCTGTGGCAGCTGTCTGCCCGCATGTCGCGCGAAAGGCTTTGGCAGACCATCGGTTTCCTGAGCCTGGTAGCGCTGCTGTTCATGGTGGCCACGATCCGCGACGAGGTCGCGGCGCTGCGCCAGGACCGGTCCGAGCGCGAGGATTCCACCGCGCTGCTGGCAGGCACCCCGTTGGCGGCCACCCCTACCGGTCCCGTCGCGCGCACCCCGCTGTCGCTGGCCGAACAGGCGAACGTGGTCGCGGTGATGGTTGTCGCGCAGGCGATCCAGGTGGTGCTGTTCACCGCCGGACTGTTCGGGTTCTTCCTCGCCCTCGGCCTGATCGCCATTCCCGACGATGTCACGGTGCTGTGGGCGAGCGAGCAGAGCTGCGCGGTGGGCGTACCGCCCTGTGCGGGAACGTGGTTCGGCATCCACATCCCGGTCCCGCAGACGGTGGTACACACCTCGCTGTTCGTGGCGGTGCTGTCGGGGCTGTACTTCACCGTCAGCACCAGCGTCGACCCGCTGTACCGGCAGAGGTTCTTCGACCCGCTGATCGCCGACGTCGCAGTAAGCTTGGCGGGCCGTGACGCCTATCTGGAGGTTCAGCGATGAGCACCGTGTTCGGTGAACGCTATGGTGAGGTCCTGCTGGTGCGCATCGGCGCCACCGGTCCGGAAGCCACCGTGTACAACACCTTTCCGCTCAACGACTGCCCCGCCGAACTGTGGGCCAAGCTCGACGCTCAGGCCATCGCCGCCGAACACGGTGCCGCGGCCGCACTGCTCAACGGCCCCCGCTACTGGTTGATGAGCCGCATCGAGAAAGACGGCGGCACCGAGACACCGCGGGAGACCTTCGGCGGTATCGAAATGCTGCAGCAGGCCACCGTGTCGCTGTCATCGATGAATCCGGGCCCCTATTCGGTCAACGAGGTGGACCGGAAGGCGGTGTTCGTCTACGACTCCGGCACAACGGTTTTCGAACTCGTCGACCCGGACGGCCGCCGGTGGGTGATGCAGACCTACAGCCAGACCGTCGACCCCGGCCTGACCTTGGACGACCTCACCGCACTCGGCGACCGGCTGAACCTGCCCGACGGCTGGAGCTATCGAGCGCAGACGCTGGAGCAGCCGCTGCGGGCGGACACCTCGACTCGGAAAGCCAGTGTGCTGCAGGACGATCTGGCCAACAGCTACTCGCTACTCACCTGACGGGCACTCGCCGGGCCGGGCCACGATGAGCGTCGGCGGGGTGTCGTCGGGGATGATGGTCCCGGCCGACGGCGCCTGCGCGCACACCTCCCAGTTGGTCAGGTTCTCCTGCTCGAACGGCGGACCCTCGGCGGTGGTGGTGGCGGGCTCGACGACACCTTCGCTGGCCGCCAGCACCGCATTGCGGGCATCCTGCAGGACCTGACCCGTCACGTCGGGCATCACCCACTGGTCGGCGGCCGCCGGCGCCGCCCCCACGATCGCGGCGGCGGTGAGCAGCGGCGCCGCCCCCAGCACACGCACAGCCTGCTTCTTCATGGCACTTCTCCAGGGTCGCTGAGTACTACCTTCTTCGAAGGTACGCCTGTGCGGCCCTGGCCGAACCGGGTTCGAAGCTACAGGTACTGGCCCAGGTTGGACTCGGTGTCGATCGCGCGGCTGGCCGACGAACTCTTGCCGGTGACCAGCGTGCGGATGTAGACGATCCGCTCACCCTTCTTGCCCGAGATCCTGGCCCAGTCGTCCGGGTTGGTCGTGTTGGGCAGGTCCTCGTTCTCGGCGAACTCGTCGACGATCGAGTCGAGCAGATGCTGGATCCGAAGACCCCGCTGCCCGGTCTCCAGCACCGACTTGATCGCGTACTTCTTGGCCCGGTCGACGACGTTCTGGATCATCGCACCGGAGTTGAAGTCCTTGAAGTACATGACCTCTTTGTCACCGTTGGCGTAGGTGACCTCCAGGAACCGGTTCTCGTCGATCTCGGCGTACATCCGGTCCACGACCCGCTCGATCATCGCCTTGATGGTCAGCCCGCGGTCGCCGTTGAACTCGGCGAGGTCGTCGGCGTGCACCGGCAGTTCCTCGGTCAGGTACTTGGAGAAGATGTCCATCGCCGACTCGGCGTCCGGCCGCTCGATCTTGATCTTGACGTCCAGGCGGCCGGGCCGCAGGATCGCCGGGTCGATCATGTCCTCGCGGTTGGAGGCGCCGATCACGATGACGTTCTCCAGGCCTTCGACACCGTCGATCTCACTGAGAAGCTGCGGCACCACGGTGGTTTCGACATCGGAGCTCACGCCGGTGCCGCGGGTGCGGAAGATCGAGTCCATCTCGTCGAAGAACACGATCACCGGGGTGCCCTCGGAGGCCTTCTCCCGGGCGCGCTGGAAGATCAGCCGGATGTGACGCTCGGTCTCACCGACGAACTTGTTCAGCAGCTCGGGGCCCTTGATGTTGAGGAAGTAGCTCTTGGCCTCGCGGGCGTCGTCGCCGCGGACCTCGGCCATCTTCTTGGCCAGCGAGTTGGCCACCGCCTTGGCGATCAGCGTCTTGCCGCATCCCGGCGGCCCGTAGAGCAGCACACCCTTCGGCGGGCGCAGCGAGTACTCGCGGTAGAGCTCCTTGTGCAGGAACGGCAGCTCGACCGCGTCGCGGATCTGCTCGATCTGGCGGCCGAGACCGCCGATGTCGCTGTAGCTGACGTCGGGGACCTCTTCGAGCACCAGGTCCTCGACCTCAGCCTTGGGCACCCGCTCGAACGCGTAGCCGGCCTTGGTGTCGACCAGCAGCGAGTCGCCGGGACGCAGCCGGCGAGGCCGATCGTCGTTGCCGCTGTCGTCCTCCTCCTGCTCGTCGGGCAGGTTCTCCGCGGCGACCAGCGGCTCGGCCAGCCAGACGATGCGCTCCTCGTCGGCGTGGCCCACCACCAGGGCGCGCCGGCCGTCGGCCAGGATCTCGCGCAGCGTGCTGATCTCACCGACCGACTCGAAGTGACCGGCCTCGACCACGGTCAGCGCCTCGTTGAGACGCACCGTCTGGCCCTGCTTGAGGGTCTTGGTGTCGATGTTCGGGGAGCAGGTCAGGCGCATCTTGCGGCCCGAGGTGAACACGTCGACGGTGTCGTCCTCCTGGACGGCCAGCAGCACGCCGTAGCCGCTGGGCGGCTGGCCCAGCCGGTCGACCTCCTCGCGCAGCGCCAGCAACTGCTGGCGCGCCTCTTTGAGGGTGTCCATCAGTTTCGCGTTACGCGCGGCCAGCGAGTCGATACGCGCTTCGAGCTGGTGGACGTCACGGGTACGCGCGCCGCCGGACCCGGCGGAGTTCTCCAGTTGGTCGCGCAGGAGCGCGGCCTCGCGCCGCAGCTGTTCGAGTTCTGCCGCATCTTCGCTGGACAGGTGGCTTTCAGGGGACGTTCCAAAGGCTTCAGGGCCGTCGCTGGCTTCTGGACGCTCGGACTCACTCATGCTGAGCTCCTTTCGCACACCCGATGTTGGTGCGGTAACAACTTCAAAGCTACCGGCGATTCAGACATTGTGTGTGCTCTGGGAATTCGACACACCAGCGACCCTGTTAGCCTCTGTAGATCAGTTCGTCCGAACGGAAGGACCGCCGTGACCCTGAAATCCCTCGTTACCAGCTTGACCGCTGGAGCAGCAGCCGCCGCATTCGTCGGAGCTGCGGCTGCGGGTGTGACCTCCATTGCAGCGGGCGCGGGAATCGCGTCTGCGTCACCGGTCCTCAACGCTCCTGTTCCGGCCGCACCGGCCCCCGAACTCGAAGGCGCACTCGTATCGACGCTGAGCGCGCTGTCCGGGCCGGGCTCGTTCGCGGGCGGTAAGGCCAGCTTCATCCAGGGTGGCCTGGGCCGGATCGAGGCCCGCGTGGCCGACAGCGGCTACGCCAACGCCGCGGCCCAGGGGTACTTCCCGCTGAACTTCACCGTCGCCGACATCGACCAGAACGGCCCGGTGGTGACCGCCAACGTCACCGCGGCAGCCGCGAGCGGCGCCGTGGCGACCCAGCCGCTGACCTTCATCGCAGGCCCGAGCCCGACCGGCTGGCAGCTGTCGAAGCAGTCGGCGATGGCCCTGATGTCCGCGGTGGGTTGATCTCCCGCACCCCCTTCGTCCGCAGCGCCGCCACACTCGTTGTGGCGGCGTTCGGCGTGAGTGGGTGCGGTCAGTCCGACCATCCGGCGGCCACCCCGTTCACTCCGCCACCGTCTGCCACGACGACGCCGCGCCCCGAACCGATCCCGGACTCCCCCGGCGGTCCGCCGCTGCCCCCGGCCGCGGCGCTGACCGACGTGATGGCCCGGCTCACCGACCCGGCGGTGCCCGGCATGGAAAAAATCTCGCTGATCGAACAGGGCACCGCCGCCGAAGGGGCCGGGCTGGACCGGTTCGTCGTCGCGCTGCGCGACAACGGGTCGTACCCATTGACGTTCGAGGCGCATGACCTCGCGTGGTCGCAGTCCGCGCCCGGGCACGTTCTCGCCACCGTGGTGATCCGGCCCGCCGATCGGCAGCGCGGCGAGTTCAGCTATCCGCTGGAGTTCGCGCCTGCCGGGCCGTCGTGGCAGCTGACCCGCGATACCGCCGATCTGCTGCTCAGCGTGGACGACCCGCCGAGGTGAGCATGTGGATCGGGTGGATGGAGTTCGACATCCTGCTCGGCGATGTGCGGTCGTTGAAGCAGAAACGTTCGGCGGTCCGGCCGGTCATCGCCGAGCTGACCCGCCGGTTCGGGGTGTCGGCCGCCGAGACCGCCACACAGGATCTGCATCGGCGCGCCGGAATTGGCATCGCCCTGGTCGCCGCGGACCGGGCCCACGTGGTCGACGTCCTCGACACGGCCGAGCGGCTGGTCGCCGCGCGGCCCGAGTTCGACCTGCTGTCCACCCGGCGGGGGCTGGCGAAGAGCACCGACGAGGACTGACGCACCCCCTCCCACGACCCCTTCGGGAACCGCTAGGTGAGTCGTTTCTTGCGCAGTGGCACCGGCGCGACCGCGCCGGGCGCCAGCCGGCGGGCGCTGATCAGGAACGCGGTGTGGCCGCGCATCGAATGCTCGGGGCGCACCGCCAGCCCGACCACGTGCCAGCCGCGCTGCATGCTCTCCCAGGCCCGCGGCTCGGTCCAGCACTGCTGTTCACGCAGCGCCTCGACGGTCTTCGACAGCTGGGTGACGGTGGCGACGTAGATCATCAGCACCCCGCCGGGGACGAGCGCGTCGGCGACGGTGCCGAGGATCTCCCACGGCGCCAGCATGTCGAGCACGACGCGGTCGACCTGGGGTCCGGAGTACTCGGCCAGATCGGCGATCACCAGGTCCCAGTTCGCCGGCGCCTCGCCGAAGAACGTCTCGACGTTGCGCCGCGCGTGCTCGGCGTGGTCGTCACGCACCTCGTAGGACGTCACATGCCCGTCAGGCCCCACGGCGCGCAGCAGCGAGCACGTCAGCGCCCCCGAACCGGCGCCGGCCTCCAGCACCCGCGCCCCGGGGAAGATGTCGCCCTCGTGCACGATCTGGGCCGCGTCCTTCGGGTAGACCACCTGGGCGCCGCGCGGCATCGACATCACGTAGTCGACCAGCAGCGGACGCAGCACCAGGAACTGGTCACCGTTGGTGGACTTGATCACGCTGCCTTCCGGCAGGCCGACCACGTCGTCGAGGGCGATGATGCCGCGATGGGTGTGGAACTCGCCGCCCGGCTTGAGCAGCATCGTGTAGCGCCTGCCCTTGGCGTCGGTGAGCTGCACACGATCGCCTACTGCAAAGGGGCCTGTTCTGCGCACAGTTGTCCAGCCTGCCAAAGGACGCCACACCGTGCGCGCCCGGGTTGGGTGTGATTGTCGGGGGGCGGTCCTAGTGTGATTCGCATGACCGAGCCGACGCCCCGACCGCTGCGGCGTCCCGCGCTGTCGCCGTCGCGTGCCGCCGATTTCAAACAGTGCCCGTTGCTGTACCGGTTCCGGGCGATCGACCGGCTCCCGGAGCCGTCCTCGACCGCACAGGTGCGCGGTTCGGTGGTGCACGCCGCCCTCGAAGAGCTCTACGCACTGCCCGCCGCCGACCGGGTTCCCGAGACCGCGACCGCGCTGATCGCGCCGGTCTGGGAGCGGATGCTGACCGAGAAGCCGGCCCTGGCCGACGACATCGAACCCGCGCTGCACGCGGAGATGCTCGAGCAGGCGCGCATCCTGCTGTCGGGCTACTACCGCCTGGAAGACCCGACCCGGTTCGATCCGCAGTCGTGCGAGCAGCTCGTCGAGGTCGAACTCGCCGACGGGACACTGCTGCGCGGTTACATCGACCGCATCGACGTCGCACCGACCGGTGAGATGCGCGTGGTCGACTACAAGACCGGTAAGGCGCCGCCGGAGGCGCGGGCGCTCGCCGAGTTCAAGGCGATGTTCCAGATGAAGTTCTACGCGGTGGCGTTGCTTCGTTCGCGCGGGATCCTGCCCACCCGGTTGCGGTTGCTCTACCTCGCCGATCATCAGGTGCTCGACTACAGCCCGGAGCTGGCCGAGTTGGAACGGTTCGAGAAGACGTTGATGGCGATCTGGCGGGCCATCCAATCAGCCGGTGCCACAGGCGATTTCCGGCCCAGCCCGTCGAAGCTGTGCAACTGGTGCGCCCATCAGGTGCACTGCCCCGTCTACGGCGGCACTCCCCCGCCCTACCCGGGCTGGCCGGAGGTGCTCGACGACGGAGACCCCGAGGCGGTGCTGCAGGCGGAGCCGGCGGCGTGATCAACTGCCTGTACCGCCGGCTCGGCGCCGACGGCGACTACGCGGTGTTCGAGTCCACCGACGGCACCCGCAGCAACTGGGACCCGAACATCCAGCACGGCTCTCCGCCGCTGGCACTGCTGACCAGAGCGATCGAGGATCTCGCGCAGGGCAGCGGGCTGCGCATCGGCAGGCTCACCCTCGACATCCTCGGCGCCATCCCGGTCACGACGGTCCGAGTGCGCGCCTGGGTCGAACGCCCGGGGTCGAGGATCTCACTGATGGCCGCCGAGATGCTCGTCGACCGCCCCGACGGCACGCGCCGGGCTGTCGCCCGGGTCACCGCGTGGCTGCTCGCGCCCAGCGACACCGCCGACGCCGTCGTCGACCGGTACCCACCATTGATCGAGGGTGAGGCGGTGACCGGCGCCGCCCACGCCTGGCAGAACGCACGCGGTTACCTCGAGACGGTGAGCTGGCGTAGGCAGCCCGACGACAACGGATCCTCCGCCGCCGTCGCCTGGATGAGTCCCCTTGTGCCGCTCATCGATTCGGAGCCGACCACCGCCCTGCAGCGGCTGGCCATGGTGGTCGACTCGGCCAACGGCATCGGCGCGGCGCTGGATCCGCAACGGTTCCTGTTCATGAACACCGACACGGTCGTGCATCTGCACCGGCTGCCCGACGGGCAGGATTTCGGGGTGCGTGCCCGCGGCTCGATCGGTCCGGAGGGCGTCGGCGCCACCACCGCCGAACTGTTCGACCGGCGCGGATTCATCGGCACGTCGGCACAGACCCTGCTGGTGCAGCGCCTCGGATGATCACCGAGATCCGACGTCAGTTCGACCTCGCGTGGGCGCTGGCCGACCTGCACCTGTCCGCACTCTCCGGCGCCGACTTCCTGTGGGAACCCGCGCCACTGTGCTGGACGGTCCGGCCGGACGGCACCGGACGCTGGTACGCGGACTTCGCCGACGTCGAGCCGCAGCCCGCTCCCGTACCGACGATCGGGTGGCTGACGTGGCATATCGACTATTGGTGGAGCGCCACGCTGGCGTCGCTGAGCGGCCGGACGCCGCCCACACCCGCCGAGGTCGCCTGGGCGGGCGACGGGGCCGCGGCGGTGCGCCGCGTTCGCTCGCTGGCAGACCAGTGGCGGGATCTGTTGTCCGGCATGACGTCCGACGGACTGACCGCCCCGTCGGCCTTCCCATGGGGTCCCGCCGCGAACCGCACGGTCGCCGACACGACGCTGTGGGTCACCGTCGAGCTGGTGAAGAACACCGCCGAGATCGGTCAACTACGCCTGCTGCGCGCGGCCCGGTAGGCCGACCCTACGCAGAGGCAGCCAGCGCCTTGCGATCCTCGTCGGCGAAGGTGTCCTCCAGATGCAGAGGCGTGTAGTCGATGTCGATCTCCTCCAGCGGACGACCACGCGCACTGCTGATGGTGCCGAAGCGGCGCATGCCCTTGTCGGCGGCGTACTGCTGGAACTCGTCGATGGTCAGGCCGAACGGGATCTCGTCGTAGAGGGCGAATGCGTCGTCGGTGTTCTGCAACGCCAACGGGATCAGTTCGTTCATCCTGGTCTCGAACACCGCCCAGTTGGCGTCGTCGGCGGCGACGTGGCGCCGGCACGTGAAGGTGCCCCACGCCATGTGGCGGCGTTCGTCGTCGCCGATGCGGCGCACGAGTTCCTGCATCCCCGGCAGGATGCCGCGATCGATGCAAATGCGGTGCCAGGCATAGTATCCCGTCAACGCCATCATCCCCTCGATGACGTGGTTGTAGGTGACCGACGCCCGGATCTGCGCCCGCGGCGACGGGTCGCTGGACAAGGCGTCCAGCGAGGCCGGCAGTTCCTCGTAGAACATCTGCCGGTAGGCGGGCAGGTCGTCGAGGTAGCACTGCAGGTCCCCGGTGACGCCGACGGCGTCGAGCCACATCCGGAAGACCTGGGTGTGCTTGGCTTCCTCGAACGCGAACTGGGTCAGATACATCTCGTCACCGAGTCGCCCCTCGGCACGCATCGCGGCCATGAACGGCTGGATGTCCTGGGTCACCGCCTCTTCGCCCGCGATGAACTCCGCGCACAGCCGGGTGGCCCAGTCCCGCTCCAACTCCGACAGCGACTCCCAGTCCGCGCGGTCGCGGGAGAAGTCGATGTCGGCGGGGTCCCAGAACTTGGCGTTGCCACCGGCGAACAAGCGCAGCGGCAGGCTGTCCCAGTTCAGTCCGCCCGCGGCAAGGGAATCGGATCGTGTCCTGTTCATGACTGTTCTCCTTTGTGAGTTGCCCGATCGGCGGGGCTGTGGTCGGGCTGCGCGAACGCCGCGGACAGCACGGCGACGTAGCGGCGCACCACGAGGGCGGGCTGTTCCGGGGACAGTTCGTCCAGACCGAGGACGGGGTCGATGCCGCGGACGTACGGCGCCAGAGCGAGGTGCGGCAGGATCATCAGCAGCAGCGACAGCAGGGTGTCGACGTCGGCGTCGGGACGCAGATCGCCGCGGCCGCGCGCGTCGAGCACCAGCGGCCGCAGCACCTGCAGGTAGTGGCGGTGGATCACGGCGCGCACGCTGATCCGCGCGTCGGTGTCGACCTCGAAGCTGGCGGCGGCGTGCAGCGCGCGGTCACGGGGATGGTCGGCGAAGTACGCCACCCACACGTCGAGCAGGTCGGTCAGGAATTCGAAGAACGGCCGGCTCGGGTCGAGCCGGCGGATCTGGTCCTCCATGTGGCGGCGCACCCGCTGGCTGCCGACCTCGGTGATGTGTGCGTAGAGGTCGCGCTTGTCCGCGAAGTACTGGAACAGGCTGCCTTTCGCGACGCCGGCACGCCGCGCGATGACGTTGAGGCTGCCGCGGGAGAACCCGTGCGCGGCGAACTCGGCCTCGGCGGCAGCCACCACCGCCGCGCGGCGATCCGCGCCCAGCCGAGACCATGTCACCGTCGGCATCGCGCCTCCAAGGCTTGATGTGACCAGTGGTCATATTACTGTGACGCACGCCACAGTCAAGGCCCGGTTACGTCAGCGGCCTGAGGTCCTGCAGGAGGGTCGGCACCAACTCGGCGACCGTCGGGTGGATGTGCATGGTCCGCGAGATCGCGGTGTAGGGCAGCTTGGCGGTCATCACGTCGAGAATCAGATGGACGACCTCGTCGCCACCGACACCGAGGATCGAGGCCCCGAGGATCTGCTCGGTCTCGGCGTCCACCACGACCTTCATGAATCCCTGGGTCTCCCCCTTCTCCACGGCGCGCCCGACCCGCGTCATCGGGCGCTTGCCCACCAACGCTTTTCGGCCCGAGCGCCGGACTTCGTCGGCGGTCATGCCAGCCCGGCCCAGCGGCGGGTCGATGTAGAGCGCGTAGGTGGTGACGCGGTCGCTGACCCGGCGCGGATCGTCGTCGAGCAGGTTGGCCGCGACGATCTCGAAGTCGTTGTAGGAGGTGTGGGTGAACGCGCCGCGGCCGTTGCAGTCGCCCATCGCCCAGATGTGGTCGACGGTGGTGCGCAGTTGATCGTCGACCACGACGTAGCCGCGCTTGTCGGTCTCGACGCCGGCGGCCTCCAACCCGAGATCGTCAGTGTTGGGGATGCGCCCCACCGCGACGAGCAGGTGGCTGCCGACGACCGGCGGTGCGCCGTCGCGCGGGGTCACCGCGACCCCGGCCCCGCTGTCTCCGTCGTGCCGGGCCACGCTGATCGCGTCGGCGCCGAGTACGACGGTGATGCCCTCGTTTTCGAGGATGTCCTTGATCGCCGCGGAGACGTCCTCGTCCTCCCGCGCGGTCAACCGGGGCCCCTTCTCGACCACCGTGACCTCGGCGCCGAAGCGGCGGTACATCTGCGCGAACTCCAGCGCGATGTAGCTGCCACCGACGATCACCAGATGCCCGGGGACCACGTCGAGGTCGAGGATCCCGACGTTGGTCAGGTAGTCGACGTCGCCGAGGCCCGGGATGCCCGGCGCCACCGCGCGGCCGCCGACGTTGAGGAAGATGCGGTCGGCTTCCAGCAGCCGGTCGTCGACGCGCACCGTGTGCGGGCTCTCGAACCGGGCGTGACCGCGAATCAGGGTGGCGCCCTTCATGTTCTCCAGCCACGACTCGAGGCCCTCGCGGTCCCCGCCGCTGATCCGGTCCTTGCGCGCCTTGACCGCGGCCATGTCCACCTCGACCGGGCCTGTGCGGATCCCGAAGTCGGCGCCGCGGCGCGCGAGGTGGGCGGCGTGCGCGCTGGCGACCAGCGTCTTGGTCGGGATGCAGCCGTAGTTCACACACGTGCCGCCGACGAGTTTGCGTTCGATGACCGCGACGGTCTGGCCGGCCTCGGTGAGCCGCGCCGCCAGCGGAGGCCCGGCCTGCCCCGCGCCGATGATGATCGCGTCGAACTTCTGCGCGGTCTCAGGGGACATCCGGGGCGCCTACGGGACCAAGCTGACGAGGAATGCGATCAGGAACGCGCCGCCGACGGCGACGAGGTCCTCGAGGAACGCGCCGGGCCGGTCGTTGCCGTCGTTGGCCGAGAACAGCTTGCCGCGCAGCGCCGCACCGCCCAGGGTGCCGAGTACGGCGCCGACGACGCCGGCCCCGGTGCCGATGAAGGTGTGGAAGAACGCGCTGCCGATCACCGCTCCGGCGAAGCCGCCGGTGACGAGCCGCGTCAGGAACTGCGGAGCCACCTTGCGACTCGGCGTGTTCGGCAATTGGTCGGTGACCAACTCGCCGAGCAGGAAGATCGTCAACACCGTGACGGTGATCGGATGCGCCATCCACTCCGACCACTTGTCGTCGACGTCGATCCAGCCGAGCATCGCACCCCATGCCACCACCGCGGGGGCAGTCATCGCACGTAGGCCCGCGGTCACCCCGATCAACAACGCCAAGACCAGAACGAGCACCTGCGTCATCGGACCTCCGTCCGTGCGGTGGCGGGACATCCGGACGCTAACACGGCAGACCGCGCGACGAGAGGTCTCGCGCATATGCGGAATCCTCGCGCCGTGCCGGCCGGTGCAGGGCCGCCCGGCGATATGGCTCGACCCGCGAGCCGCCGCGGCCAGTCCCTCAGGGGCGCTGGGACACTCCCGCGGACTGTTGGTCCCAGTCGGGTGTCGCCAGATGCCAGGACGTAACCGCTTGAAAAGCCGCGGCGATCCGCACCGTAACGTCCTCGCGGAACGGACCCGAGACGACTTGGCCTCCGATGGGCATACCAGCGCGATCGAACCCGACGGGCAGGGTCACCGATGGCAGACCGCTCATGGTGAACGGCACAGTGAAGCGGTGGATGCGGGCCACCGTGTCGCTGGACATCGTCACCATGTCCGCCGCGGGCGGTGTGACGAAAGGCAGCGCCGGCATGACCACCGCATCCACGGTGTCGACGGCGGCGCGCATACGGCCCGAGAACGCCGCTCTGCGGAGCAGGAGCCGGTCATATTCCACGGCCGTGAGACCCGCACCGAGAGTGATGAGGTCGGACAACGCCCTGCCGTACTCCCCGCCGCGAGCCGCGAAGTTGTCGTGGTGACCGCGGGCCGCTTGGACGCCGCAGATACCGAACCAGTCCTCGTTCGCCTGGTGAGGGTCCGGAAGAGACACGGGGCGCACTTGGGCTCCAAGGGATGTCAGTGCATCGACCATGAGGTGAACCGCCTGTGCCACCTCAGGCTCGACATCCTCGTCGATCCACCCGCCGTCCACCCCTAGGACGATGCCGCGCAGATCCCCAACCGGGGCATCGAAGTGCGGCACAGGTTCGAGGGCTGCTGTCGGGTCCGCGTCATCAGCCCCCGCGATCGCCTTGAGAACGACGGCCGCATCCACTGCGCTTCGCGCCATCACGCCGACGTGATCCAGCGACGCCGCAAGCTCGAACACGCCGGCGCGGCTGACCCGACCCCAGGTCGGCTTGATCCCGGTCGACCCCGTCACCGCAGACGGCATCCGGATGGAGCCCCCGGTGTCGGAAGCCAACGCGGCATACGCCAGGCGAGCCGCCACCGCCGCCGCGCTGCCACTGGACGAAGCCCCGACCCAGCGGTCCGGGTTCCATGGATTTCGAGGAGCACGGAAAGGCTCGGTATGTTCGGCGTACACACCTTCGGTGGTGTGGACCTTCCCGACGATCACAGCGCCGTGCTCGGTCAAACGTGTGACCGCGGTGGACGAACCACGCGACACCGCGCCCCGCCGCGACGGCATTCCGATCTCGCTCGGCCACCCGTCGACGTCGAAGATGTCTTTCACCGCGATCGGCACGCCGTGCAAGGCGCCCCGCGACATCCCTTTCGCCACTTCGGCGTCCAGAGACGCCGCCCGGGCCAGCGCCTCCTCGGCGGCGACGAACGAGAACGCGCCGATCGCATCGTCGAGCAATTCGATGCGATCGAGCAACTCCTCGGTCACCGCCAGCGAGGTCAACTCGCCTCGCCGGATCCGGTCCGACACCTCGACCAGCGGTAGATCTACGACACTCACGTCTGCTCCTGTTCGCGGGCCGGGTTCGACAGGAATCGTTCACTGTCCTCGGCGGTCTGATCCATATGGGCCGCCATCGCCTCCCGCGCCTGAACCGGAAGGCCCGCCTCGATGGCGGCGAAGATCTGGCGATGGCACTGCAGTGCGTGACGGCGAATCTCGGGCACCGCAGAAGTTTTCGTGCGGCCCTCCAGGACTGCCGCCCCGATCGGCTCGAGCAGTACCGCCAGAAACGGGTTGTGCGTCGCAGCGAAGATGGCCTCATGGAACCTCAGGTCCGCGGCCACGATTGCGGTGAGATCGTCGGCCTCCATGGCCGTTTCCATGTCGGAGATCGAATCGGCGAGATCGGCGAGATCGCGATAAGTCCGTCGCGCGGCCGCGACCTCGGCCGCGCCGGTCTCGACGATCTTCCTGAGTTCGATGAGCTGCCGCGCGGTTTCGTGGTCGTTGGCCACCCGAGCCGCGAGTAACGCCGGTTCCAGCGCGGTCCACTCCGACAGCGGGTTCACGAATGTTCCCCGCCCGCGCTCGACGCGGACGATGTTGCGAACCCGTAGCGACTTGATGGCCTCGCGGATGGTCAGCCTGCTCACCGACCACTGCGCGGCAAGTTCCGATTCCGACGGCAGTGCGCCGTCGGGCGGTATGTCACCGTCGGTGATCGCGGCGAGGAGCTTGCCGGCGACCTGGTCGACGAGCGAATCCCGCATCTCGTGTCCTCACATCTGATGTCTGGTGACGTCGACACTAGCGCACAACCACCCACAATCGCGGGACAATCAAAGTGTCTTATGCACTGCGCCGCACCGTGTTAACTCTTGTATTGACACAGTCGAACGATTCTCCCAGCACATCGGCACACACCACGAAGGTACGTAACATTCCGGAAACCCAATCAAGACATCAGATGTCTGATGTAGGTTGGCAATCGGCTGGCACCGACCTAGCGTTGGCCCGGCCAACACGAGAACAGGAGCGTTCATGGTCCGCCGACTCGAAGCCCGGAACATAGGCATGACCTTCGTCAACCGAGGCGACCCGAACGTGGTCCTGCGCGACCTCACCTTCCACGCGGACGAGAACGAGTTCGTCTCCTTCGTCGGCCCCAGCGGCTGCGGAAAGTCGACGTTGTTCAACATCGTCGCGGGCTTGACCGAACCAACCACAGGCGACGTGTTCGTGGAGGGCGAGAACACCACCGGCCGGGCCTCGAAGAAGGTCGGGTACGTCCTGCAGAAAGATCTCCTGCTGCCCTGGCGCACGATCATCGACAATGTCATCATCGGCCTGGAGGTTCGCGGCGTCAGCCGCAAGGAGGCCATCGCCCGTGCCGAGCCCCTGTTCGAGTCGTACAACCTGACCGGCTACGAGAACGCGCTACCCGGCGCGATCTCGGGTGGCATGCGACAGCGCGCGGCTCTGATGCGAACGCTGGTCATGGACCCCGACGTCATTCTGATGGACGAGGCCTACAAGGCGCTGGACTACCCGTTGAAGATCGCGCTGGAGAGCGAATTGCTCCAGACAGTCAAATCCCTTGGAAAGACGGTCATTTTCGTCACCCACGATATCGAGGAAGCGGTCACCCTGAGCGACCGTGTGTACATCATGAAGGCACGGCCCGGCGAGATCATCTCAGAGATCGCGATCGATCTGCAGGTCGACTCGACACGCATCAACGAACGGCGTCTCGCCCCCAGGTTCAACGAGTACTACGAGACCATCTGGCGCAGCATCGGCGACAAGGCGATGGCTTCATGACCGTCATGAAAGACACCGAGCAGACGCCGTCCGCATCGGCGCCGCGCAAACCTCGCCGGACCCGTCTCACCGAGCGGAGCAGATTCGTCCTGGCTTTGCAGGTGCTGATCGTCGTGGGGCTGTTGGGGGCGTGGGAGCTCGGCGCCGCCACAGGGTTCATCGACACTTTCCTGTTCTCCTCGCCGAGCCGAATCGCCGAGGTACTGGCCCGGCGTGCGGAAACGGGCGCGCTCTGGACCGACATCGGTGTCACGATGACCGAGACGGTGCTCGGGTATCTCGTGGGCGCCGTCGGCGGATCGGTTCTCGGTCTGGCCCTGTGGTATTCGAGCTTCGTCGCCGGGCTCACGCGGCCCTTCATCACCGCGATCGGCGCCATCCCGATCCTGGCCATCGCGCCGCTGATCATCATCTGGTTCGGCACCGACATCGTGTCGAAGATCGTCATCGTCGCGCTGAGCTGCGTGGTCGTCTCGCTGACCAACTCCTACCGCGGCGCACAGGAGGTCGATGCGGACTGGATCAACCTGATGAGGTCCTTCGGAGCCACGAAGACCCAGACCTTCTTCAAGATCATCGTCCCCGGAGCCGGTCCGTGGGTGATGCAGGGTCTGCGCCTCAACGTCGGATTCGCCGTCGTCGGCGCCATCGTCGGGGAATTCATCTCGTCCAGCAGCGGTATCGGCCACATGATCGTGCGGGGCAGCGCAACATTCTCGCTGTCGACCGTCTTCGCAGGACTTGTGGTGGTGGTCTTGATGGTGAGCGTCCTCAGCCTCGCCATGCGATTTGTCGAACGAATTCTTCCCGGCGCCAACCACATCGAAAGGAAATAATCACTTGTCCACCACCCGACGCCTTTTCGGCGCAGCCCTCGCCGCCGTGACGGCGCTTTCCCTCGCCTCGTGTTCGTCGCAGTCAAGCGACGACGAGGGCTCCAAGGTCCGCATCAACCAGGCGTTCCAGTCACTGCTGTATCTGCCGTTGTACGTCGCCATCGACAAGGGCTTCTTCGAAGAGCAGGGCGTCGACGTCGCCCTCACGACCGGCGGCGGCGGACAGAATTCCTGGTCCTCTGTACTCGGGGGGACCGACGACTTCTCGATCCACGACCCGGTCTTCGGGCCGATCTCGCACGAAAACGACGGCCCCGGACTGGCTGTCGCGTCCATCCAGAACGCGCCCGCGGTCTGGGTGGTCGGCAATGAGGATGTGTCGCTGCAGAACGATGTGCGCGGCTTCGAAGGCAGCACCGTGGTGACGATGCCAGAGCCGGACAGCACATGGGCGTTCTTCAACTACCTCATGCGCGAGAACTCCCTGGACCCGAACGCGGTCACCATCACCGAAGCCTCGGTCGGCAACGAGCTCGGGCCGTTCCTCAGTGGTCGCGCCGACTACGCGCTGGCCACCGAACCACAGGTGAGCCAGGTCGAGGCCCAGGGCAAGCACGCCGTGTTCTCGTTCTCCGACATCGAGGGGTGGTATCCCTTCGCGTTCTCCTCGCTCATGACGACCGAGCGGTATGTGTCCGAGAACCCGGAGGCCACCCAGGCTGTCGTGAATGCCTTCCAGCAGGCGTCGACCTTCATCTACACCAACACCGACGAGGCGATTGCGGTCGCGCAGAACTACTTCCCGGATCTCGAAGGTGAAGTGGTCGCCACCGCAGTTCGGCGTGAGCTCGATGCCCGGGCCTACCCGGAGAACGTCGAGATCACCGAACAGGCGTGGGAGAACAACATGCGGATCGCGGAGTTCGTCGGCAGCATCAAGGAATACCCCAGCGAGGCAACGTCATTCGAGACAAACGTGGATAACACGTTCGCCGAGAAGGCCGCCGCCGAGTACGCCAAGTGACGCCGGTGGGGGTGGGCTCCCCCGGTCCACCCCCACCGCTTTTCTGCACGGAGAACTCATCATGCTGATCGTCATCGACGACGACCCCACCGGCACCCAGTCGGTCAGCGACCTTCCGGTCCTGACCCGCTGGACAGAGGACGACTTGGCGTGGGCGGCAGCGGAGTCTCCGGCTGTCTACCTGCAGACCAACAGCCGAAGCCTCAGCGAGCAGGACGCTTTCGCCATCACCAGCGACGCTGCGGCGGCCGCACTGAGGACGTTCGGTCACCACGCGATCCTCATCAGCCGCAGCGATTCCACCCTGCGCGGACACTTCCCCGCCGAGACCGATGCCCTCATCGCGGCCAGCAGCGCCGCCGGCACCGCCGTCGACACGGTGGTGCTCGCCCCCGCCTTTCCTCAGGCAGGCCGGATCACCGTCGACGGTGTGCACTACCTCCTCGACGGGGGTCGCCGCGTGCCGGTCGCGACGTCGGAGTTCGCCTCCGATGCCACCTTCGGATACCGCAGTTCCGACCTGCGGGAATGGGTGGTCGAAAAGACGCGCGGCCGCTACTCGGCGGCCGATGTCGCGGTACTGGACCGCGACACGAGTCTCGACGAGTTGCGGTCACCGCGGTACCTGGTGCCGGTGATCGTCGTCGACGCCGAAACCGACGACGATCTCTCTCGCGCCGCATCCCTGCTGCGCGCGGCACAGGTGAGCGGCAGACGCTTCGTCTACCGGGTGGGACCGCCCTTCGTGCGGGCGATGCTCGGCCGGCCGTCACCCGCCCCGGTCGACGTCAGCGCGCCGGGGCTCAGTGTCGCCGACGCCACCGCCGGCGGGCTGATCGTCGTCGGTTCCCACGTCGATGTGACCGCGCGCCAACTCGCCGCACTGCGCGACCGCCGGCCGGGGCTACCGGTGATCGAGCTCGACGTCGATTCGGTCGCCTCGGGATCCTCCGAGGTCGTCACGGCGACCGCGGCGGAACTGCGGTCGACTCTGGTCTCGGGCGACGCCATCCTGCAGACCACCCGGACGCTGCGCCGCGAAGCTTCGCCGGAGGACAGTCTGCGGCTCGCACGCCTGGTATCGGATGCGGTGTCGGCCACCGTCCGGCAGTCCCTCGACGGCCTACGGCCGCGGTTCGTCATCGCCAAGGGCGGTATCACCTCCAGCGATGTCGCCAAGCACGGTCTCGGCGTCACTCGCGCAACGATTCTGGGGCCGGTGCTGCCCGGCATAGTCGCGCTGTGGCGTATCGAGACCGGCCCGCTGGCGGGGACACCGTACGTCGTGTTCCCCGGCAACGTCGGCGACTCGATGGCCCTCGACGACGTCTACGAACGTCTCTCACACATGACATCGGGAGAAGCACGATGAGTACCGACACCTCGGCCGCGGCCGACCGGATCGCGGTGATCGGCCTCGGTGCGATGGGCCTGCCCATCGCACTGCGGCTCGGCGAGAAGTGGACCGTCCACGGCCACGACGTCGCCGACGAGCGACGGCAGCTTGCCGCCGAGGAAGGGATCCGAACCTACGACAGCGCCTCGGCGGCAAGCGCAGCGGCCGCTGTCGTGGTCCTGGTCGTTCGCAGTGCCCCGCAGTTGGAGCAGGTCCTGTTCGGCAGTTCCGGTATCGCCGACGACCTGCCCGCCGGCTCGACCATCCTGCTGATGAGCACGATCGGACTGGAAGCCGTGCGTGATGTCGCCGCACGCCTCGCGCCACGCGGCCTGCTGCTCGTCGACGCGCCGGTCAGCGGCGGCCCCGTCCGGGCGCGTAGCGGGGATCTTCTCGTCACCGTCGGCGGTGAACCCACCGGCTTGGCCGCGCAGTGCCTCGACCACCTCGCGTCGACACTGCGAATCATCGGACCCCGCCCCGGCGACGGACAGGCGTTCAAGACGGTCAATCAGTTGCTCTGCGGCATCCACATCGCCGCGGCGGCCGAGGCGATCGCACTGGCCCGGGCACTCGGTCTCGACGACCGCGCGACGTGGGAGACGCTGGATGCCGGCGCTGCCTCCTCGTTCATGCTTCGCGATCGCGGCGCCCGAATGCTGGCCGACTATGACTCGGACGCGGTCCACAGCAGAGTCGACATCTTCGCCAAAGACATGGGCATCGTCGGGCAGACATCGCGCGCGGCGAATCTGCCCACTCCCCTGGCGGCAGCAGCCGAGCAGATCTACCTGCTCGGCGTACGTCAGGGCATGGCCGCGATGGACGACTCGACAATCGTCGATCTCATCGCCGCCGACAGGGACCGATCCTCGTAGCGGAGCCGAAGGCTCTGTCGGGCTGCGACCTGGATCAGAACCGGCAGAACCTGATGTCGGAGGCCAGAATCGCCTTCGCGCCGATGACGGCGAGTTCGTCCATGATCGCGTTGACGTCCCGACGCGGCACCAGCGCGCGTACCGCGACCCACGCCGGATCGGCCAGCGGCGCGATGGTCGGCGACTCCAGGCCCGGGGTCACCTCGGTGGCCTTCTCCAGTACCGCGCGCGGGCAGTCGTAGTCGAGCATCAGATACTGCTGGCCGAACACCACGCCCTGGACCCGGGCGGCGAGCTGCTCGCGCGCGGGATCCGGATCGGAATCGGCACGCTCGATCAGGATCGCCTCGGAATCACAGAGCGATTCGCCGAACGCCACCAGGTTGTGCAGCCCCAGCGTGCGTCCGGAGCCGACGATGTCGGCGATCACATCGGCCACGCCGAGTTGGATGGAGATCTCCACCGCGCCGTCGAGGCGGATGACGGTGGCATCGATCCCCTTGGCGGCCAGGTCTTTTCGGACCAGGTTCGGATACGCGGTGGCGATCCGCTTGCCGGCCAGATCGGCGATCTGCCAGTCCTGGCCCGCCGGGGCGGCGTAGCGGAACGTGGACGACCCGAAACCCAGCGCCAATCGCTCCCGCACAGGCGCGTCGGCGTCGGCCGCGAGGTCCCGTCCGGTGATACCGAGATCGAGTTGTCCGGACCCGACATAGATCGCGATGTCCTTGGGACGCAGGAAGAAGAACTCGACCTGGTTCGCCGGGTCGACCACCGTCAGATCCTTGGGATCGGAGCGGCGGCGGTACCCGGCCTCGGACAGGATCTCCGAGGCCGATTCGCTGAGCGCCCCCTTGTTGGGGACGGCGACTCTGAGCACGGTTACAGCTTCCCGTACACGTCGTCGAGGGACAGGCCGCGGGCGAGCATCAGCACCTGGGTCCAGTACAGCAGCTGGCTGATCTCCTCGGCCAGCGCGTCGTCACCTTCGTGCTCGGCCGCCAGCCACACCTCACCGGCTTCCTCGAGGATCTTCTTGCCGATGCCGTGCACCCCGCCGTCGAGGGCGGCGACGGTTCCGCTACCGGCTGGGCGGGTGCGCGCCCGTTCGCTCAGTTCGGCGAACAGCGCATCGAAGGTCTTCACGTTGGGCAATTCTGTCACGTCGGGGCAACTGGATTGCCATCGCCCAGCATGCGCGCGGTCCGCCGCTCAGCCCGCGGCCGTCTTGTCCTGCTGCAGGATCTCGCCGTGCATGTCCTCCAGGGACACGCCCTTGGTCTCCATCACCCACCGCCACACGAACAGACCCGAGAGCACGGCGCACAGACCGTAGAAGCCGTAGGCCAGCCCGAGGTGTTCGCGCAGGCCGGGGAAGGTGACGGTGATCAGCCAGTTCGCCGCCCACTGCCCCGCGGCCGCCAGTCCGAGCGCCGCGGCGCGGATCCGGTTCGGGAACATCTCACCGAGCAGCACCCAGACCACCGGGCCCCAGGACATGCCGAACGCGACCACGAACAGGTTGGCCGCGATCAGCGCGATGACCCCGGACGCGCCGGGCAGGCTCGGGTTGCCGTCGGCGTCGAGCGTCGCATTGGCGAAGATGACCGCCATCGTGATCAGCGTGACGGCCATGCCCGAGGAGCCGATGAGCAGCAGCGGCTTGCGGCCGATCTTGTCGATCAGGGCGATCGCGATCAACGTGGTCAGCACGTTGATCACCGACGTGATCACGGTGTAGATCGCCGACTCGTCGGCGCTGAAGCCGACGGCCTGCCACAGCACGTTGCTGTAGTAGAAGATCACGTTGATGCCGACGAACTGCTGGAAGATCGACAGGCCCAGACCCACCCAGACGATTCCGTAGATCCCGCCCGTCGGCTTGCGCAGATCCCGCCAGGACGGCCGGTCCTCGCGTTCCAGCGTCTGCTGGATGCGGTTGATCGTGATCTCCAGGTTCTTCTGCCCGAGCAGTCTGGTCAGCACCTTGCGGGCTTCCGGGATTTTGTGCGTCGCAACGAGATAGCGCGGCGACTCCGGGATCGTGAACGTGAGCGCGCCGTAGAGCACCGCGGGCACCGCCATCGCGATGAACATCCACCGCCACGCGTCCTGGTTGAGCCACAGCGGTTCGTTGGGCCCGCCGGCGAGCCACTGCAGCAGGTAGTTGATCGCGAAGGACAAGAAGATGCCGGACACGATCGCGAGCTGCTGCAGCGACCCGAGCCTGCCGCGGATGCCCGGCGGCGAGGTTTCGGCGATGTAGGCCGGCGCGATCACCGAGGCGACGCCGACACCGATGCCGCCGACGATCCGAAAGAGCACCACCGCCCACACCTCGTGCGCCAGGCCGGTGCCGAACGCGCTGATCAGGAACAGCATCGCGGCGATCTTCATCACCGCGATGCGACCGATGCGGTCGGCGATGCGGCCGGCGGCCATCGCCCCTGCGGCGGCGCCGAGCAGCGCCGATGCCACGGCGAAACCGAGTTCGGCGTTGCCGATGCCGAAGTCCTCCTGAATGGAGTCGACGGCGCCGTTGATCACCGCGCTGTCGTAGCCGAACAGCAGGCCGCCGAGGGCCGCGACCGACGCGATGCGCACGGCCGTCTTCCCCGAGGAGGAACCCTGGTCGCTGTCGTTGTCGTAGATGTCGGGACCCTCCCCGACGGGACCACCCTGACCGGCCATGCGACGACCTTTCCGCAACGGTGCGTGATGCAGATCACATTCAAGCACTGGAGACTTTGTCGTCGGAGGGTGTTCCCCAAAGATCGGCCGATTACGCGCCGAACCGTCACCGGGAGGTGATCAGGCGGTGCGTTCCCGCAGTTCGCGCTCGATCGCGGCGTGGATCCGGCGCAGCCCGGCGGGATCGAGATCGGCCAGCGAGTTCGCGTGGCGCCGGCGCAGCCCACCGGGTACGGGGACGTCGTTGGGGATCACCAGCACGGCGCAACCGGCCTTCTCGGCCGCGGCGGCGCCCGTCACCGAATCCTCGACGGCCAGGCACTGGGCCGGATCGAGTTCCAGTAGTTCGGCGGCCCGCAGGTACGGGTCCGGCGCGGGTTTGCCGCGCGGCACCTCGTCACCGCACACCGTGAACGTGAAGTAATGGCGCCCAATGCTTTCCAGCGCACGGTCGGCGAGCTCGCGGTTGGTGTTGGTCACCAATGCCATCGGAGTACGTTCTGAGGAAAGGGAATCCAGCATCTCCTGGGCGCCGTCGCACCACGGCAGGCCACCGTCGAACAGTTCGGCGGTGTGGCTGTGCAACCAGCGGATGGAATCCGCCATCGCGGCCGGGTCCGGGTCGAGTCCGAGTTCGGCGTACACGGTGACCATCGTCTCTTCCGCCGACGCCCCGACCAGCGCGGTCCTGGTCTCGCGGCTCATCACGCCGCCGTGCGTCTCGTAGAGCGCGGAAAGTGACACATCCCACAGCTTCTCGGAATCGACGAGGGTGCCGTCCATATCCCACAGCACTGCTCGCATACCTGCGATTGTCTCATGTCGGCCCGAGGTGCCGGCCCGCGTCGCCGGCCCGGGGCGACGACGACGCTGGTGACGGCAGCGCGGCAGCCCCATCGTCGGCGAGCTGATCAGCTTGGGCGCGAACGACATTCGCGCACCGGCCAGGAACCCGGCGCGCGCACCGCGCTGCCGGGGCGGGTGAGCATCGTCACCGGCCGGCGCAATGGCCGGCTGATCAGTCCTCGGGGTTGTACCCCAGGTTCGGCGCCAGCCAGCGCTCGGCCTCCTGCAGCGTCCAGCCCTTGCGCCGGGCGTAGTCGGCGACCTGGTCCTGGGCCAGCCGGCCGACGACGAAGTACTGCGACTGCGGATGCGAGAAGTACCAGCCGCTGACCGCCGCGCCAGGCCACATCGCCATCGACTCGGTCAGCTCGATGCCGGTGCGCTCGGTGGCCTCCAGCAGCTCGAACAACGTCGTCTTCTCGGTGTGCTCCGGGCAGGCCGGATAACCCGGCGCCGGACGGATCCCGACGTACTTCTCGCCGATCAGCGCCTCGTTGTCGAGCTGCTCGTCGGGCTGGTAGCCCCAGAACTCCTTGCGGACCCGCTCGTGCATCCGCTCGGCGAACGCCTCGGCCAGCCGGTCGGCCAGCGACTCCAGCAGGATCGCGTTGTAGTCGTCGTTGGCCGCCTTGAACTCGGCGATCTTGTCGGCGCCGCCCAGGCCCGCGGTGACGGCGAACCCGCCGACATAGTCGGCCAGCCCGGTTTCGCGGGGGGCGACGAAGTCACCCAGTGACCGGTTCGGGATGCCGTCGCGGTGCTCGCCCTGCTGGCGCAGATTGCGCAGCGTGGTCAGCACCTCGGTGCGGGAGTCGTCGGTGTAGACCTCGATGTCGTCACCGACCGCGTTGGCCGGGAAGAAACCGATCACGCCGTTGGCGGTCAGCCACTTCTCCTTGATCAGGGTGTCGAGCATCTCCTGAGCGTCGTCGTACAGCTTGCGCGCCGCCTCGCCCGAGGCCGGGTTGTTCAGGATGTCCGGGAACCGGCCCTTCATCTCCCACGCGTTGAAGAACGGCTGCCAGTCGATGTACTCGCGCAGCTCCGCGAGGTCGTAGTCGGAGAAGTCCCGGACGCCGAGACCCTGGGCGGGCACCGGCGGCGTGTAGCCGTCCCAGTCGATCGGGGTCCGGTTGGCGCGGGCCTTCTCCAGCGTCAGCATCGGCCGCTCGTTCTTCTGGGCGTGCCGCTCCCGCAGGGATGCGTAGTCCTTCTCGGTGGCCTCCAGCAGCGCCGGGCGCTGTTTGTCGTCAAGCAGAGCCGCGGCGACCGGCACCGAGCGCGACGCGTCCTTGACCCAGACCACCGGCCCGGAGCGGCGCGGCGCCACCTTGACCGCGGTGTGCGCGCGGGAGGTGGTCGCGCCGCCGATCAGCAGCGGGATCTCCATGCCTTCGCGCTCCATCTCGGCGGCGAAGTTGACCATCTCGTCCAGCGACGGGGTGATCAGGCCGGACAGCCCGATGATGTCGGCCTCGTGTTCCCTGGCGGCGTCCAGGATCTTCTGCGCCGGCACCATCACTCCGAGGTCGATCACCTCGAAGTTGTTGCACTGCAACACAACCCCGACGATGTTCTTGCCGATGTCGTGCACGTCGCCCTTGACCGTGGCCATGATGATGGTGCCGTTGGTGTCCTTGGTCGACGAGGTCCCGCTGGCCTCTTTCTCCGCCTCGATGAACGGCAGCAGGTACGCGACGGCCTTCTTCATCACGCGCGCGGACTTCACCACCTGCGGCAGGAACATCTTGCCCGCGCCGAACAGGTCGCCGACGACGTTCATCCCGTCCATCAGCGGGCCCTCGATGACCTCGATCGGCCGTCCGCCGGCGGCCTCGATCTCGGCCCGCAGCTCCTCGGTGTCCTCGTCGACATGCGCGTCGAGGCCCTTGACCAGCGCGTGCGTGATCCGCTCGCGGACCGGCAGGCTGCGCCACTCGGCCGCGGCGGGATCCTCACCTTTTTCCTTGGTGTTGAACCGCTCGGCGATCTCCAGCAGGCGTTCTGCGGCGTCCTCGCGGCGGTTGAGCACCACGTCCTCGATGCGCTCACGCAGTTCCGGGTCGATCGAGTCGTAGGGCACCAGCGCGCCGGCGTTCACGATGCCCATGTCCAGGCCGGCCTTGATCGCGTGGAACAGGAACACCGCGTGGATCGCCTCGCGGACCGGGTTGTTGCCGCGGAACGAGAACGACACGTTGGAGATGCCGCCCGAGATGTGCACGCCGGGCAGGTTCTCCTTGATCCACGAGCACGCCTCGATGAAGTCGATGCCGTAGGTGGCGTGCTCCTCGATGCCCGTTGCCAGCGCGAAGCAGTTCGGATCGAAGATGATGTCCTCGGCCGGGAACCCGACCTCTTCGGTCAGGATCCGGTAGGCGCGGCCGCAGATCTCCTTGCGGCGCTCCAGGTTGTCGGCCTGGCCCTGCTCGTCGAACGCCATCACGACGACGGCGGCGCCGTACTTGCGGCACAGCCGGGCTTCCCGGATGAACTTCTCCTCGCCCTCCTTCAGCGAGATGGAGTTCACGATCGGCTTGCCCTGCACGTTCTTCAGGCCGGCCTCGATGACCTCCCACTTGGAGGAGTCGATCATCACCGGGACGCGGCTGATGTCGGGTTCGGCGGCGATCAGCTTCGTGAACCGGTCCATCGCGGCGACGCCGTCGATCATGCCCTCGTCCATGTTGATGTCGATGACCTGCGCACCGACCTCGACCTGCTGCAGGGCCACCGACAGCGCGGTGTCGTAGTCGTTCGCCTTGATCAGGTTGCGGAACCGGGCCGAGCCGGTGATGTTGGTGCGCTCACCGATGTTGACGAACAGCGAATTGTCGTCGATGTTGAGCGGCTCCAGCCCCGACAGCCGGGTGGCCAACGGGATCTCGGGCAGCGCACGGGGGGCCTTGCCGTCGACCACCTTGGCGATCTCGGCGATATGCGGCGGCGCCGTCCCGCAGCAGCCGCCGACCAGGTTGACCAGACCCGCGTCGGCGAAATCGGCGATGTAGCTCGCCTGCCGCTCCGGGGTCTCGTCGTACTCGCCGAACGCGTTGGGCAGACCGGCGTTCGGGTAGCAGGACACGTAGGTGTCGGCGATGCGCGCCATCTCGGCGATGTAGGGCCTCATCTCGGGGGCGCCCAGCGCGCAGTTCAGGCCCACCGCGAGCGGCTTCGCATGCCGGATCGCGTTCCAGAACGCCTCGGTGACCTGGCCGGACAGCGTGCGCCCGGACGCGTCGGTGATCGTGCCGGAGATGATGACCGGCCACCGGCGGCCGCGCTCCTCGAACAACGTCTCGACCGCGAAGACCGCGGCCTTGGCGTTCAGCGAGTCGAAGATCGTCTCGATGATCAGCAGGTCGGCGCCGCCGTCGACGAGGCCGTTGGCGGACTCCAGGTACGCGGCGACCAGCTGGTCGTAGGACACGTTGCGCGCGCCCGGGTCGTTGACGTCCGGGGAGATGGACGCGGTGCGGGTGGTCGGGCCGATCGCGCCGGCGACGTAGCGGGGCTTCTCCGGGGTGCTGAACTCGTCGGCGGCCTTGCGGGCCAGCGCGGCTCCGGCATAGTTCAGCTCGTAGCTCAGGTCGGCCATGTCGTAATCGGCCAGGGAGACCGCGTTCGCGTTGAACGTGTTGGTCTCCAGGATGTCGGCGCCGGCCTCCAGGTACTCGCGGTGGATGCCCTCGATGATCTGCGGCTGCGTCAGGGTGAGCAGGTCGTTGTTGCCCTGCAGCGCGGTCGGCCACTCGGTGAACCGGTCGCCGCGGTAGCCGGCCTCGTCGGGCCGGTCACGCTGGATCGCCGTGCCCATCGCGCCGTCGATCACCAGGATCCGCTGATCCAGCGCTGCCTTCAGCTCATCGGTGCAGTCGGGGCGGACGTTCATGCGCATCCCTTCCATCATGAAACATGGAAGGCGTCCTTGAATCTGCCGAGCGTGGCGGACCTGGGAAGACCCGGTTCCGTTGCAACGCCTCTCGACCCCGAGAGTGTACGTCGTCACCACACTGACGTCTGGACGCCTGGCCTTGTTACCGCGCAGTCGTACTCCCCAAGGTTAACCAGGCTGGTGCCGCGCGTATTTCACCTTCGGGGGCGGGTCGATGCCCGTCATCGAGCCGGTCCAAGGCTTAGGCTGGCAGCGTGACACCCTCGGATTTCGGCGGTCCGAAGCGAGACCTGCCAGACCTGCGCGACACGATCGTCGTGGCGGCTTTCGAGGGCTGGAATGACGCCGGCGACGCTGCCAGCGACGCGTTGGAGCACCTGGACGCGATCTGGGAGGCCGAGACGATCGTCGAGATCGACGACGAGTCCTACTACGACTACCAGGTGAACCGGCCGGTGATCCGCCAGATCGACGGGGTGACCCGCGAGTTGGTGTGGCCGTCGATGCGGATCTCGCACTGCCGCCCGCCGGGCGCCGACCGCGACATCGTGCTGATGCACGGGGTCGAGCCGAACATGCGGTGGCGGACGTTCTGCGCCGAACTGCTGACCATCGCCGACAAGCTGAACGTGCAGACGGTGGTGATCCTGGGCGCGTTGCTGGCCGACACCCCGCACACCCGCCCGGTGCCGGTGTCCGGCGCGGCGTATTCGGCCGAGTCGGCGAAGACGTTCGGGCTCGAAGAGACCCGCTATGAGGGCCCGACCGGGATCGCCGGGGTGTTCCAGGACGCCTGTGTACAGGCCGGCATCCCCGCGGTGACGTTCTGGGCCGCCGTCCCGCACTACGTGTCGCAGCCGCCGAACCCGAAAGCCACGGTCGCGCTGCTGCGCCGGGTCGAGGACGTCCTGGACATCGAGGTCCCGCTGGCCGACCTGCCGTCGCAGGCCGAGGAGTGGGAGCAGGCGGTCACCGAGATGACCTCGGAGGACGACGAGATCGCCGAGTACGTCCACTCGCTGGAGGAACGCGGCGACGCCGAGGTCGACCTGAACGAGGCACTGGGCAAGATCGACGGCGACGCGCTGGCCGCGGAGTTCGAGCGCTACCTGCGGCGCCGAGGTAGATAAGACCCCCCGTTTGTGGGCCCTGTGCACGCTTTCTCGCTGATTCGCGTGCACAAGGCCCACACTCGCAGCCGACGCCTGCGGGATCAGACCTTCTCGGGCACCGGGGCCGTCCAGGTCCCGTTGAGGGCGTCCGGTTTGGGCCAGTACAGCCGCAGCACCAACCCGAACGGCCCCTTCGGCGCGGGCAGCCAGTTCGGCTCCTTCTCCGGGCCCGGTGAGGCGTTCTGCACGTACAGCGTGTAGCCGCCGTCGACGTCGGGCACCAGGGTCGGCAGCATCGCCGAGTTGATCAGGTAGCGGTCGATCGGGTTGTCGACGAGCAGGCTGGCGGGCAACTCGTACATGGTCACCGACCAGAACGCGTTGACCGGCGGCAGCTGACCGGGCGCGAACCGGTACACGTAGTTGTTCGCACCGGTCAGCGGCTCACCGGCGGCGTCGTTGAACGCGGCGGGGTAGATCGCCTCGGCGGCGGTGTTGCCGTAGATGCCCAGCGCCGCGCCGGCCATCCGGTACAGATAGTTGCCCTTGAGCTCGTCCCGGGTGCCGAAGAACTGCGCCGAGGTGACCTTGCCGGTGTCGACCTCGTTCTTCTTGAACGCATCGAACTCCGCCCACGCGTCGGCGATTCCGCCCTCGACCGCGGCGCGCATCTCCGGCGACAGCGTGTCGGCGTCGTAGTCGCCGTCGGGGCCGATGCCGATCGTGGCGAACCGGTCGCGCAGTTCGCGCTCCTCGGGCAGCACCGGGGCGAACCGCAACGCGAAGTTCAGGATCTCGAAGAACTGCGGCGAGGTGCGCTGCTGTTCGGCGGTCAGCGGCGGCACGAAGTCGATCGCCGGCGCAGGTTCCGGGGACGGCTGGTTCAGGAACACCGACAGCGGCGCGACCTGATAGCCGTCCTGGATCTTCTTGACCGCGTCGAGGTCGGTCGGGCCGAACAGCTGCGTGCGGTACAACACGAACGCGAGCTCGGTGTCCGACCGGATCACCTCGTCGACGCCCTCGGGTTTCTCGCCCTGCCAATTCGGGCCGGCGAGCAGGTACCTGCCGCCACCGTTGCCGGTGGTGCGGCTGCCGACGTAGGCGAAGTTGTAGGTGTAGCCGTCGACGAACTGCAGCGAGTAGTAGCGGTCCTGCTCGATCGGCGGGACGGTCAGCACCAGCGGTTCGGTGCGCAGGTCGGCCCCGACGAACGAGTACGGGGTGTCCGAGTTCGGCGTCTGGATGGCCTTGTCGGCGGGCGTGGAGACCCGTGCGGTGTTGTGGATCGCGTTCCAGCCGCCCTTGTACTCGGGGTCCTGCTTGTCGACGAAGTAGCTGTACTGCACGCGGTAGTTGTCGACGAGCGGAAAGCCGTAGATGTAGGCCTCTTTCGCGATCGCGCGGGCTTGTTCGGGGGTCACCTGCGCGGCGGCGGGCGGCGGGGCCGACGAGGTCGAGGTGTCAGCCTGCTGCGACCCCGAGTCGGTGCCGCAGCCGGCCAGCAGTACCAGCGCGGCCAACACGGCCGTCAGACGACGCACTGTCCGCATTACCGTTCCTCCAGATCCGCGGTGCGGGTACCCATCGACCGGCCGAGGGCGGCCACCTCGGCGTCCATCCGCGGCAGCAGATCGGGCACGAGCTTGACGACCGGCGCCTCGCCGAGCGGTGTCGACAGCAGCGGTTTGAGCCATCGCATCGCCCCGACCCATCCCGGACTGTTGATCCGCCGTTTGCGCCGCTCGATGCCGGCGACGAACGCCTTCCCGCAGGCCTCGACCGACGTGGTCCGGTTCAGCGGGGGCGGCAGCTTGCTGACCATCTCGGTGAACGTCGGCAGGTCGGCCCGGGCGTCCCGGACCAGCGGGGTGTCGATCCAGGACATGTGTGCGGTGCCGACGTCGACACCGCGGTATCCGACTTCCAGGCGCAGCGCGTTGGCGAGGTGCTCCACAGCGGCCTTGGACGCGTGGTACGGCGCCAGCCCGGGCGATGCCGCGTAGGCGGCCAGCGACGACACGACCAGCACGTATCCGCGCCGCTGCAGCACCGACGGCAGCGTGGCGCGCACGGTGTGGAACACGCCGAGCACGTTGACGTCCATCAACGTGCGGAACGCCTGCGGATCGACTTGGAGCACCGAACCGTAGGACGCGATCCCGGCGTTGGCCATCACCACGTCGATGCCGCCGAATCGTTCGACGGCCGCGTCCGCGGCGGCCTGCATGTCGGTCAGCTCCCGCACGTCGGCGACCACGGTGTGCACGCGCTGCGCTCCCAGCCGGTCCCGCAGCTCGGCCAGCGCCGCCTCGTCGAGGTCGGTGAGGACGAGGTTGGCTCCCCTGGCGTGCAGGCGGCGTGCCACCTCGGCGCCGACGCCGCGGGCTCCTCCGGTGATGAAGACGGTTCTCCCGGCGATCGACCGCGCTGTAGGCACAGCCGAAACCTACTCCACGGGAGCGGTTTTACAGCTGAACACCCAGCAGCGCGTCGACCGCGGTGGCCACCGTCGTCCCCGCGTCGGGGTCGTGACCCCCGTAGGACAGCGCGTCGGTGGCCCAACCGTCGAGTGCGGCAAGCGCTTTGGGGGTGTCGAGGTCGTCGGCGAGGTAGCGGCGGACGCGGGCGACGACGTCGCCGGCGTCCGGCGCGGCGTCCAGCGAGGTCGCGCTGCGCCACCGGTGCAGCCGCTGCAGCGCCTCGTCGAGCACTTCGGGGCTCCAGTAGCGGTCCTGACGGTAGTGCCCGGCGAAGAGCCCGAGGCGGATCGCGGCCGGGTCGACACCGTCGCGACGCAGCTGGGAGACCAGCACGAGGTTGCCGCGGCTCTTGGACATCTTGTGCCCATCCCAGCCGATCATGCCCGCGTGGACGTAGTGCCGGGCGAAGCGCCGCTCCCCGGAGACGCACTCGGCGTGGGCGGCGGAGAACTCGTGGTGCGGGAACACCAGGTCGCTGCCTCCGCCCTGGATGTCGAGCACGTTGCCGATGCGGGTCATCGCGATCGCCGCGCACTCCACGTGCCAGCCCGGCCGTCCCGGGCCGAACGGCGACGGCCAGCTCGGCTCGCCGGGGCGTTCGACGCGCCACAGCAGCGCGTCGAGCGGATCCCGTTTGCCCGCCCGCTCGGGGTCGCCGCCGCGTTCGGCGAACAGCGCCAGCATGGTGTCGCGGTCGAAGCCGGACTCGTAACCGAACTGGGCGGTGGCGCCGGCGTGGAAGTACACATCGGGATACTCGGCGTCGTCGACGACGTAGGCGGCCCCGGAGGCCAGCAGCTTCTCCACCACCTCGACAACCTCCGCGATCGCCTCGGTGGCGGCCACGTAGTCGCGCGGGGGCAGCACCCGCAGCGCGGCCATGTCCTCGCGGAACAGCTCGGTCTCACGGTCGCCGAGTTCGCGCCAGCCGATGCCGTCGCGCTGGGCGCGTTCGAACAGCGGGTCGTCGACGTCGGTGATGTTCTGCACGTAGTGCACGTCGTGGCCGCCGTCGCGCCACACCCGGTTGACCAGATCGAAGGTCAGATAGGTCGCGGCGTGACCGAGGTGGGTCGCGTCGTACGGGGTGATCCCGCAGACGTACATCGTGGCGGTCGTCCCCGCGGCGACCGGTCGCACCTGGCGGTCGGCGCTGTCGTAGAGGCGCAGCTGGGGCCCACGCCCCGGAAGCACCGGAACGTCAGGCGCGGACCACGATTTCATGGCGTCGACTTTAGACATCGTGGTGTGCGACAACTCCGACGGCCGATTCATTCCCGGTAGGCCGACCAGATCGTCTCCAGTAGATCCCCGGCGACCTCGGGTCGGCACATCAGCAGGTCCGGCAGGTACGGGTCGCGGCGGTTGTAGATCAGCGGGGAGCCGTCGAGGCGGGTCGCGTGCAGGCCCGCCGCCCACAGCACCCCGGCCGGTGCCGCGGAGTCCCACTCCCACTGCCCGCCGGCGTGCAGGTAGGCGTCCACGTCGCCGCGGACCACGGCCATGGCCTTCGCCCCTGCCGACCCGATCCGGTAGAGCTCGACGTCGAGCTGTTCGCGGATCCGCCACAGCACGGCGGGCGGACGGTTGGAACTGGCGGTGATCCGGATCGGTCCGTCGGCACGCGGCGGCGGGGGCACGACGGTGTCGCTGCGGTACACCTCGCCGCGGGCCGGCAGCGCGACCGCGGCGTCGGTGATCGTGCCCGCGTCCCGCCGCCACAGCGCGATGTGCACGGCCCAGTCGGCGCGGCCCGGCATGGAGTACTCGTGGGTGCCGTCGACGGGGTCGACGATCCAGACCCGGTCGGCGTCGACCCGGGACACGTCGTCGACGGCCTCCTCGGACAGGATCGCGTCATTCGGGCGCGCGCGGCGCAGCCGGTCGAGGATCAGCGTGTTGGCGCGCGCGTCGCCGGCGTCGCCCAGGTCGTAGGGATCGTAGAACCCGATCTGCTCGCGCATCGCGAGCAGCAGCTCACCGGCCTCCTCGGCCACCGTGGCGGCCAGTGCTGCGTCGGTGAGAGTCACCGCGCAAGTACATCACGTCAGAACGCGGGCCATGGGATCGGCCGCCGACGGTCGGGTGTCGGCATCACTGGATTGCGCAGCAGGGCAACGACTCTGGCCCGTAATGCGGCGACTTCTCGCGGCGTGATGTGGTTGCACAGCTCCGCACCCAGATCGGCCTTGAGCGCCTCGCCGAGTTTCTCGACATCGGCCAGGGTTTCGTCGTCGACCGGTTTGCCCGCCCAGCCCCACAGCACGGTGCGCAGCTTGTCCTCTTCGTGCAGCGTGACCCCGTGGTCGACGCCGTAGACGCTGCCGTCGATGCCCTGCAGGACGTGTCCGCCCTTGCGGTCGGCGTTGTTGATCAACACGTCGAACACCGCGATGCGGCGCAGTCGCTCGTCGTCGGCGTGCACCAGGGTCACCTCGTCGCCGGCATAGTCGTAGGCCTGCAGGATCGGCAGGAACCCCGGCGGCACCTTGCCCGCCGGGACGAGGTCGATCAGATCGGGTCCGGTCTCCCCCTCGGCGTCGGGGTCTGCGTCACCGGGCTGGTCGACCCACCGCTGCAACATCCCCGGCCCGGCCGGCCCGTCCCGGATGATGGTGTAGGGCACCACATTCCACTCCAGCGCCGCGGAGATCAGGTACGACGACACCTCGCGGCCGGCCAACGTGCCGTCGGGGAAATCCCACAGCGGCGCCTCGCCGCGCACCGGTTTGTAGACACAGTGCTCGGTGCCGCCGTCGAGGGTGGCCTCGCACAGGAAGGTCGCGTTGCTCGCCGACCGGATCCGGCCGAGCACCACCAGCTCGCCGCGCTGGAGGATCTCAGAGCTCGTCATCGTCGGACCCGCTCAGGGCACCGCGCCGGTAACCGTTGGTCCGGACGCAGATGTGGCCTTCGGGGTCCAGCGGCTCCTCGCACAGCGGGCACGGCGGCCGGCCCGCCGAGATGACCCGGTTGGAGCGGGCGGCGAACTGGCGGGCCGACTCGGGGGTCAGGAACACCCGCACCGCGTCGGGTCCGTCCTCGGCGTCGTCGAGCACGACGGACGCGTCGAACTCGGTCTCGGACACCGCGAGCAGCTCCACCACGACGGTCTGGGCTTCGGAGTCCCAGCCCAGGCCCATCGTGCCGACGCGGAATTCGGCGTCGACGGGGGTGACCAGCGGGCTGAGGTCGTCGACGTCGGTGGTCTCGGGCGGGATCGGGGTGCCGAAGCGGCGGTTGATCTCGAGCAACAGCGCGGCGATCCGCTCGGCGAGCACCGCCACCTGCTGCTTTTCCAGAATGACCGAGATGACGCGCTTGTCGTGCACGGCCTGCAGGTAGAAGGTCCGGTTTCCCGGTTGGCCGACGGTCCCGGCCACGAAGCGGTCGGGTGTGCGGAAGACGTGGATTGCGCGGGCCATGGCACTGTCCAAAATACCGGCAAAGGTCAGGGCCGCGTCAGTCGGTGGACCCGCCCACCACCGCGTCGCCGGCCGGGACGTCTTTCGTCTCACTCGGGGGCTGGTTGAGGGCGGCGTTCAGCGCACCGCCGGTGTGGTTGACGTGGATCACGAACGGGCGCATCGGCGTGTAGCGGATCGCGCTGACCGATGCGGGGTCGGCGTTGATCCGCTGGAAGCTGTCCAGGTGGGTGCCGAGCGCGTCGGCGAGTACCGACTTGATCACGTCGCCGTGGGTGCAGGCGACCCACACCACGTCGCCGCCGTGTTCGTCGGCGAGCCTGCGGTCGTGTTCGCGGACCGCCGCGACGGCGCGGGCCTGGACGGCGGCCAGGCCCTCGCCGTCGGGGAACACCGCGGCGCTGGGTTGCTGCTGCACCACCGCCCAGAGCGGCTCTTTGACCAGTTCGGCGATCTTGCGGCCCGTCCAGGACCCGTAGTCGACCTCGATGATGCGATCCTCGACGACCGGTTGCAGCCCGAGTGCGGCGGCCAGCGGTTCGACGGTGCGCTCACAGCGCAGCAGCGGTGAACGCACGATGGCCCGGATGGGCAGCCCGCCGAGCCGGTCGACCAGACCCGAGGCCTGTTCACGGCCGCGGTCGTCGAGGTCGACCCCTTCCGAGCGGCCGGCCAGCGTGTGCGCGGTGTTCGACGTCGAGCGGCCATGCCGTACCAGCAGAACCGTCATATCGCGGCCACCGTCCCTGTCGCGAGCAGCACGAGCACCACCGAGCCGAGGATGATGCGGTATCCGACGAACCAGTACATGCTGTGCCGGACCAGGAAGCGCAGGAACCACGCCACCGCGGCGTAGCCGACGACGAACGCGATCACGATCGACACCACCAGCTGCGGGCCGGTGGCGCTCATCCCCTCCCCGACCGGTGCGAACGCGTCGGGCAGCGAGAACAGGCCGGACGCGAACACCGCCGGGATCGCGAGCAGGAACCCGAACCGGGCCGCCAACTCGCGCTCCATACCGAGGAACAGGCCCGCGCTGATCGTCGCGCCCGAGCGCGACACCCCGGGCACCAGCGCCAGACACTGCGCGAAACCGACGATCACCGCGTCACGCCAGGTGAGTTGTTCGACCCGGCGGGTCTGCCTGCCCACGTATTCGGCGGCCGCGATCACGACCGAGAACACGATCATCGCGGTGGCCACCAGCCATAGATTGCGTGCGCCGGTCCGGATCTCGTCTTTGAACAGCAGGCCGATGACGCTGATCGGCAGGGTGCCGATGATCACCCACCAGCCCAGCCAGTAGTCGGCGTCGCGCCGCTCGGCGGTGAACAGACCGGCAAACCACGCCTTGACGATCCGCACGATGTCGCGGGCGAAGAACACCAGCACCGCGGCCTCGGTGCCGAGCTGGCTGACTGCGGTGAACGACGCGCCCGCGTCATCGTCGAAGAACACCCGCGAGGTGATGGCGAGGTGACCGGACGACGAGACGGGCAGGAATTCGGTGAGTCCCTGCAGCACCGACAGGACGACGACCTGCAGCCACGACATCTCCCCCGTCACGACGACGACCGTACCGTGGCGCGGGAAGCGGGGCTCGGCGCGGCTGTCAGCGCACGGAGCGCGTCACCGGCTGGGCGTCGGCGACGGTGTCACGGACCGCGGCGATCACGCTGCGCTCGTCGGTCATGTCGATATCGGTGAGCTTGCGGCTGGCCGTCGCGACGATGTCCTCGGCCTGCGGTACCGGGCCGCGCAGCCGGGGGCGGTACACCTCGACCACCAGCGACTGGCGCTCGACATAGAACGAGAAGCTGCGGCCGTCGCCGAGCTGACCGAACCCGCTGGCGTGCACGCCGGTGGTGACGTCCTCGACGACGAATCCCTGCCGGGCCACATCGTTGTCCGCCGCAAGGGTCATGGTATGTACCATACCGGCATCTGATCCGACCGCTGTCTCAGAGCCCATGGGTCGACTGCGCGCTGTTGCATAGACTGGCTCCTCGGTCGAATTTCAACCCACCCGAAACGAGAGCTACCCGTTGTCTGCCCACCCAAACTCCGCAGTCCGGGCCGGTCGCTGGGCCGCCTCCGCAGTGGCGCTGGTGGTGATCGCCGGGTGTTCGTCCAATCCCGTCGACGCGCCGCCGCCGACGATCACACCTGCGCGCGCCGCGGACTCCCCCGCCGCGGCCGAGGCCCCGGCCGGAACCGTCCTCCCGCTGGCACAGCCGGGACAGGCCGCGGTGTTCGACGACGCGACGGCGCGCCTGGTGGTGCTGTCCTCCGGCGCGGACCGCTCGACGGTGACGCTGATCGACGCGGCGGCCGCGCCGACCTCGGTGGAGCTGGAATCCGAGGCAACCGCCGTGGCCGGCGACGGCGACGGCACGGCGTATCTGGCGACCCGGGGCGGGTACCTGCGCCTGGACATCGACACCGGTGCGGTGACACGGGTCGACGTGGACGGGCAGCAGGATGTCGAGTTCACCGCGATCACGCGCCGCGCCGACGGACGGATCGTGCTGGGCAGCGCCGACGGCGCCGTCGTCACGACCTCACCCGACGGCGGCGTCGAGGCCCGCCTGAAGATGTTCGCGCGCGTGGATGCCCTTGTCGCACAGGACGATATCGTCGTCGTTCTGGATCGCGGGCAGACGTCGGTGACGACGCTGAACCCGGACGGGACGAACTCCGAGCACGCGCTGCGCGCCGGTGACGGCGCCACCACGATGGCCACCGACGGCGCGGGCCGGGTGCTCGTCGCCGACACCCGTGGCGACGAGCTGCTGGTGTACGGGGTCCGGCCGCTGATCCTGCGGCAGCGCTACCCGGTGCCGGACGCGCCGTACGGCATCGCAGGCTCGCAGAACCCGCAAGGGCTCGCCTGGGTGGCGCAGACGGCGTCCAACACCGTGGTTGGTTACGATCTGGCGACCGGCATCCCCGTCGAAAAGGTGCGATACCCGACCGTGCAGCAACCGAACTCCCTGGCCTACGCCGACACCACCGACACCCTGTACGTGGTGTCGGGCTCCGGCGCCGGGGTGCAGGTCATCACCGGTGCCGGCGGTGCCGGATGAGTGTGGGCCGAGCCAGGATGCCTGCGGCGTGGAGCCAGGCCGTCGCCGAGGACTCCACCGAGTACGAGTGGATCCCGCTGCGCCTGCCGCCCGACGTGACCAGGGTGACCGCGTCGATCCGGCTGTCCATCGAGGCCGAGTACCGCGGCTGGGAACTCAACCGGGTCCGGCTGTACACCGACGGGTCACGACGGGTGTTACTGCGCCGCAAGAAGCGCGCGGACGGCCCCGCGGGACCCGATCAGCCGGGGTTGTGATGTACACGGCACTGCGCAAAGCCCTGTTCCTGGTCCCGCCCGAAACCGTCCACACCTGGGTGTTCGCCGGGTTGCGGGCCGCGACCGGGCCGGCCCCGCTGCGCCGCGGGCTGGCACGGCGTCTCGCACCGCACGATCCGGCGCTGGCCTCCACCGTGTTCGGGGTCCGCTTCCCGGCACCACTGGGTCTGGCCGCGGGTTTCGACAAGGACGGTCTGGGCGTACACACTTGGGGTGCACTGGGTTTCGGTTATGCCGAGGTCGGCACCGTGACCGCGCAGGCGCAGCCCGGCAATCCGGAGCCGCGGCTGTTCCGGCTGCCCGCCGACCGCGCACTGCTGAACCGGATGGGCTTCAACAACCACGGGTCGGCCGCGCTCGCGCAGCGACTCGCGCGCAGCGCAGCGGACGTGCCGATCGGCGTGAACATCGGCAAGACGAAGGTCACCGCGCCGGAGGACGCCCCGGCGGACTACGCCGAGAGCGCCCGGCTGCTCGGCTCGCTGGCCGCCTACCTGGTGGTGAACGTCAGCTCGCCGAACACCCCTGGGCTGCGGGACCTGCAGTCGGTCGAATCGCTGCGGCCCATCCTGTCCGCCGTCCTGGCCGAGACGTCGACGCCGGTGCTGGTCAAGATCGCCCCCGACCTCGCCGACCGCGACATCGACGAGATCGCCGATCTCGCAGTGGAACTCGGCCTGGCCGGGATCGTCGCGACCAACACCACGATCTCGCGCGACGGGCTGGCCACCCCCGGGGTCGCCGACCTCGGCGCTGGGGGGGTCTCGGGTCCGCCGGTCGCCCGCCGCGCACTGGAGGTGCTGCGCCGCCTGCACGCCCGCGTCGGTGACCGGCTGGTGCTGATCAGCGTCGGCGGCATCGAGACCGCCGACGACGCGTGGGAACGGATCACCGCGGGCGCGTCACTGCTGCAGGGCTACACCGGGTTCGTCTACGGCGGCGGGACGTGGGCCAAGACGATCAACGACGGCATCGCCGAACGCCTCCGCGCGCACGGGTTCTCCGGGCTGGCGGAGGCGGTCGGCTCGGCCGCGCGGTAGCGCCGCGCTACTTCTGCTCGTAGGTGCCGGTGATCAGGGCACGGGCGATCGCGTGCCCGAACAGGTTGAACCCGAGGTAGGCCGGGGTCGCGTCGGCGGGCACGTCGAGCTTCTCGACACCGACCGCGTGCACCGCGACGATGTAGCGGTGCGGGCCGTGACCGGCCGGCGGGGCGGCGCCGATGAACCGCTTCAGACCGGCGTCGTTGGCCAAAGTGACTGCGTCACCGGGGAATCCCTGTGCGCTGCCGTCACCGACACCCGCGGGCAGGTCGGTGACCGTCGCGGGCAGGTTGAACACGGCCCAGTGCCAGAAACCCGACGCCGTCGGCGCGTCGGGGTCGTAGACGGTGACGGCGAAGCTGCGGGTCTCCTCGGGGAAGCCCGACCAGCTCAACTGCGGAGAGATGTCGGAGCCGCCTGCGCCCATGATGCCGCTGACCTGATCGTTGCCCCACGGCTGCCCGTCGGTGAACGACTCGGAGGTGACGGTGAAGGTGGGCAGTTGCGGCAGGAACGAATACGGGTCGTAGTCAAACGCCATGAGGGGAAGATCCTTTCGGTTGGATTTCTACGAGTGCAGCAGGAAGTGCTCGAGCACCTGCGCGCCGAACTGCAGCGCATCGACAGGTACCCGTTCGTCGACGCCGTGGAACAGGGCGGCGAAGTCCAGATCGGGCGGCAGCCGCAGCGGGGCGAAACCGAAGCAGCGAATTCCCAAGCGGGCGAAGTGTTTTGCGTCGGTACCGCCGGAGAGCATGTACGGCACGGTGCGCGCATCCGGATCGGTGGCCAGGATCGCGCCGTTCATCGCGTCGAGCAGCGCACCCTCGAACGGAGTCTCATACGACGGCAGGTTGGTGATCCACTCCCGGGTGACGTCGGGGCCGATGATCTCGTCGACCTCGCGCTCGAACGCGGCGAGCCGGCCGGGCAGCACCCGGCAGTCGATCACGGCCTCCGCGGTGCCGGGGATCACGTTGGCCTTGTAGCCGGCCTTGAGCATCGTCGGGTTCGCGGTGTCGCGCAGCGTGGCGCCCACGATGCGCGCGATGCCGCCGAGCTTGGCGACCGTGCCGTCGAGATCGGGGGACGCGGGATCGAACGAGTAGCCCGTCTCCTCGGAGACGGCGGTGAGGAACTGTTCGACCGATTCGGTCAGCACGATCGGGAAACGGTGCCTGCCGAGCCTGGCGACGGCCTCCGACAGCACGGTGACGGCGTTGTCGTCGTGCACCATCGAGCCGTGCCCGGCGCGGCCCCGTGCGGTCAGGCGCATCCACAGCATCGCCTTCTCGGCGGTCTCGATCAGGTACAGCCGGCGTTCCCCGCCGTCGCGGCGCGGCACCGTCAGCGAGAACCCGCCGACCTCACCGACGGCCTCGGTGACGCCGTCGAACAGGTCGGGACGGTTCTCGACCAGCCATTTGCAGCCGAAGTTGCCGCCGGCCTCCTCATCGGAGACGAACGCGAACACCAGGTCGCGCGGCGGCACGATGCCCGCGCGCTTGAAGTGCCGGGCGACCGCGATGAGCATCCCGACCATGTCCTTCATGTCGACCGCGCCGCGCCCCCACACGTAGCCGTCCTCGACCGCCCCGGAGAACGGGTGCACACTCCAGTCCGACGCCTCGGCGGGCACGACGTCCAGGTGCCCGTGCAGCATCAGCGCGCCGCGGGAGCGGTCGGCGCCCTCCAGCCGCGCGAACACGTTGGCCCGCCCCGGCGCGCCGGCCTCGACGTACTCGCAGGTGTAGCCGACCTCGGAGAGTTGGTCGGCGACCCAGCGCGCGCAATCGGCCTCACCCTTGGTGGTGGCCGGCTCCCCGGTGTTGGAGGTGTCGAACCGGATGAGCGAGCTGACGAGGTGGACGACCTCGTCGCTCGGCGTGGGCTGACCACCCGTGGAACCAGTCACCGTCCCTTTGTAACACTGCACGGGTCTGCCGGTTTGGGCCCGGGGCGGCTCATCCGTTAGCCTTAGGCGCTCACATCGGGTCCGAGTGGCGGAATGGCAGACGCGCTAGCTTGAGGTGCTAGTGCCCTATTAACGGGCGTGGGGGTTCAAGTCCCCCCTCGGACACTCCAGAATGGTCGTAATGACCCAGAACTCCTCCTCGCGAGGTCACCCCGGCAGTCCCCCTCGCGAGCTCGCCCTCGACCTCTACCGGTCGGCCGCGGTGATGCTCGTCGTGATCGGTCACTGGCTGTTGTCGGTGATGACCTACCGCGACGGCGAGTTCGGCCGCGACAATCCCCTCGTCCTGATGCCGTGGACGCAGTGGCTCACCTGGGGCTTCCAGGTGGTGCCGGTGTTCTTCGCGGTCGCGGGTTACGCGAGCGCGGTGTCATGGAGCCGTCGGGACGCCGCGGCCTCACGCCAGGAATGGGTCCGCCGCCGCGTCGCCCGGGTGCTCGGTCCGACCGCCGTCTACGCCGGGTTCGTCCTCGTCGTGATGGGCGCGTTGAAGATCGGCGGCATCGACGGCGCGGTTCTCGAGCTCGGCGGCTGGGCGGTCGCGATGCACTTGTGGTTCCTGGCCGTGTACCTGATGGTCGTCGCGCTGACACCGCTCGCCGTCGCCGCCAATCGACGCTGGGGCCTCGCCGCGCCGGCCGCCCTCGCGGTATGCCTGGTCGTCGTCGACGTGGTGGGCATCGTCACGGGCTACAACGAGATCCGGATGGCGAACTACTTCTTCTGCTGGGCGGCGGTCTACCAGCTCGGGATCGCCTGGCACGGCGGCCTTCTGGGCCGGCGCCTGCTGGCCGGGATGGCAGCGGCCGCGGCGGTCGCACTCCCGCTGCTGGTGACGTGGGGGCCGTACCCGGTCGCGATGATCGGGGTGCCCGGCGATCGGGTGGAGAACTCCGCGCCGCCGTCGGCGGCACTGCTCGCGTTGGCCACGGTGCAGATCGGGGTGCTGTTCGCGATCGTGCCGCTGCTCAACCGTGCGCTCACCCGCGGGGCGTGGCCGAGGATCCTCGGCGTCGCGAACAACAACGTGATGGCGCTGTACCTGTGGCACATGATGCCGGTCATCGTCGTGACCGTGGTCGCGTATCCGGCCGGTCTGCTGCCGCAGCCACCGCTCGGTTCGGGCGCCTGGTGGCTGGCCCGCCTTGAGTGGGAACTGGTGCTGGCCGTAGTGACCGCGGCGCTGCTGTGCCTGTTGTTCTGGCAGCGCCGGTTCTTCGCGGCGGCGGCGCCGACGTTCGCCGTGCCGGTGCCCGCCGGGGTGGCCGAGGGGATGCTGTACGCCGGGACCGGGGCGTGCGCGCTGGCGCTGAGCCTGTTGTCCTCGAACGGTTTCGCACCGCACGGTGAGTTCCCGGCGGCGACGGCGGTGTTGTTCGTCGCGGGGGTCCTGCTCGTCGGGGCCCGCCCGCGGGTCAGAGCGCAGACACAGGCGTAAGCCGCCAACGTGCGCAAACTTCACGCATTGCGCGGCGTGTTGGCTGCAGACACGCACGCTCGCGGGAAATGGGGATCAGTACACGTCGCGCACGTAGCGTTTATCCGCGATCATCTCGCGCTTGTACTCCCGCGCGGTGTCGGAGCTCATCTTCGCGTGCGTGCGCAGGATCTCGGTCAGCGCGTCGTCGACGTCGCGGGCCATCCGGGTCGCGTCACCGCACACGTAGAAGTGGGCGCCGTCGTCGAGCCAGCGCCACACGTCGGCGCCGTAGTCGAGCATCTTGTGTTGCACGTAGACCCGTTTCGGCTGGTCCCGGGAGAACGCGAGGTCCAGCCGGTTCAGGAACCCGTCGTCGACCATGTCGAGCAGATCGTCGCGGTAGTAGAAGTTCTGGTCGCGGTGCCGGTCGCCGAAGAACAGCCAGTTGGGGCCGCGGTGCCCGAGTGCGCGCCGCTCCTGCAGGAACCCGCGGAACGGTGCGACGCCGGTGCCGGGTCCGACCATGATCATCGGGGTGTGGGATTCGGCGGGCGGCCGGAAGTGCGGGGAGCGCTGCACGAACACCGGGACGGGAGTGTTGGCGGGCCGGTCGGCCAGATAGGTCGACGCGACGCCGCCGCGGGCGGTGCCGTCGGCGCCGCGGTAGCGTACGACCGACATCGTCAGTTGCACCTCGTGCGGGCTGACCAGCGGGCTCGACGAGATCGAGTACTGCCGCGGCGTCAGCCGGACCAGCACCTCCTGCCACAGCTGCGGGTCCGCGCGCACCGGGACTGCACGGACCAGGTCGAGCCCGTTTCTGGTGTCCTTGCTGATGTCCCGCAGCCGCTTCACGGCGCGCGCGTCCGGGCAGTGCTCGGCGACGAAGGACACCAGGTTCGGCGTCACCTTGCAGATGTCGTAGTGCGAGGTCAGCGCCTCCCGCAGCGACATCTGCACGCCGTCGACGATCACCGCCTCCGCGCCGGGCAGACCCGTGGATTCCAGCCAATCCTGCACGGCGGCAGGCGAATTGGCCACCCAGACCCCGAGTGAGTCACCGACGCTGTAGCTGACGTCGTGGGCGCTGATGTCGAACCCGATCTGCCGGACGTCCTTGTCCGACCCGGGCGGGGTGAGCCGCACGTTGCGGCACAGCGGGACGGCCACCGGGTTCACCCGGGTGAAAACGGCAGGGGGGTCGGTGATTTCGGGACGCACGGTCCGGGTCTCGACGTCGGCGCCGATCAACTCGGCGACGGAGTCCGCCCACGCCGCCATCGGCTGCTCGTCGTAGGCCTCGCATTCGGCACGATCCAGCATCCGGGCGGCGCCCAGATCGGCGAGCCGGTCGTCCAGTGACCGGGCGTGTCCACAGAAATCGCCGTAGGACCGGTCGCCGATACCGAGCACGGTGTAGCGCACGCCGTCCAGGGCCGGGGCGTCCGGCGATCCGAGGCGGTTCCAGAAGTCGGCCCCGTTGTCCGGCGGGCCGCCGTCGCCGAACGTGCTCGTCACGAACACGACGTCACCGGCAGCGGACAGTTGGGCCAAATCGGCGTCGTCCATCGCCCGTAACCGGGCGCCGCCGAGCCGCTCCCCCAGCTTTGCGGCGAACTCCTCGGCGTTGCCGGTCTGCGAGGCCCACAGCACCAGCGGGCCGGTCGGCGCGTCCTGCGGTGATTCCCCGGTGTCCAGCCGCGAGTAGCGCCCCGGCCTGCCGTCGTCGATGAGCGCCGGCGCGCTGTCGGCCGAAACCGGGGTGAGCCGCACCGCGCACACCTTGAACTCCGGCTGCAGCGAGTCCGGGTCGACGGCGTCGTTGGTCAGCGCGTTGATCGTCAGGTTCTCGCCGTGCTCGTCGTTCCAGTGGAACGGCACCCACGTGCTGCCGGGCCGGATCCGTTCCGTGACGACCGCGGGCAGCACCGCCCTGCCCCGCCGGGTGACCAGTTCGACGTCGCGGCCGCCGGCGATCCCGAGCGCGGCGGCGTCGTCGGGGTGGATCTCGACGAACGGGCCGGGATTGAGCTTGTTGAGGGTGGCCACCCTGCCGGTCTTGGTCATGGTGTGCCACTGGTGCTGCAGCCGGCCGGTGTTGAGAATCATCGGGTAGTCCTCGTCGGGCACCTCGGCCGGCTCGAGGTGCGGGCGGGCGTGGAACACCGCGCGTCGTGACGGGGTCGCGAACGCCAGCCGTGGGATGCGGCCATCGGCGTCGGTGTGGAGGTCTTGTGACACACCGTCGTTGACGTAGCGGACCGGGTTGGCCTCGGGCGCCTCCTGCGACGGGCACGGCCACTGCACCGGCGTGTCCCGCAGCCGCTCGTAGCTGATCCCGCGCAGGTCGTAACCGGTGCGCGGATTGTGGAAGCGGCGAATCTCGTCGAAGATCTGCTCGCTGGACTTGTAGTCGAACGCGTCGCCGAACCCGAGATGACGGGCCACCCCGCAGATCAGCTCCCAGTCCGGCCGCGCGTCCCCGGCCGGCGGCAGTGACTGCTGCAGCAGGGTCAGGGTGCGGTCGGAGTTGACCATCACCGCGTCGGCCTCGGCCCACAACGTGGCGGGCAGGACGATGTCGGCGTAGCGGTTTGTGGCGGTGTCGGTGTACGCGTCCTGGGTGATCACCAGTTCGGCGGCGCGCAGCCCGGCGATGACGGTGTCCCGATTCGCCATGCTGGCAACGGGATTGGTGCAGATCACCCACGCCGCCTTGATGTCTCCGCTGCCCATGCGACGGAACATCTCGACGGTTCCCGGGCCGACGTCGGCGCGGATGGTGCCGGGTTCGAGGTCCCACTGGGTTTCGACGAACGCGCGGTCATCGGCCGAGGACACCGCGCGCTGGCCGGGCAGCCCGGGTCCCATGTAGCCCATCTCGCGTCCGCCCATCGCGTTGGGCTGCCCGGTCAGCGACATCGGGCCGCTGCCGGGGCGGCAGATCGTTCCGGTGGCCAGGTGCAGATTGCAGATCGCGTTGGTGTTCCAGGTGCCGTGGGTGCTCTGGTTCAGGCCCATGGTCCAGCAGGTCATCCAGTCTCCGGCCGCGGCGATCATGTCCGCGGCACGACGGATGTCGGCCTCGGCCAGCCCGGTGATCTCGGCGACGCGGTGCGGCGGGTAGTCGGCGAGGAACGCGGGCATCGCGTCCCAGCCCTCGGTGTGCGCGGCGATGAAATCGCGGTCTATGGCGTCGTTCTCGACGAGCAGGTGCAGGATCCCGTTGAGCAGCGCCAGATCCGTGCCGGGCCGGATCGGTAGGTACAGGTCCGCCTTGTCCGCGGTGGCGGTGCGGCGCGGGTCGACGACGATGAGTTCGGCTCCGGCCTTGAGCCGGTCGGCCATCCGCAGGTACAGGATCGGATGGCAGTCGGCCATGTTCGAGCCGATCACGAAGAACAGGTCGGTGCAGTCGAAATCGGTGTAGGAGCCGGGCGGTCCGTCGGCGCCGAGGGATTGTTTGAACCCGGTGCCCGCACTGGCCATGCACAGCCGGGAGTTGGACTCGATGTGCACGGTGCGCAGATAACCCTTGGCCAGTTTGGTGGCCAGATACTGTGCCTCGATGGACATCTGCCCCGACACGTAGAGCGCGACCGCGTCGGGGCCGTGTTCGTCGACGATCGCGCGCAACCGCGCGCCGGCCTCGGCGAGCGCCTCGTCAACGCCGACGGCGACCGGATCCGCGTCGCGGGACGGTCGCCGCAGCGCCGTGGTCAGCCGGCCGTCGGTGGCGGCCATCATCTCGGCGTGGGTGGCCCCCTTGGTGCACAGCCTGCCGAAGTTGGTCGGATGCAGCGTGTCCCCGGACACCCGGGCGATCACGGGTGCACCCGTCGCGGGGTCGGTGCGGGTCTCCACGGAGATCCCGCACCCGACCCCGCAGTAGGAACAGGCGGTTCGGGTCACGCGCTACCCGACGGGGACCGGCGCCGACGTGCGGCCGATGTGCTCGCCACTGTGCACCCGGTGCTCCTGCAGCCGCAGGAACACGAACCAGGTCACGAACGCGCACACCACGTAGAAGACCAGGAACACCCAGAACGCGTTGGTGGCCGACTTCGCGTCGCTGACGTAGGACGCGCGCAGCACCACGTTGATGAACACGCCGCCGAGCGCGCCGACCGCGCCGGCGAAGCCGATCAAGGCTCCCGACATCGCGCGCGACCAGGCCGCCTTCTCGTCCTTGCTCAGGTCGTCCCGGCCCTGGGCCTTGGCCTCGAAGATCGACGGGATCATCTTGTAGGTGGACCCGTTGCCAAGCCCGGACAGGATGAACAGCAGGATGAACCCGGCGACGTAGCCGATCATCTGGGCTCCCGTCGGCGCTCCAGTAGCTCCGTCGTCCATCACGCCCGTCGCGACGAGGATGCCCGCGGCGAACATCATCGCCACGAACACGTACAGGGTGATCTTGCCGCCTCCGACGCGGTCGGCGAGCTTGCCGCCGTACGGGCGCGAGATCGAGCCGAGAAGCGGTCCCAGAAACGCGATCTGGGCCGCGTGCAGCGATGCCTGAGCGGGGGTGTCGCCACCGGCGAGGTAGTTGATCTGAAGCACCTGACCGAACGCGAACGAGAACCCGATGAACGAGCCGAAGGTCCCGATGTACAGGAAGCTCATCACCCAGGAGTGCTTGAATTTCATGGCCTCCACCAGCGCGCGGAAGTTCGACTTCTGGTTGCGCAGGTTGTCCATGAACAGCGCGGCACCGACGGCGGCGGCGCTGATCGCGACAAGGTAGATGGCGCAGACGATTTCGGGCCGGGCATTCCCGACGGTGGCGATGACCAGCAGACCGATCAGCTGGATGACGGGCACCCCGATGTTGCCGCCGCCGGCGTTGAGTCCCAGCGCCCAGCCTTTGAGCCGTTGCGGGTAGAACGCGTTGATGTTGGTCATCGACGACGCGAAGTTGCCGCCGCCCAGCCCGGCGAACGCGGCGATCACCATGTAGGTGGTGTAGGACGCCGGGTTCTTCATGTAGTACAGCGTCAGCAGCGTCGGGATGAGCAGCAGCAGTGCGCTGACGATCGTCCAGTTGCGGCCGCCGAACTTCGCCGGGGCGATGGTGTACGGGATCCGGACGAACGCGCCGACCAGGGTGGGGACGGCGACCAGGTAGAACTTGCCCGCCGCGTCGATGCCGTAGACGTCCTGCGGCATGAACAGCACCATGACCGACCAGATCGACCACACCGAGAAGCCGACGTGCTCGGCGACGACCGACCAGATCAGGTTGCGTTTCGCAATGTTCTTGCCACCCGACTCCCAGGCCTCGACGTCTTCGGGGTCCCAGGTTTCGATATCGCGCGTTCGTTTCGCCATGCGCCCAGTGAAAGCCGAGGTCATTCCCGGTCCGTTGCACGTCGGTGACCGCCGAGAAAACTCGTTCTCACATCCGGGTCGGGCTCACGGTGAGGCGCTGGCGTTGTGAACCACGGGATCCACGGGGAATAGGCGACAGCCACCTGCGGTTGCGTGACGCATCATGTAAATGCGGACTGGGGAGCACGTCATGCGATACGCCATCATCGGAGCAGGCAACATCGGGACGGCACTCGCCGGCCATTTCGTCCGCAGCGGCATCGACGTGGGCCTGGCCGCGTCCCGTGGTGTCGAGGCGCTGCGCGGCACCGCCGACGCCCTCGGCCCCCACGTGACCGCCGTCGAGGTCGCCGAGGCACTCGAGGCGGACGTCGTCATCCTCGCGGTGCCGTTCGGCAGTGTCCGCGAGCTCGTCGGCCGCGTCGCCGACTGGCAGGACAGGATCGTCGTCGACGCGACCAACGCGATCGACTTCGCCACCTTCGGTCCGGCGGACCTGGGCGGGCGGGCATCCTCGGACCTGGTCGGACAGTGGGCTGTCGGGGCCCGCGTGGTGAAGGCGTTCGGACATACGTGGGCCAAGATCCTCGCGCACGAACCCGGCGACGGCCGCGGTGGCCGGCGGGTGCTCTTCGTCTCTGGGAACCACTCGGGCGCCAATTCCGAGATCGCGCAACTGATCTCGCAGTTCGGTTTCGAGCCGGTGGATCTCGGCCGCAACGCCGAAGGCGGGCTGCTGCAGCAGTTCGGTGGACCATTGACCACCAAGAGCTTTGTGTCGCAGGCGATCACCGGATCGAACCCGGCCGAGATGGACCTCGCTACCGCGTGAGGTCGTCGGCGCGCTGCGCCAGGATCGCGCTGCCCAGCCAACGGCGCAGAAACCGCCGCAGCTCCTCGGGTGACCGCGACGGGTCGTTGGGCGCGACGAAGAACGACAGCATGGTCCGCAGCGTGAACTCGACGAGGTCACGGAGCGCGGCGTCGTCGTAGCCGAAACCCGCCCAGTCCACGTCGAAGCGCGTGATCATCCGCATGCCGAAGTCCTGCGCCAGCGCCGACGCGACGTGCCTCGGTCCGGCCGCCGCATTCGGCGCCGACAGCACGATCCCCAGATGGGGCGTCGTCGCAACGGCCTCAAGGGTGAACAGGAAGCCTTCGGTCATCGCGTCGGCGGGGTCGTGGATTCCGCGCACGTGCACGGCGAGGCGGTCGAGGAAGCCGTCCACCGAGGCGATCGCGGCGGCACGCATCAGCTCATCGGCGGTCGGGAAGTAGCGGTAGACGGTCTGGCGGATCACCCCGAGGGACTCCGCGACGTCGGCGATCGTGATGGCCGCTCCGGTCTCGGCGATCAGCTCGACGGCGGCGGCGACGATACGCTGCGCGGCCTCGTCGTCGGTGGCGGGCGGATCACCGCCCCAACCTCGGCGTTTGCGTGCCATCGTGCTGCCGACGGTAGCACAGGGATTGACTCGCACCCGGGCGTCCAGTAATCATACAGAGCGGCCCGCATTTGTATGATTACCAGTGAGCGAGGACGTCCGCGATGACCGATCTGATCGTGCGCAAACTGCGCTTCGCGTTCGCGAGCCGGCCGGTGCCGTTCGTGTGGAACGAGCCCAACCCGGCGTTCTCGGCGATGGCGAACGCGGTGTCGTTCCTGGCCGTCGGCTTCGAGAAGATGATCGGCGCGATGATCCCCGAGGTGATGCCGCACATCACCGATCCGGCGGTCCGCGAGGAGGCCGACGCGTTCGTCCGGCAGGAGGGCCAGCACTCGATGGCCCACCGCCAGCACGTGAAGGGACTGATCAAGGAGTACCCCGGGCTCAAGGACACGCTGGACAAGGTCATCGACGCCTACGACGAGATGACCGCGAACACCTCGTGGAGGTACCGGCTGGCCTACACCGCCGACCTGGAGGCGACGTTCACCCCGGTGTTCAAGCTGATGCTCGACCACGACGACACGTTGTTCGCCCCCGGCGACGACCGGGTCGCGTCACTGTTCCTGTGGCACTTCGTCGAAGAGGTCGAGCACCGCAGCTCGGCGCTGATCATCTACGACGCCGTGGTCGACGACCCGTGGTACCGGATGCGGATGGCGCCGTCGATCTTCAAGCACGTGATGGACATCATCCGGCTGGTGTCGGAGGACTTCAACACCCATGTGCCGTTGGAGGCGCGCAAGGTCGACGCGATGTCGACGTTCCGGATCCACCGGCGCAAGAAGGCTCTGCTGCAACGGCTTCCGTTCGTCGACGCACCCTATGACGGACCGTTCGCGAATGCGTTCAGTCATCTGCCGCTGCGCGAACAGGTAGTGGCGCTGGGCGGAGTGGTGCGCAGCCAGATCCCGGGCCACAACCCCGCCCACGAGAAACTGCCCGCGCTCGCGCAGGTGTGGTTCGACCGCTACGACGCCGGTTACGACGTGACCCGGTGGTACACCGCCGAGGAGAACGAGACTGCCCATGTCTGACCTGTGCACGCCGACCTTCGCCGATCTCGCTGCACGCCTCGGGTTCTCGTGTGAGACCGCAGGTGGGCTCGTCGAGTTCCGCAACCCGTTCGCCCTGGAGAACCTGACGTTGCCGGTGCTGGAGCTCACCGTGATCGTCGGCGCGGTGCTCGCGCTGTGGTACGCCGTGGTGCGGCTGCGCCGGTACAACGATCCGACGAACATCGTGCTGTGGTTCGGCGCGATCGCCTATCTGCTGATCATCGAACCGCCGCTGTACTTCCCGGGCGCGTTCGGCATCGCCGACTACGTCGACACGATGTTCGCCCACAACGTGTTCACGGTCGAGTTCCTGTGGGGCAGGCTGCCTCTCTACATCGTCGCGATCTACCCGATGATGGCGACGGTCGCGTTCGAGATCGTGCGCGGCCTCGGTGTCTTCCGCCGCTACGGCACGCTGGTCGGCGGGATCTGCGTCGGGTTCGTGCACCACGCTTTCTACGAGATCTTCGACCACCTCGGCCCGCAGTTGCGGTGGTGGGAGTGGACGCTGGACCATCCGTTCGCCCAGCCGTTCTTCGACTCGGTGCCGCTGCCCAGCGTCGTGGTGTTCGCCACCCTATGGCCGATGTCGCTGGCGCTGTGCGTGCAGTTCTTCGTCGGGCGCCACGTCGACGCGGGCCGCACGTTCACCGGAGGCCAGATCGTGTGGCGCACCGTGGTGGTCGGGCTACTGGCCTCGATCGGCACCGCGATCCTGCCGCTGCCCGCGACGGCGGCAGCGGGCATCTCGGGCAGCACCACGGTGGGCGGCGTCGTGTATGCCCTTGAGCTGGTGGTGATCACCGTCGTCGCGATCCCGGTGCTGGTCAAGCAGTGGCGCTCACCGCAGGACAAGCCGGCCCACAGCAGGCTGATCCTCGGCTACGCGGCGGCGTATCTGGCCGTGATGGCGGTGCTGTGGCTGACGGCGCTGCCGAACTGGTTCGGCGCGACCGACGGTGTCACCGCGGCAGGCGATCCGATCGGCAGCCTCTGGTACACGGTGGTGTGCTTCGCGATCGCGGGCCTGAGCCTCGCGGCGGTGCTCACCTCGGGTCAGCCGGTGAACCGGGAGAAGAACTCGACGAGCGTCTCGGAGAACAACGTCGGATCCTGACCGTGCATGGAGTGCGCCATCATCGGGAACGACTTGTACGTGATCGACTGACCGCCGCTCTTGGCCAGCTGGGTGACGCGACCGGCCTGGAGGTCCGAGCATGCGCCGATGAGACCGCCCGATCCTTCGTCGATCATCCGGAAGTGGTGGGTGTAGAGCACCGGCACCTTGACCTGGCTGAGCATCACGTCGTGTGGGCAGCTGGCCATGAAAGTCCCTGTGATGAACGCCTTTCCCCACTCGGGGTCGTATTCGCGCAGGTTCTGCGCGGGTTCGGCGGTGCCGACGACCAGCGCGACGTGGGCCTGCCAGTCGGCGAGTTCGTGCGGGACGGCGGCGACGAAGCCGTCCCAGTCCCCCACGCTCCACTGGTCTCCGAGGTAGCGCGCCCACATCCCGAACAGCGGCCCGATGCTGGCGGTGATCGCGGGCCCGACCACCGGTGAAATCTCCGAGCTGAAGAACGGCGGGTCCTCCCAACAGGCCGCGATGACCTGGCCCGGCTTCGCGAAGGCGGACAGCCACGCACTGGCCAGCCCACCCGAGGACAGCCCGCTGACGAACGCGGGCCTGCCGACCACGCCGTCGAGGAAGCGGACCAGGTCGTTGCCGACGTTGTCGAGGGTGTAGCGGTGCGGGGTGCGCGTCGAGCGGCCCTGCCCGCGCAGATCCACGGCGTGCACGTGGAAGTGCCGCGCCAGCAGTGGCATCGCCTCCTCGTAGCCCCACCACGATTCGGACTGACCGGGGATCAGTAGCAGCGGCGGCTTCGAGTCGTCGCCGGCCACCGCATAGTTCAGCCGCACCTCGCCGGTGTCGAAGACGTGCTCCGGGTAGGTGTGCCCGACATAGGTGGCCTCTGGCGCGTGCGGGCCGAAGGCTCCTGCGTACCGTCCCATGCCCTTCAGGCTGTCACATACGGATCAGTCGGCGGCAGGCTTGACCGCGAGCACCGGTTTCGGGCATTCCAGGATGACCTTCTGCGCGACGCTGCCCAGCAGCAGCTTGCCGACCGGGTTGCGGTGCCGGATGCCGACCACGAGCAGTTCCGCACCGGAGCTGTCCACCGCGGCGAGCAGTTCGTCGGCCGGGTCCACCCCGATCGGCTGGCGCAGTTCGTAGGCGACGCCGCAGTCGGCCAGCCGGGTTTCGACGTCCTGCACCTCGGTCGCACCGGCGAACCGCGCGTCGACGTAGGACTCCCCCGACGTCGCGTTGACGACCAGCAGGCCGGCGCCGCGCAACCGGGCCTCGGAGATGCCGTGCTCGAGGGCGGCGTGCCCGAACGGGTCCGCGGTGTACCCGACGACGATGGTTGTACCGCTCATGTGTGCGAGGCCTTCTCTCGTTGATCCCGGTCGTCTTCGACCACCAGCAGCGTCTCCTCGCTACGGTGCATCAGCCGCAGCACCAGCGGGGCGAGCAACAGCAGCGCCATCAGCACGTAGGTGACGATCGCGACCGGCTCGGTGAACAGGCTCCCCCATTCGCCGCCGCCGAGCTGCAGACTCTGCCGTAGCTGCCGCTCGATGCGCGGCCCCAGGATCACCCCGATGATCAACGGCAGCACCGGAAGTCCGAACCGGCGCATCATCAAGCCCATCAGCCCGAAGATCAGCAGCAGCGCCAGATCCAGCGGCTGCAGGTTGACCGCGAACGCCCCCAGCGTGGCGAAGAACAGGATGCCCGCGTACAGGTACGGCCGCGGGGTGCGCAACAGCTTCGCCCACAGCGGCGCCAGCGGCAGGTTCAGGGCGAGCAGCATCAGATTGCCGATGAACAGGCTCGCGATCAGCGTCCAGATCAGCAACGGCTCCTTGTCGAACAACGTCGGCCCGGGCTGGATTCCGTACGACACGAACGCGGTCAGCATCACCGCCGCGGTCGCGTTGGTGGGCAGGCCGAGTGACAGCATCGGCACCAGAGTGCCTGCCGCAGAGGCATTGTTGGCGGCCTCCGGACCGGCGACACCCTCGATGGCGCCCTTACCGAACTCCTCGGGATGCTTGGAGAGCTTCTTCTCGGTGATGTAACTCAGGAACGTCGGCAGCTCGGCGCCTCCGGCGGGCAGCGCCCCGAACGGGAACCCGAACGCGGTGCCGCGCAGCCACGGCTTCCAGGACCGCCTCCAGTCGCTGCGGCCCATCCACGGCCGTCCGACCGGGATGACGTCGGCGGGGCGGCGCCGCAGATGCGCGGCCACCCAGAGCGCCTCACCGACCGCGAACACGGCCACCGCGATGACGACGATGTCGATGCCATCGCTCAACAGCGGGATACCGAAGGTGGCGCGGGGCTGGCCGGTCAACGAGTCGATCCCGACGATGCCGATCGCCAGCCCGAGCAGCAGCGAGATCAGGCCCCGCATCTTCGACGAGCCGAGCACGGCGGTGACGGCGACGAGCGCGAACAGCATGATCGCCAGGTAGGACGGGGCGCCGAGCGTGACGGCGAAGCGGGACACCGCCGGCGCGAACGCGGCCAGCAGCGCGGTGCCGATGGCGCCGGCGACGAATGATCCGATCGCCGCGGTGGCCAGCGCCTGGGCCGCCCGTCCCGCTTTGGCCATCTTGTTGCCCTCGATGGCGGTGATCACCGACGAGGATTCGCCCGGGGTGTTGAGCAGGATCGAGGTGGTGGACCCGCCGTACATGCCGCCGTAGAAGATGCCGGCGAACATGATGAACGCGGCGCTGGGGCTGACGTTGTAGGTGACCGGGAGCAGCAGTGCGACGGTCATCGCGGGGCCGATGCCGGGCAGCACGCCGACCGCGGTGCCCAGCAGCACGCCGATCGCGGCGTACAGCAGGTTCATCGGGGTGGCGGCCTCGCCGAACCCCTGTAACAACCAGTCGAAGTTCTCCATCTACAGAATCCCATCCAGAATGCCTGCGGGCAGCGGGATTCCGAGCCCGGAGTAGAAGCCGTAGAAGCTGGCGACGGCCAGGACCGCACCGATGACGAGATTGCGCACGTAGTGTCTGCTGCCCAGGATCGTGGCGCAGCCGGCGAAGAACAATCCGCCCGCTATCGCCCACCCGAGCGGCACGACGAGCACGATCAGCATCACGAACATGCCGACGAGCAGCCCGACCGTGCGCCAGTCACTGGGCATGTCGGGGTCGATGTCCTCCCCGGCGTCGGCCTCGCCGCGGAAGCCCCGCGGGATCGCGATCGCCAGCACCACCGCCATCACCAGCAGCCCCACCCCGATCAGGATCGGGAACAGCCGTGGCCCAACGGGATCCACTTTGGCGAAGCCGTCGGCGATCCGCAGCGCATCGACGATCAGGAATGCGCCGACGGCGACCATCACCACACAGATGATGTACTGCGCGTAATCGGGGCGCGAGGTGGTCTCGCTCTGTTCAACGTTCACAGCAGCCCCAGATCGCTCAGCGTGGTCTCGACGCGCTGATCCTGCTCACGCAGGAACGCCTCGAATGGTTCCCCGGTCATGAACGCATCGCTCCAACCGTTCTTCACCAGCGCCTCCTTCCAGGCATCGGTGGCATGCAGTTCTTCGAGGACCCTGACCAGCGTGGCCCGGTCCTCATCCGAAATCCCCGGCGGTGCAAGCACTCCCCGCCAGTTGGTGAACGTCAGGTCGATGCCGGCCTCGGTCAGGGTGGGGGCGTCGATTCCCTCGACCCGCTCCTGACCGGACACCGCCAGTACCCGGACCTGCCCGGATTCGATCTGGTCGACGTACTCGCCGAGCCCCGAGGTCCCGGCGGCGATCTTGTTGCCCAGCAGGGCTGTCAGCAGATCACCGCCGCCGTCGTAGGACACGAAGTTGACCTTGGTGGGGTCGAGCCCGGCGGCCTTGGCGGTCTCCATCGGGAAGAGGTGGTCGGGGCCGCCGGGGCTGGAACCGCCGCCGATCGTCACCTTGGCCGGGTCGGCCTTCCAGGCGTCGATGAAATCCCGCACCGTGCGAAACGGTGAGTCGCCGGGAACGAGGATGCCCTCCTGCTCCTCGACGATCTTGGCGATTGCGGTCGCGTCGGAGGCGCGGTCCCGAGACCCGTTGGTGTAGGTGGCACCGACGACGCCCAGGCCCATCATCATCATCAGGTCGCCGTTGCCGTGCTCGTTCATCAGACGCGCCATCGCCACCGTGCCGCCGGCGCCGATCACGTTGAACACCTCGACGCGTCCGGTGATCTTGTCGTCTTCCATGATCTTCACCGCGGTCCGCGCCGTGAGGTCGTACCCGCCACCGGGGCTGTTGGGCACCATCATCCGCAGACGGTGCAGACCCGTCTGCTCACCGCGGGTCACCCCGCAAGCCGAGACCAACAGTGCGGCGATGACGGCGAGGACCGCGACGGCGCGGGCCGTTGGTCGCCAGGTTGCGAACATGTCGTCCCCAATCACTTGTGATGCTCAGCAATACTGGACCCCGACAGTGACCCACGTCACCGATGTGGAGGCAAAGGACGTTTTGATCATTGAGAACACCCGGTCCGCAGTCGCCGGCCTGCTGCGCGGACGCAGCCTGGCGGCCCAGTTCCTGGTGTTCCAGCTGGTGGTGGTCGCGGTGGTGCTGGTGGCGGTCGCCGCGGTGTCGGTGACGCAGTCCGAAGCCGAATTCCGCGAGGTCAGGGGCCAGCGGATGATCGCGGTCGCCGAGAACATGGCCTCGACCCCGATCGTGCGCGACCGCTACCAGGACCCGTTCGCCGCCCAGACCCTGGCTCCGGAGGTCGACCGGGCGGTGGCGCTCTCGGGCGCCAGCCTCGCCGAGATCCTCGGGCCCGACGGGGTGGTCCGCGCGTCGTCGGACCCGTCGCGGATCGGTACACGCGTCGACCTCGGAGCCAGCCGCGCCGACGAGGGGCGGGCCTGGTTCGGCGACGCCGACGTCGACGGCACGCACAGCCTGGTCGGGCAGGTGCCGATCCTGGCCATCAACGGTGACGTGCTGGCGATCGCGTCGGTCAGCGAGATGTACCCATCGGTGTGGGCACTGCTCAGCGGGGCCGGCGAGAGTCTGTTGGTCTACCTCGGGCTGGGCGCCGCACTGGGGATGGTGGCATCGTGGCTGCTGTCCCGCCGGATCAAGCGCCACACCCGGGGATTGGAGGTCGCCGAGATCGCGAACCTGGCCGATCATCGGGAAGCGTTGCTGCACAGCATCCGTGAGGGGGTGATCGCGGTGAACGACGACGGCGAGATCACGTTGCTCAACGACGGCGCACAGGATCTGCTCGGCGTGCCCGGTAACGCGGTGGGCCGCCGGGTGGACGAGGTCGGGATCGATCCGGCGGTGGTGTCGCTGCTGACGTCCGGTGCCGACGGGCAGGCCGCCGACGACACCGTGATCGCGACGCGAACCCGGGTGCTGGCGTTGAGCCGTCGCCCGGCGACCAGCCAGGGCCGACAGATCGGGACGGTCACCACGATGCGTGACAGCACGGAACTCGCTGCGCTGCAGGGCCAGTTGTCCTCGCACAAGAGCGTCACCGACACGCTGCGAGCGCAGACGCACGAGTTCGCCAACCAGCTGCACACGATCTCCGGGCTGGTGCAGCTCGGCGAATACGACGCGGTGCGTGATCTGGTCGGCACGCTGACGCGCCGCCGCGCCGAGATCAGCGACGCGGTGACACAGCGGATCGCCGATCCCGCGGTGGCCGCGTTGTTGATCGCGAAGACGTCGCTGGCCGCCGAGAGCGGCGTGGAGCTGCGACTGGATCCGGCGTCGCATCTGGGCGCGTTGGACCAGGCGCTGGCCACGGATGTGATCACGCTGCTGGGCAACCTGATCGACAATGCCGTCGACGTGTCGGTCGGCGCGGCGCAGGCCCGGGTGACGGTGCGTATCGACGATCGGGAGGGCCTCACGATCAGCGTGATCGACTCCGGACCCGGTGTCCCCGAACACCTTCGCGAAGAGATCTTCGCCCGGGGAGTCACGTCCAAACCCGAGGTTCCCGGCGGCCGCGGGATCGGTCTCGCGTTGGTACGGCTGGTGACCGCCCAGCAGGGGGGCACGGTGGAGGTCGGCGATGCGCCCGGCGGTGGAGCGCGATTCTCGGTGCAACTGAAGGCGGTGCGCACCCATGCGTGATGTTCTCGTCGTCGACGACGACTTCATGGTCGCCGAGATCCACCGCAGGTTCGTCGACCGGGTGGCCGGGTTCCGCGCGGTCGGTGTCGCCCACACCGGCGCGGCCGCGTTGACGGCGACGCGGGAACTGCGACCGCAACTGCTGCTTCTGGATGTCTACCTGCCCGACATGACGGGACTGGATGTGCTGCAGCGTCTTCGCGCGGGCGGTGACCGGGTCGACGTCATCATGATCACCGCGGCGCGCGAACTCGACACGGTGCGCGGAGCGCTCGACGGCGGGGCCGCCGACTACCTGATCAAACCGTTCGAGTTCCCGCAGCTCGAATCAAAACTGGAGGCGTACTCCTCGCGCGCCGACGCGCTGCAATCCGCGCACGGTGTGGACCAGCATCTGGTCGACACGTTGTTCGGCGGACCGTCCGCGGCGCCGGCCAAGGTGCTGCCCAAAGGTCTGGGCGCCGAGACCGGCGAACTGGTGCTGGCCGCCGTCCGCGACGCCGGCGAGGTGTCGGCCGCCGAATGCGCTGACCTGGTGGGAATCTCCCGGGTCAGTGCGCGACGATATCTGGAGCACTATCTGAGCGTCGGCGCGCTGGAACTCCGTCTGCAGTACGGTGTGGGCCGTCCGGAGCGCAGGTACCGCGTCGCGGGTTAGCGCCGACGCGACAGCGCCCCGAGGACCGCGCCGAACCGCTCGGCGATCAGCCGATGAGTGGTGGCATCGGGGTGCAGGTTGTCGGGCAACGGATGCGCGGCTTCGTCGCCCGGCCCGTACAGGCCGAGACCGTCGACGTAGGACAGGTCGGGATCGTCGACCTGTCGCTCGTGCACGATCTCGGCGAGCTGCTCACGGATGCCGCGGAGGGTGAGACGACGCAGCCCCACGTTCGGCCCGACGGCGTCATCGGGGTCACCCAGTGCCACGAAGCGCACGGCGCCCGCCGCAAGTGCTTCGACGTCGAAACTCCCTGGCCCCGGGGTGAACTCGTGGATCGGGCAGTGCAGCGGTCCGATGACGATCAGTGGCGTCGTCGGGTGCCCGTCACGGATGGTGTCGAGAAATCCGTGCACCGCGGGACCGAAGGCGCGCCTGCGCATCAGATCCGCGTTCACCAGGTTGATGCCGATCTTCACGCTGATCAGGTCAGCGGGGCGATCGCGAATCACCCTGGCCACGAACGGATCCAGCATGGCGCTGCCGGAAAACCCGAGGTTCACCAGGTCGAGGTTCCTGGCCGCGGCCACCAACGCCGGCCAGGTTGTGCTCGGGCTGTCCGCATTGGAGCCCTGACTGATCGAGCTGCCGTGATGAACCCAGGTGGGCCGACCGGTCGGGACGGGCACGATCGGCGCATCGGTGCGCACGCCGACAAGCTCGGTTCGCTCGTAATGGGGCAGCCAAAGCTCCAACGTCTTGTCCTGCGGCGGCAACCCGTCGAAGCGCAGAGTCGCGACGTCACCGAACTCCGTCTCGCTCGCACCCGTGCGCGGGTCGATACGCACCAGATCGCCCCCGTACACCGCGGCGTGCCCAACCCGTCGACCGTCGATCAGCAGATCCACCACACCGTCGGCGCGGGGCGGCACACCGGTCAGCACAACTCGGGTGCGCAGAAGGTCGAGTTCGATCACGGTCGCGGCCGAGCGCACTGCCAGCCGCACACCCGACGGCTGTGCTTGGGCACTCAACAGCTGCGGATCGTCGCACCGCGCACGAGCGGCGCGCGGCAGACGGTGCGGAAGCCAGCCGCGGCCGGTGTCCTCGAGCTCCGCGAGTCCGTTGAACAGGTCGGCGGTGACGGGATGCGAAATCACAGTGGGGCTCCGCTCATCCCGACACGTTACGCGTCGCCGCCGCCGTGAGCGTCGACGCAGATGGTATCTCGATAGACTTGCCCGATGACCCGGACTGTGCGTGAGCACGGACATGCAGTCACCGATTCCTGACTACCTCGCCGAGACACTCGGCGACATCGCGTCGGACACCTCGGGGGCGCTGGCGGACTACATTCCCGAACTTGCGGCGGCGGACCCCGAGCGGCTCGGTGCGGCGTTCGCGATGGTCGACGGCGCGGTCTACGGCGTCGGCGACGTCGATACCGAGTTCACCATCCAGTCGATCTCCAAACCGTTCGCCTACGCGCTCGCGCTCGCCGACCGTGGATTCGACGCGGTGCTGGCTAAAGTCGGTGTCGAACCCTCCGGTGAGGCGTTCAACGAACTCTCACTCGAAGGCGGTACCGGGCGTCCGCTCAATCCGATGATCAACGCGGGCGCGATCACCGCGCACTCGCTTGTCGGACCCGAGGGCATCGACGCGACGGCTCGGCTGGAGCGGGTGGTCGACGGGCTTTCGGCGTTCGCGGGCCGCCGCCTGATGTTCGATGATTCGGTGTGCGCCTCCGAGTTGGAGCACGCGCACCGCAACCTGGCCATCGCCCACATGCTTCGCAGCTACAACGTGATCACCGAGGACCCCGCCACCGTCGTCGAGGGTTACACCCGCCAGTGCTCGCTGCTGGTCACGACCCTCGATTTGGCGGTGATGGCCGCGACCCTGGCCAACCACGGGGTCAATCCGGTGTCCGGGGAGCGCGTGGTGCCCGAACCGGTGGTGCGGCAGGTGCTCAGTGTGATGTTCAGCTGCGGAATGTACGACGCCGCAGGCGACTGGGCGACCCAGGTCGGCATCCCGGCCAAGAGCGGGGTCGCCGGCGGCCTGATCGGTGCGCTTCCCGGCCAGATCGGGATCGCCACGTTCTCACCACGATTGGACGTCCACGGCAACAGCGTGCGCGGAGTGGGGCTGTTCGGGCGGTTCTCGTCGGACATGGGTCTGCACGTGATGGAGGTCCCGGCCGCCAGCCGCGCGGTCGTGCGGTCCAACCACGTCGTCGGCGAGGAACCCGACGCGGTCCGGGTGATCCAATTGCAGGGCGGTATCCGCTTCGCCGGCGCCGAGCGGGTGATTCGCGAAGTCACCGACACCGCGCCGGCAGAACATCACGTGAAACTTGATCTGACGATGGCGTATTCGATCGACGACGTCGCTCGCCGGATGCTGCTGGAGATCGTCCGCCGGCTCACCCTCGACGGTCACGAGGTCTCCCTGATCGACCCCGAGGGAATCCTGGCTGTCCCGATTTCCTCAGCGTGAGCGCAACCGCAGCGCCGCTGCCGCACAGCGGGTTGAGTACCCTCGGGCCACTTGCAGGGAGAGAGGGGACGACATGCCCGTTGTGGTGGTGGGTAATCCGAAGCCGAAGTCCAGGACCAGGGCAGCGGCGGCGCTGATCGCCGAGAAGCTCGGCGGGCGCCCGCCCGAGGCGGTGATCGACGTCGTCGACCTCGGAGCCGGACTGCTCGGCTGGGGTGACCCTGAGGTCGCGCGCGCCAAGGCCACCGTGCTCGCCGCCGACTTCCTCGTGGTCGCCTCCCCGACGTTCAAGGGCACCTACACGGGCCTGCTCAAGCTGTTCCTCGACCAGTTCGGGGCGGGCGAACTGGGCCAGAAGACCACCTTCGCGGTGATGCTGGGCGGCGCGCCCACCCATGCGCTGGCCCCCGAACTCACGTTGCGACCCGTGCTCGTCGAGATCGGGGCGAGTTGCCCCGCACCCAGCCTGTACCTGTTGGACTCGGAGTACGACACCTCTGCCGACCTCGACACCTGGCTCGAGCTGGCGCGCCCGTACGTCCCGGAAGCGCGCTGAGCCCGTCGCTCACACCACCATCCGGTCCTTGATCGTGCCGGTGCCCGATGCGTCGGCCAATGCGGCCCCGGTCGGGCTGAACAGCGTCACCAGGAACGTCTCGTCGCCCTCCAGCACGGTGTCGCCGAACACCACCACGGTGATCGTCTTGCTGGTCTCCCCCGGCTGGAACGTCAGCGTGCCGGCGACAGCACCGTAGTCGCCGCCCGAGGTGGCGGTTCCGTTCGTCGTCGCGTACTGCACCGTCACCACCTGAGTGGACGGGGCGGCCAGCGACACCACGAACTGGGCGAGCACGCCCGCGCTGCCGGCGTCGAAGTCGAACTGGATGGCCTCCAGGTACGCCATCTTGTTCGCATTCACCGTGCGCCAGTCGTCGGCCAGGATCCCGCCGGTGTCAGTCGAATTTGGGTTCCACGACCAGAACGTCCACGACATGTCCTGGGTGCCCGCGGGGATGTCGATCGTCCCGTTGTTGTCGAAGTCGCCGGACAGGTACGAGGTGATCGCCTCGTACCAGACGAGATCCTTCGGGTCGTTGAGCCGGGTACCGAACTCGCCCAGATAGATCGGGGCGATGTTCTGCTCGTAGATGTAGCCCCACATCTGCTCGAACTTGTCGGGCAGCGCGGCCCCGAAGTTCGCCGACTGGAACCACGGCTGCGCGTACACCGAGTTCGGGTAGTCGTGCGGTGAATACACCACACGGTTGGGCACATTCAGCACGATCGGGCGGTCTTTGACCCCCATCAGGTTGCCGCCCCACCAGTAATGCTGACCCTGATACTCGGCCACCCCCTCGACGAAGATCAGCCAGTTGGAGTTCACCCCGAGGACCGCGTTGCCGGCGCGTTCGGCCGCGGCCGCCCAGTCGGTGACCCCGCCGCCACCCCAGGTGCCGGCGTACGGCTCGTTGTGCAGGTCCGCGCCGATCACGGTCGGGTTGTTCGCGTACCGCTGCGCCAGCATCTTCCAGTCGTTGATCCACGCCGCCTCGGTGTACGGGCCCTCGTACCACAAGCCGTTGCTGTTCGGGCCCGCTCCCTTGCCGCTGCGGTGGTGGTCGAGGATGACCCGCAGGCCGACCTCCCCCGCGTACGCGACGATCTTGTCCATGATCTGCAGCGGCGTCAGCCCGACGAGGTCGGGGTTCTTGTTGAAGTCGATCCCGTTGGGCGCCGCGGTGGTGTGCAGGCTCTCGCTGGAGTAGGCCAGCCGGATCGTGTTGAAGTCCAGCGCCGCCATCTGGTCCATCATCTCTTTGTACGAGCGTGTCCAGAGACCGTGCGGGGCAAAGGTTTCGCTTTCCATGCCGAACCAATTCACGCCGGCGATCTGCACCGGGTTGCCCGCTGCGTCGACGATCTGGTTCCCCGAGGTGGAGAACCAGCCCGGCGCGACGCCGGTGCCGGGCACCGGTTCGGCGACCGACGCATCGGAGATGCTCAGAGACACGGTGCCGGGGATCGCGACGTCGTTGTCGACGATGGTGCCGAGCGCGGTGCCGTCGGCGATCGTCGCCCCGGTCGGGCTCGACAGGGTCAGGGTGAACGTCTCGTTCGCCTCGACGGTGGTGTCACCGGTGACCGACACCTGGATCTGTTGGGTCAGCACCCCGGGCGCGAACGTGATGGTCCCGGCCTTGGCGGTGTAATCGACACCGGCGGTGGCGGTTCCGTTCGATGTCGCGTAGGCGACGGTGACCGGACTGGTCGACGACTTCGACAGGGTCACCACGAACGTCATCTGCGTTGCACCGCTGTTGGCCTCCGTCACCGACGCGTCGGCGACCGACACCGTCGGCGCCTGCACCGGTGCGGATCGTCCGTTCACCGTGAAGTTCGACGCCGACGCCGAACCGCCGCCCGGGGAGGCCTGGAAACCGAACGTGACGGTCTTGCCCGCGGCGACCTTCGGGTTCCACGCCGCGTTGCGCACCACGTAATGGTTTCCGACCCGGCTGACGATCTCGGCGTTCCAGATGTTGCTGATCTGGACCGGGGAATCGAATTCGACGGTCCAGCCGTCCAACCCGGCCGACCCGGCGGTCACGGTGACGGTGGCGGTGAAGCCCGAGCCCCAGTTGTCGTTGACCACCATCGCCGCCGACGAGTTTCCGGGCGCCGGTGTGACGACGTCGTCGTTGAGGATCGTGCCGACCGCGGACCCGTCGGCGATGGTCACCCCGTTCGGGTTCGACAGCGTGAGGGTGAACGTCTCGTCCGCCTCGACTGCGGTGTCACCGAGGATCGGGACGGCGATGTGCGCGGTCGTCGCTCCCGCCGCGAACGTCAGCACCCCGGAGGACGCGGTGAAATCGCTTCCCGCCGTGGCGGTCCCATTTGATGTCGTGTACGCGACGCTGACCGCGGAGCTGGCCGGCTTGTCCAGGGTCACCACGAACACCAGGTTCTTGGACCCGCTGTTGGACTCCGTCACGCTCGCGTCGGCCACCGACACCTTCGGCGGAACCACCGTCGGGTTCTCGCCGCCGGCGACGCCGTTGACCGTGAAGTTGGTCGCGGTCGCCGAACCGCCGCCCGGCGAGGCCTGAAATCCGAAGGTCACCGTCTGCCCCGCGGCGACCTGCGCGTTGTAGGACGCGTTGCGCACCACGTAATGGTTGCCGACCCGGCTGACGATCTCCGCGTTCCAGATGTTGCTGATCTGAGCCGGGGAATCGAATTCGACGGTCCAGCCGTTCATTCCGTCCGCCCCGGCAGTCACGGCGACGGACGCGGTGAAGCCCGAGCCCCAGTTGTCGTTGACGGTGTACGTGACCGCCGCGTTCCCGCCCGGGGTCGGGGTGGTGCCGTCGTCGTCGACGATGGTGCCGATCGCGGTGCCGTCGGCGATCGTGGCGCCGGTCGGGTTCGACAGCGTCACCGTGAAGGTCTCGCGGGATTCGGCGACGGTGTCACCGATGACGTTGACGTGCACTGTCTGTGAGGTCACCCCGGGAGCGAACGTGACGGTGCCTGAGGTCGCGACGTAGTCGGTGCCCGCGGTCGCGGTCCCGTTCGACGTCGCGTAGCGGACGGTCACCGTCTGCGTCGACGGCTTGTCCAGCGTGACGACGAACATGAAGTGCGAACCGGTGCCGTTGCCCTCAGCGACCGACTGGTCGGCGATCGAGATCGCCGGTGGCGGCCCGGAGATCGGGTTCACGGTGCCGTAATCGTTGAAGACGGAGCTGAATCCGCCTGCGGGCGTGTTGGTTCCGGAGGTGTTGGTGGTGGCCTGACCCAGGCTGCCCGGGTAGTCGCGGTTCAGCGACCACATCGACAGCATGCCGAGCCCCCTGGCGCGGGCGAAGTCCTCGAGCGCCTGCGAGTCGGCGACGGTGAACACCTCGGTGAGCACGTCGTTGACACCGATCATCGGTGTCACACCGAGCTGGTTCCAGCCGAAGGACTGCCCGTATCCCGCATACAAGCCGTTCAGCTGGCCGTAGGTGGATTCCGCGGCTTGAATCGCATACGCACCCATGGTCTTCGCGTTCGGCCCGGAGGTGGGTGCCGCCGACTCGCCGTAGTCCATCGCCATGATGTTGACGCCGTCGAGCCTGACGCCGGCCTCGATGGCCTTGCGCACGACGTTGACCCCGTCGGCGGTCAGCCCGCTGGGCAGCACGGGCAGCGTGTACCAGATCTCCAGGTCCGGCCTCATCTGCTGCAGAAGCTTGAGCGCCTGGGCGTTCAGCGCGATCGAGGCGGGCTCGGCGACCGCGGCGCCCTCGATGTCGAAGTCGATCCGGTTGAGCTTGTAGAAGTCGGCGACCTCGGCGTACGCGGTGGCCAGCGCCTGCGCACCCAGACCGTGCGCGGCGTACCACTGCGCGAGGCTGGTGCCCGATGCGCCGCCGAGCGAGATCATCACGTCGCCGCCGGCGGCCTGCAGCGCCGCGATCGACTGGTTGATCGCCTTGGCCTGGTCGAAGTCCGAGTCGGGGCGCAGCGCCGACAGCCCGGCCCAGGCCAGCTTGCCGTCCGGGGTCGCCTGCATGAAACCCAGTGTCAGCAGCGAGATCCCGCGCTGCTGGGCGAGGGCGAGCAGGTCCGGCACCGGCCAGGCGCCCATGTCGACGTACGGGGCGAAGAACGCCTCACCCCAGAGCGCGTCGCCGGGGTTGCCGGAGTTCTCCCCTCCGGTCCCCGGGACGACGACGCTGTCGTCGTCGGCGATGGTGCCGGTGGCCACCCCGTCGGCGATGGTCGCGCCGGTCGGGTTGGTCAGCGTCACGAAGAACGTCTCGTCCGGTTCGCCGACGGTGTCACCGATGACGTCCACGTGCAGCAGCTGGGTGGTGACACCAGGCGCGAAGGTGATGGTGCCGGTGGTGGCGGTGTAGTCCACCCCGGCGGTCGCGGTGCCGTTGGACGTCGCATAGTGCACCGTGACGGTCTCGGTCGACGGCTTGCTCAGCGTGACGACGAACATGAAGTGGCTGTGTGCGCCGTTGCCCTCGGTCACGGTGAGGTCGGCGACGGACACGCTCGGCGGCGCCGTCGGCGCCTGGTCGACATCGTCGTTGACGATGGTGCCGACCCCGGTGCCGTCGGCGATGGTCGCGTTGACGGGCGATGACAGCGTCAGGGTGAACTGCTCGTCGAGCTCGACGACGGTGTCGCCGTTGACCGCGACGTTGACCGTCTTCGACGTCTGCCCGGGGGTGAAGGTCAGCGTGCCGACCGCGGGCACGTAGTCACCGCCGGCGGCGGTGGCGCTGCCGTTGCTCGTGCTGTAGCTGACCGTCACCGTCTCGGTGGACGGTTTCGACAGCGTCACCGTGAACACGATCGTCGACGATCCCGAATTGCCCTCCAGCACTTGGGCATCCCCGACCGAGAGCTTCGGCGGGGTGACCGTCTGCCCGGCGCCGTAGATGAGGTTGCTCCATTTGACCCGGGCGCTGTCGTCGAGCGCGACGATGTTGCTCGGCTGCAGCTCACCGAGCGCGACACCGGTGAGGGTGTAGGACTGGTTGTTTCCGGTGATCGCGATGCGGGTGGAGCCCGCGACCTCGGTGACGTCGAACTCGTGGGCCTTGAACCAGCCGAAGTCGAGCTTGTCCTTGCTGGGGTCGAAGCTCAGCGTGGTGTGGCTGCCGTACTGCCAGGAGATCTTCGTCGTGGTGCCGGTCTGGCCCGTCGGGGGCCGGCCGTTGCCCGCGGCAGTGGGCCAGGTGTTGGTGCCTGCGATCGGAACACCTTGTGGCAGCACCTGCGAGTCGGGCACGGTGCCGATACCGAGTTGCTGGTTCAGCCGGTCCTCGCGGACCTGGGCGTTGTGGAAGACGAAGTTCGTGGCGGTGAGCTGGCTCTTGGTGATGCCCTGAAGGATCAGGGCCTGCCCGGTACCGGCGTTGGAGATCACGACACCGTCGGGGGTGTCGGACATGTAGATCTGCTCGCGGGTGCCGAAGTAGCGGAAGTCGACGACGTCGGTCGCGGGGTTGAAGGCGACCCGGTCGATCTGACCGATCTCGTGGGAGCGCGCGTAGACGGTGTTGGCCTTGGGTGTGATGCCGTGCTCCCAGGCCAGTGCGCCGGAGAGGTCTTGGCGCAGATGGTCGTTGAGGACGGGCGCGAAGCTGTCGACGGTGAGCTGGCCCAGCGATACCCCGCGCAGCACGGCGGTCTCGCCGGACCACGGGTTGCGGAAACCGACGCCCTCTGGGGTGTCGACGACGATGAAGTTGTGGACGGACACGTCGCCGAGGTCGAGTTTGTCCCTGGCCGGGTTGAAGCCGACGATGTCGGGCCCGGAGGTGGTGATGTGATAGATCGTTCCGGTGGCGGCTGTCGTCGAGGCTGCGGTCACCCCCGTGCCGGCTCTGGCGGCCCGGTCGGCGAGCAGTGGCGAAGTGGTCTGGGTGACAACGCCGCCGGTGTCGAAGGTGATGGTCACCGGGACGTGCGTCCTGGTCGGCGTGACCGAGATCAGGTGGAAACCCGCGTCGCGGACCTGGATGACGAAGCTGTCCTGCCCGGCGCCAGTCAGTAGCGGGTTGGCGGTGTAGGTGAACGTGCCGGTGCTGTCGATGACGACGGTGCCGCGGGTCGGCGCCTGCAGGATCGAATAGACGAGCTTGTCGCCCTCGGGGTCGGAAGCGATCACCGAACCGGTGAGGATGCCGGGGGCGGTGAGACTGGTCGATGCGAGCGCGGCCGTCGGTCCGTTGTTGGCGAACAGCTTGTCCATCTCGCGGCGGATCGCACCGAAGACCGCGGTGACGAACTCGAATCTGGGCAGCGGCGCGGTGTCGTTGCCGGCCGACGATCCGATACCCAATAGGCTCAGGAACTTCGAGACGATGGCGGTCAGCCCGGAGGACACGGTCGCGGTCTGCGCCGCGGATCTGTCGGTGGGCAGGGGCACCGCCGCGGTCTGTCCCTGGACGGCGGCGCCGGCCGTACGGGCCGAGGCCGGCGCGGGGGTCGTCGTGTCCGGTGCGTCGACGGTGCGCTCCGCAGTGGCATCGGATTCGTCTGTCACCGAGATCTTCTCGTCTTCGGTGCGAGGCGGCACCGTGCCGTGATCGCGTGCCCGCTCCCCTGGATCGGTGTCAGCCGGTTCCTCGGCGGGGACGTCGTCGACGGGCTCGTCGGCCACCGGTGGCTCGTGCGTCGGCGGATCGGCCGGTGCGTCGTCATCCTGGTCCGCGTCGGAATCCCGGTCGGAGTCGTCTGGCTCCGGGTCGTCGTCGGACTGATTCGGGCCGTCGGTGTCGGTCGGTGAATCGGTGGAGTCTTGTGACCTTGCGGTGGGCTTCTTGGCGCGGGTGTCGGAGCCGGCCGACTCGGCGCTGGCGTCGGAGCGCGACTCCCCGGCGCTGGTGTCGTCGCCCGGATCGGCGGAGGCGACGGCGGGACCGGCCAACCCGATTCCCAGCGCCACAGCTAACGTACCGACACGACCCACAAATCGCCCGTAGCCCATCAGCAACTCACTCCCGTCCATTCCACGGCGCCCGACCCCTGGGCTATGGCTAATCGTTCCAAAAATCACGAATGTGATATTGACGACTTGGAAAGGCATAAAACACCAGCGGAACCCGATCGTCAAGCAGTTCCGGCGAACCCGACCGAAGATAAGACTCAGTCTCAGCAAGCAAACTCTGCCCAATAGCTTTGTTAGCCGATTTACCTGTGTAAAGTTGCTTTACAGCGAGCTGGTTACCCACCTAGCGAATGTGTCACGGGCCGTCGCTGCGGCGTGGCCGAACCGTTCGACATGGCGCCGTGTCAACTAATTGGACAATGGCGAACATCGCCGACAAAAGCAGTACAGCGAACTGTGAAATGTCGAATACGCGGCGCAGCTTTTCGTCTGCTGGCTATCCACGTTGCCGCCACGCAAACGTCAGCATCCGGCAGTCGAGAACCCTGCGGAGATCCGGGCAAACGCGCCCACCCCTGTCAGAAGGGTGGTGGTTCGTCGGGGTCGTTGTTCGGTGGTGGTGGGGGTTGCCAGTTCGGTGGGAGGGTTTCGGGTTCGAGGGGATCGTTGACGAAACGCGCGAACGGGCTTTTGCTGGGTGTGTTGTGGGCGAAGTCGCCTTTGAACAGGAGGTAGCGGCAGCGGAA
>NZ_MVID01000016.1 GCF_002086815.1 Mycolicibacterium parafortuitum
GCGGGACTGGTCGATCACCGTGGTCAGCGAGTCGAGGTTCGCCCTGGCGCGATCGGGTCCATCGGAGCCGGGGCCGGGGGAAGCGCCTCGGGCGCAGGAGCAGGAGCCTCGGGCGCCGGAAGCGGCGCGGCGAGCGCGTCGAACGGCGCGGGCGGTGGCGGCGGTGCGAACGGATCGGCGGGCGGCGGCACGGGTGCCGGCGCGGCCAGCGCGTCGAACGGCGCGGGAACCGGCGGCTCGTCCTTGATGACATTGCGCGGGGTCGGCGACGACAGTCCCCGGCCGCACGTCGGCCAGGCGCCCTTGCCCTGGGACGCCAGCACGCGCTCGGCGACCGCGATCTGCTCTTCCCGGGTGGCCAGGTACGCCGCGGGGGCGAACTCGGCGCCGCCGTGACCGGACCAGGTGCTCGGCGAGAACTGCAGTCCACCGTGGTAGCCGTTGCCGGTGTTGATGGCCCAGTTGCCGCCGGATTCACAGCTGGCGACCCGGTCCCATTCGCCGTCGGTCGCTGCACCGGCCTGGCCGGCCAGCGCGAGGCTGCCGCCTCCGATGACAGCGCCGGTGAATGCGATCTTCGCGACGCTCTTGGCTGATGACGCGGGCTTGCGATGCCGTCCACTCATATGTGCGGGGGTCCTCTCGTAAGCGCGTGCGAGGTCAGCTGTCGGGTTCGGGCTGGAGAGGTTGCCCGGCCGTCGTCGTCATCGACGTCGGCTTCACCCCAAGGAACCGAATTCGGTTCCAGGTCCTCGGTGGGACCAGTGGGTCCCCCGCCTCCATCCGGGTTGTATCTCGTTGTCCCCGCACACCAACGGATGGAGCTCGGCGCAATTGGTGTGCAGCGGGCCGTTCGGAATGTGGGGGTCGATCGGCCTGGTTCAGAACGTTAACGGCTGTCAGGAGGGTCGTCATCTTTTGCTCACAGCAGCGTTTCTCCCTGCGGCAAATACTAAAAAAACTCTAAATACGCAGGACCGACCGTCGTTCCTGCAGGTGCCGGGTAGCTCGACCAGTCTGTAGCCATCCCGTGACCATTCCGTTATGTGATGTAAATCACGGAATAGGTTCGGCGGAATTGGTCCAACTATCCACCGGCGAATGGCGGCAACACGTCGATGGTCTGCGCATCGCCCAGTTCGACGGTCACGTCTCGCACCGCCATCCCGTCGCGCAGATACGAACAGCGCGCCAGTACGGCGGCCAGGCGCTCGTCACGCGCCTTCAAGATCTGGACGAGCGCCTCCAGCGTCGTCCCGGACGGCACGTCCAGTGTCTCGGCCTCGGTTCCGGCCGCCGCACGCGCTGCGGCGAAGTAGCGCACGGTCACCCGCACGTCGACGTCGGCAGGCATCTCAACCCCCGATCGCGCTCATCGGGCGGTCGGGCTGCACGAAGTCGGGGTCGTTGATGCCGTGGCCGGCCGCTTTCGCCCACATCGCCGACCGCCAGGCGGCCTCCAGCGCGGCGTCGTCGGCGCCGGTGCGCAGCAGCACGCGCAGATCGGTCTCGTCGCGGGCGAACAGGCAGTTGCGGACCTGACCGTCGGCGGTGAGGCGGGTGCGGTCGCAGGTCGAGCAGAACGCATGCGACACCGACGCGATGATCCCGACACGGCCGAGGATCCCGGCCTCGCCGTGGACCTGCCATAGCTGCGCCGGCGCCGAACCGCGCGGCACCGGGTCCGGAGACAGCGTGAAGTGGTGCTTCAGCGCGGCGAGGATCGCGTCGGCGCTCAGCGCGCGGTCGCGCTGCCAGGAATGCTCGGCGTCGAGCGGCATCTGTTCGATGATGCGCAGCTGGTAGCCGTTGTCCAGGCAGAACGACAGCAGTTCCACCGCGTCCTGCAGCCCCGTGACCGGATCGAGAACGGCGTTGACCTTCACCGGGCTCAGCCCCGCCTCTTTGGCCGCGCGCAGGCCGGCGACCACGTCGGCGAACCGGTCCCGGCGGGTGATCGCGGCGAACCGGGCGGGGTCGACGGTGTCCAGCGAGACATTGATCCGGTTCAGCCCCGCCTGCTTGAGGCCGGCCGCGCGCTGCGCCAGCCCGATCCCGTTGGTGGTCAGCGTGACCTCGGGCCGCGGCGACAGCGACGTCGTCGCGGCGATGACGTCCTCGAGGTGCGGGACCACCAGCGGTTCGCCACCGGTGAACCGGATGCTGGTGATGCCGAGCCGGGTCACCGCGATCCGCAGCAGCCGGATCAGCTCGTCGGAAGACAGCTTCTGATCGCGCGGCAGCCAGTCCAGGCCACCGGCCGGCATGCAGTAGGTACAGCGCAGATTGCACAGATCGGTCAGCGACACCCTCAGATCGCGTGCGACCCGGCCGAACGTGTCGACCATCGGGCCGTCGGCGGGTGCGGGCGTGGCGGGGCGGCGTATCGACGGCACGCCGAGCGGGATCACCGTCACGGCACGGCTCCGACGATGCGGCCGCGGGCCTCATTCACCGGCACGATCTCCTTGCCCAGCGGCATCAGCGACACCGGGATCATCTTCAGGTTGGCCACCGCGAGCGGGATACCGACGATGGTGATCGCCATCGCGATCGCCGTGGTGATGTGTCCGATGGCCAGCCACACCCCGGCGACGATGACCCAGATGACGTTGCCGACCAGCGCTCCCGGCCGCGGACCGGGCTTCTCGACGATCGTCCGGCCGAACGGCCACAGCGCGTAGGCCGCGATCCGCAGCGACGCGAACCCGAACGGGATCGTGATGATCAGGATGAAGCAGATCAGCGCTGCGAGAAGATAGCCGAGCGCCAGCCAGAGCCCACCGAAGATCAGCCAGATGAGGTTCAGGATCAGTCGCATCTTCTTCCTCCAGCCGTGACCTGCAGCCTACCGACATAAGGGGATGCTGCGCCTATCGGAGGCCGAGTAGGATTCCCCCGGACGCGTCCCGACGCAGGCGGGGCGCTTACTTTATGTACCTGACAGGTACCGACGTTATCGACATAAGACAGACAGCAGGTGAGACCAGTGCCGACCGGCCGGGTGAAGTGGTACGACGCGGAGAAGGGTTTCGGGTTCCTCTCACAAGAAGAGGGCGAAGACGTCTACGTGCGGTCCTCGGCGTTGCCCGCCGGTGTCGAAAGCCTCAAGGCGGGACAGCGCGTCGAGTTCGGTGTCGCCGCGGGTCGGCGCGGGCCGCAGGCTCTTCAGGTCAAGCTGATCGATCCGCCGCCGAGCCTGAGCCGCACCCGTCGCGAAGCGGCCGCCGCCGAGCACAAGCACACCCCCGACGAGCTGCACGGCATGGTCGAGGACATGATCACGCTGCTCGAGAGCGCGGTGCAGCCCGAGCTGCGCAAGGGCCGCTATCCCGACCGGAAGGTGGCCCGGCGGGTCTCCGAGGTGGTCAAGGCCGTCGCGCGCGAGCTCGACGCGTAGGTGTCGTGCGCCGAGTCTGACGTTGTCGGCGAGATTCCGGCGAAACGACGCTCATAGGTTCAGATTCGGCGGGGCCATCGAAGCGCCGGCGGCGCTCAGGGCGGCATAGGCGCGGGACGCGATGGTGGCCGGGCGGCCGCGCAGGATGTCGGCGCTGACCCGCACGATGCGCCAGCCCATCGTTTCCATGCCGGCCTGGCGGTCGATGTCGCGGGCGCGTTGCCGCGGCTCCGACCAGTGCTGCTCGCCGTCGTACTCGACGCCGACCTTCCAGGTCTCCCAACCCATGTCGACGCGTCCGAGGTGGTAGCCGTACCGGTCGTAGACGTCGATCTGGGTGCGCTCGGGCGGTAGTCCCGCCCGCACCAGGACGAGTCGCGTCCGGGTCTCCTGCGGTGATTCCGCGCCGGGGTCGGCGAGGTCGAGCGCCGCCCGCAACTGCACGACCCCGCGGGCACCGCGATGCGCATCGGCGACGCGACGTACGTCGTCCGCGCCGATGCCGGTCGCGCGCATCAGTGCGTCGAGCCGCATCACGGCGCGCACCAGTCCCTGGCGGCGGCCCAGATCGAAGGCCGTGCGCGCGGGCGTCGTCGCCGCGATGCCCCCGACACTGGTGACCTCGTGGGCGGCAAGGGTGTTGCAGTGCAGGACAATCCCCGCGGTCTTGTGCTGGCTCGCGTGGTTCAACTCGGCGGGCAGCCGCGGGTCGATCCACCGCGCACCGTGCAGCGCGGCCGCCGACATGCCGGCCGCCGTCGCGCGCCGCTGCGACCACAGATAGGCGGCCTTCGCCCTGTGCACCGCGTCGAGTCGCTGATCCTTGGGCACGTACACATTGCGGTGCACCGCCCGGTAGCGCGTCGACAGCTGGTAGCGGTTCACCGCTCCCGCGGCGAGCGCCTCGGTTCCGAGGAAAGGGTCCACGGCTATTGGACGGCGAGCACCCGCGGCCGGTTCCACCCGGGCCGACTCTGAAGTTGTTTGTGAATTCTTGGCCATGATTCGCGAACAACTTCAGATTGGGCCTACCGATACGGGTACTAAGGCAGCTATGAGCTACGTGGCCGACCCGTCCGCCTCCGACGGTGAGTTCAACCGAGACACCGACTACATCACCACCCGGATCACCGCCGACGGCCGCGACGGCTATGCGGTCGAGCCGGGCCGCTACCGGCTGGTGGTGGCCAGGGCGTGTCCGTGGGCGAACCGGACGATCATCGTGCGACGCTTGCTCGGGCTGGAGGACGCGATCTCGATCGGGTTCTGCGGGCCGACGCACGACGAGCGCAGCTGGACGTTCGACCTCGACCCCGACGGCCGCGATCCGGTGCTGGGCATCCACTTCCTGCGCGACGCGTACAACAAGCGGATCCCGGATTACCCGAAGGGTGTGACGGTGCCCGCCATCGTCGACATCCCGACCGGTGAGGTGGTCACCAACGACTTCGCCCAGATCACGCTCGACTTCTCGACGGAGTGGACCGCGTATCACCGCGACGGCGCCCCGCAGCTGTATCCCGATCCGCTGCGCGACGAGATCGACGAGGTGGCCCAACGCATTTACACCGAGGTCAACAACGGCGTGTACCGGTGCGGGTTCGCCGGATCGCAACAGGCCTACGAGAAAGCCTACGACCGGCTGTTCACCGCGCTGGACTGGCTCTCGGAGCGGCTGGAGAACCAGCGGTACCTGGTCGGGGACACCATCACCGAAGCGGACGTGCGGCTGTTCACCACGCTGGCGCGGTTCGACCCCGTCTACCACGGGCACTTCAAGACCAACCGAAGCAAGCTCTCCGAGATGCCGGTGCTATGGGCCTACGCGCGGGACCTGTTCCAGACACCGGGCTTCGGCGACACCACCGACTTCGTCCAGATCAAGCAGCACTACTACCTGGTGCACACCGACATCAATCCGACCGGCGTGGTGCCGAAAGGGCCCGACCTGTCGAATTGGCTCAGCCCGCACGGCCGGGAAGCGTTGGGCGGCAGACCGTTCGGCGACGGCACCGCGCCCGGGCCGACGCGCGAGGGTGAGCGGGTGCCCGAGGCTCACTCAGCCGGCTGAGACTACTCGTCCGGCGGGGCGCGATGGCCGGACTCCTCAGCGCGGCTCGTCCCTCGCCGCTTGATCGTCGTCGGGCCACACCGTCTGCACCGACCACTCCGCGTGCGGCACCGGGAACTCGTTGCCGGCTTCATCGCGCACCCACGTCGGCAGCTGCACGGCGATACCGGTGAGCCGCCCGTGGTGCGGGTCCTGGGTCGGGATCGTCACCGCGAGCCGGGTGTGGGGCGGCACGATCTCGACGACGTCGTCGTCCTCGTAGGCCCGCAGCAGCACCCACGGCGCGCGGGAGATCTCCTGCGGGACCGACAACTGCACCGGATGGCGGGCGTCGACGTGCAACTCGCCCTGCACGCCGGGCACGACGCAGTCGGTCGGGTTGAACACCTGGCAGAACCGGTAGGGGCCCACCCGGGTCAGCTCACCGTGCGAGAAGGCCGAGATCTCCGGCAGCTCGGGGGAGTGGTTCCGCGACAGCTGCCAGACGAGCACACCCGTACCGATCGACGCGAGCAGCGCCACCGTCGCCAAAACCGCGACAACACGTTTCACTCCTGGGTCACCGCCGCACCTGCCCGCACACCCTCCTGTTCGGCCAGTACCGGACGGTTACCTCCGAGGCCCGGCACCAGCGACTCGCCACGATAGCTCAGCACCGTCTGGGCCAGACCGAGGATCAGGATCGCGGTGATCGCGGTGAAGCCCGCATACAGCTCGGTGTAGATCAGCACGCCCGTCGCGCCGCCGGCCACCCATGCCAGCTGCAGCAGTGACTCGGACCGCCCGAACGCCGACGCGCGCGACTCCTCGGGCAGATCATCCTGCAGAGACGCATCCAGGGACGCCTTGGCGATCGCGCTGGCCGCCGACGTCACGAACGTCGCGGCAGCGGCCACCAACAGGTTTCCCGTCAACGCGGTCACCAGGGCCACCACGGTGACCGCGACCGCGCACCGCACCACCAGCCGGGCCGGATGCCCGAGCTTGAGCCGTGCGGCGGTGAAGTTGCCGCCGAAGTTCCCGACGGCCGCCGCGGCACCGATCATGCCGAGGATGCGCAACTGCTCCCAGCCGGTGGCGTCGTGGGCCTTCGCGACGAACGCCGGATACAGGAACAGGAAGCCGACCATCACCTTCACCGTGCAGTTGCCCCACAGCGACGTGATGATGTTGCGGCCCAGCGGCTGGCGGGCCTTGCCCGTCGTGGCCGCGGGTTCGCGCGGCAGCACCTCCGTGGCCCCGTGGTAGCTCAGCGTCGCGGGCACCTCACCCTCGGTGACCTCGACCCACTTCGGGATCCGCATCGCCAGCACCGCGCCGACGATCGTCACCGCGACGACCACGTACAGCGCGCCCGGCATCTGGAACAGCTGGAAGCCGTACTCGGCGGCCGCGGCGATACCGCCGCCGATCATCGTGCCGCCCAACAGGCCGAATGTGGTCAGCCGGGAGTTCACCCGGACCAGGTCGATACTCGGTGGCAGCACTCTGGGGGTCACCGCGCTGCGCAGCACGGAGAACGATTTGGACAGCACCATCATCCCGAGCGCGCACGGATAGAGCACCCAGGACGGGAAGCTGCCCGTCGCGCTGTCGAAATTCGCGATCAGCACCACCGCCAGCACGGTGCGCAACACGAACGACGCGGCCAGCGCGACGCGGCGGCCGTGCTGCAGCCGGTCGAGGGCCGGACCGATCAGCGGGGCGATGACGGCGAACGGCGCGATCGTGATCAACAGGTACAGCGCCACCCGGCTCTTGGACTCCCCGGAGGCCGCCGCGAAGAACAGGGTGTTGGCCAGCGCGACCGCCATCGCCGCGTCGACCGCGAAGTTCGCGACCACCGGCCACGTCAGCGCCGTCAGCCCGGACTTGTCGGCGCCGTCGGCGGTCGCGGCGCGATGCACCATGCCGTAGACCTTGGAACCCATCTCCCGGCTGCGCTGCGCGGCGGCGCGGGTGACCGTCACCTTCTCGCCGCCGGCGAACCCGGCCGGCGCGTCGTCGTCATAGCTGCGGCCGCGATAGCGCACGTCGTCGTCGAGCGGGGGGAGCCATCGGTTGCCGCCCTGATTCGGCGAATAGGGGCGGCCGGACCTGCGCTGACTCGGGCGCACACCCGGGTCACTGGGGTAATTGGCCATCCCCGGGTGCTCGCCTGCGGGCGGGCGCGGCGGGTAGTAGCGCCCACCCTGCTGACCGTCAGGGTCCCGGGGGTCACGCCGCGGTCCGGTCACGAGTCGATTGTTCCCTATCGGGCCGACAGCGGCCGCGCAGGTGACCGGTGTGGCTCGGCCCGGTCTGGATCAGGCAATAATGGGGTCAATGGACAGCATGACCGAACCGGATCCGCAGGCCCCCGAGCCGGGATCGGCGACCGAGCCGGTAGAGCCGGGATCGGCGACCGAGCCGGTAGAGCCGGGATCGGCGACCGAGCCGGTAGAGCCGGCGTCGGCGCCCGAGCCCGTCGTGCCGTCGCCCGAACTGGAGGCGCTGCTGCGTGGCGCCGTCGGTCAGGCCCGCACCGCCGTCGTCGAGTACAGCGGTGAGGACAGCATCGGCGAGTACCTCGGCGCCGAGCTCGAGGACCCGACCGCCGCGACGCACCGTTTCCTGGCCGAACTGCCCGGTTACCGCGGCTGGCAGTGGGCCGTCGTCGTCGCCGCCGCCCCCGGAGCCACCCACGCCACCATCAGCGAGGTCGTGCTGGTACCTGGCCCGACGGCGCTACTGGCCCCGAAGTGGATTCCGTGGGAGGAGAGGGTTCGCCCCGGCGACCTCGGCCCCGGCGATCTGCTCGCCCCGCCTGCCCAGGATCCGCGTCTGGTGCCGGGTTACATGGGCACCGGCGACCCGGCGATCGACGACGTCGCCGTCGAGGTCGGGCTCGGACGGCGTCAGGTACTCAGCATGTGGGGCCGCGCCGAGGCCGCCCAGCGCTGGCACGACGGTGAGTACGGCCCAGGCTCGGCGATGGCGCGGTCGACTCGTCGCGTGTGCCGGGACTGCGGTTTCTACGTGCCGCTCGGCGGTGCGCTGAGCGTGATGTTCGGGGTGTGCGCCAACGAGTACGCCGCCGACGGGCACGTCGTCGACGCCGAGTACGGCTGCGGTGCCCACTCGGACACCCCGGCCGCGTCGGGATCCGGGTCACCACTGTTCGACCCGTACGACGACGGCGTGCTCGACCTCGTCGAGCGCTCGGACGCCGGCAGCTAGCGCTCCGCGGCGTCCTTGATGCGTTGCAGGGACGCGTTCATGCCCTCGATGAGTTCGTCCTCGAAGCTCGGCACCCCGCCCATGAACTTCGAGACCAGGAAGTTCGACACCGCCGACGTGCCGTTCTCGGCGTTGCGGGTCTCGATCAGCCGGGTGCCCGCCTCGGTCGGTTCGAGTTCGTAGCTCCACACCGTGTTGTTCTCGTTGACCTTGAAGGCCAGCTTCTTCTCCGGGACGAATTCGGTGATGCGGCACGTCGTGGGCCAGAACATCGGCCCGCGGCGGTTCAGGTTCACCGTGCGGGTGCCTGCGCGCAGCTGACCGAGCGGCTTCATCGCCCGGCACTGCGGGCTCCACTGCGGCATCCGGCTCAGGTCCGAGACCAGTTCCCAGACCCGGTTCACCGGTGCGTTGATATCGATCTGGGCCTGCAGAATCGGCGCTGCCATGCGTCTCCTCGTCGTCGGGTCAGTTCAAGCCGCGTTGCGCGCCGCGACGGCCTTGGCGCGCGGAGTGACGTTGCCACAGAAAGATCGATGTGCCAAGGACACCGACGCCGAGCCCGGCCAGGGTGACCGGACGCCAGGACTCCAACGCCCCGACGGTGAACGCCAGCACCGTCGCGACCACCCAGGCTGCGGTGATCACCACGATCACGGGGCGCGGATCGAGCAGCACCGCGGGCAACGGGGGCGGATCGGGGTCGGGTTGCATCACCGAACAACCTAATCGACGGCGAACCGGCGGTGAGTAGTCTCTACCGCTGTGCCAGCCCCCGGTCGTCCCCGAATCATCTGATGGACGTCATCGACATCACCGACCCCGCAGACCCGCGGCTGGACGATTTCCGTGACCTCAACAGTGTTGATCGCCGACCGGACCTGCCGACGGGCAAGGGGCTGGTGATCGCCGAGGGTGTGCTCGTGGTGCAGCGGATGCTGGCGTCGCGGTTCGTGCCGCGCGCGATGCTTGGCACCGACCGGCGGCTCACCGAACTCGGCGGCGACCTCGACGGGCTGGACGCGCCCTTCTACCGGGCCAGCGCCGAGGTGATGGCCGACGCGGTCGGATTCCACCTCAACCGTGGTGTGCTCGCGTCGGCGTCGCGGGCGCCCGAGCTCACTGTGGCGCAGGTGATCGACGGCGCGCGGACCGTCGCGGTGCTCGAGGGGGTCAACGACCACGAAAATCTCGGGTCGGTGTTCCGCAACGCCGCCGGGCTCGGGGTCGACGCGGTGGTGTTCGGCGCCGGCTGCGCCGATCCGCTGTATCGCCGCGCCGTGCGCGTGTCGATGGGGCATGCGCTGCTGGTCCCGTTCGCCCGCGCCGACTCGTGGCCGGATGACCTGAACATCCTGCGCGACAGTGGTTTTCGGTTGCTGGCGATGACGCCGAATCCGGCCGCGCGGACCCTCGCCGAGGTGATGCCCGAGCTGGCCGAAGACCCCGTCGCGATCCTGGTCGGCGCGGAGGGACCGGGGCTGAAGGAGCACACCATGCGCTCCAGCGATGTGCGCGTACGCATTCCGATGGCCCGCGGCACCGACTCGCTCAATGTCGCGACAGCGGCGGCGCTGGCCTTCTACGAACGGGATAGGCTCACCCCGTGAACGACGAAACGCCGTGGGCCACAGGGCTGACCGTGTCGGCGTTCACCGCGGCGGTGATCGGTGCCGCGATCGTCGTGCTCAGCATCGGATTGGTGCGGGTGCACCCGTTGCTCGCCGCCGGATTGAATCTGATCGCCGTCGGCGGCCTCGCGCCCACCGTGTGGGGCTGGCGTCACCGGTTGGTGTGGCGCTGGTTCGTCTACGGCGCGGCCGCCGGGGTTGCCGGGGCGTGGATCGCGCTGCTGGTGATGGGTGCCGCAGGCAGGTTGTGAGTCAGCGCTGACCGCTGGACCGCACCCCGAGTAGCACGTCCTCCCACGCCGGCACGGCGGGGCGGGCCTTGCGCGGACGCGCGGTCTTCGCCGCGGGAGCTTCCTCCGGTGCCTCGACGCTCTCGGGTTCGGGCTGCGGCTCGGGGGTGGGAGCAGGCGCCGGCAACGGTTCCGGCATGGGGTCTTCGAGGGCCAGCTGCGCGACCGCGGCCAGCGGCCGCAGCGGGCGCGCGAAGTTCGGGTCGATCAGCTCCGAGGCCGCGTCGTCGAACGCGGTGACGGTGCCGCCGTGCGCGCCGGGGGAGTAGCGGAAGTGTGCGACGTTGTCGGACAGGCCGGCCTTCCACGCCAGCTGCACGGTCCAGCGGCCGTCCTCATTGCGCCACGCATCCCACTTCACGCCCTCGGGATCGAGGCCACGCGAGATCAGCGCCGACGTCACGGTCTCCAGGAGCGTCAACACCGACGGGCCGTCGGCCAGCACGGGATGCGCGGCGGTCGCCAGCTCGGCGGCGCGGGAGCGTTCCAGCAGCACCGGATGGGCGAAGCGCTCGACGCGCGCGATGTCGACACCCGCGGCGTTGGCGACCTGTTCGACCGACGCGCCGGCACGGATCTTCGACTGGATCTCACGGGGGCGCAGCACGTTCGGCACCTCGACATCGATGGTGGTCTGGTTGGACGCGACCCGGTCGCCGCGCACGGCGGCCCTGAGACGGTCGTCGTTGCGGAGGACGAACTTGTCCCCGGAATCGTCGGTTTCGCAGATGATTCGTCTGCCGTCGACGTCGAGTCCGACGACTCTGAGTTCCCTCATTGCGACCTCCTCCGGGCTGGCGCCATGCCCGATATTCGGGTCACCTTACTGCGTTATCGATCCGTAACCCGGCAGACACGCGGGGAGGTTCAGGGCCGCTCGCGACCGGATGTCGCGGCTAAAGCCGCTCGCGACCGGATGTCGCGGCTAAAGCCGCTCGCGACCGGATGTCGCGGCTAAAGCCGCTCGCGACCGGATGTCGCGGCTAAAGCCGCTCGCGACCGGATGTCGCGGCTAAAGCCGCTCGCGACCGGATGTCGCGGCTAAAGCCGCTCCACCACATAGTCGATGCACGCCGTCAGCGCGCTGACATCCTCGGGCTCCACCGCCGGGAACATCCCGACCCGCAGCTGGTTGCGGCCCAGCTTGCGGTACGGCTCGGTGTCGACGATCCCGTTGGCGCGCAGGGTCTTGGCCACGGCCGCGGCGTCGACGTCGTCGTTGAAGTCCACGGTGCCGACCACCTGCGAACGCAGCGCCGGGTCGGTCACGAACGGTGTCGCGTACGACGCGGCCTCGGCCCAGCTGTAGAGCCGCTGCGACGAGTCGGCGGTGCGCTTGACCGCCCACTCCAGGCCGCCGTTGCCGTTGAGCCAGTCGATCTGCTCGGCCAGCAGCACCAGAGTGCCGATGGCCGGGGTGTTGTAGGTCTGGTTCTTGACGCTGTTCTCGATCGCGATCGGCAGCGACAGGAACTCCGGCACCCACCGGCCGGTCCCGGCGATCGCCTCGACCCGGGCCAGCGCCGCAGGGGACATGAGCGAGATCCACAGTCCGCCGTCGCCGGCGAAGTTCTTCTGCGGCGCGAAGTAGTAGACATCGGCGTCGGTGATGTCGACGGGCAGGCCGCCCGCCGCCGACGTCGCGTCGATCGTGATCAGCGCGTCGCCGGAGCCAACCGGGCGCTGCACCGGAACCGCGACGCCGGTCGAGGTCTCGTTGTGCGCCCACGCGATCAGGTCGGCCGACGGGTCCGACTGCGGTGCGGGCGCGCTACCCGCGTCGGCCTTGACGACGATCGGGTCGCCGACGAAGGGGTTCTTCGCGACCGCCGAGGCGAATTTGGAGCTGAACTCTCCGTAGGTCAGGTGCAGCGAGCGCTTGTCGACGAGCCCGAACGCGGCGGCGTCCCAGAACGCGGTCGATCCGCCGTTGCCGAGCACCACCTCGTAGCCGTCGGGCAGTGAGAACAGCTGGCGCAGCCCGTCGCGGACGCGCCCCACCAGGTTCTTCACCGGCGCCTGCCGGTGCGACGTGCCGAACAGGTGTCCCGCCGCGGCGAGGGCCTGCAGTTGTTCCGGCCTGACCTTCGACGGCCCGCAGCCGAACCGTCCGTCGGCGGGTTTCAGATCAGCGGGGATGGTCAGCGTCTCGGCCATGCCCACCAGCGTAGTTCCGGCGCCTGCCGCCGAAACTGTGGGTCCCGCTGTCCGAGGATCCGGTTGCCAAGTGAGCTGGCTCACATGTGATGCGGATTACCCGCCTGACCCACACCCGTGGCAAGGTTCTGTTCAAATCCTGGGACCGCGGGTACCGTGATTCGACAACGGGCCAATGAATGTAAACCTCACGGGAGGCTTCAAATGGCAGTCAAGGAACCTCGCACACGTGTGATCCGGCGCTGGCGCAAGAACATGGACGTGCTCGACGACACCGAGTACGTCGACATGCTGACCACGCTCTCCGAGGGATCGGTGCGCCGCAATTTCAACCCGTACATCGACATCGATTGGGACTCCCCGGAGTTCGCCGTGACACCGGGCGACGAGCGCTGGATCCTGCCCGGGACCGACCCGCTGGGGCGCCACCCCTGGTACCGGTCCCAGCCGCGGGAGCGCCAGATCGAGATCGGCATGTGGCGGCAGGCCAACGTCGCGAAGGTCGGCCTGCACTTCGAGTCGATCCTGATCCGCGGGCTGATGAACTACGCGTTCTGGGTGCCCAACGGCTCACCCGAGTACCGGTACTGCCTGCACGAGTCCGTCGAGGAGTGCAACCACACCCTGATGTTCCAGGAGATGGTCAACCGCATCGGCGCCGATGTGCCGGGCATGCCGCGGCTGCTCAAATGGCTGTCGCAGTTCATCCCGCTCGCCGCGGGCCCGCTGCCGGTGCCGTTCTTCTTCGGGGTGCTCGCCGGCGAGGAACCGATCGACCACACCCAGAAGAACGTGCTCCGCGAAGGCAAGGCGCTGCACCCGATCATGGAGCGGGTGATGGCGATCCACGTCGCCGAGGAGGCCCGCCACATCTCGTTCGCCCACGAGTACCTGCGCAAGCGGGTGCCCCGCCTCAACCGCAGGCAGAAGTTCCTGCTGTCGCTGAACGTGCCGATCATGATGCGGGTGCTGTGCCAGGCGATCATCGTTCCGCCGAAGTCGTTCTGGAAAGAATTCGACATCCCGCGCTCGGTGAAGAAGGAGATCTTCTTCGGGACCCCGGAGGCCCGCCAGTTCCTGCGCGACATGTTCGGCGACGTCCGGATGCTCTGCCACGACACCGGGCTGATGAATCCCGCCGCGAAACTGATGTGGCGGCTGTGCAAGATCGACGGTCCGCCCAGCCGCTACCGCAGCGAACCGGCCCGCAAGCACGTGGTCTCGGCCGTCGACGTCGCGTAGGAGACGCCCGTGCCTCACGTGATCACCCAGTCGTGCTGCAGCGACGGGTCGTGCGTCTACGCGTGCCCGGTCAACTGCATCCACCCGACCCCGGACGAGCCCGGCTTCGCGACCGCCGAAATGCTGTACATCGATCCGGTCGCCTGTGTCGACTGCGGTGCGTGTGTGTCGGCGTGCCCGGTCGGGGCGATCTCACCGGATTCCAAGCTCGAACCCGCGCAGCTGCCGTTCGTCGAACTCAACGCGTCCTTCTATCCCGCGCGCGACGGCAAGCTGCCGCCGACCTCGAAGCTCGCCCCGGTGCCCGAGGCGCCGGTCGTGCACCGCCGGCCGGGCGGCCCGCTGCGGGTCGCGATCGTCGGCTCCGGCCCGGCGGCGATGTATGCCGCCGACGAACTGCTGACCCAGGACGGCGTGCGGGTCAACGTGTTCGAGAAACTGCCGACGCCGTACGGCCTGGTGCGCGCCGGCGTCGCGCCGGATCATCAGGCCACCAAACGCGTCACCCGACTGTTCGACAGGATCGCCGCGCGGCCCGAGTTCACCTTCTACCTGAACACCGAGGTCGGTGCGCACCTGAGCCACGGCGAACTGCTCGAGCACCACCACGCCGTGCTGTACGCCGTCGGTGCGCCCGACGACCGCCGGCTCGACGTCGACGGAATCGGCCTGCCCGGCACCGCGACCGCCACCGAGGTGGTCGCCTGGTACAACGGGCACCCCGAATTCGCCGGTCTGCCCGTCGATCTCAGCGGCGAGCGGGTGGTGATCGTCGGCAACGGCAACGTGGCGCTCGACGTCGCACGGATCCTGACGACAGACCCGGATGCGCTGGCGCGCACCGACATCGCCGACCATGCGCTGGCCGCGCTGCGGAGCTCCGCGGTGCGGGAAGTGGTGGTCGCCGCCCGCCGCGGTCCCGCCGCGTCGGCGTTCACCCTGCCCGAGCTGATCGGGCTGACCGCCGCCTGCGACGTCGTCCTCGATCCCGCCGATCACGACCGCGTGCAGGCCGACCTGGCAGGCGTCGACGCGGCCAGAGATCCGCTGACCCGCGCCAAGCTCGAAGTCCTGGCCAAACTCGGCAGCTCCGACGCGCCGAGTACCCGGCCCCGGATCCGGCTGGCCTACCAGCTGACGCCGCACAGGGTGCTCGGCGACTCACGGGCCGAGGCAGTGGCGTTCACCGTCACCGGATCCGACGAGCGGGTGGAGATCGATGCCGGACTCGTGCTGACCTCGATCGGCTACCACGGCAAGCCGATTCGCGGACTGCCGTTCGACCCCGGCGCCGGTGTGGTCCCCAACCGCGGTGGCCGGGTCGTCGACGACGAGGATGCGCCGGTGCCGGGTAGCTACGTCGCGGGCTGGATCAAACGCGGACCGACCGGGTTCATCGGCACCAACAAATCCTGCGCCGCCGAAACCGTGCACAACCTGGTCGCCGACTACAACGACGGCCGGCTGCCCGACCCCGTGCACGGCACCTCGGCGCTGCACCGGTTCGTGCGAGCCCGGCAGCCCGATCTGATCGACGCCGCGGGCTGGAAGGCGATCGACGACGACGAAGTGGCGCGCGGCTGCGGCGTGCGGCCGCGCGACAAGTTCACCTCGGTGACCGAGATGGTCGGCGTCGCGACGAACGTGCCCGCGCCGCCGATGCGTCAGCGGGTGTTCGCCGCGCTGCGCCGCTGATTCGGGACGATCACTCGGTCGCCCAGAACTGCAGCACATGTTCGAACGCGGTCGGATGCACCGACAGTGCACCCACGTACGGATGCTCGAGCGCGAAGATCAGGTACAACACGAACGCCAATAGCGCCGCGGTCAGCCCGACGGCCAACGAGTGCACGAGCACATCGCGGGTGCCGAACAGGAACGTGAACGCCATCATCACGCCGCCACCGCCGATCAGCAGCACCCACAGTTCACCGGGCACGTGGGCCTCGCTGCTGCTCACCCGCATCTTGCGGGCGGCGCCGAGATCGTTCAGGCGGACAATGGCGTGATCGAAGAATGCGATCTGGTTGCGTGTCTGCGGCTCTACCGCCAGATACGCCAGCCACACGTCGTGGAGTTCGTCGGACTGCTCGGGGACGTACTCACCGCGATCCATCCGGGGGAACTCCTCGTCGATGACGAACCGCGTGTAGTTGATGAGGCTGGCTTCGACCGCCGGGCGAGACTCGGCAGGCAACGATTCGGAGTCCCGGAGTAGATCGGCCACCGCGGCCGCCTCCAACCCGCTGGCGTCCTCGGCGTCGGAGAACTGTTCCCACACCACGACGACGACGAACCCGACCAACACCGCGTACAGCACGCCGCCCAGTTGGAAAACCGAACCGGATACGGCGTTGTTGTTCTCCAACCGGCTGTGCGACACCGCTTTACGGAACAAGAAGAGACCGCCGACGGACAGGCCGACGACTCCGGTGACCCACAGTGGCACGAGGATCATCGGGGGGATCTGGAGAAGCCACAGCACAGATCAATACCTCGCGTCTGGTGCCGACCGCCGCGGCGCAGTCCGGCAATTATGACCAGAAGGTCGTGCTGAGGTCCGGCAAATGCGCGCGTTTTGGTCAATCTCCCCACCACGCAGCCCGGCGGAGGTAAGCACAGAACCATGAATTCTGCGCAGTTCGTCGGGCGGGTCGGCGGTCTCGCGGTGGCGCTCGGGGTCGGAGCTGCCGCGCTCACCGGTTCCGGGGTGGCATGGGCGGGGGAGGATTCGGGCCTATCAGCGACATCCGCGGCCGAATCATCCACTGGGCGAACATCATCAGCCGAAAAACGCGCTGCGGGCCCGGCCAAACCGAGCCGAGACCGCAGTACCGGCCGGGACGCCGACCGGGAGGACTCCGCCGGCGGTGGTCGCGACACCGGCGATGACGGGCAGGACGCGGCGGACGCCGGGGACCCCGCCGCCGCGCTAACGGGCGCCGACTCCGACGACGAACCGGTGCGGGCACGCAAACCCCGCGTCGCGGTGCGGGCCGGGCAGGATGCGCCGGCAACCGAGACCGAAACCGGATCAGAGGCAGGTTCGGGAGCCGATCCCGCCGACGCGGACCACGGCTCCACCGCACCCGTCCCCGGCGGAACCGAACCCGCCGCGCGTGACACCGCGGCACCCGCAACCCCCGCCGCGAGCACCGCGGTCGTGGACCCGCCGCGGGTACCGTCCTGGCGGGCCTACCCGACCGCCCACGATCCCGGCACCGTGGTGACCTGGGCGGTGGACCTGGTGCACAGCTTCTTCGACGCGGTACTGCAGCCGTTCGCCGCGGGAGCGCCCCGCCCGCCCGCCGATCCGTCGGTCTGGGGGCTGCTGGCCTGGGTGCGCCGGGAGTTGTTCAACGCCTCGCCGACGGCGACCGCGAACCCGCTGCCGTACACCCAGAGCCTGGTCGACGGCGACGTCCTGATCACCGGCAACGTCGGCGTCGTCGACCCCGACGACGACCCGTTGACCTACACGGTGATCGGGCGCCCGCACAACGGCGGGACCGTCACCGTGGACGCGGACGGCAACTTCGTCTACCGGGCGATGAACGCGATGGCCGCGGTCGGCGGCACCGACGTGTTCACCGTCGCGGTCAGCGACGAGGCGGCCGGCCTGCACGTGCACGGACTGGCGGGCCTGCTGCAGTTCGTGCCGATCCTGGGCAACTTCCTCAAGCCCGGGGGCGGACACGGCATCACGCGCACGATCACGGTCACGGTGGCCCCGGTCGACGGGATAGATCTGTCGCTGCCCGACGACTTCCACTGGGGCGTCGCCCATTCCGGGTTCCAAGCCGAAGGCGGACCCGGCGCGCCGATCGACACCCGGTCGGACTGGTACCGGTGGGTGCACGACCCGCTCAACCGGCTGCTCGGTCTGGTGAAGGGTGTACCCGAGGACGGGCCGGGGGCGTATCTGACCTACGACGACGATGCGCGGCTGGCACGCGAAGAACTCGGGATGAACACCTTCCGGATGGGCATCGAGTGGAGCCGGATATTCCCGAACTCGACTGCGGCCGTGGACATCTCCGATGAGGGCGGCGCGCTGAGCCTCGACGACCTCCAGGCGCTCGACGCGCTGGCCGACGCCGGCGCGGTGTCCCACTACCGCGACGTGTTCGCCGCGTTGCGTGGCCACGGCCTGGAGCCGCTGGTCACCGTCAACCACTTCACCCTGCCGGTATGGGTGCACGACCCCGTCGTGGCGCGCCCGCTGATCCAGCTCGGGCTGCCCGTCGAAGCGGCCGGCTGGCTGTCGCCCGACACCGCCGCCGAGTTCGAGAAGTACGCCGGCTACCTCGCGTGGAAGTTCGGCGATCAGGTCGACAACTGGGCCACCCTCAACGAGCCGTTCCCACCGGTGCTGACCGAGTTCCTCGCGATCCCGGGCCTGGTGCCGAACTGGCCGCCGGGGGTGCTGCGGCCTGACCTCGCCTCGACGTTCGTGGTCAACCAGGCGATCGGGCATGTCGCGGCCTACGACGCGATCCACGCCTGGGACACCACCGCGGCCACCGACGGCGGTCCCGCCGCGTTCGTCGGTTTCACCCACAACATGATCCCGGCACGGCCGGCCAACCCGGTCAACCCGCTCGACGTCGCGGCCGCCGATGCGTGGAACCACTACTACAACACCTGGTTTCCGAACGCGGTGATCGACGGTTGGGTGGACGTGAACTTCGACGGCATCAAGTCCGCCGACGAGATCCGGCCCGAAATGGCCGACAAGGTCGACTTCCTCGGCGTGCAGTACTACGGCTCGCAACCCATGGTCGGCTTCGGCGTCGCGCCGGTGCCCGGCTTCCCGTTCCTGCGCGGCTTCCCGATCCGGTGCTCGGCCGACGAGACGACCTGCAGCGACTTCAACCAGCCCACCGACCCGGGCGGCTTCCGGGAGGTGCTCGAACTCGCCGCGTCGTACGGGAAACCGTTGTGGATCACCGAGAACGGCATCGCCGACGCCGACGATTCCAAGCGGCCGTCCTACATCGTCAACCACATCGCGGTGGTGCAGGACCTGGTGACCCACGGAACCGACATCCGCGGCTACACCTACTGGTCGTTCGTCGACAACCTGGAGTGGGCCGAGGGCTACGAGCTGAAGTTCGGCCTCTACGGCTCGGACCCGGACACCCCGGAACTCGAACGCATCCCGAAGGCCGCGAGCATCGCCGCACTCAGCGGGATCACCGTCGCCAACGGCCTGCCGGTGTCGCTACTGGCGGCCTACCTACCGAGATGACGTCGCGGTAGGGGCTCCGGCATCGGGGCTTTCGTATCGTCCGGTCTTTTCGCTGAGCCGGATGCGATACACCGCAGCGTGTCCTGCCGTGCCGTGCGTGGGCGGCGGTGTGCCGGACGACGCGCCCGGGCGCAGCAACGGCGTCAGACGGTCGATGAGCAGCCGCAAGCCGTGCTCGGCGTCCGCGCCGTCGAGTTCCTCGACACGGCCCCAGGCGATCACACTGCGCCAGGCGTTGAGAGTGTCGACGTGCTCGACCTCGAAGCACACGTCGGGATGGGCTCTCATCGCCTGCCATTTCATGCCCTCGGTGGTGTGCGCGTAGATGGCGCCGTCCTGGTACACGTAGCAGATCGGCACCACATACGGGCGTCCCTCGTGAATGCATCCGATGCGACCGACGGCCTCGGTGCTCAGCAGTTCCTCGATGTCGTCTCGCGCGAGTGTTCCGAGCATGGTCGGCGTTTCCTCTCCCAGTGCTCACCGCATCAGCCGGGCAGAGTTGTCCGGCCCATCTCTCAGAGTCTCACGGCCGAGCAGGCCGAATACCGTGATCGCTGTGGCAAGCAGGCACGCCGTCGACAACCTCCCGGGTCACGACATCTGGCCGCTCTCGGCCATCTGGGCGACCACCTCGTTCATGTCGACCTCGCGCACGGTCTCGGCCAGCGACCACTGGTGGCCGAACGGATCCCGCAGCACGCCGTAACGGTCGCCCCAGAACTGGTCCTCCAGCGGGTTCACCACGGTGGCGCCGGCATCCAGGGCCCGCTGGAAGCGCCCTTCCACATCGGGTCCGTGCAGGTGGATGGTCACCGAGGAGCCACCGAGAGCGACCGGTGTGCTCGAGCGGCCGTCGCAGAACTCGGGGAAGTCGTCGTTGAGGAAGACCATCGCGCCGTTGATCTGGAACGCCGCGTGCATGATCTTGCCCTCGGGCCCGGGCAGCCGCGCCATCTCGACCGCGCCGAACGCCTTGGCGTAGAAGTCGAGTGCCGCCGCGGCGTCGCCGACGACGAGGTGCGGGACGAGCATGGGCGTGTTGGCTTCAGCGGGAACCGCCATCGGAATTCTCCTGACCGGGTAGGGGTGGGACGCCAGTGCAGACCCGCGCCCGCCGGAAAACTCATCGCGGCCCCCACCACGATCCTCAGACCACGGAGAACCCGGCGGGCAGGCCGGTACGGCCGGTCAGTGCGAGCAGCAGCGTCGGCCCGGTACCGAGCGCGACGCCGATCCGCGCGGCCAGCGCCGCGGCGTCGGCGAGCACATCGACGGGTGGGGTCACGTCGAGCCCTACGGCCCTGGCGATGTCCAGACCGTGCACCGCCAACTCGAACGTGCGTGTCGGAAGGTAGCTGCTCAACCGGATGCCCTGCCCGCCGATCACCTCGATCAGCGGGTCGCCGTCGACGGCGTCGAGCTCTCCCAGCACCTTTGTCACCAGCGCATCGATGGTCGCGACAGGATCGGCCCCGAGGTCGCGCGCCGCCTGCCTGCCCCGCTCGACGATGGCCGCGGCGTCGGCACTCGCCATGTAGTCCCGCACCCAGACGTAGTAGCCGACGGCGTCGGCGACGTCCTTGCGCGATGCCGGGGCCCGCAGGTAGGTGCTCACCGTGACCAGGGAACGGGAGGTGTGGCCGACGAGGTCGCGCACGCTCCATTCGCCGAGGCCGGCATCGTCCCAGCGGGCAGCCGGGATCTGGCGCACCAACGCCGCGAAACCGTGTGCCGCCGAGGCGAACACGTCACGCGCCGGCATCGCCGTCATTGCCCGGCGAGTGTGTCCCAGCCCTCGACCGACTCGGGGCTGCGCGGATCGGGGCCGACGTAGATCGCCGACGGCCGGACCAGCTTGCCCAGCCGCTTCTGCTCGAGGATGTGCGCGCACCAGCCCGCGGTGCGGCCACAGGTGAACATCGCCGGCATCATCTTCGGCGGAACCTGCGCGAAGTCGAGGATCACCGCCGCCCAGAACTCGACGTTGGTCTCGATCGCCCGGTCGGGCCTGCGCTCCCGCAGCTCGGCGAGCGCGGCCTGCTCCAGTGCCGCGGCCACCTCGTAGCGCGGCGCCTGAAGTCGCTGCGCCGTCGCGCGCAGCACCCGCGCCCGCGGATCCTCGGCGCGGTAGACGCGGTGCCCGAAGCCCATCAGTTTCTCGTTGCGGTCCAGGATCCCCTTGACCACCGCACGGGCGTCGCCGGTGCGCTCGGCCTCCTCGATCATCGGGATCACCCGCGCCGGGGCGCCGCCGTGCAGCGGGCCGCTCATCGCGCCGATCGCCCCGGACAGCGCCGCGGCGACGTCGGCGCCGGTCGACGCGATCACCCGGGCGGTGAAGGTGGAGGCATTCATGCCGTGCTCGGCGGCGCTGACCCAGTACGCGTCGATCGCCTCGACGTGCCGCGGATCGGGCTCACCCTGCCAGCGGGTCATGAAACGGGCTGTGACGGTGTCGCATTCGTCGACGCGACGCTGCGGCACCGCGGGCTGATAGATACCGCGGGCCGACTGCGCGACGTAGGACAGCGCCATCACCGATGCCCGGGCCAGCTGATCGCGCGCGGTCTCGTCGTCGATGTCCAGCAGCGGCGGGTAGCCCCAGATCGGGGCCAGCATCGCCAGGCCGGCCTGCACATCGACCCGGACGTCGCCGCTGTGGATCGGCAGCGGGAACGGCTCGGCAGGCGGCAGACTCCGGCCGAACTTCCCGTCGACCAGCAGCGCCCACACGTCACCGAACGTGACCCGATGCGCGACCAGGTCCTCGATGTCGACGCCGCGGTAGCGCAGCGCGCCGCCGTCCTTGTCCGGTTCGGCGATCTCGGTCTCGAACGCCACAACGCCCGCCAAACCCGGGTTGAAGTCCTTCGGCACCGTAGTCGTCATGCGCAGATTGTCGCACCCGCGTCGGCGAGCCGACCTGCCAGCACCACGGGCGTAGCGTTTGTCGCGTGGGCACTTCTGATCACCTGGCGCGGATGCGCGTCGAATACGGGTCGGCGGAGAAGGACGGCAGCGGGGATCTCGACGCCGACTGGCTCGGAATCGGCTGGGTCGCACTGCTGGAGAAGTGGATGACCGAAGCCGGTGAGGCCGGGGTCGCCGAACCCAACGCGATGGTCGTCGGCACCGTCGACGCCGAAGGCAGACCGGTCACCCGGACGGTGCTGTGCAAGAGCGTCGACGAGTCGGGGATCTCGTTCTACACCAACTACGACTCCGACAAGGGTCAGCAGTTGGCCGTGCACCCGTACGCGTCGGCGACGTTCCCGTGGTACCCGCTCGGTCGGCAGGTGCACGTGCGCGGCCCGGTCACCAAGGTCACCCCCGAGGAGACGGCCGACTACTGGCGCAAGCGGCCGCGCGGATCGCAGCTGGGGGCGTGGGCGTCGCAGCAGAGTCGGCCGATCGGGTCCCGCGACGCGTTGATGCGCCAACTGGCCGAGGTCACCGAACGCTTCGCCGGTGTCGACGAGGTCCCGGTGCCCCCGCATTGGGGCGGCTATCTGATCGCGCCCGAGGTGGTGGAGTTCTGGCAGGGCCGGGAGAACCGGGTGCACAACCGGATCCGGGTGCGCGACGGCTCCGTTGAACGGCTGCAACCCTGAGTGGAACGCCTTCAGCCCTGAGGGGAGCGGGAGCGCCCGGGCGGGCGACCAACGCCGGGTGAGGCCAATTGGCGTGAGGTGACAAATACCCCTCGGGGGCGGCTGTGTGCGGGATAGCATCCGACCGTGGCTGAGTCCAGGGGGGAGCCGATCCTCGGCTTGCGGGAACGCAAGAAGCGTCGCACCCGCGCCACCCTGATCGACGCCGCGGTCGGGCTCTGCGTCCGGCAGGGCTTCGACGCGACCACCGTCGACCAGATCGCGGCCATCGCCGACGTGTCGCCGCGGACTTTCAGCCGCTACTTCGCCACCAAGGACGCGATCGCGCTCGCGCTCATCGACGAGGTGCTCGACGTCGCAGCCGTCGAACTTGCCCGGCAGCCGCGCGAGATCACGAACTTCGAGGCGTTGCGGCGCGCGTACGTCGCGATGGCCCGCAACACCGTGCTGGCCGCCGACGGCGACCTGACCTCGGATCGGCTGTTGCAGATCCTGCGGATCGTGACGACGTCGGCCACTCTGCGGCAGGTGGTACTCGAATACCGGGCGACCGACGTCGACAAGGTGATGGCTGAGCGGATGTCCACCACCGTCGACGACCGCCGGGTCAGATTGATGGCCGCCGTCTGGGGTGCGGTGCTGATCACCGCGACGACCGATCTGGCGGCCAGGGCCGAGACCGGGATCGACATAGATACCCTCGTCGCGGCGTTCGAGGAGACCTACCGCGAGTTCGCGGGCGAAATCGTGGGTATTAGACAGCCCGTCTGACGTCGTACCCGCCCCCCGTAGGGCACGAGTCGTGGAATGGGACTACCTTCTGTAGTGCAGACTCCGCGACTTGAGCGACACACCCGACAGACCTGAAGGGATCCCAGTGGCCGATAACGCCGAAGCCGGGCAGGAGCACGCCAAGCTGGTCTACCCCGGCGGCGAACTCGAACTCGACATCGTCAAAGCATCCGAAGGCGCAGACGGCATCGCGCTCGGTTCGCTACTGGCCAAGAGCGGCTATACGACGTTCGACGGCGGGTTCGTCAACACGGCGTCGACCAAGAGCGCCATCACCTACATCGACGGTGATGCCGGCATCCTGCGCTACCGCGGCTACCCGATCGAGCAGTTGGCGGAGAAGTCGACCTTCATCGAGGTCAGCTACCTGTTGATCTACGGCGAGCTGCCGACGGCCGAGCAGCTGGAGGATTTCACCACCCGGATCCAGCGGCACACCCTGCTGCACGAGGATCTCAAGCGGTTCTTCGACGGTTTCCCGCGCGACGCGCATCCGATGCCGGTGCTCTCCAGCACGGTCAACGCGCTGAGCGCCTACTACCAGGATTCGCTGGACCCGTTCAACCCGCAGCAGGTCGAGCTGTCGACCATCCGGCTGCTGGCGAAGCTGCCGACCATCGCGGCGTATGCGTACAAGAAGTCCGAGGGGCAGCCGTTCCTGTACCCGGACAACTCGCTGACGCTGGTGGAGAACTTCCTGCGGATGACGTTCGGCTTCCCGGCCGAGCCCTACGAGGTCGACCCCGAGATCGTCCGCGCGCTGGACATGCTGTTCATCCTGCACGCCGATCACGAGCAGAACTGCTCGACGTCCACGGTGCGGCTGGTCGGCTCGTCGCAGGCCAACCTGTTCACGTCGATCTCCGGCGGCATCAACGCGCTGTGGGGCCCGCTGCACGGCGGCGCCAACCAGGCGGTGCTGGAGATGCTGGAGAAGATCCGGCTCTCCGGTGGCGATGTCGAGACCTTCGTCAAGAAGGTCAAGAACCGCGAGGACGGCGTGAAGCTGATGGGCTTCGGTCACCGCGTGTACAAGAACTACGACCCGCGGGCGCGCATCGTCAAGGAGCAGGCCGACAAGATCCTCGGCAAGATCGGCGTGAAGGACGAGCTGCTCGACATCGCGAAGTCGCTGGAGGAGATCGCGCTGACCGACGACTTCTTCGTCGAGCGCAAGCTCTACCCGAACGTCGACTACTACACCGGCGTGATCTACCGGGCGATGGGCTTCCCGACCCGGATGTTCACGGTGCTGTTCGCGCTCGGCCGGCTGCCGGGCTGGATCGCGCACTGGCGCGAGATGCACGGCGAACCGAACAAGATCGGTCGCCCGCGCCAGATCTACACCGGCTACACCGAACGCGACTACGCCGGCATCGACACCCGCTCGTAGCCCGTACCCCGGCACGCGACGCCCGCTCGCGCCCGGCGAACGTCACACCACGGTCACTTGCCCGCGGTTCAGTTGTAGTTCCACAATAGTTGTGTGAATACAACCGTCGGTGCGATGACACCCAGGCGCAAGGCCGTCATCCTGGTCTCCTGCTGCCTGAGCCTGCTCATCGTGTCGATGGACGCCACCATCGTCAACGTCGCGATCCCGTCGATCCGCACCGACCTGTCGGCGTCGTCGGCCCAGATGCAGTGGGTCGTCGACATCTACACGTTGGTGCTCGCGTCGCTGCTGATGCTGTCCGGGGCGACGGGGGACCGGTTCGGCAGACGGCGGGTGTTCCAGATCGGGCTCACGATCTTCGCGCTCGGCTCCCTCGCCTGCAGCCTGGCGCCGACCATCGACACGCTGATCGGCGCCCGCTTCCTGCAGGGTGTCGGCGGCTCGATGCTGAATCCCGTTGCGCTGTCCATCATCTCGCAGATATTCAGCAAGCCGGTGGAGCGGGCGCGCGCGCTGGGCATCTGGGGTGGCGTCACCGGCATCTCGATGGCGGCGGGCCCGATCGTCGGCGGTCTGCTCATCGAGACCGTCGGCTGGCGGTCGGTGTTCTGGATCAACCTGCCGATCTGCGCCGCCGCGATCATCCTGACCGCGGTGTTCGTCCCCGAATCGAAATCCGCGACGATGCGCAATGTCGACCCGATCGGGCAGGCGCTGGGCGTGCTGTTCCTGTTCGGCATTGTCTTCACCCTCATCGAAGGCCCGGCGCTGGGCTGGACCAACCCGCGAGTGCTCGGCATCGCCGCTGCGGCCGCGATCGCGCTGGTGGCGTTCCTGCGCTACGAGTCCCGGCGCCACGACCCGTTCCTGGACCTGCGGTTCTTCCGGTCCATCCCGTTCACCACCGCGACCGTCAACGCGATCAGCGCATTCGCCGCTTGGGGCGCGTTCCTGTTCATGATGTCGCTGTACCTGCAGGGTGAGCGGGGCTTCTCCGCGATGCACACCGGCCTGATCTACCTGCCGATCGCGATCGGCGCGCTGGTCTTCTCGCCGCTGTCGGGACGTCTGGTCGGGCGCTACGGCGCCCGCCCGTCCCTGGTCACCGCGGGCCTGATGATCACCTCGGCGGCGGTGATGTTGACGTTCCTGACCGCGACGACGCCGGTGTGGTGGCTGCTGGTGGTGTTCGCCGTGTTCGGCATCGGGTTCTCGATGGTCAATGCGCCGATCACGAACGCCGCCGTCAGCGGGATGCCGCTCGACCGGGCGGGGGCCGCGTCGGCGGTGACGTCGACCAGTCGCCAGGTCGGTGTCAGCATCGGGGTGGCGCTGTGCGGTTCGGTGGCCGGGTCCGCGATGGCCGGCGTCGCCACCGACTTCGCGGCCGCGGCACGGCCGTTGTGGTTCATGTGCGTCGGACTGGGCCTGTTGATCCTCGCGCTCGGGCTGTTCTCGACGTCGCAGCGCGCGCAGCGTTCGGCCGAGCGGCTCGCGCCGCTGGTCGCCGGAACTCCGGTCGGAGGTGTCCATGTCCGGTGAGTCCCTGGCCGACGAAGTCTGGCGGGATCTGGCCGCATTCGTCCACGATCACCGCGACAGCTGGAAGAAGGCGGTGGTCGAACGTACGGGACTGCCGTTCAGCAGGGTGCGGATCCTGATGCGGCTGAGCCGTAAACCGATGACGGTCAAGCAGATCGCGGCCGCGGCGACGGTGGACGCGCCGGCGGCCACCGTCGCGGTCAACGATCTCGAAGACCGCGGACTGGTGGTGCGGCGGGTCGATCCGTCGAACCGCCGCTGCAAGACGGTGTCGCTGACCGACGCCGGCCGCGCGATGGTCCGCGAGATCGACGCGGTCCACGACCCGGCGCCGGCCGGGGTGGCCGCACTGGCGCCCGACGACCTCGCCACTCTGCGGCGGCTCCTCGACGGGATGAAGGACTAGCGGCCCAGCACGGCCATCGCCGCATTGTGCCCGCCGATCCCCGACACCGCACCGCCACGGCGAGAACCCGAGCCGCACAACAGCACCCGTTCGTGCGCGGTGGCGACGCCCCAGCGTTGAGCGGGTGTCTGCAGCGGTTCGTCGTCCTCGGCGAAGGGCCAGTCCAGCGCGCCGTGGAAGATGTTGCCCCCGGTCATTCCCAGCGCGTCCTGCAGATCGGCCGTCGTCTTGGCTTCCAGGCACGGCCGGCCGGCCGCATCGGTCAGTATCACGTCCTGAATGGGTTCATCCAGAACAGAATTCAGCGAGTCCAGCACCGCGGCGGTCAGGTTGCGGCGAATCTGGTCGGGCGGCGTGCCTGCCGTCAGCGTGTGCGGGGTGTGCAGGCCGAACACCGTCAGGGTGTGTGCCCCGCTGTCGCGCAGGGTCGGCGACAGGATGGACGGGTCGGCCAGGGAGTGGCAGTAGATCTCGCACGGCAGGGGGTCGGGCACCGATCCGCCGACCGCCTGCCGGTACGCGCTCGCGAGCTGGCTGTAGTTCTCGTTGATGTGGAATGTGCCGCCGAAAGCCTGTTCCGCGGTGACACTTTCGTCACGCAGCCGGGGCAGGCGCCGCAGCATCAGGTTCACCTTGATCTGTGATCCCGGTGCGATGTCGGGTTCGTCCTCGCCGAGCAGCCGCGCCAGTACGGCCGGGGTGACGTTCGCCAGCACCCGGTCCGCAGCGACGCGCTGGTCGCCGTCGCCGTCGCGGTAACTCACCTCGCCGTCCGGGGTGATCGCGTAAACGTCTGCGCCGGTGCGGATCTGCGCACCGAACCGCGCGGCGGCCGCGACCAGGGCGCCGGTGACCGCGCCCATGCCGCCGATCGGCACGTCCCAGTCGCCCGTGCCGCCGCCGATCAGGTGGTAGAGGAAGCACCGGTTCTGGATCAGCGTGTCGTCGTCGAGCCCGGCGAATGTGCCGATCAGCGCGTCGGTCGCCATCACGCCGCGGACCAGGTCGCTGGACACCGCCGCGGTGATGGCGTCGCCGACGGGCTGATCGATCACCTCGTGCCACGCCCGCTGCGCCTCCGGTCCGCCGTCGGCCACCACCGCGCTGCGCAATTGGGAACGCGTCCGCAAGGGCTCGGTCAACGTCGGCCACACCCGTGCGGTGACGGTTGCGCAGCGCCGGTAGAACTCGGTGAACCCGGCCTCGTCGTCGGCGGCGCCGACGGCACCGAACGTCGAGGACGGCCCGACCAGCAGGCCGGTGCGCCCGCCGGTGGCGGGGTCGGGGGTGTAGGACGAATATCGCCGGCGGGCCAGGTGGACCTGGGCGCCGAGGTCGTCGACGATGCGCCGCGGCAGCAGACTGACCAGATACGAGTAGCGGGACAGCCGCGCGTCGACGCCGTCGAACGGATGCGCCGACACCGCAGCACCGCCGACCTGATCGAGGCGTTCGAGCACCAGGACGCGCCGGCCTGCCTGGGCCAGATAGCCGGCCGCGACCAGCCCGTTGTGGCCGCCTCCGACGATGACGGCGTCCCAGTGCGAGGTCTCCATCGACTCCAGTGTCACGCTTTCGTGCCCGCCCGTGCGCAGGCCATCTGTGCGGCTTCGGTGTGGCTGTTCAATTCGGTTGCGGCGTTGTTGAACCGGTCGACGTCGGCACGCAGACCCATCAACAGCAGCAGCTTCACCGCCCCCATCGACCACGTCCGCATCGGCGCGGCGACCTCGGGCTGCAGCCCCGGCACCCGCGATGCGTCCAATGCGAGAGACGCGGCCTCGCGCAACCCCGCGCGCCCGTAGGAGTTGTTCTCCGCGACGATCGGGTCGAGATAGTCGGGGTTCTTCTCTCCGATCGCGAGCACGTTGGCGAACTCGCCGTAGCTCAGCGCGGCGGTGTCGAGCGCCCGGGCGAACTGCCGGCACGCGGCGACGGCCTCCGGCGCGGCGTCGACCGGCTCGGGCGGTATCGGCTCGTCGGGTGCCGAGGGTGCCGTTGCGGGCTGGGCTGCCCCGACGGGAACGCAGGTCAGCGCCACGACGCACGCCATCGTGCTCGCGGCCAGGATGCGCACCGTCGGCGTGATGTCGAACCTCCCCAGATGCGGTGTGGGCCGGGCGTTTCGCTCGTGTTTGCGAGCCGAAGCCCTGACCGGCAACGCCGCGTGCATTAAAGTCACTCCGTACAGTCCCCGGGCGTTTGCTGTCGAGAAACCCTGGGGCTCGATCATTCTAGCGATGTCGATTCTGGGGAAGGCACTCCTGCATGCGTTTTCGGGCCGTTGCGGCGACCTGCTCGATGCTGGTCGCGGCGCTGGGGGTGACCCCACCGGCGGCGGCCCAGCCGGTGCCGCCGCCGGATCCCGTGGCGCCGGTCTCCGAGTCCCTGCCGCTGTCACCCGACGTCGTCGCCTCCGCGCCGTCGGGCTATCTGAAGACCCCGGACGGCTGGGAATTGACGGTCGGAGCCAAAGACGAGACCCAGGTCGCGGTGGCACCGTTGACCACGGCGCTGACGTCGCGTGAGTACGTCGTCGGCGGAACGTTCACCGCGACGGTGGCCGGGGCGGGTGCGACCACGCTGAGCGGCGGTTCGCTGGTCGTCGGCTACCGGATCGGCTGCGGCATCGTCGGTGGTCCGGTCGAGGTGTTCGCCACCACCGGCGCGACCCCGCGATTCGGTATCGACGCGGTGCTGGGCGAGGTGATCGTCCCGTTCAACAACCAGATCAAAATCAACCTGCGGCCCGGCACCGTGACCTTGGTTCCGGTGGGGGAGAAACAGTTCAAAGGCTCCGACGCCCGGGTGACGGTCACCGGGTTCCGGATCAAGACCGACGGGTGCGTCGGTCAGTCGTTCATCCAGTCGTACGCGACGCTGACCGTGAACACCACGGACACCTCGGACATCGTCACGTACGCCGGCCAGATCAAGGTGGTCTGACGTGAGGACGGCACGGAGGTGGGGCACGCTGGTGGCGGCGGGTCTGCTCTGGGCCCCGATACCGGTCGCGTCCGCGCAGCCCGCCGACCCGGACGTGCAATCGGTGGCCGACGTCGCCCCGCCGCCCGCCGGCGCGGTGCCGTCGGGTCCGCCCGGCACGGTCGTGACGCCGGACGGCTGGGAGCTGTCCGTATCGGCTCGCGACGAAACCCAGGTCGCGGTCGCGCCGCTGACCACGGCGCTGTCCTCGCGCGAGTACCTGGTGGCCGCGACGTTCGAGGGCAGTGTGTCCGGTGACGGCAGCACCCCGACGACGGGCGGAACCCTGGAGGTCGGTTACCAGATCGGTTGTGGCATCACCTTGAACGTGGTCAAGCTCAACGGCTCCGCGGGGATCACGGCGCGACTGCACCCGCTCACCAGCTCGGTCGACTTTCCGGTGACCGCGCAGATCGAGGTGTTCCCGCAACCGGGGGAGGTCACCACGGTCCAGCTGACCCAGAAATCGTTCGAGGGCACCCGCCCCCGGGTCACGGTCAAGGACGTCCGGATCAAGATCGACGGCTGTGTCGGGCAGTCGTTCCTGCGGTCGTACGCGGTGCTGACCAGCTCCACCGACTCGGCCGACGACATCGTCGCCTACTACGGCGTCACGAAGGCGGTCTGAGATGCGTTGGCGTGCTGTGGTGGCTGTCGGGACGCTGGGTGCCGGGCTGATGCTCGCCCCGTCCGCGGGTGCGCAGCCGCCCGCACCGTCGCCCGTCCCGGCACCGCCGCCTGCCGAACCGCTGTTCCCGCTGGCGCAGAGTGATGCGCCCACCCAGGTCGCGGGCGGATTGCCCGCGCTGCCCGACCTGTCCGGGCAGACCCCGAACGAGTTCCTGCTCGGTCAGCACGCCGCGCCCGCGCCACCGGGCCAGGCGCCGGTCGCACCGATCAACCTGAACCCGTTCAACAACACCTATCTGCTGCCGCAGCATCTCGTGCCGTCGGCGCCGGGGCAGGGCGAGCTCTTCGGTATCCCGCCCGGTCAGGAACTCGCCGATGCAAATGGGATGGAATTCCTGAAGCGGCTCTACGACACTTATCGGGCGGGCGGTCTGGAGGGTGGGCTGCTCGGCCAACGGGGACTGGACTCACTGAACAAGCCGCTGCCCGTCGAACCACCACCGCACCCGTGAGGACTGGCATGAAGATCAACAGGATGGGGCGCTCGTCGGTGGCCGCGGTGTCGGCGGTGTGCCTGGTGGTCCCGGCGGTGACGTTCGAGGTGGCGCCGAGGGCGGCAGAGGCCGTCACCGAGCACGTCGTACCGGCATTGGCCTCGCTCGTCGCGCCGCGGGACCAGTTCACGGTCGCACCGTTCCCCGGCTCGGGCATCTCGGATCTCGGCGGCGGCCCAGCGCCGAAGGTGGTCGTGGAACCCGTGCCCGCGGTGTCGGTGGACGGAGCTCCGCGACCCGCATTGGAGCCGTACGTCCTCGTGCAGGAGACCGGTGTCGAAGTCGTCGACCCGCGCAGCGGCCACCGGGTCCCGGCCGCGGCGCTGACCCCGGCGGATTTCCTCAATGCGATGACCGCGGCGGGTTACCTGGTGCTGGCGGTGCCGTCGCTGTTCGTGACGATCCCGTTCCAGCTCCTCACCGGGCAGCGCGCGGCGATCACGTTGTCACTGAACAAGATCATCCAGGCCGCCAACGCGATTCTGAAACTCGTCGACAAGAAGATTCCGGAGATTCCGGTGCCGGCCACTCAGACCGCGGGATTGGCGTCGGGGCCGGCGGCTCTCGATGAGGTGCGGGACCGAGAGCCGGTCGACAGCGGTGACGAACCCGACAGCGGTACCGACCGCGCGGAGGCGTCCGCGCCCGACGGGGCGGCACCGGCGTCCTCCGGTGTGACCGGACGGATCTCGGGGCAGCCGGGAGCTTCGGCCGAATCGGACGACAGCGACGACGCGGCAGCCGGTACCCACAACGACGACGGCGCCGACGACGCGCAGGACGTCCCTGAGGGCAGCGATACGGCCGAGGACGGCGATGCGGCCGAGCCGGCGCCCGTGACGAAGGACGCCGACGACGACACCGACGGTGGCGACGACGATGCCGGACGAACGTCCGGTAAGCCGGCCACCGACCGCGAATCGGCGAAAGCCGGGACATCGGGCTCGACCGGCGAGTGATATGTGAGGGTGAGAAGAACCGTTCCCTCGGAGAGGAGCGCCATGGCGCGCACATGGGCGGCCGCCGCGGCGGCCACAGGCTTGATCACCGCGGTCGCGCTCGCACCGTTCGCGGTCGCGCAGCCGTCGCTGCCGCAGGCCGGAAACGAGACGCCGGGCGTGACGATCAGGCAGCTGACCCAGGCCGGCTACAACGTCGAGGTCAACTGGGTCGCCGGGGAACCGTCGAACATCCCGCTGTCGCAGTGCACCGTCACCCGCATCGACACGTCGGCGCCGCCGACGGCGTGGGTCTCGGTCAACTGCCCGCCGGACGGTTCGCAGTAGCCCTCAGTTGAGGTAGCCCTCGACCTCGTCCTCGGGCCGCACCGACGCGCTGTCGGGATCGCCGCCGCTGTCGCGCAGCGCACGGCGCTGACGCAGCAGATCCCAGCACTGGTCGAGTTGCGTCTCGACCGATTTGAGCCGGGTGTGTTCCTCGCTCACGTCGATCTCGCGATGCTGTAACCGGTCGCGCAGTTCACGCTCCTCGGCGACGAGCTCGTTGACGTATTTCAGGATGTCTTGGTCACTGGCCACCCTCCCAGTGTGCAGTGCTTTCCAGTACCCGTCTGCGGTCTAGGGTGAGCGAATGGCTACCAAACCAGAGATCGAGTTCCCCGACGGCCCGGCACCCACCGAGTTGGTGATCGAAGACCTCGTCGTCGGCGACGGTGCGGAAGCCGTGCCGGGTGCCAACGTCGAGGTGCACTACGTCGGCGTCGAATACGACACCGGCGAGGAGTTCGACAGCTCGTGGAACCGAGGCGAATCCATCGAGTTCCCGCTGCGCGGACTCATCCAGGGATGGCAGGACGGCATCCCCGGGATGAAGGTCGGCGGTCGCCGGAAGCTGACGATCCCGCCGGAGCAGGCCTACGGTCCCGCGGGCGGCGGGCACCGGCTGTCCGGAAAAACGCTGATCTTCGTGATCGACCTGCTCGGCACCCGCTGACCGGGCCCCGCCGCCGAAAGCGCGTTCCGGCAGGGCTGCACTCGCGATAGTTCTGCCGCAACGCAGTGTCGGCGGAAGCTAGCTCGGCGGCGGCAGGCACAGCAGCAGCCGTGCGCCGCCGAGCGGGCTGGCCTCCAACGAGGCTGTGCCGCCGTGCAATTCGGCCTGCTGGGCGACCAGCGCCAGGCCGAGGCCGGACCCGGAGTGCGATGCCGTCGACCCGCGCGAGAATCTGTCGAACACCACGCGGCGTTCCTCTTCGGGCACACCGATCCCGTCGTCGTCGATCGCGATCTCGACGCCGTCTCTGGAGCTGACCGCCGACAGTTGCACCCGGGTCGCACCACCGTGTTTGACGGCGTTGGCGATCGCGTTGTCCACCGCCAGCCGCAATCCGGTCGGCAGCCCGACGATGATCACCGTCGGTGCAGGCACCAGTGACACGTCGAGGTCGGGGTAGACGCGCATCGCGTCGTGCGCGGCGCGGTCGAGCAGCTCGGTGATGTCGACAGGGACGTGGTCGTCCTCGGTGGACAACTCGCCCTGGGCCAGCCGCTCCAGCGCACCGAGGGTCGCCTCGATCCGCGACTGGGTCCGGATCACGTCGCCGAGCACCTCCTTGCGGCCGTCCTCGGTGAGTTCCAGCGTCGCGAGCACCTCAAGGTTGGTGCGCATCGCGGTCAGCGGGGTGCGCAACTCGTGCGCCGACACCGACGCGAAGTCGCGCGCCGACGTCAGCGCCGCCTTGGTGCGGTCCTGCTCCCGCCACACCCGCTGCACCAGCCCCTTGATCGCCTCGGCGATCTCGACGGCCTCGGTGGCTCCGCGGACGTCGATGTCGGGATCCTCATCGCCCGCGTCGATCGCGCTGGTCTGCCTGGCCAGCTGCTTGAACGGGCGCACCGCGAACGCGGCCAGCACCCAGCCGCTGACGGCCGCGGCGCCGATCGCGAGCGTGCAGATGATCAGCACCCGACGGTGCAGGTTGTTGATGTCGGCGATGGTCGCGTCGTAGGTGGCGCCGACGGCCACCGACATCGGCTGCGGTCCCGCGAGCGCCACCGTGCGCACCCGGTACCGGACCCCGTCGACGTAGGTGTCGGCGTAGCCCGCCTCGAGTTCGGGGAGAACCACCGCCGAATTGGAGGCCGTTTGGCCGTCGCGGCGCACCGTGATCACGACGTCCTGGTCGTTGGGCGACGGCGGGATCTCGTCGAGGCCGCGCGGCAGGAACGGGACGACGAAGCCGGCGGCCTCGTCGAGGCGACGGTCCAGCCGTTCGTTCCACGCGTCGGTGATGCCGAACCACACCACCGCCCCGGCGATGACGACGACGATCGCGCCGGCGATCGCGCTGGTGAACGCGACCCGCTGCCGCAGCGACGGGGTGCGCCGGAAGAACCGCGACAGCGCGACCACGCGGCTGGCCTACTGCTGCCGCAGGACGAATCCCACGCCGCGAACCGTGTGCAGCAGCCGCGGCGCACCGTTGGCCTCCAGCTTGCGCCGCAGGTAGCCGATGAACACGTCGACGACGTTGGTGTCGGCGGCGAAGTCGTAACCCCACACCAGCTCGAGCAGCTGCGCGCGGGAGAGCACCGCGGTCTTGTGCTCGGCGAGCACCGCGAGCAGGTCGAATTCCCGCTTGGTCAGGTCGACGTCGACGCCGTCGACGCGGGCGCGCCGGCCCGGGATGTCGACCTCCAGTGGGCCGACGGTGATGGTCTCCGACGAGAACGTCGCGGTCGACCCACGCCGCCGCAGCAGCGCCTTGACCCGCGCGACCAGCTCGGCCAGCACGAACGGTTTGACCAGGTAGTCGTCGGCGCCTGCCTCCAGCCCGGCGACCCGGTCGTCGACCGACGACCGCGCCGAGAGCACGCAGACCGGTACGTCGTTGTCCATCGCCCGCAGCGCGGTCACCACCGACACCCCGTCGAGGACGGGCATGTTGATGTCGAGGACGATCGCGTCCGGCCGGGTTTCGGTGGCGCTGCGCAGCGCCTCCGCACCGTCGACGGCGGTGAACACGTCGAAGCCGGACAGTCGCAGGCCGCGCTCGAGCGAGGCGAGGACGTCGGGATCGTCGTCGACCACGAGAACCCGGGGTGAGCCCGAACCACTGTCCATGGACGCAATCTTGCCCGATGAACCGACGCCCTCGTGGGAGGCGGTGCCCGCGGATTGCGGCGGAGTAATTGACAAATGTGCCACTTCGGCCGTCGACGTTTGCTAGAACCGACTGGTGAGGCTCGAATCGGCGGACGCCGTCGGGGTCACGGCACCCGAGCCGTCCCCGGGCACGTCGCCGAATTCGATTGCGGGACGTTGCCGTTCGTTGCTCATGCACCCCGCGTTCGAGCTCGCGATCGTCGCCGTCATCGTCGCGAACGCGATCGTGCTCGGGATGGGCACCTACGCGGATCTGGCGACCGACCACGAGGCGATCTTCGACGCCGTCTACAACGTGTTCCTCGCGATCTACGTGGTCGAGTTGCTGATCCGGTTGACCGCCTGCCGCTGGAGCCCCCGGGAATTCGTCAGGGACGGCTGGAACGTCTTCGATTTCGTGGTGGTCGCCGTCGCGTTCGTGCCCGGGCTGCGGGAGAACGCGATGTTGCTGCGCATGGTGCGGCTGCTGCGGATCGTGCGCCTGGTCCGGTTCCTGCCCGATCTGCGGCTGCTGGTGTCGGCGGCGGGCAGGAGTGTGCCCGGGGTGGCGTCGCTGGCCTCGGCGACGTTCGTGTTGATCTTCATCTACGGGATGGTCGGGTGGGTGTTGTTCGCCGACCATGCTCCCGAATCGTTCGGCAACGTCGGGCAGGCGATGCTGACGATGTTCGTGATGTTGACGCTGGAGAACTTCCCCGACAACATCGCCATGGGCCAACAGGTGTCGCACTGGACGATCGTGTACTTCATCAGTTACGTGCTGCTGGCGAGCTTTCTGATCTTCAACCTGTTCATCGGGATCGTCCTCAACGCGATGGAGGAGGCGCGGATCAGGGATCGTGAAGAGCACGAGACCGACGACCTTCTCACCCGGTTGCGGGCGGCGCGGGAGGCGTTGGAGGACGCCGAACGGGAATTACAGAAAGCGCCGCCCGCGATCACCTGACCAGCCGGGAAGCCGTTGACCTCAATGTTTGTTGAGGTTCTACGGTGATTACATGAGCTTGGAAACGGTAGCCCGGCAGAGCCTCTACCGGCAGACCCATGCCCGCTCCGGTGACCTGCACGCGCTGACCGATCGTCGGCTGCTGCGCCGCATCTGGCGGTTCGCGGCGCGGCATCACCGCCGGCTGCGGGTGTTCGTCGCGGTCAGCGTGGTGGGTGCGGTCCTGACGGTGGCGACCCCGCTTCTGGCGGGCCGCGTCGTCGACGAGATCACGGGCGCCGGCAGCGCCCGCGTTGTCGTGCTGCTCGCGGCGGTCATCGCCGCGGTCGCCGTCGCCGAAGCCGCGGTGGCACTGCTGACGCGGTGGCTGTCGTCGACGATCGGCGAGGGTCTGATCCTGGATCTGCGCACCGCCGTCTTCGACCACGTGCAGCGGATGCCGGTCGCGTTCTTCACCCGCACCCGCACCGGCGCGCTGGTCAGCCGGCTCGGCAACGACGTGATGGGTGCGCAACGCGCGTTCTCCGACACGCTGTCCGGCGTCGTGTCGAACCTCGTCACGCTGACGTTGACGCTGGCGGTGATGCTGAGCATCTCGTGGCAGATCACCGTCGCGTCGCTCGCCGTGCTTCCGCTGTTCCTGATCCCGGCGCGGCGCATCGGTTCGGCGATGGCGCGGCTGTCCCGGGAGGCCGCCGCGCACAACGCGACGATGAACACCCAGATGACGGAGCGCTTCTCGGCGCCCGGCGCGACACTGGTGAAACTGTTCGGGGATCCCGCCGCGGAGTCCCGCGAGTTCGGGCTGCGCGCCGGGCGGGTGCGCGACATCGGGGTGCGTACCGCGATGCTGCAGTCGACGTTCATGAACTCGCTGACGTTGATGTCCGCGCTGGCGCTGGCGCTGGTGTACGGGCTGGGCGGCGCGCTGGCGATCGGCGGGCAGCTGCAGGCCGGCGCGATCGTGTCGCTGGCGCTGCTGTTGACCCGGTTGTACGCGCCGCTGACGGCGCTGGCCAACGCGCGGGTCGAGATCGCGACGGCGCTCGTCAGCTTCGAGCGGGTCTTCGAGGTCCTCGACCTGGTACCGCTGATCCGGGAACGGCCGGGCGCCGTCGAGGTGCCGCGGGACGGGGACGGAGTTGCCGTCGAATTCGATAACGTGCACTTCTCCTATCCCGCCGCCGACCGGGTGTCGCTCGCCTCGCTGGAGGAGGTCGCCGAACTCGACGACCGCGGCGGCGAGGAGGTGCTGCACGGCATCTCGTTCACCGCCGAACCCGGCCAGATGGTCGCGCTGGTCGGGCCGTCCGGGGCGGGGAAGTCGACGATCGCGGCGCTGCTGGCGCGGCTGTACGACGTGGACGGCGGACCGGCCGATCGGGCAGGCTCCGGTGCCATCCGGCTCAACGGCACCGACGTCCGCGACGTGACGTTCGCGTCGTTGAAGGCGACGGTCGGCATGGTCACCCAGGACGGGCACCTGTTCCACGAGTCGATCCGGTCGAACCTGCTGCTGGCGGCGCCGGGGGCGACCGATGACGAAATCTGGGAGGCGCTGCGGCGGGCCCGTTTGGACGACGTCGTCGCGGCCATGCCCGACGGGCTGGACACCGTGGTCGGTGAGCGCGGCTACCGCCTCTCCGGTGGACAGCGGCAGCGGCTCACCATCGCGCGGGTGCTGTTGGCCGCCCCGCAGGTGGTGATCCTCGACGAGGCGACCGCATCGCTGGACTCCGAGTCCGAGGCCGCGGTGCAGCAGGCCCTCGCCGAGGCGCTGGCCGGGCGGACGTCGCTGGTGATCGCGCACCGGCTCTCGACCGTGCGGGCTGCCGACGTGATCCTGGTCGTCGAGGACGGTCGCATCGTCGAGCGGGGCAGCCACGACGACCTGCTCGCGCGCGGCGGCCGCTACGCCGATCTGTACCGCACCCAGTTCGGCCGCGCCGCCCGCCGCAACGGCCCGCATGCGGGTTTCTGCGCCGGGAGCGCGTCGTCGGCAGGGGAGTTAACCGCTTGCCCGCAATGGGAAGATGTTCTAAGTGGCTGACTTCCGGACCGACACCTTGCACGCGACGCCCGCGATCGGGCCGCCGCCGGCCGAGGTGAAGCCCAGCTCGGATCTGTGGCGGATGCTGCCGTACCTGTTGCCCTACCGCGGCCGCTGGATCGCGATGATCGTGATCGCGCTGGCGAGCCTGGCCGCCACGATCTCGATCCCGTTGATGACCAAGGCGGTGATCGACGGTCCGGTGCGCCTCCAGGACGAGCAGGGTCTGTGGATCCTCGGCGCCGCGGCGGTCGGGATCGGGATCACCGAGGCCGTGCTGTGGTTCATCCGGCGCTGGCTGGCCGCCCGCGCGACGATGGGTGTCGAGGCCGACATCCGCAACCAGCTCTACGCGCGGCTGCAGATCCTGCCGATGTCGTTCCACGGCCGGTGGCAGTCCGGTCAGTTGTTGTCGCGGATCATGAACGACCTGAGCACGATTCGGCGCTTCATGTCGTTCGGCCTGATCTTCCTGATGCTCAACGTCCTGCAGATCACCGTGGTCACCGCGATCCTGCTGGCGATGTACTGGCCGCTCGGGGTGGTCGTGCTGATCTCGATCGTGCCGATCACCCTGACGGTTCTGCACTTCCAGCAGGAGTACACCCGGCTGTCCCGGCTGGCGCAGGATCAGGCGGGTCACGTCGCCACCCATGTCGAGGAGTCCGCGCTCGGGCTGCGCGTGGTGAAGTCGTTCGGGCGGGAGGACTACGTCTACGAGCGGTTCGACGAGCAGTTGACCGATCTGTACGACACCCAGGTCGCCCGCGTGTCGGTGTCGGCGAAGTTCTGGACGCTGCTGGAGGTGATCCCGAACCTGACGCTGATCGTGGTGCTCGGATTCGGCGCGTACGCCGCCGGGCATGGTCAGGTCACGATGGGCACGCTGGTCGCGTTCATCACGATGATGCTGTCGCTGGTGTGGCCGATCGCGTCGCTGGGTTTCCTGCTGTCGATGACGCAGGAGTCGTTCACCGCGGCCAACCGGATCGCCGAGATCTTCGATGCGCCACGGGAGATCACCGACGGCCCACGTGACCAGACCCCGCGGGGCGGGCGGCTGGAGCTCGTCGACGTCGGGTTCAAGTTTCCCGACAGCGACGACGTGGCGCCATCCGGCGACCCGGACGCGTGGGTGCTGCGGCACGTGAGCTTCACCGTCGAACCGGGGGAGACGCTGGCGTTGGTCGGGGCGACCGGTTCGGGCAAGTCCGTACTGGTCGGGTTGTTGTCGAGGCTCTACGACGTCACCGAGGGTGAGATCCGCATCGACGCCCAGGACATCCGCGAGCTGTCGCTGTCCGCGCTGCGCCGGGCGGTGGCCACCGCATTCGAGGATCCCACGCTGTTCTCGATGTCGGTTGCGGAGAACCTGAAGCTGGGCCGCCCGGACGCGACGGACGACGAGGTGCGCCAGGCCGTCGAGATCGCCGCCGCACAGTTCGTCTACGACCTGCCGTTCGGGCTGGACACCCGGATCGGTGAGCAGGGTATGAGCCTGTCCGGCGGTCAGCGCCAACGGCTTTCGCTGGCCCGGGCGATCCTGGCCCAGCCCAGGATCCTGGTGCTCGATGACACGCTCTCGGCGCTCGACGTGCACACCGAGGCGGTTGTCGAGGAGGCGCTGCGGCGCATTCTGCACGAGGTCACCGGCATCGTCGTCGCCCACCGCGCGTCGACGGTGCTGCTGGCCGACCGGGTCGCGCTGCTGCAGAACGGCACCGTCACCCACGTCGGAACCCATGCACAGCTGCTCGCCGAGGTCCCCGAATACCGGTATCTGCTGGCCGCCGACGATGAGCTCGACGACGGCAGCGAGCGCGAATGTGATTGGGAGAGCGACGAAGAACGCGCCCGGCTGGATCGCGAGGTGCTCGAGGGCGACGTGCGGGAGCGAGAGATGCTGGAGCGCCGGTCATGAGTGGTGGTTCCGATGAGCGCTCGCGCGAAGAGCAGACCGACACCGACTGGCGCGGCAAGTTCGACGAGAGTGCGGACCTGCCGATCGACGAGACCGTGCCCAGGCGGCGGGAGGCCCGTGCGCTGCTCGGCTCGCTGCTGCGGCCGTACCGCTGGGTGCTGGTGGTGCTCGCCGTCGTCGTAGTGGTGGAGAACCTCGCGCGGTTGTCGGTTCCGATCCTGGTGCAGAAGGGAATCGACGACGGCATCCCGCCGCTGCTGGCGGGCGGGTCGGCGGCCACGCTGATGACGATCGTCGCCGCGCTGTGCGGGGTCGTCGTCGTGCAGGCCTGCGGCCGGATGTACTTCCTGCGCCGGTCCGGCCGGATCGGGCAGAAGGTCCTGCTGGAGCTGCGGCGGCGGGTGTTCCGGCATTTCGGCCGGCTGGACATCGCCTTTCACGACCGCTACACGTCCGGACGGGTGGTCAGCCGGTCCACCAACGACGTCGAAGCGATCCAGGACATGCTGGAGACGGGCTTCGACAGTCTGATCACCGCGGTGCTGACGATGGTGGGCACCGCGGTGCTGTTGGTGGTGCTCGACGCGAAGCTCGGCTTGCTGTGTCTGGCCGCGTTTCCCGTTCTGGTGCTGCTGATCTGGTGGTTCCACCGGGAGTCGTCGAAGATCTACCGCGAGGTCCGGGAGATCTCGGCGTTGGTGATCGTCCAGTTCGTCGAGACGATGACGGGCATCAAGGCCGTCCAGGCCTACCGCCGTGAACCGCGCAATCAGGAGATCTTCGAAGACGTCGCCGATCGCTACCGGGTGATCAACGAGCGCACCTTCCAGCTGCTGGCGGTGTTCATGCCGGGGGTGAAGCTGGTCGGCAACCTGACCACCGGAGTCGTGTTGCTCTACGGCGGATTCCGGGTGCTCAACGGGGAGATGACGATCGGGACGCTGGCGGCGTTCCTGCTGTATCTGCGGATGTTCTTCGAGCCCATGCAGGAGATCTCGCAGTTCTTCAACACCTTCCAGTCCGCGTCCTCGGCGCTGGAAAAGCTCGCGGGTGTGCTCGCCGAGAAACCCGGCATCGGTGATCCGGCCGAGCCGGCCGACATCACCGACGTGCGGGGCGAGATCGCGCTGCGCAACGTGGAATTCGAGTACGTGCCCGGCAGGCCGGTCCTCCCAGGACTCGATCTGGTGATCCCCGCGGGCCAGACCGTCGCGCTGGTCGGCACCACCGGTGCGGGCAAGACCACGATCGCCAAGCTGATCACCCGGTTCTACGACCCGGGCTCGGGCTCGGTGACCCTCGACGGCACCGACCTGAAGGACATCGCGCAGGCCGAACTGCGCCGTCACGTCGTGATGGTCACGCAGGAGAACTTCATGTTCGGCGGCACCATCGCCGACAACATCCGGTTCGGCCGCCCCGACGCCACGGATGCGCAGGTGCGCGCGGCCGCCGAGGCGGTGGGTGCGTACACGTTCATCGAATCACTGCCCGACGGCTATGACACCGACGTCGCCAAGCGGGGCGGACGGCTGTCGGCGGGCCAGCGGCAACTCGTCGCGTTCGCGCGGGCCTTCCTCGCCGACCCGGCGGTGCTGATCCTGGACGAGGCGACGTCGTCACTGGACATCCCCAGTGAGCGTCTGGTGCAGCGGGCGCTGGAGACCGTGCTGGCCGACCGAACCGCGGTGGTGATCGCCCATCGGCTCTCGACCGTGCAGATCGCCGACCGGGTGCTGGTCCTCGAGCACGGCCGCATCGTCGAGGACGGCCCTCCCGATGAGCTCATCACTCGCGAGGGCGGCCACTACGCGGCGCTGCACCGGTCGTGGGTCCAGTCCCTGGCATAGCACCCGCTTCTCGTGCCCCGCACTCTCGCGAAAGTGCCCTCACGGTCGTGAAATCCGCGTGGACGCTACCGTGAGCGCACTCTCGCGAAACCGGTCACCGGAATTCGGCGAAGAACGCGCTCACGTCGTCGACGAACAACTCGGGCTGCTCGAACGCCGCGAAATGCCCGCCGCGCGGCATCGTCGTCCACCGGGTGATGGTGTAGTTGTCCTCGCACCAGTGCCGGGGTGAGCGCAGGATCTCCTTCGGGAACGACGCCACCCCGGTCGGGAGCGTGACCGCCGCACCGCGGGTGAACGCGTTGAAGCTCTCCCAGTACAGCCGCGCCGACGACGCACCGCTGCCGGTGATCCAGTACAGCATCACGTTGTCGAGCAGCTCGTCTCTGCTCAGCACGTTCTCCGGGTGCCCGTCGCAGTCCGTCCACGACCAGAACTTCTCGACGATCCAGGCCAGTTGCGCGACCGGTGAGTCGACCAGCCCGTAGCCCAGCGTCTGGGGCCGCGTCGACTGCTGTTTGGAGTATCCGGAGTCCCACTTCTGGTAGTAGCCAAGCCTTTCCAGCGCAGCCTGCTCGTCGGGGTTCGGATCCGACAGCCCGCGGGGTGGACGCCCGAACGGCATGTTGGTGTGGATCGCGACGCAGTGTCCGACGTTGCGGCCGATCTGCGTGGTGACCGCCGCACCCCAGTCGCCGCCCTGCGCGCCGTAGCGCTGGTAGCCCAACCGCACCATCAACTCGTCCCACGCGGCGGCGATGCGTTCCACCCCCCCATCCGGTGGCGGTGGGTTTCCCGGAGAACCCGTAGCCGGGCAGTGACGGGCAGACGACATGGAACCCGGCCTCGTTCAGCGGCTCGATCACCTTCGTGAACTCGACCACCGAACCGGGCCAGCCGTGGGTGATGACCAGCGGGAACGCATCCTCGCGCGGCGACCTGCTGTGGATGAAATGGATGTCCAGCCCGTCGATCTCGGTGGTGAACTGGTCGAACCGATTGAGTGCGGCTTCCCTTGCGCGCCAGTCGTATTCGTTGGCCCAGTAATCGGCGAGCTGCTGGGTGTAGGCCAGCGGGATGCCCTGGCTCCAGTCGTCGACGCACTCGGGTTCCGGCCAGCGGGTGCGGTGCAGGCGATCTCGGAGGTCGGTGAGGGCCGAGTCGGGGACGTCGATGCGGAATGGCTGAATGTGGGCCATGCCACATCCTGACATCCGGATAATCGGCAGGTGTGGGGACCCCGGCGCTCATCCTGATCGCGGCCGCGACGCTGGCCATCTGTGTCACGCTCGGCGGTGCGCTCTACGAGGTGCTGGTCGTCGACCCGGCCTGGCCGAAGCGCCCCGGCATCATCCAGGCGCACAACGGCGGCATCTCCCGCGTGCGGTTCTGGGTCCCCGCACCGGTGATCTTCGAGGTGCTGCTGGTGCTGACGTTGATCGTCACCTGGGGCACACCCCGGGTCGGCCCCGCGCTGCTGGTGGCGCTGCTCAGCCACGCGGCGATGCGGTTGTGGACGCTGCTCGACCTGCTGCCCAGGGGAGTCGAGTTCGAGCGCAAGGATCCCGCCGACGTCGACGAGGCCGCGGCGGTGCGCTGGACCCGGCGCAACATGGCCCGGATCCCGCTGTTGCTGGTGACCTCGGGCGCGATGCTGGCCGCGCTCGCCGTGGCGTGAGGCTCAGGATTCCAGCTCGCCGAGCATCCGGTTCTCGATGGCTGCCCGCGTCGTCGCGGGCAGCACGACCAGCCCAGCCAGCTCTTTCTGCGCCCGGCCGTACGCGCTCTGCCGCTCCTGCGGCGTCGCGCCGTCGCCGGCGGCGAGCCGCAGCAGATGCTGGGCACGGGCCAGGCGGTCCTGATCTTCGGCCGAGAAGTCGCTGCGACGTTTCCGGATCGCCTCGGTCTCGGCGGCGTCGAACGCGGCGACGTAGTCGCTGACGGCGTCGCGATATGCCACCTGGGCGTCGCGATCGTCGAGGATGTCGTCGATGGTGTTGGGACGCAACAGGTCCGCACGGTTCTTGGCGCGGTGAAAGCCCAGCGTCAGCGGTTCGCGCATGTCCGTCATGGCCGGGAAGTCGAGCAGTTTGGCCACGTCCACCTCGTAGGACAGCCAGCGTCGGTCCGTGGTGTCGTGGCGGTGCAGGACCTTGGTGATCTCCCGCCGGTTCGCTTCCGAACGTGCCTGATTCGTCGCGTTCGCGTTAGCCAGAGCGATCTTCGTCTGCTGTTTGATCCGATACCGCTCCAGACGCCGCTGGGCGCGACGTTCGCTGGCGGCGGCGATTCCCTTCACCGCGCCGGCGATGGTGCCGCCGAACACGAAGACCAGCCACCAGAAGTTCCCCACCAGCTCGAAGAGCGTGTGCACATCCCCAGAATGCCACCGGCGGCGTGTGGTGGGATTGGCTGGTGGCAGACGCAGCAGCTCAGGAACCCGCGATCGCCGCGCGGGCGATCACGATGCGGGGCCCGGCGGGGCCGGTCTACGGCCCGGTCGATCTCGACATCGACGCGGGCGGACTGACGGTCCTGGTCGGTGCTCCCGGCGTGGGCCGCGACGCGTTGCTGCTGACGTTGGCCGGGCGGATGCGGCCCGACACGGGCACGCTGCTCGTCCTCGGCCGGAGCCGGGTTCAGGACATCTTCGACGGCGCCGCGCTGGCCGCGATCGACGGTGTCGACGAGCTCTCCGACACCGCGACGGTCGGGGATCTGATCACCGAGAAGCTGCGCTGGGATGCCCACTGGTACAAGGTGGTTCGGCGGGCCGACGCGCACGCGCTGGCCCGGGTGTGCGGGCCGGTGTTCGGCGATCTGCCGCTGCCGCCGCTGTCGGAGGCCGCCGGGGAGCTCAGCGAGCTCGACGCGATGCTGCTGCGGATCGCGCTGGCGAACACGGGCCGCCCCCCGCTGCTGGTGGTCGGCGACGTCGAACAGGTCGCCACCGACCGCGACCGTGAGCAGCTGGTCGGCCGCCTCGTCGCGCTCGGCGAACACCAGACCGTCGTCACCGCCAGTGCCAACGGCGTGACCACCGCGGGGGTGCGAAACATCCTCGTCGAGGACCACCCTCGGCACGCGGCGGCGGCTCAAGAGGAAGGTGAGGCCTGATGGCACTCGCAGGAATGTCGTTGGGTACCGACATCAAGCGGTACTTCCGGGGCACGCTGCCGCGTATCGCGCTGATCACGGTCATCGTGATGCCGCTGTTGTACGGCGCGATGTACCTGTGGGCGTTCTGGAATCCGTTCGCCGAGGTGAACAAGGTTCCGGTGGCGCTGGTGAACGAGGACCGCGGCGCCTCGGCCCAGGGGCAGGAGCTGCGGGCCGGCGACGAGGTGGCGCAGGCACTGATCGATTCCGGCCAGCTGGATCTGACCGAGATGTCCGCGCAGGACGCTGCCGACGGGGTGGCGCGCGGCGACTACTACTTCTCGATCACGCTGCCGGAGGATTTCAGCGATGCGGTCGGATCCCCGTCGGGCGGTGATCCACGCCGAGCGCAGATCCGGTTCACCTTCAACGACGCCAACAACTACCTGGCGTCCATCATCGGCCAGAACACCTCACGTGAGGTCGTCAACCAGATCAACGCCAAGATCGGCGAGCGCACCGTCGGCACGGTGCTGACCGGGCTGACCGACGCCGGTCGAGGACTCGGCCAGGCCGCCGACGGCGCCCAGCAACTCGCGACAGGCCTGGACGCCGCCGACGACGGAGCCAAGCGGCTCGCCGGTGGCGCGGACACCCTGACCTCGGGCTTGGACAGCGCGAAGACCGGCTCGACCCAATTGGCCGCGGGCACACGGCAACTCGCCGGTTCCGTGGACAAGGCTGTCGGGCCGCTGTTGGACACCCTCGACCGGGTCGGCGGGCTGGGCCTGAACCCCGACGACGTCGCGATCGCCGCACAGCACCTGTCCTCTGCGGTCCGGTCCACCACCGACCGGCTCGCCGCGCTGAACGTCAACAGTGCCCAGGCCGCCGCGATCGTCGACCAGGCCGTCGGGTTCCTGCAGTCCAATCCCGATCCCGCGGTCCGCGACGCCGGGCACGCCCTCGCCGGCGCGCAGCGCCTGCTGCGGGCGCAAGGTATCGACCCCACCACCGACGAGGGGCTGATCCGGCTGCGCGACAGCGCATCCCGATTGGAGAACGAGCTCGGCGATCCCAACAGCAAGCTGCGGGTCTTCCTGACCCGGGCACTCGACGGGGGACTGCGCGCCGATGTCGCGAAACTCCGCGACGGGGTCGACGAGCTGAACGCGGGCGCTCAGCGCCTCAGCGCGGGCCTGGTGCAGTTGGCCGACGGTGGTCGCCAGCTCTCCAGTGGGGCGCACCAACTCGCCGACGGTACGGAGAAGCTGAAGTCCGGCGGGCATGAGCTGGCCACCAAACTGCGCGAGGGCAGCACCCAGGTCCCCTCGTGGACACCACAGCAGCGCACCGAGGTCGCTCAGACGTTGGCGGCTCCGGTGACCGCCGACCTGGTGACCCACAACCCCGCACCTACCTTCGGTACCGGCTTCGCCCCGTTCTTCATGCCGCTGGCGCTGTTCATCGGTGCGTTGATCGTGTGGATGTTGCTCTCGCCGTTGCAGTCCCGGCCGATCGTCAACGGCTTGGGTGCGTTGCGGGTGGTGCTGGCGTCCTACTGGCCCGGGCTGCTGATCGTGGTCTGCCAGGTCGTGGTGATGTACGCGGTGGTGCACTTCGGCGTCGGACTGCAGGCTGATCACCCGCTGGGGACGGTCGGGTTCCTGGTCCTGATCGGCGCGGCGTTCCTGGCGCTGATCCAGGCTTTCAACGCGCTCTTCGGGGTCGCGGTCGGCCGGGTGGTGACGCTGGCGTTCCTGATGCTTCAACTGGTATCGGCGGGCGGCATCTATCCGGTCGAGACGACCGCGAAACCGTTCCAGATCATCCACCCGTTCGACCCGATGACCTACGCGGTCAATGGGCTGCGTCAGCTCACCGTCGGGGGCATCGACTCCCGGCTGTGGATCGCGATCGCGGTGCTGACGGGGTTGACCGCAGCTTCGATGGCCGCCAGTGCGTGGGCGGCCCGACGCAACCGCCGGTACACGATGGACCGATTGCGGCCACCGATCGAGGTCTGACGCTTCCTGCGCTCGCGACTTTGCTGCGGCCGTGGCACCCGTCGCTGTGGCGTATCTCGAGGCTCGATCGGCCCGTGTGTCGACGGCGCCGGGCGTGATCGGCTGCTTTGGCGTTCAGCTAACTATTTTTGTGTCCGGCGGAACCTCCGGAGGTCGCGCGCGTTCTTGGCCATAGTGAGATTTGCCATGTCAACCGCATGAATGTCGGTACCGTCAAATTTGAGAAGTCGGTATAGACCAAAAACTTACTCACTAGTCAGAAAATGCTTGAAAACGCGAGCAGTGAAACTTACTTCGGAGTAATGTCCCGGTGGCCTTGATCAGTTCGACAAATGGGAGCCATATGTACACCACCCTCCGCCCCTACGCGACCGCCGGTATCGCGTTGCTCGGCGCGAGTGCCATCGCGGTAGCCCCCGTGGTGGCGACCCCCCAGCTGGCCGACGTCCGAGTGGCAGCGCCTGACGTGCACCTCAGCGCCGCCATCGATCCGCTGACGCCGCTGCTCAACCTCTTCAACAACTCGGAGGTGAACTTCGCAGGTCTGGTCAATGCGTGGTTGGAGGCGCCGGCGCCGATCCTGCAGCAGATCATCGCCAACCAGATCAGCTACGTCGGCCAACTCCCCGACATCGGCGCGATTCTCGCCGAGATGGGAACGAACGCGCGTGCCGCGCTGGGGGCACCGTTCGCCGAGGACCTGAGCTCGATGAATCCCGACCACGCCGCCATCTACGAGCTGATCCTGCACGGGATCCCCGGCGCCATCGAGCCGGCGCCGCCGCAGTTGGTGCCGCTGCTGAAGTTCACCACGACCTATCTCAGCGGCGTGCTGGTAGGGCTGGCAGGCCTGGTGATGAATCCGGTGCTCGCGCTGGGCGGCGGTATCCACTCCGTCTTCCAGAGCCTGGTCGGTGAGGACGCGGACCTCGGCGCCGCGATCAACACCCTGATCAATCTTCCCACCGCAGTGGCCGACGCGTTCCTCAACGGCGGTCAGTCGATGGTCATCACGCCGCTGCTGACGGCACTGGGCCTGGATCTCCCGATCCCGGGCATGGAGGTCGAGCTGGCCTTCGGTGGTCTGCTCAGCCCGGGCGGCTCGATGTTCAACAGCCTCAACCTCGTCTTCGGCCCCGGCGACGTAGTCCCGGGCCAGGGCGCGGGTCTGATCGGCTCGCTGATCGCGCTGACGAAGACCATCGCGAAGGCCATCGGATGGGACGGGCAGGGCAATCCGCTGGCCCCGTCAACGGAGCCCGCGTTGCGCGAGGCGACCGATACGTCGCTGCTGGCCTCGGCGACCGTCACCCTCGACACCGCGGCCGGGACCGCGCCGGACGCCACAGCCGGCGCCGGGGGTCTGGCCTCGACGGGTGGCGTCGATCCCGAATTCGCCGTCGTGCCGGCGGTTTCGGAGGTCGACGACGAGGACGGTGACACCGCCACCGGCGACGGCGACGGTGTCGGGGCGGTCGAGGAGGAGACCTCGGTGGACGACGACACGATCGCCGAGGATGAGACCGCTGAGGACGAGGCGGCCGACGACGAGGCCGCTGAGGACGAGGCGGCCGACGACGAGGCTGCTGAGGACGAGGCGGCTGACGACAAGACCGGTGCGGACACCGATCAGGCCGGGGACGCCGCTGACTCGGCCGGCGGCGACGACGGCGCATCGTCGGCAGAGGGTTCGGGCGCGGGCTCGGACAGCTCGGATTCCGAGTAGTCACAGGTGATTTCGGCGTGGTTCCCGTCGCTGGGCGACGGGGGCCACGCCGAAATCTTGTGTCAGGGTAGGCCGATGCGGCGGTAGCGCTCCAGGCGCGCGGCCAGCCGCTCCTCGCGGGGCGTCGAGCGTAACCGGTGCAGTTCCCCGGCGATGGTGGCCGACAGCCGGCCGACGAAGGCGCGGGGCTCGTCGGCGGCATCGGGATGCTCGGGGACCACGACGTCGACGATGCCGTCGCGGAGCAGGTCGACCGACCGAATGCCTTGCGCTGCAGCAAGTTCCGGGGCGTGCGCGACATCGCGGAAGACGATCGCACTGGCGCCCTCGGGTGGCAGCGGCGCCAGCCAGCCGTGCAGGGCGGCCAGCACGCGGTCGGCGGGCACCATCGCCAGTGCCGGGCCCCCGCTGCCCTGACCGAGCAGCACCGACACGGTCGGGGTGTCGAGCATGACGAGTTCGGCCAGGCAGCGCGCGATCTCGCCGGCGAGCCCATCCTCCTCGGCCTCGACCGACAGCGCGGGACCGGCGGTATCGATGATCAGCACCAACGGCAGTCGCAGGCTTGCCGCCAGCGCCATCCCGCGGCGTGCCTCGCGCAGCGCGGCCGGGCCCACCAGTCCGCCGACCACCCGCTGCTGGCCGAGTACCACCGCGGGCTGACCGCCGAAGCGGGCCAGCGCCAGCATCATCGTCGCCGACTCGCCCTGTCCGGTCCCCGACAGCAGCACCCGGTCGGTGGCGCCGTGGCGCAGCAGGAATCCGACCCCGGGGCGGTCGGGTCGCCGCGAGATCTCCACCGAGTCCCACGCGGGGATGTCGGGAAGGACCTCGGGGGCAGGTACGGCGGGCGGCTCACCGGGTGGGTCTGCCACCACCGTCAGCGTGCGGTCGATCGTGGCGCGCAGCACCTCCAGGGACACCACCGCGTCGACGACGCCGTGGCGCTGCAGGTTCTCCGCGGTCTGGACGCCGGACGGGAACGGCTCACCGTAGAGGTGCTCGTAGACGCGCGGCCCGAGGAACCCGATCAACGCGCCCGGCTCGGCCGCGGTGACATGCCCGAGCGATCCCCACGACGCGAACACCCCGCCGGTGGTCGGGTGACGCAGATACACCAGGTACGGCAGGTGCGCCTTCTTGTGCAGCTCGACGGCGGCGGCGATCTTGACCATCTGCAGGAACGCGACGGTGCCTTCCTGCATCCGGGTGCCGCCCGAACTCGGCGACGCCAGCAGCGGCAGCCCCTCGGCCGTCGCGCGCTGCACCGCGGAGGTGATCCGCTCGGCGGCGGCGACCCCGATCGATCCGGCCAGGAAGTCGAACTCGCAGGCCACCAGCGCGACGCGGCGGCCGACGACCCTGCCCTCCCCGGTCACGACGGACTCGTCGAGGCCGGTGGCCTCGGCCGCGGCGGCCAGTTCGGCGCGGTACTCGGCGGGCGTCACGACCGGCACCGGGGCCGAGTCCCAGCTGACGAAGGAGCCCTCGTCGAGGACGGCGTCGCGCAGGGCGAGGGCTCCGATCCGGCTCATTCGAGAAGGCTAACTACTCTGGGCCCATGATTGGAGTGACCCGAGACGGCCACGTGCTGACGTTGGAGTTGCATCGCCCCGAGCGTCGGAACGCGCTCAACGTCGAGATCGTGGAAGGTCTGCGCGAAGCGATCGAGAAAGCCGCCACCGAGGATGTCCGTGCGATCGTCCTGACCGGGGCGGGACACGTGTTCAGCTCGGGGGCCGACCTGTCCGGTGGCCAGGGCGTCGCGGATGAGTTGCCCGAGAAGGCCAAGGCCCTGAATGTGGCGATCGACCGGGCGCCGGTCCCGGTGATCGGCGCGATCAACGGTCCGGCGATCGGCGCCGGGGTGATCCTGTCGATGATCTGCGACCTGCGGGTGGTCGCCCCGGAAGCGTACTTCCAGTTCCCGGTCGCGAAATACGGCATCGCGCTGGACAACTGGAGCATCCGGCGGCTGACGTCGCTGGTCGGCGCCGGCCGGGCCCGCGGCATGCTGCTGGCCGCCGAACGGCTGACCGCCGACGTCGCGCTACAGACCGGCATGGCGAACAGGATCGGTACGCTGGCCGACGCGCAGGCCTGGGCGCAGGAGATCGCCGGCTTCGCGCCGCTGGCGCTGCAGCACGCCAAGCGGGTGCTCAACGATGACGGCGCCTACGAGGAACCCTGGCCCACCCACAAAGAGCTGTACGACCGGGCGTGGAGCAGCCACGACATCATCGAGGCGCAGGTGGCGCGCATCGAGAAGCGCCCGCCGAAGTTCAAGGGCGCCTGATGGTGGTGCGGTCGGCTCTGCGTTACGGATTCGGGACGGCGTCGCTGTTCGCCGGCGGATGGGTGCTTCGGGCTCTGCAGGGCACACCGGCCGCGCTGGGGGCGACGCCCGCCGAGATCGCGCCCGTGGCGCGGCGCTCACCGCATTACAAGGACGGCAAGTTCGTCAACCTGGAGGCGTCGTCGTCCGGGCTGCCGATGGACCGGGAACTGCAGCGCAAGCTGCTGCGCGACCTGGCCAACGCCGGATCGGCCGGTAAGCCGCCCGGACCGATCCCGCTCAAGGATCCGCCGACGCCCGAACCGGCCGCCGCCGACGCCGCGGCCAGCTGGTACGGCCATTCCAGCGCGCTGATCGAGGTCGACGGCTACCGGGTGCTGGTGGATCCGGTGTGGAGCCAGCGGTGCTCCCCCTCGCGCACCGTCGGACCGCAGCGCATGCACGAGGTGCCGGTGCAGCTGGAGGCGCTTCCCGCCGTCGACGCGGTGGTGATCAGCCACGACCACTACGACCACCTCGACATCGACACGATCATCGCGCTGACCCACACTCAGCGGGCGCCGTTCGTGGTGCCGCTCGGCATCGGCGCGCACCTGCGCAGATGGGGGATCCCGGCGGGCCGGATCGTCGAACTGGACTGGCACGAGGGCCATCGGATCGGTGACCTGACGGTGATCTGCACGCCCGCCCGGCACTTCTCCGGGCGGCTGTTCTCCCGCGACACCACGCTGTGGGCGTCCTGGGTGATCGCCGGGCCGTCCCACAAGGCGTTCTTCGGCGGCGACACCGGCTACACCAAGAGCTTCGCCGACATCGGCGCCGAACACGGTCCGTTCGACCTGACCCTGATGCCGATCGGGGCGTACCACCCGGCGTTCGCCGACATCCACATGAACCCCGAAGAGGCGGTCCGCGCGCACCTCGACCTCACCGACCCGCAGAACAGCGTGCTGGTGCCGGTGCATTGGGCGACGTTCCGGCTCGCGCCGCACCCGTGGGCCGAACCGGTCGAACGACTGGTGGCAGCCGCCGAACTCGACGAGGTGCGGTTGGCGGTGCCGATCCCCGGTGAGCGCGTGGTACCCGGCTCGACATTCGAGCCGTGGTGGCGGCTGTAAACCCGGGCGACCCAGTACCGTGCTGATCATGAAAAGACCGGGGCTGGTCGGCTCCTCGCGCAAGCGCTCGTCGGGTGTTCGGTTCAGCGCGCTCGTCGCCGCCGTCGCACTGCTGGCCGGATGCACGGCGGGCGGCGACGCACCCGCCCCCACCAGCACCGCGGCGCCCGACCGGGCCCTCTCGGACGTCCCGCCCCCTCTGGTTCCGGCGCTGCCGCTGCCCGAGAACGCCGTCGCCGACGCGGTCGCGAAGCTGGACGGACTGGCCGAGGAGCTGATGGCGAAGTCCGGTATCCCCGGCCTGGCGGTGGCCGTCGTGCACGGCGGAGAGACGGTGTACGCCAAGGGTTTCGGAGTCAAGAACAACACCCTGTCGGACGGCCCGGACAACAAGGTCGACGCCGACACCGTGTTCCAGCTCGCGTCGCTGTCCAAACCGCTCAGCGCGACGGTGGTGGCGGCCTTGGTCGGACGCGGTGACGTCGGCTGGGACACCCCGATCGTGTCCCGGCTGCCGTGGTTCGCGCTCTCCGATCCCGCGGTCACTCCGATGGTCACGGTCGGCGACATGTTCTCGCACCGGTCCGGGCTGCCCGACCACGCCGGAGACCTGCTCGAAGACCTCGGATACGACCGGCGTCAGGTGCTGGAACGGATGCGCGACCTGCCGCTGGGCCCGTTCCGGACCTCCTACGCGTACACCAATTTCGGGTTGACGGCGGGCGCCGAGGCGGTCGCGGCCGGGATGGGGAAGAGCTGGGAGGACCTGGCCGCGGAGACGCTGCTGCGCCCGTTGGGCATGGAGGCGACCAGCTATCAGTTCGCCGACTACGCCGGTCGCCGGGACCGGGCGGTCGGGCACATCCGCATCGACGACGGATACCAGCCGCGCTACGTCCGCGACGCGCAGGCACAGTCGCCGGCAGGCGGGGCCAGTTCGTCGGTCAACGACATGACCCGGTGGATGGCGATGGTGCTCGCGCAGGGCAATCACGCCGGCAACCAGTTGATCGACCCGAACGCGCTGCTGCCCGCGATCACCCCGCAGATGCCGTCGTCGCGGGCCACCGAGCCGGCGATGCGGACCGGCTTCTACGGTTTCGGCTTCAACGTGGACACCACTTCTGCCGCGCGCACCCAGCTGAGCCACTCCGGGGCGTTCGAACTCGGCGCGGCCACCAACGTGCTGATCCTGCCCTCGGCAGACGTCGCGATCGTCGCGCTGACCAACGCGACCCCGACCGGCATCCCGGAGACACTCACCGCGCAGTTCGCCGACCTCGTCCAGTTCGGCGAGATCCGCCAGGACTGGTATGCCCTGTACGACAAGGCTTTCGCGGACATGAGCAAGCCACTCGGATCGCTGGTCGGGCAGCAGCGCCCCGCCGACGCACAGACCCACGGCCCGCTGGACGCCTACACCGGGGTCTACCAGAACGCGTACTGGGGACCGGCGACGGTCACCGAACGTGACGGCGCCCTGGAGCTGGCCCTGGGGCCGCGCGGCGTATTCGACCTGCAGCCGTGGAACGACAACGTCTTCACGTTCGCGATCTCTTCCGAGAACGCGCCTCCCGGAACGGTTTCGGCGGCCACGTTCGAGGGCGGCGCGCTGCGGCTGGAGTACTTCGACGAGGAGGGCAACGGGGTGTTCGTCAAATGAGTGCCGCTCCGGCACCGAAATCCACCTTTTGCAGACGAAGTGCGAGTAACCGTCTGCAAAAGGTGGATTTCGGGACGATCGATCCGCCACCGGCCGGACGATCACGATGAGCGCGCCCGGCGACACCCGGATCACCGGGCTCTCCGACGACGAGGTCGCCGCCCGCGTCGCGGAGGGCAAGACCAACGACGTCCCGACCCGTGCCGCCCGCAGCGTCTCGGAGATCGTCAGGGGCAACGTCTTCACCCGCATCAACGCGATACTCGGCGTGCTGTTCGTGATCGTGCTGTCGACCGGGTCGGTGATCAACGGCGCGTTCGGTCTGCTGATCATCGCCAACAGCGCGATCGGCATCATCCAGGAGCTGCGCGCCAAGCGCACACTGGACAAGCTCGCCATCGTCGGACAGGCGAAACCGCTGGTTCGCAGGCAATCCGGGACACAGCCGCGCCCGCCCAGCGAGGTCGTGCTCGACGACATCATCGAATTGGGTCCCGGCGACCAGATCGTCGTCGACGGCGTGATCCTGGAGGAGGCCAACCTCGAGGTCGACGAATCGCTGCTGACCGGTGAGGCCGATGCGATCGCCAAGGACGCCGGCGACCACGTGATGTCGGGCAGTTTCGTCGTCGCGGGCACCGGTGCCTACCGCGCCACCAAGGTGGGCCGGGAAGCGTACGCGGCCAAGCTCGCCGAGGAGGCCAGCAAGTTCACGCTGGTGAAATCCGAACTGCGCAACGGGATCAACCAGATCCTGCGCTTCATCACCTATCTTCTGGTGCCCGCCGGCGCGCTGATCATCTACACCCAGCTGTTCACCACCGGCATGGGCTGGCGGGATTCGGTGCTGCGGATGGTCGGGGCGCTGGTGCCGATGGTCCCCGAAGGTCTGGTGCTGATGACCTCGATCGCGTTCGCGGTCGGCGTGATCCGGTTGGGTCGCCGGCAATGTCTGGTCAACGAGTTGCCCGCCATCGAAGGGCTGGCGCGGGTCGACGTGGTGTGCGCGGACAAGACCGGGACGCTGACCGAGAACGGCATGCGGGTCAGCGATGTGAAGAAGCTCGACGGAGCCGACGTGGCCGATGTGCTGGCGCAGTTGGCCGCCGACGATCCCCGGCCCAACGCGAGCATGGCCGCGATCGCCGAGGCCTACGCGATGGCACCGGGCTGGACCGCGACGGCCACCGCACCGTTCAAGTCGGCGACCAAGTGGAGCGGAACGTCCTATGCCGGACACGGCAACTGGGTGATCGGCGCCCCCGACGTGCTGCTCGATCCGGGCTCCCCGGCGGCCGAGGAGGCCGAACAGATCGGCGCGCAGGGCCTGCGGGTGCTGCTGCTGGGGTCCAGCGACCGGTCGGTCGACGCGCCCGACGCCCCCGGCGTGGTCACCCCGGCGGCGCTCGTGGTGCTGGAGCAGCGGGTCCGGCCCGACGCCCGCCACACTTTGGAATACTTTGCCTCACAGCACGTGTCGATCAAGGTGATCTCCGGGGACAACGCCGTGTCGGTGGGGGCGGTGGCAGGATCGCTCGGGTTGCAGGGCGAGACGATGGACGCCCGCAACCTGCCGGACCAGCCGGAGGCGCTGGCCGACACGCTGGAGGAGTGCACGACGTTCGGCCGGGTGCGGCCCGACCAGAAACGCGCGATGGTGCACGCGCTGCAGTCCCACGGGCACACGGTGGCGATGACCGGCGACGGCGTCAACGACGTGCTCGCGCTCAAGGACGCCGATATCGGCGTCGCGATGGGGTCGGGCAGCTCCGCGTCCCGCGCGGTTGCGCAGATCGTGTTGCTGGACAACAAGTTCGCCACCCTGCCGTATGTCGTCGGCGAGGGTCGCCGGGTGATCGGCAACATCGAACGCGTCTCGAACCTGTTCCTGACCAAGACCGTCTACTCCGTGCTGCTGGCCGTGCTGGTCGGGTTGGCCGGTCTGTCGTCGGAGATCTTCGACACCGATCCGCTGCTGTTCCCGTTCCAGCCGATCCACGTCACGATCGCGGCGTGGTTCACCATCGGCATCCCGGCGTTCATCCTGTCGCTGGCGCCGAACAACGAGCGCGCCCATCCCGGGTTCGTGCGCCGCGTGATGACGTCGGCGCTGCCGTCCGGGCTCGTCGTCGGGATCGCGACGTTCACGTCCTACCTGCTGGCCTACCAGGGCCGGGCGGCCAGCGAGATCGAGCAGACGCAGGCGTCGACGGCGGCGCTGATCACGCTGCTGGTGTCGGCGATCTGGGTGCTGGCGGTGGTCGCGCGGCCGTACGAATGGTGGCGGGTGCTGCTCGTGGCGGTGTCGGCACTGGCCTACGTTGCGATCTTCAGCATCCCGTTCGCCAGGGAGCTGTTCATCCTCGATCCGTCGAATGCGACGACGACCTCCACGGCCCTGGCCATCGGCGTCGCCGGGGCCGCCGCGATCGAGGTGATCTGGTGGGTTCAGGGCCGTGTACTGGGCGAACGCCGCAGATTGTGGCGCGCCGCCGATGGGTAAAGTTCCTTCATGGGATTTTTGGATAAGGCCAAGGCTCTTCTGTCGAAGAACGCCGACAAGGTCGACACGGTGATCGACAAGGCCGGCGATCTCGTCGACAAGAAGACCCAGGGTAAGTACGCGTCCACCGTCGACAAAGTGCAGGACGCCGCCAGGAAGGCGGTGGCCGACAAGGCCGATCCGGGGGCGGGCCAGGGGCAGGTACGGCCACCCGAGGGGCAGGTACCGCCACCGCCACCGCCGCCGCCGCCGGCGTCGCCGCCCCCGCCTCCGCAGCAGCCCCCGGCCGCACCGCCGACGTCGTAGGCCGATGGCGAAACTCTCGGTTTCGGTCGACGTGCCGCTGCCGCCGGAGAAGGCGTGGGACGCGGCCTCGGATCTGTCCCGGTACAAGGAGTGGCTGTCCATCCACCGGGTGTGGCGGTCGAAGCTGCCCGAGGTCATCGAGAAGGGCACGCAGCTCGACTCCATCGTCGAGGTCAAGGGCATGCCGAACCGGATGCACTGGACGGTCGTGCACTTCCGGCCGCCGGAGGCGATGACGCTCAACGGTGACGGCAAGGGTGGCGTCAAGGTCAAGCTGATGGGCAAGATCAAGCCCAGCGCGAAGGAGCCGGACTCCTCGCTCGTCACCTTCGACATCCACCTGGGCGGGCCCGCGCTGTTCGGCCCGATCGGGATGGTGGTCGCCGGTGCGCTCAAGGGGGACATCCAGGAGTCGCTGAACCGGTTCAAGACTGTGTTCGGCTGACGCGGAACGGACCCGGGGCGCTCAGCTCGTCAGCGACGCGACGGCGGCCTCGATGTCGGTGTCGCCGGAGATCAGTTCGAACGTCTTGCCCGCGGTGTCGGGTGCATCGAGCACCGCGACGAGTACGGCGGCCACGTCGGCGCGCGGGATCTTGCCGCGCCCGGTGCTCTCGGCGATCGTCACCTTTCCGGTGGCCGGGTCGTCGGTGAGCTGTCCCGGACGCACGATCGTGCTCAGAAGTGCTGTGCGGGAACGGATCAAGTCGTCGGCGGCCCCTTTGGCCCGCAGGTAGGCGACGAAGACCTCGTCGGCGGCGTCGTCGGGGGTGTTCGCATCGGCGCCCATCGCGGAGATCATCACGTATCGCGGCACGCCGGCGGCCTCGGCGGCATCGGCCAGCAGGATCGCCGCGTCGCGGTCGACGGTCTCCTTGCGGGCAGCGCCACTGCCCGGGCCGGCGCCGGCGGCGAAGATCACCGCGTCGGCGCCGCGCAGATGGGACGACACCACCCCGTTGGTGGTGTTCTCCAGGTCGACGACGATCGGTTCGGCGCCGGCGCCCCGCAGATCGTCCTGATGGTCGGGGTTGCGGATGAAACCGGCGAGCGAGTCACCCCGCGCCGACAGCAGTTTCGCCGTGATCAGCGCGATCTTGCCGTGCCCGCCGGCGATGACGACCCGCATGTCCTACCTCCGAGGTGAGGGACGGCCCGGTGCCGCCGCGACCTCTTCAACGTACCCACTTCGGCGCATCGGACTCGTCCCGCCGAAATCGGCGCCGGGCCAGCTTGCCGAATTCCACCGCCGAGCGGCGCACGGATTCGATTTCCAGCGATACCAGCAGGGTGTCCACCATCGCGAACGGCAGCGTGGTGGCGACCGCGCCGCGGCCGTACTCCAGATGCCAGGAACCGGGGTGGATCGTCAGACCGCGTGCGTGGCCGCGTTCCAGGCAGGTGTGTCCGCCCGGTAGTAGCGGGGGCAGCGGGGTGGTGGCGTCGGACTCCACATCGTAGGAGTCGATCCGCCCTGCCAGCAGGAACTTGTGGATGTCGATGTGTTTGTAGCGCCCGGAGAAGCCCTGGGTGCCGGTCGGGGATCCGAAGATGACCAGGTATTCGCGCGGGCTGAAGTACAGGAACCGCACCTTGCCCAGCACCCCGCCGGCCTTGCTGGCCACCCACCGGCCGGGTGTCGGATCGATCAGCCCGGGATAGTGCTCGGCGAGCGATTCGATTGTGCGGGTGATCAGTTCACCGTTGTACAGCGGCCGTCCCACCGCACCCTTGGTCACCTGGTGCAGCACGACGGGGTCGATTCGGTAGGTCATCGGTCGAACTCCACGGGCAGGGTTGTGGTCGCGGGTGGCCCCACATCGAACACGACGCGGTGCAGTGCCGGTTCGGCGGTCACGGGCGGACCAGTCCGCGGGGCCGGATCAGGCCGAGGTCCAGGTGGGTCAGCCAGCCCGGCGGCCCGTCGCAGACATCGGGGATGGCGTTGACGGCTCCCATCGCGGTCCAGTCGTATCCGGGGTGGGTCATGGCGCCGTCGGGTTGGCGCACCCCTTTGAGCGTCAGCTCGGTCGGCGGGTCACCGTCGATGACGATCTCGTAGCGCGTCTCGCCCCAATCCCACGCGGGTTCCAGCAGATCGGGGCCGGCGGTGACGTAGATGGCGTGGAAGACGATCAGCGGCTTACCCTCCACCCACGCGGTCCACTCGTGGCGTTGCGCGGCGACCGTCCCTTTCGGGATCACCCCGTCGGGGTGCGGGATGTCGGCCGCGGCGGTCGCCACGTCGATGTCGGCGGCGGTCACCTCGTCGATGGTCACGCCGAGCCCGTCGGCGATCATGTGCATGGACTGGGCGAAGAACGGAACTCCGAGGCCCAGGATGGTGGGCTCGGATAGGAACTTGACCTTGTCCTTGCCGAATCCCATCCAGTCGATGTGGTCCATCGGCGCATCCTTGAGCACGTCGACGACCTCGTAGACGTTGATGGTGTCGACGCGGCTCATCACTCGGGTCAGGGTCAGCGGCAGCAGGTCACCGGCGTAGCCGGGGTGGATGCCGCCGCCGTGGAACGAGGTGGCGCCTTCGTCGCACGCCGCGCGGATCTGCTCGGCAGAGTTCCGGAAATCGTTGCTGGGGTGGAAGAATCCCGCCGTCGTGACGACGTTCTTGCCGGACCGCAGCAGCCGGCACACCGTGTCGACATCCATGATGACCGGGGTGTAGAAGACACAGTCGGCGTCCGTCGCGACCATCGCGTCGACGTCGTCGGTGGCGGTGACGCCGGTCGGGCCGATTCCGGCGATCTCACCGGCGTCCTTGCCGACTTTGTCCTTGCTGTGCACCAGCACGCCTGCCAGCTCGAACACCGGTGAGGCCGCGAAGTGCCGGATGCCGACCTGCCCGACGTCACCGGTCATCCACTGGATCACCCGGTAGGTCCTGTCTGACATACGTGTTCTCCTAGCGCTTTCCGGTGCTCAGCACACCGCGGGGCAACAGCAGGGGGAGGTCGTCGTACGCGGTGACGGTGAGCCCGCGATAGCTCATCGCGACCGATCGGAAGCGGTGAACACGACCGGCACCGAACGGAATCCGCGGGTCACCGAGTTGCCGTGGAACTTCGCCGTCCGGTCCGGCGCGAGGGTGAAGTCGGGCATCCGGGCCAGCACGCGTTCCAGGCCGAGCTGGAACTCCAGCCGCGCCAGGTTGGAGCCCAGGCACCTGTGTACTCCGGCGCCGAAGCCGAGGTGACGGTTGTCGCGGCGGTCGAGGACGCAGCGGTCGGCGTCGGGGAATTGCCGCTCGTCACGGTTGGCGGAGGCGTAATTCACGATCACCTGCTCACCAGGGCGGAACGGGCAGCCGCTGACCTCGACGTCCTTGGCCACGGTGCGCGGGATTCCGTGGATGGAACCGGCGAAGCGGATGAACTCCTCGACCGCGCGGGGGAGCAGCTCGGGGTCTTCGATCAGCCGGTCCCGCTCGGCCGGGTGGGTGGCCAGATAGTGGTATGCGAACGACATCGCGCTGGCAGTGGTTTCGAGACCGGCTTGCACCAGCAGCATCGCGTTGGACACCACGTCAGCGAAAGCCAGCTTCTCACCATCGATCTCGGCGGCCAGAAGCACGTCGATCATGTCGTCGCGAGGCGGCTGGTCCAGCCGCGCGGTCACCGCGTCGTGCAGATGCTGATACAGCCCGCCCCAGGCGGCCATCCGGTCCTGCTCGGTGGTTCCGTTGAGCGCGGTGTCGGTGAGCTCGACGCACAGCGGCACATCCTCGACGGGCATACCGAGCAGATACTTGAAGAACACGATTCCCGGCTGCCGCCAGGCCACCTCGGCCAGGTCACCGGCGCCGGATTCGATGAAATCGTCGATCAGCCGGTCGGTTTCGGCGGCGATCTCGGGGCGCAGCGCCTTCATCCGGGCGGGGGAGAAGTACGGGTTGAGCACCTTGCGGAACTTCTGCTGCCGCGGTGGGTCCAGGGTGATCACCAGATCGCCGGTGAGCCGCTCGGCGCCCTCCGGGGTCGGGTTGCTGGAGAAGTGTTCCCAATCCTGCAGGATCTGCACACATTCGGCGTAACGCACCGCCACCCACGCCCCGTCGGGGTCCGGGCTCAGAAAAGGTTCCTCCGTGCGCGCGAATGCGCCGTTGTCCCGCATGACCGCGTACACGTCGTACAGGAAGTCGTTATCGTTGAAATCGACGTGCCGCAGATCCCAGTTCTCGGCGTGCCGTTCGAGTGCCTCGGTCATGACGTTCCGTCCTGCGCGGCCTCCCGCGCCTCACGTTCCTGATGGATTTGCACGAGTTCCCGGAACCCGATCCGGTTGTATTGCGGCACAGGCTGAATGCCCCATTCATCCTGGGCGGTGTCCTTGCCCTCGGCGCCTTCCGGCGGGCCGAATGCCGGGTACGGCACCTGGCATTCCAGGGTGTCGTCCGAGTAGCGCACCTTGAGCAGCTCGCTGCAGATCTCGGTGAGGCTCAAGGTCGGGTAGCCGTAGTAGACCGCCATGAACGGCAGCGTGAACGCGCCCTCGATGACGAGCGCGACCAGGCAGACCAGCACCGCCCGCTTGATCCACTTGTGCATCCGGGCGTAGTACGGCGTGGTGCCCGGGGGCAGGTCTTCGGCCCTCTCTTCGGTGTTCTCCACAGAAGTCGTCACAGTCGGAACTCCTTTAATCCGAGAAGATCTCGCGATTGACGGTGTGCAGGTACGGGATGGCCAGGAACGGCGTGATGTAGAAGATGTCGTAGAGCCACCAACCGATGACCGGGAACACGACGCCGGCGTAGCGGACGTCGGCGTACATCGTCATGTTGAACACGTACAGGCACCAGATGAGCACGCCCATCCAGCAGGTGATGATCATCCACTGGTGGCCCCACCGTTTCATCTGCAGGAACCCGATCGCCGCGGCGCAGCGCATCGCGAAGACGGTCAGGATCATGCCGAACACCATCGACTTCTCACCCGGTGCGGCGGCGCCGCCGATCCACGCCTCGTTGTAGTGCCAGAAGTAACCCGCGTCGAACATCGCGCCCCAACCGACCATCAACACCCGGTTGATCAGCGTGTGGTTGGCGACCAGATCCAGTGCCCAACCGAGGCTGTTGAGCATCCCGTCGATGAGCACCAGATACCCGATGAGCGTGACGATCATCGGCCGCACCGACAGCCCGGCCCGCAGCGCCTGGCGCTGCAGCCACACCCCGCGCATGAAGATCGGAAGCCCGATCAGTCCGGGCGCCCACATGCCCATCAGCGCGGCACCGGCGATCATCCACTTGTCGGCGCGGCGCTGGGCCTGGCGCGACTCCTCGTGGTGCTCTTCGAGGTTCACCGACCCGCTGACCGGAACCGACGCGGTGACCTTCGCCGCTGTCTTGCGGTTGCGCAGCGGGATGTTCACAGATCCCACCAGCCGCGGGTGAATGACATATACAGCTGGATCAAGAACATCGTCAGGAGGTATCCGTAGATCACGACCTGCAGGATGATCAGCGCCTTCTTGCGGTTCTTTTCCTTCTGATCGACCATCTCGTCGGTTCCTTCCTAACGGTTTGGGCTCTGGCTGTCGGCACCGGCGAGGCCGGCGGCCGCCACCTCGCGCAGGCCTTCGGAGATCGCACCGTCGCTGGACAGCGGTGCGAGTACGCAGGCTTGTGCCGCGTCGAGTTCCGATGCGCCGGCGGCGATCAGATGTGCGGCGGTGACGAGGACGCGGGTCGAGGGCGGTTCGTAGTGGAACGCTTCGTCGGCGGTGCGGATCGCGGTGGCACACCGGACCAGCCGCTCGGCGGCAGCCGGGTCGATACCGGCTTCGGCGACGATCACCTCCGCCTCACGGTCCGCGCGCAGATAGTCCATCGGCAGCGTCACGAACCGCTGCCGGAACGACGGTTTGAGCTCCTTGAGCGAGCTGCGGTAGGCGGGGTTGTAGGAGCACACCAGCATGAAGTTCTCCGGCGCCTGGACCACTTCGCCGGCACGGTCGAGGTAGAGCGTGCGCCGGTGATCGGTCAGCGAGTGCAGCACCGCCAGCGAGTCGTGGCGCGCCTCGACGACCTCGTCGAGATAGCAGATCGCGCCGGCCTTCACCGCCCTGGTCAAAGGTCCGTCGGTCCACACCACGTCCCCGCCGGTGACGATGAACCGCCCGACGAGGTCGGAGCTGGTCAGATCGTCGTGGCAGGAGATGGTCACCACGGGCCGGGCGAGCAGCAGCCCCATGTGTTCGACCAGGCGAGTCTTGCCGCATCCGGTCGGCCCGGTCAGCATGACCGGCAGCCGCTGCCGGTAGGCCTGTTCGAAGAGTTGCACCTCGTTGCCGTTGGCGAGGTATGTCTGCTCGGTCATGCTGCCACCAGCTCCTTGTGCACGTGGGCGAGGACCCGCGGCAGGTCCTCGATGCGGCGGATCCGCTGAGATCGCTTGGGGCCGAACACTTCGGGTAGCGGGTCGACACGCACCGGGCCGATCCCGACGTAGTACATCGACACCCCGGCGTCGCGGGCCTCCTCGACGGCGTGCGCGGCGTCGGCCCACGCGTAGCGGCCCTCGTAGCCCTCGTCGGAGATCAGTCCATCGCCGATCACGATGAGCAGCCGGCGCTCGGAGGGTTGTGCGAGCAGCCTGCTGGTCAGGTGGCGCAGCGGCGCACCGAGCCGGGTGTAGCCGCCGGTGGCCAGGCCCAGGCTGCCGGGCGGGACGAACCGGCGGTCGGAGAAGTCCTTGAGGCAGGTCACCTCGACCCGGTGGCGGGTGTTGCCGGTGAACACGAAGATGCCGTGGCGTTCCCGCGCGCTGGTCATCGCCCGTGACAGCGCATCGGCGCAGGCGAGCTCCAGCTTGAAGATGGTGCCGCCGTGCACGCCGAGCGACGAGCTGCCGTCGAGCAGCAGCGCCGAGGTGACATCGCGGCTGGCGGGAAGTAGTTCACGGAAGATCCTCGGCTCGACGGCTTCTCCGGCGGTCACGTCGATGTAATGACCGACGTACTGGTCGACGTCGAGGTCGGACCCGTCCTCCAGGCGGTTCTTCATCGCGCGGTGGGTGTCCTTCTCGAACCACCTGCGCACGTCGACGGCGACCGCCGCGGTGTCGCCGGCGCGACCCTCGTGGGTGCGTTCCAGGACGGCGACGTGGTCGGGCATGAAGCTCTCGGTCCACGCGTTCCATTCCGGGTAGGGGATGCCCGGGCGGTGTTCGGGGGTGATGTCGAGGTCGTTGTCCTGCGGCCGGCTGGGCGGGGGCAGGTTCGGGTTGCGGACCCCGCCGTCACCGCCCGCGGGCACGGAATGCGGTTGCGGGACCCGTTTCTGGCTGGTGGTCCACGGAAGGCGGCCGAACGAGCGGCGCAGCTTGTCGGTCAGTCCCTGCGGCACCGTGTACGCCCGCGGCAGACGCCCGATGAGCGGGTCGATCGTCAGGTCCAGGCCGGTGCGCGCCAGCGCGATCGCGCGGTCGAGCATTGTCCTGCCGTCCATGTCCGCGTCGGCGGGCGTGAGATCGGGCAGCACGCGCGCGAACTCGGGAAGCAGACCCGGCCACGTCGTGGCGATCCAGCCGAGCGCGACACCCGCTTCGACGAGGTGCAGTGCGGTGAGCTCCCGCGCGGACAGTTCGTTGAGGCGGTAGTCGGTGACCCTGTCCTTCGACGGTGCGCACTGCAGAGCGATACCGCATGTCAGTGTGCGACGGTTCCAGTGCTGTGCCCGCGCCGGGTATGGGACGTGGACGACGTCGAGCATCGAGCTCAGACCGAACCCGCGCTGCTGCCCGGTGACCAGGTGCGCCCCGGTGCGGCGCTGGCGGCTGAGCGCGACCGCGGTCAGCGCACAGCTGCGCTCGATCGCCATCGCGTGGGCATCGGAGAGTTCGGACATCGGTCTCGGCGCGCTCAGAAGGTGCCGATGTTGGAGAACATCCAGTACCAGAACCAGATGATGAGCCCGGTGCCGCCCCAGGCGGCGACGTAGCGCAGGATCTCCCAGATCCATCCCATCATGTCAGTTCTCCTCGGGCATGCGATATTTCGGTCATCGGGCCTCCAGTCCTCGGCGGGCGGTGGTGATCAGGTTGGCCAGCATCGCGTCTCGGATGTCGCTGCGGGTGACGGTGGTCAGCACTCCGTAGATGCCGAGCAGGAAGAACGCCGCGCTGTAGAACGCGTCGATCTCGGGGTGGACCTCACCGTCGCCGCGGGCCCGCTCGATCTCACCGACCAGCAACACGATCAACGGGTGATCCGACCACTCGTCGCTGCTCGGGCGGGTCGGCGAGAAGTGCAGCGCCAGCAGCTCTTTGAACAGCAGCGGGCCGAACCTCTGCTCCAGCCCGGAGATCAGCACGACCATCTTCGTCAGCGCCGAGGCCAGGTCGTGCGCGGAGCCCAGGTACCGGGCGAACTCGGCGGCCATCCGCGCCTCCTCGCGCTGTTCCAGCTCCAGCAGCACGTGCTCCTTGCTCGGGAAGTGGAAGAAGAACGTGCCGTGCGCGACGCCGGCGGCGGACACGATCGCGCCCACGTCGGCGCCGGTCATACCCGAGGCCTGGAACTCGGCGATCGCGGCGCCGAGAATCCGCTCGCGCGTTTGCAGCCGGCGCAACTCCCGGGCGGTCTGCCGGACCGGCGGGGCCATCATGCGCTCGTCTCGCCGAGTCGCTGAGTCCGGTCAATGGCGCTGGTCATCAGGGATCAGTCCGTGAAGATTTCTCGGTTGACCGAGTGCAGGTACGGGATGGCCAGGAACGGGGTGATGTAGAAGATGTCGTAGAGCCACCACCCGACCACGGGCAGGACGACACCGGCATAGCGCACGTCGGCGTACATCGTCATGTTGAACACGTACAGGCACCAGATCACGATGCCCATCCAGCAGGTGATGATCATCCACTGATGACCCCAGCGCTTCATCTGCAGGAAGCCGATGCCCGCGGCGATGCGCATGGTGAACACGGTCAGGATCATCCCGACCTCCATCGCCTTCTCGCCCGGGCCCGCCGCACCGCCGAGCCACAGCTCGTTGTAGTGCCAGAAGTAGCCGGCGTCGAACATCGCGCCCCAGCCGTTCAACAGGATTCGGGCCAGGATGGTGTGGTTGGCCACCAGGTCCAGCGCCCACCCGACGGTGTTGATCGCGGCGTCGATAATCACCAGATAGCCGATGAGCGTGACCAGCATCGGACGCACCGACAGCCCGTCGCGCTGCGCTTTGCGCAGTAGCCAGACGCCGCGCAGGAACAGCGGTAACCCGAAGATCCCCAGCGCCGCGGTGCCGATCAGCAGGCTGCCGGAGATCAGCCATTTGTCGGCTTGGCGCTGCGCTCGCGCCGAGGCCTCCATGTGCTCGTCGAGTCCGCTCGCCGACGCCCGCGGCGGGGGGCCGGCGCTGCGGCCACGGCCGAGTCGGGCCGTCGGCAGATTCATGGCTGCTGACTATAGTCAGTATCTGAACTCAGTCAATCCCCGTCGCGATACCGGCCAAGTGGACATCAAATCGCATCAAACGCGCTGTTAATGCGCGCGTTTGCGTCTCTTCGCGCGACACATCGGAGCACAGCTGTGCTGAAACTGTTGACTTAGGTCAGGGATAGTCGTTAGATGGGCTCACCTCGACGGGGAGGAACCGGATGGCGCTCGAACAGTTCAAGCTGGACGGACAGGTCGCGATCGTGACCGGCGCGGGTAAGGGCGTCGGGCGCGGGATCGCCCGGGTGCTCGCCGAAGCAGGTGCCACGGTGATCGGCACGGCGAGAACGGAATCCGACATCGTCGCCACCATCGAAGGCATCGAGAAGTCGGGCGGCAATGGTCTCGCGCTCGTCGCCGACGCGGTGAGCAGACCCGACGGCGAACGCGTCGTCGGGACGGCCGTCGACACCTTCGGCCGGATCGACATCCTGGTCAACAACGTCGGCGGGGCCACCTACGCGCGCTTCCTCGACATCACCGACGAGGATTTCCGGCATACGTTCGACTGGTGCGTCACCTCGGCGTTCATCATGAGCCAACTGGCCGCACCGCACATGCTCGACGCCGGGCACGGGTCGATCATCAACATCTCGTCGGGTTCGGCCAGGTTCGGTATCCGGGCACTGACCGCCTACTGCGTGGCCAAGGGTGGCCTGGAGGCGTTGACCCGCGCGATGGCCCAGGAACTGGCGCCGAAGATCCGGGTGAACGCGATCGCGCTCGGTTCCTTCGCGACCGACGGCCTGCAGGGCAGCCTCGACATGATGCCGGGCTCCCTGGAGAAGATGATGGAGTCCACCCCGTTGCACCGGCTCGGCAACGTCGAGGACCTCGGCCGGCTGTGCGTGTACCTGTCCACCCGCGACTGCTATGCCACCAACGCGATCTTCCATGTCGACGGCGGTATCGACTCGAACAACTCGCCGCTGCCCATCCCCGACTACTGAGCGGAACGGTTGTCCTGTGCGAAGAGTGGTTCAATTCTCGACCGGAAATGTCGGGCAGCATTCGCTGCGTGCGGTGATCGGCCGCCCAGACCTCGAACTCGTCGGCGTGCACGCCGCGAGCCCGGACAAGATCGGCAGGGATGCCGCCCAGCTGTGCGGCCTCACCGAGCCGACCGGGGTGATCGCCACCGACGACCTGGACGCGCTGATCGCGCTGCGGCCCGACTGCGTGGTGTACACCGCGCTGGGGGAGACGCGGCCGATGGAGGCCCTGGAGCAGATGTCGCGGATCCTGGCCGCGGGTATCAACATCGTGGGCACGTCGATGGTGTGGCTGGTGACTCCTCGGCAGCTCGACGACTGGCTGCGGGTTCCATTGGAAAAGGCGTGTGCGCAGGGGAATTCGTCGCTGTACGTCAACGGCATCGACCCCGGGTACTCCGGTGACACCGCAGTGCACGCCGCACTGAGCCTGGTGACACGCGCCGAGTCCGTGACGATCAAAGAGGTCTTCGACTACGGCAACTACGACGACGCCGAATACACCGGTGCCGCGATGGGATTCGGAACCGCACCGGATGACGACCTGCCGATGGCGTTCCAGCCCGGGGTCATCGTCGCGATGTTCGGCGGTCTGGTGCGCAACCTCGCCGCCGCGCTCGGGGTCGAACTCGACGACGTGCGGCAGCGGTTCGAGCCGTGGTACACCCCGGAGCGCATCGAATGTGCGATGATGACCGTCGAACCGGGCCGGCTGGCCGGTGTGCGTTTCGCGGCCGAGGGCGTGCGTGGTGACCGGCCCGTGATCACCGTCGAGCACACCACCCGGCTGACCCCGGCGGCGGCGCCGGATTGGGAGTACCCGCCGAACGGGCTGGACGGCGTGCACATGGTGATCGTCGAAGGGGAACCGCGCATCGAGTTGACGACGCATCTGTCGCACCCGGTGCTCGACGTCACCGAGGCGGGGTGTGTCTCGACCGCCGCGCGTGCGGTCAACGCGATCGACTGGGTGTGCGATGCGCCCGCGGGTTTGATTGCGCTGGAGGACATCCCGCCGACCGCGATGATCCGCGGCCTGATGTGGTGAGGGCGTCCGGCTAGAGCCGGGTCCGCAGGATGGTGGCGACGACATCCTCGCGTGACTGTGCTCGGCCGAAGTAATAGCCCTGCGCCATCGGGAAACCCATGCCGCGCAACACCGTGGCCTCGTGCGCGGTTTCGACCCCCTCGACGATGATCGGCAGCGACAGCGCATCTCCGAGCCCGGCGACGGCCTGCAGGAATGGCGGTGCCGAGGTCGACACCGAGCTGATCAACGACGTGAACGAGCCGTCGAGTTTGAGCAGGTCGGTCGGGAGCTTCTGCAGTCTGCTCAACGACGAGTACCCGGTGCCGAGATCGTCGATGGCGATCCGGATGCCGTGGTTGCGCAGGTCGTGCAGCGCCAGGATCGACGCGGGCCGGTCGACGTCGATCACGCTCTCGGTGACCTCGAGGATCAGCTGCCCGGCACGCCAGCCGGTCGCGGCGAGCACGCCGATGACCCGGTCGACGTAGCCCTTCTGCACCAGCTCGAGTCCGGACACGTTGACGCTCAACGACAGCCGCATTTCGGGGGCGTGGCGCTGCATCCACTCGGCGTCCAGGCAGGCGCGGTGTAGCACGTAATGGTCGAGGGCGGCGATCAGGTCGTTGTCCTCGGCGACCCGGATCACCTCGGCGGCGGTGAGGTCGGGATGGAACTCCGGAGACCACCGCAGCAGCGCCTCGACTCCGACGACGGTGTCGCCTTCGCTGAGCCGCACGATCGGCTGGTAGCGCACGTCGATCGTCTCGGCCGCCAGTGCGTCACGCAGCTGCACCGCCAGCGTCGGCAGGTGCGAGGACTCCAGCATCGTGCGGTTGCGCCCGATCGACCTCGCGCGGCGTAGCGCGGTGTTCGCACGCTCGAGCACCGGCGACGCGGTCTCGCCGACATCCCACGCGCTCACCCCGGCGGAGAAATCCTGGGCCGTCGCGGCCCGCAACCGCTGCACGTACGCGACGGCCTCCTGTTCGGAGGTCGCAGGCAGCATCAGCACGAACTCGTCGTCGTCGCGGCGCGCGAGGATCTGTCCGGGATGGAGCAGCCGCTGCCACGGCGCGACGAGCTGATGCATCAGCGTGTCCACGGCCCGGTTGCCGAACTCGTCGTGCACCGCGGCGTAGCTCTCGATGCTGATCACGATCACCGCGGGGCCCGATCCCGCGGCGTGGGCCCTGCTGATCTCGGCGCTGATCAGCCGTTCGAACCCGCGTCGGTTCGGCACGCCGGTGGCGGTGTCTAGTTCACCCTTGGACACACTGCGGCCGAGGACGATGATCAGGATCCCGACCGCGGCCGTGGTCGCCGAGGTCAGCAGACCCGCCCACCACGGCACCCCGTCGGCGGCGTTCAGTGCGCCCATACAGCAGGCGATCGCGATCGTCAGATACACCGCCGCGGTCGGCCACGCGACGAAGAACGCGCCACAGGCGACGAAGACGTACAGGGTCGCGATCGCGACGGCGACGAGCCCGTCGGAGATCGCCACGGAGACGGTGATCTGGATGGTGGCGATGAAGACCAGCAGGTGGAACTGCCACAGTGTGACCCGCGATCCGCGCGCGAGGACCACGATCCCGACGGCGAACGCGAGCGCGGCGTTGACGTAGTGAATGACGGCGGCTTTGCTGTCGGCGGCGGCCAGCGGGGTGATCAGCGCGACGACGACGCCCCCGAAAATCAGGCAGACTCCCGCGGTCCTGGCCCAGAGGGTCGGGGTCGCGATCCCTGGCCACCTCTGAGCGCGCTGTACCGCGGCCCAGACGGCCCGCACCCACCCCACGGCGTCATGGTAACGCGCGAGGCCGCTCCGATCGTGCCGCTTCGGCGCTATTGCAACCGCTCGCGCAGGTCCCGCTTGAGAACTTTGCCGTAGCTGTTCTTCGGCAACTCCTCGACGAACAGATAGCGCTTCGGGCGTTTGAACCGCGCGATGCGCTCCAGCAGGTGCGCGTCCAGTTCGGCGGCCGACACGTCACCGACGACGAACGCGACCACGACCTCACCCCACTCCTCGTCCGGTGCGCCGACGACGCCGGCCTCGACCACGCCGGGATGCTCCAGGAGCACCTCTTCCACCTCGCGCGGATAGATGTTGCTGCCGCCGCTGATCACCACATCCTTCGAGCGGTCCCGCAGCGTCAGGTATCCCTGCGCGTCGAACGAGCCCATGTCGCCGGTGCGCAACCAGCCGTCGGTCAGCGTCGCCTCGGTGGCCGCCGGGTTGCGCCAATACCCCGACATCACCACATCGCCGCGGCACACGATCTCGCCGATCTCGTCGACCCCGGCCACCGACCCGTCCCCGCGCACCACCGCGACCTCGACGCCCGACCGCGCGTAGCCGACCGAACCGAGCACCGCGTCGGACGCGTCGACGTGGTCGTGTCGCCGGAGACCGGTGATCGTCATCGGGGCCTCGCCCTGGCCGTACAGCTGCACGAAGACGGGCCCGAACGCAGCCATCGCCTTCTTCAGGCTGTCGACGTACATCGGTCCGCCGCCGTAGACGATGGTGCGCAGGCCGGCCGGGCAGGACCGCCCGGTCTGCACCAGCCGGGCGACCATCGTCGGGGCCAGGAACGCGCTGCAGCCCGGGTGCCGGCCACACAGGTCGAGGAATTCGTCGGGATCGAACGCGCCGGAGGCAGGCACCACCTGGCGGGCGCCGCGCGAGACATACGGCGGCACATACAGACCCGAGCCATGTGACATCGGAGCCCCGTGGATCAGGCTGCTGCTCTCGTCGGGTGCGTCGAAGTCGGCCAGGTGCGACACCGTCATCGCCATCAGGTTGCGGTGCGACAGCATCGCGCCCTTGGACCGCCCGGTGGTGCCGCTGGTGTAGAACAGCCACGCCAGCGACCCCGGATCGGTGGTGCGGGGGACCGCGGACGGCTCTGCGGCGCAGCGGCTCTGATAGTCCTCGGACCCGATGACCTCGATCGGCGTCGAGGTCACGCCGGTGAGCTGCCCGGCGATCTTCGGTGACGCGAGCACCAGCGCGGCACCGGAATCGTCGAGTATCTGCGCCATCTCGCGGGCGTGCAGTTTGTAGTTCAGCGGGACGAACACGCGCTCGGCGGCCCAGACCGCGAACATCAGCTCGATGATCGCGGGGCTGTTCTCACTGGCGACCGCGATGCGGGCCCCCGGCTCCAGCGCGCGCAACGACCCGGCCAGCCGCAGCACCCGTTCGCGCAACTCCGACCAGGTATGCACCTGCCGCTCACCGTGATACACCGCGCCGCGGTCACCGTGCCGCGACGCCGTCTGCTCGAGCAGCGCGAACAGGTTCATCACGAATCTCCGCGCGCGACCCAGTCGGAGTTCAGTGCGAAGTCCGACAGGTACTTCGTGGTGCTCCAGCCGCCGTCGACGACGATGGTCTGCCCGTTGATGAACTCGCCGCCGTCGGAGCACAGGAACGCCACCGTCGACGCGATGTCCTCGACGCGGCCGAGCCGCTGGTGCGGGGTCATCTCGGTGTTGATCTTGCGGAACCGCTCGTCTTCGAGCCGGGTGGCGACCATCGGGGTCAGCGTCACGCCGGGCGCCACCGCGTTACACCGGATGCCCTGCGCACCGTACTGGCACGCAATGTGATTGGTCAGTGCGGTGAGCCCGCCCTTGGCCGCCGAGTACGCACCGCCGCGCAGTCCGCCGACCACCGCGAACGTCGAGGTCACGTTGATGATCGCCGACCCCGGCTGCATGTGCACGATCACGTCGCGAGCCAGCCGGAACGGCGCCCGCAGCATGATGCCGAGGAAGTGGTCCAGCGTCTCGTCGTCGGTCTCGTGAAGCGGTTTAGGGCTGCCGATCCCGGCGTTGTTGACCAGGAAGTCGATCCGGCCCCACCGCTGCAGCGCCGCGGACACGATCCGTTGCGGTGCGTCGTCGTCGGTCAGATCCACCGACAACGTCGCGATCCGGCCCGGCTCAGGAGCCGCCTTCTCCAGCTCGGCGAGCCGCTCGGCGTCGCGGCCGGTGCCCAGCACCGCCATACCCTGCTCGGCGAGCTTTGTCGCACAACCGAATCCGATACCGCTGCTGGCGCCGGTGACGATCGCTACCTGGGGCGAATGCACTCTAGGACTCCTCGGTCAGCTGGGCCTTGATGACGTGTTTGAGTACCTTGCCCGCGTCGTTCTTCGGCAGCGCGGGCACCACGGTGACCTGCTCGGGCACCTTGAACTTCGCGACACCGCGGGACACCAGGAAATCCTTCAACGCGGCGACGTCCGGTGCGGTGGACCCGGCGGGAACGAGTGCCGCGCAGGCCCGTTCGCCGGTGCGCGGGTCGGAGATGCCGACGACCGCGATCTCGGCGATGTCCGGATGTGTCGCGAGGATGTCCTCCACTTCTTTGGGGGAGATGTTCTCGCCGTTGCGGATGATCAGGTCCTTGGCGCGGCCGGTGACCACGAGGCAGCCGTCCTCGGTCAGTCGGCCGAGGTCTCCGGTGCGGAAATAGCCGGCCTCGTCGAAGGACTCGTGGTTGTCCTCCGGGTGCAGGTAGCCCGTGAACATCTGCGGACCGCGCGCCCGGATCTCACCGTCGACGACCCGGACGTCGGCGATGCCGGGCCGCCCGTCGGTGTCGGCGGCCAGCGCGACGTCGTCGAGGGCGCCGACGGTCGTCACGGGAACCTCGGTGGATCCGTAAACGCGGCTCACCGCGGCCTTGTCGAAAAATTCTGTGGCGCTGCGGATCAGCGACGGCGGCACCGATGCGCCGCCGCAGATGAACACCTTCAGGTCGGGCAGGCCGGTGCCGGCGCGCTGCGCGGCGGCCAACAGCCCGGTCAGGAACGGGGTGGCGCCGGCCATATGAGTGCAGCGGTGCTCAGCCATCAGCGCCACCGCGGCATCGGGATCCCAGCGCTGCATCAGCACGGCCTCGGTACCGAGCAGCAGCGGGCATTCGAACGCGTAGATCGAGCCGCCGATGTGGGCGATCGGTGACGGGACCAGGAAGGTGTCCCCGGCGTCGATGCGCCAATACCTGCCGAGTTGGGCGATCAGGGCGGCCAGTGAATCATGGCTGTGCAGAACACCTTTGGGTCGCCCGGTGGTGCCGGAGGTGTACATGATCATCCGGGTGGCACCAGGATCGAGCACGGGCAGCTCACCGCCTGCGGGTTCGGCCAGCAGCTGAGACAGGGTTGTTCGGCCCGCGACGGCCTGCCCGGCGCCGCCGCGCACCACGACCACCTCGGGCGGCGAATCCAGGCCGGCGACCACACGATCGAGCATCGCGGCGTAGTCGTGTCCGCCGAAGCTCTCCGGGATGAAGATCGCCCGGCTGTGCGCATCGGCGAGGATGAACGACAGCTCGTGGTCGCGCAGCGACGGCAGGATCGGGTTGACCACCATGCCGGCCAGCGTCGCGCCGAGGTAGATCACCGCCGCCTCGTGCCAGTTCGGCACCGTGAACGACACGACGCTGCCGGACGGCATGCGACGCAGCAGCGCGTGTGCGAGACCCGTTGCCGCCGAGAGCAGGCCGGCGCAGGTCAATGCCGCGGTGTCATCGCGGACCAGAACACGGTCCGGGGTGTCGCGTGCGGCGGCGTGCAGCGCGTCGGCCAGCGTGATCACGGGGTATCGCGCACCCGTCGCATCGTCATCGCGTGCCGGAACCGCGACGACGGGTGGGTGTTGACCGTCACCTGGGCGATCTCTCCGTCGGAGGTCGTATATGTGCGCTTCATCCGCAGCGCGGCGGTACCCGGCGAGATCTGCAGGTGCCCGGCGAGTTCGGCGTCGACCACCACCGCCGAGATCTCCTGATGCACCTCGGCGACGCTGACCCCGAACAGATCCTCGATCAGTGGGAAGATCGGTCCGGTGTGCCGCTGCAGGTGACGGCCGACCGCGGCGAAGCTGCGGTTGATGAAGTACTCGGTCCGGCAGAACGGCGCGGTCTCGTCGTCGATGCGGCGGTAGCCGCTGACCGCCAGCCATTCGGCTCCGGCGGGGAGTCCGGTCAGCTCGGCCAGCGTCTCGTCGATGGTGACCATCGATGTGGTCTCGATGGCGAACCGGGCACCCTGAGCGAACGCGAGCAGATCGTCGATCGCGACGACATCCTGCGCGTACGCGTTGGTGCTGGCCCGCGGCACCACCAAGGTGCCGGCCCGGGGGCGGGACGCGACCAGGTTGTCCTCGCGCAGCCGGCGCAGCGCCTCGCGAACGGTGTAGCGGCTCACCGCGAACCGCTCGCAGAGTTCGTGTTCGGTGGGCAGCTGCGAACCCACCGGATACACGCCGTCGACGATCTCCTTGCGCAGGGTGCGCGCCACCTGCAGGTAGCGGTGATCCCCGGCGGTGGTGGTCATCGCCGGGTCACAGCCAGCACGCTGCCGTCACCGTCGGCGGACACGTACAGCGTGCCGTCGGGGCCGGCGGTGACGCCGGCGAACGGTCCCTGCGGACCGGAGAACGGCGGCATCCCCTTCAAGGGTTTCGGCTCGACACCGGGCGGTGGACCGACCGGCAGGCCTGCGGCGATCGTCGTGCGCGCCTTGGTGTTCAGATCGAATTCGACGAGTTCCTTGGCGGCGGCGTCGACGATGTAGAGCCTGCCGTCGTAGACGTGGATGCCCTGCGGGCTGGTCAGGCCGTCCACCACGGTGTCCACCCCGCCCGGGGTCAGCCGCACCACGCGGCCCGCGCCGGACTCGGCGACCAGCGGCGCGCCGTCGGGTGCGATCGCGACACCGACGGGCCCGGCCAGCCCGGCGGCCAGCGTCTCGACCGCACCGCCACGCAGCGCGAGCACCCGGCCGGTACCGAGCTCGGCGAACACGATGGTGCCCTCACGGTCCACGTCGACGCCGTAGAGCTGATCGAAATCCGTGGCCAGGTAGTCGGTTTCGCCGGCCTGCGGGCGGTAGCGGGCCACCTGCCCGCCCGAGGTGGTGACGACGAATTCCCCGCCGCCGACCGCGGTGACCCCGCGCAGGAACCCCGGATAGCCGGGGGAGAACAGCATCCCGACGGTCTGCAGCGCACCGTCGGGGCCGACTGTGTAGAAGTAGGTGCCGTCGGCCACGTGGAGCCGGCCATCGGACATCGTCAGGTCCAGCGGCCAGTTGAGTCCGCCGGGCAGCAGCGTGGACGTCCGGCCGTCCCGGCCGATCTCGGTGATCTCGCCGGTGAAGTTGGACACCAGAAGCCGGCCGTCGACGAACGTCAGGTTGTCCAGCCCCGGGTTCAGTTGTGCGAGGACGGTTTTCTCCCCGTTGCGGGGGTCGATGCGCAGCACCTGGCCGCTGGCCACCTGGGTGGACACGATGGTCCCGTCGGCGTCGAATTTCACCGCGTCGGGCACCCCGAGATCGGCGGCGACCCGTTGTGGCTCACTATGCGTTCCGGGGCGGGGGTCCACCCGCCAGATCTCGTTGGCCGTCATCAGCGGGTAGTACAGCAGGCCGTCCGGTCCGACCTCCATCGCGTTCGGCGACGGCAGGTTCTCCAGCAGGATCCGCGGCGCCCCGCCGTCCAACGGCAGTTCCATCAGCCGGCCGCCGTCTCGGCACTCGCCGACGAACAAGCGGCCCTGGTGCACCGTGATGCCGTTCGCGCACGGCAGGTCGTCGCGCAGCACCCGGGTGCGGCCCGCACTGTCGCGGGCACTGACCCGGCCGTCCATCACCTCGGTCGCGAACAGCGTGCCGTCGTCGCCGAACGCGACGTCGTCGGGGGCGATGATGTCGCCACCCTTGGCGCTGACGGTCTCCACGCGGCCGGACGACGGGTCCAGCGCGCTGATCTGGCTGCCGGTCACCTGCGCGATGTACACCCGCCCGTCGGGTCCGGTGCGCAAGCCGTTGGCCCCGAACAGGCGGCTCGGGGCGGTGACGGGCCGGAGCTCCCAGCCCTCGGCGACGGACGGGGACGGCGCGGCGTACCGGGCGTTCATGGACTCGGACGTTAGCAAGGCGCAATAGTCCAGACAATAGCGGCGCAATAGCGACCGAAGCGCCCTTGACGCTGAGATAACCCCTGCGGAATAGTGTTCTGCAATATGCAGAGTCACATTATTTGTCCGGACCAGTGACGTGGCGGCCGGTATCTCGCTGAGTCTCGAAGGCCGCGTCGTGGTCGTCTCCGGCGCCGGTGGTGGCGGCATCGGGACCACCGTCACCCGGCTGGCGGCCGAGGCCGGGGCCACCGTGGTCGCGGTCAGCCGCTCGCAGGACAACCTCGACGAGCACGTCGCCCCGCTGGCGGGGGATGGCCTGTCCGTGGTGCCGGTGGCGGCCGACGCGTCCACCGACGACGGCATCGCCACTGTGCTGTCGGCGGTGCGCGACCTCGACGGCGACCTGTACGGGTTGGTCAACATCGCAGGCGGCGCGGCGCCGTCGACGTGGATGCCGGCCACCCGCGTCAACCGCGACGACTGGCGGGCGTTGTTCGCCGCCAACCTGGAGACGGCGTTCTTCATGAGCCAGGCCGTCGCGGCCGAGCTGCGAAGCCGGGGCCGCAAGGGGTCGATCGTGTCGGTCTCGTCGATCAGCGGCATGAACACCGCGCCGTTCCACATCGCCTACGGCACAGCCAAAGCCGCGATCGTCGCGATGACCCGCACGATGGCCGTCGAGCTCGCGCAGGCCGGCATCCGCGTCAACGCCGTCGCGCCCGGGGTCACCGAGACCGCCGCGTCACGCATGTACGTCGACGAGGACCCCGAGCGCGACCGCACCGCGATCGCGATGGGGCGCCGCGGCACTCCCGAGGAGCAGGCCGGCGCGATCCTGTTCATGCTCAGCGACCTGTCGAGCTACATCACCGGCCAGACACTGCTGGTCGACGGCGGCTTGAACCTGAAGTGGAGCCACCTCGGCGCGGACAACACGTCCCTGTTCCTCAAAGACGAGTCCTTCCGACAGGTAATCAGCCGGCATTGAGCCGTTACTGAAAGGAAGATCGATGACCCACACCGGATCCGACCTGGACGCTGCGATCGGCGTCGACGGCGTGCCCGACGACTCGACCGGCATCATCGCCGAGGACCTGTCCGAGCCGGTGACCATCCCGGTCGAGGCCTACACCTCCGAGGCCTACGCCCGTGCCGAACGGGACAGGTTGTGGCGCAAGGTGTGGCAGCAGGTCGGCCGGGTCGAGGAGCTACCCGAGGTCGGCAGCTACCTGACCTACGACATCCTCGACGACTCGATCATCGTGGTCCGGACCGGGCCGGATTCCTTCGCCGCGCACCACAACGTCTGCATGCACCGCGGCCGCCGACTCGTCGACACCCCCGAGGGGGCGAAGAACGCGACCGGCCGGGCCCGCAAGTCGTTCGTGTGCGGATTCCACGGCTGGACCTACGGCCTGGACGGAACCTGTACGCACATCCGCGAACAGGACGACTGGAAAGGCGTGCTCACCGAACGCAACACCCACCTGGCGCCGGTGCAGGTCGACACGTGGGGCGGCTGGCTGTTCGTGAACATGGACCCCGAGTGTGAACCGCTGGCGGACTACCTGTTCCCGGCCTCGAAGATCCTGGAACCGTTCGGCCTGGAGAACATGCGCTACAAGTGGCGCAAATGGCTGTACTTCGACTGCAACTGGAAGGTCGCGCTGGAGGCGTTCAACGAGACCTATCACGTGTTCACCACCCACCCCGAGTTCAACAAGTTCGGCGAATTCAAGGGGTGGGCGAAAGCCCAGGGCAAGCACAGCAACATCGGCTACGACGCGCCCAAGGACATGGAGGCGACCAAGTCCAAGATCCGGCTCGGCACCGGCGACGACCCGCGCGTCTCGACCGCCGAGATGCAGATGTACACCTGGGAACAGACCAACGCCACGACCACTGAGACGCTGGTGAACGCCGCCAAACGCCTGGTCGACGAACTGCCCGAGGGCACCCCGCCGGACAAGGTGCTCGAACACTGGCTGGCCTCGGCGCGCCGCGACGACGAGGCGCGCGGGGTGATCTGGCCGACGATCCCGCCGGACATCCTGGGCCAGAGCGGCACGGCGTGGCAGATCTTCCCGAACCTGCAGGTCGGGCAGGGGCTGACCACGGCCCTGTGCTACAGCGCGCGGCCCGACCCGGGCTACCACCCGGACAGGTGCATCTTCGAGGTCGCCACGCTCGAGCTGTTCCCGATAGGTCAAGAGCCGCAGACCGAGTGGGAGTACACACCGAAGGAGTCGCCGAACTGGCTGTCGGTGCTGCCGCAGGACTTCTCGAACATGGCCGCGGTCCAGCAGGGCATGAAGTCGGCCGGGTTCGCGGGCACGCTGCCCAACCCGTACCGCGAACGCAGCACGGTGAACCTGCACTACCAGCTGTCCAAGTACATGGGCACCGGAGAACCCCGAGCGTTGTAGAGCGATTTCGGCGTAGTTGGTCACGCTCACCTTGACCAACTGCACCGAAATCACGAGGAGGAGACCACATTGACGACCACCGAGACCTCGTGCGGACCCACTGACACCCCCGACGACGTCGACATCCCCGCCATGCGGGAGCGCTACGCCGCCGAACGCGCGAAGCGGTTGCGGCCCGACGGCGGGGACCAGTACCTCGAGCTCGAGGGGGAGTACGCCGAGTTCGCCGAGGTGGACCCGTACACGCCGCGCACCGAGCGCGACCCGGTGGTCGAGGACGCCGAGGTGGTGATCCTCGGTGGCGGGTTCGCCGGGCTGCTGGCCGGGGCCTACCTGAAAAAGGCCGGGGTGACCGGGATCCGGGTCATCGAGATGGCAGGCGACTTCGGCGGTGTCTGGTACTGGAACCGGTTCCCGGGCATCCAGTGCGACAACGACGCGTACTGCTACATCCCGTTGCTCGAGGAGCTCGGTTTCATGCCGAGCAAGAAATTCGCCGACGGTGCCGAGATCTTCGGCCACTGCCGCAACATCGGAAAGCACTTCGGGCTCTACGACGGAGCGTTGTTCTCGACACAGGTCCGCGAACTGTGGTGGGAGGACGGTACGCAGCGCTGGCGGATCGGCACCGACCGCGGCGACGACATCCGGGCCCGTTTCGTCGTGATGGCACAAGGTTCCTACAACCGGCCGAAGCTGCCCGGCATCCCCGGCATCAAGGAGTACCGGGACGCCGGCGGGCACGTGTTCCACTCCGCGCGCTGGGATTACGACTACACCGGTGGCGACGCCGACGGCGGTCTGCACAAGCTCGCCGACAAGCGGGTCGCGCTGGTCGGCACCGGCGCGACCGGGATCCAGCTGGTTCCGCACCTGGGCCGGGATGCCCAGCAGCTGTACGTGTTCCAGCGCACACCGTCCTCGGTGGATGCGCGCACCAACCCGCCCACCGACCCGCAGTGGGCGGCCTCCCTGCGGCCCGGCTGGCAGGAAGAGCGCAAGCGCAACTTCCACAACTGGTCGCCGTTCGTCGGCGTGGTGTTCGGTGAGCCGGACCTGGTGTGTGACTTCTGGACCGAACTGGGCCGCAACCTGACCGCGCGGATCGCCGCCCTGCCCGACCCCGCGGCCGCCACGATCGAACAGATCATGGAGTTCCGGGAGGAAGAGGACTACAAGATCATGGAGCGGCTGCGCCGCCGCGTCGCCGAGATCGTCGAGGATCCGGAGACCGCCGAGGCGCTCAAGCCCTACTACCGGTTCATGTGCAAACGCCCGACCTCCAGCGAGCACTACCTGGCAACCTTCAACCGCCCCAACGTGACACTGGTCGACGTCTCGGAATCCCAAGGGGTGGAGCGCCTCACCGACAAGGGGATCGTCGCCGACGGCGTCGAGTTCGAGGTCGACTGCGTGATCTTCGCCAGCGGTTTCGAGATCTCCACCGAGATCCGCCGCCGGTTCGCGATCGAATCCATCACCGGCCGCGACGGCCTGTCCCTGTTCGACCACTGGCGCGACGATTACAAGACCCTGCACGGGATGACCAGCCGCGGGTTCCCGAACCAGTTCTTCATGGGCTTCATCCAGGGCGGCGTGTCGGCGAACACCACCGCGATGTTCGAGCAGCAGGCCCAGCACATCGCCTACCTGATCGCCGAGGCGCAGAAGCGCGGCGCGACCGTCGTCGAGCCGACGCAGGAGGCGCAGGACAGCTGGGTACGCACCGTGCGTGAACTGTCGATCGACAACTCGGCGTTCGAATTGTCCTGCACCCCCGGCTACTACAACAACGAGGGGCGTGGCGGTGCGGTACGCAACGGCGCCTTCCTCGGCGACTTCTATTCGCCCGGCTTCTACGCGTTCGACGAGCTGATCGACGAGTGGCGCAAGAGGGGCGATCTCGACGGCCTGGAACTTTCGTGACCGGGCGCACTGACGTGACCCCACGGCGGAAATGGGCCGCCGAAACTGCCACTGCGTTACGCGATTGCGTGGGACCGAAGCCATGACCGACGAACGATTCGACGGCCGCGTCGCGGTCGTCACCGGCGCCGGACGGGGACTCGGCCGCGCGTATGCGCTGATGTTCGCCGCCGGCGGCGCCCGGGTGGTGGTCAACGACGTCGGCGGCAGCCTCACCGGGGAGGGCGCCGACGCGGGCCCCGCGCAGGCCGTCGCCGACGAGATCACCGCCGCGGGAGGCACCGCGGTCGCCAGCACCGCGTCGGTCACGACGGCCGAGGGCGGCGCGGCGATCATCGACACCGCCCGCGAACACTTCGGCGGCATCGACATTCTCGTGCACAACGCGGGCAACGTCAGGCGTGGATCACTACGCGAGATGAGCTACGACGACTTCGACGCGGTGGTCGATGTCCACCTGCGCGGTGCGTTCCATGTGGTGCGGCCGGCGTTCCCGCTGATGTGCGACAACGGCTACGGCCGCATCGTGCTGACGTCGTCGATCGGCGGGCTGTACGGCAACCACGACGTCGTCAACTACGCCGTCGCGAAGGCCGGCGTGATCGGGCTGTCCAACGTCGCCGCGCTCGAAGGCGCCGCCCACGGTGTGACGAGCAACGTCATCGTCCCGGCCGCGGTGACCCGGATGGCCGAGGGCATCGACACCTCGGCGTACCCGCCGATGGGGCCCGAGCTCGTCGCCCCCGCGGTCGGGTGGCTGGCGCACGAAACCTGTTCGGTGACAGGCGAGATCTTCATCGCGCTGGCGGGCCGGATCGCCAGGGCGCTGATCGCCGAGACACCGGGGGTGTATCAGCCGTCGTGGACGATCGGCGAGGTCGGCGGCCGCATCGGCGAGATCCGGGACTTCGGCGCGCCGGTGGTCTTCCCGGTGGTGCCCAGCGGGCACAACGACCACATCGGCTACAGCTTCGCGATGGCCGCGCGGGAGACCCTCCATGGCTGACACCGGACCGCTCGCGGGGATCCGCGTGGTCGACCTGACCGCGATGGTGATGGGTCCCTACTGCACGCAGATCATGGCCGACATGGGCGCCGACGTCGTCAAGATCGAACCGCCGGAAGGTGACAACACCCGCTACATCTCGGTCGGCCCCGCCGCGGGCATGAGCGGTGTGTTCGTCAACGTCAACCGCGGCAAGCGCAGCGTCGTGCTGGACCTGCGCAGCCCCGACGGCCGCGCCGCGATGCGCGAACTGGTGCGGCGCGCCGACGTGTTCATCCATTCGATGCGCGCGAAGGCGATCACCAGACTCGGGCTCGGATACGCCGATGTGTCGGCGCTGAACCCGTCGATCGTCTACACCAACTGCTACGGCTACGGCAGGCGCGGACCCGAACGCGACCGGCCCGCCTACGACGACACCATCCAGGCCGAGTGCGGACTTCCCGCGGTGCAGAAACAACTCACCGGCGAGGCCGACTACGTCGGCACCATCATGGCGGACAAGGTCGCCGGGCTCACGGCGCTCTACGCCACGATGATGGCGTTGTTTCATCGGGAGCGGACCGGGGAAGGTCAAGAGGTAGAGGTCGCGATGTTCGAGACGATGGCCTCCTTCATGCTGGTCGAACATGCCAACGGCGCCATGTTCGACCCCCCGCTCGGCCCCGCCGTGTATCCGCGCACCGTCGCGCCGAACCGCCGGCCGTACCGCACCAAGGACGGCTACATCGCCGCGCTGATCTACAACGACAAGCACTGGAACGCGTTCGTCGCGGCCGTGCAGCCGGCATGGGCGTCCGCTACCTACGCGACGCTGGAAGCGCGCGCCCACCAGATCGACACGGTGTACGGCCTGGTCGCGCAGACGCTGGCCGAACGCACCACCGCGGAATGGCTGGACCTGTTCCGCGAGTTGGAGATTCCCGCCGCGCCGCTGAACACACCGGACGCGCTGTTCGACGATCCGCATCTGAACGCGGTCGGATTGTTCGAGACCGTCGACACCCCACACGGACCGGTGCGCTTTCCCGGTGTGCCGACCTGGTTTTCGCGCACGCCGGGCAAGGTCCGCGGCCCCGCTCCGGAACTGGGCGCCGACACCGGCGCCGTGCTGGCCGAACTCGGCCTCGCTCTGGGCGAAGAGGAGCAGGTGAGCTGATGGACTTCGACATGGGTAAGCGCGCGGGCGACCTGCGACGCGAGTTGCGTGCGCTGGTCGACGAGCATGTCCCCGAACACTTTCTGGGCGCGTTCACCGACGACCCCGCCGATCTGGAGACCGCGCAACAGTTTTGCCGCACACTGGCCGAACGCAACCTGCTGTGCATGGCATGGCCGGAGGAGTTCGGCGGCGGCGGTGCGTCGGTGTGGGAGCAGACCGTGGTGCGCGAGGAGATGTGGGCCCACCACGAGCCGCGCGGCGCGCAGTACATGGGCGTGAACTGGGTCGGGCCGATCATCATGCGGCACGGCACCGAGGAACAGCAGCGCAGACATCTGCCGCTGATCGCGGCGGGCGAGGTGATCTGGTGTCAGGGCTTCTCCGAACCCGAGGCGGGATCGGATCTGGCGTCGCTGCGGACGTATGCGCGCCCCGACGGCGACGGCTGGCTGGTCAGCGGGCAGAAGATCTGGACGTCGTACGCCACGATGGCGCAGTGGTGCTTCCTGCTGGCCAGGACATCCAGGGTGGGAGAGGGCGCGACCCAGAAGAAGCAACAAGGCCTGACCATCTTCCTTGTGCCGATGGATGATCCGGCGATCACCGTGCGACCCATCGGCACCATGTTGGGGCCGCACCATCTCAACGAGGTGTTCTTCGACGATCTGCGCGTCACCGAGGCCGACGTGCTCGGCACCGTGGACCAGGGCTGGTCGATCGTGCAGGACGTGATGTCCTTCGAGCGGGTCGGCATCGCGAGGTACGCGAGGTGTGAACGGCTGTTGGCCGCGGCGCCGGGCGTGCTGGGGCAGCGGTGGGAGTCACTGCCCGGCGAGCTGCGAGGACGCTGGATCCGGATGCTGACGCACTGCCGCCGCGCCCGGCTGCTCGCCTACCGGGTGGTGGAGTTGCAGAGCAGTGGGCGCATCGCCCCCGGTGATGCGGCGGCGTACCGTATCGCGGTCACCAAACTCGATCAGGACAGCGCCGAGGTGCTGTCCGACATCGCCGCCGAGGTCCGCCACGACGACCACCGCGCCGCATGGTTCCTCGGCGAGGTCGAGGACCACTGGCGCTACTCCCAAGCCTCCACGGTGTCGTCGGGAAGCATTGAGATGCAACGAATTCTGCTGTCCCGCGCGATGCTGTCCGCGGGGGCGAACCGATGATCCTCGATCTCAGCGACGACGCCCTCGAGTACGGTAGACAGGCGCAACACGCGTTCGAGTCCGCCGGCGGCGACCGGCTCGTCGAGCAGGCCGAAGCCGATCCCGCGTCCCGCGAGGCGCTGGTCGGCCCGGTGCTCGACGGTCTCGGCGCCTGGGACCTGGACCCGCGCGACGACGCCGACACCCTGGAAGCCGCGGCTGCGCTGTGCCGCAGCGCGGGATACTGGGCGCTGCCGTACCCGCTGGCCGATCGCCTCGCCCGACCAGGTGACCTGGACGCCGACGGACTCGTCGTGGTGGGCGGACCCAGGCCCGCCGCACCGCTGGCCGGGATCGAGCTGCGCTGGGCCGCCGTCGATCTCGACGGGCACCGCGCCATGGTCACCGGACGCGGACCCACCGGACCAGGGTTCGTCACCGAACTGGAGCTCACACCCGCCGGGGACGGGCCGGCCCGCGACGTCGCGCTGGCCCTGGTACTTCCGTGCTGGACGCTGCTGGGCATGCTGGACCGCGCGATCGCGCTGACCGTCTCGCACGTGAGCCTGCGCAAACAGTTCGGTCAGACCCTGTCGTCGTTCCAGGGCGTCCAGTTCCAGCTCACCGACGCCGAAGTCGAGCGCAGCGGGGTCGACATCCTCGCCAAACACGCACTGTGGAGTATCGCGACCGACCAACCGCACACCGTCGACGACGCACTGGCCTTGCGGCTGGCCGCGATCGAAGCCGCCGACGTCGTCTTCCGGGTCTGTCACCAACTGCACGGCGCGGCCGGCTTCTGCGACGAGACGACGCTGTCGTGGCTGTCGCGCTACAGCCAGCCGCTGCGCCGGCTGCCGTTCGGATTATCCTCCACGCGTGAGCATCTCACCCGGAGCGCCGGGCGGCGCGGGCTGTCGGGGTTGTTCGCATGAGTGACCTGGAGGAGTTTCGCGCCGAGGTCCGCGCCTGGTGCCGCGAGCACGTCCCGCCAGACTGGCGCGCGTCGCAGACCGGTGTCGGCGACGAGGAGTTCGTCCGGTTCCAGAAGGCGTGGTTCACCGAGTTGCACAGCGCCGGGTATGCGGTGCCGCACTGGCCCGCCGAATGGGGCGGGGGTCTGCCGGTCGACAAACAGGTGGTGCTCTACCAGGAGCTCGCCGCCCACGACGCGCCGCGGCTGGTGCTCGCGTTCGTCGGGATCCACCACGCCGCCTCCACGTTGCTCGTCGCAGGCACCGACGAACAACGCAGACGCCACCTGCCCGCGATCCTCGACGGCGAGATCTGGGTGCAGGGCTTTTCCGAACCCGAGGCCGGATCGGACCTCGCGGCGCTGCGCACCACCGCCCGCCGGGTCGGCGACGACGGCGATCGACATTACGTCGTCAGCGGGCAGAAGTTGTGGGCCAGCGGCGGGATGCACGCCGACTGGTGCCTGCTGCTGGCGCGCACCGATCCGGACGCTCCCAAACGCCCAGGCTCTCGCAAAAGTGCAGGGATCTCGTACTTTCTGCTGGACATGACCACCCCGGGTGTCGAGGTCCGGCCGATCCGCAACGCGATGGGCGACTCACACTTCTGCGAGATCTTCCTCGACGACGTGCACATCCCGGCCGGCAACCTGATCGGGGCCGAGAACGCCGGATGGCAGGTCGCGCAGGCCACCCTCGGCGCCGAGCGCGGGATGACCATGCTCGAGCTCGCCGAACGCCTCGGTAACGCCGGGTTCCGCTGGCTGGTCGACTCCGCACCGCTCGACGACCCGATCGTCGCCGACCGGCTCGCCGCGTTCGAGACCGAACTGACCGCGCTGCGCGGCATGTGCAGGCGCATCGTCGAACATGGCGCATCGGGTCCGGCCGACGCATCCGTGGTGAAGCTCTACTACAGCGAACTGCTGCAGCGGCTCACCGATTGCGGCGCCGAGATCGGGGGGCTGCCCGCCCACACCGTGCTGACCAAGCCGATGTCGAGTGGCTGGGAATCCGGTTCCTGGGTACTGGATTTCATCGGCTCCTGGGAGTGGACCATCCCCGGCGGCGCCAGCGAGATCCAGCGCACGATCATCGCCGAACGCGGGCTCGGGCTGCCGCGAGAGCCGAGTGTGGCATGACGGGATTCGCCGAGTTCCACGACGAGCTGCGCACCGTCGCCGCGGACATGCTGGCCAAGGACAGCCACCCGGACTGGGCGGTGCTGGCCGGCGCCGGATGGACCGGGCTGGAGGTGCCGGAGCCGCTCGGCGGGGCGGGCGCGACGTTCGCCGAGTCCGCGGTCCTGCTCGACCAGATCGCGCGTGCCGCGGCCACGACCGGTTACCTCGGCGGCGCGGTGCTCACCTGTGGTGTGCTGAACATGCTGGTGCCGAGCGACTTCCGGGACCAGCTGCTGGCCGCGGTCGGCTCCGGTCAGAACCGGCTGGCCGTCGTCACGGGAGACTTCGCGCTGTCGAACGGGCGGTTGAGCGGCCGTGCCGGATTCGTGCCCGACGCGGTCGGTTGCGACCGGCTGCTCGTGGTCGCCGGCGCCGAGGTCGCCGTCGTCGCCGCGACCGAGCTGGACATCGCGGCCCAACCCGTCGTCGACGAGACCCGCCGGCTCGCGACGGTCACCGCCGAGTCGGCGCGCGTCGAGGAGAGCGCTGTGTTTGGCGGTGATCCCGACAAGGCGGTGGACGCACTTCGGCACCGGGCCGAGGTCGCGATCGCGTGCGACAGCCTGGGTATCGCCGAGCAGATGCTCACCGCGACAGTCGATTACGTCAAGGTGCGGCACCAGTTCGGCAGGCCCATCGGATCGTTTCAGGCGGTCAAGCACGCGTGCGCCGACATGCTCGTCGCGATCGAGGTGTCACGGCGGCTCGTCGCCGACGCCGTGGCCGCGGTGAGCGAGGGCGCCGACGCCGCGGTGCCCGCCGCGATGGCGAAGTCGCACGTCTGCTCGGTCGCCGTCGACGTCGCCGGCAAGGCCATGCAGCTGCACGGCGGCATCGGCTACACGTGGGAGAGCGGAATCCACACCTACCTCAAACGCGCCACGCTGAACCGGTCGCTGTTCGGTTCACCTGCCGCCCAACGCAAAAGACTCTCGCAGCGCTACCACTAGAAGGAGAACTCATGGGTGTTCCCGTGTACAAACGCATTCTGGACCTGTTCGAGGCCGAGGGCGTCAAGACGCTGTTCGGTATCCCCGACCCCAATTTCGTGCACATGTTCACCGAGGCCGACGCCCGCGGCTGGTCCGTCGTCGCACCGCACCACGAGCTGTCGGCCGGGTTCATGGCCGAGGCGGCGTCGCGGATGACCGGTGCGCCGGGACTGTGCATCGGGACGCTCGGGCCGGGCATGGCCAACATCGCCGGGGCGATCCAGTGCGCGCTGGTCGAGAACTCGCCGGTGATCTTCCTCGGCGGCCAGCGCGCCCGCATCACCGAACGCCGGGTGCGGCGCGGCCGCATCCAGTTCGTACAGCAGGAGGACCTGTTCAAGAACTCGGTGAAGTTCAGCAGCTCGATCGAATACGCCGACCAGACCGACGAGATCATCCGCGAGGCCATCCGCCGGTCCATGTCCGGCACCCCGGGGCCCAGCTACATCGAGTTCCCGTCGCACGTGATCCTCGAAGAACTCGACGTCGCCGACCCGCTGGCACCCGAGCGCTACCGCCTCGTCAACCAGGGCGCCGGTGAGCGCGAGATCGCCGAGGCGGTTCGGCTGATCAAGGCCGCGGAGAACCCGGTGCTGTTGGTGGGCCACGGCGTTCACACCTCGCGCACCCAGGAGCCGGTTCGCGAGCTCGCCGAGCTGATGGCGTGCCCGGTGATCCAGACCTCGGGTGGCACCTCGTTCATCCCCGGCCTGCAGGACCGCACCTTCCCGTATCTGTTCTCACCGGCCGCCAACGAGGCCGTCGAGAAGTCCGACCTGTGCCTCGCGCTGGGCACCGAACTCGGCGAGCCGATGCACTACGGCCGCACCCAGCACTGGGCCGGCAACGACGCGAACCGCAAATGGATTCTCGTGGAACAGGATCCGACCGCGATCGGGGTGAATCGGCCGATCGACGTTCCGCTGGTCGGCGATCTGCGCGGCGTGGTGCCCCAGCTGGTCGACGCGCTGCGCGACAGCCCCCGGCGCCCGTCGCCGGACCTGGACGCACTGATCAAGGCCGATGCCGCCGAGCTGGCTCGGGTGGCCGAGGAGGCGCCGAGCGGGCGCGCGCCGATCCACCCGGCGCGCTACGTTGTCGAGGCGACCAAGGCGTTCGACGAGCACTTCACCGACGGCATCCTGGTCCGCGACGGCGGTGCCACGGTGATCTTCCAGTGGACCTACTCGCAGACCAAGCCGCGCGACGTGATCTGGAACCAGAACTTCGGCCACCTCGGCACCGGTCTGCCGTACGCCGTCGGAGCCTCGGTCGCCGAGGGCCGCACGAGGCCGGTGATGCTGCTGACCAGCGATTCGGCGTTCCTGTTCCACATCGCCGAACTGGAGACCGCGGTGCGGGAGAACCTGCCGCTGGTCTGCGTCGTCGGCGTCGACCACCAGTGGGGTCTGGAGGTCGGGGTCTACAAGCGCACCTTCGAGCAGCCGTCACCGCAGCCCGGTGTCCACTGGAGCAAGGACGTCCGGCTCGACAAGGTCGCGGAGGGCTTCGGCTGCCACGGCGAGTACGTCGAGAAGGACGACGAGATCGGCCCGGCCATCCAGCGGGCGTTGGCCAGCGGCAAGACCGCGGTCGTGCACGTCTGCATCGACCCGAAGGCGAACTCCGAGGAAATGCCGAAGTACGACCGATTCCGGACCTGGTATGCAGAAGGCACCCAGTAGGCCAGTGAACTAGGGAAGAGTAAAGCCATGCGTGAATATCTGAAGCACTACATCGACGGTCAGTGGGTCGACCCGATCCGGCCCAACGCCCTCGAGGTCGACAACCCGGCCACCGAGCAGGTCTCGGGCAAGATCGCGCTCGGCTCCTCGGCCGACGTCGATCTGGCCGTGACCGCGGCGCGGCGGGCGTTCGGCACCTGGGCGCAGACCTCCCGTGAGGAGCGCCTCGATCTGCTCGGCGCGATCATGGGGGAGTACCAGAAGCGCGCCGCCGAACTGGCCGACGCCGTCAACGAGGAGATGGGCGCGCCGCCGTCGCTGGCGTCCGGGCCGCAGGTCAATCTCGGCATCGGCCACCTGGCCACCGCGATCGACGCGCTGAAGAACTTCGCGTTCGAGGAGCAGCACGGCAGCACGCTGGTGGTCAAGGAGCCGATCGGGGTGTGCGGGCTGATCACCCCGTGGAACTGGCCGATCAACCAGATCGCGTGCAAGGTGTTCCCGGCGCTGGCGACCGGCAACACCATGGTGCTCAAGCCCTCGGAGGTGGCGCCGTACTCGGCGCAGATCTTCACCGAGATCCTCGACACCGCAGGCGTTCCCGCCGGGGTGTACAACCTCGTCTACGGTGACGGCCCCGGGGTGGGCGCCGCGATCTCCAGCCATCCCGATATCGACATGGTGTCGTTCACCGGGTCCACCCGCGCAGGCATCGAGGTGGCCCGCAACGCCGCCCCGACCGTCAAGCGCGTCACCCAGGAACTCGGCGGCAAGAGCCCGAACATCGTGCTCGACGACGACGACTTCGCCAAGAGCGTGGCCGCGGGCACGTCGGTGATGATGGTCAACAGCGGCCAGAGCTGCAACGCGCCGTCGCGCATGCTGGTGCCGAACTCCCGGATGGACGAGGCGATCGCGGTCGCCCGCGACACCGCCGCCGCGGTCAAGGTCGGCGACCCCGGCGACAAGACCGCGATCGGACCCGTCGCGTCGCGGGCGCAGTTCGAGAAGATCCAGGGCCTGATCCAGAAGGGCATCGACGAGGGCGCCACGCTCGTCATCGGTGGCCCCGGCCGGCCCGACGGCATCGACAAGGGCTACTACGTCAAGCCGACGGTGTTCGCCAACGTCACCAACGACATGACGATCGCGCGCGAGGAGATCTTCGGCCCGGTGCTGTGCATCCTCGGCTACGACGACCTGGACCAGGCCGTCGAGATCGGCAACGACACCGAATACGGTCTGGCCGGCTATGTTTCGGGTGCCGACCTGGAGCAGGCCCGCGCGGTCGCCCGCCGCATCCGTGCCGGATCGGTGGCGATCAATCACGGCTTCGACATGGCCGCGCCGTTCGGCGGCTACAAGCGCAGCGGTAACGGCCGCGAGTGGGGCCCGTTCGCGTTCGACGAGTTCCTCGAGGTCAAGGCCGCGCTGGGCTACGCCCCGGCATGATCTCGTGATTTCGGCGTAGTTGGTCACGTCAGCGTTGACCAACTACACCGAAATCGCAGGGGAAGACCATGTACGAGTACGGAATCGATTTCGACGCCGTCGAGGCTGTCGACTTCCACACCCACGTGGAGGTCGACAGCCACGGCCACCACGCCTACGACGACGTGCTCGTCGAGGCGACCGCCAAGTACTTCAAGATGACCGACGGCCCGGCCGCCACCGTCGATGTCCTCGCCGACCTGTACCGCCGCCACAACAGCGCCGCGGTGGTGTTCACCATCGATGCCCGGCACGGGATGCGGCACACGCCGAACTCGATCGAGGATCTGGTCGCCGGCGCCGCCCGCAACAACGACGTGCTGATCCCGTTCGGCAGTGTCGACCCGTGGCAGGGCCGCCGCGCTGTGCACCGGGTCCACGAGCTCGTACGCGACTACGGCGTCAAGGGTTTCAAGTTCCACCCGAGCATGCAGGCGTTCGAGCCGAACGACCGGGCGTACTACCCGATCTACCATGCGATCGCCGAAGCCGGGGTGCCCGCGCTCTTCCACACCGGCCAGACGGGGATGGGGGCCGGGCTACCGGGCGGGCGCGGCATCAAGCTGCGCTACAGCGATCCGATGCTGCTCGACGACGTCGCCGCCGACTTCCCGGAATTGACGATCGTGATGGCGCATCCGGCGGTGCCGTGGGTGGATTCCCAGATCGCCATCGCGGGCCACAAAGCGAACGTTTTCATCGATCTTTCCGGCTGGAGCCCGAAGTATTTCCCGCCGCAACTTGTGCATGCGATCGGCAGGCAGTTGCGGGACAAGGTGTTGTTCGGGACCGATTTCCCGTATATCCAGATCGAACGGTGGCGGCGCGACTTCGACACGCTCGACGTCGATCCGGCCGTCCTTCCGCTGGTCTACAAGCAGAACGCCCTGCGCGTGCTCGGTCTGGCGTCCTAGCAGCTCAGGCCTTCCTCAGCGCCGACGGCTCGGGCACGGCGTCGTGGCCGCTCCGGTCGCTGCGCACCCGGTACCGCGGGATGTTCTCGGAGGCCCGCACGGTCCGCCCACCGCCTCGGTGCCGGCGGTGATCTCCTCCCCGACGGTGCCTTCGACGGTGCGGCGTGACTTTGCCAGGTGAGCTTGTCGCCGTCCGCGAAATTTTCGTCGCTCACAACGATGTTGATTCCCGGTAGCGGGAGCGGCTACTCGTGGAGTAGATGTGTAGAACGAGGGTGAATATGGTGGTCGTTACTCGGGAATTGCGAGGGGGACCATGACGAAATTTCCGAATGTGGTGGTGACCGGCGCGGCCATGACCACGGCACTGGGCACTGACGCCGAGTCGACGTGGCAGGCCCTGCTGGAGGGGCGCAGCGGTATCCGGCTGCTGCAGGACTCGTTCGTCGAGGAGTTCGACCTGCCGGTTCGCATCGGCGGGCACCTGTTGGAGACATTCGACGAGAAGCTGAGCCCGGAAGAGAACTACAACCTGTCGTACGTGCAGCGGATGGCTGTCGTCCTCAGTCGCAGGGTGTGGGAGAACGCCGGGTCACCCGACGTCGACCCGAACCGGTTGGCGGTGTCGATCGGCACCGGAATGGGCGGTATCGAGGAGCTCGCGTTCGCCTACGACCATCTGCGCGAAGGCCGCCTCGACGAGGTCAACCCGATGGCGGTGCAGCAGTACGCGCCCAGCGGCCCGTCGGCGGCGGTCGCCGTCGAACGGCATGCCCGGGCGGGCGTGCTGGCCCCGGTCTCGGCGTGCGCGTCGGGCTCCGAGGGCATCGCGCAGGCCTGGCGGCAGATCATCTTCGGTGACGCCGACGTCGCGATCTGCGGCGGCGTGGAAGCCCGCATCGAGGCCGTGCCGATCGCCGGCTTCGCGCAGATGCGCATCGTGATGTCGACGAACAACGACGACCCCGAGGGTGCGTGCCGCCCGTTCGACAAGGACCGCGACGGGTTCGTGTTCGGCGAGGGCGGCGCGCTGCTGGTCATCGAGACCGAGGAGCACGCCAAAGCCCGCGGCGCGAAGATCCTGGGCCGTCTGATGGGCGCCAGCATCACCTCCGACGGCTTCCACATGGTCGCCCCCGACCCGAACGGTGAACGTGCCGGCTACGCGATGTCCCATGCGGTCGAGCTGGCCGGGTTGACCTCCAGCGACATCGACCACGTCAACGCGCACGCCACCGGCACCACCGTCGGCGATGTGGCCGAAAGCATCGCGATCAACAAGGCGCTGGGCGGGCACAAACCGGCCGTGTACGCGCCCAAGGGCGCGCTCGGCCACTCGGTGGGCGCGGTCGGTGCGGTCGAGTCGATCCTGACGTTGCTGGCGCTGCGCGACGGCGTCATCCCGGCGACGCGCAACTTGCGCAACCTCGACCCGGAGATCGACCTCGATGTCGTCAGCGGTGAGCCCCGGCGCGGGCACTACGAGTACGCGATCAACAACTCATTCGGCTTCGGCGGGCACAACGTGTCGCTGGTGTTCGGGCGCGCGTGATCACGCCTTGACGAGCGTGAACTGACCCAGCTCGCTGATCCCACGCTGGAAGAAGTCGCTGCAACCGGTCAGGTACTTCATGTACCGCTGGTAGACCTCTTCGGAGGTGGCGGCGACGGCCTCGTCATGGTGGGCTTCGAGCGCCTCGGCCCACGTGTCGAGCGTGCGCGCGTAGTCCTTGTTCAGGAATTGCGTCTGCTCCAGCGTGAATCCGGCCTCGGCGGACAGTTCGACGATGTTCTCCTCGCCGGGCACCGAACCGCCCGGGAAGATCTCCTTGGCGATGAACCGCATGAACTTCAGGTCCGACATCACGATCGGGATGCCCAGTTCGGGCCACTTCTTCAGCGGGTGGCCGAGGATGGCCTGCAGCAGGAAGCGCCCGCCGGTGGGCAGCACGCTGCTGCACATCTTGAAGAACGGCGCGTAGCGCTCCTGCGGGAACGCCTCGATCGCCTCGATGCTGATGATGCGGTCGACCGGTTCGTCGAACTGCTCCCAGCCGCGCAGCATGATCCGGCGCGACCGCTCGGTGTCCATACCGTCGAGCAACTCCTGGGCGAACTTGCACTGGTTGCGGCTTAACGTCAGCCCGATGACGTTGACGTCGTACTTCTCGATGGCGCGGCGCAGCACCGAACCCCACCCACAGCCGATGTCGAGCAACGTCATCCCCGGTTCGAGGTTCAGTTTGCCCAGCGCCAGGTCGATCTTGGCGACCTGCGCCTCGGCGAGTGTCATGTCGTCGCGCTCGTAATAGGCGCAGCTGTAGGTGCGGGACGGATCCTGGAAGAGGCCGAAGAACTCGTCGGAGAGGTCGTAATGCGCCTGTACTTCCTCGAAGTGAGGCGTCATGTCATCGGCCGCGGGCGGCGTCGTGTCGTGCCCCGAGGGCGGCTCCGCCGTTCTCCTGGTCATTCCCGACCGTCCTCCATCTCGTTCGCCGCTACGCCACCGATTCAGGTAACGCGTGTGGCCAAATTACTACACCGCTTCCGGTCACTTTTTCTCCAGCGTGAATTGCACGACGTCGGTGTAGCCCTCGCGGAACAGGTCCGCGCAACCGGTCAGGTACTTGTAGAACCGTTCGTAGATCTCCTCGGAGGTGATCGCGACGGCCTCGTCCTTCTTGTCCTTGAGGTTCGCGGCCCAGGTGTCGAGGGTTTTGACGTAGTGCGGCTGAAGGTGCTGCTCCAGGGTGACGGTGTAGCCGTTGCGCTTGGCGGCGTCGGTCACCTGAGCGGCCAGCGGTAGGCGGCCACCGGGATAGATCTCGTCCATGATGAATTTGATGAAGCGCACCTTCGACATGGTCAGCGGCAGCTTCTTGGCTTTGATCTCGTCATCGCTCGGAATGATGATCGTGTGCAGCATCTGCACGCCGTCGTCGGGCAGCCAGCTGTAGGTGTTCTTCATGTAGTCGTCGTACTTGTTGAAGCCGAAGTGCTCGAACGCGCCGATCGACACGATCCGGTCGACCTTGCCCTCGAACTCTTCCCACGGCTGCAGCCGGACCTCCATGCTGCGGGTGGTGTCGATGTTCGGGAACCGGTTGGTCTCGATGTGCTGCTTCTGGTTCTCCGACAGCGTCAGGCCGATGACGTTCACGTCGTACTTCTCGACGGCGCGCTGGATGGTCGAGCCCCAGCCGCACCCGATGTCGAGCAGCGTCATCCCCGGCTCGAGGCCGAGTTTGCCCAGGGAGAGATCGACTTTCGCGAGCTGTGCCTGCTCGAGCGTGTAGTCGTCCTTCTCGAAGTACGCGCAGCTGTAGGTCTGCGACGGGTCCTGCCAGAGCTTGAAGAAGTCGTTGGAGATGTCGTAGTGGAACTGGACTTCCTTCTTGTCCGATCCGCGCGTCTCGGCGGCGGACTTCGCGAGCCACGCCGACTGGGCGGTGGCGTCGGGCTGTTCGGTGGAAGTGTTCGGCATGCGGCCCCATCCTGTGTGCAGTCAGATCTCACGATCATGTGCGGCTCGGCTGTTGGCTCAACTCGGCCTTCGTCCGCTTCCAGGTGCGCACCCGATCCGCACGCACACACGGCGGTTGGGCCGACCATACCTGCCGGACCAGTGGCGGTCGAGTGGGCTCGCGACCGGCGCCACGGGATCTTTCGCCGATACCGCGGCGCGCGCAGACCGCGCGCGCGGACCAGGATGGGGTCATGTCGGACACCGCCGAACCCCGAACCCCGAAGATCGCCTTGACCCCGGAGATCGCCTCGACCCCGGAGATCGCCTTCACCCCGAAGATCTATGTCAAGGCATGCATCAACGGTGCCCGCACCCCCGATCAGCACCCGAACCTGCCGGTCACCCCCGAGCAACTCGCCGCGGAGGCTGTGGCCGCGCACGCCGCGGGTGCGCGGGCGGTGCACATGCACCCCAAGGACCGCGACGGGGTGGATTCGCTGCGCGCCGCCGAGGTCGACGCCGCGGTCGCCGCGGTGCGGCACGCCGCGCCGGGCCTGCCGGTGGGCGTGACGACCGGGTTCTGGGCGCTGCCCGACGCGGGTCAGCGGCGCAAAGCGGTCGAGGAGTGGAGCGTGCTGCCTGACTTCGCGTCGCTGAACTGGCATGAGCCGGGGTCCCCGGAGCTGGCCGAGTTGCTGCTGAGTCGCGGGCTGGGCGTCGAGGTCGGCATCTTCCACGCCGAGGCCGCGCGGTCCTGGGCGGCCTCGGACATCAAGCGGCACTGTATGCGGGTGATGGTCGAGCTGGGTGCCGACGGCGACGTCGCCACCGCGGACGAGATACTCGGCCTGGTCGCGGCCGCCGGGTCGCCCGCGCCGGTACTGCTGCACGGGCTGGACGAAAGTTGTTGGCCGCTGCTGGAACACGCCGGGGTGTGCGGTGTGCAGACCCGCATCGGGATGGAGGACACCCTGGTGCTGCCCGACGGGTCGGTGGCCGACGGTAACGCCGCGCTGGTCGCGGCCGCGGTCGAGCTGCTCAGTCGGTAGGGGCGCCGAGCGCGAAGTCGGCGAAGTCGAATCCGGGCACGACGACGCAGCTGACCAGATACGGCTGGTCGTCGCGGGGGCGGGCCCGCTGCCAATGCCCCGGCGGCACCACGAACTGCGGGCTCTCGCCGGCGAGGATGTCGGCGCCCAGCAGATGTGTTTCCGCGGTCTCCTGGTGTTGCCCCACCTCCAGGAGCAGCGGGCCGCCGGAGTGGTACAGCCACAGCTCGGCGCTGCGCACCGTGTGCCAGGCCGACTGCTGCCCCGGCATGAGCAGGAACAGGATCGCGGTTCCCGCGCTGCGGCTGCCGGAGTACTCGGGCGGCAGCACCGACTGAGGCACGGTCAGGTCGCTGCGCCAGGTCTCCCGGAACCATCCGCCCTCGGGATGAGGGGAGAGGTCGAGCCGACGCGCCCATTCGGGAAGATCGCTCATCGGCTCACCCTAGTAGTCTTCTGCGCATGTCTCGCGCGCTTCCGGGGTGGCTTGTCGCGCTGTGCGCGCTGTTGGTCGCGATATGCGGCTGGCTGCCGTGGCTGACGTCGTCCGAGGGCGGGGGCCGGGCCAACGCGATCGGCGGCGTGGCGGGTGCGATGCCGGTGCCGCCGCCGGGATTCGGGGTGGGGCAGCTGATCGTGCTGTTGTCCTCGACACTGGTGGTGGCCGGTGCGATGGCTGCCCGCGGCATCTCCGGACGGCTGGCTTCGACGGCGGCGCTGGCGATCTCGGTGGTGCTGGTGGTGCTGGCGGTCTGGTTCTACCGGCTCTACGTGTACCCGCCGGTGACGGCCGGATACGGCCTCTACGCGGCGGGCGGTGTCGCGCTGGTTGCGGTGCTGTTGTCGGTGTGGGCGATGCTTGCGGCGTGGGCATCCCGATGAGCGCTTGCGCGAAGAGCAGAAGATCCCGATGAGCGGTTTCGTGCAACCCGTCACGCTGACGGGGCGGCGCGGGGTGACGCTGGACCCTCTTGCCCGCGAGCATCTTCCGGAGATCGAGGCGGCAGCCGCCGACGGTGAACTCGGCAGGCTCTGGTTCACCGCCGCCCCGAAGTCCGGCGCGGCAGCCGACTGGCTCGACGTGAGATTGGCGGCGCAGTCGCCGGACACCGGACTGACGTTCGTGGTGCGCGATCGTGCCGGTGCGCTGATCGGGTCGTCGAGCTATCTCAACGTCGACGGCCCGAACCGGCGACTGGAGATCGGCGCCACCTGGTATGTCGACGCGGTGCGGCGCACCGGTGTCAACTCCGAGACGAAGTTACTGATGCTGTCCCACGCGTTCGACGAGTTGGATTGCGTCGCAGTGGAATTCCGCACTCATTTCTTCAACTCGGTGAGCCGCACCGCGATCGAGCGCCTCGGTGCCAAGCTTGACGGTGTGTTGCGCAGCCATCAACTGCTGCCGGACGGTTCACGCCGCGACACCGTCGTGTATTCGATTCTCGACATCGAGTGGCCGGCCGTGCGGTCCAATCTGGAATTCCAGTTGGACCGGCACGGCTGACCGGCCGGGATCACCCGGCGTCGACGGTGGTCGCCTCGATCGAGGTCTGCGAACCGGCGTGGTTGATCTCGATCTTGCGCGGCTTGGCCTTCTCGGCGACCGGAATCGTCACCGTGAGCACGCCGTTCTCATAGGTGGCCGAGATCGCCGAGGTGTCGATGCCGTCGCCGAGCGTGAGCTGACGACGGTACGTGCCGTAGAAGCGTTCGCTGGCCAGCCATTGAGCGGAGTCCTCGGAACGCGCGGTGCGGTGCGCCGAAATCGTCAGCATGCCGTTGTCGACGTTCACGTCGACCGAACCGGGATCGACACCTGGCAGATCGGCGGTCAGCACGTAGTGGTCGTCGACCTTGCACAGATCCATCGGCATGAAGCGCGGCGCGCGGTTGGATCCGGTCTGGCCCGCGAGCAGGCCCCGGGTCAGAGCATCGAAATCACTGAACGGATCAAAGCGGAGCACAGCAATCCACCTCCCTGCGATACTCAGAGCCCGCCACCCTGGCGGGCGACCAAATCACTGTGCACCAGCAAGATTAGCACTCGAGGTAGGGGAGTGCCAGCCCGGTTTCGGGTCGAATTTCTGCGGGCTCGGCCACCGTCTCGGCCCTTACGGCACCGCGATGATCTGTCCGGCGCGCAGCCGCTTGCCGCACTGATCGCAGTCGAGCGCGGGGGTGAAGGTGCGCCCGCACGCCGTATGGGTCAGCACCACCGCGGGGCCTTCGGGGGACGGGAACCAGCGTTGTGCCCACGTCAGCGCGCACACCAGTACCGGAAAGAACGCCAGCCCCTTGTCGGTCAGCTGGTAGCGCGCGCCGTCCTGAACGAGGATGCCCTCGTCGGTGAACACCGACAGCCGGCCCGCGATGGTGGCCGGTGGCGCACCCAACTGCGCCTGGAAGTCGGTGAACCGGCGGACCCCGACGAACGCCGCGACCAGCAGCGCGAACGCCCACTGGTCGCCGACCACGCTCATCGTCTGGGGGAACAGCAGCGCGGCACCCGAGCGCCTGCCGCTGGAGCGCCGGCGGTTGCTGCCCGACGGGATCGACCGCTGCCAGGAGCCGCTCGGACCCCACTGCGCGGCAACGTCTTTCCCGCCGGCGGGCGCACCGCACGCCCGGCACGTCGTGACGGGCTGGAACGCGCTGGCGCATGCCGAGTGGTACATGCGGGGCAGCGGTTCGGCGTGCTCGGGCACCCACCGGCGTTCCCATTCCCAGATCGAGGTCAGCATCGGCCACAGTGATCGTCCCTTCGCGGTCGGCAGGTATTCCGACCGCGGCGGGTTGCTCTGGTACTGGCTGCGTTCGAGCAGTCCGTCGGCGGTCAGCGACTGCAGCCGGCCCGACAGCACGGCGTTGGACACCGGCAGTGCCGCCTGGAAATCACCGTAGCGCCGCGCCCCCAGAAGCGCGCGCTGCACGATGAGCAGCGTCCACTCGTCGCCGAGCAGACTCAGCATCCGGGCGACGGCGTTGGGCGCCCCGGTCAACTACAGGCCGATCGCGCCCGCGGCGGAGTCGCTCTTGCGCCACCGCGGAAGATCCGATCCCGGCGCCCACGTCGAGTGGGTGCCGCTGGAAATACGCTCCGGCAGTTGCAGTTTGACGACCGGACCATCGCCGACCCGCGCGGCGTCGAACACCAAGCAGTAGGACGCGTCGGTGTTCATGTCGGTGGTGAGGGTGACGAGGTAGCCGTCGTCCTCGCCCGAGCCGCCGACACGGGGTGCCATGGCCGTCTCGCTGCCGAACACGCCGTCCTCGAACGTGTACTTCTGTTCGGTGCCGGTGTGCAGATCGTGTTTGACCAGCCCGTCGAACAGGAACCAGCCGGGCTTGCCGGTGGCGGCGTAGGTGTAGCGGTACGGCCGCCCGGCGTACCCGGGGTTGATCATGCCGAACTCGGTGAGGCTGTCCGACAGCCGTTCCTCGCGGGCCTGTCCGGTCTTGAGGTTGAACCGCCAGCGGTGCAGCCGGGTCTGCATGCCGTCCAGCGACAGGCTGCGGAAGATCTGGCGGTACTTTCCGCTCATCCCGTTGTCGACGCCCTCGGTGGGTTCGGGGTCGCCCTGGAAGAACCCGTCGAGCACGATCTCGTCGCCGTCCTCGAAGGCGTTCGGGAAATGCAGCACGTAGGTCGGATCGGTCTCGAACCACATGATCTGCGACGTGTCACCGCGGCGGGGGATCACCGCGAAACGCGACGGAACGTCGCGGTGGAACCGCGGCAGATGGATGTTGTGCTCGAGCAGCGACGCATCCCAGAACAACGGAAAGTCGTTGAGGATCACGTAGTTCTCGGTGAAGGCCATGTCGTGCGGCAGGCGCGGGCCGGGCAGCGGGACGTCGACGTTGTGCACCACGTCGCCGGCGGGGCTGACCACGCCGTAGCGCATGAACGGCGCCTGCTTGCTGTAGTTGAAGAACAGCAGCTCGCCGGTGTGGTCGTCGACCTTCGGATGCGCGGACACTCCCCAGTCGTTCGGGAAGCCGCCGTTCCAGTCCTCCTTGCCGAGCGCGTCGCCCGAGCACGGGTCGATCTTGTACAGGTCGCCGCACTGGTAGTGACTGGTCAGCGCGACTCCGCGATGCACGATCACATCGGTCGACGATGCGTCCTTCATCAAGGTCCGCGCGCCCCAGCCGTAGTCGACCCTGGCCGCTTCGATGGGCTCGGCGATGCCGGGCCACAGCGGGCCGCCGGCCTCGTCCTCCGCGGCCAGGCCGTCGGTGCGGACGAACCGGTTGCGGTAGAACGCCTTTCCGTCCCGGAACCCGACGATGTGCAGCATGCCGTCACCGTCGAACGGGTGGTAGTACTTCAGCGCCGGGTGTAGCGGGTTCTCGGTGTTGCGCAGGTACACCCCGTCGAGATCGGCCGGGATCTGGCCTTCGACGACAGGCAGGTCGTCGTGGTCCCACTCGGTGGTCTGTGGACGCCACGGCCCGGTGCGGTACGGATGGTCGTCGTCCTCGGGCAGCGTCGACAGGAACTTGGCGACGACCTCGGGGTGGGTGCTGATGCTCATGGTGTCCTTCCGACGACGAAACTGACCGTGGTGGCGGTGCTGCCGCCGAAGTTCAACGTGCCGAACGTTTTCGCGTTCTCGACCTGGTACTCGCCGGCGGTGCCGCTGACCTGGCGGGCCGCGTCGAGCAGCATCCGCACCCCGGAGGCCCCGACCGGGTGGCCGCCGCCGATCAGCCCGCCGCTGGGATTGATGGGCAGCCGGCCGCCGATCGCGATCTCGCCGTGTTCGATCGCCTGCCAGGACAGGCCGGGTTCGGTCAGGCCGATGTGGTCGATCGCCAGGTACTCGCTGGGGGTGAAGCAGTCGTGCACCTCGAACCCGTGTACGTCGTCGAGGGTCACCCGGGCCCGGCCGAAGGCGTCCAGCACCGCGGCGCGGACGTGCGGGAACACGTACGGGTCCTCGGCGGAGTGCTCGAGCTTCTGGCGCAGTCCCAGCCCGACGGTGCGATGCCCCCAGCCCTCGATGCGCCCGATCGGCCGCGCGGTCGGATGGTCCTTCAGCCACGCGTCGCTGACCAGCACGATGCCCGCGCCGCCGTCGGTCAACTGGCTGCAGTCCAGCCGGCGAAGAACACCGTCGACGACGGGGTTGAGGGTGTCGTCGGCAGGCGGCGGGGACGGCACCGCCCACTCCCGGGTCTGGGCCAGGGGGTTGGCGCGGGCGCTGGTGAAGTTCAGGTCGGCGATGGCACGCAGGTGCGTCTCGTCGAGGCCGTAGCGGCGGTCGTATTCGGCGGCGACCGCGTTGAACATGTGCGGCCACATGTATTTCGCGTCCTGGCCCTCATGTCCGGTCCACGCCGCGGCGCCCAGGATCGACGTCGCGGTGTCGCCGGGCACCGTCTTCTCCAGCTCGACGCCGACGACCAGCGCGCTCCGGTACGCCCCGGAGCGCAGATCGGCGATCGCCGCCAGCGTCGCCACGCTGCCGGACGCGCACGCGGCCTCGTGCCGCGACGCCGGCACGTCCCAGAGCCCGTCGACGACGGTGGCCGGCATGGCGCCGAGATGTCCCTGGTGGGTGAACAGTTCCCCGAACGCGTTGGCGACGTGCACGACGCCGATCTCGGCGGCGTCGACCCTCGCGTTCTGCAGCGTCGCAGACACGACCTCGCGGGTCAGGTCGGCGAAATCCAGGCCCTCGCGCTGGTAGTTGCGCGCGAAGTCGCTCTGGTAGCCACCCAGGATCCAGACGTCGTCGGCGGAGCTCACCCCCGCACCGTACTACAACTAACAGAGTGACTGCTGACGGGCGGTCTCGCCGGCTTCTTGTCTGAACCGACGAGACCTTGACAGAGACTGTGGTGACCACCGCCTCCGTCCCACGCCTGCATTGCCCACCTCCCCGGGGCGCAAACCCTGCAATCGCAAAGCGAAAGGGTGGGTATCTCTGTGATCATGACCGAGCTTCCCACCCATGAGCTCGCCCGGCGGATGGCCGAGTTGGCCCGTCTGGTCGCCACTCCGCGCCGTGTCGAGGATGTGCTCTCCGACGTGACCGCCGAGGTGATGGCGCTGATACCCGGCACCGACGCCGCCGGGGTGCTGTTGGTCGGTAAGGCGGGCCGCTTCGAATCGGTCGCCGGCACCTCCGAGTTGCCGCACCGCCTCGACGAGCTGCAAATGATGTACAGGGAAGGGCCGTGTCTGGATGCGGCCCTCGATGAGCTGGTGGTGCGGACCGACGACTTCCGCACCGAGAGCCGCTGGCCCCGCTACGGCCCGGCGGCTGTCGAGATCGGGGTGCTCAGTGGCCTGTCGTTCAGGCTGTACACCAGTGGTCAGGCCGCGGGCGCGCTGAACCTGTTCGCGCTGAGGCCGAACGCGTTCGACGAGGAGGCCGAAACGATCGGGGCGATCCTGGCCGCGCACGCCGCCGCGGCGATCCTGGCCAGCCGGCAGAGCGAGCAGCTGGAGTCGGCGCTGTCCTCACGCGACCGCATCGGTCAAGCCAAGGGCATCATCATGGAGCGCTACAACATCGACGACGTCGCCGCGTTCGACATGCTGCGCAGGCTCTCGCAGGACAGCAACACCAAACTCGTCGACATCGCGTCGAAGGTCATCGAGACCAGGGGGTCCTGACGCCCGCACGCAAAAGCCCGCCCCCGGCGGGACGCCGGGGGCGGGCGACTCGGGATCGCCGAGTCTGTCTATCGGTGAACGGTAGGTTGGCCGTTCTTGATCGACGCGACCCAGTCGGCTTCGTGGCCGGGGTCGGGGAGCAGCCGTCCGAGTTCGACGGCGAACCGGGCCGGGCTGCTCTGGAACACCACCACCACCCGGTCCTCGGGTACCGACGTGAATTCGGTGACAGCCGAGGCGATCTCGAGGGCGAGGCGGCTGGTCTCCTCTTCGTCGTGTCCTTCGCGGACCCAGCCGTTGACCAGCACCGGGGCGGCGGGCTCGCCGCCGGCGTAGACGTTGTCGACCGGCAGCTCCTGGTAGACGACGTTGACGTAGGTGGCGGGCACGTGGTTGATCTCGGAGTGGATGCGGCCGATCTCACCGGCCAGGCTCGCCTTGGTCTGCGAACTCAGCATCCCCACGGTGGTGGTCAGCGTGTAGACGGGCATGATCATCAGTCCTTTCGGGTCGCTGGGGCGCTCAGCTCAAGCCCGCGTCCTGCGGGCGGGTGGGGGCGACGATCACGGTGGGCCCGTCTGCGGCCACCGCAGCGGCGAACTCGCGTTCGAGCTCAACGGTGTCGTTGACCGTCACCGCGCGGCAGCCGAATCCCTTTCCCAGAGAGGCGATGTCGAGTCCCGGAAGTTCCAGGCCCGGGACGTTCGGAGTCTGCTCCAGTTCGGCGAAGGACTTCAGCACCGAGTACTCGCCGTTGCGCAGCACCACGAACACGATCGGCAGCTTGTGCTGGGCGGCCGTCCAGATGGCCTGGATCGAGTACTCGAAGGAGCCGTCGCCGATGGTCGCGACGACGGTGCGCTTGACGCCGCGTTCGCGGTCACCGAGCGCGATGCCGACCGCACCCGGCACACCCCAGCCGATGCCGCCGCTGCCGGTGGCGAAGAAGCTGGCCGACTGCGTGGTGGGCAGCCACCGCTTCTGGTCGAGCATCGTCGAGGTGGATTCCATGACGACCACCGCATTGTCGGGCTTGTAGGTGCCCAGCACCTGGTAGACGGCGTTGGCGGTCATCGGGGCGGTGGTCTCGGCCTCCTCGACGGGGATCGGGGACAGCGGCGGCGTCACCGACGCCTGGTCGTGGCCGTCGATCATGTCGATCAGCTCGTCGAGCGCGACCTTGACGTCACCGAGCACGCTGTCACCGACCGGCGCCACGGCCGACAGGTGCGGGTCGGCGGTCAGCTGCAGCAGTTCGGTGCCCTCGGGCAGGATCTCGCCGGCGATGTAGGGGTAGTAGCGGAACACCTGCGCGCCGACGACGATGACGAGGTCGTGCCCGTAGACCGCCTGGTTGACGCCGGCGATGGACATCGGCAGCTGGCCGGCCCACAGCTTGTGGTTCTCCGGGAACGAGATACGGTCGGGCAGCGCGGTTCCCAGCACGGGGGCGCCCAGCTTCTCGGCGAATGCGACGCCGGCGTCCCAGGCTCCGCTGCGGTCGACCTCGGGGCCGATCACCAGCAGCGGGTTCTTCGCGCGGTTGATCCGGTCGGCGAAGTCGCGCAGCCGGGCGCGGTCGGGTTCGGAGTGATGGCTCGCGGTGCGGACCACGGCGGGGCCGAGCGCGGGCTTGTCCCAGTCGTCGAGCGGGATGGACAGGAACACCGGGCCCATCGGCGGCTGCATCGCCACGGTGTAGGCCTGCATGAACGCCGCGGGCACGTCCTCGGCCCGGGCCGGTTGATAGGCCCACTTGACCCAGGGCTGCGGCATCATCGTCTCGTCGCGGTTGGCCAGGTACGGGTCCATCAGCAGCATCTCGCGGGTCTGCTGGCCGGCGGTGACGATCATCGGGGTGTTCGACTTGTACGCCGCGACCAGGCTGCCGATCGCGTTGCCGGTGCCCGCGGCGGTGTGCAGGTTGACCAGCGCGGGCTTGCCGGTGGTTTGCGCGAAGCCGTCTGCCATCGCGAGCACCGAGGCCTCCTGCAGGCCCAGCACGTAGGTGAAATCCTGGGGGAAGTTCTTCAGAAACGTCTGTTCCGTCGATCCGGGATTGCCGAAAACTGTTGTCAAACCCAGCTTACGGAGCAGATCGTAGGTGACTTCGTGGACGGTCTTGGCATCGGACATCGGGCTCACCGGACTTTCCTGTGGATGGTGGTGACCTGCGATCGGCTGGCCGCAAGTTCACAGAGAACTCTGGTCTGGATCACCGGTGAAGTCGTCAACGGTGACCACCATCTACAGCTGTGGAAATCGGCAGAGTCGACTACCTGCTGGCCGGTAGTCGGGCTGCGGGGCGCAATTGTGGGGCCTGTGCACGCAACAGGCCTCGATCGCGTGCACAGGCCCCACAGTCGCGTACGGCCTCGTGTGGGATCCGCTGTGTCAGTTCATGTTCCACGGCTGGCCGTAGGTGCTGACGCTGTCGCCGGTCGAGGAGATCAACCGGGCGAACGGACGCAGCAGCACACCACCGGCGGCGCCGGTCACGGTGCCGTGAGCGTTCGAGACGACAACCGAACCACCGGGGCCGGCGACGTCGACCGAGAAGGTCGCGACTTCCTGGATACCGGGGCCGTTACCGAGGTCGGCCGAGATCGAGACACCGGGGAGCAACGGCGGGGTCACGATGGAATTGAGGAAACCGAAGTCGGGGTCACCGACCGGGACGAAGCCGAAGCCGTCGTAGGCGATGTTGGGCGTGGTGTAGCTGAAGTTGATGCCCACACCCAGCGACCAGGGGAAGCCGACCTGGTAGCCCAGCTCCAGCGTGCCCTCGAAGTCGTCGGCGCCTTCACCGGCCACGATGTAGCTGGCCTTGCCGGAGTGGAACCACTCACGGGTCAGGCGGTTGCGGTCGAGCGGGAACACTCCGTTGAGGAACGTGTCCCACTGCTGGATGGTCAACGTGCGGCCCTGACCATCGACCACGCTGAGCTCGTTGTCCAACCCGGCGTGAGAGGTGCCGGTGCTCACGAACAATGCCGCGACGGAGGCCACCGTCGCGATCAGCACCCGAGTGATTGCCTTCATGATCTCCCTCAATAGCGCTGTCGAGCCCTGGTGCCCTGGAAGATGTTCGTGCCGGGTTTCTCGTTCACGAGGAACATAACGGGGACGCATCGGACCGGCAACAGGTGGCGCCTGTGATGTGGCGGGGTGTGTGCTGCGCGCCGCCTGCTGAGTATTCGCCGGCGCCCCCAAGGGCCCCACACGTGAAAAACCGCGGCTATTCCGATGTCTTGCGACATCACATAAGTGCCCCCGGCAGGATTCGAACCTGCGACACCGGCTTTAGGAGAGCCGTGCTCTATCCCCTGAGCTACGGGGGCAATGACGCTGGGAGCTTACCTGCCCGACGGGCGCAGCCCACAATGCCGATCGCCCGGTATGGCAAAAGTGTCAAAACTTCGCGTCGTGGCCGGTAGCGTGCCTGCTGTGGAGCTGACACTGCAACGCATCGGCGCCTGGGCCGGCACGGTCATGATCCTTCTCTACGGCGCCAGCTTCTCCGGTATCGCGCAGCTGTTCCCGCCGCTGTCGCCGGCGTCCTCGGCCGACGAGATCGCGGCGTTCTTCGTCGAGCACAAGCTCTGGATCCGCTTCGGGGTGTCGGGCGCGCTGCTCTCGGCGGTGCTCGCGCTGCCGTTCCTGGCGGTGATCGTGCTGCGCATCCGCAGGGCCGAGGGCGGCTGGGGCATGCTGTCGATGACCCAGCTGATGGCCGCGACGGTGTTCGTCCCGGCGCTGCTGTTCCCGCAGTTCTTCCTCGGCGTGGCGGCCTACCGCCCGGCGGAGCGCTCGGCCGAACTGACCCAGGCGCTCAACGACGTGTTCTGGCTGTGGTTCATCGGCATCGTCGGCACCATCATCATCCAGAACATCACGCTGGCCATCGCCGCGTTCGTCGACAAGACCGACCCGCCGACGTTCCCGCGCTGGTACGGCTACCTGAACCTGTGGGTCGCGACGCTGTCCCTGCCGGGTTGCGTGGTCGTGGTGTTCAACGACGGGCCGCTGGCCTGGAACGGCGTGTTCGCGTTCTACATCCCGGGGCTGGTCCTGGTGGTGTGGCTGTTCGCCACCACCGCGGTGATCTCGAAATCGGTCAAGGCCGAGCAGGTGGCCCGCTCGGCCGGAATCGCCGAGGCACAGCCGGCGTGACGGAGACATCCTCACCGCCGCGCGACGCGCGGCGGATCCCCGGCGAAAGCGGCACCTGGGTCTTCCTGTTCGGCGACATGCTCGTCTTCGGCGCGTTCTTCGTCACCTTCCTGGTCGAACGGGCCACCGCGCCAGAGGTTTTCGACGACGCCCGCACCACGCTGCACATCGGCGTCGGCGTGCTCAACACTCTGGTGCTGTTGACCAGCTCGCTGTGTGTGGTGTTGGCGCTCAACGCGTTACGCGCGGGCATGCGGCCGATCGCGGCCAGGGCGGTCGCGGCGGCGATCGGCTGCGGTGTGCTGTTCATCGCTCTGAAGGTCTACGAGTACGTCTCCCTGGGCACCGCGGGTCACGGACCCGGCGCCAACGACTTCTACCTCTACTACTTCATCCTGACCGGTCTGCACCTGTTCCATGTGTGCCTCGGCCTCGGGGCACTGTCCTTCGTGCTGAGCCAGACCCGCCGACGAGCGCTCGCGCGAGGAGCCGACGGGTTCCGCGCCGAACTGAGTGCCACCCGGACCGCGTTGGTCGAAGGCGCTGCCTGCTTCTGGCATCTGGTGGACCTGCTGTGGATCTTCCTGTTCGCACTGCTGTACCTGGTGAGCTGATGACCGTCCTGACCCTGCTGAATAACCGCGCCGGCGCCAGCTGGCTGTTCCTGGTCGCCGCGACCGTCGTCTCCTGGGCCGTCGGCGCCGAACACGGCACCGGCTCGACGGTGGCGGTGCTGGTGCTGGGCATCGCCGCGATCAAGGTGCGGCTGGTCGGCCTCGATTTCATGGAGCTGAGACACGCCCCGGTCCCGCTGCGCGCGGCGTTCGAGGTCTACTGCGTCGGGATCTGGGCGTTGCTGTCGGCGCTCTATCTCTGGCTCTGACGCAGCACCTCGATCACCGTGCCGAACGCCTCGGCGTGGCGCATCTGCACGATCAGGTAGCTGATGCCGTAGACGTCGCGATACCGGATGATCTGCTCGGCGATCTGCTCTGTCGACCCCGACAGCACGCCCGGGTGCCGCAGCAGTTCCTCGTCCGACAGACCCGGCAGCGAGATCCGGGGGATCGTCAGGTCGGGCCGGCCCGAGTCGTCGACCGGCATCGCGGTGATCGCGAGGTTGAGCTCCAGATCGTCGAACCGGTCCCCGGCCGCGTCCCGGACGAACGCGATCCGCTCGGCCAGCGGGTCCCGGTCGGCGGTCGCGGCACGGTCACCGCCGGTGAACCCGATGATGTCGGCGACGCGTGCCGCGGTGCGCAGCACGCGATCCCCGTTGCCCGCGATCATGAGCGGCACGTCCGGCAGCTGCGCGGCCATGTATTCGGCGGTCGCCCTCAGGTGGTCGACGCGTTCACCCGCGCTCGGGAACGGGATCCCGGCGGCGTCGAACTCCTCCTTCACGTACCCGGTGCCCAGCCCGAGTTCGAACCGGCCGTCGCTGAGGGTGTGCAGGGCCTCGACGTCGCGCGCCAGCAGCGCGGGGCGGTAGAACGCCGAATTGACCACGAACGTGCCGACGCGCAGCGTCGAGGTCGCCATCGCGATGGCCGTCATCACCGGGAACGGCGCCGGGCCACCGAGGTGGTCGGGAACCTGCAGGACGTCGAAGCCCAGCGCTTCGGCACGGCGCGCGCTCTGTTCGAGATCCGTGCGCGACCGGACGCGGGTGACGCCGACGCCGAAGCGGAATTCCTTTGCCACATTGTGATCGTAGGGGCAGGTTTGAAGCGGAATGGGCTGGGGCATATACGCATCGGCTTTCTTCACCCCGATCCGGCCCGTCGTCGAACTATCCGACGGGCCGGATCAATATTTTGGACAGTGATCAGCGCAGACATGACAGACATCCCCACGCTCGGTGTCGAGGAGGAGTTCCTTCTCGTCGATCCGGGAACCGGCCAGCCGGTCGCGCTCAACCGCGAGGTCGCCGACCGCGCCGCGACCGGCGGCGTCGACCTGCAATTGGAGCTGACCAGCTGTCAGGTCGAGACCGCCACCGATGTGGTCCGGACCACCGGTGATCTTCGTGACCAGCTGGTTCACCTGCGCCGCACCGCGGCCGAGGCCGCCGTCGACGCCGGCGCGCGACTTCTCGCCGTCGGGCTGCCGCCCACGCTGCCGCACGAGTTCCCGGTCACCGACACCCCGCGCTACCGCGACATCGGGGAACGGTTCGGCATGATCGCCCACGAGCAGGGCATCTGCGGCTGCCACGTGCACGTCGCGGTGCCCGACCGCGACGCCGCCATCGCCGTCGGCAACAGGTTGCGGCCGTGGTTGCCGCTGTTGCTGGCGTTGACCGCGAACTCGGCGATCTACCGCAACGCCGACACCGGTCACGCGAGCTGGCGTTCGGTGTTGTGGGCGCGCTGGCCCAGCGCGGGCCCGCCCCCGCACTTCGAGTCGGCCGACGAATACGACGCGGCCGTGCAGATGCTGTGCCACTCCGGGGTGATCCGCGACGACGCCATGGCCTATTGGGACGTCCGGCCCTCTGCGCGCTTCCCGACCGTCGAGATACGCGTCGCCGACGTGCCCGCGACGGTCGACGAGACGGTGCTATTCGCAGCGCTGGTCCGGGCCTGCGTGATGACCGCCCTCGATGACGAACGCCGCGGCGCCCCGGTGCGGCCGCTGGCGCCGTACGCGCTGAAGGCCGCGTACTGGAAGGCCGCCCGCAAGGGCATCGACGGCGACGGCGTCGACCTGGACGACCACGCCGCCGCGCCGATACCGGAGCTGCTCGGGCGTCTCGCCGAGCGCGTCGGGCCCGCGCTGGACGCCGCCGGCGACCGGGACCTGGTCATCGACGGGCTGGCACGCGTCGCCGAACACGGCAACGGCGCCAGCCGCCAGCGGCGGGCGTGGGCCCGCCGGCACGATGTGGACGACGTGCTCGCCGAGGCTGCCGCCGCGACGCTGGAGACCTGAGCGGCGGCGTCAGACCAGCGGCAGTTCGGCGAACACCGGGCTGGTGGGCCGTGTCGACCCGCCCGGCGGCTCGATCGTGAAGGCCAGGGTCTGCGACGACCCGAGATCGGGCAGCACCGCCGTGGTCGACGGCGCCACCGACTCGGAGTCCATCGTTCCCGCCGAGTGCGGCCCGTCGGCGCCGATCAGCCACATCTGGTAGACCGTGCCCGGTTGCGGCGGGCTGACGTTGTTCATCACCAGCACACCGGAATTGCGCTCGCGGGAGAACACCACCGTGGCGGTGCCGCCGCCCGGGATCTCCCCGGAGACCGTCCGGACGTCCGGGGCGGCGAAGATCTGCTCGGCGGGGGAGATCGTCGCCGCGGGCCGCAGCGCGTAGCCGACGACGAGCGCGCCGACTCCGATCACCACTGCCGCCGCGGCGGACAACACCACCCGCGACCACCGCCGCGACCGCTGCTGTGCGGGCAACGTGACCACTCGGTCGTCGGCGATCTCGTTGAGGATCCTGTCTCGCAGCTCGGCCGGTGGTTCCACCGCGGTGGCGGCCGCGAGCGCCGCCATCGTCTCGCGCACCGCGCGCACTTCGGCGGCGAACGCCTCGGCGGCGTCGCGCGGCGCCCCGGCGAGTTCCCGGTCGATCGCCGCGGCTTCGGCGTCGCTGACCGCGTACAGCGCATACGGCGTGGCCAGCGACAGAAGGTCACCCTGTGGATTCGTCATGCCACCCCCAGACATCTACGCAGGCCACGGATTCCGTCACGCATCCGGGACTTGATGGTCGCAAGGTTCGTGGCGAGCCGCTCGGACACCTGAACGTAGGTCAGACCGTCGTAATACGCGAGGTGGATACATTCGCGTTGGGTGTCGGTCAGCGAGTCCAGGCAGTCGGCCACCCGCTGCCGCTCGTCGCGCAGGATGGCGGTGTCCGAGACATGGTCCGTCGGCGGCTCGGTGGTCGCGGCGCCGTAGCGGGCGTCCCGCGAGCTTGCCGCCTCCTCGGAGCGGACCCGGTCGACCGCGCGCCGGTGCGCCAGCGTCAGCAGCCAGCTCAGCGGCGAACCGGCCGACGGGTCGTAACTGGCCGCGGTGCGCCACACCTGGAGATAGACGTCCTGGGTCGTCTCCTCGCTGTAGCCGGGATCGCGCAGCACCTTGGAGACCAGGCCGAACACCCGCGCGCGCGTCTGGTCGTAGAGGGCTGCGAAAGCTTCGGCATCACGCTGGGCCACCTGGCGCAACAGTGCGTCGAGTTCGGCGGTCACGAGCGGTAGCCTAGCTCCCACCAGCGTCGATATTGTCACTGTGCGCATCGCAGCGTGGACCGCCGCGATGGACGCGCCCCCACCGGGACTCCTTTCAGCCGCAGCATGGCGCCCTGGATCCGCATGCTCAGCGCGTCCATCAGCGGGGCCGCCGGCGCCAGCAGTTGCAGCGCGACGATCTGGCGCGAGGTCGCCGGCCGCAGGTCACCCCGCACTGTCGCGACGAACGCCGGCGTGTCGCCGCGGTGCGACGAGATCTTGATGTCGAGTCGGTCGGCGGGTTCGGGTGCGCGCACCAGATAGTGCCCGCCGACGCCGTCGACGGTCGAGGTGGGAAACCTCTTGTCGACGATCGCGGGGTGATCATCGCCCGATGGCGGAACCAGGTACGCGTGCCGTTCCCCGCGCGGGTTCTGCACCTCTGCCACGACGCACCGCAGCACCCCGTTGGCGTCGTGGCACCAGAACAGCGTCAGCGGGTTGAACGCGAAACCCATGACCCGCGGCTGCATCAGCGCGGTGATCCGGCCGCCCGGCAGGTCGATTCCCTTGCTCTCCAGGAACGCGTCCACCCGGCCGCGCAGGGTGTCGGCGTCGCCGGCGGCCCACAGGTGGTCGCGCGCCTCGAACCGGGCGAACGGACGCAGCCACCGCGGGACGCGAGGCAGCGCGTCCAGGTCGACGAACCAGCTGTAGCTGCTGCGCTCGAAATAGTGCTGCACGGGGTGTCGCCGCAGGTGGGTGATCCGCGTGCGGTACAGCGCCGCGACGCGGGCGCCGGGGGCGGTGACGTCGCGAGCCGGCCGGAGGGTCGTGCGCCGCGGCGGCGCCGGGGCCGCGACCGCCGGCCGAGTGGCGGTGCAGGTGGGGTTCACATCCTGTATTCGGAGCCGGCCGCCGTCCGGATGGGTGCGGACGCTAACCGGGGCAGTACGCCGCGGTGAGCACCGCGAGCCGGGGGTCGTTCGCGAGGGAGGTGACCCCCGGCGTTCCCTGCGTGAAGGTGGCCGCGACCGCGGGGCGGCCCGGCGCGGCGACGGCGATGCTGTGATAGCCGGGCAGATCGCCGCCGTGGCCCCAGACCCTGATCCCGCAGTCCAGATCGATGCTCACCAGGCCCAGCCCGTACCGGAACTGCGGCCCGTGCAGCGGCCACGCGACGGTGTCCCTCATCTGCGCGAGGTCGGCGGGTCCGACGACTTGGCCGTCCAGCAGTGCCGCGAGGAACGCGGTGGTGTCCTCGCCGGTCGAGACGAGCGCTCCGGCCGTGTAGTAGCCGGAGGGTTCGGCGGCGGTGACGTCGGTGCGGTGTCCGTCGACGACCTCGTAGCCGTGTGCCATCGGTGCCGACAGCCCGGTGTCGCCCGGCGCCGGGAAGTAGGTGTGCGTCAGGCCCAGCGGGACGATGATGCGCCGGGTGATCTCGTCGGCGGCGGAGCGGCCCGTGACGGCTTCCAGGATGAGTCCCGCCACGAAATAGTTGGTGTTCGTGTACACCGGCACCGGTCCGCCGGGCGGCACCCTGGGTTTGGCGAGGGCCTGTGCGACGTAGTCGCGTGCCGGGACCGGGCTATCCGGCGGCTCGGTGGTGTCGTCGAAGTACTCCGGGAGCCCGCTCTGATGACGTAGCAGGTGGCGCACGGTGATCGCGTTGCCGTCGATGCCGGCACCGTGCAGCAGGCCCGGCAGATACCTCTCGACCGGTGCGTCGAGATCGACCAGGCCCTCGCCGACGAGCTGCAGAACTGCCGCCGCGACAAAGGTTTTGGTGATGCTGGCGATACGCACGCGGGTGTCGGGGCCGAACGGCGCCCCGGTCGCGGGGTTGGCGTATCCCGCCGACATGGTGGTGACGGTGGCCCCGTTCCTGACCGTTGCGATTCCGCCGGCGAGGTCGTCGCGGGCGACGGCGGCCTCCAGTGCGGACTCGACGGCGGACGGTTGCGCGTGGGCGGCCGGCGCGACGAGCCCGGCGACGAGCGCTCCCACGGCGAGCACGCAACGCATCAGTGCGACAACCGATCCCACGACCGTGCGGCGACCACCAGGCCCTGAACCAGGGCCGAGGTGGCCGGTGACAGTCCGTCGTCACCGGGCAGCGCGCTGCGGGGGCTGGTACCGCGCACGCGGGCCGACAGCTCCAACTGGGTACCGCCACCGCGGACGCGGTTGACCGGGTTGTCGGGGTGCAGTCCCCGCAATTCCTGGGGGATCGACCCGAGATCGGTGACGACCCGATAGCCGGGAATGTCGATGCAGCGCTTCAGGTGTGCGGCGAGCTCACGGTTGCGGCCACCGGCGAGCAGGTGCGTGCTGCGACCGATGCGGCCATAGCCGTGCAGCGACACCGCGACGTCGACGTGGTCGAGGAACTCCGTCAGCCGCGCCGACTGTGCGGGGTCGTAACGCGCGGACGGCAGGTGATGCGGATAGTGGTCCGGGTGGCGCACCACGTACACCGACGCGTCCGCGGCGTCGGCGGCGCGTTCGGCGATGACGTCGGTCATCTGCTCCAGACCGCCGCCGTGGATGGCCAGGAAACCGAACCGGGACCGCAGCGTCACCTCCTCGGTGACGGCGGGGTCGCCGAGCAGCTCCGAAAGTGTCTGCGGCCCTGCTGATCCCAGTCTCTCGCGGTGTTGCGGCCAGTGCGCGGGATCCCAGCGCTCGAGGAATTCGATCCACCGGCGGGGCAGACCGTGGTGGTGCGCGCCGTCGAGGATGCGCTCCAGGTAGCCGGGACGGGGAGGTCCGGGTTCGACGCGGTGATCGACGTACACCCACGCCGGGGCCGAGCCGCTGTCGGTGTGCACGGTCATCTCGTCGCGTCGGTAGCGCACCGGAACGCCTTCGGCGCTGTCAAGGGTGGCCAGATCGCGGTCGGACACCTGCCACACCACGCCGTGCACCTCGCCGCCGGCGAACGGTTCGATGGTCGCCACGCCGCGCTCGTTGATCAACCAGTCGTGGTCGGCGAGCCTGGCGGGGCGCGGGTGGGAGGCATCCGGGCAGCGGTTGGCCATCTGGCGCACACAGAGATTGGATCCGTACGCAAAGTAGCTGTGCCGACCGCCTGGTTGGTGCGCGCTGTCCGTGACCTGGGGAGACAATCGCTCTCCTTACGTATCGGGGCTGTCCGTCGTCGTCGATCGCAAACTCTCAAGTTTAGGCCGATTTCACATGGGTTGCCGTATTTGCTAGAAATGCATGAATTGGCATTTGTTCCGGATAATCGAGGGGGGTCGGATGTCCGCCGTAGTCGCCGGGTCGGTAATCGCCGTCTCGGGTGTTCTTGCCGTCAACGCCGGTGTGGTGGCGGTCGGATGGGCCAATCAGCGTCGGCAGCCCAAGCCCACCGACCGGCCGTATCACCGCGGCACCAGCGGCCCCGGCGTGTACACGATCCTCGGCCTCGCCCTGACGCTGCTCGTCGCCGTCGTCGGTGGCGCCGTCCTCGGTGTGGTCGCGGACCCGGGTTAGCCCCACACGGTCAGGTAGATCAGCACGATGTTCAGCGCGGTGATCAAGCCGGCGACCACCCAGCCGAGAAGCGTGGTGACTCGGTGATTGACGTCGACGCCCATCAAGCCACGATCGGCGGTCAGTCGCACCAGCGGGATCAACGCGAACGGGATGCCGAACGACAACACCACCTGTGAAAGCACCAGTGCGCGACTGGGATCGATGCCGATCGCCAGGATGGCCAGCGCGGGCAGCAGGGTGATGAGACGGCGTGCCAGCAGCGGCACCGAGCGCCGGAGCAGCCCCTGCATGATCATCGCCCCGGCGTAGGCGCCGACGGACGACGACGCCAGACCTGAAGCCAGCAGGCCGATCGCGAACAGCAGGGCGACCGTCGAACCCAGGGTGGTCTCGACGGCGGCGTGCGCCCCCTCGATCGAGTCGGTGTCGTCCATGCCCTGCAGGTTGGCCGCCGCGACCAACAGCATCGACAGGTTGACCGCACCGGCGACGAGCATCGCGATGCCGACGTCCCAGCGCGTAATGCGCAGCAGGGCCCGTCGTTCGGGGCCGGGCGCGGGGTGCCCGTGGCGGTCCCGCGCCAGGCCGGAGTGCAGGTACACCGCGTGGGGCATGACGGTCGCGCCCAGCATCGCGGCGGCGAGCAGGATGCTCTCGGCGCCGTCGAACCGGGGGATCAGACCCTCGGCTGCGTCGGCCACCGGCGGGGGCGAGGCGAACAGGCTGGTCAAGAAGCCGACCGCGATCACCATCAGCAGCCCGGTGATGACCCGTTCGAACATCCGCTGGCCGCGCCGATCTTTGACGAGTAACAGGACCAGCGACACCACACCTGTGATCACGCCGCCGACCAGAAGCGGCAAATCGAAGAGCAGGTACAGCGCGATGGCACCGCCCACCACCTCGGCGAGATCGGTTGCCATCGCGACCAATTCGGCCTGCACCCAGAATGAGAGCCTGGCCCGGCGGCCCATCCGCGCGCCCACCGCCTCCGGCAGCGAGCGCCCGGTGACCAGTCCGAGCTTGGCGGACAGGTACTGCACCAGGCAGGCCATCAGGTTCGCGACGACGATGACCCAGACGAGCAGGAAGCCGAACTGCGCGCCCGCGCTGACGTTGGCCGCGACGTTGCCCGGATCGACGTAGGCGATCGCGGCGACGAACGCGGGGCCGAGCAGCAGCCATCGCCGAGGCTGCGGACGGACGTTCGAGATCACGGCACCCCTCTTCTATCCGGGCTTTCGAATAGAAAAGTTAGGTTAGCCGAAACCTTCGTGTGGAGCTATCGGGGAGGCCGACTCACCACGGGCCGAGCCCGTAGGCGCCGACGAGCGGCCAGAAACCCATGCCGTTCCAGCCGCCGTAGTTCCACGGCGGAGGTGTGGCGATGATCTGGGTGCTGCCGTTTGTTTCGCAGAAGGTGACCGTCTGGCCGACTTTCGAGCAGTCCGGCGCCGCGGCGGCGGTGGGTGCCGCCGCGATCGCCAGGAACCCCAGGCTCGCGACGAGCCCGGCGAGATACCGCATGGCGGTCGTCACGCGATCAGAAGATGTACGGGCCGTAGCCTTCCCACGGGAACATGCCGCCGCCGTACCACGGCACTGCGTAAACCCCGGGGGTCGAGCTGATCTGGGCGTTGCCCGGCGACTGGCACACCTCGGTCCGGCCTCCGGCGCCGCTGGACGTGGTGGAGCAGTTCGGCTGCGCGAGCGCAACCGGGGCGGCGGCGATGGCCGCGGCAGCGCCCCCGGCGACGAGGAAAGCGGCGAGGGTGCTCAGACGAGCCTTCATTTCAGGGTCCTTCCAGCGAGTTTCAAGGCTTAGCGTACAGACCTTTGCCCGTAATGGGAGGTAACTTTCGCGCAGTCACGATTCCGGGCGGCGCGTCGATCACTGCCGGGATCGCGTTGACGACCCGGGCCGCGGTCGCGACCAGTCCCGCGTGGTTGTGGTCGCCGTTGGGGCTGCTCAGGCAAAGGTCCAGCGCATAGGACGGTTCGCCGGTGATCTCGATCCGGTACGACCCGCCGTGCTGAGCCGGTTGCGGCCAGTCCGGGCACAGGTCGTCACGCAGCCGGGTGACGTGTTCGAGGACGACGGCGACGTTGCCGTCCTTGATTCCGCGAACCTCGAATCGAATTGCTGCGGTGGTCCCTTCCTCGATGCGCCCCGCCGCGATGTCGAACGTCTCGGGGGCCGGAACCCGTACGTGCGTCTCGTTCACCTCGTCCAGTTCGATGCCCAGTCCGGCGGCCAGTTGCCGCACCACCGAACCCCACGCGAGGCTCAGTACGCCGGGCTGCAAAAGCATCGGCGTCTCGTCGAGCGAGCCGCCGAAGCCCATCACGTCGAACATGACGGCCGCGCTGTCGTAGGTGTCGTAGTTGATGATCTCCATGCAGCGGATCTGCTGGATGCTCTGGCAGGTCCCGGCCAGTGCCATCGGCAGCAGGTCGTTGGCGAAGCCGGGATCGATGCCGTTCACGAAGATGCTGGCGTTGCCCGCTTTTGCCGCGTCTTCGATCGGGGCGATCATGTCGTCCGGCAGCACCTGCCACGGGTGCTGCAGGAACACCGCGCTGCTGCCGACGACGTTGATGCCCGCGGCCAGAATGCGGCGGTAGTCCTCCAGTGCGTCGGGCAGTCGGTTGTCGGCCAGCGCGGTGTAGACCGCGCACTGGGGTCCGGTCGCCAGCACCTCGTCGAGGTCGGTGGTCGCGCGGATGCCCGTCGACTTCTGCAGTCCGGCAAGCTCTGCGGCGTCCTTGCCGGCCTTGGGCTCCGAGGACACCCAGACCGCGGTGAGCTCGAAACGAGGATCGGTGATGAGCTGCGCGAGTGCGTGCCCACCGACGTTCCCGGTGCCGATGGCTGCGACTTTGATCGCCATGCGGGGTGCTCCTTACAGATCGGGGATGGGGAGTTCGAGGTTCGGAACAGTGAGGCCGCCGTCGACCTCGAGGGTCTTGCCCGTCAGGTACGCCCCGGCCGGTGACGCGAGATACACGGCGGCAGCGGCGATGTCGAGCGGATCGCCGAGCCGCTTCATCGGGGTGGCCTGCTCCATCGGGGTGCGCAGCTCATCGTTGCTCGCCACGATCTCCAGTGCCGAGGTCAGGATCGATCCGGGGGCGATCGCGTTCACCCGGATACGCGGGGCCAGGTCGAGCGCCGACAGTCGCGTGTAATGGGCGAGCGCGGCTTTCGCGGTGCCGTAGGCGGCGAAACCACGACCGGCGAGGCGGCCCATCGTCGAGGTGATGTTGATGATGCTGCCGCCGCCGGAGTGTTCGAGCATCAGCGGCACCGCGGCAGTCGTCAGCGCGTGTGCGGTCGCGACGTTGAACGTGAACGCGTCGCGGATGTCCTTCGTCGACGTGTTCAGCAGCGCGTTGGGCATCGTGCCGCCGACGTTGTTCACGACGATGTCTAGCCTGCCGAAGGCGTCGACGGCCTGCGCCGCCAGCGCGGCGGTGTCCTCGGGCCGGGCGAGATCGGCGACGACGATGTGGGCACGCCGCCCGACGCCGGCGACCTGTTCGGCGACCGCCTCCAACTGGGACTGCGTGCGGGCGGCAATGACCACGTCAGCACCGGCTTCGGCGAACGCGACGGCCATCGCGGCACCCAGGCCTCGCCCGGCTCCGGTCACTATCGCCACCTGATCGTCGAGCCGGAACCGGTCCAGAATCACGCGCGTCTCCATTCGCCGTCGGTGGGTCGACGCGGGCCACGCTAGCAAGGCCACGCAACCCGCGTAAGCACTTTTTGGAACACGTTCTATTTTCGTTCGAGTTCCGCGCGCGGGCAGTATCGAGTGCACGCGTCTTGTCGGGGCGGGTGCCGAATCTCGTCAGAAAGCGTGCATTCAGCGACGGACGTCAGCTCTTCTTGGCGGCGGCTTTCTTGGCCGGGGCCTTTTTCGCGGCCTTCTTCGCGGGTGCCTTCTTGGCCGCCTTCTTCGCCGGAGCCTTCTTGGCGGGCTCGTCGTTGTCGGAATCGTCGTCGTCGTCGGAATCGTCGTCGGAATCCGAGGACTTGCTTGAGCTCTGCTGTTTGCGCGCCTTCACGCTGGCCTCGAGTTTGGCCAACAGGTCCGAGACGTCCTCGGTTTCCTCGTCGAGCTCCTGCGGCTGCTCCTCGGTGGTGAACGCTTCGCCGCCTTCGAGTTTCGCCTGGATCAGCTCGTGAAGCTGCTCTTGGTAGTCGTCGTGGTAGCGGTCGGGGTTGAAATCGTCGGTCATCGAATCGACGACCTGACTGGCCATCTTCAACTCGGCGGGCTTGACCTCGACCTTCTTGTCGAGCACCGGGAAATCGGGGTCGCGGATCTCGTCGGGCCACAGCAGCGTGTGGATCATCATCACGTCACGCTTGCTGAAGTCCTTCACCCGCAGCGCCGCCAGCCGCGTCTTGTTGCGCAGCGCGAAGTTCACGATCGCGACGCGATCGGTCTCGGCGAGCGTCTTGGCCAGCAGCACATAGGACTTCGCCGACTTGCCGTCGGGTTCGAGGAAATACGAGCGGTCGTACATCAGTGGGTCGAGGTCGCTCGCCGGCACGAACTCCAGGACCTCGATCTCGCGGCTGCGTTCCTCGGGCAGCGTGGAGATGTCGTCGTCGGTGATGATCACCGTCTGGCCGTCGTCGGATTCGAAGGCCTTGGCGATGTCGCGGTACTCGACCACCTCACCGCAGACCTCGCAGACCCGCTTGTAGCGGATCCGGCCGTTGTCCTTCTCGTGGACCTGGTGGAACTTGATGTCGTGGTCCTCGGTGGCGCTGTACACCTTGACCGGGACGTTGACCAGGCCGAAGGCGATGGAACCCTTCCAGATGGACCGCATCAGCCCAGTATGTCCGATGCCGCCGCCCGATCGCGGGTAACACGATCAGGCAGGTCGGCGCCGGGTTTGGCGACCGTGAGCGCCGATGCGAGGGTCGCGGCGCGCACGGCGGCGGTCAGCGACTCGACCCCGATCCGGGTCAGCCGCGTCCGTTGCTGCGCGCCCAGCAGATCCGCCGACCACAGTGCGTCGATCAGCCCGGCCATGTAGGCGTCTCCGGCCCCGACAGTGTCCACCACCTGCACATTTCCGGCAGGTACCCGCACCGTGCCGTCCGCACACATCGCGATCGAACCCTCCGCGCCGAAGGTCACGACGACGATCGCGGGCCCGACGGCGAGCCAGGATTCGGCGATCTCCTCGGGGGTCCGCGATGGGTCCAGCCAGTGCAGGTCCTCGTGGCTGACCTTGACGACGTCGGCGCGCTCCAGGAGCCGGTCGATGCGTGACCGGGCCGCGTCGGTGTCGTCGATCAGCGCGGGCCGGATGTTCGGGTCGAAGGTGAACGTCGCGGAGAGGTGGTAGGTCTGGACCAGCGCTTCGGTGGCCAGGCAGCCGGGTTCGAGCACCGCGGCGATCGATCCGGTGTGCACCACCAGCGGCGGTGCCACCTCGGGCGTGCCCGTCAACGCCCAGTCGATGTCGAAGGTGTAGGTCGCCGAGCCGGCGGCGTCGAGCACGGCGCGGGCGGTCGCGGTGGACGCCGCGGTATCGCTGCCCGGAACCAGTTGCACGCCCGAGGATTCGACGTAGCGGGCGATACGTCGACCGCGATCGTCGGTGCCGATGTGGGTCAGGAAGTCGACGTCGCGGCCGAGGCGGGCCAGGCCGACGGCAACGTTGAGCGGGCTGCCGCCGACATGCTCGGTGACCTCGCCGCCCCGTTCGACGATGTCGATGAGTGCCTCGCCGATGACCAGTGCCCGCATGGTTTCGACGCTACCGCGCGCGCAGCGGGTAATACCGTTGTGTGGTGGACCGTTATGACCGGGTGAAGCTGACCAACCCGGACAAGGTGCTGTACCCCGCGACGGGAACCACCAAAGCGGAGGTCTTCGAGTACTACGTCGACGTCGCGCAGGCGATGCTGCCGCACATCGCCGGGCGGGCCGTGACCCGAAAGCGGTGGCCCAACGGTGTCGAGGAGTCGTCGTTCTTCGAGAAGCAGCTGGCATCCTCGGCGCCGGACTGGCTGGACCGCGGCACCATCAAACACAAATCGGGGACCACTACATACCCGCTGATCGACACCGTCGAGGGGCTGGCCTGGATCGCGCAGCAGGCCGCGCTGGAGGTGCACGTGCCGCAATGGCGGTTCGTCGACGGAGACCCCGGACCTGCCACGCGGATCGTGTTCGACCTGGATCCCGGCGACGGGGTGACATTCCGTCAGCTCTGCGAGGTCGCCCACGAGGTGCGCGGTCTGATCACCGATATCGGGCTGACGACGTTCCCGCTGACCAGCGGCAGCAAGGGCCTTCACCTCTACGTGCCGCTGGAGGAGCCGATCAGTTCGCGCGGGGCCTCGGTGCTGGCCAAACGCGTTGCGCAGCAGCTGGAACAGATCATGCCCAAGCGGGTCACCGCGACGATGACCAAGAGCTTGCGCGAGGGCAAGGTGTTCCTCGACTGGAGCCAGAACAACGGCAACAAGACCACCATCGCCCCGTATTCGCTTCGCGGACGCGAACATCCGACCGTCGCCGCGCCGCGCACCTGGGACGAGATCGAGGACCCGGATCTGCGGCACCTGACCTTCGACGAGGTGCTCGACCGCCTCGAGCGGGACGGTGATCTGCTGGCAGCACTGGACCCGCCGTTGCCGGCCACCGACAAGCTCACCCGCTACCGCAGCATGCGGGACCGCACGAAGACGCCGGAGCCGGTGCCCGCCGAGCCGCCCGAGACCGGCGCCAACGACAAGTTCGTCATCCAGGAGCACCACGCGCGGCGGCTGCACTACGACTTCCGGCTGGAGCGAGACGGTGTGCTGGTGAGCTGGGCGGTGCCGAAGAACCTGCCCGACAGCCCGTCCGAGAACCACCTCGCCGTGCACACCGAGGACCACCCGATGGACTACATCGACTTCGCCGGGGAGATCCCGAAGGGGGAGTACGGCGGCGGCGAGGTCTACATCTGGGACACCGGCACCTACGAGACCGAGAAGTTCCACGACAATCCGCCCGACGGCCCGGCCAAGGGCGGTGAGGTGATCGTCACGCTGCACGGCGAGAAGGTCGAGGGGCGGTACGCGCTGATCCAGACCGACGGCAAGAACTGGCTTGCGCACCGGATGAAGGACCAACCGAAACCGACCGCCGGGGACCTCGCGCCGATGCTCTCCACCGAGGGTTCGGTGCAGAAGCTCAAGAAGTCGCAGTGGGCGTTCGAAGGCAAATGGGACGGCTACCGGGTGCTCGTCGAGGCCGACCACGGTCGGCTCACGGTGCGCTCGCGCCGGGGCCGCGACGTCACCGGCGAGTATCCGCAGTTCGAGGCCGTGGCCGCCGACCTTGCCGACCACCACGTGGTCCTCGACGGCGAAGCGGTGGCGCTCGACGAGTCCGGGGTGCCGAGCTTCGGTGAGATGCAGAACCGGGCCCGCTCGACGAGGGTGGAGTTCTGGGCCTTCGACATCCTGTTCCTCGACGGCCGGTCGCTGACCAAGGCGAAATACACCGACCGACGAAAGCTGTTGGAGGCCTTGGCCGAAGGTGGCGGTCTGATCGTTCCCGACCCGCTGGACGGCGACGGACCCGAGGCGCTGGAACTCGCGAGATCCAAACGGTGGGAAGGGGTAGTCGCCAAGAAGCGAGACTCCACCTATCAGCCGGGACGGCGGTCGTCGGCGTGGATAAAAGACAAGATCTGGAACACCCAGGAGGTGGTGATCGGCGGCTGGCGCCAGGGCGAGGGCGGACGCACGAGCGGGATCGGGGCGCTGCTGCTGGGGGTGCCCGACGGGGACGGGCTGCAGTTCGTCGGGCGGGTCGGTACCGGGTTCACCGACAAGGCGCTGGCGTCACTGAAGAAGACGCTGGAACCGCTACACACCGACGAATCACCCTTCGCCACAGAGCTTCCCAAGCAGGACGCGAAAGGGGTGACATACGTACGTCCGGAGCTGGTGGGGGAGGTCCGCTACAGCGAACGCACCTCCGACGGCAGACTGCGGCAGGCGAGCTGGCGCGGGCTGCGCGACGACAAGACGCCCGACGAGGTCCGGTGGGAAGGCTAGCGGGCGACGGCGCGCGTCATCTCGGCAAGACCGGTTGCCAGGTCCACCGTCGGTGTGTAGCCGAGTTCGCTTCTCGCCGCGGCGATGTCGTAGCTGCGATCGCGGCCCATGAACGCGGTGATCCAGTTCGTCAACGCCGGCGGTTCCGGTCGGCGCAACAGGCGTGCCCCTGCGTCCAGCAGTGCGCCGAGCGGGGCCGCCACCGTGCTCGGCACGCTGCGGGCCGCGCCCACGTCGACACCTTTGGTAGCCAGTAGCGGGGTGAAGAGGTCACGCGCCGGCATGGGTGCGCCGTCGGTGACGTAGTACGCGCGACCGGTGCCGCCGCGGGTGAGGGCGAGCCGGGCCGCCTCGGCGAGATTGTCGACGTGGACGAAGTCGACGATGTGGCTGCCGTTGTCGATCCAGCTGAACCGGCCGGCTTCCACCGCGGCGACGAATTCGTCCAGGGTCGACATGCCCGCGCCCCAGATGAACGGCGGTCGGAGCGCGACCGTAGTCATCGTCGGTGTGACGGCGGTGAGCAGGGCGCGCTCGGTCTCGAGTTTGATGCGGCTGTAGGCGATATTGGGCTGCCCCTCGCCGGTGTCCTCGTCGACGATCGGCGCACGCTGGGTGCCGGTCGCCACGCTCGCGGCGCTGATCAGTACGAACCTGTCGACCCCGGACGCCGCGGCGATTCGATGGAGGGCGACGCTGGGCTCGAGGTTGGCCCGTCGGAAGACGTCGTCGCGTCCCCAGAACGCCATGTAGGCGGCCCCGTGCACGACGGCGTCGGCGCCGTGCAGCGCCGACGTCCACTGCGGGCGGTCACCTTCGAGCAGTTCCGCCAGGTTGCCGGCAACCGGCTCGGCCCCGGCCCGGCCGACGAGGCCGGCGGCCGCCTCCGTGCGGGCGAGCGCATGCACGTCGTGTCCCGCGCCGGCCAGTCTTCTGATCAGGTGCTGCCCGACAAAACCGCTGCCACCTGTAACGAATACGCACAATTTCATCTCCAATAATTCGTAGACAAATGATTTGATATCAAACTATATGGACGCTGATAGTATTTCGTCAACATGAAGGAAGCGGCGGGTGGACGCGCGGGACGCCTGGCCGATGCGTTCGGGCGCGCGGGCAAATCGGTGGTGCGAGCCTTTGACGATCGCCTGGGGGAGCACGGCGTCTCGACCCCGAGAGCGAAGTTGCTCGCCGAGGTGGCCCGAATGCAGCCGGTCCGGCTCGCGGATCTGGCCCGGGAGGTGGGGATCAGCCAGGGGACGGCGTCGACGCTCGTGGAGGCGCTCGTTCGCGACGGGTTGGTCGCGCGTGGGGTCGACGACAACGACCGCCGCGCGATACGCCTGACGACCACGGCCGCCGGGCAGGCGCAGGCGCGAAAGTGGCTGCGCGACTACGTCGTCGCCGCGGGGGAGGTCTTCGGCTGCCTCACCGCGGAGGAACAGCGCCAACTGACTCGCCTGCTCGATCGGATCACCGAGTCCCTGGATCCGCCGGCCGGGTAAGCGGCTACGCTCCTCGGCCGCCATGGCGCCGACGATGTTCGCGTCCAGGCGGCATCCGACAACCTTTTGAAACCGTTACGGGAGCGTGGCGTCTGCGCTCTGATGGGCGTCGAGTCTGAACTTGTTGGCGAGTTTCGGCCGGCGGTTTCAAGGGGTCGAAGCAACAGTGGGTGAATCGGACGGATTGCAGAGTAGTTCGTGGAGTGCTTCGGCGGGTGTTTTCCAGCCCAGGGTCTGGCGTGGCCGGTTGTTCAGTTTGGTGGCGACGTAATCAAGATAGTCGGGCGGAAACACTGATAGGTCAGCGCCTTTGGCAAACCACTGGCGCAGTAGCCCGTTGGTGTTTTCGTTGCTTCCACGCTGCCACGGCGAGTGCGGATCACAGAAGTAGATGTCCAGGTCGGTCGCTTCGGCGATGGCCAGGTGGTTGGCCATCTCTTTGCCTTGATCCCAGGTCAACGATTTGCGTATCAGGCTGGGCAATTGGGCCATCTTGGCCACGATGGCGTCCTGCACAGTCGCGGCGGTGTGGTCGCCGGGCAGGTGCAGCAGGAGGGTGAACCGGGTGCTGCGTTCGATCAGTGTGCCGATCGCCGAACCCGATTCGGTACTGCCCAGGATCAGATCGCCTTCCCAGTGCCCGGGGATGGCGCGGTCCTCGACTTCGGCGGGGCGTTGGCTGATGTTGACCATGCCCGGGATACGTCCGCGGCGTTCTCCGGGACGCCGGCGCGGGTGGCGGATCGCGCGACCGGTCCGCAGATAGGTGTGTAGATCGCGGCGCAAGCTACCTTTGCCCTGAACGTATATCGCCTGGTAGATCGCCT
>NZ_MVID01000017.1 GCF_002086815.1 Mycolicibacterium parafortuitum
CACCGCCACCGCTGCCACCCCCGCCGCCGCCATTGCCGCCGCCCCCGCCGCCCTGATCAGTCGGCGTGATCAGTCGGCCGAGCCCCACTCCAGGGCGGGTTCGGCAGAGTCGACGCTGCCGCCGCTGGAGATGGTCAGCTGGTTGGGTTGCACGTCGTAGCGGGCCCCGTCGGATCCGGTGACGGTGAACCCGTCGCCGGAGCGGGTGGCGCCCTGGATCTCGCGGTTGGCGCCGTCGCGCAGCCGCTCCCCGCGGTAGTAGTAGTCGCCGTCGCCGGCCTCGCAGATGATCGCCAGCGACAGCGACGTGCGGATCAACGCGGCGGGCGTATCCCCGGAGTCGCAACGCGCGGTGTGCCCGACGAAGCCCTGCGAATCAGTGCCCGACACCCCGTCGACCGCCGACCTGTTCGGCGACTCCGGCGACGCCGACGTCTCCGTCGAGGACTGCGGAGGCGCCGCGATGCGCGGCGGAGCCGACTCCTTCCCGCCGCTGAACACCAGCACCAACGCGAGGATCACGGCAGCGGTGAACAGCACCACGATGGCGCCGATCAGCGCGAGCTGCCCGCGGGTGAACCGCCGTCCCGGCGGCGGGGGTGGCGGCGGCATCGGCGCCGGGGTCGGGGTCGGCTGGGCCTGGGTGAACTGTCGGGTCGCCGGCGGGGTCGCGGCGGGCTCCGGTGCGGGTGCGGCGTCGACCGCCGCGAGAGCCGCGGCGGCGGCGCGACCCAGCTCCCCGGCGGTGGCGTAGCGCTCGGCGGGATCCTTGGCCATGCCGCGGGCGATCACGTCGTCGAACGCGCGGCTGATACCGCGGCGCATGATGCTCGGCCGCGGCGGCGGGGCGAACATGTGCGCGCTCCACACCTGCCGCACGTCGGCGGCCTCGAACGGGGCGCGGCCCGTCATCGACTCGTACAGCAGGCACGCCAGCGAGTAGATGTCCGAGGCGGGGCCGCCGCGTTCCCCGGAGAATCGTTCCGGCGCCATGTACGCGCTGGACCCGACGACCAGGCCCGTCGACGTCACCGACGCCTCCCCGCCGCCGTGCGCGATCCCGAAGTCGACCAGGTAGGCGAAGTCGTCGTGGGTCAGCAGCACGTTCTCCGGTTTGATGTCGCGATGCACCAGGCCGTTGGCGTGCGCGTCGTCCAGCGCCGCGGCGACCTGGCGCAGGATCGCGACCGCGCGGGCCGGCGGCAGCGGGCCGTCGTTGCGCAGCACCTCTTTGAGGCTGGCGCCGTCGACGAGGCGCATGTCGATGTAGAGCTGGCCGTCGATCTCCCCGAAGTTGTGCACGGGGATCACGTGGGGTTCCTGCAGGCGCGCCGCGACGCGGGATTCGCGGCGGAACCGGTCCTGGAAGCTGCGGTCGGCGGCCATCTCCGGGCGCAGCAGTTTGATCGCGACCATGCGCTCACGCGCGGTGTCGTAGGCGCGGTACACCTCGCCCATCCCCCCGACCCCGATCACGGAATGCAACTCGTACGGCCCGAATCGCGTGCCCAATCGAGCGCCACCCTGCGGGGTGCCCACATCCCATCCTTCCGTCGACGACCAGCAGCCGACGTCTAGGCTTCCCGCTTCGCGCGGACTCTTAACCGCCTCGGGGAATCAGCAGCGTGCCAGCAGTTCGGTCAGCTCGGCGTCGAACCGGTCGGCCAGATCCCACAGGTCCTCGACGAGCTGCGGGCACGAGATGATGCCGACGTTGAGCTTGTCGCCCATCGACATCACCGTGATGTTCAGCCCGGAACCGGGGAAGATCGGCCCGAACGGATACAGCGCGGTGACCTGGGCGCCGCCGCTGTAGAGCGTCGTCGTGGGACCGGCGACGTTGGAGATGATCACGTTGTGGATGACCGCGCGGCTCAGTGAGGTGCGCGACAACACCCCGAGCAGCAGTCCGTACGCGTTGCGCGACAGAGATTGGGCCAGGTCGACCAGCATCGTCGGGCCCAGCGAACCACTGTGTTCCTTGGCGAGCTGGTCCGATTCGCCGATCGCGTGCAACCGCTCCAGCGGATCCTCGATGTCGGTGTGCAGGCTGCAGAACATGCCCGAGAGCTGATTGCGGCCCGGCCGGTCGGACTGACCGTGCACCGACGCCGGGACGACCGCGATCAGGGGCTTGCCGGGCAGCTCACCGCGGTCTTCGAGGTAGCCGCGCAACGCTCCGGCGCACAGCGCCATCACCACGTCGTTGACCTTCACTTCGGCCTGATTCTTGACCTTCTTCACGTCGTCGAGGCTCAACTGCGCGAACGCCACCGTGCGCTCGGAGGTCAGCGGCGCGTTGAAAGGCGTCGACGGCGCCGAGAACGGCGCGGCCATCGCCGTCCCCGACAGCGCGCGGGTCACGGTGTTGGTGATCAGCGACGCCGTCACCGGCACCACCCGGGTCAGCTGCCACGGCCGGGTCACGAACCGCCAGAGCCCGTCGGCGGCGATCTCCAAAGCGCTCGCCGGCTGCGGCGCCTCCACCGGGTCGGGCGGCGGCGCATCGGGTTCGGTGTCGAGTAACTGGGCCAGCAGGTTGGCCGCCGACACCCCGTCGACGGCGGCGTGATGCACCTTCATCAGCACCGCCACCCGATGCTCGTCGTGGGCGGCGCTGCCACCCACCCCCTCGATCACCCACATCTCCCACAGCGGCTTGCTGCGCTCCAGCGGGGTCGCGACGAGCCGCCCGCACAGTTGCGCGAGCTCCTCGCGCCCGCCGGGCTCCGGCAGCGCGACCCTGTTCAGGTGCCGGGAGAGCTGGAAGTCCTTGTCCTCCACCCACACCGGATGGTCGATGTTCAGGTCGGGGTCCTCGAGCTTGGTGCGGAACACCGGGATCGCCGGAACCCGCGACGCCAGCTGGTCGCGGAACTTCTCGAAGGTATAGCCGCCCGGCACGGTCGAGGTGTCCAGCTCGGTGATCGAACACACCTGCAGCGGCACCGTGGAGGATTCGCTGTACAACAGACCCGCGTCGAGGCCACTGAGGCGTTCCATGCGGCGGGCTTACCCGCTGTGACGACCGTCTCAAACCGCGCGCCCTGGTACCCGCCTAGACTCGGCTCACGGTCGTGAATCACGCGTCGATCACCACCGTCAGCCCAGGTTCGACGCGCTCAGGGCGCGTCCGGCAACGCCAACCGGTGGATGATCCGCAGCGTCGACCCGTACTGGTGGGCCAGCGACCCGGTCAGGTAGGGCAGGCCGTACTTCTCACACAGCGGACGGACCCGGCGGGAGATCTCGGCGAGACGGTTGCTCGGCAGGTCCGGGAACAGGTGATGCTCGATCTGGTAACACAGGTTGCCGCTGGCGAAACCGAGCAGCTTGCCGGCCTTGAAGTTCGCCGCGCCGAGCATCTGCCGCAGATACCATTCGGCTCTGGTCTCGGTCTCGAGCACGTCGGCGGCGAACTTCTGGGTGCCGTCCGGGAAATGACCGCAGAAGATCACCACGTAGGACCACAGGTTGCGCAGCAGGTTGGCGACGGCATTGGCCTTCACCGTGCGGCGCCAGCGCTTGAAACTCAGCGCCGGCCACAGCACGTAGTCCTTGACACCCTGGCGGGCGATCTTGCCGCCCAACAGTCTGAGCTGGGCTCGTTTCTCCGCGCGGGGACTGCTCAGATCCACGCCGTGCAATGCGATGCCCCACTCGAACGTCAAGGCCAGCAACAGGTTCTGCAACGGCTGCAGCAGGTAGCCGCGTCGCCACGGCTGGTCGGTGGTCACCCTCATCACGCCGAACCCGAGGTCGTCATCCTCGCCGAGCACATTGCTGAAGACGTGGTGCCGGTAGTTGTGCGACTTCTTCCACTGCGACGAGACCGCGACCATGTCCCACTCCCAGGTGCTGGAGTGGATCTCCGGGTCGTTCATCCAATCCCACTGCCCGTGCGAGACGTTGTGGCCGATCTCCATGTTCTCCACGCTCTTGGCGAACCCGAGCGCGGCGGTCCCCAGCAGCCAACCCGCCGTCGACCGGGTGGTCGCGATCATGACCCGCGCCGCCACGTCGAGTGTGCGTTGGAACGAGATCGTGCGCCGGATGTAGGCCGCATCGCGGGACCCCAGAGACTCCTCGATGTCGGCGCGGATCGCGTCGAGCTCGCGCCCGAGACTTTCGATGTCCTCGGGGCTCAGATGCGTGTATCGGGCGATATCAGTGATGGCCATGGCGGGTCCTAGCGTCGATCCAGCTATAGGGCGACGTGACAGACCCTGAAACCGAAATTTATGAGAAACCGGTCGGCGGTGGCGTAGCGAGAAGCGTTATCACGCCGACGGGCTCCTCCAGCATACCCGAGACCGGGCCGACCAAACGGCGGGAGACCACACGGGGCCTTAGGGCCGCAACTCTGCCATCAGCTCAATCAGCGGCACCGTGGCCACACCGATGGCGCTGTCGCAGATCCCGACCGGGATCACCACGGTACCGGCGTGGATGAGCGCACCACACGAATACACCACATTCGGAACGTAGCCGTCGCGCTCGTCGGGCGCCGGGACCAGCAGCGGCCGCCGGAGTCGACCGATCACCCGGGTCGGATCGTCGAGGTCGAGCAGGATCGCCCCGATGCTGTATGTGCGCATCGGCCCGACGCCGTGGGTCAGCACCAGCCATCCCTCATCGGTTTCCATTGGGGGGCCGCAGTTTCCGAGTTGCAGCGTCTCCCACACCTCGGCCGGCTGTTGGCATGGCGCCGAGGTCGTCCACACCGACAGGTGGTCGGCGAACGCGACGGTGTTGGTCTCACGGTCCGACCTCGACATCGCGGCGTACCGGCCGCCGATGCGGCGGGGGAACAACCCGAGGCCCTTGTTCGCCGCGGCGCGCCCGACGAGCGGGGCCGAGGTGAACGTCTGGAAGTCCGTGGTGGTGAGCAACTGCTGGCTGATGCGCGAGCCGCTGTAGGCGGTGTAGGTGGCGTGGTAACTCACCGAACCGTCGTCGTCGACGAACCGTACGAAGCGGGCATCCTCCATTCCGGCGTGCTCAGCTTCCATCGCCGGCCACAACACCCGTTCGGAAAGCGCTACACCGGAGGCGAATTCGACTGCGTAGCAGCGAGTGGCGATGCTACGGATCAGCGCGATCGTCTCCTCGGCATGTCCCCACATGGTCAGGTTGGCGTGCAGCCTGTCGAGCCGCTCGTCGAGATCGGATCTGGTGAACAGTTCACCGAGGCCGGCGAAGACGTAGTCGGCGGCTTCACCGTCGCGGCCTCGTTCGCGGAGCGCGACGCGAAAGACGGCGGCGTCGAGCAAGGTGGGCTCGACCCGGCCGGTGGATGCGAACGGAGGCGGTTGGTCGATCGTGGCGTGCCCCCGCGCGTCGACGATGCCGGTGCGGAATCCGATCGTGGAGCGGTGGCCCTCGCCGATCCCACGCACGCTCATCACGAACCGCAGGCCGCCTTCGGCGACGTCGCTCTGGTCCGGATGCGCGACGACGCTCGGATTGCACAGCGCCGCACCCTCGATCGCGTACTCGTTGGTGAAAGTCGCGCCCAGCAGAAGCAGCCGTGCTTCGTCGAGTCCGTGCTTCGGGTCGAGCCGGTCGGCAAGTTCGTCGGCATGTCTGCGAAACGTCCCGGCCAGATCGCGGTGGCGCCCGTCGAAGCGGGTCAGCACGTCGCGCAACGTCGTGCGCACCTCGTCGTCGGTCAGGGCCAGGATTCTCGACAACACGCTGCCTGCGCGGGAGTCCTGGGGTTCGAAACCCTCCTGGCCGGGCACGAACAGCCGGGTGACCACGCGGCGCGGGTCGGCCGACATCCGCTGCCGGCTGCGCGTCGCCAGCTGCTCTCCGGTGACCGTCATCGGGCGACCGGCGCCAAGGTGCGTGCGTGTTGCATGGTGGCGAGCACGGCGAGGGTGGACTCCGCGCCCTGGTTGAGATTCACCCGGTCGGCGTGCAGACCGTCGAAGCCGGCGCCGCTGCGCGGATCCCACATCGGCAAACCGAGGTCGTTGTCGCCCTGGAACCAGGCCACCGCGGCCATGACGCCCCCGGGCCAGATCGAGCTGGAGTCGGTGGCTGCCGCGCGTGCACATGCCTCGGCCAGGCTGGCGACCTCGATCGGTTGCTGGTCGAATCCGGGCGCGCTGTCTTCCGGTCCGCGTCCCGCGACGGGGGTGGGCGAGAGATGACCGTTGGACGTCTCGACCCCCAGCAGCCATCGCAGCGCATCCAGGCCGCGCTGCCGCAGCGGAGCATGGTGCAGCGCCACCCCGGCGGCGATCATCGCCTCAGCCAGGGTCGCGTTCCCATAGGTGAGGCGCGGTTCGGGCCACGGCCATTCGGGGTGCTGAGGCGCCCGAGGCACCGAACGGGAGTAGTCGGCCAGCAGCTTGAGCGCGGCGACGTTCTGCTGGTCTGCGCCGAGCAGCTCGGCGGCGCCGATCGCGGCGAACGCCATCGCGCGCCGGTGCGGTGAGCGGGCCACGGCGGCGCGTTCGAACTGGATCGCCGCGAGCCGGCGAACCATCTCGACGGGGCTGTGCGCGGCGGCGGTGCCCAATCCCCAGATCGCACGCCCCCAGTGGTCGTCGGTGCTCGGCGCGTCCGTCCAGTGGCCGCCTGCGCTCATCCTGTTGTGACAGGTGCCGTCGGCCCACTGGGCGCGACCCAGGAAGGAAAGCGCGTTGGTGGCAAGCCGTTTCACCTCGGCGGTCGGCTCGGGTTCGCGCGCGGTGACCACCAGCACCCTGGCCATATCGTCGGTGCAGTACCCGTGGTCGCGACGAGGTTCGGCGAGCAGCGCGTGCTCGAAGGTGGCGCGATGGTCCGTCAGGCGCAGCAGGTGGCTGAACACCGGTTGCGGTACCGCCCCGATCACGGTGCGGCCAGCCGCTCCGCGACGAGATGCCGGGCCAGCTCGACGTACGCGTCGGCGACCACCGGCCAGGCCGTCGCGGGCGCCAGATGGCTTGCCGCAGAGGCCATGGCGTCGGCAGTGCGTGGGTCGGTCAGTAGTTGCCGCAGCGCCTCGACCAGCGCCCGTGGGTCGTCGTGGCCGACGACGGTGCCCGCTCCGCTGCCGAGCACCTCCACCGCATGGGGGAAGGCGGTCGCGATGACCGGTCGCCCGTTGGCGACGGAGTCGATCAGCACACCCGAGGTGACCTGGTCCCTGGAGTCGTACGGCAGGACCACCACCGCCGCGCCGCGCAACAGCGCGGTCAGCTCCTGCGGGGTGCGGTAGGCCGGGTCGAAGCTCACCGAATCGGCGACACCGAGCCGCTGGGCGTGGGCGATGAGGCCGTTCCGATAGGCTTCCCCCTCGGTGGCGAGCACCTTCGGGTGGGTACGGCCGGCGATCAGGTAGCGCGGCGGCCCGGGAAGATCGGCCAGCGCGGCCATCGCGTCGATGACGCGTTCGACGCCCTTGCCGGGGCCGAGTAGACCCCAGGTCAGGATGGTCGGCCGTCCGGGCGGTGCCGGCACGATATCCGCCGGTAGCGCCGCGCCGTGCGGGATGACGGTCACCTTCGACGGGTCGATGCCGTAACCCGCGCACAACAGGGTCCGCGCCGACGCCGACATCACGACCGCGCGCCCCGCCCGGGCGACCACGGCCTCGAGGACCGAACGTTGGTGCGATGCAGGATCTTTGAGCACTGTGTGCAGCACGACGATCGATGGCACACGCAGGGCACCCATGATCTCGACGACCTCGTCGCCGTCGGTGCCGCCGTAGATGCCGTACTCGTGCTGGATGACGGCGACATCGCTGAGGTTGAGCCATTCCGATGCCGCGGCGACCGAGGACGCCGAGCCGTTGACCAGCTCTCCCACCACACCGCCGGCCGCAGAGGCCGTCCCGTCGGCGATGCGCACGATGCTGACGTCGACGCCCTTGGCCGTCAACCCATCGGCAAGCGCGGCGCTGAACGTCGCGAGGCCGCATACCGTCGGCACGTAGGTGCTGAGGATCCCGACACTCGGCACATGGGAAAAGCCCTGCATTCCAAAGGGTGCGACCACATGATCGACTGACGGAGCATTCAAGATAGTCCCGACCGGACTGTTGCCACCGGCGTGGCCGGCGTGTGTGGAGACTCGGGGAGAACACCACGACGCGGTAAGTGCACTCAACCGAACTGCTGGGATTGCCAGCTTCCGCCAGCCTACACCTCGCGCCGCCACGGGCCCGTTCGCCGACTTGATGCCTAATCCCCCACTTCAGGCCTGCTTCGCGCTACGGTTTGGGTTGGGTTGATGTTCCAGCCCCACGGAAACGTCGCGGCGGCGACCCGGTCCCCGCCGAACCAAACCTCGACGTCAGCCGCCATTCACGGTTTGCGACACACTCGGGTTCACGGCGACGGCGGACATCTCTGCACTGTCCCGGCGGGCCACGAGATCAGAGCACGGATCTGTGCGCACCATTGTCATGAAGGGCTGCCGATGAGTCAGTTCACCGAAACCATGTACGCCAACGCCCACCGCAGTACGAAGGGCATCAACACCGGCGAACCCCACGCACCGGTCCGCCATTCCTGGGAGGAGGTCCACCAGCGCGCCCGCCGGATCGCCGGCGGGCTGGCCGCCGCCGGTGTCGGCCCCGGTGACGCGGTCGCGATGCTGGCCGGCGCCCCGGTCGAGATCGCCCCGGCCGCACAGGGTGTGTGGATGCGAGGTGCCAGCGTGACCATGCTGCATCAGCCCACACCACGGACCAACCTGGTGCGTTGGGCCGAAGAGACCACCGCCGTCATCGAGATGATCTCGGCCACCGCCGTGGTCATCTCCGATCCGTTCATGGCCGCCGCGCCGGTGCTGGCCGAGCTGGGCATCGGCGTGCTGAGCATCGCCGACCTGCTGACCGCCGAGCCGATCGATCCCGTCGCCACCGGCGACGACGATGTGGCGCTGATGCAGTTGACCAGTGGCTCCACCCGATCGCCCAAAGCGGTTCAGATCTCCCACGCCAACATCGTCGCCAATGCCGTCGCGATGACCGAGGGATGCGACTTCGACATCGACACCGATGTGATCGTCAGCTGGCTGCCGTGTTTCCACGATATGGGCATGACCGGCTATCTGACGGTGCCGATGTACTTCGGCGCCGAGCTGGTCAAGATCACCCCGATGGACTTCTTGAGCGATATTCTCTTGTGGCCCAGGCTGATCGACAAGTACCGCGGCACGATGACCGCCGCGCCCAACTTCGCCTACAACCTGCTCGCCCGACGGTTGCGCCGACAGGCCACCCCGGGAGAGTTCGACCTGTCCTCGCTGCGGTGGGCGCTCTCAGGCGCCGAGCAGGTCGACCCGGACGACGTCGCGGATCTGTGCGCGGCCGGTGCCCCGTTCGGCCTCAAACCCGAGGCGGTGATCCCCGCCTACGGGATGGCCGAGACGACCGTGGCGGTGTCGTTCTCCGAATGCGGCGGCGGCATGGTCGTCGACGAGGTGGACGCCGACCTGCTCGCCGTCCTGCACCGTGCGGTCCCCGCGACGAAAGGACACACCCGCCGCCTGGTCACCCTGGGCCGGCCCCTGGCGGGACTGGAGTTGCGCGTGGTCGACGAATACGGCTCTGTGCTGACCCCCCGGGGCGTGGGCGTCATCGAGGTACGCGGGGCATCGGTCACCACCGGATACGTCACCGCCGCCGGATTCATTGCCGCACAGGATGAGCGGGGCTGGTACGACACAGGCGACATCGGTTACCTGACCGAGGCCGGCGACGTCGTGGTGTGCGGACGGCTCAAGGACGTCATCATCATGGCCGGCCGCAACATCTACCCCGCCGACATCGAGCGCGCCGCGGCCCGTGTCGAAGGGGTGCGCCCCGGCTGCGCCGTCGCGGTGCGCCTCGACGCCGGACGATCCCGGGAGACTTTCGCAGTCGCCGTGGAATGCAAGGATTTCCAAGACCAGGCGCAGGTGCGACGGGTCGAACACCAGGTCGCGCATGAGGTGTTCGCCGAAGTGGACATGCGCCCGCGCAGCGTGGTGGTGCTCAAGCCCGGCACGATCCCGAAGACCCCGTCGGGGAAGCTGCGCCGTGCGCATGCGCACTCGCTGGTCTGCTGAGCGAGTACCGCCATATGACACGATGGTGGATTTCGACGCGGATGACCGGGGTAGCGGGACTGGTCGCCGGCGCCTGAGCTTGCCGACCGGATCAGCCGCCAGAAACCTGTCGCGGCCGCGTCCAGGCTGACCTCGGCCTGCGACAGCGCGTCGAGCTCTGCCCAGGCGCCGCTGTCGGGGTCGTCGATGGCGGCGTGCAGGTCGGTGTCGAGACGGGCACAGGGCTCGCGTAGCGCCCGATCAGCGCCGAAATCGCCTTTTCTGCCAGCGCTTTTCGTCGCCGTCGACCTCCGCCCATTCGCCGGCCGCGTAGCTGTGCGCGGCCCTGGCGCCTACCCGGACGACGTCGAGAGCACCGTCGTCGTGCTTGACGTATGCGTCGCCGAAGCGCAGGTATTCGTCGACTCTGCCGTCAGGCAGTTTCACTATGACGGTCACCGCCGTACACCTCCACGCCGAGTGGTTCTGCGAACCGGGCGGCTCAGCGCACCTTCTCGGGTATCGAGTCAAGTACGTGCAACACGCGTACCGCCAACTCCCCCGCGGCTTTGTCACCGAGTTTCGAGTTGTCCTTGATGGCGTTCTGCACCAGCGCGACGCGCTTCTCGTAGGGAGATCGGAATGTTTGTGGCGAAGCCATCATGAAATCCTTTTGAAGTCGGGCCTGTTCACTCGAAATCGAGTTGCCCGATACCTTCAACGTACGCTGTTTCGCCCCGAAGCGGGTGAATACGGCGCTGCCCAGGGGGCATCGTGAAATTTCTTCTCCGAAGCGGTCTCCGGGGCGTCGTCACTGGTTGCGGTCAGAAACCGGTCAGGAAGGGCGAGCTTGTGAATGGTGCGCAGCGTCTGAAAGTACTGGCGCGCAAGCGATCCAGTGGTGTACGGCAGCCCGTACCGGGCGCAGATCTCCTGCACCCGGACCGCGATCTGGGCGTAGCGATTGCTCGGCAGATCAGGAAACAGGTGATGCTCGATCTGATAGCACAGGTTGCCGCTGGCGAACGCCAGGAACCGGCCCGCGGTGAAGTTCGCCGCACTCAGGATCTGGTGCAGGTACCAATCACCGCGACCGTCCCGTTCGATGACATCCGGGGTGAACTTCTCTGCCCCGTCCGGGAAATGCCCGCAGAAGATCACGACGTACGCCCACAGATTCCTGCCGAGGTTGGCGCTTGCATTGGCCAGTAACGTTCTGCGCCATCGCTTTCCGCTCAGCGCCGGCATCAGCACATAGTCCTTGGTCACCTGCCGGACGATCTTTCTGCCCAGCTCCGCTCTCTGCTCGGCCAGCCTGACGGTGTCCGGCAGGAGCCGGTCGCGTTCGGAGTGGATGCCGTGCAACGCGATTCCCCACTCGAAAATCACTGCCAGCAGAATGTTTCGAAGCGGCTGAAGCAGGTGGACGGGCTGCCAGGGCTCATCGCGGGTCATCCGCATGATGCCGAACCCGAGGTCGTCGTCGACCCCCACGACGTTCGTCAGGACGTGATGTCGGTAGTTGTGCGAGTACCTCCACTGCGAGGAGACCGCCACCATGTCCCACTCCCACGTCGCGGAGTGGATCTCGGGATCGTTCATCCAGTCCCACTGACCGTGGGACACATTGTGCCCGATCTCCATGTTCTCCACGCTCTTGGCGAACGCCAGAGCCGCCGTCCCCGCCACCACCGCGGCGCGGGACCGACTACAGGCGATCACCCCACGGGCGACCACCTCGAGTACCCGCTGGAACGCGATGGTGCGCCGGATGTAGGCCGCATCGCGTTCACCGAGCGACCCCTCGATATCCCGGCGAACTTGGTCGAGTTCCCGTCCGAGTGCGTCGATGTCCTCTCTGCTCAGATGCGTGTAGGCCGCGAGATCGGCGATGGCCAAACGATTCCCGCCAATCGGTGTCAATGAGGGCTGTGCGTCAGACCCAACAGATGCGGACCACCGGCAAGGCCTCGACGGGCCGAGCCAGCGTATCGGCACCCCACAGCCTAGTGAGGCTCAACCCGTGCGTCAACGGATCCGGAAAAACGGCGCCGGGAGGTAGGCTGGTCGGGTCGGGACCATCCACAGGTCCCGAGGTTAGGTGCCGACGATGTCCGATGACGATGAATCGTCCACCACTGAACATGCTGAAGATCAACGTCTTTCGATCGGCCTGCTGGCTGAGTCCCGCAAACCCGGCGAACGCCGGTTGCCGATCCACCCGGCGCACCTGAGCCGGATCGATCGTGCCGTGGCTCCGCAGGTCTTCCTCGAGCACGGCTATGGCTCGCGCTTCGGAGCGACCGATGAGGCCCTGTCGGCCCACGTGGGTGGCATCCGCACCCGGCAGGAACTGATCGCCGACTGCGATGTCATCCTGCTCCCGAAGGTCCAGGCCGAAGATCTCGCGGAATGTCGGACAGGGCAGATCATCTGGGGGTGGCCGCACTGTGTGCAGGACACCGACCTGACGCAGGTGGCCATCGACCGCAAACTGACTTTGATCGCGTTCGAGGCGATGAACCACTGGCGTCCCGACGGCGGGTTCAGCCTGCACGTGTTCCACAAGAACAACGAGCTCGCCGGGTACTGCTCGGTCCTTCACGCCACCCAGCTGACCGGCGTCACGGGCAGCTACGGACGCCGACTGAGCGCCGCGGTCCTCGGCTTCGGCTCGACTGCGCGCGGCGCGGTGACCGCACTCAACGCCCTCGGTGTCGACGACGTGCACGTGCTCACCAACCGCGACGCCGCGGCCGTCGGATCACCGATCCACTCCACTCAGATCTCACAGATGGGGCGCGACCCGGATACGCCCGACCGAACCTGGGCGGACACTCCCGACGGGCGCATCCCGGTCGCCGTGTTCCTCTCCGGCAAGGACATCGTCGTCAACTGTGTCCTCCAGGACCCGAACGCGCCGCTGACCTTCGTGACCGAAGACGATCTCCCCGCGTTCGCCCCGCGCAGCCTGATCGTCGACGTCTCGTGCGACGTCGGGATGGGCTTCTCCTGGGCCACCCCCACGTCGTTCGCCCAACCGATCGTCGAGTTGCCGCACGGCCCGCTGTACTACGCGGTCGACCACAGCCCGTCGTATCTGTGGGATTCAGCGACCTGGGAGATCAGCGAGGCGTTGCTCCCCCACCTGGTACCACTGCTCGAGGGCCCAGCCACCTGGGACGTCACCCCGACGCTGCGCCGCGCGATCGAGATCCGTGACGGCGTCGTGCTCAACGAGGACATTCTGTCGTTCCAGCACCGCCGTCACACGCCACCCCACGAGGTCTCTGACGCCGGCCGGTGAACCTCATCGGCGAGAACGACGCCCGCGACGGTCATCGCCCCATGCGCCGTTCCGCCAGCAGTCCAGCGGCCAACTGAATGTACCCGTCGGCGACAACCGGCCATGCCATCGCCACAGCCAGTTCGCGCGCCGCCGAAGCCATCGTCCCCGCGAGCCGCGGCTGCGTCAGAACCCGGCGAAGCGCAGCGGTCAGCGCTTCCGGGTCACCGTGCGGGACCAGGATGCCTGCACCGTCACGCAAGAGCTCGACCGCATGCGGGAATGCGGTCGCAACCACAGGTCTGCCGCTGGCGACCGCATCCACGAGAACACCCGACGTCACCTGATCGGTCGAATCGTAGGGCAACACGATCACCGCGGCACCTTGAATCAGTGCTGACAGCGACGTTCTGTCCAGGTAGCGGCCGTCGAAAGTCACCGAGTCGGTGAGACCGCCGGCGCGGACCTGTTCGACGAGGCTGTCTCGATACGATTCACCCTCGCGCACCAGGACTTTCGGATGCGTCTGCCCAGCGATCACGTACCGGGGACGGCCAGGGACGTTGAGCAGTGACGGCATCACACCGATGACATGTTCGATGCCCTTCCCCGGGCCCAGTAACCCGAACGACAGGATGACCGGCCGGCTGGCTCGCTTGAGCCGTGGCTGAGAAGGCAGCACCGCGCCGTGCGGGATCACGACCACCTTGCGGCGGTCCGCGCCGTAATCACGGCACAGCCGTTCGCGGGCCACCTCCGTCATCACAACGACCCGGTCGGTCAGGGCCACCACCTGTTCTAGAACCCACTTTTGTTGTGGCTCAGGGTTTTCCAATACGGTATGCGCGATCGCCACCGCAGGGACCCGCAAGCCGCGGAGAATGGTCAGCAGCTCGTCGCCGTCGGCACCACCGTAGAGTCCGTACTGGTGCTGGATCACCGCGATGTCACAACTGTTGAGCGACTCCGCGCAGCCGGCCGCCGACAGCGACGATCCGTTGACCAACTCCCCGATCACCCGCGGCTCCGACGACTCTGTGCCATCGGCGATTCGCACGATCGCGACCTCGGCGCCACGTGCACTCAGCGCCGTTGTCAGTGCGGAGGCGAAGGTCGCGAGCCCGCACGGGGTAGGAGGAAAGCTACTCAGCAATCCGAAACGGATTGTGCCGGAGGCCCACCGGCGCGGCGTCGGCCCGAGCATGGATTCGAAAGTGGGCATCGGGTTCACAGACAATCCAGACGGCCGATTGGTACCGGCGCGTCGGCGTGAGCGGTTGCTCGTCGAGATCAGCCATCTCGGCTGAAACATCCCGGATCGGCTGGGTTCCCAATAACTTCGAGGTTACACCGACCAAGGCGTAGGCTGAACCTTGTTGGGACCATTCAGGACCCATGATGAAGGGTCGACCATGTCTGACAAGTCCCCGCGGCAAGCCATGTCAAAGAAATCCGGGAAATCCCTGAAGGAAAAGCGGGCCGAAAAGCACGCCAAATCCGAAGCCAGGTCTTCGGCGGCAGATTCGCTCTTCGAGAACAAGAAGCGCTGAGAGAGTCGGCTTTACCCGCCGAAGACCTCACGCTCCGAAACGAATTCGTGGGCCGATGGAATAACTCCACCGGCCCACGAATCGTGTTGCGAAGACTGTTAGATCGCTGAAACTCCAACGGCCTGCGGGCCCTTGGCGCCCTGTTCGATCTCGAACTGCACGCGCTGATTCTCGTCGAGCGAGCGGAAACCGCTGCCGCTGATCGAGGAGTAATGGACGAACACGTCTTCCGACGCGTTGTCGGGGGCGATGAAGCCGAAGCCCTTTTCGCCGTTGAACCACTTCACAGTTCCCTGTGCCATACTTTTTCCAACTTCTTTCATTTCCAACAGATGTCGAGACCGACACCTGCACTTACGGTAACACGACGATGCGCGTGCACCGAATTATCAATTCGCCCTTAAGCTTTGACGGCTTCCAGCGGACACCATTGGGCGCTCTCCGCCCGCGCGACATCCATGACGACCCGCGCCGTCTCGAACAGCCGGTCGTCGCCCTGGCCGCTGAATGTCGGCAGTCCCGCCGCGGCTCGCACGACTATCGAGCCCAGCGCCTGTGATGTCAGGCTCGGGATCACCAGCAACCGCACGCACGCGTCGCGGCCCGCGATCACCATCAGCCGGGGACGTCGATGCGCCGCATCCGGAAGCTTCGAGCCGGTGGCGATCCACTGCAGATCGAAGTGACCGTCGGTCGCCGTCCAGTTCAGCCGGATGTCGACGATCTCGCCCAGCGGCTTGTGCAGCGCGCCGACCAGGTCGGGAAGCTCCGAGGCGATCGACCCCGAATGCGGCCACCACGCGCCATCGATGACACCGCCCAACGTCTCACACAGGGTGAGCCGGATCGGCCGACTGGCCCGGCGTGAACCCGCGACCCCGTTCACTGCGCCCCCGCACCCCGTGGCGCGGTCCGCTTCGGCGCATCGGAGAACACCGGCGCCTGCACCGGCTCATTCGAACGAGTATCGGTGTTCAGAACCTGCGGGATGGGCAGGTGGGAGAACAATTCAGAGGAGTCCATAAACAATCTTTTGGGTGGTACGGGTCACCCCGTACGACGGTCCGCGCGAAGTTCATCGCGTCGTGGGCTGAGAACATTCACGAAGGGAACCGGTAGAAAGGGCTGCGTACGTGAAACGGCCTGACCCCCACAGTACACGCACAGGGGCCTACGCGGCGACTATTCGCCCTTCGGAGGTGCCCTCACCTGCGGCGGCGCGGGTCGGGAGCTCGATCGTCAGCTCCTCGATCGTGATCGCGCCCCACGAGTAGTAGTTGATGAACTTCGCGGTCGAGGTGACGATCTGCACGGTCACCGACTGGCCGGGCCGCAACGTGTGCGCGATCGGCTCGAGCGAGAACGACGCGGTGCGGCTGGTGCCGTCCAGGGTCACCGGGATCGGGGTCGCGTGGTTGCCGAGCACCAATCCCGTTGTGTCGTCCACGATCTGGGCATAGACGTGCTTGGCGGTGCCGTCGCCGGTGTAGGTGATCGTGACCTCAGGCGCGCCGACGAGGTGGGTCAGTTCGGACGCCTCGGGGATCTGCAGGTTCACCGAGTTGTAGGCGGCGGCCGCCGACGGCAGGCCCAGCAGCGTGGCGATGAGGCCGCGCGTGATGATCAGCGGGTTCGGGCCGGAGCCGAACAGCGCCGGGATGATCGGCATCACCCGGCTGTCCTCCTCGCGGGTCACCACGATCGGCGCCGACGCGGCCGCCGGGTAGGTGTCGTCGCTGAACCAGTCGCCGTTTTGGTCGACCCATTCGAACTGCGGTCCGGTGTCGGTGTCCTCGTTGCCCTTGACGTAGCGGTCCAGCCAGTCGAGGGTGCGGGCGATGACGACCTCACCGTCGTTGAAGTCGCTCAGACACGCGCCGTGGCCGCCGCAGTACCAGATCACCTTCGTCGTGGTGCCGGCCTCGATCAGATCCAGCGCGTTGCGGTGCGCCTGGTCCAGGGTGAACAGGGTGTCCACCGTGCCCTGGATCAGCAGTGTCGGGGCGGTGATGTCCTTGATCTGGTCGCCGAAGCTCAGGCTGTTGACCAGCTCGATGTCGGCCGGATCGGCGATGCCGAACAGCACCCCCTGGATCGCGACCGGGAAGATCCTCGGATGCTCACGGGCGAACGTCAGCGCCAGCACGCCGGGCAGGATGGTGCCCCAGCTGCTGTTGACCGCACCGCGCGGGAACAGCACGTCGACCAGGTTGTTCCACGCGATCGTCGGGACGAGCGCGTCGACGCGGTGATCGATTGCCGCCGTGGCCAATTGGATCCCACCACCGTAGGAGGCACCGGTCATGCCGATCCGGGGGTCGTTTTCGGCGTCGAGTTGCACCTCGGGCAGGGTGGCCAGGAAGCTGATGATGTGCGACATGTCCCGGCCTTCCAGGTCGGGTGAGTTCAGGTGCATGACGCCCTCGGAGCGCCACTCCCCCCGCGGATCCCACGTGACGACGTTGTAGCCGTTCTGCCGCAGCGTGCCGATCCCGATCACGTCGGTGGGCAGGAAGCTGTCCTTGGGAAGTTCCAGCGCGGTCGATCCCGGTAGCCCCAGGCCGGGTCCGTTGAGGATGGTGGGCGCGGTCTCGCCGGCCTGTAATCCCTTGGCGGGCATGAAGTTCACGAAGATCCGGGTGCCGTCGAAGGACGTGACCCGGTAGTTGCGGGCCCGCGGTGCGCCCGGCGGCGCGAAGTGGTCGATCGGGAACCCGATCACCGGGTGCAGGATGTCCCCGACGAACGGGAGCACGTGGATGAACCCGACGATCGGGGTGATCACCAGCGGGCCGAGCACCGGGATGTTCTGCAGCCACTCCAGCGGCGGCGTCCACTCCTCGACCGTGACGCCGGTCGGGATCGGGTACGGCGCCGAGCCGGCCTCGGCCAGGCTGCTGGCCACCTGCGCGCCGACGGCGGTCGGGGATTCGTTGGTGCTCTCGCGGCCCGCGGCCAGCACCGAGGACACCAGGGTGGCCAGCGTCGGCAGGACCGGATCGCCCGAGTCGCCCGCGGGCTCCGGCGCTTTCGGATTGGCCAGCTCCGTGGTGACGGTCTGGGGGCCGGGTTCGGCGCCCGGCGCGTCGTCGGGGACCACCGCGGGCTTCTGCGGGACGGAGGGCGGGGCTTCGGCGACGACGTCCGTGTCGTCGGCGGGTGCTTCGGCCGGCGTCTCGTCGACGGGTTCGTCGGTGGGCGCGTCCTCGACCGACTCGTCCTCGGACAGGTCATCCGCGGATTCCTCGACCGCCGGCGTATCGCCGGCCGTGCCTGAACCCTTGCCTGACCTCTTGGACGCGTCCTCGCCGCCGGTTTTGTCGTCGGTGTCAGTTCGGCTGGGGGCTGCCGCATCGGCTCCGCTGCTGCCGCTGTCGGCGCCTCGCGCCGCCCTGGGCTTCGCCGGCGTACGGGGCTCGGTCGACGATTCCGACGAACGTGACGTGGTGACCGAGTCCTTGGACCCCGACCCGGTGCTGTCGTCGGCAGCTGCGGCACCCGCTCCCGCGAGCAGTGCCACGCCGATTCCCAACGCGGCCGCCAACCCGCCGACCCGCCCCACGTATGTCCCCGCACTCATGGACTCAATGTCTACCCTGCGTAAACCGCGTGGCGGAAGACTTGGATGGAATTTCTTACCGATGAGTCAGTTAGATGCGGTAACACCTACTGATTCCATCTCCGAATGCGGAGACCGCAACCGATTCCGTGGCCCCGGGCCCGGAAATGAGGCTCAAACAAAACGTGGGCCGGTAGGAGTTCTCCTACCGGCCCACGCTGTTAAGTCTTGTCAGATTGCGCTGACCCGAACGGCCTGCGGCCCCTTGTTGCCCTGCTCGACCTCGAACTCGACCCGCTGGTTTTCTTCCAGCGAGCGGTATCCGGATCCACTGATCTCCGAGTAATGGACGAAGACATCCTTCGAGCCGTCATCGGGGGCGATGAAGCCGAAGCCCTTTTCGCCGTTGAACCACTTCACAGTTCCCTGCGTCATACTTTTTTCTTCTCTCACTTTTGATCTGGATGTTCGGACACATCCGCAGGTCAGGCTAACACGCATATCCCCGAAGAACAGCCCGAACTTTTCCGAATCGCAACACAAGGGATCGAATCGGTTCGAATTCAAGAATGTCGACGGCGGCGGGAACCAAGATCAGCGGAATGCGTTCACTGCGTAGGCGAATCGCCCGGATGCCCCTTCTGGGGCAGGTCAGAGAAGACCGGCATGGCCACCGCCTCGTGCGAGGTGTCGCCGGGTGAACTGGGCTGGGCGGCCTGAGGGTGGGAGAACAGCTCAGACGAATCCATGAGTACGTCCTTGAGGTTGCGGGGGTTTTCTGCCCCGTTGCTGGGAGCGAAAACGCGGAAGATCGCGTGTGGACACCGATCTGCCCCCGACATTACACACGCCCCCTAGGCATGCTTGTCGGCCGGACACGTCGCCGCGCGTCCCTCGGTGCATGGCGGCATCGCGTGCTTGGCGGTGACGCGGATCCGCGCACCGCGGCGGGGTTCGAAGATCACGGCTTTGAGCCTGCGTCGCTCGTCGGGCTCGGTCGTCGTGTCGAGGTCGACTCGGCGCAGGACTTCCCTTAGTACGACCCGGAATTCGGTCATCGCGAACGTCGCGCCGAGGCAGCGGCGGTTGCCGCCGCCGAACGGTAGATACGACGACGGGCTCGGCGCCGCGCCGAGCATGCGGTCCGGGTCGAACCTGTCGGCGTGCGGATAGATCCGGTCGTCACCGTGCACCACCACCATGCCCGGCACCAGCATCACGCCCGCGGGTAACGAGTAGCCGGCCAACTCGACCGGTTCGGTGATCACGCGGCCGACGTCGAACACCACCGATCGGTTGCGCAGTGTCTCCTTGGCGACGGCGTCGAGATACTCGTCGTCCCCGGTGCGCGCCGCGCGCACCGCCCTGGCCAGCACGTCCGGGTGGCGGATCAGTCGTTCCAGCGCCCACGACAGCCCGGTCGCGGTCGTGTCGTGCCCCGCGACCAACAGGGTGATGAGTTGGTCGCGGAGCTCTCTGTCGGTCATGCCGCCGGCGCGCACCAGCATCGACAGCGCATCGGTGCGCCGGGCCAGATCGGGGTCGGCGCGGCGGTCCGCGATCTCGGCGTACATCAGCTCGTCGGCCCTGGTCAGAGCGCTCCGCAGCGACCGCCACGGACCACGGCGCATGCTCTCCTGACTGGTCAGCGCCGAAGACTCCCAGGCGCCGACCCGCAGGACGCGCGGGATCACGGTGCGCAGCGCGCTCAGCCGCGCCGGATCGCTGGTGCCGATCACGGTGCGCAGGATGATCTCCAGCGTGATCTCGGCCATTTTCGGCGCGGCCGGAAACGGCGTGCCGACCGGCCATCCGGCGATGTTGTCCGCAGCGATCTGGGCCATCACCGCGGCCTGGCCCGCCACCGCGTCGCGGGTGAACGGCGCCAACATCAGGCGGCGCCGGTCGCGGTGCACATCACCGTCGACCACCAGCACCGACGAGTCGCCGAGCAGACCCTTGAGCATCGAATTCGCTTCGCCCGCATGGAAGATTTCGGGGTCGCCGGCGAACACGGCCTTGATGTCGTTCGGATCGGTGAGATAGACGAGCGTGCCCATCCCGGCCACCCGCAGCGTGAACGTCGATCCGTAGCGCCGCCGGCATCGTGCGAGATAACGCGGACCGCATTTCAGCATCAGCACCGCCTGCGCCAGCTTCGGGAGCCGCGGGCCCGGGGGCAGTGACGTCGCCTTGGTAGAGCCCGTCATCGCCTCAGCCTACGAAGCCGTCGGCCAGATCACAGGGCTATCTGCGCGTAGAACGTCCCCCACCCGGGAAATGGAGTGCACATGTCGCGATTTCTGTTCAGTCTCGGGGCGGCCAGTTTCCGACGCCGCTGGCTGGTCCTGGGCACCTGGCTGGCCGTTCTGCTCGGTGTCGGGCTGGCGTTCGTCGGCTTCCGCGGGGAGCCCGGCGACAACTTCACCATCCCCGGCACCGAATCCCAGCGCGCCGTCGAGCAGCTGCAACAGAATCTGCCCGACTTCAGCGGGGCCCAAACCCAGTTGACGTTCGCCGCCCCAGAAGACCAGTCGATCACCGATCCGCGGTTCGCGGCGGCGATCGACGAAGCCGTCGCCACGCTCAACACGCTGCCCGACGTCGCCGTGGCCGCCGGGCCGAATCAGACCCGCCAGATCTCCCCGGACGGCCGGGTCGCGCTCGGCACGGTGCAGTGGACGGCGCCGATCGGCGAGGTCAGCGACGCCGCGCTGGCCGAGTTGGAGAACGCGATGGCGCCGGTCGCCGACGCCGGAGTGCAGGTGGAGTACGCCGGCGCGGTGTTCCCCGGCTACAAGGTCGCCGTCCCGCACCTGCCCGAGATCATCGGCATCGGCGTGGCGTTCCTGATCCTGCTGATCACGTTCGGCGCGGTCGTCGCCGCCGGTCTGCCGATCCTGACCGCCGCCATCGGCGTCGGGATCGGCGCGCTGGGCATCTTCGTCGTCGCCGCGTTCGTCGAGATGCCGACGGCGTCGCTGTCTTTGGCGCTGATGCTCGGGTTGTCCTGCGGCATCGACTACGCCCTGTTCATCCTCAACCGCTACCGCAACAACCTGCTGCTGTTGATGCCGCGCCAGGAGGCGGCCGGGCTGGCTGTCGGGACCGCCGGTGGCGCGGTCGTTTTCGCGGCGCTGACGGTGATCATCGCGCTGTGCGGGCTGGCCGTCGTCGGTATCCCGTTCCTGACCTACATGGGCCTGGCCGCCGCCGCCTCGGTGTTCATCGCGATGCTGATCGCGCTGACCCTGCTGCCCGCGCTGTTCGCCTTCGCCGGCGGCAAGGTCGCGAAGTTCATCGAACCCCCGCTGCAGCCGCACCGGCCCAAGGAGGTCGCGCAGGTCTCGGCCTATACCCCGCAGCGCACACTCGGCGCGGCGTGGGCACGATTCGTGGTCAGGTTCCGCACGCCGTTGCTCGTCGGCGGGTCCGCGGCGCTGATCGTGATCGGATTGCCGGCGCTCGGCATGCAACTCGGGCTGCCCAGCGGCTCGTCGCAGCCGGAGACGAATACCTCCCGGCAGGCCTACGACCTGACCGCCGAGCACCTCGGTCCCGGCTTCAACGGACCGCTGCTCGTCGTCGCGGATCTGACCCGCGCGACGGACCCGAACGCCGCCCAGGTCATCGCGTCGAACATCGCCCGCGAGGACGGCGTGGTCGCCGCGGCCCCGGCGGGCGGTGACCAGCGCACCGCGGTCATCCAGGTGATCCCGGAGACCGGTCCGAACGACACCGCCACCGCCGATCTGGTGCAGCGAATCCGCGCCGACCGCGACGCGATCCAGGCCGGGACCGGGGCGACGTTCCTGGTCGGCGGCAACACCGCGTCCAACATCGACACCTCCGACAAGCTGGCCACCGCGCTGCCGATCTTCCTGGTGGTGGTCGTCGGGTTGGCCTTCATCCTGTTGGCCGTCGCGTTCCGGGCGGCGCTGGTGCCGATCACGTCGATCGCCGGCTTCCTGCTGTCGGTGTTCGCCGCCATGGGCGTACAGGTCGCGATCTTCCAATGGGGCTGGGGGGCAGACCTTCTCGGCGTCACCCCGGGTGAGACCATCAGCTTCCTGCCGATCATCGCGCTGGCCATCATCTTCGGATTGTCCAGCGACTACGAGGTGTTCGTGGTCTCGCGCGTCAAAGAGGAGCTCAGCAAGGACGGCACCGATGCGCTGACCGCGGTACGCAACGGCGTCGGCCTGTCGGCGCGGGTGGTGACGGCCGCCGCGCTGATCATGTTCGGGGTGTTCGTCGCGTTCCTGGCCGCCGGGGATCCGATCATCAAATCGGTCGGCCTGACGCTGGCGGTCGGCGTGTTCCTCGACGCGTTCGTGGTCCGGCTGACGCTGATCCCGGCGATCATGGCGATGCTGGGCGACAAGATGTGGGCGCGGTCGAAGTGGTTCGACCGGTACGTGCCCGATCTTGACATCGAAGGCACCGCACTGGAAGTCGAGCATCGCAGCCCGGTTTCGGCGGCTTCGTGATGCGCGTGCGTGGAGCGGTTGCTCAGCACATCAGGACGCCGCGGCGCGGTGACCGTTCTGTGACAAGATCGAAAAGTCCAGGGGTATAAAGCCGCTGACGGCTGGGTAGCCCAAACGCATGAGCCTTTCAGCGGTGGAGTCGCCCACCTCAGAGCAGTTGACGGTGAGGGGGATGGCGACCGCCGCGAGCGCTGCTCAGCTTCGCGACGAGTTCGGCGCCTGGCTTCGCGCACGCGGAGTCTCCGCACCGCAGACCAATGAGATCCTGTTGGCGGTCAACGAGGCGCTCGCCAACTGTGTCGACCACGCCTACTCGGGCCATTCCGCGGTCGGCACGATGGCGGTGCGCGCCGACTACGAGCCCGCCGCCGGGTGCCTGAGCATCTGCGTCACCGACCACGGCACGTGGCGCCAGCCCGGACACCAGTCCGCCGAGGACCGCCGGCGTGGCCGCGGTGTGGCGTTGATGCACGCGATGGCCGACCACTGCACGATCAACGGCCGCCACGACGGGACGACCGTGTGCCTGGATTACCGCTGCCGCGGCATCAGGTGAGGATCGTCACCAACAAGTAGATCCCCGTCGCGATGAACAGCGCGACGAACAACAGCACCACCACGAAAGTCACCACCGCGCGCGGCGTGAGGTTGCGGCCGGCGGCCGGATCCCGATTCGAGGTCGCGCTCGTCTGCGCGGAATCCGGCGGGGTGTCACCGGGGGCGACATCCCCGGCGCTGTTCACGCCGGGAACGTCGCGCGGATCCGGATCCGGAGGTAGCGCGGTCACAGGTCGCCCTTGGCAGCTTGGCGCTTGACCTTCTCCGTCTCACTGAAATTCTCCAGCTTGTCGGCGTGCGCCCGCGCACCCGCTGCCGCACTGCGCTTGTCGGAAGCGTCCTCGAGCTGCGCCTCGGCGACCTTGACCTCGGCCTTCTCGGCGGCGCGGCTGCGGTTCACCGCGCTCTGTTTGGACTTCTCCACCGACTGCGCCTTCTGATCGGCGGCCTCGTCGATGCGCTCCTTGGCCTGCGACGTGCGCTTCGCCGCGTTCTCGGCGGCGGCCCGCTTCTTCTGCTCGGCCTGCGCGCGGGCCTGCTTCTCGCGTTCCTCGGCCTCCTTGCGGGCCTGCTGCGGGGCCGCGGTCGCCTTGTCGCGCTTCTGCCGCAGCTCATCGGCGGCCGCGCGGCGCTTCTGCTCGGCCTCCTCGTCGAGGCGCGACGCCTCGGCCAGTTCGACGGCCCGCTCGATGCGGGCCACACCGGTCTGCTCCAGATCGGCATCGTGCAGCAGGCTGCCGACGGTCGCGTCCAGCGAGCCGAAGGCCCGCTCGAACAGCAGCCGGCGCGGTGCCTCGGTGTCCATCCGGGAGATGACGCCGCTCTCGAACAGTTGCAGCGGTGTGCGGGCGATGCGGTATTGGATTCGCAACAGGGCGAACGGAAGGTCGGTGACAGCCATCGTGACTCCTTGAGGTGGGGGTTGCGGTACGGGTCGGGACCGGCCTCAGGCCGGGTCGGTGTCCTCGGCGCGCCGGCGCAGGCGGTCGGCGCGGGCCTCGGCCTCGGCGGCCTCGCGGTTGGCCTCGGTGAACTCGGCGGCGGCCTCGTGGTACTCACCGGCCGCCTCGACGACCTGCTCGCGCTGTTCGGCGCGGGCCCGGACCGTCTCCTGGGCCACCTGCGCCTCGGCCTGCACCTGGCCGCGCGCGGCGTCGCGACGGCCCGCCTCCTCGGCGGCTTCGCGCTGGGCCGCCTGATCAGCGCGCACCTGGGTCTCGGCACTCGCGGCGCGCACCTCGGCGGCCGCGCGTTCCTGCGCGCCTTCGAGCTGCGCTTCATTGGCCTGCGCCTGGGTCTGCGCGGCTTCGGCGTCGGCCTCGGCTTCCATGCGGCTGGCTTCGCGGCGCTCCTTGGCTTCGGCCTGCTCGAGCTGGCCCTCCGCCGTCAACGAGTCATTGCCGGTGACGGCGCCCGCCAACTCCTTGGCTTTGCCCTTCACCGACTCCGCAATACTCTTGCGGGTCTGGGCGGCCTTGTCGTCCTGGGACATCTCGCTCCTTCTGGGATCGGCATGAACTGCCTGCATACCCAGCCGAAGACGAGCTACACGGCAGCGACGTACGTCACACCGCAGCCGCGGCGCGGCGGTCGGTGCGTCAGCGGGTCGCGCCGTTGATCGCCGGTGCGTCGATCATGCCGCGCTCGACGCCCCACATCGTCGCGATGGCGCGGTACTCGCCGGTCTCCATCAGGTGTTCCAGCGCCCGCTGCAGCGGCTCGGCCATCCCGGAGTCCTTCGCGACCGGCCAGCCGTACGGGGCGGTGTCGAACACGTCACCGGCGGGCACCAGGTCGCCCCGGCTGAGCTTGATCGCGAAACCGGTGACCGGCGAGTCGGCCGACATCGCGTCCACCTCGCCTCTGATCAGCGCCGCGGTGACCTCGTCCTGACTCTTGTGGACGACCATCTCGATCGCGGGCATCCCCGCGGCCGTGCACTGGTCGCTCTTGGCGGGCAACTCCTCGGTGGCCTGCAAAGTCCCTTCCGCCACACCCACTCTCAAACCGCACGCGGCGTTGGGCCCCAGCGCGGTACCGGGGCGGCGGGCCCACTGGGTGCCGGCTTCGAGATAGGTGACGAAGTCGACGAGCTCCTCGCGTTCCCTGGTGTCGGTGACCGAGGACATCCCGAGGTCGTAGGTGCCGTCGACGACGGCGGGCAGGATCGTCTCGAACGGGGTGTCCCGGTAATCCGGGACCAGGCCCAGAACCCGCGAGATCGCGTTCATCAGCTCGACGTCGAACCCGACGAGCTGACCGTCGGCGTTCTTGAACTCCATCGGCGCGTACGGGACGTTCACCCCGATGACGAGGCGCCCGGTGTCGCGGACCTCGGCCGGCACCGTCGCGGCGACCTCGGGGACCGCACCGGCGGGCAACGCGGAATCGGCGTCGCCGTTCCAGGGTGCCCACTGCCACACGCCGATTCCGGCCGCGGCGAGGACGACCGCGGCGACGGCCGCGGCGATCAGCGGCTTACCCGGGCGCTTGCGTTCCGAGCGGACCGCCGCATGCCGGGATCCGCTGCCGCGTCGGGCCGGCGCGTTCAGCGCGCGCTTGGCGGCTTCGGCGAGTTCCCCGGCCGTCTGGTACCGCTGGGCCGGCTTCTTGGCCATGCCCTTGGCGATGACCTCGTCGAACGCCGCGAGCCGGGAATCCACCTCCGACGGCTGCGGGATCGGTGAGACCATGTGCCCGGCGATCTGCTGTTCGAGGCTCTCGGCCGGATAAGGCCTTGCGCCGGTGAGACATTCGTAGAGGACACAGGTCAGCGCGTAGATGTCGGAACGCGCGTCGACCTCGCCGCCTTCGAACCGCTCCGGGGCCATGTACGCGAGCGTGCCGAGCGTGCTGCCCGCCGTCGTCAGCCCCTTCTCCCCCGCGGTGCGGGCCAGGCCGAAGTCGATCAGGTACACGAAGTCGCGGTCGGTGATCAGGATGTTGGACGGCTTGATATCCCGGTGGATCAGCCCGAGCCGGTGTGCCGCATCGAGTCCGTTGGCGACCTGCTCGACGATCATCACGGCGAACGGGGCGCCGAGCGGCTTGTCCGTCTCCTGCAGCATGGTGCCCAGGTTGCGGCCTTCGATCAGCCGCATGTCCAGGTAGAGGCGGCCGTCGATCTCGCCGTAGCCGTGGATCGGGACGATGTGCGGGTCGTTGAGTCCGGCGGCGGCCTGGGACTCGCGGCGGAACCGGGCCTTGAACGTCTCGTCCTGGGCCATGTGGTGCGGCAACACCTTCAGCGCGACCACGCGGTCGGTTTTGGTGTCGTAGGCCTGGTAGACCTCGCCCATCCCGCCCTGGCCGATCAGCTTCTGGAGTCGATAGTGCCCGAAGGGTGTCGCATTCACCGGTGCTCTCCTCGGCTGCGGCCTATCGGACTCTCGACGGAAGCTCGTTCACATTTGCCGGGGCTGCCCGGACGCATGTCACTCGCCTCATCGCCGGTTGCCCGAATCGGACGTGCCGGTGCAGGACGACGCCACCGCGTGCTGTAAGGGTGCAGCATTCTTACCACGCGTGGGCGTCTGAAGAGCGGTGTCGACCCACGCCGACGACGTCGATGTGCGGCCCGGCTACGCGATACTGCGCTGCGGCACGCGGCCCCAGACGCTCTACCAGGCCTTTTAGCGCCGTCGGCGGGCGGCGGTCAGAGCCGGTGCATCTCCCGGCGCATCGCCGAGTTCTCCAGAAATGCGTCGCGAGCTGGGGCGTAACTCCGGCGTTCGCGCCGGTCGGCACCTGGTGTGCTCTCGTCGACCGCGAGCGACACCGCGGTCGACGTGCGTCTGAACAGTCCGGTCAGGGTCCATCGCGCCCAGGGTCGGAATCCGGCGATCGAGGCCATATGCGTCACCTTCCTTGCACTTTCCTTTTCGGAACGTAACATAAGATTTTGAAGTGCCCAACAGATTTCTCAGCACAGGTAGGGAACGGGAGTGCGATGAGTAGGCTTGCCGACGTGTCGCGACGCACCTATGGCCAGTTCTGCGGGCTCGCCCACGCACTCGACGTGGTCGGCGAGCGATGGACGCTGCTGATCGTGCGGGAGCTCGCGTCGGGGCCGAAGCGCTACACCGAGCTCGCCGACGCGCTCGCCGGCATCGGGACCTCGCTGCTGGCGACCCGTATGCGGCAGCTGGAGTCCGACGGCGTCGTCCAGCGGCGCCTCGCGCTCGACCAACCCGGATCCACCGTCGTCTACGAACTCTCCAGTGCGGGAAGGGAACTCGCATCGGCGATCGTCCCGCTGGCGGTATGGGGCGCGCGCCACCAGATGTCGGACGCCGACGCCTGCGAGGAGACGTTCCGCGCCGAGTGGCTGCTGAGCTATCTGGCCGCCGACATCCGCCGCGACGGTCCACACGACCTCGACGCGGTCTACGAATTCCACATCGACGACAGCGTGGCGCACCTGCGGCTGCACGACGGCGCCGTGACGGTGATCCCCGGCCCGCCCCCGACACCCGGCGACGTGACCGTGCGGGCGTCGGCGCCGACGGTGGCCGCCATCGTCGGCCGCAACATCGCCCTGAGCGACGCGGTCGCCGACGGCCGCCTCGAGACCTCCGGGGACCCCACTGCGATCGCGGCGCTGGTCACGGTGATCGAACGGCATCTCGCCCGATGAATCAGGAGGCTCCATGACAGATCAGCCCATCGACGCCGCGCATCCGCCCGACGCGATGCTCGCGGTGGTCAACCCCACGCTGCGATTTCTGCTCAAGACCCCGCTCGGCGGGCTCATCGGTGACTTCATGCTCGTCAGCTTCACCGGCCGCAAATCCGGGAAGCGCTACTCCACCCCGGTCAGCGCGCACCACCTCGACGGGAACCTGTACGTGGTGCTGGAGGCGCAGTGGAAGTACAACTTCCGCGACGGCGCCGACGCCGAGGTGTCCTACCGGGGCAAGACGCGCACGATGCGCGGCGAGCTGATCACCGACCGGTCGGCGGTCGCCGCGATCTGCGAGCGGATCGCGACGTCATACGGCCCCAAGAAGGCGCAACGCCAGATGGGTATGACGTTCCGCGACGACCGGCTGCCGACGACCCCTGAGTGGGAGGACGCCGTGGACCGGATGAAGATCGCCGCGATCAAGCTGACCCCGAAAGGCTGACTTCCGCCGAAATGGCATTCCGGCAGACCTCTACTCGCAAAACGTCTGCTGGAACGCCATTTCGGCGCGATCAGACCGGGGTGACCAGCTGTCCTGTCCGCAGGAAGCTGTCCAGGTTGCGCACCGTCAGGTCCTCCATCGCGGCCCGGGTCTCCACGGTGGCACTGCCGACGTGCGGCAGCAGCACGACGTTGTCGAGTCCGAACAGTTCCTCCGGGACGTGGGGTTCCTCGGCGAAGACGTCCAATCCCGCTCCGGCAAGCCGTCCTTCGGTCAGCGCGGTCACCAGCGCGTCCTGGTCGACGACGCTGCCGCGGGCGATGTTGATCAGATAACCCTGCGGACCGAGCGCGTCGAGCACCTCGGCGCTGACCAGTCCGCGGCTGGCGTCCCCGCCGGCCGCGGCGATCACCAGCACGTCCACCGCGGCCGCGAGCTCCGCCGCCGACGGGAAGTACGGGTACGGCGAATCCGGTACCCGGTGCCGATTGTGGTAGCTGATGGTGCAGCCGAAAGCTTTGAGCCGCAACGCGATCGCGGTACCGATGCGACCGAGTCCGACGATGCCCACCGCGGAACCGCTGACGTCGCGGGTCAGCGGGTACATCCCGTCGACCGGCCAACGGCCTGCCCGCACATAGCGATCCGCCGCCGAGAACCGCCGCAACGTGTCGATCAACAAGCCGACCGCGGTGTCGGCCACACAGTCCGTGAGGACGTCGGGGGTGTTGCTGACCCCGATCCCGCGGGCGTGCGCGGCCTCGACGTCGGTGGTGTCGTAGCCGACGCCGAAGTTCACGATGGCGCCCAGATTCGGCAGCGCCTGCATCAGGCCGGCGTCGACGCCCACGCCCCCCGAGGTCACCGCCGCGGTGAACTCGGCGCCGTGCTCGGCGAGGAACCCCGCGCGGTCGTCGGGGTCGGCGGGCAGCTGCCTGGCCGCGTAGTCGTCGGCGAGCCGCCGGGTCAGCGACGGCATCAAGGGCCCGACCTGCAGGACGTGGTGCGCGGTGCTCATGCGGCCCACGCTAGGGCGAGCCAGGCGGATGGTCCATTGCCGCCAGCACCCAAAGCGCGCTACCGATTCCCGCTACCAGGGCTTCGGCTCGTGGAACCGATTGATGATCGGGATGCGCTCGATGATCCGGTCGCGCAGCCGCGGCTGCTGCACCGGCTGCTGCGGGATCACCGGGACCTGCGCGGGCGGCACGTAGGCCGGCGCCACCGGGGCGGGCGGCACGTAAGCCGGCGCCGGCGGCACGTACTCGGGTGCGGGCGGAATCACCGGTGCGGGGGCCAGCGGCTCCTCGTACACCGGGGCCGGGGCTTGCGGGACGACCGGTGCGGGTGCCAGCGGCATCTCGACGGCGACCGGCTCGGCGACCGGCGGCGGCGGTGCGGGGACGGCCTCGGGTTCGCGCGGGGCGGCCTTGGCCGGCTTCGGCGTGCTGGTACTCGGAGCGGGTTCGGCGGCCGGTTCGCTGACCGCACGCGCCATCTGCGGCGCGGGCCGCTCGGGGGTCAGCGTCATGCCGATGGCCACCGACAGCGACACCACGAACGTCACCACCGCCGCAGCCAGCACCGAGGCCAGCGTCGCGGTCGGGGTCAGCCGGCGAGCCGCCGGGGTGTCCTGCGCGTCCAGGATCGACACCGCCGACGCCGACGCGAGCGCCGCACCGCGCGCCAGCGCCAGGTGGGCTTCGTCGGCCGAGTGGACCGGCGCCTCGATCTCCTGCTCCAGTGCCGCCATCACACCGCTGACGTCACCGGATCCGAGGACGAACACCACGTCGGGCGCCAGAGCGCCGAGGTCGGTGAGTGCGGCGGAGTCGACGTGGTCGGCGGTCACACCGTCCGGGGTCACGGTGGCCAGCAGCGACGAGCCGGGCTCGGCCACGCACACCACGAGCCGCTCGCAGCCGGCGATGTCGGCGATGCCGCGGGCCAGCGCCTCGGCGGCTTCGACGTCGGAGACCGCGATGACGTTCTCGACGCCGCGGTCGGTGAAGGCCTGCCACACCGCGCTGACGGTGTCTTCGGCAGCGATGTCCCAGGTCAGGCCCACCGCGTGTACCGAGCGCTCGAGCAGTCGATCGACCAGGGCGGCCGCGTCGAACTGGTCGTCCACGGTCGTCGCGCCGCGCTCGACGATGAGGCTTTCCCCGGTCGTCGCGCCGTCGACAAGAACCCAGCGCACCGATGACGACGCCATCGACAGCCCGAGTACGAGGTCCATGAATTGCTACCTATCTATAACGACTAGGCCACGACATTACCTCTAGGACTCGACACGGCACAGCCGGTCGTCTATGGGCCCGGCCCATCAGTCGCGGCTTCCACCAGCTTCGATCAGTCGGGTTCGACGCGAAGTGCCCGGGAGAACTCGGTCGGCGTGCATCCGGCGACCCGGGTGAACGCCGTCGTGAACGCGGTCGGCGACTGGTAGCCCACCCGCTGGGCCAGTTGCGCGATCGACAACCTCTCCGCGCGCAGCAGGCCTTTCGCCACCGCGACGCGCCACTCCAGCAGGTACTGCATCGGCGGCATCCCCATCGTGCGGGTGAACCGTTGGGCGAAGACGGCGCGGGACACCGCCGCGGCGCGGGCCAGGCTCTGCACCGTCCAGCCGTGCGCGATGTCGGCGTGCAACGCACGCAGCGCCGGGGCGAGCACCGGATCGGCCAGGCCGGTGAGCAGCCCCCGGTGCCTGCCCGCCGGCTCCGGTGCGGCCGCCACCCGGGCCGCCTCGATGAGCAGGACCTCGACGAGTCGCTGCAGGATGATGTCGCGGCACGGGCCGTCGTCGTCGGCTTCGCCGGTGATCAGCTCGACGAGCCGGCTCAGCCGCGTCGCACCCGGCTGGTCGGCGCGCACGTGGATCACCGGCGGAAGCAGCGCGACCAGCAGCCCGGCGTTGGCGGGGTCGAACCGGAAGTAGCCACCGAGCATGCGCATCTCGACCGGACCGTCGGCGTCGCCGTGGCGGGTGTGCCGCGAGTGGTCCAGCGGGCTGACCGCCGGCACCACCCCGCCGGCGGCACTGAGCGTGAACTCCGGGGTCTCGGGCAGCAACAGGAAGTCGCCGCGGGTCAGCTCGACGGCGCCGAGTCCGTCGGCCTCCAGCACGCACGACCCCTGCAGCATCAGGCAGAACGCGGGGTCGCCGTAGCGGGGTTTGCGCACTCCCCACTGTCCGCCGCCGGTGATGACCTTCGACAGCACGGCTTCGGGGCGCAGCAGCGACATCAACACTTCCATCGGGTCGGTGTCGCGCACACCGCAGACGCTAGCGCCGCGGTGGGCCTGTCCGCACCCGTCAGGTCATCCGGCCAGCGCGACGGCGTCGGCGCCGGCGGCGTAGCGCAGCCGGTCCGAAGGGTCGGTGGCCGCCCGGTACACCACGTCGGCGACGTCGTCGGTGGTGGTGTGCGGCCCCGGGGTCTGGAAGCCGTCGAACACCGGCGCTGCGAAGGGCTGGTACTCCTCGGGGATTAGCCCGGCCATCCGCTGCACGCCGTTGCTGGTGAACTGGGTGCCGGGGCCGTAGCCCGGTTCGACGAGTTTGGCTCGCACGCCGAAGAATCCGAGCTCCAGCGCGAGCGATCCGGTGAAACCCTCGATCGCCGCCTTGCTCGCGGTGTACGCGGCGGCCAGCGGCATCGCGGCCAGCGTCACGCTGGACGTCACGTTGACGACGACCCCGCTGCGGCGTTGCCGCATCTGCGGAATCATCGCCTGCGTCATCGCCATCACGCCGAAGGTGTTGGTCTCGAACAGTTCTCGCACCGTCGCCATCGGGGTGGCCTCGAACGCGCCGACCGCCCCGATCCCCGCGTTGTTGACCAGGACGTCGATCGGGCCCGCCGCCGCGACCGCGTCCGCGACGCTGTCGGGATCGGTCACATCGAGTGCGAGCATCCGAAGATTGTCGGAGGCGGGAAGAATGCCGGGCCGCGGAGTCCGCATGGTGGCCACGACATTCCATCCCTCGCCGAGGAAGCGCTGTGCCGTCGCGAGACCGTAGCCGGACGAACACCCTGTGATGAGAACGGTTGTCATGCGGCAAAGCTATGGCCGCCCGGCGGCCGGTTCAACGCCGCGGCGTCCGGGATTCCTTCGCGATCGTCTTGGATTCGGCGCCTGTCTCGCTGTCGGTGTCGGTGTCGGCGGTCTTGTCGGTCTCGTCGGTATCGTCCCCGCGCTGGTTGTCGTCGGCCGCGTCGACGTCCTCGTGCGTGGCCTCTTCCTCGGCGGCCTCGGCGTCGCGTTCGGCACGGTCGCGGTGGCGGGGCTTGCGCGCATCGACCTCGATGTCGGATTCCGCCGGCTCGGACTCGGCGATGTCGGCGGCCGCGGCTTGCGGCACAGCCGTGGTGGTTTCCTCAGCACGGACGGGTTTGAACAGGCCGGCCCGCGCCGGCTGACTGTAATCGGTTCTGTCATAGGCCGATTCGATGAACTTGCGCAGTGGCGCATCGAGTGCGGCCATCGCCGAGTCCGATAGGAACGGGTCCAGCGGCATCAGCAGCGGGATCGGATAGGTCTTGATCACGTAGTAGTGCGTGTTGGACCCGGCGTCGTACTGGTAGTAGGCCGGGTCTCCGGATTCGCGCGCGGCGGCCAGGTCGGCGGCGGTCAGCTCGGTCTGAGTGGGACTGTGCACCAGGATCGTTCCCATGATCGCGTTCAGCACGGCGACCGGGTTCCACACGTAGCGGGGGAAGTCGGACCAACCGTCGTACTGGCGGGTCACGTCGATGGTGAGGTCGCCGTTGTTCGGGGTCGCGCCGTCGAAGGTGACGTCGAGCAGCGGGATCTTCGCGCCCTCGAACCGTTGCATCACACCGCCGTTCGGGCGCCCCGGGTTGCTGACCAACACGTACACGTTGCCGGTGTGCGTCTGCTTGTACACCGAGGCGGCCACCGCACCCTGCGAGTAACCGAACACCACGTCGCCGGCGGAGAGCTGTTGCCCCTCAAGCAGTTCGACGCCCTGGGTCACCGAGTCGTCATAGGTCAGGTCCCCGAACCCACCGTGCGAGAACGGCCGGAACGTGGCGCTGTAGGGCACCTGCCGGTAAGCCGAATCCGGCGGTTTCACACCGGAACCGTCGACGACGGCGGCGATGAAGTCCTCGAACTGCTGCTCGGTCGGGACACCGCCGATGTTCGTGCCGCGCAGATAGTGCAGCGACGCCATCAGTTGCGGTCCGGCCGAGATCGTCGGCGCGGCGCCGATCACCGCGGCACCGGCGACGGCCATCGCGATCACGGCCATCGCACCCCCGCCTCGAGTGCGTTCGCCGTCCGTGCACCGCGAACCGCGCGACCTGTGCGCGACACCCCTGGCGGTCCGCTCCTTCGCCATCCGGCTCTCCTTCCCCACCCGGGCTCGCACCCCGCGAACCGACGAGCGAGCGTGAGCATACGCGGAGATGTTTGCTCACCAACCAAGAACGAGTGACCCGAGTCGATATCCAATGCTGATCTTGATGCAGGACAGGATGCGATTTGTGACCATCGAGCGGAAACTCTGGCCGTCGCCGGATGCGGGAAATACAGTTTGCTTGACACCGGACCGTCCCGAGGCTGCGGTCCCGCGTACAGGAGGAGGAAACATGGGGGTTACTCCTGAGGGCTCAGGCAACGGGCGGCCGCCGAGCGGCTACGCACGTCATGTCGGCCGGGTCGGTGGATTGGCGTTTGCTCTCGGTGTCGGGGCGGCGCTGCTGACCGGGACGGCGGTGGCCTCGGCGGAGACGTCGGAGTCGAGTTCGGCCTCGGCCAGTGCGTCGGCGGCGGGCAACCCGGCGTCGGACAGTTCAACGCAGCGGCAGTCCGCGAAGCCGCGGCTCGGATCACGGACCACCGCCGAACGCCCGGACCGGTCCGACTCCGAGGACGCGGATTCCCGGGACTCCGATGCCGATGCCGGAGAAGCCGATGATGGCACCTCGACCCGAAACAGTAAGCAGGACAGCGACACCGAACCGCAGACCGCGGTACCGGACGACGAGGCGGACGACACCGTCGTCGACGCCAGAGTCGACACAGAAGCCGTCCAGGAAGCCGCAGCCGACGAGCCGTCGTTCTTCGAGCGGCTCTTCGACAACAAGACCCCGACCATCACCCACGACGCGGCGGAGGACACCGTCATCGAGGGCACGGTCGTCGGCAACCTGAACCCGCAGGACCCCGACTCCACCCGCCTGACCTACACGGCCACCCGCCCGTCCCACGGCACGGTCAGCCTCGCCGACGACGGCACGTTCGTCTACACCCCCGGCACGACCTACACCGGCCAGGACAGCTTCCAGGTGACCGTCAGCGACGCCCGCGACGGATTCCACATCCACGGCGCGGCCGGTCTGCTCAACCTGTTCACGTTCGGCCTGCTCGGCAGCAGCGGCCACCGCTCCACGCAGAGCGTGTTCATCGGCTCAGAGCGTGCCACGGTGGTGTCCGGGCTGAATTCGCCGGTGGACTTCCGGTTTCTGCCCGACGGCCGCATCCTCGTCGCCGAGAAGAACGGGGCGATCCGCGTCGTCGAGAACGGCACGCTGCGCACCGACCCGCTGATCACGCTCGCGGTGCGCACGGAGACCGAACGCGGCATCGGCGGGCTGGCCGTCGACCCGGACTTCACCACCAACGGCCGCCTCTACGTCGCGTACGTCGCCGCCGACACCACCCGGAACACGTTGTCGCGCCTGGTCGTCGACGGCAACACCGCGACGCTGGACCAGATCCTCGTGCAGTCCACCCTGAGCGCGGCGCCCAACCACCACGGCGGCGCGCTCGGGTTCGGCCCCGACGGCGCGCTGTACTGGGGCGTCGGTGACAACGCGACCGGGTCGAACGCGCAGAACCTCGACAACATCCACGGCAAGATCCTGCGGCTGAACACCGACGGCAGCGTGCCCGACGACAACCCGGTCATCGGCGGCGAGCGCACCCTGATCTACGCCTACGGTCTGCGCAACCCGTTCCGGCTGACGTTCACCCCGACCGGCGAACTGCTGGTGGCCGATGTCGGCAACGCGGCGTTCGAAGAGGTCAACAAGGTCACCGCCGGCGGCAACTACGGCTGGCCCGGCGCGGAGGGGCTGTGCACCACCAACTGCGCGGACAAGATCGATCCGATCTACACCTACCCCCGCGAGGGCGGCGCGGCGATCACGTCGGTGGCCGTGCACCGCGACAAGGTGTTCATCGCCGACACGGTCAAGGGCTGGATCAGGACGCTGACCTGCACCCCGGGCTACACGTCGTGCGGTGACGTGACCACGTTCGACCCGAATGCGGGGGCGACCGTCGTGCTGGCCGAAGGTCCCGACGGAACGCTGTACCAGCTGGTGTATCAGCCGGGGCGGCTGGTGCGGATCGACCTGGCCGACCCCAGCGATCGGACCCGGGTCTGAACCGGAGGTTTCAGATCGGCTCCCGGCGGGAAAGTCGCTGTCCTGCGAGTGGGAGGAGCGAGATGGTGCGTGGGAAACGCGTGCGGCCGAGGACTCTGAGCCGCCTGGTCGACTTCTGCCGGACCGGATACCCGCCCGAGGTGCCGTCCACCGGGTTCGTCCCGTTGCTCGCGTTGCTGCCGCCGCGTCAGAGCAGCTGACCCGGGCCTCGGGTCAGGCTGCGGCGCGCACCAACTCGACGACCGGGATGACGCGCGTCGTTTTGCGCTGGTAGTCACCGAACTGTGGTTCGAGCGCGACGTGCTTGGCGTAGATCTCGTCGCGCTCGGCGCCGTCGAGAAAGCGCGCGGTGGCCCGATAGGTCTCGGTGCCGAGCTCGACGGTGACGACCGGATTGGCGACCAGGTTGTGGTACCAGTCCGGGTGGGTGTCCGAGCCGCCCTTGCTGGCGAAGACGTAGACCCGGCCGTCGTCGAGCAGCGCGACCAGCGGGGCGATCCGCTCGGTGCCGGACTTGGCGCCGATGTGGTGCACGAGGACCAGCGGCTTGCCCTCGAAGATGCCGCCGGCCGTGCCGCCATTGCTGCGGAACTCGTCGATCACCTGGCGGTTCATCTCGTCGAATGCTTGTTTGTCCATGACGGGTATGGACCGTCTGCGGCGCCCCGGTATTCCCCAACGCAATCAGGCCCCCTCGAAAGGGGGCCTGACCAGGTGTGGCAGGTACAGGATTCGAACCTGTGTAGGCGTTAGCCGACGGATTTACAGTCCGCTCCCATTGGCCGCTCGGGCAACCTGCCGGGGTACTGCATGCGCTGTACAGCGCGCACAGCAGGATATAACGAACCCATACCCCCACAACAAATCGCCAGGGTGGTTTGGCTGTCGCCACGGCCTGCGACCAAGATGGTGGCAGGCATCAACACCGCGAGGGAGGGACGATCCAATGGCGGATTCATCGTTCGACGTCGTCAGCAAGGTCGACCGCCAGGAGGTCGACAACGCGCTCAACCAGGCCGCCAAGGAGCTGGCCACCCGGTTCGACTTCCGCGGCACCGACACCACCATCGAGTGGCAGGGCGAAGAGGGCATCATCCTGGTGTCGTCGACCGAGGAGCGCGTGAAGGCCGCCGTCGACGTCTTCAAAGAGAAGCTGATCCGCCGCGACATCTCGATGAAGGCGTTCGACGCCGGCGACCCGCAGCCGTCGGGCAAGACGTACAAGGTGATCGGCTCCATCAAGCAGGGCATCTCCGGCGAGGACGCCAAGAAGGTCACCAAGCTCATCCGCGACGAGGGGCCCAAGGGCGTCAAGGCGCAGATCCAGGGCGACGAGATCCGCGTCAGCTCGAAGAAGCGCGACGATCTGCAGGCCGTCCAAGCTCTCCTGCGCGGCGCCGACCTCGACTTCGCGGTGCAGTTCGTCAACTACCGGTAGCGACGTAACGCCACGGCGGTTTCGGCGCCCGATTTCCGCCCTGGCGTTACGCCACCGCGCGTCGCAGCAACGTCATTTCGGCCTCCGCGGCGGCTCCCCCACCCTAGGGTGATCGCCATGACACCTGCGCAACGCGAACCCAAGGTTGTTGTTCTCGGCGGTGGCTCGTGGGGCACCACCGTCGCGTCCATCTGCGCTCGGCGTGGCCCGACGCTGCAGTGGGTGCGCTCGCAGGAAACCGCCGACGACATCAACACCAACCACCGCAACAGCAAGTACCTCGGCGACGAGGTCGAACTGGCGCACTCGCTGAAGGCCACCACCGACTTCACCGAGGCCGCCGAATGCGCCGACGTGATCGTGATGGGGGTGCCGTCACACGGGTTCCGGGGCGTGCTCACCGAACTCGCAAACCACCTGCGGCCGTGGGTGCCGGTGGTGTCACTGGTCAAGGGCCTCGAGCAGGGCACCAACTACCGGATGAGCGAGATCGTCGACGAGGTGCTGCCGGGCCATCCGGCCGGAATCCTGGCCGGCCCCAACATCGCCCGCGAGGTCGCCGACGGCTACGCCGCCGCGGCGGTGCTCGCGATGCCCGATCAGCACCTCGCTGCCAACCTGGGGAACCTGTTCCGCACCAAACGGTTTCGCACCTACACCACCGACGACGTGACCGGCGTCGAGATCGCCGGCGCGCTGAAGAACGTGTACGCGATCGCCGTCGGCATGGGCTACTCGCTCGGCATCGGCGAGAACACCCGCGCGATGGTGATGGCGCGTGCGGTCAACGAGATGTCGAAGATGGGTGTCGCGATGGGCGGGCACCGCGACACGTTCGCCGGCCTGGCCGGGATGGGCGATCTGATCGTCACGTGCACCTCGCAGCGCAGCCGCAACCGGCACGTCGGCGAACAACTGGGCCAGGGCAAGACCGTCGACGAGATCATCGCCTCGATGAACCAGGTCGCCGAAGGCGTCAAGGCCGCCAGCGTGATCATGGAGTTCGCCGAGAAGTACGGCATCTCGATGCCGATCGCGCGCGAGGTGGACGCCGTCGTCAACCACGGCTCGACCGTCGAGCAGGCCTACCGCGGCCTGGTCGCCGAGAAGCCCGGCCACGAAGTGCACGGGTCGGGGTTCTAGCCCCTTCGGTCTCAGCCCGTCAGTTGAAGTACGGGTTGGTGCCCTCGGGCCGCGCGAGCAGCGGGTTGACCGCGTTGACCCACGTCGCCTCCGGCGTGACCACGAAGCCCGCCTGGTTGCCGCTGTCCAGGCACGCGGTCACCACGCCGTCGCCGCCGCAGCTGACCGTGCCGAAACTGATCCGGGTGTTCGGCGGCAACTCGTTGACCGGTTCGGCGACGATCGGCTGACCCGCCGACCCGAAGCCCGGCGGGACACCGGCGCGGCCACTGACCAGGTTCGCGCCGTTCGGTGCGCCCGGCAGCACGCCGCTGCACCCGTACGGGCCGGACCGCTGCACCATGCACGTCAGCCCGGCGGTGGTGAACGCATACGCCGCGCCCTGATGGACGACGAAGTTCTGCGGGTTCGCCGGGGCGTAGGCGTTGACGTTCGGGACCGGTGGAGGCGGCGGGGGCGCGGGCTGCGCCCCGGCCAGGCCGGGCGCGGAGAGGACGCCTGCCGCGGCGACGCACGCGGCGGCAACAACAGATCGGCTCAGCACCATCACAGCCTAAGTGTCGTCATCGGGGGCGGCAGTGTTTCAGAACGCGTACGACGTCGTCGGGCTGATGACGAACCCGGACTGGTTGTAGGTGTTGACGCACGACGTCGAGAAGCCGTCGTTACCGCAGCTTACGGTCTTGAAACTGAGCCGGGTGTTCGGCGGCAGGGCGGGGGCGTTCTCGACGATGCCGTACATCGGCCGCGCGGAGTTGGCGAAGCCAACACCGCCGGCGGCGTTGCCGGTGACCAGGTTGGCGCCGTTGGGCGCCCCCGGCAGCGGGCCGCTGCAGCCGTAACTGCCCGATCCGCGGTCCAGCACGCAGGTCACCCCGTCGAGCGCACTGAACACGTACCAGGCGCCGTCGTGGGCCGCGTAGTCCTGCGGGTTCGCCGGCGGCATCGCGTTGATGTTCGGCGGCTGCGCCGATGCGACCCCGGACATGCCGAGCACCGCCGCGGCGGCGCCGACCGAAACGATCATGATTCTGCTCAGCACGGACCACACCTTAAACGGGTGTCGGCGGGGGCGCAGGTCCCGACGGAAAGTCTGACGGGGGTGTCAGTAGTAGCCGGGGCCGTCCCGGTGCCCGGGGCCGGCCATCGCCTCCAGTCGCGCGATGCGGTCGGCGATCGGCGGGTGCGTGGCGAACAACTTGCCGATCTTCTCGCCGGACCGGAACGGGTTGGCGATCATCAGGTGGGCCTGGTCGGCCAGCTGCGGCTCGGGCGGCAGCGGGGCGCGCTCGACGCCGGCGCTGATCTTGCGCAGCGCGCTGGCCAGCGCCAGCGGGTCGCCCGTCAGCTCGGCGCCGGACTGGTCGGCCTGGTACTCGCGCGACCGCGACACCGCCAGCCGGATGACCGTCGCCGCGATCGGACCGAGCAGCGAAACCAGAAGGATGGCAAAGGGATTCGTGCCACCTTCCCGGTTCCCGCCGAACATGCTGGCGAAGAACGCGAGGTTGGCCAGCGCGGTGATCACCGACGCCATCGCACCCGCCACGCACGAGATCAGGATGTCGCGGTTGTACACGTGCGACAGCTCGTGGCCGAGCACGGCGCGCAGTTCCCGTTCGTTGAGGATCTGCAGGATCCCGGTCGTGCAGCACACCGCGGCGTTACGCGGGTTGCGGCCGGTGGCAAACGCGTTCGGGGCGGCGGTGTCGCTGATGTAGAGCCGCGGCATCGGCTGGCGCGCCGTGGTGGCGAGCTCGCGCACGATCTTGTACATCACCGGCGCCTGCATCTCGTTCACCGGCTGGGCGTGCATCGCGCGCAGCGCCAGCTTGTCGCTGTTGAAGTACACGTAGGCGTTCATGCCGACCGCGAACAGCACAGCCAGGAACATGATGTTGCGGCCGAACATGGCGCCGACGGCGACGATCAAACCGGAGAACACCGCCAGCAACAGGAACGTCTTCGCCCTGTTGGCGTGCGGGTGCCAAGTCATTGTGGGTTCCTCCTCAGAAACCTGTTTACGTCATCGCAGATATCAACGACCGATCGCCCCGTCCGGGTTCCGGCCTCAGCCGTGACGGTGGATCGTGTAGTCGATCAGGCTGGCCAGCGCGTGGCGGCCGGGACCGTCGGGCAACTGGGCCAGCTCGAGCTCGGCTTCCTTGGCGTAACCGATCACGGTCTCCTTGGCCTTGCGAATGCCCTGCGAGCCGCGCAGCAGGCGCAGCGCCTCGGCGACCTCGTCGTCGTCGGTGACGGGGCCGCGCAGCAACTCCCGCAGCCGGTCGGCGTCCGGGCCGGTTTCGCGCAGCGCGTACAACACCGGCAGGGTGTGCACCCCTTCACGCAAGTCCGTGCCAGGCAGCTTGCCCGACTCGTCGGCGTCGCTGTCGATGTCGATGATGTCGTCGGAGATCTGGAACGCGGTGCCAACGATCCCGCCCAGCTTCGCCAGCCGCTCGATCTGATCCTCGTCGGAGCCGGAGAACGTCGCACCGAACCGGCCCGACGCCGAGATCAGGCAGGCCGTCTTCTCGTAGACCACCTTCAGGTAGTGCTCGACCGAATCGACCTGATCGGCGGCGCCGCGGGTCTCCCGCATCTGGCCGGTGACCAGCAGCGCGAACGTGTCGGCGATGATGCGCACCGCCTCCGGACCCAGCCGGCTGGTCAGCCGTGACGCCGTCGCGAACAGGTAGTCGCCGGCCAGGATCGCGATGTTGTTGCCCCAGCGGGCGTTGGCACTGGGCGCACCGCGGCGGACCTGCGCCTCGTCCATCACGTCGTCGTGGTACAGCGTGGCCAGGTGCACCAGCTCGATGACCGCCCCGGCCACCGTGACCTGCCACGCGTCCGGGTCGGGGCCCAGCTGCGCGGACAGCACGGTGAACAGCGGACGGAAGCGCTTCCCGCCGGCCTGGAAGAGATGGTTGACCGCCTCGGCCATCAGGACGTCGGCTTTGCCCAGCTCTTCGGACATCAGGGCCTCGATACGGGCAACCCCGTCGCGGACGTCCTGGGCGAATTGGGCATCGCCGAAGTCCACTCCCGCCACCACGTTCGCCGGTGTCCTCACACAGCCAACATACTGTGAGACATGGACTCAGCGGCGGCCGGAGCTAGCCCGGCGACCTCCAGCGCCGATGTCGTGGTGGTCGGCGCCGGACCTGCCGGGTCGTCGGCGGCGGCGTGGGCGGCCCGGGCCGGGCACGACGTGTTGGTGGTCGACTCCGCGCAGTTTCCCCGCGACAAGGCCTGCGGGGACGGGCTGACGCCGCGGGCGATCGCCGAGATGCGGCGGCTGGGCCTGGGGCCGTGGCTGGAGGGGCGCATCGCCCACCGCGGGCTGCGGATGTCGGGGTTCGGCTCGGACGTCGAGGTGCCGTGGCCGGGGCCGTCGTTCCCGGCGTCGTCCAGCGCGGTGCCGCGCACCGAGCTCGACGAGCGGATCCGGCTGGTCGCCGTCGACGACGGCGCGAAGATGAAGCTGGGCGTCAAGGCGGTCTCGGTGGAGCGGGATTCGTCGGGCCGGGTCTCGGCGGTGGTGCTGGACTCCGGCGAGGTGGTGCGGTGCTCGTCGCTGATCGTGGCCGACGGGGCACGCTCCACGCTGGGACGCGTGCTGGGCAGGCAGTGGCACAAGGAGACCGTCTACGGCGTCGCGATCCGCGGCTACATCGGCACGCCGCGCTCCGACGAGGAGTGGATCACCTCACATCTGGAGCTGCGCTCCCCCGCCGGTGAGGTGCTGCCCGGATACGGCTGGATCTTCCCGCTCGGCAACGGTGAGGTGAACATCGGCGTCGGCGCCCTGGCCACCGCGAAACGCCCGGCCGATGCGGCGCTGCGGCCACTGCTGTCGTACTACACGGACCTGCGCCGCGCCGAGTGGGGCTTCGACGGCGAGGCGCGCGCGCCGTTGTCGGCGCTGCTGCCGATGGGCGGCGCGGTGTCCGGGGTGGCCGGGCCGAACTGGATGCTGATCGGCGATGCCGCGGCGTGCGTGAACCCGCTCAACGGCGAGGGCATCGACTACGGGCTGGAGACCGGGCGGCTGGCCGCCGCACTGCTCGGGTCCGGGCCGTATACGTCGGCATGGCCGGCGCTGCTGCACGAGCACTACGCGCAGGGGTTCTCGGTGGCGCGCCGGCTGGCGTTGCTGCTGACGTTCCCGCGGTTTCTGCCCGCGGCGGGCCCGCTGGCGATGCGGTCGTCGGCGTTGATGAAGATCGCGGTGCGGGTGATGGGCAACTTCGTCACCGACGAGGACGCCGACGCGGTGGCCCGGATCTGGCGCGGCGCGGGCCGACTGTCGGGCCGCATCGACGAGCGCCGCCCGTTCTCGTGAGGACCGTCCCCCCTCTGGCGCGAGCGTGCGAGTCTGCGGGCGACACGCCGTCACCGTCGGCTACGACGCGCACACTCGGGCGGCGGCGGTGACGTCGGTCTACCGCGCACCGTTGCGCTCCCGCAGCGACGACGTCGCGTTCGACCTGACCTTCGACCGCGCGCAGGCGTTGGGGCTGTGCGGATTCGGCCGGTTCGGCGACGCCGAGCGGCTGGCGCGGCGGGTGGAGAGGTTCGCCGACGTGCCCGACGGGTCGTTCGTGTGGACGCGTGACCCCGACGGCCTGTACCGGCTGGGCCGGATCGACGGGCCCTATGCCTACGACGCCGACGGCGAGGCCGTCGACCTCGTCCACGTCCGACCGTGCCAGTGGCTCGATATCGCGTTCAGCGAATCCCGTTGCCCGGCAGCGGTGATCGCGACGTTCGGACGCGGCGGACGGAACTTCCAGCAGATCAACGACGACCACGTCGGCGAGGAATCGACTCGAATATGGGGACAGTCTTTGCGACGCCCGTAGACGCCGAGCACACGCGCGATACCGCGACGCGCGCCTGAACGGCCACTTGGGGACCCTGAACAGCAGACGGTCTCGTAGCCTGAACCCTGGACGGTTTCACGCCGGGCCGGTTGCCGGTACCCGTGGTGGCCGCCCGCTCGCCCGGCACCGATGCTCAACCCGGAGGTAGCAGTGACCAACCTGAGTGAACCCCACGAGCAGCACGGCGACCCCAAACCTGCCCCGCGGCAGGTCATCGCCTCGTTCGACAACTACGCCGACGCACAGCGGTTGGTCGACCGGATGTCGGACGGCGGCTTTCCTGTCGAGCACGTGCGCATCATCGGCGACGAATTGCGCACGGTCGAACGCGTCGTCGGGCGGATGACGAAGGGCAGGGCGGCGTTCGCGGGTGCTGCCAGCGGTGCCTGGTTCGGGTTGTTCATCGGTCTGCTGCTGGCGATCTTCACCGTCGGGCCCGTGTGGATCGTGACGATGCTGACGGCTCTGGTGATCGGCACGTTCTGGGGAGGCGTGTTCGGTTTCGTCGCCCATGTCGCCACCGGAGGCGAGCGGGACTTCGACAGCGTCAAGTCACTCGAGGCACGTCGCTACGACGTCTGCGTCTCAGCCGAGTTCGCCGCCCAGGCGGCACGGTTTACCCAAGCTCCCTGACGAACAACGCGGGTGGGTCTGCCCACACCGTCGGATCTCATCCAAGCCCTGACCCGCTTGTCAGCCCAGGGATTTCGCGAAACCGCTGACGTCGCGCACGCTCGCGGCGAACACGTCCGGCATCGCGCTCCCGAACAGCAGATCGCCGCCGTGGCAGGTGCCTGCCACCACCCGTCCGACGGTCGGCACGCCGGCGCGCAGCAGCCTCCGGTAGTACTGCAGCCCCTCGTCGCGCAGCGGGTCCAGCTCGTTGACCGAGATCACATGCGGTGGAAGGCCTTTGAGATCCTCATCGGTGGCCATCGACGCCCAGCACGTCGCGTCCCCGGAATGCGTCCCGTCAGGGTCGTACAGGGAGCCCAGCAGAGCCAGTTGTTCGCAGCTGATGAAGTAGCCGTCGTTCTCTTTCAGCGACGGCAGGTCCTCGCAGTCCTGCTGCCACCGGTTCGAGATGTACGGGCACTGCGCGTAGAAGCCGGCGATCTCGCCGATCCAGCCGTCCCGTTTCGCCTTGTGCGCCAACGTCAACGTCAGGTTTCCGCCGCCGGACTCCCCGGAGACGACAAGATGGCTGATGCCGAGTGCGTCGCGGTGGCTGCCGGCCCAGCGCGTCGCGGCTGCGCAGTCGTTGAGTCCGGCCGGGTACGGGTGCGGGCCTAATTTGCCTGCGGAGTTGCGGAATTCGACACCGACGACCACCACGCCCGTCGCCGCGAGATGTTCACGCAGCAGGACGTAGGCCCGGTCAGCCGCGCTGGCGATCGCCATGCCGCCGCCGTGCAGGTGCACGATGCCGGGCAGCGGCGCCGACGCGTCGTCGGGCCGGCTGACGTAGACGGTGATGTCGTTGCCGTCGGCGCCGGCGATGGTCGATGCCGTCGTGGTCACGCCGGAGGCGGCGGGCAGGTCGGTGCCGAGGGCCTCGAAGACCGCGCCAACCGCTTCCTCGCTCATCGCCGCGAACGCGTAGCGGTCCTGCAGCGGCGAGTCGACGGTGAGGCCGCTCGACGGCAGTCGGCCGTCGAGGCCGAACCGGGCGAACGCCTCGACCATGCGTGGGTCGGAGCGCGGGTCGGTGCTGAGGGTGGCGTCGGGATCAGCGTGGCGTCCGAGGAGCATGCCGTGACGCTAGCGCCGCCGGGCGTGCGAGCGTGCGGTTTCTCGGTGCCGAGCGTGCGCGATGTGGCCCAAAAACGCGGCGTGTCGGCCGCAGACACGCACGCTCGCGCAGGAGGTGAGGGTGAGGGTCAGGGTTTGGTCGCGGCGTGCAGCGCGACGATGCCGCCGGTGAGGTTGCGCCAGCGCACGTCGGACCAGCCGGCAGCCTCGATGCGGCGGGCGAGCTCGGCCTGATCGGGCCAGGCACGGATGGACTCCGCCAGATAGACGTAGGCGTCCGGATTCGACGACACCGCCGTGGCCATCGCCGGCAGCGCCTTCATCAGGTACTCCTTGTAGACCGTCGAGAACACCCCGTTGGTCGGCGTGGAGAACTCGCACACCACCAGCCGTCCGCCCGGCCGCGTCACCCGCGCCATCTCCCGCAGCCCCGCCGAGTGGTCGACGACGTTGCGCAGCCCGAAGCTGATCGTCACCGCGTCGAACACCCCGTCGGCGAACGGCAGCCGGGTCGCGTCCCCGGCCACCTTCGGCACCCGGCGCGACGCGCCCGCGGCCAGCATCCCGACCGAGAAGTCCGCGGCCACACACCACGCCCCCGAGCTGGCCAGCTCCACGGTCGAGACCGCGGTGCCCGCGGCCAGGTCGAGCACCTTGTCGGTCGGCGAGAGCCGCAGCGCCTCGCGGGTGGCGCGCCGCCAGAACCGGTCCTGGCCCAGCGACAGCACGGTGTTGGTCAGGTCGTAGCGCCGCGCGACCCCGTCGAACATCGACGCCACTTCATGGGGGTTCTTCTCCAGCGAGGCGCGGTTCACGCAGCCGAACGTATCAGGCAACCGGCTGGGGGTTCCCTGTGCGCCGGTGGGCGCGGGGAATCAAATCCGCCATTGCGGGCATTGATCCCGAGCATGAGCGAAAAAGTCTGGTTCATCACCGGCGCATCGCGCGGGTTCGGCCGTGAGTGGACGATCGCCGCACTTGAGCGCGGTGACAAGGTGGCCGCCACCGTCCGCGACCTGTCCACTCTCGACGACCTGTCCGCCAAGGACGGCGACGCGCTGCTGCCGCTGAAACTCGACGTCACCGACCGCGACGCCGACTTCGCCGCGGTCAAACAGGCTCACGACCACTTCGGCCGGCTCGACATCGTCGTCAACAACGCCGGCTACGGCCAGTTCGGCTTCATCGAGGAGCTGTCCGAACAGGACGCGCGCGACCAGTTCGAGACGAACGTGTTCGGCGCGCTGTGGATCACCCAGGCGGCGCTGCCGTTCCTGCGGGCCCAGCGCAGCGGCCACATCATCCAGGTGTCCTCGATCGGCGGTATCACCGCATTCCCGAACGTCGGCATCTACCACGCGTCGAAGTGGGCGCTGGAGGGCTTCTCCCAGGCGTTGGCCCAGGAGGTCGCCGAGTTCGGCGTGCACGTCACGCTGATCGAGCCCGGCGGATTCGACACCGACTGGGCCGGATCGTCGGCCCGGCGCGCTCCCGAACTGCCCGACTACGCCGACGCGCACCGCAAGTCGCAGGCTGAACGCTCGTCACGCAACGCCAAGCCCGGCGACCCGCAGGCCTCGGCGGCGGCGCTGCTCAAGGTGGTCGACGCCTCCCCGCCGCCGCTGCGGGTGTTCTTCGGCGAGGTTCCGCTCGGGCTGGCCAAGGCCGACTACGAAAGCCGGCTTGCGAACTGGGAGAAGTGGCAGCCCGTCGCGGTCGAGGCGCAGGGCTGACGGCGATGGTCCGCGTCCAGCGTTCAGGACGCGCGTCGCTCTACGGGATGCTGCTGACGGCTGCGGCGGTGCTGTTGTGCTGGCCCGCGACGGCCATCTCGGTGACCTGGGTGGCCGCGACGGTGTACCTGACCGCGGCGCTGGCGGCGTCGGCCGGGTTCGCGATGACGCTGCGCGGTGCGCAGACCTAGGCTCAGCCGAATTCGAGCAGGGTGTAGGCGCCGCGGTAGTTCTTCAGCGGCTTGAACCGCCAGAACGCCGGAAACACCTTCTCGAAGAAGAAGCCCCTGCCCTGCGGCATCGGCAGGTCGTGGACGGCCTTGATGCCGGGCACGGTGTGCACCAGGTCGGCCAGCTGCGCCGCCGACAGGCTGAACGGCATCGGCGGCACCCGGTACCGCGACGACGAGCGCACCCCCTTGGGCGCGAACTTCTTCACCATCACCGGCGGCAGGTCGAAGATCATCTGCCCGCCCGGGAACCGGCTCGCGCAGGCGGTGATCAGTCCCATCGCCTCATCGGGTTGCAGGTACATCAGCAGACCCTCGGCGGTGATCAGCACGCCGTTGCTCGGGTCGACGGCGTCCATCCAGCTGTAGTCCAGCGCGGACTGCGCCAGCGTGGTGATGCGCGGCGATCCGGGCAGCACCCGCTTGCGCAGCGCGATGATGGGTTCGAGATCGACGGTGACCCACCGGAACCGGGCGTTCGGTATGGCGGCGTCGAGCCGGAAGAACGTGGTCTGCAGACCCTCGGCGAGCGCGACGACGGTCGCGTCCGGGTGCTGCGCGAGGAAGGACTTGGTCGCCCGGTCGAACGCCAACGACCGCAGGGCCATCTCCTGGCCCTTGCGTTTACCGAACTTGTCGAAGTCGAAGTCGATCGAGTCGACCACCCGCACCGCCATCGGATCGTCGATGATCGCGTGCGGGTGCCGCGCCTGATAGGCGCGGCCGTTGAGGGTCAGCAGCGCCGTCTCTGAGACGCCGGCCAGCGCGCTGGCGTCGATCTTGCCGTCGGGTTCCACCCCACGAATCTACCGACAGCCGGTATCAGACCAGATAGATGGCGAAGACGACGGCGAACAGCAGGATCAGCCACGCCGCCAGCGACCGCCTCAGCCAGCGCGGCGCGGTGTGCACCTCCATGAAGTTCCGGACGATCAGGTGCACCTTGACCAGGGTGAGGGCGAGCACCAGCACGGTGATCGCGGTGCTCGGCGCGACGGTCTCGGTGAAGTGCGCGGGGGCCAGCCACCAGGACCCGACGGTGATCGCGGTCAGCACCGCCCACGTCCATGTGATGACGCGGATGCCGGAGCCGGGTGTGGTGGTGGTGTCGGTCATCGTCACCTCATCACGTAGAGCAGACCGAAGATGATCACCCACAGCAGGTCGACCATGTGCCAGTACACCGCCCCGGTCTCGACCATGGATATCCTGCGCCGGAACGGGTTCCGCAGTTCGCGTACCACGACCCCGAGCACGATCAACCCGATCAGCACATGCACCAGGTGCACACCGGTCAGCACGTAGTAGAAGGCGAAGAACATCTCCGAGTTGGTATGTCCCGTAATGATCTTGGCGTACCACTCGTAACCCTTGAACGCGATGAACAGCAGCCCGCACAGCCCACCGCCGTAGATGTAGTTGATCGCCTGCCGGTGGGATCCGGCGCGGGCGGCCAGCACGCTGCGCGCGACGAACCAGGAGCTGGTCAGCAGGATGACGGTGTTGAGCACGCCGATGTTGATGTCGAGATGCTGCTGGGCGGCCAGGAATCCGCCGGGGTCCATGGTCCGGTAGATCATGTAGACGACGAAATAGCCGGCGAAGATGACCAGGTCGCCGAGCACCATCACCCACATGTGCACGTCGCCGGGCAGGTGGCCTTCGCCGGGACGACGGTCCGGTCGGGTCTCGGAGATCGATTCCGATTGCGTCATGGCGCCTTTCAGTCCAGACCCGGGGAATCGGCGGGCTCCAGCGCGGTCGCGCGGCGCAGCAGCATGATCAGCGCGCCCAGCCAGATGCTGAAGATCACCACCGACCACCAGAAGGACAGGGAACCGTTCCACGCGAACGGGCCCGAGTAGTTGACGAACATCTGGGTCGCGATCACCTCCGTGACGATCTGCCAGATCGTCACGTAGGCAAACCATTTGGGGAAGATGTCGTTTTTGTCGTAAAGGATCGCGATCGCGAAGACGAGATAGGCCGCCGAGAAGCAGCCGAGGGACCCGTTGTAGGACAGCATCCCGAGGTCGTAGAGCAGGCTGACGATCTCGGGGTCGCGGTCGACCCGGAACGTCGCCGTCAGGAAGCACACCGCGACCAGCAGGAAGCCCGGCAGCGCACCCACACCCATGCCACCGATGTAGCCGTAGGCGAACACCTTGCCGACCGACATCCGCATCATGTGATACGCGACAAGGCCATTGGTGACCGCCGCGCCGCCGAGCAGGATCAGCAGCAGCACGAAGCCGATCTGGATCGTCAGCGAATTGGTCGCCAGGAAGTTCACCTTGTCGGCCGCGGTGACATCGGGTCGCGGCGGCGGGGTGACCCGCGCCATCAGGCAGATGATCACCCCGAAAACGGCGTACCAGGCCGGGAAGAACCAACACACCAGCCGCACATCGCGTTTCCCGCCCGGCGCCTGGCCGTCGGTGACCCGGACGGCATCGAGCAGGCTCACCGGAGCACGCCTTCATCGCGGGCCTGCCGCAGCACCGCACGGCGCAGCACGAAGAACATCACGACGACGAACACCGCGAACGCGCCGTTGCGCAGCCAGAATGACAGCACGCCATCCCATGCCAGCGGCCCGCTGGTGAACACCGCGGCGCCCGCGGCCGGGATCATCGCGATACCGGTGGCCAGCGAGTAGTGCCCGACCCAGCGCGGGAAGACCGGGTCGGGCCCGTCGTCGAAGTAGACCGCGACGGCCAGCAACACGAACTGGGTGACGACCATGCCGACCGGCGCGATGAACACGATCCAGGCGAGATCGTTGAGCAGCATGATCAGCTCAGGGTCGCGGGCCGGGCGGAACGCGGCCACCAGGAAGAAGATGTTCGACAACGCGAACGTCGTCGCACCACTGACCACCGCGGTCAGATAGCAGTACGCGAACACGTGGCTCTGAGTCTTCATCCGCTTCATCTGGGCCACGATCACCATGAAGAACGGCAGGATCATGATGCCGCACAGGTTGAACGTCACCTGGCTGAACCGGATCCACGCGGTGTTGTCGGCGTAGAACGATGCGACCTCGTCGGCCGACAGCAGCGGTGACATCGGCGGCCAGAAGCCGGGGAAGGCCAGCAGCGCCACCAGCAGGATCACACCGACCGCGGGCCCGGTCCACAGACTGACCCACTGCGCCTTGATGTTTCCCGCCTTGGGCAGGTCCTGCACCTGTTCCAGGATCTGCACCGTGACCTCCATCAGTGACTCAAGTCAGATCGTGTACGCCGACATCCCGCGACCGAAAGTGCCGAAAACCGTTCGCGTATCGCGGCTAACGCTAGCGGTCGACGACATCGAACGGAAGCATATTTTCTGATTCAAGTCAGTTTGGTTGCCGCTGGGCGTAAGGTCGGAAACCGGGTAGGCCTCCGAACGGAGCTACATATGGTGCTGAGAGAGCAGAAATCCGAGCGCGGCCGCAAGGGTCTGCAGACCCGTGAGCGGCTGCTCGGCGCGGCGATCGCCGAGTTCACCCGTGCCGGTCTGGCCGCCGCCGACATCGGCGCGATCGTGTCGGCGGCCGGGGTCGCGCACGGCACGTTCTTCTTCCACTTCCCCACCAAGGAACACGTGCTGCTGGAGCTGGAGCGGCGCGAGCAGGACCGTATCGCCGCCGAACTGACCCGGTCCTACCGGCGCCCGCACGACGTACGGACCACCCTGACCAAGGCGGTCGACGCACTCGATGGCCTCGAGCGCAGGCTGGGCAACCGATTGTTCAAAGACTTCCTGGCGCTGCACTTTTCGACCACCCGGCCGCCGTCGGAGGAGTGGACCGCCCACCCGGTGATCGTCGCGGTCGTCGAAGACCTGCAACGCGCCCAGCAGCGTGGCGAGATCCCCGCCGAGGTCGACGTGATGCTCAACGGGGTGTCGTTCCTGGTGGGGCTCTACGCCCTGCTGATCACGCTGCCGCCCTCCCCCGCGATCCGCGAACCGGTCGTCGCGGAGTACCTGACCACCTACCTGTACGGGCTACGCGCACAATAGCGCTCACGCGGCGCGCCGGGCACGGGTGCCGATCACCGCCTCGTAGTGCCCGACCAGTTCGGTGCAGATCGACGGCCAGGTGCGGCCCAGCACGCTGCGGCGTGCCGCGACCGAGTAGCGGCGGCGCTCGGCGACCAGATGGTCCACCGACGTCGACAGCCGCTCACCGAACTGGGCCACCGGCAACAGCAGCCCGGTGCGGTACGACGCGACGAGGTCCCGCGGTCCGCCGGCGTCTGGCGCGATCACCGGCAGACCGGAGGCCATCGCCTCCTGCACGGCCTGGCAGAACGTCTCGTGTTCGCCGGGGTGCACGAACACGTCCATGCTGGCGTACGCCGCGGCGAGCGCCGGGCCGTACAAGGCGCCGGTGAACACTGCTCGCGGAAAACTGGTTTCGAGTTTGGCGCGGTCGATCCCGTCGCCGACGATCACGACCTGCACGTCGTCCCGGTCGTGCAGCGGCGCCAACCGCTCGACGTGCTTCTCGGGGGCCAGCCGGCCGACGAACCCGACGATCGGTTTCCCGCCCGGCGACCAGGACCGGCGCAGCGCCTCGTCACGCCACGACGGCGCGAACCCGGTGACGTCGACGCCGCGTGCCCACCGATGCACCCGTGGCACACCGTGCTCGACAAGGCTTTCCATCGCGGCAGTGGACGGCGCCAGGGTGCGGTCGGCCTTGCTGTGCAGGCGCCGGGTCCAGGCCCACGACGCCCGGGAGAGCGCACCGGCGCCGTAGCTGCGGGCGAATCCGGCGACGTCGGTCTGGTACACCGCGACCGCCGGGACATCGAGATACCGTGCCGCGTGTACGCCGCCCCAGCCGAGCAGTGCGGGCGACGCGAGGTGCACCACGTCGGGGTCGAAGCCGCGCAGCACACCGGCCATCCGGGGACGTGGAACGCCCAGCGGCAGCGACGTGACCTTCGGGAACATCGCCGACGGCACGCGGTGCACGCGGACCCCGGCGTGCACCCGGTCGGCGGCCGGTTGTCCGCGCGGCGTATCCGGGGCGATGACCAGCACCTCGTGGCCGGTGCGGCGCAGGTGCTCGATCACCCGCAGCACCGAGTTGGTGACGCCGTTGACATTCGGGAGGAACGATTCTGCGACGATTGCGACGCGCACACCGCGACAGTGACAGCGTCACCTGTCGGCAAGGTTGCGCCCAGGGATATGTCGCACGAAGAACGGGTGCGGCGCCGGCACACGAAAAGCGTGCCTGCCGGTCGGACCGCTGTGAGGATGGTGCCATGCGTCTGCTACGCCCGCTGGTCGCGCTCACCACGCTCGGACTGCTGCTCGGCGCGGTCGGCTGCGCCCGCGAGGTCACCGGCAGCCCGGCGGCCCCGGCGCCGGCCCCGTTGGCGTTGTCCGAGGACGGCTACGGCATCGTCGCGGGATTCGGCGACGCCCCCGCCAGGATCGAGATCTACGCCGAGCCGCAGTGCAGCCACTGCGCCGACCTGCAGCGCGAGTTCGGCGACCGGCTGGCTTACCACGTCGCCGTCGGAGACCTGCAGGTCACCTACCGTCCGCTGACGTTCCTCGACGACGACTACGACGGATACTCGTCCACGGTGGCCAACGCGTTGTTCGCCGCCGCCGAGGCGATCGACGACTCCGCGGCCACCGGCACGCAGTTTCAGCGCTTCGTCGAACAGTTGTGGGTGAACCAGGATCCCGGCGGGCAACCGTTCTCCGGCGACGAACTGTTCGCCATGGCCGTCGACGCCGGGATCCCGGAAAGGGTGGCCGAGCACCTGGCGGGCCCGCAGGAGGCCGTCGACATCGTCGACATGGAGAACACCAACTTCGACCTGCTCTTCGAGGTCGACCAGATCAACACCGGCACCCCGACCGTGTACGACCTCGACGCCGGGGAGAAGATCGACCTCGCCGAAGGCTGGCTCGACGAACTGGTCGGACCCTAGACCTCGACCCGGCGGGTGCGCCGCTCGATCAGCACCGTCGCGCCGAGTGCCGCCGCGGCGATCAGCCAGGCGACCACCGCGATCGAGCCGGCCGGGATGATCGCCAGCGACGCGTTGCGGTGCTGCACCCGCACCAGATCCGGGTTGTTGACGTCGTATTCGACGTAGATACGCATCCCGTTTTCCAGTTCGGACGGGTAGAGCACCCCGAGCTCGGGACGATAGGTGATCCGGTCGGGGGTGACGAACTCGATGGTCGAGCGCCTCGGCCCGGCATCGAGCACGGTGGCCTCGGCGACGCCCATGTGCCGTTCGATCTGCCGGTCGTTGCGCCAGGCCCCGAACACCAACAGGATCGACTGCAGGGTGACCAGACAGGCCAGCACCACGATCCCGATCCGGATGCGGCGGAACACCTTCGCGGTACGGTCCTCGTCGTGGGTGCCGAAGAAGAACGCGGCGAGCTGCGGACGCGCCCTGTCCCACAACGCTTTCGCGTCGATCACAGGCTCGCCTTGATCGACGCGTGCAGCGCCCGCAGCGAGGACCGGTCGGCCTTGACCTCCAGCACCCGCATCCCGTCGAAGTCCTCCTCGAGCGCGGCCGCCAGCTCGGCGGCCTCGATCTGGGAGCTCTCCACGTGATAGGCCCGGCACAACGCGCCGACGTCGACGTCGTGCGGGGTGCCGAAGATCCGCGACGACACGTCGGAGAACCGCGGATCGCCCTGTTCGAGCAGCTCGAAGATGCCACCGCCGTTGTCGTTGGACACCACGATGGTCAGTTTGCGCGGGGTCGGCTCCGTCGGGCCGACGAGCAGACCTGAACTGTCGTGCACGAACGTCAGATCCCCGATCAGCGCCACCGTGCGTCCGCCGTTAGCGCGTTCGTGCGCCAGTGCCGCGCCGATCGCCGTCGACACCGTGCCGTCGATCCCGGCGACACCGCGGTTCGAACGCACCTTCACGTCGTCGGTGTTGAAGCCCACCAGCGCCATGTCCCGCACCGGGTTCGACGCGCCGAGCACCAACTGGTCACCGGGACGCAGCGCATCGGCGACCACCGCCGCCACGTGCAGCCCCGTCGTCAGCGGGTGCGCGGCGAGCTGGTTGCGCACCGCGTCGATGGCGTGCCGGTGCACTTCGGCGCAGCGGCGCAACCACGCCGGCGACGCCGCACCGCTGGTGACGGCCCGGGTGCCGGTGGCCTGCGAGTTGCCCGACACGTCGGGCCAGCGCGGCCCGGTGGTCAGCGCGAACACCGGGACCGCCGGGTCGGCCAGCAGCGCCGACACCGGACGGTGCAGCGTGGGACGGCCCAGCATGATCACCTGCTTGGGCCGAATCAGGTTCAGCGCCAACGGGTGCAGCGGGGTGGCCGCATGTGGTGCGGTGGGCTCGGCGACCGTCGGCAGGTGCGCGAGGTTCGGGTGCACACCCGCGCCGTGCCCGGCGATCACGACAGTGTCCGGGGTCAGATCGATCTCGAGCGGCTGGTCGAACGTGACGGGCGGGGTGTGGGTCCACGACCTGCCGTCGGGACGGCCGTCGGGGGCGTAGGGCACCGCCGGTGCGGCGCCCGGGTCCGCGTCGGGCACCAGCGGCTCCCGCAGCGGGATGTCGAACTGCACGGGTCCGGCGTTGGCCGACCGGGAACCCGTGGCGGCCACCAGAACTCGGCAGGTGGCCGAGCGCCACTGGGCGTTGAGCGACTCCATGTCGGCGTGCTCCTCGGCCAGGCCGAGGCTGATGCTGGCCCGCACCTGGGTGCCGAAATAGCCGAGCTGCTCGAAGGTCTGGTTCGCGCCGGTGCCGAGCAGCTCGTAGGGCCGGTTGGCGGTCAGCACGATCAGCGGCACCCGGGCGTAGTTGGCCTCGACCACCGCGGGCCCGAGATTGGCGACCGCGGTGCCGGAGGTCATCGCGACGCAGACCGGGGCCCGCTCGGCGACGGCGAGCCCGACGGCCAGGAACCCGGCGGTGCGCTCGTCGATGCGCACGTGCAGCCGCAACCGGCCCGCGCGGTCGGCGTCGTGCAGCGCGAACGCCAGCGGCGCGTTGCGCGACCCGGGGCACAGCACGACGTCGCGGACACCGCCGCGGATCAGTTCGTCGACGACCACCCGAGCCTGCGCCGTCGAAGGGTTCACCATTACAGGGTATCGGCGAAGAAATTGAGGATCGCGGTGTTGACGACCTCGGGCTTCTCGATGAATCCCAGGTGACCAGTGTCCGGGATCTCCAGGAAGCGGCCGTTGGGCAGCGCGTTGGCGACCTCGCGGCCGAGGTGCGGCGGCAGCACCACGTCGTCGGCGAACCCGATCACCAGCGCCGGGGTGGTGATGGACTGGTAGGCCGCCAGCCGGCTCTCCAGCGGCGCGACGCTCAGCTGGGTTCTGATCCCCGGCGTCGGCTTCTGCGGCCACATCGTGAACATGTCGATCCAGTCCCGGACCGCATGCTCGTCGTTCAGGGTCTTCGGCGAAAAGCTTTCCAGCAAACGCACTTTGGCGTCGAACTCGGCGGGCAGGTCGATACCGGAGTCGGCCAGCGCCCGCTCTCCCTGCCAGAAGAACTCGCGGGTGCGGTCGTGGCGGCCACGGGTGGCCATCAGCACCGCCGAGCGCACCAGCTCGGGGCGGGCGACCATCAGTTCCTGCGCGATGAACGATCCCATCGACACCCCGACGATGCGCACCGGCGCCAGGTCGAGCTTCTCGATCAGCGCGGCGGTGTCGGCGACCATCGTCTCGGTGGTGAACCCGTCGGCGTTCTCGGTGGCGCCGATGCCCCGGTTGTCGAACGTCACACATCGGTAGCCGGCGCGGGCGAACACCGGCACCTGGTGCAGGTGCCAGGTGCGTCCCGCACCCCCACGACCTGCGATGAAGAGCACCGGATCGCCGGTACCGCGCTCGTCGTATGCCAAATTCACCCCGCCGACGGTACTCAGTTGTGAATCGGGCGCGCTAATCCACCCTGAACGTCGCTTTGCGCGCCGAATCCGCAGGGGATGGAACCGTGGGGCCCGTTCACTGCGTCCGAACGGACATGATGAACGACTATCTGCGGCACCAGGACGGCGTGATCACGCTTGACCAGGCTCGTGCCTCGGGCTTGAGCGCACGCGCCGTGCAACTGCGGGTGCGCTCAGGTCAGTGGAAGCGCTGCGGGCGGGGTGTGTACTTCGCCGACGACCGACTCTTCACCGACGAGGCCCGGATCCGGGCGACCGTATGGAGTTACGGGGTGCACGCGGCTGCCAGCGGGCTGACCGCGGCCCGGTGGCACGGGTTGACGCAATTCACTCCGGAAGTGCTGGAGGTGACAGTGCCTCGCGACAGCCACGGGCGCCGGCACCCCGGCAGCCGAGTGCGCCGGCGCGACCTCGACCCAGTCGACGTCGTGGAGAAGCGCGGGGTGCGCGTGACGGCGATGCCACTGACCGTCGTCGAGGCTTCCGCGCGGTCCCAGAGCGGGATGAAACTCATGGACAACGCGTTGCAACGACACGTCGACCTGAACAGCCTGTGGTGGTCTCATCTGCGAAACAAGGGACGCACGGGTGCCCCACGTGCGCGGCGGCTGCTCCAGACGGCCTCCGGCGGCGCCCGCTCACACGCCGAGCGATTGCTGCACAAACTCCTGCGCGAGGCGGGCATCACCGGCTGGAAAAGCAACTATCGGGTTGCTGGTTATCGCGTCGACGTTGGGTTCCCGGGCCCGCGAGTCGCCATCGAGGTCGACGGGTACGCGTTCCACAGTGGCGCGGAAGCATTCCAGATCGACCGCGAGCGCCAGAACGCAATCGTGATCCGCGACTGGCAGGTCCTGCGATTCACCTGGCTGGACCTCACCGAGTACCCCGAACGGGTGATCGCGGTAGTCCGCGCGGCAATTACGGCGCGCTAAGCGACGCGTGACGTCGTTTTCCGCGCCGGATCCGCTTCAGGGCGGCATCCCACAGCAGGCCCCCCGACGCGGCCAGCGCGCTCGGATTGGCCAGTTCCTTGCCCATCATCGCGGTGGCCAGCGCTTTCGTGCTCGCCGACGCCTTGGACAGGTGGCCGGAGTCGAACGGCGGCTGCGGGTCGTACTCGATGGACAGCTGGATGGCTTTCGCCTTGGCTTCTCCGGCGATGCGCCCGGCCAGCCACAGCCCGAGGTCGATACCCGCCGACACTCCGGCCGCGGTCACCGTCTTCGGGTCGGCCTCGACGATGCGCTGGTCGGCGACCGGGATCGCGCCGAGCGTCTTGAGAACGGGCAGCGCCGCCCAGTGCGAGGTCGCGCGCTTGCCGTCCAGCACGCCCGCGGCGGCGAGGATCACCGATCCCGAGCACACCGACGTCGTCCACGTCGACGTCTCGTGTGCCCGGCGCACCCAGTCGAGCACCTTCTCGTCACGCGAGTGCTCGATGGTCGCGAAGCCGCCCGGAATCAGGATGATGTCCGGCGACGGCGTCTCGTCGAACGAGTGCGTGGCCCCGATGAGCAGCACGTGCGAGTCGGCCGCGATCGGTCCCGGCTCGTGCCACACGAACCGGACCTCGGCGTCGGGCAGCCACCGCAGGCTCTCGTAGGGGCCGATGAAGTCCAGCGCGGTGAACCCCGGGTAGAGCATGATCGCGACCTGCATGGTGAATCCTCCTGTGTGTCACGCGAACGTCTTGCGGTAGTGGTCGGGTGAGACGCCGAGACGGCGAACGAAGTTGCGGCGCAACGTCTCCGCCGAACCGAATCCGCACCGCGCAGCGATCACGGTGACGGTGTCGTCGGTCTCCTCCAGCTGGCGCCGCGCCGCCTCGGTCCGGACCCGCTCGACGTACGCGCCGGGCCAGCTCCGGGATGCTGTGCGCACCACCGGGTTCGGCTTCGATGGCCTCCTGCACATCCCGGATCGGGGTACGCCGGGCGCGTGGCATCCACACCGGTGCGGCGAACTGGGTCTGCCCGCCGGGCCTGCGCAGGTACATCACGAGGTGGCGGGCCACCGTCTGCGCGACGTCGGTGCCGTGGTCGTCCTCGACCAGCGCCAGCGCCAGATCGATACCCGCGGTGACACCCGCGGCGGTCCACACCTTCTCCGAGCTGCGGACGAAGATCGGTTCCGGGTCGACGGTCACCGCGGGGAAGTCGGCGGCCATCCGCGCCGCGAACGACCAGTGCGTGGTCGCGACGCACCCGTCGAGCAGCCCCGCCTCGGCGGCCAGCACCGCCCCGCTGCACACGCTGACGACGCGGCGGGCCCGCGGCGCGACGTCGCGGATCCAGTCGATCAGCGTCGGGTCGTTGCGGGCGGTCTCGGTGCCGAAGCCTCCGGGCAGCACGACGGTGTCGACGTCCTCGCCGGGGCCGGGCAGCGCGTCGGCCATCAGGGTCAGCCCGGTGCCGGTGTCGACGGGCGCGGCCGCGGCCGACACGACGCGCACCCGGTATCCGGCGCCGTAGCCCCGCGCGGCGAGCACCATCGACGCGCCGCTGAACACGTCGGCGGGCCCGACCACGTCGAGGGCCTGCACGCCCGCGAAGCCGGCGATCAGCACCGTGCGCACCATGGACTCAGTGTTGGCGACGCCCGCGATGGCGTCTAGGTCATGGACCCCACAGATCAGGACAGCAGCGGGTGGCAGGCCCGGACGCGGTCGATCCACCACTGCCGGCGATCCGGCGGCGCGGCCAACGCGGCGATCCGCACCGGATCCGGCGTCACCGGCGCCGCCGGCAGCGTGCCGTCCACCGGGGTCAGAGGTTCGGCGACATCGTCGACGAACAACCCGCCGGTGCCGAGCCCGCAGGCATGCTCCAGCCGGGGCAGCGCACCGGCCGCGACCAGCCCGGCACCGATACCGACGGCGGTGTCCAGCGCGCTGGACACCACCACCGGGATGTCGATCTGGGCGGCGATGGCGAGCATCGTCTGCACCCCGCCCAGCGGGGCCACCTTGAGCACCGCCACGTCGGCCGCGCCTGCGCGCACGACGTGCAGCGGGTCCTCGGCCTTGCGGATGCTCTCGTCGGCGGCGACGGGGACGTCGACGCGGCGCCGGACCTCGGCCAGTTCGGCGACGGTGCGGCAGGGCTGTTCGAGGTATTCGACCGGGCCGTCGGCGGTCAGGGCCCGCGCCGCGGCGACCGCCTGCTGGACGGTCCAGCCGCCGTTGGCGTCGACCCGGACGGCCAGCCCGGCGGCACGGACGGCGTCGACGCGGGCGACGTCGTCATCGAGGGTCTGGCCGGGTTCGGCGACCTTGACCTTCGCGGTGCGCGCGCCCGGGAACCGGGTGAGCACCTCGGCGACGGCACCGGCCGGGACGGCGGGCACGGTGGCGTTGATCGGGATCCGGGTGCGCCGCACGTCGGGCAGCGGGTGATAGGCGGCCGCGAGCGCGGAGGCCAGCCAGTGCGCGGCCTCCGGCGGTTCGTACTCGACGAAGGCGCCGAACTCGCCCCAGCCGGCGGGGCCGTCGATCAGCGCGACCTCGCGGGTGGTGATGCCGCGGAAGCGCACCCGCATCGGCAGGGCGACCACGTGCAGCCGGTCCAGGATGTCGGCGAGTTCGGGCACGCCCTTATCGTGCGTCAGCGGTCGGCGTCGGCGCGCTCCGGGGCGTCCGGCAGCAGCTTGAGCCCGGCGACGGAGACGATGATGCCTGTCAGGAACACCGCCTTGCCGACCGACGCGTCCTCGTCGCCGCTGAGCATCGCGTAGCCGACGGTCAGCGCGGCGCCGAGGCCGGTCCACACCGCATAGGCCGAGCCGATCGGGATGTGTTTGACGGCCCAGCCCAGGCCGGCGAGGCTGGCCAGCATCGCGACCACGAACACCGCGGTCGGTACCGGCGCGGTGAAGCCGTCGGTCTTGCCGAGCGCGGTGGCCCAGACCGCTTCCAGCACGGCGCTGCAGATCAGCACGAACCACGGCATATCAGCTCACCACCTTCAGTCCCACGACACTGCCCACCAGGACGCACAGCAGCACCACCCGGGCGGTGCTGGCGGCTTCTCTCTTGGTGGCGATCGCCCACACCACGGTCAGCGTCGCGCCGATGCCGACCCAGACCGCGTACGCGGTGCCGGTGGGCAGTTCGGTCATCGCATAGGCCAGCCCGGCCAGGCTGGTGATCATCGCGACGACGAACACCGCGGTGGGCCGCCATCGCCGGAAGTTGTCGGACATGCCGAGCGCGGTGGCCCAGACGGCTTCGAGGACGCCGCTGAGCACCAGGATCAGCCACGCCACAAGACCCTCCTGCGAGTCAGTCTTGTCCTGGCGGGTACTGCTCCCTCGTCCGCCGACGCCCAGAATCGGACGCCGCACCAGCCACGTTACACACGAGTTTCAGGTTGGTCATGTCGCGGAAACATGTGGCGACCGGGCTCTCCATACGACGAATGCACGCTTTCTGACGAGAAGCGCGGGGCTTTTCGTCAGAAAGCGTGCATTCGTTGTCGCGGGGCTAGACGGTCGCGCGGTCGCGGCCCTCCCAGTGCGGCTTGCGCAGCTCCTTCTTCAGGATCTTGCCGGTCGGGTTGCGGGGCAGTTCGTCGGCGATGTCGACGGTCTTCGGGCACTTGTAGGCGGCCAGCCGTTCCCGCGCGAACGCGATGATGTCGGCTTCGGTCACCTCACCCTCGACCACGACGACGGCCTTGACGACCTCGCCCCATTTCTCGTCGGGCACGCCGATCACCGCGACCTCGACGACGGCGTCGTGCTCGGCGAGCACCCGTTCGACCTCGATCGAGTAGATGTTCTCCCCGCCCGAGATGATCATGTCCTTGAGCCGGTCCTCGACGAAGATGTAGCCGCCGTCGTCGACGCGGCCGATGTCACCGGTGCGGAACCAGCCGTCCTCGGTGATCGCCTCGGCGGTGGCCTCCGGCTTGTTGTGGTAGCCCTTCATCAATTGCGGTGAGCGGAACCACAATTCGCCCTGCTCGCCGGGAGCGACGTCCTGCAGCGTGTCCGGGTCGACGACGCGGATCTCGGCGTTGGGTACCAGCGTGCCGGCGCTGGAGAGTCGCTCCTCGCGGCCCGGGTCGCGGTGCGCCTCCGGCAGCAGGTGGCTGATCACACCGCACAGCTCGGTCAGGCCGTACGCCTGCATGAAATCGGTGTTGGGCCAGGCCTTCAGCGCCTGCCGCAGCAGTGGCAGCGGCATCGGCGACGCGCCGTAGGCGAACGTCTTGAGCGAGCCGAACAGCTTCACCGCATCCTCGCCGGCCTCGAGCACCTTGGCCAGCACCGCGGGTACCAGGAAGGTGCGGTTGGCACCCTTGAGGATCGCGCCGGCCAACGTCATGCCGTCCACGTCGCGGGTCATCACACTCGGGAACCCGTCGTGAATCCCGAACTGCACGTATGACGATCCGCCGACATGGAACAGCGGCATCGACACCATGTTCTTGTCACCCTCGTCGAACTCGAAGCCCTCGTGCGCGTTCATGGTGTGCGCGATGACGTTCGCCTGGGTCAGCTCCACGCCTTTGGGGCGGCCGGTGGTGCCCGACGAGTACATGATGATGCACACGTCGTCGGGCTCGACGTCGGCGGAACGGTCCACCGGTGACGCGGCCGCCAGCAGCGCCTCGTACTCGTCGTCGCCCTCCGGTTTGGCGGTGATCACGGTGTCGACCTCGGTCAGCTTGTCGCGGATCTTCGCGATGCCGTCGGCGAACTCGGCGCCGACGATGATCAGCTTGGCCCCGGAATCGTTGAGCACGTAGTCGAGTTCGTCGGCGGCCAGCCGGAAGTTGATGATCGCGTTTGCCGCGCCCAGCGATGCGGCGGCGAAGGTCAGCTCGACACAGGCCGGGTGGTTCTTGTCCAGGAACGCGACGACGTCGCCGCGGCCGATGCCCCTCTCCGTGAGCGCGCCGGCCAGCCGGCGGACCCGGTCGTTCCACTGCGACCAGGTCCAGGACCGATCGAGGTAGTCCATCGCTTCGCCGTCAGGGTTGACGGCGGCCCAGTGGGCCAGTCGCTCGTCGAGGAATCGGGGTGCGCTGCGCTCGGCCATGCCTACAGAGCGTGCCACGATCTGCGCTGCGGCTGACCGGATTTGCTCAACTCACCGCACGAACGGCGCGAGGTAGGTGCGGGCGTAGTGGGCGACGGCATCATCGTCGGTGACGTCGAGAACGCCGGTGCCGACCTGAACCAGGGATGCGGCGAGCCGGATGTGCAGTTCGGCGACGGCGAGCAGGTCGGCGTCGGGCATCGTCGCACCGGCCGCGCGCAGCGCCTTGGCCATCGCGGTCGCGGCGCTGACCAGGAACAGCCTCGCCTCGGCGACCATCTCGGTGGTCGCGGTGAATTCGCCGTCGAGTTGCAGGAATCGGCGCATCACCGGCTCGCCGGTTAGCAGCCGCACGCCCTCCCGGAACGCCGCGACCGCCGCCTGCTGCGGGCCGTCGTCGATCGCGACCGTCTGCAGCCGCGCCATCGCGAAGTCGAAGGTCTGCCGGCCGAGTTCGGTGATCAGCGCGTCGCGGCTCGGGAACCGGCGGTACAGAGTGCTGCGGCTGACGCCGGCCTGGCGCGCCACCACGTCCATGCTGAGCCTGCCGACCCCGACGAGCGCGACCTCCTCGGCAGCAGCCTTCAGGATCGCCGACTCCTGCTGGGTGGGGCTGTCGGTGTTGCGGTTGCGGCGCATCCGCTACCCCACCGGGCAGCGGCCGGCGGGCGGCGCGAACGAGTCCAGCGCCACCGAACGGTGCAGTCGCACCAACTTCTCGTATTCGATCCTGTTCCGCGCCAACGGGATCAGCAGCACCCGGTCGGGCAGCGTGCGCCAGGCCAGCTGCAGCAGGCGTGAGTAGAGCGCGAACTCGACGTCGTGGCGCGGCTCCCACCGGAACCCGGTCAGCTCCCGCACCCCCGGGTGCAGGATGCCGAACGAACACACCGTCAGCACCCGCCCGGCGAGCGGGCGCAGCGCGACCCAGCCCGGCGTCAGCGCCGCCCGCAGTGCGGGCGGCAGTACCAGCGTCGGCAGAGGCAGCTTCGTCAGGTCCCGGGTGACGCGGCGCAGGAACGGATTCGTCGCGAGCTCGTTGTCGACCATGTCGTCGTAGTACTCGACCGCATCGGCATAGGTGGCAGGCAGTTTCGCGTTCTTACCGGGTAGCTCGAGGGCGCGGAAGGCCTCGAGGAGCTGCTGGTAGGCGGCCTCGCGTTCGTCGTCGTTGAGGGTGATGCCGGTGCACGGGGTGAACGAGTTCAGCACCACGAACAGCCCGCTGACCGCGATCCAGTTCCACAGCTTGGGGTCCAGCGCGCTGTAGCGCACATCGGCGAAGTCCCCGGCACCGCGTCCGCGCACCTCGCGGTGCATGGTCTTCAGACGCTGCCCCTCGGCTTCACGGTCGGTGGCGTCCCCCCAGATCGCCAGCAGCGCCGAAAAGCCGCTGCGCACACCGCGGTCGGCGAAGTTGGCGGCGAACCTGCCGGTCTTGTCGACGGCCGCGGCGACCGGCACCAGCGCGACCTCGTCGAACGCGGCCGCCCCGAAGAGACCGCCGAGCACGCTGCCGGAGTGTCGACGGAATTCGTAGAGGACCTTCGGACGGACGTTCGTGGTGACGGAGTCGGTGGACTCCGCGGCGGTCGCGACCATTGCGCCTCCCGACATCGTCGTTGAAACAAAGACTAGCTGTTTGTGTCAACATGTCAACGGGGTGTGCGCCGGCGGCGTCGAGGTCAGGCTCCGCGGCAGACGCCGGAGTCGCGGATCACGGTGCCGTACACGTTGGCCGTGGCGATGTTCGCGTTGATCACCCCGGACGGCATCCGCTGCTTGATCTTGTCGCTGATCTGGGTGAACTGATACCACAGCCGGTAGATCGAATCACCGTGGAACAGTGGCGAATACTCGCTCTGGTCGGGATAGTTGACGATGAACAGTGTGTGGGCCCGCGGATCCAGGAACGCCGCGGACTGGTCCAGGTTCGCGGCGACGATGTCGCCGGCCTCGGTGACGCCGGGGCGCGTCCAGTAGTCGCCCTGCTCGGCGAGGAAGTGCTGGAAGCCGTACACCTGATCCATCAACGGCTGGTATTGGGCGTTGATCCACTGGCAGGCCTCGCGTTCGGCGGTGATCATCTCCGGGGTGACCCTCGACTGCCACAGGTTGTACGGGAACGGGCGGTAGTCGGGCTGCCAGTTCGACGGGTACGGCGTGAACACCGGAAGCGTCGGGGTGGCCGGCTCGGCGTGGCCCACCGGGGCGAGACCCAGCAGGGCGGCCAGTCCGAGCGCGGTCGTCACCGCCCACCGGAACATGGTCAGGCGCCGCCGAATTCGGGACGCAGCACCGGCGCCAACGCCGCGAGCGGGATATGGGCCTGCACGGTTCCGCCGTCCATCGACCACTGCATGAGCCCCGGCGTGAAGTCCGTCGGGCGGTCCCGGCCCACCGGGTAGTCCGGCATGTAGATCACCAGCTCGTCGGGCGTCAGCGCCCACGCCTTGTACGCCCCGGAGTACACCTTGTCCGGGGTCCAGCGGTCCGGGGTGAACGGATAGGTGCCGGGCTGATGCGGCGGTGGTGCCGCATCGAGGGCGGCGACGATGAACGGCCCACCCAGACGCGGGATCTCGGCAAAATGGTCGACGCCGGGCCTGAACAGATCCGCCAGCTGCAACTGCCGCCCGTCGGCGAAGGTGAAAGTGCGGTAGGCGTCGCTGACGATGGGCGCGTTCGGATGCGCCAGGGCGTCGGTACCGACCGTGCCCGAGTACATCTCGTGGAACACGACCGTCATCGCTTCACCATGATGAAAGATCTCGAAGTGCTGCTCGCCGAAGCTGTTCTGCACCATCTTCTTCGCCGCGGTCCGCCAGTTGTTCATCAACGTGGTCAGATACTCCCGAATCACCGGGTTCTCCACGAGGTCGCCGGGCAGTGCCAGTTTGATATCCCGGGTCGCTTTGCGCTCCGACACCACCGATGTCGAACAGAACCGCCCGTCCCACTGCCCGCCCAGCTCGGCGCAGAACGACGGAGCGGACGCCGATACGGGCGATGCGGTGGCCATCGCGACCGTTGCCATCACGGCGACCGCACCGCTGCCGACGACCCGGCGCATCATTACGGGAGCTCGACTTTGCTTGCGCGCCAACGCCCGTCGACGTACTCCATGGTCATCTTGACACGGCTGCGGTCGATCCGCGGGTCGGGCACGTTGGTGTTGGACACCGACTGGTCGACGAACAGCAGCACCACGGCCTTGTCCTTGGACGCCGACTGCACCGCCGACTCCAGCACGACCCCGCGTGCGGTGGCCTTGTTGTCGATCAGCAGCTGGCGCAGCTGCGCGCTCGATTGCGAGTACATGTCCTTGAACTCGCCGGTGGCCCCGTCGAGCACCGCGTCGAAGTTCTCGTCGACCTTCGCCGAGTCGATGCTCGTCAGCACCTGCGCATAACTTTCCGCGGCCTGCCTGGCCTGCTCGCTCGCGTCGGCGATCTGGCGTTCCTGCCACAGCTGCCAGCCCAGGAAACCGACCGCCCCCAGCAGCACCACGAACGCGGTGGCCAGACCCGCGCGCACCGCGATCCGGCCCCGGTTCCGCCCGGCGGGGCGGGCGGGGTCGGCGGCCTCGGACTCGGAAGCCTCGGTGGCAGCCTCGGATTCGGCGGCCTCGGATTCGGTGCCGTCCTCGACCTCCGGCTTGTCGTCGGTGGTCTTGTCGTCGTCGGTGCTCACGGACATCATCATCTCCTAGCGGACATCGGGGTCAGCGGGGCGGCTCGATCGGCAGCGTCGGGCCGCCGTACGGCGTCGGAATCGTGTAGCGCCCCTTCGGGGTCGGATCGGTCTGCCTACCGAGGTCGGCACCCGGCGGCGGGCCTGCGGTGTCGTCGCCGGCCGGCCGTGGCGCGTTCTTGGCCCCGCGCACCAGCACGCCGGGATGCTCGTCGCGGCAGTAGGTGTACATGAACGGCTCGGGGAAGTCCGCCGACGACGGCGGCTGCTTAGGGGTGCCGTAGTCGCAGGTGTAGCGCGGGTAGATCTCTGCGGTGCCCCACAGGCCACCGTCGTGCATCGCGGCGCCGAGCGCGTCGAGCACCGAGGTGCGGTGCGTCGGGAACAGCGCGTTGAGCGCGGGCACCCGCAGGTACAGCAGCCGTGATGTGGTGGTCAGGTTGCCGAGCAACTGCACCATGGTGTCGGAGTTGTCGGCGAACAGGTTGTCGACGTTGCCCAACACGCCCGGGGTCTGGTCGGTGAGCCTGCGGTATCCGTCGCGCATCGTGTTGATGCCGTCGAAGGTCTCGGTGAGATTGTCCGACGCCACGTCGATTCCGGCGTTCTTGTCGGCGACCATCGTGAACACCACCCGGCTGCTGCGCAGCAGCGACGAGGTCTCGGGCAGCACCGAATCCAGGGTTGAGAGCAGGAACGTACCGCCGTCGACGATGTCGGCCAGCTTCTGCGGGCCGGCGTCACTCATGCTCAGCTCCCGGCGCATGATCTCGAGCTTCTCGGTATCGGCCTGCGCCAGCGCCCCGTCGGCGTCGGCCAACAGGGTGGCCAGGCTGACCGGCACGGTGGTGTCGCGCTGACCGATCACCGCACCGTCGGCCAAAAACGGTCCGCCGTCCACTCCGGGGACGAAGTCGATGTACTGTTCACCGGCCGGGGACAGCCCGGACACCCGCACCTCGGACGCCTCCGGGATCTGCACGGTGGACTTCACGTTCACGATCGCATTGACCCCGGACGGGGTGATGTCGAGCCGCTCCACCCGGCCGATCTGCACGCCGCGCAACGTGACGTCCTGATTCGGCAGCAGCCCAGCAGATTCCGGCAGCTCGACGGTGAGTCGGTAACTGGACGCCAGCGGGTTCACCCGCAGCGCCCCGAACAGCAGGTACGCGGTGGCCACCACGAGCACCATGACCAGACCGAGCGCCGAGAGCCAGGCCCGGCGGCGGTAGCCGTACCGGACGATCCCGACGACGCGGTCTGCCGCGGCGCCGATCATCGCGGTGCCTCGGGAAGCGGCGGGACGGGAGCAGGCGGCGGGGCCGGGATGATCGCGCCGGGCTCGGTCGGGCTCGGAATCACCGGTAGCTGCGGCACATCCGGCCCCTTACCGACGACACGCTCCTGCAGACGCCACAGCGTGTACTTCAACGTGCCGACCAACTGGTGCCAGTCGTGTCGCTTCGGCCCGTGCAGACCGGGGTCGCCGGCGAATCCGATGTCCGGGATGGAGCCGAGCACCAGCCGGTCGACGCTGGCGTCGAGCGCGATCGACGTGGAGGTCATGGTCTTGATGAACGGCGGCATCAGCCGGTTCAGCGCGTACAGCGTCGCATCGGGGGCGACCGCGACGTCGTTCCACGCCCTCGCCACGGTGTTCGCGTCGGCGATGACGCTGCGTCCGCTGGTGTCGGTGCCCGCGATCGACGGGAACTTGCGCAGCTGCCCGGAGACGTCGCCGAGTTGCGTTACCAGGTCGGCGATCTGGGTGGTCTGCGACGACAGCGTGTCGGTGGCCGGGCGGGCCTGCGCCATCACGTCGCTGATCACCTGGTTCTTGGCCGAGATCTCCTGCGCCAGCCGCGACGTCTCGTGCATCGCGGTCGAGATCTCCTCCGAGCGCGCGTTGAGCTTGCCGAGGGTGGTGTTCGTCTTGTTGATCAGATTGCCGAATGCCTCGCCCTGGTCGCCGGTCGCCTTGCCGAGCCCGTTGATGAGGTTGGTGAAGTTACGGACCGCGCCGCCGTTGACCAGGATCGCCGCCGAGCCGAGGACCGATTCCACCGTCGCCGCGGCGGTCGTCGATTCCAGCCCTATCGTGTCGCCGTCCCGGAGCAGCGGGGTGCCCGGCGCGGCGTCGGGCGGCGGTTTGATCGCGACGAACACGTCACCCAGCGGGGTGGCGGAACGTAATTCGGCGGTGCTGCCCTGCGGCAGTCGCACTCCGTCCATGATCCGCAGGGTGGTCACGGCGGTGTAGTTGCGGGCCACCATGGACTCCATCTGCCCGACATCGGCGCCGGCCAGTTTGACCTTCGCGTTGGCGGGCAGGTTCAGCGCGTTCGAGAACACCGCGGTCAGCTGGTATCCGCCGGAACCCACACCCGGGGCCGGCAGGGGCAGGCTGGCCAGCCCGTCACTGGCGCAGCCGGATGCGCTCAGGCACACCGTCAGCGCCAGTGCGGCGCCGAATCGTCTGCGCACGGCCATCACTTCTGTCCCATCGCCGCGAGTCCGTCGAGCATGTAGGTCAACCCGAAATCCGGGCCGAAGTCCTGCAATGTTCCGGTGCTGCAACCGAGTTGGCGCAGGCCCATCATGTTGCAGACCTCCTTGATCAACTGGTTGTCGAACAGGACCTTGTCGGTGACGACCTTGACGCGCAGCGCCCCGTTTCTCTGGTCGGCGACGTTGTACAGGTTGTCCAGCGTCATCGGCGCGACGTCGAGCAGTTCCATCAGGTCACGTTCGTGGTCCTTGGCGACGGTGTTCAGCACGATGTCGCCGTTGGCGACCAGCGCCTTGATCGATTCCCGGTGCTTGTCCAGCACCTCGCCGGTGTTGGTCAGCACCTCGTTGATCTTGCGGCCGGTGGTGCCGCTGCCGAGGTCCTCGTCGGCCAGGATCTGGCTCAGCGCCCGCACAGAACTGCCGAACTCGCGCATCAACTCGTCGTTGCGCGCGGCGGCGTCCGACAGCGAGCTGACGTTGCGCACGATGGTGGTCAGCTGGTCCTTGGTGACCGCACCCCGATCGGAGCTGAGCCGCAACGCGTTCGACAGTTCGCCCAGCGCGTCCTTGATCTGCTGGCCTCGGCCGTCGACGACGGCGGCGCCGCCGTCGAGGACGTCGGCGATCGGACCGTTGCCCTTGCCGTCGCCGCGCAGCGACACCGCGAGTTTGTCGAGGGTGTCGAGCACACGGGCGAATTCGACCGGGGTGCGGGTGCGGTTGAGCCCGATGGTGTCGTGGTTCTGCAGTGTCGGGCCGTCCCCCCGGTAGGGCGGTGTCAGCTCGATCTGGCGGTCGGTCAAAATCGAGTTCGAGATGGTGGCGGCCTGGACATCGGCCGGAACCTTCACGTCGCCATCGACGGTGAAGTCGACCTCGACGTAGCCGTTCTTCGGCGTGATCTTGGTGACCTTGCCGACCGGCATCCCGAGCACCGCGACCACGTTGCCCTCGTAAAGCCCTGCTGCACTGTCGAACTGCGCAGTGACCGTGATGGTGTCGAGTTTGTCCTTGGCGTAGCCAACCAGTACGACGGCGGCGACCAGGGCCAGCACCGCGCAGACCGCGGCGGCGGCGATGATCCTTCCCCGGGTGAATGTCATTTGCAGTCCTGGTAGTACTCGATCATCCCCAGCTGTTTTGCGCGGCCGCTGATAGCGCACATCCACGAGTCGACCAGCAGTCCGCTGGAGGCGTTGAAGTCGATCGCGTTGCCGGTTCCGGTGATGTTGGTCAGGTTGCGCAGCGCGATCGGCGCGGTCTGCAGGATGCTGCGCACCATGCCGTCGTTGTTGCCGAGCAGGGTCGAGAGCTCCCGCAGGTTGGTCAGCAGCTCCTCCAGCTGTGGACGGTCGTCGATGACGATGTCGCTCAACGTCTCAACCAGATTGGTCAGCGCGTCCATCATCGCGTGGAAGGTCGCCCGCCGGGCGACGAACTCACCGAGCAGCGAATTGCCCTGATCCACCAGGCTTCCGATGGTGGCCTGCTGGCGCCGCAGTGTGGTGCTGACCATGTCGGTGGTCTCGAGAAGTTCGCCGAGCTGGTCGCGGCGCTGGGCGATGATCGTCGAGAGCGTGTGGGTGTTCTCCAGCGCCTGCGGGACCACCGGCGGCAGCGTGTCGAGCTGTTTTCCGAGGATCGCCAGCGTCTTGGCGAACTGGTCGGAGTCGACCTGCTCGAAGGTCGTGGTGACGTCGGTCAGCGCCTCCTGGAGGTCGTAGGGCACCTCGGTGTGGCTCAGGTCGAAGGTGTTGTCCGGCAACGATCCCGGGCCGTCGGGGTACAGCGCGAGATAGCGCGAACCCAGGATCGTGGTGATCTTGATGGTGGCCCTGGAGTCCTCGCCGAGGACGACGTCGTCGCGGACCTTCAGCCGCGCCTCGACGTGGTCGCCCATCAGCTTCATGCTCGCGACCTCGCCGACCGGGATGCCGGCGACGGTGATCGGATTACCGGGTTGAAGGGCGGCGGCCTGAAGGAATTTCGCGGTGTAGTGCCGGTACCCGAAATCGGCGACCCGGACCAGCAGCAGCGCACCGACGAGCACCGCGACAACCGCCACCGCGATGACGCCGAGCCAGGTCATGTTGTAGTTCTCCAGCGGACGCCGCCTGCGCCGGAGCTTCGGTGTGGGATCAGCCATTGGCCATGTTCCTGCACTTGGGGGTGTGGCGCGCCTTGTTGCCGGGGGTGGCGGCCGCGACGACGATCGGGGTCACGTCGTTGAGGCCCGGGAAGAACGCGGTGCCGTCGAGTTCGCACGCGTACGCGTTGGCGTAGGTGCCCTCCCCGGTGATGCGCGCGAAGCCCTTGAGCATCAGCGGCAGGTTGGCGCCGACGAACGCCAACTGCGGTTCGATCTTGACCATGTGCGCCGCGAATCCCGGTTCGCGGCGCACCAGTTCGTTCAGCGACGGGTACACCTCGTCGGACACCGTGGACAGTTGGCGGACCACCTTCGCGATCGAGCCCATCGACTCGATCAGCTCGGGCCTGCGCGCGTCGAAGGTCGACACCACCGACCGGGCCTGCCCGATGATGTGGTCCAGATCGTCGTTGTGCTGGGCGAGGTTGCCCACCACGGTGTTCAGATCGGTGATCACGCCGCCGAGTTCCTCGTCGCGGCCGGCGAACGATTCGGTCAGCTGCGCGGTCTGGTCGACCAGCGCGGTGATCGACGCCTCGTCGCCCTGCAGCGACTGGATGACGCCCTTGGTCAGGTTGTCGGCGTGCTTGGGGTCCAGGATGCTGAACAGCGGCTCGTAACCGTTGAGCAGCGTGCCGACGTCGAATGACGGATCGGTCTGCTCGACGGGGATCACGCTGCCCGCCGGAAGCGGCCGCGGCTCACCGAGATTGCCGAGCGAGAGGCCGAGATAGCGCTGCCCGACGATGTTCTGGTAGGTCACCGACGCGACCGTGGTGCCCAGCACCTGCTGGTCGGACTGCACCACGAACGACACCTTCGCCTGCGCGCCCTCCAGTTCGATCTTCTCCACCCGGCCGACGCGCACGCCGGCCATCCGCACGTCGTCGCCCTCGCGAAGCCCGAACACGTCGGTGAACACCGCCGCGTACGGCACCGTCGAGCCGGCCACGTCCCGGCGCAACGTGACGTACACCAGCCAGGTCAGCGTCAACGCCACCACCATGAACAGCGCCAGGCCGATCGCGGGACCGCGTGTCTTCATCGGGCCCCCTCTCCCCCGGCGGGTTCGGCCGGCGACACCGTGGTGCCGCGGGCCACCGGTCCGAGTAGCAGTTGGGTTGCCGTGGAGACGGGTTGGCCGGTGATGGTGCTCAGCACCGCGCGCTCATAGGGGCTGCCGACGGGGCCGACGTTCCCGCCGAAGGCCGGCGAGACAGCGGAGGCGGGGGCCGCTTCGGCGGCGCCGGCGGGCGGGCCCGGTGCCGGACCGACCGGCGGCGGCGGCACATAACGCGGTGAATCCTCGCGCTTCGGTGCGACCGGGGCCAGCGGGGACTGGTTGACCGGCGGCGGCGGGATCGGGACCAGGGCCTCGTTGGCCGTCCCGGGCACCGGGGGCGCCGGCGACATCCACGTCGGCAGAGGAGGATTCGGATCGGCGAGGTTCGGATTCGGGTTGACCAGCGGCGGGCCGACGGCGACCAGGTTGCCGTTCTCCCCGAGTACCGTGCCCCGCGGCGGCGCCAGATCCTTGGGCGGCTGGTAGTTCTGCGGCAGCAGCGCCTCGGGCAGTGCGGGGCGGGTCACCACCAGCGGCGCGGTGTAGCAACTCGGGCCGAGCAGCTCGCCGTACCGCGGGCAGTCGGCCCGGGTGTAGGTGTAGGTCGGGGTCAGCGACAAGTTCATCCGCATGTTGCCGACGTCGCGCTCCGGGCGCCAGACCTCGTCGAAGAACTTGTCGGACAACCCGTTCAGCTTCACGAACGCCGGCAGCCAGTGGTGCGAGGTATCGGCGAGGTTCCCGATCACCGGGGTCAGCTCGCCGGTGATGGTGACCAGCCGGTCGGTGTGGTTGTTGAGCGCCGTGAGGGTGGTACCGGTGGTGTGCAGACCGCCGCTGACCAGAGAGTCGAGCTGCGCGCGCTGCGCCACCAGGGTTTGCATCGGCTGTACCGCGGTGTGCAGCGCGTCGAGCAGTTCCGGTGCGGTGGAGCGCAGTCCACGCGTCGCATCGATAAGAGCGGATACCGTCGTCGGCCCCGGATCGGTGGCCACGATCGAGTCGATCTCGTCGATCATCCGGTTCAATTGCGCACCCGCGCCGAGCAGTTCGGTGCGCCGGTTCTCGGTGGCCGCGTTCAGCGCGGCGAGAATGCCGACCGTGTTGTCCTCACGGCCACGGCCGGTCGCGGCCAGGATGTCGCGCAGCTTGCTGATCGTGGTCTGGAACAGCACGGTGGGCAACTCGGTGTCCTCGGGGATCTGGGTGCCCTCGCTGATCGGCGGCCCTGAGCTCGCACCATTCGGCGGCCCGCCGCGGTCCACGAGTTGCACCGACGACACCGCGAACACGTTGCTCGGCACCACCCGTGCGGTGACGGTGGCCGGTATCGCGCGCGCGTAGTGCGGGTCGAGGTTGATGTGGACGAGGTTCGGCTGCCCGTGCGCGGCCGGGGTCACGCCGTCGACAGCGCCGACGAGCACCCCGTGATACTTCACGTCGGATCGCTGCGGCAGGCCGTCACCGACGTTAACCAGGTTGGCCACGACGCGCACGAACGGGTCCAGCCGACCGGTCGCCTTCACCAACAGAATTCCCGAGACCAGCGACAGCACGAGGATCACCGCGATGCCGCAGCCGAGCAGCTGTCGATCGCTGGGCCCACGGCCGTCGAGATCGAAGGAATTCGCCACCTAGCCTCCGAACCTTGCACCGGAGTCGACGCTCCACAGCGCCATGGTGAGCAGCATGTTCACGATGATCACGACGGTGATGCTGGCCCGCATCGCGTGCCCGGCGGCGACCCCGACCCCTTCGGGACCACCGCTGGCGTAGAAGCCGTAGTAGCACTGGATCGTCGTGGCGATCCAGACGAAGATGATCGCCTTCAGCAGTGAATACAGGATGTCCTGCCCGGACAGCATCAGGGTGAAGTAGTGCATGTACGAACCCGTCGCACCACCGCTGATGGCCATCACCACCAGCTGGGTGGTCAGGTAGCTGACGGCGAGGCACACCACGTAGAGCGGGATCACCGCGACCACCGAGGCCATCAGCCGGGTGGTCACCAGGTACGGGATCGGCCGGATCGCAAGGGAATCCAGCGCGTCGATCTCCTCGGCGATGCGCATCGAGCCCAGCTGGGCGGTGAATCGGCACCCGGCCTGGGTCGCGAACGCCAGCGACAACGCAATCGGCGCGAGCTCGCGGGTGTTCACCAGCGAGCTGATGATGCCGGTCGCCGGACCCAGCCCCAGCAGGTCGAGGAAGTTGTACCCCTCGATGCCGACCAGCGCACCGACGGTGACACCCAGCACGATCGCCACCCCGGCGGTGCCGCCGCCGACGACCAGAGAACCGTTGCCCCAGGCGATGTCGGAGAGCAGGCGGACGAACTCGGCGCGATAGTGGCGCAGCGCCAACGGGATCGCCAGCAGCGCGCGCACGAAGAAGACCAGCATGTGGCCCAGTCGGGCGACCGGCGGTGTGCTCTTGCGGTACAGCCGGACGAACGGCGCCAGCGGCCGCGGTACGTAGGTCGCCGCCATATCAGAGGCCCACCCGGGGGAACAGCATGATGTAGAGCTGACTGATCGCGACGTTGACGACCATCAGGATCAAGATCGACTCGACCACGGCGGCGTTCACCGAATTCGCGACGCCGGTGGGGCCGCCCTTGGTGGACAACCCCTTCTGGCAGGACACCACCGCGACGATCGCGCCGAAGATGACAGCCTTGATCATCGCGACGGTCATGTCTCCGGTGGTGGTGAACGAGGCGAAAGTCGCGACGAAGCTGCCGGGCGCACCGTTCTGGAAGTAGACGTTGAACAGGTAGCTCGCCAGGAAGCCGACGAAGCACACCACTCCGGTCAGCGCGACGCCGATCAGGATCGCCGCGGCGAACCGGGGCACCACGAGGCGCCGGATCACCGAAACGCCCATCACCTCCATCGCGTCGGTCTCCTCGCGCATCTTGCGGGAACCGAGATCGGCGGTGATCGCCGAACCGACGGCGGCGGCCATCAGGATCGCCGCGGTCAGCGAAGCGGCCTGCCGGATGACGGCGAGCCCACTGGCGGCGCCGGCCAGCGACGTCGCGCCGACCTGACCGGCCAGCAGCGCGAACTGGATCGACAGGGTTACCCCGATCGGCAACGCCACCAGCACCGTCGGCAGCACCGCGGTGCCGGCCATGAACGCGCCCTGCCGGACGAACTCACCCCATTTGAACTTGCCGGTGAACAGATCGATGAAGAAGTACTGCAATGTCCGGACGGCGAGGACGAACTGTTCTCCGACCGTCGCCAGCGAGGCGAGCGGGTGGCGGCGGAGGTAGCCGCCGGCCCAGTCTTGGACGACGTGGACGGAATCATCGCGGCGAACCGGCTGATCCGCTGTCGTCATCCCTGAAGCCCGCTCCGCCACAGCGCATCCGGAGCCGGAACCGGAACAACCTCACCGCGTGGGCGGGCCGCTGAGGCGCATGGCCGATTCACGTTCCGCGCCTCCCGATTTCGATGACCCACCCGCCTGGAGCAACCTAGGTAACCAGGTTCTGGATGGTCGTCACCGTATGACCGCAGCGATGATTGCGTCAAGGTTTCGCCAATCTTTCATTAACTTATTAGGCGGAGCCAGCAGCCCGACCCCAAGATTGACGGACGTGCAGATTCTATCGGGATTCGGGGATCAACAGCACCCGTAGCAGTCCTCCGACGAGTTGGCGCGACGACTCGGTGTTGGCGTGGCGCTCGAGCCGTCCGATGTCGACGACGAGACCGAGGGCTGCATGCACAGCGAATCTGGCCTGCTGAACCGTCAGCCCGTCACGAGCGGCGACCACCTGACGGGCCCACGACTCGACGATGGCGCGCTGGATGTTGTGCAGTGCGGCCCGGTCCTCGGCCGGCACGTTGATCTGTTCGGCGTAGTACACATAGGCCAGTTCCGGCTCGGCGAACGACCGCCACACATACGCGTCGATCAACTGGCCGACGGCCGTACGCTCGTCCGGCGCCATCGCCAGGATCGTGCTCATGTCGCTGGAGACCCGATCGGCGGCGCGCCGGTAGATCGCGCTCAGGATGGCTGCCTTACCGCTGAAGAACCGGTAGATCGTCGACGTGGGCAGCCCGATGGCCGACGCGATGTCGTCCATCCCGGTCTCGCGGTATCCGTGTTTGTTGAACAGCCGCAGCGCGGTGGCAAGGATGGCCTCGTACTCCCCGGCGGGACCGATCGCCGGATCGGGGCGTCGTTGCGGCTTGTCGCGGGGTGGTATCGGGGGAAGGTCGGCGTCGCGCAGTTGGCGCGCCAACTCCGCCAGCAATCGACGGATCTCGTTGGCCGGGAGCTTGGCCCGGTGGTCGCAGATGCTGCCGACGGCACTGAGCACCGCGGCGGTCACGGTCCAGCGCTGTCTGCTGTCGAGCTCGGGGCGCAGCGCCGACAACGGCCGCTGGAGGCGCCGGTTGACCACCTGGATCTGCTCGTTGGAGGTTGCCTGATCCTCCGGTTGCAGGTACCTCGCCTCCCAGCGGTACAGCGCACCGCTGGGGCGGGCTTTGACGGCGACGTCGATCAATGCCGCGACGATGCGCTCCCACTGCTCCTCGGGCGTGGCTCCGGCCTCGCTGCCGGTGTCGTCATCGGCGAACGTCGTCGCCGAGACCAACTGCTCACCGAGTCCGAGCACGGCCGCCCGGAACAGGTCGTACTTGCCCGAGTAGTGGCGGTACAGCGACGCGGCCGTGACACCCACCCGCGAAGCGATGTCCTCCATGCTGACGGCGTGATAGCCAAGTTCACTGAACGCTTCCGCTGACGCGCGCGCGATCTGCTGCTTACGATCTTTGGGGCGCCTGCGCGCATCGCGAACGTCCGCGGTGGCTGCCATACGGCACACCCTAACGCCGTGGTCCCCGCCGCGGGAAAAATCGCCCGTTCTGGCGAACAGCGATTTACTTCTTTGCCGTTTCGCCCAGCCCTGCCACGCGTCGGCGGTGCGGCGCGCTCACCCGCGCGCACCCCCGCCGGCGGCGAAAGTCCGCGGTACCCAACCCTGTTCACGCAGCCACCCCTTCCGCGCCTCCGGATACCACTTCAGCGCCGCAGGCACCGCGGGCCATCCGGTACGGATCGCCGCCCGGATGGTGCGGTAGGCGGACTCGTCGGCGCGGGTCCAACGGATGTCGAAGCGCTGCCGAACCAGCGGCGGCAGTCCGCCGAAGATCACCAGGCGCATGGGTGGAGCCAGAGCCGTGCGTACCGGCAACGTCGGCAGCAGCAGGTCGGTCAGCGGTTTGAGCCGCGGATGCGTCGGATAATCCGGCGACGCGCTCATATCGGGGATCGCGCTGCGCTTGATGAACTCGATGAGGTAGTCCGAGGCCGGGTTCGGCTGCAGCACTTCCCGGCAGTACCGGTCGAATTCGCGGTCGAACTCCACGCGGTTGGGTGGCATCACGGAGTCGCTCATCGCGTAGCGCCGATACCACTCGCAGCCGTCGGCGTAGAGCTCCTCGCTCTGCTGTGCGGTGAGCCGATGCCGGTCCCAGTGGATCGCGATGCGATCCACCATGCGCTGGAACGTCGCATGCGCCCACCAGAACGTCTCGGGATTCAGCGCGTGGTAGCGACTTCCGTCGCCGAGTCGGCCCTTGATGTCGCGGTGGAAGTCGCGCACCTGTAGCCCTGTCGCGTCGGCCCGCGGACCGTCGTAGACGGTGCCCAGGATTCCGGGCAGGGACCGGAAGACACGGTCGACGGGATCGTCGAAAAAGTCGGAGTGGTCGATCAGACCCTGACCGATGGCCGGATGCATGGTCTGCAGCAGTCCCGCGGTGCCGCCTTCGAAGGCGATCCGCATGTCACCGGCCCAGCGCCACAACAGCGACCGCGCGCCGAGAGGACGCCGGACCGCACCTGCCGCGCCGGCCGAATCGGTCACCGAACGCCAACCGCTGCCGCGGCACCGCCGTGGTGTGCCATCATGCCCTCATGGTCACACGAGCGATCACTCGCATTCAATTCGCGTTTCGATGACCGTGGACCCGGCACCGGCCACCCGGCGGCGCACACCGCGTCAGCAGCGATCGCGAGAAATGGTGGAGCGCATTCTCGATGCGGGACAACAGGTGCTGATCACGCACGGCTACGACGGCGCCTCGACCAACCGCATCGCCGAAACCGCGGGAATCAGCCCCGGGTCGCTCTACCAGTACTTTCCGAACAAGGACGCCATCGCCGGCGCCGTCATCGACCGCTACAGCGACCAGTTGGCCGCACAGGTCGCCGCCAACGTCACCGAACGACTGACCCAGCCGGCACCCGACTACGTCCGCGAGTCGATCGCGGCGCTGCTGGACGCGCTCGACGTCCACCCCGAATTCCTGCGCGCGGTGATGGAACAGACGCCGAGACTGGGCGGCGCAGGCAAGCTGCTCGCGTTCGAACAACGCATCGGCGAGTTGACGCTGGCCTACCTGACCATCAACAACAAACAGGTCCGCGAGGACGCACCGCTGCACACCGCTTCGTGGATGCTGGTACGCATGGTCGAACACCTCTGTGTCCGCTACATCCTCGACCGTCCACCCATTCCCCGTGAACGCTTCCTCGACGAGATCACCCTGATGTCTCTGAACTACCTGCGGCCGTGGGCGACGCCGCCGCACGACTGTTTCGCGTAGCGCCATGGCCGACGACGAATCCGACGGCGGGCGATTCCGATTCCTGCGCGCCTACCGGCGCGGCGGCGGCGCCGCGTCGCTTGCCGACCGCGCACTGCTCGTCGCGTTGGGCTACACCGCGCTCGGCGCGGTCTATCTCGGTTTCAACGTCCCCGTGCTGGATCGTCTCGAGTCGTTGTTCAGCGCCCAGTTCACGGTATTCGCCGATCTGATCGCGATCGCGGCAGCCGTCGTGCTGTGGCCGCTGCTGCTGATCACCGCGTGGGCGTGCGGCACGGCCGGTTGCGGCGTGCTGTAGACGCGCGCCCGGCACCAATTCCCGAACCTTTCGCTGAAACTGGAACACGTTCTAGTCTGTAGTCATGACCGCAACCGATGACTCCTCGCGCGAGCGCTCGTCAGGAACCGATGGCTCCTCGCGCGAGCGCTCGTCAGGAACCGATGGCTCCTCGCGCGAGCGCTCGTCAGGAACCGATGGCTCCTCGCGCGAGCGCTCGTCAGGAACCGATGGCTCCTCGCGCGAGCGCTCGTCAGGAACCGATGGCTCCTCGCGCGAGCGCTCGTCAGACCCGCAGCTCCGCCCCTTCCTTCACTCCGGCCACCTCACCGTCGGCGCGCTGAAGCGCCACAAGGACAAGCCGGTGCTGTTCCTCGGCGACACCACGCTGACCGGCGGTGAGCTCGCCGACCGGATCAGCCAGTACATCCAGGCGTTCGAAGCGCTCGGCGCCGGGACCGGCGCGGCCGTCGGCCTGCTGTCGCTGAACCGGCCCGAGGTGCTGATGATCATCGGCGCCGGGCAGACGCAGGGCTACCGCCGCACCGCTCTACACCCACTCGGCTCACTCGATGATCACGCCTACGTGCTCTCCGACGCCGAGGTCACGTCGCTGATCATCGACCCGCAGCCGATGTTCGTCGAGCGGGCGCTGGGCCTGGTGGAGAAGGTGCCGTCGCTCAAGCAGGTGCTCACGATCGGGCCGGTGCCGTCCGAGCTTGCGGCCGCGGGCGTCACGGCGGTGGACCTGACCGCCGAGGCGGCGAAGTACCCGGCCAAGCCGCTGGCCGCCGCGGACCTGCCGCCCGATCACATCGGCGGCCTGACCTACACCGGCGGCACCACAGGTAAGCCGAAGGGCGTCATCGGCACCACGCAGTCGATCACCACGATGACGACCGTGCAGCTCGCCGAGTGGGAATGGCCGGAGAACCCGCGCTTTTTGATGTGCACGCCGCTGTCGCACGCCGGCGCCGCGTTCTTCACGCCCGTCATCGTCAAGGGCGGTGAGCTGATCGTGCTGACCAAGTTCGATCCGGCCGAGGTGCTGCGCGTGATCGAGGAGCAGAAGATCACCGCGACGATGCTGGTGCCCTCGATGATCTACGCGCTGATGGACCACCCCGACTCGCACACCCGCGACCTGTCCTCGCTGGAGACCGTGTACTACGGCGCCTCGGCGATGAACCCGGTGCGCCTGGCGGAGGCGATCCGGCGGTTCGGGCCGATCTTCGCGCAGTACTACGGCCAGTCCGAGGCGCCGATGGTCATCACGTACCTGTCCAAGAAGGAGCACGACGACAAGCGTCTGACCTCATGCGGTCGGCCGACGCTGTTCGCGAAGGTGGCGCTGCTCGGCGAGGACGGCACGCCCGTCCCCCAAGGTGAGGTCGGCGAGATCTGTGTGTCGGGTCCGCTGCTGTCGGGCGGCTACTGGAATCTGCCGGAGGCGACGGCCGAAACGTTCCGCGACGGCTGGATGCACACCGGCGATCTGGCCCGCGAGGACGAGGACGGTTTCTACTTCATCGTCGACCGCACCAAGGACATGATCGTCACCGGTGGATTCAACGTCTTCCCGCGTGAGGTGGAAGACGTTGTGGCCGAACATCCGTCGATCGCGCAGGTGTGCGTGATCGGCACGCCCGACGAGAAGTGGGGCGAGGCGGTGACCGCGGTGGTGGTGCTGCGTCCCGACGCGGATTCGGGCGCCGCGGCCGTCGAGACCATGATCGCCGAGATCCAGGCGTCGGTGAAGGAACGCAAGGGTTCGGTGCACGTCCCCAAGCAGGTCGTGGTCACCGACTCGGTGCCGATCACCGCGCTGGGTAAGCCGGACAAGAAGGCCGTGCGGAAGCAGTTCTGGGACGGCGCGGAGCGTTCAGTCGGCTGAGCCGACAGGGCGCGTGCCGAGTGCACGCTTTCTGACCGATCTACTCGGTGGACGCGTCAGAAAGCGTGCGTTCGGCGCTGCGTGATCGTCGGGTCAGCAGGCGCCGATGCCGGCGAGGATCCGGTCGAGCAGTTCGCCGGCCATCCGGGCGGCTTCGTCGACGTCGCCGTCGGCGATCCGGTCCAGCAGCACGCCGTGGTCGACCATCTCCACCGGGACGTGACGTGCGGTCGCGACGCTGGCGGTGACGGTCTCGATCAGCCCGCGGTAGAGCTCGGTCAGGATCTTGTTGCCTGACGTGCGCACCACGGCCAGGTGGAACTCGGCGTCCGCGCGGGCGAACGCCTCGGTGTCGTCACCGTCCGCGCACGCGTCGCTGCGTGCCAGCAGGGTCCGCAGTTCCGCGATGTCGTCGGGCGTGCGGTTCGCGGCCGCGAGGCGGGCGCCCTCCACTTCGAGCGCGCGACGGACCTGAAGCACCTCACGCAGTTCCGCGCCGCAGAGCCGGCGCAACGCCCCGGACACCTCGCTCGTCGCGCGCACGTAGGTGCCGTCGCCCTGCCGGACCTCCAGGATCCCGGCGTGGGCGAGGGCCCGGACCGCCTCACGAACGGTGTTGCGGCCGACGCCGAGAGATTCGACGAGCACCGTCTCATTGGGTATCCGCTGCCCTAACGCCCATTCACCGGTGGCGACGGCGTGCCTGAGCTGCTCGATCACCTGCTCGACCAGGCCGGTGCGGCGTGCTGTGCTCAGCGGCACACAAAACCCCTTTCATCCAATCATGGGATGTATGGCACCGTAGCAAGATGCGCACCCCACGGCAGGACATCCGCGAGCCGAGGATCGGGGACACCGCCCCGGCCCCGAACCGCGGGACCGCCGGCGTCCTGCTCGCGGTCGCGGTGGTGCTGACGGCACTGAACCTGCGCCCGGCGGTCACCAGCATCGCGACCGTGCTGGGCGACATCCGCACCGAGATGTCGACGTCGGCGACCTGGGCCGGCCTGTTGACGACGGTGCCCGCGCTCTGTTTCGCCGCGGCCGGACTGGCGGCGCCGTGGATCGCGAGCCGCATCGGTCTCGGCCGGACGATCTCGGTGTCGATGGTGGCGCTCACCGCGGGCCTGGCGCTGCGCGTCGCCGGCGGGCCCCAACTGGTCATCGGCGCCACCCTGATCGCGTGCGCGGGAATCGCATTGGCCAACGTGCTGATCCCGGTCGTGATCAAGGGCTCGTTCCCGGCCCGCATCGGCCTGATGACCGGCATCTACACCGCCGCGCTGCAGGGCGGCGGGGCGCTCGGCTCGGCGCTGACCCCCGGGCTGCTGGACCCGCTCGGTGGCTGGCGTGAGGCGCTCGCGATCTGGGCGCTGGTGTCCTTCCTGGCTCTGGCGCTGTGGATCCCGGCCAGCCGCAGCCATCGTGGGGCGTGGGCCGCGCACACCCGGCGCACCGCGGGTCGGCGGTCGCTGCTGCGTAGCCCGCTGGCCTGGACGGTCACCCTGTTCTTCGGCACCCAGTCGTTCATGGCGTACATCGCGATGGGCTGGCTGCCCGAGGTGTTCATCGACAACGGCATCGACAAGGTGCACGCGGGCCTGCTGGTGGGGCTGATGTCGCTGGTCGGGGTTCCGCTGTCGCTGTTCATCGCGCCGATGGCGGCGCGTAGGCCCAGCCAGAGCGGCTGGATTCTCGCCGTCGGGCTGTTCGGGGTCGCCGGCACGATCGGCATGATGGTCGCCCCTGCCGCGCAGCCGCTGTTGTGGAGCGTGCTGATCGGAATCGGGATGAGTGCGTTCTCGATGGCGTTGGCGGTATTGGGACTTCGCGCCCGCACCCCGGAGGACACCGGGCAACTGTCCGGGATGGCGCAAGGGCTGGGATATCTGTTCGCGGGCACCGGGCCGTTCCTGTTCGGACTGCTGCACGACGTGTCCCACGGCTGGACGGTGCCGTGGATCATGTACCTGGGCGTGTACGTCGTGCAGATCGTCGCCGGTGTGCTGGCCGGACGCGCCCGCTACGTGTGACGCCCGGCCGGGCAGAATCACCGCATGCGTACGTGCCCCGGTGATCACCTCGGCCTCGACTTCCCGGCCGACGCCGCGACACTCGCCGACGCCGGCCCGCAATTCCTGACCGAAGCCTTCCGGCGCTCCGGCGTGCTCGGCGCTGACGACGCGGTCGCCGCTGTCGACGAGCTTCGCGAATTCCGCGGCGGCAGCACCGGACGCAAGGCGCTGCTGTCGGTGTCCTACCGCACCCCGGGCGGGCAGCCGGGTGAGCTGTTCGTGAAGTTCTCCCGCGACTTCGACGATCCGGCACGGGATCTGAGCCGCACCCAGATGGCGCTCGAGGTCCGGTTCGCGCTACTGACGCGCGATCCCGGATTCCCGATCGCGGTGCCGCGCTGCCTCTACGCCGACTACCACACCGCGTCGGGCAGCGGGATCCTGATCACCGAGCGGATCCCGTTCGGACGCAATGGGATCGAACGGCAGTACGACAAATGCGCCGATCACGAGATGCCGGACGCGCTGGAGCACTACCTGGCGTTGTTCAGCGCGCTGGGCCGGCTTGCGGGCACCGAGAAAGCCGGCAGGATCGGTGCCGAAGCGGATTTCGGTGTGGACATCAGGACGCTGTCGGTCGGTGAGCGCGCACCGTACACCGCCGACCAGCTGAGCCGGCGTGTCGACCTGCTGGCCGAGCTCGCGGTGCGGCAGCCCGCACTGCTGCCGGCGAATCTCGTTACCCCGGAGTTCATCTCACGGCTGCGCGACGATGTGGCCGTCATACCCGGCCGGGTCGACGCATTGTGGGGTCGCCTCGGCGCCGACCCGGATCACATCGCGCTGTGTCACTGGAACGCGAACGTCGACAACGCGTGGTTCTGGCGCGACGGCGACCGGCTGCGGTGCGGCCTGCTGGACTGGGGATGCGTCGGACGGATGAACCTCGCGATGGCGCTCTGGGGTGCGTTGTGCAGCGCGGAGACCTCGATGTGGGATGCGCACTTCGACACTCTCCTCCAGCATTTCGCCGGCGAGTATGCCGCCGCGGGCGGGCCGGAGCTCGACATCGCCGCGCTGCGCGACCACCTGCTCGCCTACGTCGCGATCATGGGCACGGCGTGGCTGCTCGACGTACCGGGCTATCTGCTGAAGCTGCTGCCCGAGCCCGTCGCCGACCGGTTCGATCCGCGCATCGCCGGCAGCGAGCAGGCTCGCAGCCGGTTGCTGATGATGACGAACTTCCTGAACCTGTGGCAGCGGTCGGATACCGCGCGCGTGCTGACTCGGTGACGACGGATCAGGCGCCGGGGACGTGGGTGCGGGCCGCCACCGAGGCGCCGCCGGCGGTGTCGTACACGTCGATCGCCACGTCGCCGTCGCGGTAGCCGGCGAGCTGGTGCAGACCCTCGGTGGCGCCGATGATGTCGTTGGCGTGGTCACCGGTCATCGGATATTCGGCGACGGGATGGCGCCAATGTGCGGCCACCACCGTCGTGTTCGGGGCCAGCCGCGGCACCTCGCGATCCAGCACCTCGCGCAGCGTCGCCGGCTGCAGGTAGTAGCACACCTCGGAGAGCACGACGAGGTCGAAAGGTTGCGCGGGCCAGGGCTGGTCGAGCGAGCCGTGCAGCAGTGTCGCCCGCTGCCGCAGCCCACGCGCGTGGAGGCGCTGAGCCGCACGATCCAGCGCCGCGACGCTGACGTCGGCGCTGACCACGTGATCGCAGCGCGCCAGCAGCGCCTCGGTGAGCACCCCGATCGAGCAGCCGGGTTCGAACGCGAGCCGATAGCGCGCATACGGCAGCAGTGCGGTGGTGATCGCGTACTTGCGCTGTTCGTACCAGCGGGATTCCAGCTGCCAGGGATCGGCCGCCTGGGCGTACATGCGGTCGAAGAAGCTGTCGGGAAGCCGGCCGTTCAGCGGAAGATCACCTCGCCGACGCTCAGCAGGCGGGGCAGGAAGTACGCGGGCAGTACCGGTTCGCCGCCGGGTTCGGGTGGGGTGAACTGGCTGCGAAAGTGAGCTGCCGCGGCGGTCTTTCGCGTGATGGCCGCCGATGTGGCCGGCACCGCGAAGGCCCGCGACCACGGCACGGCGCCATCCCCCGGGCTCGCCCAGTGCCACATCCACACCGGGTACTCCACCAGCACCGCACCGGTGACGTCCGCGGCGTGGGCGGCGGCCCTGCCGACGGCCTCGTGGTCGGGATGTCCGTCACCGCGCCAGGTGGCCGCGCACCATGTGCCCGCCGGCCGGCCTGCCAGGATCTCGACGAGCACGTCGGTGAGGTGCCGCTCGTGCTGTGCGATCTCCCCGTCCGGCAGGCCGAGGCTGATCGGGGTCGAGACCCCGAGCTCGTCTGCCGCCGCGTGCAACTCGGCCCGGCGGGTCTGTTCCAGCGTGTGGCGCTGTCGCGGTGTCGCGTCCGGGAACGCGGCACCGCCGTCACTGGCCGACACCACCTGCACCCGCACCCCGGCGTCGGCCAGCATCGTCATCGCGACACCGAAACCCAGGGTCTCGTCATCGGGGTGCGCACCGACCACGACGAGGTCCGGGCAGGTCGACAGTTCCAGCGCCGGGAGGTCGAGTCCCGCAGCAGCCCAGACGGTTTCAGGTGTGCCGCCGTCCCGCAGCGGCGCCGCGGCCAGTCGTCCGGAGTTGCTCACGGCGTCCCCGCCGCCAGCGCACCGAGGCGTTCGAGATCGCGTTCGGCGTGGCTCTGCCGCACGTAGATCGACAGGTCGGCCACCCGCCGGGCGTGCTCGGCGTCCATCGCCAGCGGCGCGGGACCGAGGGCGCGTGCGGTGCGGGTCAACGTCTCGTCGACGGCGGCCTCCACGACCGCGCGGGCCCGGCGCGCGTGCAGTTCCGCTGCGCCCCCGCGATTGTCGGGATCGGCGTCGAATTCGTGGGCCACCGCCGTCAGCGTCGCGTCCGCGCCGGCCAGTGCGGCGTCCACCGCACCGAGGTGGGCCAGCGTGTGCGCGTCAGCGCGGCTCGAGGACGCCCGCTGGTACAGCGCGGCGGCGACGGCGCGGGCTCCGCCGAGCCAGCATGCGGCCACCCCGGCGGCGCCGTGCCAGAACCCCGTCCTGCTCAGATACTCACCGGGCGCACCGGCCGGCCGCGCCGGTACCGCGTCGAATTGCACCGAGCGGGTGTCGGATTCGGCCATGCCGGCGTTGCTCCAGCGGTCCGGAAGTGCCCGCACACCCGGTGTCGCGAGGTCGACCGCGAACAGCCCCCGCTCCCCCGAGGCCAGCCGCGCGGTGACCAGCGCGTGCGTGCACAGACCAGCGCCCGAACACCACGGTTTGGTGCCGTCGAGCAGCACCCCCGCGCCGTCCTCGCGCGCACTCAGCGCCGCCTCACCGGACTCGGCCGCCCACACCCCCCACCACTGGCCCGGGCCAGGACCGCTGCCGGTCAGCTCGACCAGGATCGCGACGGCATCGACGTGCGCTTCGGCGAGACGGCCTGCGACCACGTCGATCTCGGACAGGGCGGCCAGCCGTCGCCAACGCTGCGCGGTGTCGCCGCGGCCCGGCAGCGGAAGGTCGAGTTCTCCGGACCCCAGCCACTGCCGGACCAGGCCTGCGGTCACGGGATCACTTCCGCGGACCGTCCACTGACGGTCTGGGCGATGTCGCGCAGATGCTGCGCGAAGCCGCCGGGGGCGCGGCCCTCGCTGCGGTCCGACGTCGCGACCGACAGGCCGCGGTCGCGGTGGATGGACAACGCGGCGGCTTCGAAGCGGCGCACCAGGTCGACATCCTCACTGCTCGCCAACGCGCGGAACCCGCCGACATGCCAGTACGCGTCGGCGCGGAAACCCATGTTGGCGCCGTGGATGTGGCGGTGGCTGGTGCCGTGTGTGCGGTAGCCGGCCAGGTAGCGCCGCGCCACCGCGGGCGAGAAGTTCCGCCACGCCGGGATGCGCACCACCCCGAGCACCATGTCGGCGTCCGCGGCGATCATCCGCACCAGCCAGTCGGCGTCGACCGCGCTGTCGGCATCCGTGGTGGCGTACCAGGTGCGGGCCGGGTCCACGTCGGCGTGCAACGTCCTGGCGTACTCGAAACCCGCGGCCCGCGCGGCGCCGACGTTGCCCGCCTCGACGGAGACGAAGTGCACGTCCGGCCCGAAAGCGCCGGCGTGTGCCTCGCTGCCGTCGTCGCAGGAATCCAGCACCACGACCGTCGTGACGCCGATCGGCAGGCACAGCGCCGCGGTCGTCAACGCCCGCAGGCAGTCCGGGAGGTGGTCGTTCTCGTTGTGCGCCGGCACCACGACGACAGCCTTCGCGATGTCGGTCATGCCTGACTATTTAGCCAAAACGCCGATTTTCCACACCTGGCACGATGGACGGGATGAGTGACTTCGACGCGGTGCTGTTCGATTTCTCCGGCACGCTGTTCCGGCTGGAAGAGGACGAGAGCTGGTTTCGGGGCATGGAACTCGACACCGAGGACAAGGGCGAGGTCGACGCGCACGTGCAGGCCGAGCTGATGCGCCGGCTGACCCAGCCGACCGGACGATCGGTGTCGATGACGCCGCAGGCGCTCGACGCGTGGATGAAACGCGACCTCGAACCGCACCTGCACCGTGAGGCCTACCTGCACGTGCTGCGCGAGTCCGGGCTGGCCCGCCACCACGCCGAGGCGCTGTACTCCCACGCGATCGACCCGGCCTGCTGGACGCCGTACCCGGACACCCCCACCGTTCTCGACGGCCTGCGCCGCCGCGGCATCAAGACCGCAGTGGTGTCCAACATCGCGTTCGACCTGCGGCCCGCATTCGCCGGGGTCGGGACGGTCGACGAGTTCGTGCTGTCCTTCGAGGTCGGCGCGGTGAAACCGGACCCGGCGATCTTCCAGACCGCGCTCGACCGGCTGGGCGTCACCGCGGCGCGCACGCTGATGGTCGGCGACAGCGACGAAGCCGACGGGGGCGCCCGCACGCTCGGCTGCGCGTTCGCGCTCGTCGACCCGTTGCCCACCCGCGAACGGCGGGACGGCCTGATCGCGGCACTGTGGGCGCACGGGATCCCGCTGTAGCGTCGAATCCATGGCGAGTAGCGAGCGGATCCGGCCGCCGTGGTGGCTGAAGTACGTGAACAAGGTGATGATCGCGCTGAACCGGACGGGTCTGTTCACCAACGGCCCGGCGGTGCTGATCGTCACCGGACGCAAGTCCGGGAAACCGCGGCCGACGCCGGTCACGCCGTTCGAGGTGGACGGTCGGCGTTATGTGGTGGGCGGCCTGCCCGGCTCGGACTGGGTGCGCAATCTGCAGGCCAACCCGGAGGCGGTGCTGGCGCGCGGGAAGAGCCGCCAGACCGTGCGGATGGTCGAGCTGCCGGTCGAGCAGGCCCGGCCGCTGCTACGCCAGTTCCCGGTGCTGGTACCGACCGGAGTGGACTTCATGAAGAACGCCGGGCTGGTCACCGGGGCCAACCCCGACGAGTTCGAGGCACTGGCCGGGCGCTGCCCGGTATTCCGCTTCGATACGGTCTAAGCCGTGAGCAACCCGTTCGACGCCAGCCTCTGGGAGCCGGTGTCCGGCTTCGACGACCTGACCGACATCACCTACCACCGCCACGTCGCCGACGGTGAACGCCGTCCGACCGTGCGGATCGCGTTCGACCGTCCGGAGGTGCGCAACGCGTTCCGCCCGCACACCGTCGACGAGCTGTACCGCGTGCTCGACCACGCACGGATGTCCTCGGACGTCGGCGTGGTGCTGCTGACCGGCAACGGCCCTTCCCCGAAGGACGGCGGCTGGGCGTTCTGCTCCGGCGGCGATCAGCGCATCCGCGGCCGCAGCGGCTACCAGTACGCGTCCGGGGAGACGGCCGAGACCGTCGACCCGGCCCGCGCGGGCCGGCTGCACATCCTGGAGGTGCAGCGGCTGATCCGCTTCATGCCCAAGCCGGTGATCTGTCTGGTCAACGGGTGGGCCGCCGGCGGCGGGCATTCGCTGCACGTGGTGTGCGACCTGACGCTGGCCTCGCGCGAACACGCCCGCTTCAAGCAGACCGACGCCGACGTCGGCTCCTTCGACGCCGGCTACGGGTCGGCGTACCTGGCCAGCCAGGTCGGGCAGAAGTTCGCCCGCGAGATCTTCTTCCTGGGCCGTCCCTACACCGCCGAGCAGATGCACGCGATGGGCGCGGTCAACGAAGTGGTCGACCATGCCGATTTGGAAACTGTTGCGCTGCAGTGGGCTTCGGAGATCAATGGCAAGTCGCCGCAAGCCATCCGGATGCTGAAGTACGCGTTCAACCTTCCGGAGGACGGCCTGGTGGGCCAGCAGCTGTTCGCCGGGGAGGCGACGCGGCTGGCGTACATGACCGACGAGGCCGTCGAGGGCCGCGACGCGTTCCTGGAGAAGCGCGACCCAGACTGGACGCCGTTCCCCCGCTACTTCTGAGCGATTTCGGTGTAGTTGGTCACGCTGAGGTTGACCAACTACACCGAAATCGCCTGGGCGGCGCGGTAGCGCAACGGCGACATCCCGACCTGGCGTTTGAACGCGTTGCTGAACGCGCTCTCCGACGCGTAGCCCAATCGGGCCGCCAGCGGCGCCACCCGGGCCTCGCTGTCGCGCAACGCGTTGCGGGCCAGCTGCATCCGCCAGGTGTTCAGGTAGGTCAGCGGCGGCACGCCGGCCACCGACCGGAAGCGTTCGGCGAACGAGGTCCGCGACATCGCCGAGATGCGGGCGAGTTCCTCCAGCCGCCAAGGCTTTCCGGGTTCGTCGTGCATGGCCGCGACGGCCGCCCGCAGCCTTTCGTCACTGAGCAGGCGCAACCAGCCCGGGGGCAGCTCGTCGGTCTGGGCGATGAACGCGCGCAGCACCTCCAGCAGCAGCAGTTGGCCCTGCTGATGCACGGCGAACGCGGAACCGACCCTGTTGCCCCGCACTTCGTCGATGACCTTGGCGAGGATCGCGTGCAGGTTGGGCGCCTGTTCGGCGGACGCGCGCACATGGCTGACGGGCGGCAGCGCCTGGGCCAGCAGCGCTTCACCGATCGGGTTCACGTCGACGTGGCCGCCGAGGATCACGTCGGCCTCGCCGCACTCGATTTCCCCGCGCGCGAATGCCTGCTCCGCGACCGCGATGTCGAGTTCTGCCGGCGGGCCCAGACGCGGCCCGCCCTCGATCGTCATCGTCGTGCGGTGATTGAGGATCGCGACATCGCCGGGCCCCAACTCGATCGGGGCGCACCCGTCGGCGGTCGCCCGCAGCCGCCCGCAGACCACCGCCACCATCTTCAGCGGGTGCGCCAGGTCGAACGTCGCGCGCCAGTCCCCGCGCACCGACAGCCCGCCGGTGAGCAGTCCCCTGACCTCGATGAGATCGAAGACGTCGGAGAGCTGATCGCGAATCACGTTCGTACTATCACGCATGTTTTCCGAACTTTCAACTATTCAAAGTACGAGATCGCCGACGCACAGTGGTGTCATGACCAACAAACAACACCCCATCGGAACCGGATTCGGACCCGCGTCGACCACCACGGACGTCCTCGCAGGCATCGACCTGACCGGACGCAACGCCATCGTCACGGCCGGACACGTCGGCCTCGGACTCGAGACCACCCGCGCCCTGGCCGACGCTGGTGCCAACGTCGTGGTGGCCAGCCGTAATCCCGGAACCGCCGCGGCCGCGCTCGCGGGCGTCGACCGGGTGCGGATCGCGCAGCTCGACCTGATGGATCCCGCATCCGTCGACCGGTTCGTCGCCGAGCACACCGACACTCCGCTGCACATGCTGATCAACAACGCCGGCATCATGGGCGGCGACCTCGTCGACGCCGACATCGCGCCGCTCGAGCCCGATGTTCGTCCCGTCAGCATCGAGATGGGTTCCGGACCGCTGACGCTCACGCCGGGTGTCACCGGCTACGCCGTGGATCCCGAATCGGCCGAGAAACTGTGGGAGCTCAGCGAGAAGCTGCTCGCCTGACCCGCCGAGATTGCGTTCCAGCAGGAAAGTTGCGAGTGAGGTCCTGCTGGAATGCAATTTCGGCACCGGAAATAGACTCCGCTGCGTGACGAGGAACCCGCTGCGGCGGCTGGCCGACCAGGTGGTGCTGACCAGCATGCGGCCGCCGATCCTGCCCGCGCTGCTGAACCGGCCCACCCGCGAGACCATCGAGCTGCGCGGCAAGCGGGTGCTGATGACCGGCGCGTCGTCGGGCATCGGCGAGGCGGCCGCCGAGAAGCTGGCGCGCCGCGGCGCGACGGTTGTCGTGGTCGCGCGGCGCGGAGAGCTGCTCGACGCGCTGGTCACCCGGATCACCGACGCCGGCGGGGACGCCCGCGCGCACGCGTGCGACCTGTCCGATCTCGACGCGGTCGACGCGCTGGTCGCGACCGTCGAGAAGGAGCTGGGCGGCATCGACATCCTGGTCAACAACGCCGGGCGCTCCATCCGCCGCCCGCTGGAGGAGTCGCTGGAGCGCTGGCACGACGTCGAGCGGACGATGACGCTGAACTACTACGGCCCGCTGAGGCTGATCCGCGGTCTGGCGCCGGGCATGCTGGAGCGCGGGGACGGCCACATCATCAACGTGTCCACCTGGGGCGTGAAGACCGAGAGCCCGCCGCTGTTCGGGGTGTACAACGCGTCCAAGGCGGCGCTGAGCTCGATCAGCCGCATCATCGAGACCGAGTGGTCCGACCGCGGCGTGCACGCGACCACGCTGTACTACCCGCTGGTGAAGACCCCGATGATCGCGCCGACCCGCGCCTACGACGGGCTGCCCGGGCTGTCGGCCGACGAGGCCGCCGGGTGGATCATCACCGCCGCGCGGCACCGCCCGGTCAGCATCGCGCCCCGCATCGCGGTCACCGCGCACGCGATCAACAGCGTCGCCCCGGCCGCGGTCGACACCATCATGAAACGCCAGCGCATGCAGCCCAAGGACTGAAAAGCGTTGTTCGCCAACCTCGCCGACATCGTCCGCGGTCACGCCCGGGAACGGCCCGGCGCACCCGCGCTGATCGTCGGCGACCGCGTCATCAGCTACGCCGAACTCGACGACCGGTCCAGCCGTGCGGCGCAAGCGTTCTCACAGGCCGGTGTGGGGTTCGGTGACCGAGTCGCGTTCGTCGAGCGCAACGGCGCCGAATACTTCGACGTCGCGTTCGGTCTGGCCAAGCTCGGCGCGGTGGCGGTGCCGGTGAACTGGCGGCTGACCGCCCCCGAGATCCGGCACGTCCTCACCGACGCCGCCGTGTCGGTGGTGGTGGTCGGACAGGAGTTCGTCGACCGGGTCGAGGAGATCGAGGACGACATCGACGCCGGCATCGTCGTCGTCGGAAACCACGACCGCTGGCCGGATTTCGCCGGCTTCGTCGGTCAGGCGCCCGCGGTGGATCCGGGCGTCGTCACCGGCCCGGACGATCTGGTGTTCCTGATGTACACCTCGGGCACCACCGGGGCGCCCAAGGGGGTGATGCTCAGCAACACCAATTTCGTGTGCAAGACCGCCGGTGTCGCGGGGCCGTGGCAGTTCGACGCGGACGCGGTCAGCCTCGCGGTGATGCCGCTGTTCCACATGGCCGGGTTCGGATGGGCGCTGGCCGGGCTGTGGCAGGGCGCGGCGACGGTGGTGCTGCGCGATGTCGACCACGCCGCGATCCTCGACGCGATCGGCCGACACCGCGTCACCAACATGCTGCTGGTGCCCGCCGTCATCCAATCCCTGCTCGACACACCGGGTCTCGACGGCATGGACTTCTCCGGGCTGCGGATCGTGGTGTACGGGGCCTCCCCGATCACCGACGACGTGCTGGTGCGCGGCATGGACCGGTTCGGCGGCATCTTCGCCCAGGTGTACGGCATGACCGAGTCGACGGGGTCGATCACCCAACTCGACGGCGACGAGCACCTGCCGACGCTGCTGCGCTCCTGCGGGACGCCGTATCCGTGGGTGCAGATCCGCATCGTCGACGCGTCCGGAGCCGACGTCGCACCGGGCGCCGTCGGCGAGGTGTGGACCCGATCGCAGCAGAACATGCTGGGCTACTGGAACAACCCGGACGCGACTGCGGCGACGCTGACCGCGGACGGCTGGCTGAGGACCGGTGACGCCGGATACGTCGACGCCGACGGCTACCTGTACCTGCACGACCGGATCAAGGACATGATCGTCTCCGGCGCGGAGAACGTGTATCCCGCCGAGGTGGAGAACGTGTTGATGACGCACCCGGGCGTCGCCGACGTCGCCGTCATCGGGGTACCGGATCCGCGGTGGGGCGAGGCGGTCAAGGCCATTGTCGTTCGGGCGCGCGGCGCGACACCCACCGAGGCCGAGCTGATCGCCCACGCCCGGCACCGGCTGGCCGGGTTCAAACTGCCGAAGTCGGTGGACTTCGTCGACGCACTGCCCCGCAATCCGAGCGGCAAGCTGCTCAAACGCGCGCTGCGCGAACCGTACTGGACCGGCACGGACCGCCACATCGGGTGATGCGGCCGTGGTAGACACACAGCCATGGAGATCCTGGCCAGCCGGGTGTTGTTCCGTCCGAAGGACTATGCGCGCTCGGTCGCGTTCTACCGCGACGGCATCGGGTTGGCCATCGCCAGGGAGTACAGCGGCGGCACGGTCTTCTACGCCGGCCAGTCGCTGATCGAGATCGCCGGCCACGGCGCGCCCGCCGAGGATGCGCCGCCGTTCCCCGGGGCGTTGTGGCTTCAGGTGCGCGACCTGGCCGCCGCGCAGGAACAGCTGCGGCAGCGCGGCGTCGAGATCGCGCGGGAGGCCCGCCAGGAGCCGTGGGGACTGCACGAGATGCACGTCACCGACCCCGACGGCGTCACGCTGATCTTCGTGCAGGTGCCCGAGGATCACCCGATCCGGCGGGACACTCGCGGCTAATCCACGACAGCCGCGAGCGGCTAATCCACAGGAGCGGCGAGCGGCCAGCCGACCGACGCGAGGCGCGCGGCGACCTGGTGCATCTCTTCCGGGTTGGGTTCCTTGGCCGTGATCCGGTGGATCGCGGAGTGGATCTGGGCGGGCGTGACGGTGTCGGCGTCGGTGGAGCGCAGCACCGTCTGGGCCACTTTGACCACCTGATCTTCGGTCAGGGTGCGCCGCAACAGGGCCAGCAGCGGAAAGTAGTCCTTCTGCGGCACGCCGTGCGGATAGCCCTCGTGCAGCCAGGCCAGCACGTTGTCGAAAGCCTTCTGCGCCATGCGATCAGCTCATTTCCTTGGCAGGAACGGGAACAGGTCGATTCCGGTGTTGTGGATGATGGTCGCGCGGGTGATCCACAGCACCGCGGTCAGGATGACCCAGCCGACGAACACGAACAGCGCCACGCCGGCGTACTTGGCCAGCGGCTTCGGTGCCGTGACCGCGGATCCGTCGCTGCCGTCGGATCCGGTGCCGCGCGAGTACGCGACCAGCCCGAGGGCGAAGATCGCGGGCAGGCCCGCGCCGAGCAGCAGCCCGATCCCGAGCACCTTGGAAATGCTCTCGAAGTACGTCATCTGATGTCCTCTGTGCTGTCCGGTCAGACGGACGTCGGGGCGGACTTGGGTGCCGGTGCGGTCTGGGGGTCCTGGGCAGCCGGGGCGCGCAGTTCGGCGGGGATCACCGAGTTGGTGGAGTCGTCCCAGTCGGCGTTGACGTTGCTGTGGTCGACCTTCTGATGCTGGGCGCGCCACCACATGTAGAACGACAGCCCGCACAGCAGCGCGAAGATCACGCCGTCACCGATGAGGTCGGATCCGGTCAGCGACTTCACACCGTGCGACAGCCAGTACGACAGGGCGCCGACGAGGCCGGCGGCGGGCAGGGTGATGAGCCACGCGACGGCCATCCGGCCGGCGACGGCCCAGCGGACCTCGGCGCCGGGCTTGCCGACACCACTGCCGAGAATCGAACCCGTCGCGACGTGGGTGGTCGACAGCGCCATCCCCGCGGCCGAGGAGCTCAGGATGATCGCCGCCGACGACGCCTCGGCGGCCAGACCCTGCGGGGACTCGATCTCGACCAGGCCCTTGCCGAGGGTGCGGATCACCCGCCAGCCGCCCAGGTAGGTGCCGAGGCCGATGGCCAGCGCGCAGGACGCGATGATCCAGAACGGGAGACCCTGTTCCTTGACGTCGCCGCCGAGGTTGCCGGTGGTGATCAGCGCGAGCGCGATGACGCCCATCGTCTTCTGCGCGTCGTTGGTGCCGTGCGACAGCGCGACCAGCGAGGCGGTCGCGATCTGCCCCCAACGGAAGCCGGCCTCACGCTGCTTCTTGCTGACGTTGCGCGTGATCCTGTAGACCAGCCAGGTGCCGCAGCCGGCGACCAGGCACGCGATCAGCGGTGCGGCGACGGCCGGGATCAGCACCTTCTGGCTCACCCCGGCCCAGTTGACGCCGCCGAGGCCGATCGCGGCGAGCCCCGCCCCGATCAGGCCGCCGAACAGCGCGTGCGACGAGCTGGACGGGATGCCGAACAGCCAGGTGAGCAGGTTCCACAGGATGCCGCCGATGAGGCCGGCGAAGATGATCGTCAAGCCGGTCGACGCGTCGATCGACGGGATCAGCTGACCGGTCCCGGCGTCCTGGATGTTGAGCACCGAGGTGGTCACCGTGATCGCGACCTCGACGGACAGGAACGCACCGACCAGGTTCAGCACACCCGCGAGCAGCACCGCCGTCTTCGGCTTCAGCGCGCCGGTCGCGATGGACGTGGCCATCGCATTCCCGGTGTCGTGAAAGCCGTTGGTGAAGTCGAATGCCAGGGCGGTGGCAATCAACAGCACCAAGATGATCAGCTCTGGGCTCATGTCTTTGATTCTGCTGCCTGGCCGGGAGTTTTAACGAATTTTCACCTACTCGCGTCGGGCCCGCGACGTGCGGATTCTCCGGCCCTGGGCAGCTGTTCATCTACTGTTCATCTTCTGTGGTGCCGGCGTTCGCCGGCCCCGATTCTCGACCCGTTCCCGACAGCCTTCGCGTCTACTATCGGAAGGCCTGAGTCCGTATTCCAGGGCTGTGTCGGAAGTGAGCTCGTGACCAATTTTCTCGCCAGGATCGTGGCGTGGATCGTGGCCGGATACCCCGAGGGTGTGCCGGGTCCCGACCGCGTGCCGCTGCTGGCGTTGCTGCGTCGCCGGCTCAGCGACGACGAGGTCAAAGCGGTCGCCGTCGAGCTGCTCACCCGCGCCGAGATCCACGGCACCGCCGAGTTCGACGGCGTCGACATCGGCGTGCTGATCACCCAGGTCACCGACAACCTGCCCACCCCCGAGGACGTCGAACGTGTCCGCGTCCGGCTGGCCGCGCAGGGCTGGCCGCTCGACGATCCCCGCGATGACGCGGAGGAGGGCCGATAGCCGTTCTGCGGGCGGTCGGGTTCGGCTCCGGGGCCGCCGCGCTGACCCAGCTGCCCGCCGTCGAGGACGTCCTCGACGGCCGCGCCGCGGTGCTGCCGGTGCCCGCCGACGACGCCGAGCAGAGCGCCGCGCTGGCGACGGCGTTGCGTGTCGGTGAAGAGATCGACGACGCGGTCGGCGCGGTGCTGTCGACGTCCGGAACCACGGGCGCGCCGAAGGGCGCGATGCTGACCGTCTCGGCGCTGGTGGCCAGTGCGGACGCGACCCACCAGCGTCTCGGCGGGCCGGGACGGTGGCTGCTCGCGCTGCCCGCCTATCACGTCGCGGGATTCCAGGTGTTGGTGCGCAGCGTGCTGGCGGGCACCCGGCCGGTGGCCGTCGCGGCGTCGTTCGACCCGGCCGAACTCACGCCCGCGGTCGCGCAGATGGGATCCGGGCGCCGGTACGCGTCGCTGGTCGCGGTGCAACTGGACAAGGCGCTGCGCGACCCGGAGGCCACCGCCGCGCTCGCGGCGCTGGACGCGGTGCTGATCGGCGGCGGCCCGATGCCCGCCGCGGTCGCCGAGAAGGCTTCGGCGGCAGGGATTTCGGTGATCCGGACGTACGGGATGAGCGAGACGGCCGGCGGCTGCGTGTACGACGGCGTGCCGCTGCGCGGCGTTGAGATCAGGATCGACGACGGCGGACCGACCGGCGGCCGCATCCGGCTGGGTGGGCCCACCGTCGCGGCCGGATACCGCAACCCCGTCACCCCGGATCCGTTCGCCGAGCCGGGATGGTTCCGCACCGACGACATCGGCGTGCTGGCCGACGGCACGCTGCGGGTGTTGGGCCGCGCCGACGACGCGATCAGTACCGGCGGCTTGACCGTGCTGCCCGGAATGGTCGAGGCCGCGCTCGCGACGCATCCGGCCGTCGCCGAGTGCGCGGTGTTCGGGGTCGCCGACGAACGGCTGGGCCAGCGGGTGGTGGTCGCCGTCGTTCCGGCACCCGGAGCGTCGGTGACGTTGGCGCAGTTACGTTCTCACGTCTGCGAGACCCTGCCGGCGACTGCGGCACCGCGGCAGCTGCATGTCCTCGGCGAACTTCCCCTCCGCGGCATCGGCAAGATCGACCGCCGCGCCCTGGTGCGCCGGTTCGGCGGCGCGACCTGACGGAGCGCCCTGCCGCGGGCGGCCGGCCCGCATGATGGACAGCATGAGCCGCCAAGTGAGCACCGTCGACGAACTGCGCGCGATCGTCGGGCATCCGCACGAGGCCGTCGCGAACAAGGTCGGGCCCCGGCTGCTGCCGATCATGCGGGACTGGCTGACGCACTGCCCGCTGGCGTTCGTCGCGACCACCGACGCCGCGGGCCGCGTCGACGTCTCCCCGAAGGGCGACCCGCCGGGGTTCGTGCACGTCATCGACGACACCACGATCGCGATCCCGGAACGGCCCGGCAACAAACGCGTCGACGGCTACCTCAATGTGCTGGAGCGCCCCGGCGTCGGGACGCTGTTCGTCATCCCCGGCCGCGGCGACACCCTGCGGGTCAACGGCACCGGCCGCATCATGGCCGACGCCGACTACTTCGACGCGATGACGGTCCAGGGCCGCCGCCCGATCCTGGCGCTGGAGATCGCCGTCGAGGAGGTCTTCTTCCACTGCGCCAAAGCGTTCCTGCGCTCCGATGCGTGGGATCCGCAGAGCTGGGACCCGGGCGCGCTGCCGAGCGCGGCGCAGCTGGCCAAGGCGATGTTCGCCGACGCCGACCTCGACGAGATGCGCCGCCGGCTCGACGAGGACAACATGCGAAAAGTGCTGTACTGAGGCGCCGCGGGTGACGAAATCCTGACGTCGGCCCTGGTAGTGGACGGGCCGCGCTAACCTCGATGTGGTGACCCGAGTGCTGATCGCCGACGACGACGATGTCGTCCGCGATGTCGTCCGCCGCTACCTCGAGCGGGACGGCCTCGAGGTGTCCACCGCCCACGACGGAAACGAGGCGCTGCGGCTGCTGAGCTCGCAACGCATCGACGTCGCGGTGCTCGACGTGATGATGCCCGGCCCGGACGGGCTGTCGCTGTGCCGGCGGCTGCGCCAGAACGGCAGCTATGCGATGCCGGTGATCCTGCTGACCGCCCTCGGCGAGGAGGACGACCGTATCGCGGGCCTGGAGGCCGGCGCCGACGACTACCTGACCAAACCGTTCAGCCCGCGCGAGCTGGCGCTGCGGGTCCGGTCGGTGCTGCGGCGGGCGCCTGTGGGCGCCGGCGCGCACGCGATGGACATCACCGCCGGCGACCTCACCGTCGCGACGGCGTCGCGCACCGTGACCGTCGCCGGAAGACCCGTCAGCCTGACCAACCGTGAGTTCGACCTGCTGCTGTTCTTCCTGACCCATCCGGGCGCCGTCTTCACCCGGGAGGATCTGCTCAAGCAGGTGTGGCACTGGGACTTCGGTGATCTGTCCACGGTGACGGTGCACGTCAAGCGGCTGCGCGCGAAGCTCGGCGACCGGCACCGGGTGCAGACCGTGTGGGGCCGCGGCTACATGTGGGCGGCCGAGGAGCCGCCCGCAGGGCGGCCGGATGCAGACGACTGATTTCTGGGAGATCGCCGGTTGGGCGCTGACCTGCTCGGTGCCGGTGGTGCTTCTCGGCGCCGCGGTGGTCCGGCTGGCGCGGACGTGGTCGCTGGCGGCGAGCATGGTGGCGCTGGTGCTGATCCCGGTGCTGGCCACCCTCGCCGGCGTGGTCGGCGCGAGCGGGTTCATGATCACGCAGACGTTCGAGCGGACCGCGGTGGTGCTGCTGGTGGTGTCCATCGTGACGATCCCGGCGGCGGTGATGCTCGGCCGCTATCAGGCGCGACGCACGGTGTGGGAAGCCGAGATCCGCGACTCCGAACACGCCGCCGAACAGTCGCGTCGCCGTCTGGTCGCGTTCGTCAGCCACGACCTGCGCACCCCGCTGGCCGGGATCCGCGCGCTGTCGGAGGCCATCGCCGACGGCGTCGTCCCCGACGACGAGGTCCAGGTATACGCCAAACACATTGAGAACGAATCGATCCGGCTCTCCGAGATGGTCGACGACCTGTTCGAGATGTCGAAGATCAACGCCGGCGCGCTGACCCCGATGTTCGACAGGGTCGCCCTCGACGAGGTGGTCGACGATGTGCTCGCCACGCACCGCATCACCGCCGAACGCGCCGGGGTGCGGCTGACGGCGAACCTGCCGGAACAACCCGTGCGGGTGATCGGCAGCGACCGCGCGCTGGTGCGGGTGCTGTCGAATCTGGTGGCGAACGCGATCGCGCACACCCCGCCCGGCGGCAGTGTCACCCTCGGCCTCGGCGCCGACGAGAACAGCGCGTGGGCACGCGTCGACGACACCGGCGTCGGCATCGACGAGGCCGACCTGCCGCGGGTGTTCGACGTCGCCTACCGCGGATCGAACTCCCGTGTGCCGCGCAAGGATTCGTCGCTGCCGAGCGGATCCGGGCTGGGTCTGGCGATCGCGGCCGGGCTGGTGCACGCGCACCGCGGCACGGTGTCGGCGCACAACCTGCCGACCGGTGCGCGCTTCGAAGTGCGGCTCCCGCTGGCCGACTGAGGCGCCGCCGTTTCGCGAGACCACCCCCACCCGCGAAATATCATTCCGGGTCCTATTTTCGGGCCTGGTCGCAGCCCGGAATGATATTTCGCGGCGAGTCAGCCGGGGAGTGAGTTGCTGAGGCGTTCGGCGGCGGCCAGGTAGTCCTCGATGAACTCGCGCACCACCTCGCGGGCCGGCTTGACCTTGTTCATCAGCCCGACGCCCTGCCCGACGAAGTAGGTCGCGAGCGCCTGCGCACCTTCGTGGCCCTGCGAGGCCAGCACGTCGATCCGGCGGATGACCGGCTCGCACAGCATCGACTGCAGTGGAAGCGGGAGCGGCTGCCGGCCGTCCTTGGCGGGCAGCCACGCGTCGGTCCACTCCGAGCGCAGCTGCCGCGACGGCTTGCCGGTACGCCCGGCCGAACGCACGGTGTCGCGCGACGACGCGGCCAGCATCTTCGCGACGGTGTGCGGTGCGGTCTCGGCCTCCTCGGTGGTCAGCCACACCGAGCCCGTCCATGCACCTGCCGCGCCGATGGCGACCATGCCCGCCATCTGGCGCCCCGTCACGATGCCGCCCGCGGCCAGCACCGGGGTGGAAACGCCAAGCGCGGCCAACCCTTCCAAGACCTCAGGCACCACGACCAGCGTGCTGACCTCGCCGCAGTGCCCGCCGGCCTCGGCGCCCTGAGCGACGATCAGATCCACGCCGGCGGCGGCCTGCTTGACCGCGTGCTCCTTGGCGCCGACCAGCGCGGCCACCGGGATGCCGCGTTCCTTGCCCGCCTCGATCATGTAGTCCGGCGGCACACCGAGGGCGTTGGCGATCAGCTTCACCGGGTGCGTCAGCGCCACGTCGAGCAGCTCGCGGCCGGTGTTGCCGGACAGCATCGGCTTGCCGAGACGCCGCTCGGGCTCCGGCTCGATGTCATGGGCGCGCAGCAGGTCGTCGACGAGGGTCTTGTATTCCTGCGGGATACGCGAGGCCAGGTCGGTGCTGGACAGCTTCTCGCCCTTGCCCTCGAACTTGGCGGGCACGATCAGGTCGACGCCGTAGGGCTTGCCCGCGACGGCCTCGTCGATCCAGGCCAGCTCCTGGTCGAGCTGCTCGGGTGAGTAGGCGGTGGCCCCGAGTACGCCGAACCCGCCGGCGTTGGTCACCGCGGCCACCACGTCGCGGCAGTGGCTGAACGCGAAGAGCGGGAAGTCGATGCCGAACTGTTCACACAGCGCTGTGGACGTCATGGTGCACAGTATGACTTGACGGGTGTCAATAAGGTAGAGCGGGGTGGCGCCTCAGGGCAGGTCGAACGGCAGCTCGACGCCCTCGTGGGCCAGACAGTGCGTGCACTCGCGTTCGGCGCCGACGCTCTCCAGCGCGTCCTGGACCAGCTTCTTGAACGGCACCAGGTTGCGCTGGAACTCGGCGAAGATGTCCACCGCCCGCACGCCCTGGCCCGCCTCCACGCCTGCGTCCACGTCAGTCACCAGAGCTACTGCGGCATAACACATCTCAAGTTCACGGGCGAGGACCGACTCCGGGTAGCCGGTCATGTTGACCAGCCGGAACCCCTGCGCGGCGAACCACTGGCTTTCGGCACGCGTCGAGAACCGCGGCCCCTGGATGACCACCATCGCCCCGCCGTCGACCACCCCGGGGCGCCCGGTCACCGCGGCGCGCAGCGTGGGGCAATACGGGTCGGCGAAGCTGACGTGGATGCCCCCGGAATCGAAATAGGTGTCGGCGCGGCCCGACGTGCGGTCGACGAGCTGATCGGGTACGACGACTGCGCCGGGGCCGAGGGCAGGGTCGAGGCTGCCGACCGCGCACGGGGCGAAGATGCGGCGCACCCCCAGCGAGCGCAACGCCCACATGTTCGCTCGGTACGGCACGGTGTGCGGCGAGAACTCGTGTGCGACACCGTGTCTGGGAAGGAAAGCGACTTCGTGGCCGCCGACGGTACCGATCGTGATCGCCGCGCTCGGCGCGCCGTAGGGGGTGTCGACGGCGACCGACGAGGCGTCGGGCCCGAAGAACGAATAGAACCCGCTGCCCCCGATGACGCCTAACACCGGCTACGCGTCGTCGTCGCCGAGCTGCTGCGACGCGCGGCGGGCGCCGTCACGGATCTCGAACACGTCGGTGGCGAATCCGCCGATCGCGTTCGCGACGTCCCTGACCGCGGTGGTGATGATCGAGGTCACCTCGCCGACCGCCGATGCGCCGGCGGCGACGATCTCCTGCACCGCGTCCTTGCCGATCTCGGACTTGCTCAGCCGGTCGTCCATGCGCTCAGTCTGCCACGGTCGGCACCTGCAAGACTGACCGTCGTGGCCAGTTTCGCCCAGTGGGTCGAGGGTGCGCGTCCGCGGACGCTGCCCAACGCCGTCGCACCCGTCATCGCCGGAACCGGTGCCGCCGCCTGGCTGGACGCGGTGTCGTGGCCGAAGGCGGTGCTCGCGCTCGTGGTCGCCGTCGCGCTGATCATCGGCGTGAATTTCGCCAACGACTACTCCGACGGCATCCGCGGCACCGACGATGTGCGCTCAGGGCCGCTGCGGCTGGTCGGGTCCAAGTTGGCGTCGCCGAAATCGGTGCTGACCGCGGCGATCGTGAGCCTGACCGTCGGCGCCGTGGCGGGCCTGGTGCTGGCCTGGTGGTCGGCGCCGTGGCTGATCGCGGTCGGGGCGGTGTGCATCGCCGGGGCGTGGCTCTACACCGGCGGCAAGAAACCCTACGGGTATCTGGGACTCGGCGAGGTCGCGGTGTTCGTGTTCTTCGGCCTGGTCGCGGTGCTCGGCACGCAGTACACCCAGGCGCTGCGGGTGGACTGGGTCGGGGTGACGCTGGCCGTCGCGATCGGAGCCCTGTCGTCGGCGGTGCTGGTCGCCAACAACCTGCGCGACATCCCGACCGACGCCGAGTCGGGCAAGATCACCCTCGCGGTGCGTCTCGGCGACCCGAAGACACGGGTGCTGTTCCAGGCGCTCGTGGCGCTGCCGTTCCTGCTCACGCTGGCGCTGGTCACCGCGACGCCGTGGTGCGCGGTGGGTCTGGTCGCGCTGCCGCTCGCGGTGCGGGCCGCGAAACCGGTGCGTGCCGGGGCCGGGGGCAAGGACCTGATCCCGGTTCTGCGGGACACCGGCCTGACGATGCTGGTGTGGGCGGTCGCGGTGAGCGCGCCGCTGTTCGTCGGCTGACGAGCGCGCGTCACGCCGCGGCGTCGAGCAACGCGTCGACGCGCCGGCGCAGTTCGGCGGGGTCGACGTACTCGGCCAGCAGGGCCGTCGCCTCGGTGTCGCCGCCACGCAGCAGGCCCAGCAGGATGTGCTCGCAGCCGAGCCAGTTCTGCTTGTGCCGCACCGCTTCCCGCAGCGCCAGCTCGAGGGTCTTCTTCGAGGCCGTCGAGAACGGAATGCGCCGGCGCCGCCTCCCGCCGCCGCCCGGCCGCAGCGCCTCGTCGAAGGCCCCGGGGCCGAAGTCGCGGTCGACGTTGCGCCGCACCGCGGACAGATCGATGCCGAGCGGACGCAACGCGTCGGCGTCCTCGTCGAACGGATCGCCCCGACCGTCGGCGATCCGGTGCCGGATTTCTTCGAGGGTGACCCCGAAGTCCGCCAGCGTCGCCGACAGATCTCGCCCCGCGCTCTGCACCACCGCGACCAGCAGGTGCTCGGGACCGATCCGCTCATCACCGAGTTCCCACGCGGTCTGCTGCGCGAGGACGACGGCCGCGCGGGCGTTTCTGCTGAAGCGTTCGAACATGGTCAACTCCTGCGGTTGTACTTCTTGTGCACGGCCTGCCTGCTGACGCCGAGCTCGTCGGCGATCGCCTGCCACGTCCAGCCCTGTTCGCGCGCCCTGGCGACGTGCAGCGCTTCCATCCGCTCGTGGAGCCGCTGCAGGGCCCGCACCGAGCGCAGTCCCACCGCGGGATCCGTGCTGCTCAGCGCGTCGAGGGAGTCGAGGTCGGCCATGTCGCCACGGTAGGTCCGCGACGGGCACCTGTCAACCAAAGTTGACAGCAACTTTCCGAATCGGGTGGATTCCGCCACGCCCGGCGTCGGTTTGCGCGCCGGATTCGCGTGGTACTTGCTGCGGGATGACCGCAGCCCCGATGCCCCGCGAGTCCGACGACACCCGTGAAGCGCAGCGGGTGGTCGCGGCGTTGTCCGACGCGTTCTCGGCGAAGGTGGTGGGTCAGGAACACCTGCGCGAGACACTGCTGATCGGTTTGCTGACCGGCGGACACATCCTGCTGGAAAGCGTGCCAGGGCTGGCCAAGACCACCGCGGCACGCGTGATCGCCGAATCGATCGACGGGGAGTTCCGCCGCATCCAGTGCACGCCCGACCTGCTGCCCAGCGACATCATCGGCACGCAGGTCTACGACGCCGCAACCGCGTCGTTCGTGACCCAGCTCGGCCCGGTGCACGCCAACGTCGTGCTGCTCGACGAGATCAACCGTTCCAGCGCCAAGACCCAGAGCGCGATGCTCGAGGCGATGGAGGAACGCCAGACCACGATCGCCGGCACCGTGTACCCGATCCCCGAACCGTTCCTGGTGATCGCCACCCAGAATCCCGTCGACCAGGAGGGCACCTACGCGCTGTCGGAGGCCCAGACCGACCGCTTCCTGCTCAAGGAGATCGTCCGCTACCCGTCGCCCGAACAGGAGGTCGAGGTGATGGCCCGCCGCGACGCCGGCCTCTACGACAAGGAGCGGACCACCCGGCCCGTCGCGAGCCTCGACGACATCCGCCGTCTGCAGCAGATCACCCGCGAGGTGTACATCAGCCGCGACCTGATGCTCTACGCCAGCCGCCTGGTCGCCGTGACCCGCGACCCGGGCAATCATCTGCCGGGCCAGCTGGCCCGGATGATCGAGTACGGCGCCAGCCCGCGCGCCACCATCGCGCTGTGCACCGCCGCGCGTGCGCTGGCGGTGCTGTCCGGCCGCAACCACGTCCTGCCCAGCGACATCGCCGACCTCGCGCACCGGGTCCTGCAGCACCGGCTGATCCTCGGTTTCGAGGCCGCCAGTGCCGGCGTCACCCCCACCCGGGTGATCGACGCCGTGCTGCAGGCCGTGCGGGTTCCCTGACGGCGGCACCGTGGGCACGCACCTGAACCGGGCCAGAGCGCACTTCGGCACCGACACCCGCGGGATGCTCGACGGCGGCCGTCACGCGCTGCTGCACACCCGCACTTTGGAATTCGACGAGCTGCGGCCCTACGTCCCCGGCGACGACGTCCGCGACATCGACTGGAAGGCCTCGGCACGCTCGGCAAGCGTGCTGATCAAACGCTTCGTCTCCGAGAATCACCACAAGGTGCTGCTGGTCGCCGACGCCGGCCGCAACATGCTGGCTGTGACACCCGAACGTGAACGCAAATGCGATGTGGCACTGCATATCTTGGGCGCCATCGGCCTGATCACGCTGGGACGCGCCGATCAGATCGGCATGGTGTACGGGGATGCGCGGGGCAGCCTGCGGGTCCGGCAGAGCCGTGGCGAGAACCACATCGAGAGCATGCTGACCGGCTATCACGGCCACGTCGGCCGGCACGGCAGCAGCGACATCCTGTGCCAGTTGACCTATGTCGCAACGCATTACCGGCATCCCCTGGTGATCGTGGTGGTGTCCGACGAACCCGAGGCCGACAACCGCCTCGACGAGGCGCTGGCGCGGTTGACAGCCCGCCACGACGTGATGTGGGCGATGGTCGCCGACCATCCGGCCGCCGGGGTCTCCGACGGCGGGTACGACGTCGCCACCGGGCGACCGGTGCTCGGCTCCGCGGCTACCGACCCCCGCGTGGTGGCGGCCTATCAGCGTGCCGAACAGCGGCGCCTCGCGCGACTGACCGAGATGCTCGCGCGCCGCGGTATCCCCCATGCGACGGTCTCCGGTTCCGCCGGGGTCCGCCGGGCCGTCGGCGAGATGACCAGGGTGTGGTCTCGTGCCGGATGACCTGCTGGAGTTCGTCAGCGGCCCACCCGGCTATTCGCCGATCTGGCTCTGGTTCGGGATCGCGCTGCTGATCCTCGTGATCGCCTGGTATGCACTGGTGTTCGTCGCGACCATGCCGTCACAGCAGCTACGCCGGCTGCCCGGGGTCGAGCGCGCACATGCCCGAGTGCTGCGGAACCGGTTCGCCGCGACGGTCAGGACGCTGACGCAGCGGCACCGCGCCGGGGAGCTGAGTGCCGAGCAGGCCGGGGCCGCGATCAGCGCGACCCTGCGCAGCTTTCTGTACCAGGCCACCGGAACCCGCGCCCAGTACCTGCAGGTGCGCGCCATCGCTGCCGGTGAACTCGCTGCTGCCGCACCGATTCTGGAGGCGCTGGGCAGCGCACAGTTCGACCGGACCTCCACGGTGGACGTCGGCCGGCTCGGAGAGGCGACCGAAGAGCTGATCCGCTCGTGGACCTGAGGTGGTGGGCCGTCGCGGCCGCCGGCCTCGGTGCCGTGGTGCTCGCGGTCGCGCTGGCGATGCTGCTGCCGGCCGGTGGCCGCCAGGACCGCCAGCTTCCGTTGGCCAATACCGCACGTCTGACCCGGCTGCCCGAATATCGCGCCGTCATCCGCCGCCAGACCCGCGCCGCCGTGGCGGCACTGGCGCTGCTGATCGCACTGTGCGCGGTCGCCGCGGTCACCAGCGCCCGCCCGACCACGACCCAGCGCGACGCGGGAGCGGCCGCGCAGCGTGAGGACATCATGTTGTGCGTCGGCGAGCCCGCCGACGCACCGCCGGTCTCGGAGTTCCTCGGCTATTTCGCCCGGCAGGCGACCGCGTACGGTACCGAGCGGATCGCGCTGACCTCACCGAACCGGCGGCTCATCCCGATGACCCGGGACTACCAGTTCGCCGCGGGCCGGCTCGCGGAGTTCGCCCGAAACGCCCCGACCGCACCCCCTTTCACCGCCGGGGTGGAGTACGCCGACTACACGCCGACGGTCGCCGACGTGCTGGCGCTGTGCCTGACCGGCTTCCCCGGCTTCGAGACCCCGGGCGACACCCACCGCACACTGATCTATCTGGGTCCCGGTGCGCTGCGCGACCCGGACGACACCGGCCCGTCGCTCTCCACCGACGCCGCCGTCGCCGACATGGCCAGGCAGGCCGGGGTGGTGATCAACGCGATCGCCACCCCTGGTCGTGACACCGGCGCGCTGAGCGCAGCCGTGGACGCGACCGGCGGTGAGTTCTTCCGGTTCGAACCGGACGGCCTCGGCGGTGAGCTCGACGCGATCCGCGCCCGATCGGCCGAACAGCGCGAGAACGTCGACGCCCGCATCGACGCCCCGGGACCGGAACTGGTTGTCGCGCTGGCTCTTTCCGCACTACTCGGGGTCGGGATGCTGGCGGTGCGGCGATGACGTTCGAGCCGGTACTGCCCGCAGTCGTGCTCGCCGTCGCCGCGGCGGCGGTGCTCATCCTGCGCGCTGCGGCGTTGCCGGGTGCGGCCAAGGCGGGGCGTCCATCGCTGATCCGCTGGACGGTCACCACCGGCGCGCTGACGCTGATCCTGCTCGCCGCGGCGCGCCCCGTGTCCGGGCCGGCGGCCACCGAATCCGGCCAGCGGCCCCAGGACGGCGCCAACGTCTATTTCGTCGTCGACCGGTCCGCCGACTCCGCAATCGATGATTACGGAGGCGCGCAACGGATGTCGGTGATGCGCGACGACATCGCCCGGTTGGTCGACGAGCACCCCGGCGCGCGGTTCGCCGTCATCGGGTTCGCGTCGCGGCCCTCAGTCGACTGGCCGCTGTCGGCGGACGCCTGGAGCCTGCTTCCCCTCGTGGAATCCCTCAACCCGTACCCGGGCGGCGACGCCGCCGAGGTCAATGCCGGGGCGGCCGCCAACACACTGCGCTACCAGCTCATCTCGGCGGGCCAGCAGTATCCGCACGCCCCGAACCTGGTGTACTACCTGGGATCCGGTGCAGCCGGGTCGACGCTGCCGCAAGGCGTGTTCGACACCCCGCCGGTAGACGGCGGCGCGGTGCTCGGTTACGGCCGCGGCCCCGGCGAGGACAGGCTGCGCGAGATCGCCGGCCAGCTCGGCGTGCCCTACGTCTCCCGTGGCGCCGGTGCGGATCTGCCCGCCGCGGCATCCGGGGAAGACACTTTCGCGCAGGTGACCGCGCCGGCGGCCCGGCGCCTCGAGTACTACTGGGCGCTGACGATGGTGGCCGCACTGCTGCTGCTGGCCGAGATCTTCCTGACCACACGGGATCTGCGCCGCGCCCGGGCCACCCGGCGGGAGGTGCTCACATGACACGGCCACCGGAGGTGCTGCCATGACACGGTCACCGGCCCGGTTGCGGTTGCGGCGCCGGCTTCTGGTGTTCTCGACGCTGCCCGCGCTCGCGGTGGTGCTGCTGGCGGTGAAGCTGATCTCGGTGGTGGTCGTCGGCGGGGCGGCACAACGCCATTTCGAGACCGGTGAGGCCGGCGCCCTCGCCGACGATGTGTCGCTGCTGCAGATCTTCAATGTCGTCGAGCCGACGAACGCCGATCTGGCCGCCGGCGGGCTCGCGGTACTCCAGGACCGCCTCGACGTCGCCGACGCCCGGTTCACCGACGTGCTCGGTCGCACCGCCCTCGACGAATCCTGCGCGGTGCGCGTCGATCTCGAGCTGGTGCGGGAGCGGCGCGCCGACATCGACGCCTGGGAGGCGCGCCTCGACGTCGCGCACCAGCGCTACGAGAGTGCCCTGGCCGTGATCACCGATGCCCCGTCAGGATGCTTCGCCGGCAACGACGACCCCGACCCGCAGCGGCGGACAGTCCGGAACGACGCCGCCGACCGGGTCCGGGCGAAGATCAGCGCGCTGGGGACGGTGGCACCCCTCGCACCACCGTCCCTGCCGCCGGCGGCCGCTCCGGCACCAGCTTCCCCACCGGTGTCGGGACCCGCACCGACCGGCCCGCCGGACGCACGTCGCCTCGATCCGGGCGGTGACCCGTTGGAGGCGTTGCGCACGATCCTGCGCGACGCGGGGGGTTAGGAGCGCGTCGCGCCCGACCAGTACTCGACGATCTTGCCGTCGGCGACCCTCAGCAGATCGTTACCGGTGTAGCGGACCGGGCCGCCCTCGCCGGCCCCCGTGGCGATCCAGCGGGCCGCGATCATGTCCCCGTCGACGACGGGGCCGACCTCGAGTACGAAGGCCAGCTCCTTCAACGCCAGGTGCATCCGGTCGACCTCGGCCTGCAGGCCATCGGGCCCGCGCACGTCGCGGGTGGGCCAGTGCCCGACGAAGTCCGGTGCCACGAGTTCACCGGCGACGCGCCTGCCCGCCCACAGCTCGGTGATCCACCGTTTATAGAGCCGATGGGCTCCGGAGTTCGGTGAGCTACCGGTACTTCGATGGTTGATCAACCCGCGCGGACGGGAGATGACCTGCTGCTTAGTCATTTTTGAGTGTTACCCAGAACACACTTCCGCTATTATCCGGAAAACGAAAAGTACCTGGGCGTTCAAGCACCCGGGGAGTCAGGACCGCCGTCGCGGCGCGGCCTCTCAGCGTCCCCGCGCAACCGTGCCTGCAGTTGCTCGCGGTCACGGCGGCGCCGCTCGTCGATCACCGCGATGCTCGCGGACGCGCGTCGGCGCAGCGGAGCGAACAGCCAGATGCCCAGTGGCAGCGCGATGACGATCGCGAACAGCAGCGCCACCACGACCGGGAAGTCACGGATGCCGATCAGGTGCCCTACGCCGAGGATGACACCGGTCATCACGGCCACCAGCGCCAATCGCGCGGCGATGTAGGCCAACACATCGAGGAACAAACGGGATCCAGATCGCGGGTCGTCGGACACGGATCTGAGCCTAGCGCCGGCGCGTATATTGGACGAAGGAGGTTTTGAGTGGCGTATTTGCTCCTGATTCTTGTCTTGGCCGCCCTGGTGTACGCCGGGTGGCGGGTGATCCAAATGAATGCGAACCGGCCGCGCACCCGGACCATCGGTCCTGATGACGATCCGGAGTTCCTTCGTCGGATCAACCCGCGCGACGACCAGCCCAGGCCCTGACGCGAGGTAGCCGCAAGACCCGACTCACGCAGTCGGGTCGGACTGGCGACGCGCCCCCGGAAATCCGTCGGCCACCACGGCAGCCAGTTCCAACAATGACTCCCGCGTGTCCGCGCGCAACCGGTCCAGGCTGATCTCCGCACCCTCCTCCAGATGCGGGTCGAACGGCACCTCGCAGACCGCTCGGCAGCGCCGCGCGAAATGGTCCACGACCTTGTCCAGATCCACCCTGGTGCTGCGCTTACCCCGTCGCACACCGTTGAGCACAGCGATCGAGTTGCGCACCATGTCCTCGTGGCCGTGCGCGTCGAGCCAGTCCAGCGTCGCCGCGGCGCTGCGTGCCCCGTCCACCGACCCGGAGCTGACCACCAGCAGTACGTCGGCCTTCTCGAGCACCGCCGACATCGCCGAGTGCAGCATCCCGGTGCCGCAGTCGGTGAGCACCACACCGTAGAACCGCTCCAGGATCTCCACCGCGCGCGTGTAGTCCTCGGCGGAGAACGCCTCTGACACCGCGGGGTCGCTCTCGGAGGCCAGCACCTCGAGTCGGCTCGGCCCCTGGGACGTGTACTGGCGGACATCGCTGTAGGCCGCGATGCCCTCGGCGTCGCGGAGCAGGTGACGCACGGTGGCCGGTGTCTCCAGCGGCACCTTCTGGTTCAACGTGCCGCGGTCGGGGTTGGCATCGACCGCGATCACCCGGTCACCGCGGTGGCCGGCGAACGTCGCGCCCAGCGTCGCGGTGATCGTCGTCTTCCCGACCCCGCCCTTCTGCGACAGCATCGCGATGCGGTAGCACTCGCGCAGCGGCTGCTGCACCTGGGCGACGAGGCTGTTGTGCCGGATCACCTTCGGGCTCTCGCCGGGATTGATCAGCCGGCCGGAGGCCCGGTACACCCATTTGCGCCACCCGACCGAGGGCCCCTGAGTGGCGGTGGACAGCAGTGCGACGGTGGACGGATCCAGGTACGGCACGAGCTCGGCGCCCGGCGCCGGGTCCGGAGCAGGGGCAGGAGCAGGCGTGACGGTGAGCGGGGCGTTGCCCTCGGGCGGCGTCGGCGCCGTCCATTCGGCGGGCACCGGCGCCATCGGGTCGGTGAACCGTTGTTGTGCCCGGAAGCTCGCTACCTCAGCCAATCCGTCAGTCCCCTAACCGCTGCGCCGCCTTCTGCTTGATTGTCGGCTTGATTGTCGGCTCAGCCGACCTCCGCTCGATTGTCGGCTCAGCCGACCTCCGCCCAACTGTCGGCTCAGCCGACGCCGGCATACGAGTGCAGGCCGACCGTCACCAGATTGATGAAGAACAGGTTGAACACCATCGCGACGAACCCGACGATGTTGATCCACGCGGCCTTGCGGTCCCGCCAGCCCGCCGTCGAGCGTGCGTGCAGGTACGCCGCGTACACCACCCACGCGATGAACGACACCGTCTCCTTGGGATCCCAGCCCCAGTAGCGTCCCCACGCCTCCTCGGCCCAGATGGCGCCGAAGATCACGCCGAAGCCGAATATCGGGAACGCGAAGATCGTTGTGCGGTAGGCGATCCGGTCCAGCACCTGGCCGTCGGGAAGTTTGGCCACCAGTCGCCCGATCGCGTCGTCACGCTCACTGAGGCGCGACATCTTGACCAGGAACAGGATGCTGGCCACACCGGCGACCAGGAACACACCCGAACCGAGGCTGACCACCGACACATGGATCGGCAGCCAGTACGACTGCAGCGCGGGCATCACCGGGGCGGCGTGCGAGTACAGCCACTTGCCCGACACCGTCAGCAGCACCAGCACCGGCACCAGGACGAAGACCCACAGCGAGCGGTACTGCGGCTTGCGCAGCACCCACGCCGCGGCCACCAGCCCGCAGAAGCAGGTCAGGTTGATGAACTCGTACATGTTGCCCCACGGCACCCGTGAGGTGGACAGCCCGCGCAGCACGATGCACGCCAGCAGCAACGCGATGCCGACATAGGTGAGCGACATGCCCGCGGCGCCGAGTCGTTCGTCGACAGAGCGGCGCGGCGCGTCGACGACCACGCCCGGCGCGGAGCTGTCACCGGAGACACCGGCGGTGACCAGTTCGCGGTCCTCGGCCTTGCGGCTGCGGCTGTAGGCGAGTTCGACGGCCAGCAGCAGCAGCGCCGCGACCAGCACCAGCACCGACGACGTGAACGCCCAGTCGGAGTAGCGGGCGAGATCGAGGTCGATGGTCGTGTTCATGACAGATCCGCTTTCTTCTCTTGCCGCGCCGGGCCGGACTCGACCGCTTCGAGGATCCGTCCCGTCAGGTGCTCGAACTCATCGCCCCACCCGGAGTTGTCGGTACGGGCCAGGCCGCCCAGCTCGACGTTCACCGTACCCGCCGGTCCGGGCGTCAGCCGCACCCAGACGCGTCGGCGCCGCACGATCAGCGACACGATCAGCCCGCCCATCATCGTCATCGCGAACACCAACACCCAGACCTGGGCCGGATCATGGCTGACCTGCAGGTTCACGAACGGCACCGCGCCGTCGAAGCGCACCACGGTGCCGTCCTCCAGCCGGGTGTCCTCCCCCGCCTGCAGGTTCACGCGGGCCATCTTCGTCAGTCGGCCCTGCCCGATCATCCGCTCGTCCAACGAGAACACCGACTGCGGGCGGCCGGTGTCCAGCCCTGTGTCGCCCTTGTAGATGTCGACCGCGACCGCCGGGTCGTGCATCTCCGGGAAGCGGGACGACAGCAGCGTGCCGTCGAGCTGCGCGGTCGGCGCGAACAGGCCCTGGATCGCGATCTGGTTCTTGCGGCGCTCGTCGGCGTCGGGATAGCTGCCGGCCGGCGGGTCGAACCGCATCGCGCCCGACGACAGGAACGTGAACTGGTCCTCGGGCCGCCACTGCAACGTCTGGGTGCGGGTCTGCCCGTCCGGGAAGGTCACCGTGAACGTCGGCGCGTAACCGTGCCCCTGCAGGTACACCCGGTCACCACCGACGCGCAGCGGCTCGTTGACCTTCAACAGGTACGGCCGCCAGGTGCCGGTGGTCAGGTCATCGCCGGCCTGGTAGTCGATGTTGGACTCGAACCCGACGGCCTGCCCGTTCTCCAGATAGGTGGCGGTGAAGTCGTCGACGCGGATGCACATCGGGTACAGCGAGGTGCCGTCAACGGTGTTGCCCGCGCGGAACGAGTCGAACGCGGCCGGCGACGCGGTGCAGAAGCCCGGTCCGCCGTTGGCAATGACGATGACGTTGCCTTCGTAGCTGAACAGCTTGCCCGCGGCGATCGCGACCAGCAGGCCGAGCAGCGAGAAGTGGAACACGATGTTGCCGAACTCGCGCAGATAGCCCTTCTCCGCCGAGATCTCCGTCATGTCGCCGTCGGTGCGGGTGGTGCGCCGCCACCCGCGCAACTGCGCGTCGACGGCCGCCGTGGCGGACGCGACATCTCCGGGCACCTCGGCGATGTGGTGTTTGGGCAGCCGGCCGAGGTTGCGCGGCGCGGCGACGGGGGTCGCGCGCAGGCTGCGGACGTGCTCGAACAGCCGCGGGGTCAGACAGCCCACCAGCGAGATGAACAGCAGCACGTAGATCGCGGTGAACCAGAAGCTGGAGAACACGTCGAAGGCCTGCATTCGGTCCAGCCACGGGCCGAGCGTCGGGTGTTCGGCGATGTACTCGGCGACCTTGGACTCGTTGAGGCTGCGCTGCGGCAGCAGGGCCCCGGGGATCGCGGCCAGCGCGAGCAGGAACAGCAGCACCAGCGCGGTGCCCATCGACGTCAGCGTCCGCCAGGTGTTGCGGATCAGCGCGAGCAGACGCGAAATCGGGCGTGTCGGCGGCGTGTTGCGCGAGTTGGTGTCTGCTCGCGGTTTAGAGGTGACCATCAGATCGGGAGCCTGACGTCACTGACGAACGCGTCGCGCACCCAGGACACGAAGTCGTTCCACAGCCCGGTCACCAACGCGGCGCCGACGAGGATCATCAGCACGCCGCCGATCACCTGGATGGTGCGGGTGTTGCGGCGCAGCCAGCCCAGCCCGGCGACCGCGCGCGCCGAACCGAACGCCAGCAGCACGAACGGGAGACCGAGGCCGAGGCAGTAGGCGATGACGAGCACGACCCCGCGGGCCACGTTGCTGCCCTCGGTCGCCGACGCGACCGCGATCACGCCGGTCAGCGTCGGGCCCAGGCACGGTGTCCAGCCGAGCGCGAACACCGCGCCGAGCAACGGCGCCCCGCCGAGGGTGGAGATCTGGCGCGGGGTGAACCGGGTGTCGCGCTGCAGCACCGGCACCAGCCCGATGAAGACCAGGCCCATCAGGATCGTGACGACCCCACCGATGCGTTGCAGCAGAAGCTGATTGGTGATCAGCGCGGTCGTCATGCCGAGCACCGCGACGGTACCGAGCAGGAACACCACGGTGAAGCCGGCGACGAACAGCGCGGCGGCGCCCGCGACGCGCAGCCGGGCGCCCTTGACCGCAGCGCGATTGGGCGCTGCGCTCCCGGCGACTCCGCCGGCCGCCGTCGGGCTCTCGTCGACGCCGACGACCGCGGCCAGATACGACAGGTAACCGGGTACCAGCGGCACCACGCACGGCGACGCGAACGACACCAGACCGGCCAGCGCGGCAAGCCCCATCGCCAGCAGCAGCGGGCCGCTGGTGGTCAGCTGGTCGATCTGGTCGAGGTTCACTGCTCGGCCGCCAGTCGCTCGACGATCGGCTGTAGGTCCTCGGCGAGCAGTTCACGCAGGAAGACCGCCGCGACCCGGTGCTGGCGGTCGAGCACCACCGTGGACGGGATCACCGTGGTCGGGTAGCGGCCGCCGAACGCGATCATGGTCCGCATCGGCGGGTCGTAGATCGACGGGAACGTGATGCCGCGGTCGGTGATGAAATCGCGGGGGGCGTCGATGTTGTTGTCCCGCACGTCGATTCCGAGGAATGCCACGCCCTTGTCCCGGGTGGCCTCGTACACCTGCTGCAGTTCGGCGATCTCGGTGCGGCACGGCCCGCACCACTGCCCCCACACGTTGATGACGACCACGTCGCCGGCGAAGTCGTCGAGGGAGATGGTCTTGTCGGTGTCCATCAGGTCCGGTCCCGACAGCGGGCCCGGGGTGCCGCGGTCGGCCGGCGGATCGTAGAAGATGTCGGTCTGGCCGCCGGGGGCGACGAACTCGAAGGTGCCGCCCTGGGCGACGGCGTCGCTGCCGGTCGAACACCCGGCGAGCACAGCGGTGGCCGCGCACGCCGCGAACAGCGTGCGCATCAGCGCCACCACACGGTTCACTGCCCGGCCAACTCCGAATATCCCCAGCCGACACAGTCCCCATCGTGGAAATAGAACGACGTGACCGACGCGAGGTTGCACATCCGCCGGGTCGGGAAGTGGTGCAGAGGGCGGTCGGTCATCGCCCGCCGCAGCGTCTCCACCGGCAACTGGTGACTGACGCACACCGCTTCGTGCCCTGCGGCGGCCTCCCGCGCCCGATACACCGCGCGCTTCATCCGCTCCGCGATGTGGCTGTAGGGCTCCCCCCACGACGGGGTGCGCGGGTTGCGCAGATGCCACCAGTTGCGGGGATCGCGCAACGCGCCGTCTCCGGGTGAAACCCTTTGCCCCTCAAAGATGTTCTCCGACTCGATCAGCTCGGGGTCGGTGCTGACGGCCAGCCCGTGCGCGGCCGCGATCGGCGCGGCGGTCTCCTGGGCGCGCTCCAGCGGCGAGGCCACCACGTAGCTGACGTCACGGGACGCCAGCCATTCGGCGACCCGCGCGGCCTGCGCCCGGCCCCGCTCCGACAGGTGGTAGTCGGGCAGTCGGCCGTACAGGATCTTCTCCGGGTTGTGCACCTCGCCGTGGCGCATCACATGCACCACCGTGGGAATAGCTGTCATTCGGCGCGAGCCTCCGCGGCGGCACGGGCCGCACCCGGCAGGGCGGCGGCGATCCGGTCGAACGCGTCGTCGTCGAGAGCCGTTGACACGAACCAGGTCTCGTACGCACTCGGCGGCGGGTACACACCGGCGTCGAGCAGTGCGTGGAAGAACGCCGGGAAGCGCCACGTCTCGGTGGCCTTCGCCGACGCGAAGTCGGTGACGGGGTCACCCCCGAAGAAGACGCTGAACATGTTGCCGGCCCGCGGGATCTGGTGCGCCACACCGGCTTCGGTCAGTGCGTCACCGATCAAACCGGCCAGCCGGTCGGCGTTGGCGTCCAGCTTGGCGTAGGCGGCGTCGTCGGCGGCGCGCAGCGTCGCCAACCCGGCGGCCATCGCGACCGGGTTACCCGACAGCGTGCCCGCCTGATACACCGGGCCGAGCGGCGCGAGCTTGCCCATCACCTCGGCGGTGCCGCCGAACGCGGCGGCGGGCAGGCCGCCGCTCATCACCTTGCCGAACGTGAACAGGTCGGCGTCGACGGGATCGACGCCGTACCAGCCCGATCGGCTCACCCGGAAGCCCGTCATCACCTCGTCGATGATCAGCAGTGCACCGTGGGCGGCGGTGATGCGGCGCAGCGCGGCGTTGAAGCCGGGCAGCGGCGGCACCGTGCCCATGTTGCCCGGGCTGGCCTCGGTGATGACGCACGCGATCTCAGCACCGAACTGGGCGAAGATCTCCTCGACCGCGGCGACGTTGTTGTACGGCAGCACGATGGTGTCGGCTGCCGCGGCGCCCGTGACGCCCGGGGACGAGGGCAGGCCCAACGTCGCCACCCCGGAGCCGGCGTCGGCCAGCAGCGCGTCGCTGTGTCCGTGGTAGCAGCCGGAGAACTTGACGATCTTGGCGCGGCCGGTGAAGCCGCGCGCGAGCCGGATCGCGCTCATCGTGGCCTCGGTGCCGGAGTTCACCAGGCGGATGCGCTCGACCGGGGCGACCCGGTCGACGATCTCGCGGGCCAGTTCCGACTCCGACGGCGTCGGCGCCCCGAAGGACAGCCCGTCGGCGACCACCCGCTGCACCGCCTCGACGACGGCGGGGTGCGCGTGGCCCAGGATCATCGGACCCCACGAGCACACCAGGTCGACGTAGCGGTTGCCGTCGGCGTCGGTCAGCCAGTAGCCCTTCGCCGAGGTGATGAACCGCGGCGTGCCGCCCACCGAGTTGAACGCACGCACCGGGGAGTTCACCCCGCCCGGGATGACGGAGGAGGCGTCGGCGAACAGCTTCGCGGACAGCTCGGTACTGCTCATGTCGACCAGTCTCCCAGCCGGGCGGCGATCGTCCAACTACAGGGTGTAGGAGCCCCGCGAAGCGGTGACGTGGGCCACGTCAGTTCGCGGTGCGGCGCGCCTTCGGGATCTCCAGCGCCGCGTACAGGCCACCGGCGACCAGGCCGCCGGCCAGCCAGGACAGGTCCACCCCGCCGAGGGCGACCGCGATCGGGCCCTGCATCACCGGCACCATCCCGTACATGAACAGCCAGGTGCAGAAGATGCCGGCGGCCAGCGCGATCAGTGCGCTCGGGCGCACCGCGGGCAGCGGCGATTCGTCGGGCGGGGTCAGCAGCGTCGCGGCATCGACCTGGCGGCGTGCCACGCCGAACCAGTGCACGAGCATCACCGCGGCCCACGGCGACAGCCAGCCGACGATGCCGACCAGCCAGGCGTCGATGGTGTGGGCGAAGTCGCCGTTGAGCACGAAGTACACCACGCACGCCATCGCGACCACGCCGATGATGACGTTGAGCACCCGGCGGTTGACCCGGATGTCGAGCGCCTGAGTGGACACCGCGCAGGTGTAGAGGTTCAGGATGTTGGTGGCCAGCGGGCCGTGCACGACCAGGAGCAGCACCGGGATGGCCAGCGCCCCGTACGCGTCGACGATGATCTCGCCCGGGTCCGACGAGGTGCTCAAAGTGGCCAGGGTGGCGCCGAGCGCGCCGAGCCAGATGACCGGGATGAACTGGCCGAGCGCGCTGGCGAAGAACAGCTTGCGGGCCGGGACGCTGGTCGAGACGAACCGCGAGTAGTCCCCGGCGTAGCCCAACCAGGTGATACCCCAGCCGATTCCGATCGCGGTCATCACCGCGGTGATCGCGGTGAAGTGCTCGGCGCCGGTGAGCGTAGCGTCGCCCGCGTAGCCCCAGTCGACGTCCAGACCGAACCACGCCACGGCCGTCATCGCGACCAGCACGGCGACTGTCGGCGGCACGGTCCAGCGCTCGAACGCCGAGATCACCCGGTAGCCGAACCACGCGATCACCACCTGCGTGGTCATGATGATGCCCGCGACCAGGATCCGGGCGCCGTGGTTGCTCAGCTCCGGGTCGACCAGGCCGATGCGGCCGAGCAGCGCCATCACCAGGTCGAGCACGATCCAGGTGTTCACCGCGCACCAGCCGATACACACCAGCGCCTGCACCGCGGCGGGCACGTAGGCACCGCGGCGCCCGAAGACCATGCGCGCCAACACCATTCCGGTGACCCCGGTCTGCTGGCCGATCACCACGAACAACCCGAACAGCGACATGCCGATCAGGTTGCCGACCACGAGCACCGCGATCGTCTCGAACAGCCCGAGGCCCATCGAGACGCCGAGCGCGCCGAGGATCCAGTTGATCGGCGCGATGTTGGCGCCCGCCCAGATCCAGAACTGGCCGTACAGGTCGGTGGTCTTGGCCGACTCGGGGATGACCGACAGCTCGGCTTCCAGATCGTGGGCGCCGTGCGGGCGATCCGGGGCCGGCGCGGTGTCGACTGAGGTCATCGGCGACTTTCTTATTCACGGGACGGACTGGTCGCGCGACGCTGCGCTGCGCCAAGTCTTGTCGATGCTCCCGGAGTCCGCATGTCGAACCGGGGTGAGGAGGATCATGGCCGTATGCGGTTGCCGCAGTGGTTGGCCCGGTTCAACCGGTACGTCACCAACCCGATTCAACGGATGTGGGCGGGGTGGGCCCCGACGATGGGGATCCTCGAGCATGTGGGGCGACGGTCGGGCCGGCGCTACCGCACCCCGCTGACGGTGTTCCCGACCCGCGACGGCGTCGCGATCCTGCTCACCTACGGCCCCGACCGGGACTGGCTCAAGAACCTCACCGCCGCAGGCGGCGGCACCCTGCGCCGGTACGGCCGCTCGGTCACCGTCACCGATCCGCAGGTGGTGCCGAAGGCCGTCGCGGCACCTCAGGTGACCGGGTGGATGAGGCCGGTGTTCGCGGTGCTGCCGTTCGAGCAGGCGGTGTTGCTGCGCCGCGGTTAGCGCGGGGCCACGATCGCCGGGATCGGCCCGTGCGCGACCGTGGTGAACGGCACGTCGACGGCGAACTCCGCGTCCAGCGAGCGCACCCGCATGCTGCGCACGATCGTGGCCAGCGCCAGCGTCGTCTCCAGCCGTGCGAAATGCTCGCCGATGCAGGCCCGCGCCCCGCCGGCGAACGGTAGGAAATGCCAGCGCTCGCGCGCGGCGGTGTTCTCCGGGCTGAACCGGTCGGGGTCGAACCGGTCGGGGTCCGGCCACAGTTGGGGATCCCGGTGCAGCGCGTAGATCCCGACCGCGACCAACGTCCCGGCCTGCACCCGGTACCCGGCCACGTCGATGTCGCGCACGGCCAGCCGTCCCACCCCGGCGGCGGGCGGGCACAGCCGCAACGCCTCGTGCAACACCTGCACGGTGTAGCCGAGGGCCGGCACGTCGGTGGGTTCGAGTTCGCGGTCGCCGAGCGCGGCGACCTCGGCCGCCACCTTGTCCTGCACCTCGGGATGGTGGCCCAGGATCCACAGCGCATACGTCAGCGCGGTCGCGGTGGTGTCGTGCCCGGCCAGCATGAAGATCAGCAGGTCGTTGCAGATGTCGTCGTCGGTCAGCGCCAGCCCCGTTTCGGGATCCTTCGCATCCATCAACGCCCGGACCAGCGGTGCGTCCCGGTCCGGATCGTCGCGGCAGGCCTGCAGGATGTCGGCGGTGACCTTGCGCATCTCGGCGACGGCCTTCTTCGCCCGGCGGCGCGCCGGTGTCGGCAACCAGCGCGGCGCGCGCACCGGTCGCAGCGCGCGGTCGGCGGTATAGGACGACGCGACGTGCATGTGTTCGGCGATCACGTCGGCGCTGTCGTTGAGGTCGACACCGAGCACCGAACGGCCCAGCGACTGCATGGTGATCCGCCGGCACTCCAGGTCGAGGTCGACCTCGCCACCGCCGGGCCAGGCGTCGACGAAGCGCTGCGCCGCCCGCGACATGTGCCCGCCGAACAGGCGCACGTTGGCCTTGCTGAACACCGGCTGCAGCGCGCGTTTGCGCGGCCGCCACTTCTCATTGGGCAACACGAACAGGCTGTCGCCGGCCATGTCCTGCACCTCTTCGTGCACGATGCACCGCTCGGAGAACGCATCGTTGCGGCCCAGCACGTCCCGGATTCCTTCGGGATTGAACACCGCGACGAACGGTGGGAACAGCCAGCGCGGCGCGACCTGGACCCGGGTGATCGGGCCCCCCGCGGCGCGCACCCCGAGCTGCCCGGTGTCCAGCGTTCGCACCAGCCTCAGCAGCTCGCGGTACGGCAGTGGGTTCTTCGGCGCCAGCGGAAGGCGCTCGACGCTGCTCTCAGTTCCCGCGACCACTGTGATCGCTCCATATCTGAGGGGCGCCCTCGCCTCTGGTCATCACCGCACCCGGCATCACGCGCACCCGGTACGGGGACAACCTCAGCACCGCGAATGCGTCCGAGGTAGGACCGTCGGCCCACTGCGGGATGATCGCGGGGTCGTAGCCGACCGGCGCGGGGCCGGTCGCGAACTTGTTCCAGACGGCGGTGCAGGTCTCGTCGTCGGTGTACCACTCGACGAGGCATTCCGCGGAGCAGGTGTCGTGGCTCGGCGCCCAGTAACTCACCGACACATCAGGGTGCGCCGCGAGGTGGGCGCGTTTGAGCGGGGTCGGGACCGTGGCTATCCAGCCGAACAGGTCGGTGCCGTCCCACTCCCAGATCGGGTGCAGGATGCGGGTGCGCGGCCTGCCGTCGGCGTCGACCGTGGCGACCGAGGCCCACACGATCGAGTGAGCCATGTCGACGAAGGCGGGCGCGATCGTTTCGAGCGCAGTCACGCCCCACACATTAGGCAAACTCCGTCGACAGTTGGGGCACCGCCCGGATCTACTCTTCGAGCTTGCGCTTGAACTCGTCGGTGTTGCGGTACTCGATGTTGCCCTCGTCGGCCGACGTCTCGATCTTGCCCTTGTCCTCGTCGTCGACCCAGTCGGTGACCGTGGTGCCCGAGACGGTGCCGCTGCTTCCGGGCAGCGTGGTGGTCTGCAGGTCGTCGGCGTAGGCCTTGGCCATCTCCTTGGCCTTTTCCCGATGCTCGTCGGTGATTTCGGGCTTCTCCGTGCGGTTTTCGTTGTCCGGATCCGGGGGCTCGGTGACGTGCTCGAGCTGGATTCCGGATGAGTCCCCGGACGGACGTTGCTGGGTGTGGTCATCGGCGGTCATGGCTTTCGGGCTGCCCGAAAGTGTGAGCTGCGAAACACACCGTCATACGGGTACCGACCGCAACGCCGCGGGCAGGCTCGGCAGAAAATGCCTGCGAGCGAACTCCCGGATGTCGTCGGCGGTTTCCAGCGGCTGCGCGCTGGGCAGCAGCAGCACCATCGACGCGTACCGCAGGATCGTGTCGGCGAGGTCGTCGACCGCGTCGGCCCCGATCCGTTCGGCGAAGCCGGGCGGAAAGATCACCCGCAGCGCCTCAGCCATCCGCTCGATCGCGGCGCGGTAGTAGCGCCCGGCGAGCTCGAGCACCAGTCCCGGCTCCTCGGTGATCATCTGGTACAGCACGCGGTGGCGGCGGAACTTCAGGATCGACAGCGTGAACGCCTCGACATAGATGTTCGACTGCGGTGCGGCCTTCTTCAGCTCGGCGGCGATGTCGGCGAACAGGGTGACGTTCTCGCGTTCGATGACGGCGCCGACCAGTTCGTCTTTGTTGGCGAACCGTCGGTAGATCGTGGTGCGGCTGACCCCGGCGCGGCGCGCGACGTCCTCCAGCGCGACGCGGCGAAAGCCGTGCCGCCCGAACTCGACGACCGCGGCGTCGAGGATCTGCTCCGAAGCGATGTCAGGCGCGGGCATCGGACCGGGCGTAACCCTTCACGGCGTATCCGCTGTAGCGCACCTTCATCGGCAGCCGGTCCCAGATCCAGTTCACCGGCCGCGACCGCCACACCGCGGCGAACCGCTGATAGCGGCGCTCCTGCTTGTCGCTCCACGGCAGGCCCAGCAGCATCCGCGCCCGTGGCGGCAGTCCGCCGGTGGTCAGGAACGCCGCGAGCGGGTTGAACACCGGCGCGATCAGCCGCCACACCACCGGGTGCACGGCCTTGGGCTGGGGAAAGCCCTTGGTCACGTAGCCGACGCCGTATTTCGCCGACGGGTGCGCGACGAGCACCTCGTCCATCATGTGGTCCCAGTACTTCACGAACTCGGCGTAGGTCGCCGGCATCACGCGGTCGCTGACCCCGTAGCGGCGGTACCACGTCTTGGACTCCAGCCAGATCTGCTCGCGTTCGGCGTCGGTCAGCCGCTTCACGAAGGTGTCGGCGAAGTAGTAGATCTGCTCGACGAACGTCGCGTGCGCCCAGAAGTACGTCTCGGGGTCCAGTGCGTGGTAGCGGCCGGCTTCCTCGCCGTCGGGGCCCGGCAGCACACCTTTGATGTCGGTGTGGAAGTCGCGGACCTGGCGTCCGGCGTTGTCGTCGTCGGAGCCGTACACGGTGTTGAAGATCGGCGGGATGGTGCGCTTGAGCCGCTCGGCGGTGTCGGCGAAGAACGTCGAATGGTCGTACACGCCCTGGCCCAGCGCGGCCAGCATGTTCTGCAGCACCGCAGGCCGCGGACCGATCAGGTACATCCGGTTGTCGCCGAAGTATCGCCAGACCAGTGACTGCGGCCCCAGCGGCAGGGCGTCATCCAAATGTTCGGGGTGCTGCGCCAACTCCGTCATGCGGGACAGTGTTACAGATTCTGCACTTTGTACCAATAAGGGTGTGGCGAGGCCCACAGAAGGAACGCGAAGCGGGCGGTCGGCGGCTCGCCGAGAGTGAAGCCAGGGTTGCGGTTCCGGGCCGGAGGACGACCCGGAATGCTATTTCGCGGGGGCGCGGCGCAGCCGGGCCACCCCGAGGACCACGAGGACGCCGGCGAGGGTGGCCAGCAGCAGCGACAGGGTCAGCATCGGGGCGTAGTAGATCTGCGACATGGTCGACGGCTCCCCCGGCAGCACCGGCTCATTGACGACCGGCCTGCTCGCGTTCAGCCACGCCACCACACTGCCGATCCCGGCCAGCGCCGCCGCCAGGAGTTCGACGACCGCGCGCCGGTTCACGCCGTGGGCTCCGGCGGAATGCATTCCTCGATCAGGTTGGTCAGCTCTTCCCGCAGCTGGCGGTGCTTACGCGCCCACGCCTGCGCGGTGCGGTCGTTGGTCAGCCGCAGCCCGATTCCGGTGCGGCCCCGCGGCACGCCGGTCAGCTCGCCGAGCGCGCGGGCGTACTGCCACTTCGGCGTCTCGGCACCGCTCGCCTCGGGATAGACCCGGACGATCTCGTCGACCAGGGTGACCTCGGTGCCCTGGCGCAGCTTCTCGGTCGTCAGCTCCACCGACGTGTGAATCCGGGCGGCCTTGACCTGGATCGCCAGAAAACCCGATACGAGCACGAAGAACAGTCCCGGCACCACCCACTGGATGCCGTAGCCGCCGGACAGTTGGATCAGCGCCATCGCGACGCCGGCGGCCGGGCCGGCCAGCACCCACAGCCAGCTCGCGCCCTGTTCGTAGAACAGCACCTCCGGCGCCACGGTCTCCGCGGGGCGATCGACAGGTTCGGTCACGCATCGTCCTCACGCTGGTACCACTGCCGCGCCGACGGCTGGACGGCCAGCAGCGCACCGATCACCACGGGCAGCAGCCCGAGCAGGATCAGCGGCTGCGCGACGCCGATGCCGAGCGCGAGCAGGCCGAGGACCACCAGCGTCGCGAACGCCAGCGCCAGGGTCGCCAGCCGGAACCGGGCGTCACCGCGGCGGGCCCGGCCCGCGAGGAACGCGAGCGCGCCTGCGGCCAGCACCGAACCGATCCCGGTGCCGCGGTAGATGGTCAGGTAGTTCCGCACGTCCTCGTCGGAGACGGTGTCCGGGATCGCCGCGCGCGCGACCTCGTACGTCGCGGTCAGCGCCATCAGGCCGCCGACGATCATGATCACCGCGCCGACCATGAAGCACCAGAACGACAGATCGACGACGCGGGGCCGCTCGGGCGGGGTGGGGGCGGTCATGATCGGGTCAGCCTAGCCAATCACCGCTGGAAGAAGTCGTGGGACTCCTTGCGGTGGAGCAGATAGACCCCGCCCGCGATCAGCACCGATCCGAAGATCACACACACCGCGTAGGCCACCGCCCACCCGGTGCCGCGTTCGGCGGTGAACAGCGTCGAGACCGAGAACACCACGGCCGCGATCGCGCCGCCGGTCAGCAACGTGCGCGCCCAGCGGTAGCCCTGCCGCATCAGGAACTGGAACACCAGCACCACCGAGAACACGATGAACACGAAGACCAGCGAGAACGCGAGCACCAGCGCGTTGGCGTGCTGTTGCAGCGTCAGCACGTCGATCACATGGGCCGCGGTCATCAGCGGCAGCGCGACCACCCACAGCCAGAAACCGGTGTCGACGTCCGGCGGGCGGGCGGGCGG
>NZ_MVID01000018.1 GCF_002086815.1 Mycolicibacterium parafortuitum
TCGATCCCCAGGCCGCGGTGACCGCCGAGATCGCCGCGGCGTATCGGATCACCCAAGGGTTGGCGCTGCACCAGACCTACCGGGCGGTGGTGCTACGCGACCGCCTCCCCCGAGTGGGGGCATTGTTTCTGGCCGGGGCGATCTCGGAGCTGCTGGTGCGCGCGATCATCACCCGCACCGACCTGATCACCGACCCCGCCCTGATCGCCGCCGTGGACGCTGAACTGGCCGCGACGGTGGCGGGGTGGGGGGCGTTGTCGGTGAAGGCCACCGAGGCGACCATCGATGAGATCGTCGAGCGCCATGATCCGGATGCGGTGCGTAAATCCCGTGATGCCGAGATCGGGCCGGCGCTGGAGTTCGGTGCGCCCACTGATGCGCCGGGGTTCACCACGATCTGGTCGCGGGTGTTCGACGGGGACGCCGCGGCCGGGTGGCGCACGTTGACGGCGATGGCTTACAGCGTCTGTGATGCGGATCCGCGCACGCTGGCCGAGCGCCGCATGGATGCCTGGACAGCGCTGCTGCACGGGATCACCAGCCTGGCGTGTCGCTGCGGCAACGATGAGTGTGAAGCCGCCGTCAACCCGCGGCCCGTGCCCGAGGTCGTCGTCTACGCCCTCACCGACCACACCACCACGACCACTCCCGCCGCGCCTGCTGCCGACGCTGAGAGTGTCGAGTCGCAGCCCGAGGACGTGGGCGTTGAAGCGGAGGGATCCGAGTCGAGTACCGCCGCCTCGCAGCCCGCTGCGCCCGCCTGCGGTGATCAGGCACCCGCCGAAACGCGGAACGATCCACTCGGCGATGTCGAGGGTGTCGCCGAGCCGCAGCCTGAGGAAGCCGCCCCGGTCGAGGAGTCACCAGAAGGCGCGGACACCGACAGCGACACCGCGGCTGACACTGCTGCCGACGAACCGCAACCCGAGCCGCAGGCAGAGGACGCCACCCCGGTCGAGGAGTCACCCGAAGGCGCGGACACCGACAGCGACAGCGACACTGCGGCCGAGGAGCGGCCCGCGCCCGCGCCCGCGCCGCCCGTGGTCAGGCCGCGCCGCAACACCCCCGCCCTTGTCCCGGGCCGGTCGGGTTACCTGTTCGGGTCCGGGTTCCTGCCCGCACCGTTCTTCGACGCCATGCTCGAAGGAGCGAAGGTCCGCGAAATCATCCACCCCGGCACCACCGCACCCGAGCCGCGCTACACCCCCTCGGCCGCGCTCGCGGAATTCGTCCGCTGCCGCGATCTGACCTGCCGCTTCCCCGGCTGCGACAAACCGGCCACCACCGCCGACATCGACCACACCGTGCCACACCCGATCGGACCCACCCACGCCTCGAACCTCAAAGCACTGTGCCGTTTCCACCACCTACTGAAAACGTTCTGGACCGGGCCCGGCGGCTGGACAGACCGCCAACACCCCGACGGCACTATCATCTGGACCTCACCGACCGGGCACACCTACACCACCCACCCCGGCAGCCGACTCCTATTCCCCGCCTTGTGTAAACCCACCGGCACACTATGGACCGGCGACCCACCCCACGTGCCACACCACGAGTCACGCGCGGCGATGATGCCGCGCCGCATCCGCACACGCGCCCAAAGCCGCGCCGCCTACATCACCCGCGAACGCCAACACAACGCCGACCACCGCGGCGATACACCCCGCGGCAACGACCCACCACCGTTCTGACGGACGGCGTTGACGCGGCTCGTGACGAATTCGACTGCTCCCCAGTCATCTTCGATCAGAACTCGCCGAGATAGAACCGCGCGCCCTGGTCATCGGTGCACAAAGCCGAACGCCCGTAGGACTGCTGTGACGGTTCCTCGATCACGGATCCACCGGCCTCCCGGACGCGGGCCACCGCCTCGTCGATATCGGCCACGGTCCACATCGGCACCGTCACCGCCTCCGGGCTGCCACCCGCGGCGCCGGCCATCGGGTGCGATCCGACCACACCCCATCCGTCGTCGATCCGGCCCGGCTCGAACGTCCAGAACAGCACCCGGCTGTAGAACGACCGGAACGCCGCCGAATCCGGCACCTGGTAGGTGATGTACGAAAGCTCCCCGGGGCCATCACCGTTCAGCGACGGCCGCGGTTCGTCGGGGCGGGGGCGATACACCGCGAAGTCGAGGCCGGACGGATCCTTCGCGCCCATCACGTTTCCGAAGTCGAACTCGGTCACCTCGTCGACGGTGCCGCCACCGGCCGTGATGCTCTCCCGCGCGCCGTCCAGGTCCGTCACCGCGTAGCAGCAGAACAGCGTGTTCCTACCCGGAACCGAATAGATGCCGATCCGCTGACCGGTATTGGTGACCCGCTGCGTCGTCGGGTCGTACACCCAGCCCAGAACCCGGCCGTAGAACTCCGCCGCGCGCTGGGCATCCGGTGTCCACACCGCGACGAACCCGACGTCGCCGTGCCGGATCGGGATCGCGACGCCGGTGACCGGTCCGGTGAGCATCCACCGGTGCCCGAACGGGTCGATCAGCGCCGCGTTGCGCGACCCGTAGTCCTCGTAGGGCTCCCGCTGCACCTGGGCCCCGTTGCGTCGGGCACGTTCCAGCGTCTCGTCGGTCGACGCGACCGTCAGCATCAGGCTCACCGAAACCGCCTGCGGCGACGGCGCTCTCAGACCGATCTCGGGATACTCGTCGGCCAGGTACACCGTCGCCCCCGCCATCGTGAGCTCGGCGTGCCCGATCCGGCCGTCGTCCATCTCCACGGGCTGACCGACCACCTCGGCGCCGAACACGTCGCCGTACCACGCGATGGCCGACCGTGCGTCGGCGACGGTCAGATAGGGGAGCAGGGCTCCCGAACTGGTGGCGGCCGCGGGACGGTTGAGCTCCGCGATCGCCGTATCGGTACCGGTCATCGTCACTCCTCGGGTTCGATCAGGTTGCTGCTCAAACAGATTCGCCGCGGCCTCCAGCCGGTCGCGTAGCTCTCGCGCGAACTCGGGATCCGGTGCGACCGGGAGGTCGCCGGAGCGCAGCACATCCAGCGGATCGATCACGGCAGTCCTCCTTCCGGTCGCGGATACTGTTCTCGGAACGCCCGCCGGGCCCGCACCAGCAACGCCTCGGTGGCGTGCACCGTGCGCCCGAGCAATTCGGCGCACTCCGGCACCGACAGGTTGTCCAGATACCGCAGCACCAGCGCGAGCCGGTGCTGCGACGCCAGACGCGCCAGCACCTGCTCGGCGACGATGCGGTCCAGGTGGGCGTCCCACGTGTCGTCCGGATCATCCGGTTCGGGCATCTCGGCCACCGGCACCGTCACCCGGTCGTGCCCGCGCCGGTAGTGGTCGGCCAGCTTGTGGCGCGCCACCCCGATCAGCCACGGCACCGTCAGCGGTGGCGGTTCCGGTTTCCTGGCAGCATCCATCGCCGCCAGGAAGGTCTCCGACGTCAGGTCCTCGGCCGTCCCGCGGTCACCACAGCGCCTGACGAAGTACCCGTACACCTGTGGCAGGGCCTCGTCGTACAGCGCGAGCAGTGCCCGCGGATGCTCGCCATCCGGTTCGGCGCTCACACCCTTATCGTCGCCTCCCAGGCCTGAACTCCGACACCCGAATTTCAGGACGTCATGTTCGCCAGCAGATTCAGCCGGTCCAGGGCCTCGTCGGCCAGTCCGGCCACGTCGTATCCGTTCAGATCGCCGCATGCGGTGATCTCGATCGCGGCGTTGTGGGCCGCGATGTAGGCGTTGTCGCAGGACCGCCGCGCGCTGGTGATCGACCACAGCGCGATCTGCGGCGACGCGTGCCCGGCGGCCGGAATCGACTCGAAGTGCAGCGTCTCGTCCTGCATCGTGACGACGGTCAACTGTTCGTCGCGGCAGTCACCCAGCGTGCGCTTCACCGCGTCCACCGCGTCGGCCGCGTCGAAGTTGGCCGGGTACACCGCCGCCATCTCCTGGATCGAGAACCGGTTGGCGCCGTTCCACTGCCCGGCGCTGTGCGCTGCCGGGACCGTCCCGATGTCGAACAGGAACGGCGGATCCACCTCACGGGCCAGCCCGGCGCAACGCTGCGGTGCGACGGTGGAGAACAGGTTGGACTCCGCCTCCCGGCTGGCCCTCGGGCTCAGCACATCGGACACCTGGCCGGCGGTGATCGGCGCGACGGGCCACGCCCGGACGGGTCTGGGCTCCTCGACGACCCGGGTACAGCCCAGCGTCCCGACGGTCGCCGACAACGCCACCCACCACCAGAACCGTTTCATCTCAACCGATTTCCGATAGCCCGGAGGCGAGCAGGTCGAATGCCTCACCGAGCGAGACGGGCAGGCTCACCGCCTCGTCCTCCAGCCAGTGCTCGTAGGCCGACAGCGACACCGCCAGCATCGTCCACGCCACCGTCTGGGGCATCAGATCGCTTTCGGCGACCCCGAGCCGGTCGGCGACGAACCTCGCCACCACCGCCCGCCAGCCGGCATACATCGTCATCGAATAGGCTTGCAGCGCCTCGGTTTCCAGGATCAATCGCATGCGCTGGCGGTGCCGGTCGGGGTCGTCGAAATCGTTGAACGCGAGCAGCGCGGTGCGCAGCGCGTCGCGGATCGGCACCGTCGGGTCGAGTTCGGCCAGCAGCTCGCGCATGTGGTCGAGGTGGGCGTCGAAGTCGCCCCACGGCAGCGCGCTCTTCGACGGGTAGTAGCGGAACAGCGTCCTGCGCGCGATCCCGGCCGCCCCGGCCACGTCGTCGACGCTGACGTCGTCGAAGCCGCGCTCCATGAACAGGTCGATCGCGACGTCGCTGATGTGCTCCCAGCTCGTCGATCGACGGCGACCCACCCGCGCCTTGCCGGCGCCCATCGCAACCCCTCTTCCGTTTCGGCACTCGATGCCATATTGTGGGCGACCTACGTCACAAATGTCGAGACCCTATCGGGGTCGCGCCAGAAGAAAGGCCAGATCAGATGGATCAGAATCAGCAGGTCGAGACCGGCGAACTGGTGACCGAGAGCCTGGTCGAGGAAGTCTCGATCGACGGGATGTGCGGGGTCTACTGAGCATGACCGCGCCGACGAGCGCTCGCGCGAGGAGTGAGCAATCCGCGACACCCTTCGATGCCGACCGGCACTGGCGGTTGCATCCGCAGGTCGCCGTGCGGCCGGAGCCGTTCGGCGCCCTGCTCTACCACTTCGGGACCCGCAAGCTGTCGTTCCTGAAGAACCGGACGATCGTCGAGGTGATCAACTCGCTATCCGATCACCCCGACGCTCGTTCCGCTTGCCGCGCCGCCGGAATCGACGATTCCGACCAGGCGCCCTACTTCCACGCGCTGGGCGTGCTCGTCCAGTCACAGATGCTCATCCCAGCCCCAGGAGCAGACTCATGACACTCGCCGCGCCGGTGCCCCGCCTGGTCGACCAGTTCGAGCGCGGACTGGACGCGCCGATCTGCCTGACGTGGGAACTGACCTACGCGTGCAACCTGTCGTGCGTGCACTGCCTGTCGTCCTCCGGTAAGCGCGACCCGCGCGAACTGTCCACCCAGCAGTGCAAGGACATCATCGACGAGCTCGAGCGCATGCAGGTGTTCTACGTGAACATCGGCGGCGGCGAACCGACCGTCCGCAGCGACTTCTGGGAGCTCGTCGACTACGCCACCGAACACCACGTCGGGGTCAAGTTCTCCACCAACGGCGTCCGGATCGACAAGAAGGTCGCCGCGAAGCTGGCCGCCAGCGACTACGTCGACGTGCAGATCTCCCTCGACGGGGCGACCGCCGAGGTCAACGACGCCGTGCGCGGCCCCGGCTCGTTCGCGATGGCCGTGCGCGCACTGGAGAACCTCAAAGAGGCGGGCTTCAAAGACGCCAAGATCTCCGTCGTGGTGACCCGTCACAACATTGACCAGCTCGACGATTTCAAGGCGCTGGCCGACAACTACGGCGCCACCCTGCGCATCACGCGGCTGCGTCCGTCGGGCCGCGGCGCCGACGTGTGGGACGACCTGCACCCGACCGCCGATCAGCAGGTGCAGCTCTACAACTGGCTGGTCGCACACGGCGAGCGGGTGCTGACCGGTGACTCGTTCTTCCACCTGTCCGGGCTCGGTGAGCCCGGCGCGCTGGCCGGCCTGAACCTGTGCGGCGCCGGCCGCGTGGTGTGCCTGATCGACCCGGTCGGCGACGTGTACGCGTGCCCGTTCGCGATCCACGACAAGTTCCTGGCCGGAAATGTCCTGACGGGCGTGGGTCCGGACTCGCCGGGATTCCAAGGGGTGTGGCAGAACTCCGAGCTGTTCCGCGAGCTGCGCGAACCGCAGTCGGCGGGTGCCTGCAGCGGTTGCGGACACTACGACGCGTGCCGCGGCGGCTGCATGGCCGCCAAGTTCTTCACGGGCCTGCCGATGGACGGCCCGGATCCCGAGTGCGTGCAGGGATACGGCGAACCGGCCCTGGCGCTCGACCGTGACAAGCCCAAGTCCAGCGTGGACCACTCCCGCGCAGGCGGACGTAACAAGCCGAAAGGCCCCATCCCGCTCACCCTGCTGAGCGCCCCTCCGAAAAAGTTCTGTAACGAAAGTCCGGTGTAGACCTCCCCATGGCACGAGATACCTGGTTCGAGACCGTCGCGATCGCCCAGCAGCGGGCGAAGAAACGACTGCCCAAGTCCGCCTATTCGTCGTTGATCTCGGCGAGCGAGAAAGGCCTGACGGTCTCCGACAACGTCGACGCGTTCGGCGAACTCGGCTTCGCGCCGCACGTCATCGGCGCCACCGAGAAGCGTGAGCTGGCGACAACCGTTATGGGGCAGGACATTTCGCTGCCGGTCATCATCTCGCCGACCGGTGTGCAGGCCGTTCACCCCGACGGTGAGGTCGCCGTCGCACGGGCCGCCGCGGCTCGTGGCACCGCGATGGGCCTGTCGTCGTTCGCGAGCAAGCCGATGGAAGAAGTGACCGCGGTCAACGACAAGATCTTCTTCCAGATCTACTGGCTGGGCAGCCGCGACGAGATCCTGGCGCGGATGGAGCGGGCCCGCGCCGCAGGCGCCAAGGGCCTGATCCTGACCACCGACTGGAGCTTCTCGCACGGCCGGGACTGGGGCAGCCCCAAGATTCCCGAGCAGATGGACCTCAAGACGATCCTGAAGATGTCGCCCGAGGTCATCACCAAGCCGAGCTGGTTCTTCAGCTTCGCCAAGACCTTCCGTCCGCCGGACCTGCGGGTGCCCAACCAGGGCCGCCGGGGCGAACCCGGCCCGACGTTCTTCCAGGCCTACGGCGAATGGATGGGTACGCCGCCGCCGACCTGGGAAGACGTCGCATGGCTGCGCGAGCAGTGGGGCGGCCCGTTCCTGCTCAAGGGCTTGGTCCGGGTCGACGACGCCAAACGTGCTGTGGACGCGGGTGTTTCAGCGCTCACGGTGTCCAACCACGGCGGCAACAACCTGGACAGCACCCCGGCGGCGATCCGGTGCCTGCCCGCCATCGCCGACGCGGTCGGCGATCAGGTCGAGGTTTTGCTGGACGGCGGGGTCCGGCGCGGCAGCGATGTCGTGAAGGCCGTTGCTCTGGGTGCCCGCGCGGTGATGATCGGCCGGGCCTACCTGTGGGGTCTGGCGGCCAACGGTCAAGCCGGTGTGGAGAACGTCCTCGACATCCTCAGCGGTGGCATCGACTCTGCGCTGCGGGGGCTCGGTAAGTCCTCGATCCACGATTTGACGCCGGAAGACATTTTGGTGCCCGAAGGGTTCACCCGGACCCTCGGAGCCTGATACGGGCGTGGCCAAGGGGGCTGACGTGAATCCCCGGCCGCGATGCACATCGTGGATGGGAAATCAACCGCTACGCATGCGCCAACAATTGGCGCATACCAGGTGAATTCGGCCTACCATCGTCGCGTGGTCTTCCCCCGTGAGCTCGGGAACTCGACGTCGAGGCAGCTGAACGACGCAGCGCCAACCGTGGTGGTCCCGGTCGGTTCCACCGAGCAGCACGGACCCCACCTGCCGTTGGACACCGACACCCGCATCGCGGCCGCGGTCGCCGACGCCGTCGTCGCGCGGTTGAGCACCGGGGACTCCGCGAAAGACGCAGCGCACTGGGTGATCGCCCCGGCTGTCGCGTACGGCGCCAGCGGTGAGCACGAGGGTTTCGCGGGCACGGTCTCGATCGGCACACCGGTACTGGCGGAACTGCTCACCGAATTCGCCCGCTCGGCGTGCCGGTGGGCGCCGCGGGTGGTCTTCGTCAACGGTCACGGGGGTAATGTCGGGGCACTGCGCCGCGCGGTCACGCTGCTGCGCTACGAGGGGCGCGATGTGGCATGGTGCCCGTGTCCGGCGCGCAACGCCGACGCGCACGCCGGCCACACCGAAACGTCGGTACTGCTCCACCTTTCGCCGGACGTCGTCCGGCAGGACGAGCGGGTCCCGGGAAACCGGGCTCCGCTCTCGGAGCTGATGCCGCAGATGCTCCGCGGGGGAGTGGCTGCGGTGAGTTCGCTGGGGGTCTTGGGGGACCCCACCACGGCGACCGCAGACGAGGGGAGGAAGATCTTTGCCGAAATGGTCGACGCCTGTGCTGGACGCATCCTCCGATGGGCGCCTGACAGCGGGGGGATGCTGACATGACGGGGCCGCGGCTTCCGGACGGTTTCGCCGTTCAGGTGGACCGGCGGGTGCGTGTGCTCGGCGAGGGTGCGGCGTTGCTCGGCGGCACACCGACCCGGCTGCTCCGGTTGGCCCCCGCCGCCCAGACGATGCTGCACGGCGGCCGCCTCGAGGTGCGTGACGCTGTCAGTGCCCAGCTGGCGCGCACGCTGCTCGATGCCACCGTCGCTCACCCCAGGCCGCTCAGCGGACCTTCGCACCGGGATGTCACCATCGTTATCCCGGTGCGCGACAACCATTCCGGGCTCGGCCGCCTGGCCTCGACACTCCGCGGCCTCAAGGTCGTCGTCGTGGACGACGGCTCAAGCAGACCGGTGCGCGCGGGCGACTTCGAGGAGACGTGCTGCGACGTGCGGATCCTCCGTATCCCGCGCAGCAAAGGTCCGGCCGCCGCACGCAATGCCGGTCTGGCGGTGTGCACCACCGACTTCGTCGCATTCCTCGACTCGGATGTGGTCCCGCGCAAGGGCTGGCTGGAAGCGTTGCTCGGGCACTTCTGCGATCCGGCGGTCTCCCTGGTGGCGCCGCGGATCGTCGGGCTGGAACAGTCGGACAACGTGGTGGCCCGGTACGAGGCGGTGCGGTCGTCGCTCGATCTCGGGCTGCGCGAGGCGCCGGTGGTCCCGTTCGGATCGGTGTCGTACGTGCCGAGCGCGGCGATCATCTGCCGGCGCAGCGCGCTGCTCGACATCGGCGGCTTCGACGAGACGCTGATCTCCGGCGAGGACGTCGACCTGTGCTGGCGGCTCAACGAATCCGGTGCGCGACTGCGCTACGAGCCGATCGCGACGGTCGCCCACGATCACCGCACCGACTTGCGGAAGTGGTTCGCGCGCAAGTCTTTCTATGGTGCGTCCGCGGCTCCGCTGACAATCCGTCACCCCGGCAAGACCGCCCCGCTGGTGATCTCGGGCTGGACCCTGGTGGTCTGGATGCTCGTCGCGATCGGATCGGGAACCGGCTATGCGGCCTCGATCCTGGTGGCAGCGATGACGGGGCGGCGGATAGCGAAATCGCTGTCGAGCGTGCAGACCGAGCCGCTGGAGGTGGCCGTCGTCGCCGCCCACGGCATCGGGTCGGCCGCGGTGCAGCTGGCGTCGGCGATCTGCAGGCATTACTGGCCGCTCGCACTGATCGCCGCGGTGATGTCGAAACGGTGCAGGCGCGCCGTGGTGGTGGCGGCCGTGCTCGACGGGGTCATCGACTGGATCGCGCGCAGCGGCCACGCCGACGAGGACACCAAACGCGTCGGGCTGCCGACCTACCTGGTGCTCAAGCGGATCGACGACATCGCGTACGGGCTGGGCCTGTGGACCGGTGTGGTTCGCGAGCGTCACGCCGGCGCCCTGAAGCCGCAGATCCGGACTTGAGGGTCCTGATCGTCGGTGCGGGCAGCGCGGGATCGGTGCTCGCAGAACGTCTCTCGGCTGAGGAGGGCGTCCAGGTCACCGTGCTCGAAGTCGGTCCCGGTCCTGACGATCCGCGGGTCGCCGCGCAGATCCAGGACGCGCTGCGGCTGCCGATCGGCGCCGCGAGCTCGGTGGTGCACCGGTACCGTGCCGCGCTGACCGACGATCCGGTGCGCCACGCCCACATCATGCGCGGCGCGGTGGTGGGCGGCTCCGGTGCGGTCAACGGCGGCTACTTCTGCCGCGCGCTGCCGACCGACGTCGACGCGTGGGAGATACCGGGCTGGGCCTGGGACGACGTGCTCCCGCACTTCCGCGCCATCGAGACCGATCTGGACTTCGACACCCCGGTACACGGCACGGACGGCCCGATCACCGTGCGGCGCGTCCCCGAGTTCGACGGCTGCACAGCGGTGTTCGTGCAGGCCGCCCGTGACGCCGGCTTCGGCTGGGTCGAGGATCTCAACGGCGCCACCGTCGATCGACCGGTGCCGTCCGGGGTCGGGGCGGTGCCGCTGAACATCGACGGCGGCACCCGCGTCGGGCCCGGCGGGGCGTACCTGGCGCCGGCGGCGGGACGCCCGAACCTGAACGTGCTGACCGGCACGAGAGTGCTGCGGCTGGAGTTCAGCGGCACCCGGGTGAGCGGCGTGGTCTGCGTCGGGCCCGACGGCCCGGTGACGCTGTCGGCGGATCGGGTGGTGCTGTGCGCGGGCGCGATCGAGACGGCCCGGCTGCTTCAGCTCTCCGGTGTCGGCCCGCAGCGCGTACTGCGCGCTGCAGGGGTCGAGACGCACCTGGATCTGCCCGTGGGCGTCGACACGATCGACCACCCGGAGTGGGTGCTGCCGGTGAGCTGGCCGCCGACCCACGGCGTGCCGCCGCTGGAAGCGGTGCTGACCACCGACGACGGCATCGAGATCCGGCCCTACACCGTCGGATTCGAGGCGATGATGACCGGCGGCCGGCACGATCCGACCGACCAGCCGCACCTCGGCGTGACGCTGATGAGGCCGCAGTCGCGGGGACGGGTGAGCATCACCTCCGCCGACCCGGACGCCGCACCGCTGATCGAGTACCGCTACGACAGTGCGCCCGGCGACGTCGACCGGTTACGGGCAGGGACGCAGCTGGCGAGCGAATTGGCCGGCAGCACAGTGCAATCCGATTCCTCGTGGGCGACATCGCAGCACCTGTGTGGAACCGCGAAGATGGGTGAGGTGGTCGACGAGCGGTGCCGGGTGTTCGGGGTGGACAACCTGTGGGTGGTGGACGGCTCGATACTGCCCGACATTCCCAGCCGGGGGCCGCATGCGACCATCGTGATGGCCGGGCACCGGGCGGCCGAGTTCGTCAGCGCAACACGGTGAGCGCCTCGGCCAGCACCGTCGCGGCGGCGACACCATCGATCACCGGCACGCCGAGGCGGCGCGTCAGCTCCGCGGCGTAGGGCGCCATCGCCGCGCAGCCGAGCACGATGGCGGCGCTCTCGTCGCGCTCCAGCGCCTGCGCGCACAGGTCACCGATCGGTTCGATCGTCGTCGGGTCGGAGTCGATGCGCAGCACCGGGATGTCGCACGCGTACACGCCGAGGCAGTGGTTGGGCGTGTAGTCCTCGGCCAGCTGCCAGGCGCGTTCGATCGTCGCCGACATCGACGTGACCACCGAGAAGCCGCCGGCGACCAGCGCCGCGGCATGCATCGCGGCCTGGGCGATCCCGAGCACCGGGACGTCGAGCGCGGCTCGGGCCTCCTCGAGGCCGGGGTCGCCGAAGCACGCCACCACACACGCGTCGGGACGTTGCCCGGTGGGGCGCTGCTGTGCAGCCCTCAGGACGTCCAGAAGGCCGGGGATGCAGCGCTTTTCGTCGTCGTCGTTCTCGATGGCGGGCGGTCCGTCAGTCGGGTTGATCGCCTCCACGACGGTGTCTGCCCGAGCCACTGCCGACGCACCGGCCGCGATCGCCGCCGTCATCGACGCGGTGGTGTTCGGGTTGACCAGCAGCAGGCGCACGAGGTGAAAGCCTACGGCGGATCACCGCCCACTGCTGACCGTCGCGACCCGGTGACCACACCGCGACGAACACCGATCCGGCGATCAACACCAACGCCAGTACCAGCAGCGCCTGGCTGGTCGCGTACATGAACGCGTCCTCGGCGAGGCTGGTCAACCGGGCGCCCTCCGGGCCCAACCGGTCGGCGATGGACTGCGCGTAGGCCAGTGAATCGGTCGCGGTGTCACGCACCTCGGCGGGGAAGTCGGCCAGCTTCGGTGCCAGCGTGCCGTGGTAAACCGCCGCCAGGATCGAGCCGGCCACCGCGATGCCGACCGCCGCGCCGACCTCCCGTGTCGCGTCGTTGACCGCGGACGCGACGCCCTGCTTCTCGTCGGGGACCGCGTTCATGATCGCCGAAGTCGTTGGTGCCGTGCACAACCCGATGCCCGAGGCGGCGATCAGCAACGGCCACATCAGATCGATGTAGGTGGAGTCGGCGTCCAGGAGCCGCATGCACAGCAGCCCGACGGCGATCAGGGCCAGGCCGACGCTGACCGCGAAGCGCAGACCCACCTTCGGCAGGTACAGGTGCAGGCTGGCGCCCAGGACGAGAACCGGAATCGCCAGCGGGCTCAGCGCGAATGCGGTCTGCAGCGCGCTGTAGCCCATCACCAGCTGCATGAACTGCATCTCGACGAAGAAGAAGCCGAAGTTGGCCAGGAACAGGAACGTGATGCCGACGGCGCCGGTCGCGAAATCCGGCCGGCGGAACAGCCGCACGTCGAGCAGCGGGTGTTCTCGGCGCAACTGCACCCACGCGAACACCGCGCCGAGCACCACCCCGCCGGCCATGCAGCCCACCACGATCGGATCGGTCCACCCGCGCACCGGTGCCTCGACCACGCCGAGTACGAAGATCGCGATGGCGGAGGCGATCAGCGCCGCACCGACCCAGTCGATCGGCGCCGCGGTCTCGTCCCGCGACGAGCCGATGGTGAAGGTGGCCACGAACATCACCGCGGCGCCGGCGGCGAACATGTAGAAGATCGAGTGCCACGAGAAGTAGTGCAACAGCACACCGGTGCCGAGGAAGCCGACGACCGCACCCGAGCCCGAGACGCCGGCCCAGATGCCGACGGCCTTGTTGCGCTCGGACTTCGGGAACGCCGCGGTCAGCAGCGACAGCGTCGCCGGCATCACCAGCGCTGCCCCGACGCCTGCGACCGCGCGGGCGACGATGATCTGCATCGGACTGTCGAGCAGCACCGGGGCGACCGACGCCAGCGCGAAGATCGCGAGACCGGCCAGCAGCGCGCCCCGCCTGCCGTACCGGTCGCCGAGCGCACCCGCGGGCAGCAGCAGACACGCCAGCGCCAGCGTGTATCCGTCGACGATCCACGTGAGCTGGCCCTGGGTGGCCGAGGTGTGCACCGCGATGTCGGGCAGCGCCGCGTTGAGCGCCACCATCGACGCGATCACCATCAGCACGTCGAGGCTGGCGACGGTGAGCAGCCAGATCCGGCGGCGTTTCGACAGGGCAGTGACGGCGACGTCGATATCCTGGGCAGAGCGCGAAGAGGTGTCGACCATGTCGGCGTCTCATTTCAGCAGGGCGTAGTTTCGAGACTAACAGTCTCGTAGTAAGACCGTCAGTCTTGTTCCCCGTCGGGAGGTGAAGGAAACCCATGGCGGCCGCCAGCGGCGACCCGCGGCCGGCCCGCTCGCGGGCACGGCTCCTCGACGCCGCGACCACACTGCTGCGCACCGGCGGACCCGGTGCGGTGACGATCGACGCCGTCACCCGCAAGGCCAACGTCGCGCGCGCCACGCTGTACCGCCACTTCCCGAGCGGGAACGACCTGGTGGCCGCCGCGTTCATGGGTCTCATCCCGCCGCCGCCGATGCCACCGCAGGACGGCACTCTGCGGGAACGGCTGATCGCGGTCGTGGTGGAGTGGGCCGAATCGATCGCCGAGGCCCCGACCACGCTGACCGCGATGGCCTGGCTGTCGTTGGGCCCGGACATCGACACGCTTCCCGACGCCGGGGCGCAGCAGGGCGCGGGGGTGCGCTCGCTGCGTGAGCACATCGCCGAGCACTATTCGGCGCCGTTCGACGCGGTGTTCGACAGCCCTGAGGCCGCCGCGGCACTGCGCCCGGTCGACCGCACGATGGCGTTCGCGCTGCTGATCGGCCCGCTGGCGTTCGGCCGGATCAGCACGCTGGCCGACTTCGACTACCGGGCCGTCGCGGTCGCCGCGGTCGACGGGTTCCTGCGCACGTTCAGCGCAGTGAGTACCGAACAGGCAGGTGCTTGAGGCCGCCGACGAACGTCGTCGCCGACAGCTCGGCCGGGCCCGCCAGCTCGATCGACTCCAGTCGCGGCAGTAACTCGGTGAACAGGCTGTTGATCTCCATCCGGGCCAGCGCGGCGCCGAGGCAGAAGTGCACGCCGTAGCCGAACGACAGGTGCTTGTTCGGGTCGCGCCCGACGTCGAACGTGAACGGGTCGTCGAAGACCTCCTCGTCGCGGTTGCCCGACACGTAGGCCAGGTACACCGACTCGCCCTCGGCGATCGGCACGCCGCGCACCGTGGTGTCCGCGGCCGCGGTGCGCATGAACTCCTTGACCGGTGTGCTCCACCGGATCATCTCCTCGACCGCGGTGCCCATCAGCCCGGGATCGTTCTGCAGCCGCGCGAGCTGCTCGGGGTTCTCGACCAGCGCGTGCAGGCCGCCGGAGATCGCGTCCTTGGTGGTGTCGTGCCCGGCGCTGGCGACGATGACGTAATAGGACAACGTGTCCACGTCCGACAACTGCTCGCCGTCGACGAGGCCGTTCGCGATCGCCGACGCGAGGTCCTCGGTCGGGTTCGCCCGCCGCGACGCCGTCAGCGCACCGAAGTAGTTGAAGAAGTCGACCAGCACCGCCAGCTGCTCCTCGGGGGTGGTGCCGCGCTTGTACTCGTCGTCGTCGCCGCCGAACATCTCCTGGGTCAGCATGTGCATCCGGCCGAAGTCCTCCTCGGGCAGCCCGAGCAGCGACAGGATCACATACAGCGGGAAGTTCACCGCGATCTCGGTGACGAAGTCGCACTCCGGGCCGATGTCGCGCATCCGGTCGACGTAGCGCTTGGCCAGCTCGTCGACGCGAACCTTCAAGTCCCGCATGGCTTTCGGCCGGAACCAGTCGGCCCCGATGGCGCGCACCTTGCGGTGGTGCGGATCGTCCATGTGGATCAGCGTGCGCAGTCCCATCCCGGCTTCGAGTTGCTCGCGGGCCAGGTCGTCGGCCTGCGCGGTGACCAGCAACGGCCGCGGCTCCGACAGGAACAGGTCGTTGGCCCGCTCGATGGCCATGATGTCGGCGTGCTTGGTGATCGCCCAGAACGGCCGGTACGGACCGTGGTCGACGTAGGCGACCGGGGTGTGCGCCCGAAGGTGGGTGAGTGCCGAATGCAGGCGGTCGTCGTCGGCGTACGCCGTCGGATCGGCCAGGACCTTGGCGGCGTCATCCATCGTCGGTCTGCTCATGCGTGCTCCTCGTCCCGGGGGGGTCAAAAAGTTGACGGGCGTCAACAGGGAGCCTATGTGACGCACGCCACGCGCGGAAGATGCGCGCTTTCGCGCGTTCTGCCGCGACGGGCGCGGCTACGCTCACCGACTCATGTGCGAGAGACCGCAGCGGGCGGGCTGGATACTGACGTGCCTGCTGGTGGCGGCCGCGGTGGCCAACATCAACATGTCCATCGCCAACGTCGCGCTCAACGACGTCGCGGTGGCACTCGACGCCACCCAGGACGAACAGAACCTCATCGCCGACGCGTTCACGATGGCGCTGGCCGCGACCGTGCTCTACCTCGGGGCGGTCGGCGACCGGTACGGGCGCAAGGCGCTGCTGCTGTGGGGTGCCGTGGTGTCCATTCCGGCCGCCGTGGTCGCGGCGTGGGCGCCGTCGGTCGAGGTGCTCGTCGCCGCCCGACTCGGTGGTGGTGTCGGCGCCGCCCTGCTGTTCCCGACCACGCTGTCGCTGATCTCGGTGCTGTGGTCGGGTCGCGCCCGGACCCGCGCCATCGCGCTGTGGTCGGGGATCGGGGGCAGCGCGGCGTTTCTGGGCAGTGTGGTCGCGGGGGCGCTGCTGCTCTGGTTCTGGTGGGGGTCGGTCTTCCTGCTCACCGCGCCGTTCGCGGCCGCGGTGCTGGTGCTCGGCAAGCTGGTGATCCCCGCCGACGGCGACCTCGCGACCGAACCGGTGGACCATCTGGGCGGACTGCTGTCGGTGATCGGCGTCGCCGCGCTGGTGCTCGGCGTCCAGGAGATCACCGGCGGCGTCAGCCCCGAGCTGATCGGGCTCTTCGTCACCGCACTCGTGGTGGCGGTGCTGTTCGTCGTGCGCCAGCGGCGCGCGCCCTATCCGCTGGTCGATCTGAAGCTGGCCGGGCAACCGACGTTTCTCGTCGCCGCCGTCGCCGGGGCGGTGTCGTTCGGCGCGCTCATCGGGGCCCTCTACATCGGCCAGCAGTTCACCGCGAACGTGTTGCAGTACGACACCTTCCAGTCAGCGGCGACGACCATTCCGGCCGCCGTGTTGTTCCTGGCCGGCTCTCCGCTGGCCAGCCGATGGATGACCGAGCGCGGCGGGCGATTCACACTGACGGCCGGAATTCTGTGCATGGGCGCCGGTTTCGTGATCATCGCGACGCTGTGGGCGCCGGGCGCCTCGGTCTGGGTGGTGCTGTTGCCCTACGCGATCCTGGGCGCCGGAACGGCGTTCGCCGGGGCGGCGGCGTCGACCGCGATCATGGGCAGCCTGCCGGCGAGCCGCGCCGGGATGGGGTCGTCGTTCACCGATCTCACCCGTGACTTCGGCGGCGCACTGGTGCAGGCGTCGATGGCGGCGGTGCTCACCGTCGTGTACTCGGGTTCGATGCTGGCCTCGTATGCCGCGCTGCCCGCCGAGGAGGCCCAGCGCACCAGCGCCGAAGCCGCCGAGGCGATCGCCGGGTCCTATCAGAAAGCCGAATCGGTGGCGGCCGAGTACCCGCCCGCCTCCGGCGACGGGTTGATGGCCGACGCCGCGGCCGCGTTCTCCGACGGGAAGACCTACGCGTTCGTCATCGCGATCGTGCTGGTGGCCGTCGCCCTGGCGGTGGTGTGGCGCTGGTATCCGCGGCGCGATCGGGAGGCCGCGGTCTTCGCCGGATACACCGAGGAGTTGGCTCCGAGCTCCTGACGCGGGAGTTGGCTCAGAGCTCGTAGCGGATCGGCAGGTGCTTGAGGCCGCCGACGAAGATCGTCGAGATGAAGTCCGGGTCGCCGGCCAGCTCGATGGACTTCAGCCGCGGGATCAGCTCGGAGAAGAAGCTGTTGATCTCCATCCGGGCCAGCGCGGCGCCGAGGCAGAAGTGCACGCCGTAGCCGAACGACAGGTGCTTGTTGGGGTCGCGGCCGACGTCGAAGCTCATCGGGTTCTCGAAGATCTCCTCGTCCCGGTTGGCCGACACGTAGGACAGCAGCACCGACTCGCCCTTCTTGATCGGCACGCCGCGCACCTCGGTGTCGGCGGTGGCGGTGCGCATGAACTCCTTGACCGGCGCGGTCCAGCGGATGATCTCCTCGACCGCGGTGCCCATCAGGCCCGGGTCGGCCTTCAGTCGCGCCAGCTGGTCCTGGTTCTCGATCAGCGCCAGCAGGCCACCCGAGATCGCGGCGCTGGTGGTGTCGTGGCCGGCGCTGGCGACGATCACGTAGTACGACAGGCAGTCGATGTCGTTGAGGTACTCGCCGTCGAGCTTGGCGTTGGCGATCGCCGACGCCAGATCCTCGGTCGGGTTCTCCCGGCGGTCGGCGGTCAGCTTGGTGAAGTAGCGGAAGAAGTCGGTGATGACCTCGTGCAGTTCCTCGGCGCTCTTGCCGCGGCTCAGCTCGTCGTCGTCGCCGCCGAACATCTCCTGGGTGAGCTTGAGCATGCGGCTGAAGTCCGACTCGGGCAGGCCGAGCAGCGACAGGATCACGTACAGCGGGAAGTTGACCGCGACCTCCTGGACGAAGTCGCACTCCGGCCCGATCTCGACCATCCGGTCGACGTATCGCTTGGCCAGTTCGTCCACGCGCTCCTTCAGTGCCCGCATCGCCTTGGGGCGGAACCAGTCCGCGCCGATCTTGCGGATGTCGCGGTGCAGCGGGTCGTCCATGTGGATCAGCGTGCGCAGGCCGCCGCCGTTGGCTAGGTTGGCCGCGGCCAGGTCGTCGGTCGCCTTGGTGTTCAGCATCGGCCGGGGCTCGTTGATCCAGAGCTCGTTGGCGCGCTCGATCGCCATCACGTCGGCGTGCTTCGTGACGGCCCAGAAGGGGTAGTAGTCGGGCACGTCCACGTAGGACACCGGTGCGTTCGCCCGTAGATGCGCTAGTGCTGCGTGCAACCGCGGCTCATCCGCATAGGCCCGGGGTTCGGCCAATACCTTCGCTGCGTCGTCGATAACCGGCGTGCTCATGTGCCCTCACTCGAAAGAAACTTGACGGGTGTCAAGTGAAGCATATGTGACCGCCGCTACTCTCGTAAATCATGATCTTCCGGGGGATCGTGCTGCTCGTCACACTGCTGGTGGTGGCGGCCTGCGGCCGCGGCGGGGCGGGCGGTCCCGAATCGGCCGGTGAGCCGTCCCCGGATCCCGCGCTGGTGCGGACCGCGGCGGGGATGCTGCGTGGTGTGGTCGCCGACGATCACCGACTGTTCGCCGGAATCCCCTATGCCGCGCCGCCTCTCGGTGATCTTCGCTGGCGTGACCCGCAGCCGGCGCCGGCCTGGGACGGCGTGCGCGACGCGACCGCGTTCGGCCCGCGCTGCATGCAACCTCTCGACGGTGACATCGAACTCGGCAAACAGACCGACGAGGACTGCCTGTCGCTGAACGTGTGGACCCCGCCGGTCCGCGGCGGCGAGGTCGGCGAACCGCGCGAAGCCAAGCCCGTCATGGTGTGGATCCACGGCGGCTCGTTCGTCGCCGGCAGCGGCGGCATCTACGACAGCCGCCGGCTGGTGTCCCGCGGCGACATCGTTGTCGTCACCATCAACTACCGGCTCGGCGCGCTCGGCTTCCTGGCGCACCCGGCGCTCGGGCGGCCGGGCGGGGTCGGCAATTACGGGCTCGCCGACCAGCAGGCCGCGCTGCGCTGGGTGCGCGACAACATCGCCGAGTTCGGGGGAGACCCGGCCAGGGTGACGATCGCCGGGGAGTCCGCCGGGGCGATGTCGGTCTGCGACCACCTCGTCGCGCCCGGCTCGAAGGGGCTCTTCGACGCGGCGATCATGATGAGCGCGCTGTGTCAGGCCCAACTCGGGCTGCCCGAGGCTGAGCAGCGAAGCGTCGCCTACGCCGCAGGCGCGGGATGCGCGGGCCCCGAGGCCGCGCGTTGCCTGCGTGCACTCGACGCGAACACGTTGCGCACCCCTGTCTGGTACTACGGCATCGGCGCCGACCAGCTCAGCGGCCCGGTCACCGGGTCCGCCGCGCTGCCCGTGGCCCCGCCCGACGCGTTCGCCGCCGGTGACGCGGCCGAGGTCCCGGTGCTGATCGGAACGACCCGCGACGAGTGGACGCTGTTCGTCGCGCTGCAGCATCTGCGCGCGGGCAAGGACTATGAACCCGCCGAGTACCCGGGTCTGCTGGCCGACACCTTCGGTGCCGACGCCCCGGCTGTGGAGGCCCGCTATCCGCTGGGCGCGTTCCCGGACGTCGCGCTCGCCTACGCGGCGACGGTCACCGACGGTGTGCTCGCCTGTGGCGGCGCGCGCTGGGCGCGCGATCTCGGTGATGGTGCCGATGTGTACTTCTACGAGTTCGACGACCGCAATCCGCCGACGCCCGATCCGCTGCGGACCCTGCCGTTCCCGGTCGGGGCGAGCCACGCCCTGGAGTTGCGCTATCTGTTCGACGTCGGGGGAGCGCCCCCGCCGGACCCCGCGCAGGTCAGACTCGGTGAGCAGATGGTCGACTACTGGGCGGCCTTCGTGAGGACCGGGGCACCTCGCGCCGGCGGTCAACCCGACTGGACCGAGTTCGGGCCCGAGGGCCGGGTGATGTCGCTGCGACCCGACGGCAGCCGCATGAGCGGCGACTTCGGCGCCGACCATCGGTGCGCGTTCTGGGACGGTCTGCGCTAGGCGCGAGCCGTCCGCCAGGGATTTGGAGCAGGCCGGGATCTGAGGCATACTGTTCGGGTTGCCTTGAGCCGGGACGGTGTGTGATTACGCCGGGCCGGCACGGGCATGCGACCAGCGCCCCTAGCGGGGCGTATCCGGTCCCCACCTCGATCGCGACGAAATTTGACGCGAATGAGCGTGCGTAAGGGCGACACGCCCGACCGCGGGGGTCGGTGAACCACAGACAGGTAAACAGCGGCGGCACAGCCAGGCCCATTCAGGGCCCGTTAGTAGTGAGGTAGGAGAAGCGTGGCGGGACAAAAGATCCGCATCAGGCTCAAGGCCTACGACCATGAGGCCATTGATGCCTCTGCACGCAAGATCGTCGAGACGGTCACCCGGACGGGCGCAAGTGTGGTCGGCCCTGTGCCGCTGCCGACCGAGAAGAACGTGTACTGCGTCATCAGGTCCCCGCACAAGTACAAGGACTCGCGAGAGCACTTCGAAATGCGGACGCACAAGCGGCTGATCGACATCCTCGACCCGACGCCCAAGACCGTTGACGCTCTGATGCGCATCGATCTGCCGGCCAGCGTCGACGTCAACATCCAGTAAAGGAATTCCCGAGAAATGGCTAGAAAAGGCATTCTGGGCACCAAGCTGGGCATGACGCAGGTGTTCGACGAGAACAACAAGGTCGTGCCGGTGACGGTCGTCAAGGCCGGGCCCAACGTTGTGACGCGCATCCGGACCCCGGAGCGTGACGGCTACAGCGCCGTGCAGCTCGCCTACGGCGAGATCAGCCCCCGCAAGGTGAACAAGCCCGTCACGGGTCAGTTCGCGGCCGCCGGTGTCAACCCGCGCCGCCACCTCGCCGAGTTGAGGCTCGCCGACAACGAAGACGCGGCTGCGCTCTACGAGGTCGGCCAGGAGCTGACCGCCGAGATCTTCGCCGACGGCGCGTACGTCGACGTGACCGGCACCAGCAAGGGCAAGGGCTTCGCCGGCACCATGAAGCGCCACGGTTTCAGGGGTCAAGGGGCGTCTCACGGCGCGCAGGCCGTGCACCGTCGGCCGGGCTCGATCGGTGGCTGCGCCACCCCGGGTCGCGTCTTCAAGGGCACGCGCATGTCGGGCCGGATGGGCCACGACCGCGTCACGACCCAGAACCTCAAGGTGCACAAGGTCGACGCCGAGAACGGCGTGCTGTTGATCAAGGGCGCCATCCCCGGACGTAACGGTGGACTGGTGGTTGTCCGCAGCGCAATCAAGCGAGGCGAGAAGTAATGGCTAACAAGACAATTGACGTAGTGACGCCGGCGGGCAAGAAGGACGGCACGGTTGAACTGCCGGCTGCGCTCTTCGACGTGGAGCCCAACATCGCGTTGATGCACCAGGTCGTGAACGCGCAGCTGGCCGCCAAGCGTCAGGGCACCCACTCGACCAAGACCCGCGGTGAGGTCTCCGGCGGTGGCAAGAAGCCGTACCGGCAGAAGGGCACCGGCCGCGCCCGTCAGGGTTCGACCCGTGCGCCGCAGTTCACCGGTGGTGGCGTCGTGCACGGCCCGCAGCCGCGCGACTACAGCCAGCGCACCCCGAAGAAGATGATCGCCGCCGCACTGCGCTGTGCACTCTCGGATCGGGCGCGCAACGACCGGATCCACGCGATCACCGAGGTCGTCGAGGGCCAGACCCCGTCGACCAAGAACGCCAAGGCGTTCCTGTCGACGCTGCTGGCCGACCGTGCGGTCGAGAAGAACCGGGTGCTGGTCGTGATCGGCCGCGCCGACGAGACCAGCGCGCTGAGCGTGCGCAACCTCGCCGGTGTGCATGTGATCTCGCCGGACCAGCTCAACACCTACGACGTCCTCAAGGCCGACGACGTGGTCTTCAGCGTCGAGGCCCTGAACGCGTACATCGCTGCGAACACCAAGACTGAGGAGGTGTCGGCCTGATGGCAAACGTGACCGATCCCCGCGACATCATCCTGTCCCCGGTGATCTCGGAGAAGTCCTACGCCCTGATCGAGGACAACGTGTACACGTTCATCGTGCACCCGGACTCGAACAAGACCCAGATCAAGATCGCCATCGAGAAGATCTTCAAGGTCAAGGTCGACTCGGTGAACACCGCCAACCGACCGGGCAAGCGCAAGCGCACCCGCACTGGCTTCGGCCAGCGCAAGGGCACCAAGCGCGCCATCGTCACGCTGGCCGCCGGAAGCAAGCCCATCGATCTGTTCGGAGCGCCGGCCTGATCGCCGGACACGACAAGAACAGGACTGAGTAGAAGATGGCTATTCGCAAGTACAAGCCGACGACCCCGGGCCGTCGCGGTTCGAGCGTCTCCGACTTCGCCGAGATCACCCGTGATCATCCGGAGAAGTCGTTGGTCCGCCCGCTGCACGGCAAGGGTGGGCGCAACGCCCACGGCCGCATCACCACCCGGCACAAGGGTGGCGGGCACAAGCGCGCCTACCGCGTCATCGACTTCCGTCGCCACGACAAGGACGGCGTCAACGCCAAGGTCGCGCACATCGAGTACGACCCGAACCGCACCGCGAACATCGCGCTGCTGCACTACCTGGACGGCGAGAAGCGCTACATCATCGCCCCCCAGGGTCTGAAGCAGGGTGCGATCATCGAGTCGGGCGCCAACGCCGACATCAAGCCGGGCAACAACCTGCCGCTGCGTAACATCCCCGCGGGCACGCTGATCCACGCCGTGGAGCTGCGTCCCGGTGGCGGTGCCAAGATGGCGCGCTCGGCCGGTGCGTCGATCCAGCTGCTGGGCAAGGAAGGCACCTACGCCTCGCTGCGTATGCCGTCCGGCGAGATCCGCCGCGTCGACGTGCGCTGCCGCGCCACCGTCGGCGAGGTCGGCAACGCCGAGCAGGCCAACATCAACTGGGGTAAGGCCGGCCGCATGCGGTGGAAGGGCAAGCGCCCGACCGTCCGTGGCGTCGTGATGAACCCGGTCGACCACCCGCACGGCGGCGGTGAGGGTAAGACCTCCGGCGGTCGCCACCCGGTGAGCCCGTGGGGTAAGCCCGAGGGCCGCACTCGCAAGCCGAACAAGGCGAGCGACAAGCTCATCGTCCGTCGCCGGCGCACCGGCAAGAAGCGCTAGGAGTAAATAGCGATGCCACGCAGCCTGAAGAAGGGCCCGTTCGTCGACGACCATCTGCTCAAGAAGGTCGACGTCCAGAACGAGAAGAACACCAAGCAGGTCATCAAGACCTGGTCCCGTCGCTCCACGATCATCCCCGACTTCATCGGGCACACCTTCGCCGTCCACGACGGTCGCAAGCACGTGCCGGTGTTCGTCACCGAGGCGATGGTCGGGCACAAGCTGGGCGAGTTCGCCCCCACCCGCACCTTCAAGGGTCACATCAAGGATGACCGGAAGGCCAAGAGGCGCTAGAGATGACAACTGCACTAAAAGGCACGGAATACCCGTCCGCGCAGGCGAAGGCGCGCTTCGTGCGCATCTCGCCGACCAAGGCGCGTCGCGTGATCAACCTGGTCCGCGGGAAGAGCGTCGAGGAAGCCCTCGACATCCTCCGCTGGGCTCCGCAGGCCGCCAGCGAGCCGGTCGCCAAGGTGATCGCCAGTGCCGCGGCCAACGCGCAGAACAACGAGGGCCTGGACCCGTCGACCCTGGTGGTCGCGACGGTCTACGCCGACGAGGGGCCGACCGCCAAGCGCATCCGGCCGCGTGCCCAGGGCCGCGCCTTCCGGATCCGCAAGCGCACCAGCCACATCACGGTGATCGTCGAGAGCCGTCCATCGAAGAAGGGCGGGCAGCAGGGCTCCGCCTCCAGCGCCCGTGCACGTCGTGCCCAGGCCAGCAAGGCAGCCAGCCAGAAGGAGGGCTCGGAGTAGTGGGCCAGAAGATCAATCCGCACGGCTTCCGTCTCGGCATCACCACCGATTGGAAGTCCCGCTGGTACGCCGATAAGCAGTACGCGGACTACATCAAGGAAGATGTTGCGATCCGCAAGCTGCTGGCCACCGGCCTGGAGCGCGCCGGCATCGCCGACGTCGAGATCGAGCGCACGCGTGACCGCGTCCGGGTGGACATCCACACCGCGCGTCCCGGCATCGTCATCGGCCGCCGCGGCACCGAGGCCGACCGCATCCGTGCCGACCTGGAGAAGCTGACCGGCAAGCAGGTCCAGCTGAACATCCTCGAGGTGAAGAACCCCGAGAGCCAGGCGCAGCTGGTCGCGCAGGGTGTCGCCGAGCAGCTGAGCAACCGTGTGGCGTTCCGCCGCGCGATGCGCAAGGCGATCCAGTCGGCGATGCGTCAGCCCAACGTCAAGGGCATCCGGGTGCAGTGCTCGGGCCGCCTCGGCGGCGCCGAGATGAGCCGCTCGGAGTTCTACCGCGAAGGTCGGGTGCCGCTGCACACGCTGCGCGCCGACATCGACTACGGCCTCTACGAGGCCAAGACCACCTTCGGCCGGATCGGCGTGAAGGTGTGGATCTACAAGGGCGACATCGTCGGTGGCAAGCGTGAGCTGACCGCCGCCGCGCCGGCCGCCGACCGTCCGCGTCGTGACCGTCCGTCGGGCACCCGCCCGCGCCGCAGCGGCGCGTCGGGTACCACCGCGACGAGCACCGACGCGGGGCGCGCCGCCACCGGTGAGGCGCCCGCCGCGGCCGACGCCGCGGCCGGTGCCGCTGAGAAAACGGAGAGCTGAGAATGCTGATTCCTCGTAAGGTCAAGCACCGCAAGCAGCACCACCCGAAGCAGCGCGGCGTCGCCAGCGGCGGCACCTCGGTGAGCTTCGGTGACTACGGCATCCAGGCCCTGGGCCATGCCTACATCACCAACCGGCAGATCGAGTCCGCTCGTATCGCCATCAACCGGCACATCAAGCGTGGCGGCAAGGTGTGGATCAACATCTTCCCGGACCGCCCGCTGACCAAGAAGCCCGCCGAGACCCGCATGGGTTCGGGTAAGGGTTCGCCGGAGTGGTGGGTCGCCAACGTCAAGCCCGGCCGGGTCCTGTTCGAGCTGAGCTACCCCGACGAGAAGATCGCCAGGGAAGCCCTGACCCGCGCCATCCACAAGCTGCCGATCAAGGCACGCATCGTCACAAGAGAGGAGCAGTTCTGATGGCTGTCGGAACCACCACCGGTGAACTGCGTGAGCTCAGCGACGACGAACTGACCGACAAGCTCCGCGAGTCGAAGGAAGAGCTGTTCAACCTGCGCTTCCAGATGGCGACCGGCCAGCTTGCCAACAACCGCCGGCTTCGTACCGTGCGGCAGGAAATTGCGCGCGTGTACACCGTGCTGCGTGAACGTGAGCTGGGTCTGGCCGCCGGACCCGGAGGTGAGGATTCGTAATGGCAGACACTCAGGCTGGGTCGAAGGGCCCGGCGCACACCCCGCGGACCGAGAAGCCGCGCGGCCGTCGCAAGACCGCCATCGGCTATGTCGTGTCGGACAAGATGCAGAAGACGATCGTCGTCGAGCTCGAGTCGCGTAAGAGCCACCCGCTGTATGGCAAGATCATCCGGACCACGACGAAGGTCAAGGCCCACGACGAGAACGGCGACGCCGGTGTCGGCGACCGCGTCTCGCTGATGGAGACCCGCCCGACGTCGGCCACCAAGCGCTGGCGTCTCGTCGAGGTGCTCGAAAAGGCCAAGTAACCGGCCCTGCTTTCATCCAGCTGCCCACCGCTTCGCGCGGTGGGCAGCGGTGTTTGTTATCCGAATTGCGCCGCGCCCGACGGGCCCGGTGTGATCCACGTAACATTTCCGTATGCGGTGGGTGGGGGGGTGCTTTTTGGCAGTGTGCGCCGTGCTGATGCCGGTCGTCGCGTCGTCTGCACCGCCCGCGCGCGCCGTTCCCCTGACCTTCGATGAGCTGGGGTCGGCGGGCCCGCTGGAGTTCTACGGTCAGGCCGGAACCACCACCGTGACCTTCCCGGTGCCGCCGGGCATGACCCCGACCGCACTGGACGCGACGCTGGAGCTCCCGGTCTTCCTGCGGTCGGCGGCCGTCACCGTGGTCCAGGATCGGCGCACCATCGCGCAGTTGGACGTGCCGCTGCTGCCGCGGGGCCCGGTGCGGATCCCCCTGGACGGTGTGGTCGTGGTCGAGAACGCGGTCACGATCACCCTCAACGCGTATCTCCTTCCACTGGACGGATACTGCGTGGACCCGAGCAATCCGTTGCGACTCGTCGACGGCGCTGTCGAGTTCGCCGGGGTCGAAACCGTGCCCGCCGCAGTCGCCGACTTCCTGCCTCCGGTCCTGCGCACGCTGACCATCGCCGTCCCGCCGGACCCGTCGCAGGCGGAGTCCGATGCCGCGGTGCGGTTGGCCACCGCGGTGACCTCCCGGTATCGGCAGCAGAACACCGGGGTGCAGATCACCGCATTGCCGCGCGGGCGGGTGCTGCCTGCCGCCGAGTCGGCGCCCTTCGAACGGCAGATTTCGATCACCGAGGGACCCGACAGCGGGCTGTCGCTGCAGGGCGGCCCGGGGATCCCGGTGCTGCTGATCTCGGGTCCGGCAGCCGAACTGGCAAATCAAACCCGGCTGCTCGCCAGTGACCTGCGCCGGCTGGCGATCAGCACCCGGGCCGTGGTGGGACCGTTGCGCGACGCCCCGCAGCTTCCCGGTGACACGACCACGTTGCGTGAACTCGGCGAGAACGAGTTGACGACGGAGGCGCTGGCCCCACGGGTGGTTTTCGGCATCGATCAGACCCGGTTGGGCAGGTCGGCCCACAATGTCCGGGTCCACCTGGTCGGGTCCTACACCCCGGTACCGGAGAACATCGGCGCCCAGGTCGTCGTCCGGACCGGTGGCGAGACCATCGACCGGTGGGTCGCCGACCGAGACGGCGTCATCGACCACTGGGTCGACATCCCCGACCGCCTGCTCCAGCGCTTCACCAACCTCGAAGTCGCGGTCGACATCACCGGCAACACCGGACGCTGCGGCGAGTTCCAGCCGCTCACCCTGTCCATCGACGGTGAGAGCACGGTGCAGAGCACCCCGGCGAGGCCTCCCGTGCCGCCGGGGCTGCAGTCACTCCCGCAGGCGTTGATGCCCCGCGTCGAGATCGGGATCGGCGACGACCGCTACGCCGACACCGCGCGAGCCGTGTCGATCATGACGGGGCTGCAGCGCCTCAGCGCGCTGCCCATCGACACGGTGGTCGTCGGTGTCCAGCAGGCTGTCGACAGCGGTGGCCCGGCCGTGCTGATCGCCGCCGACGGCTGGGACCGCGACGACATCACCCTGCCGGTCTCGGTGTCAGAGGATGAGCTCACCGTCGAGGGCGCCGACACGTCGGGCGCCGCCGTGACGCTGCGCCTCGATCCGGCCGTCGGGTTCGGAGCGCTTCAGTGGGTCTTCGACGGCCGCCGGTCTCTGCTGGTCGCGACCTCCAACGGCGCGCCGCGTCAGCTCGACCAGTTGCTCCGCTGGCTCGACGAGGACCCCGCGCGCTGGCCGCGGCTCTACGGAAGCGCGGTCATCTCGGCCCCCGGCCGCACCCCCGTGACGGTACCGGCCCCGGCCGTCACGGCGCAGGCCGCGCCGCGGGATTCCGGGGGCGGTGGCACCGTGCCGATCTGGGTGGCCGCGGGTGTCTTCGCCGCCGCGGTGGTCACCGGAGCACTGTTGCTGCGGCGGCGACGAGGGTGAGATGACCCCGCCGGTCGAGGCGCCGCCCGCGGAATCCCCGCCGATCGCCGGCGTGGTGGGGGACCCGACGCTGAGCCGACTGGTGCGATGGGCGCTCATCGCCGCCATCACCGTCCTGGCCTTTGCCGATTCCCTGCGCATTTCGCTGGACAACACGCGGGTGAACGGCATCAACGGCTACACCTGGATCATTCCGGCGTCCGCGGTGCTGGCCGCCGGTGGTCTCGCCCGCCGCAAGGCCGCTGCGGCGCGCATCGACGATCGGCAGACCGACGTGATCGTCGCGGTGATGGTGCTGACGTTCGCGGTGCTGGTGTACGGGGTCCTGACGCCGCGCTACGCCGCCTTCTACTTGATGCTGCGGCTGGACCTGGTCGCGATGGTGCTGTTCGTCGTCGGGGCAGGCATCCTGCTGTTCGGGTTGCGTGCGGTGGTCCGGTTCAATCCGGTCTGGGCGATGACGATCCTGGCGCTGCCCTGGGGGTACCACATCGCGGTGATCGAATTGGGCGGCGGCAAAACGGCCGGGGGTGTGGCCGCCCTGATGATCACCGCGGCCGCCACCGCGATCGCGGTGGGGACCGACGATCTGCGCGTGGCCGCGGCCGCGGCCGTCGCGTGGTCGGTGGGGCCGCTGGCGCTCCTGGTGATCGTCGCGCTGCGCCCGGACACGTCGCTGCTGCTCTATCAGCAGATACCCACGCTCGCCTCGATCGTGTGCGTCAGCGCGGTGCTGCTCGTGCAGCCGCGCCCGGTGCCGGCGGCGGCCGCCACCCGCACCGATCCGCTGACCACCACCGATGTGTGGTGGGGCTCGCTGCTGGTCGCGGCCGTCGGGATCGCCGTAGCCGCGATTCCGCTGCCGCCGGGCACCCGACTGCCCCCGCTACCGCAGTCCGACGGAATCGTCGTGGGGCAGCTCCCCGCGCCTCCGGCCGGCTGGCACGTGGTCGAGACCGGCTCCTACGACGTCGCCCGGCGTCTCTACGGCGGCAACGCCACGCTGGACCGGCAGAAGTTGGTCGCCGACGTCGGCAACCCGGAGTGGGACAAATTCGGCAGGCCCCGCACGGTAGTGGTCGACACCGTCACCACGGACTGGCCGATGTCACTACGGGTCTTCCCTCCCCAGGTGCTCTTCGCCGTCAACGAGCGGCTGAGCGAGCGGCGCAGAGTGGACCTCGGCCACGGGGTCACTGGCGAGTTGCTGACCGCCGTCGACGACGACCTGCTGCTCACCTGGAGTCTGCTCGAATTCGAGTGGGGCAAGGACGGCCTGGCACAGAGATTCATCGTCGCCTCGGTGGACAACCACGAACCCGACGCTCCGTTCCCGGAACCCAACGGCGCGGCGGGCAAAACCCTCAGCCAGATATTCGCCATCTTCTTCCGTGGATCCTCGGTCGTCTACGACGAGACCTCGTCGTTCAAGGACGCCGACATGCTCACCGAATTCGGCCGGGGATTCGTCGAGGCCCAGATGCACTCTGCGGCAGCGGGATCGCGATGACCGTCGACGAGCCACGCGCGCTGCACCGGGCCGTCAACGGGCTGCTCGAACAGGACCCGATGCGGTCCGCGGCGCTGCCGCTGATGGGTTGGCAGCGGCCCGCGCTGTGGGTCGTCCTGGTGGCCGTCGCTGTTGGCGTGGTGTTCTGGCCGCAGGCCACCGCGATCATCCTGGTCGGGCTCTGCACCGCGGCATACGTGTTCACGATCCTCGACCGGGTGCTGATCTTCCGGCACGGGCTGGCGACGCGGGCCATCGTCGTCACCGACGACGAGGCGCGGTCGATACCGGACTCCGAGCTGCCGTCCTACACCGTGCTGGTGCCGGCGTTCCGGGAGCCCGAGGTCATCGGCGAATTGATCGCCGGGATGGCCGCGCTGGAGTACCCGAAGGACAAGCTGCAGATCCTGCTGCTGTTGGAGGCCGACGACGAGATCACCATCTCGGCGGCCCGTCGGTGCGCGGAGGTGGAGTTCGTCGAGGTGGTGCTGGTGCCGCCGGCAGAACCCCGGACCAAGCCGAAGGCCTGCAACTACGGACTGGAGTTCGCCACCGGGGAGATCATCACCATCTACGACGCCGAGGACAGGCCGGATCCGCTGCAGTTGCGCCGGGTGGCCGCGGTGTTCCGCCGGGCCGGGGACGACGTCGTCTGCGTGCAGGCGCGCCTGGCGTTCTACAACGGGCAGCAGAACTGGCTGACCGGCTGTTTCACCGCGGAATACGGGCTGTGGTTCGGCTATCTGCTACCGGGGATGTCGAGCACCGACACCCCGATCCCGCTGGGCGGCACCTCGAACCACCTGCTGGCCTCGGCGCTGGACAGCGTCGGCGCATGGGATCCCTACAACGTCACCGAGGACGCCGACCTGGGCCTGCGGATCGCCGCGAACGGGTTCGTCACTGCGGTGGTCGAGTCCACGACGCTGGAGGAGGCCAACAGCGACTACATCAACTGGATCCGCCAGCGATCCCGGTGGTACAAGGGCTATCTGCAGACCTGGCTGGTGGAGATGCGCCGGCCCCGGCAACTGCTGCGCACGCTCGGCGTGCGGGCCTTCATCCGCTTCAACCTGATCCTCGGCGGGACCCCTGTGGTCGCGGTGCTCAACCTGTTCTTCTGGCTCATCACCGTGCTGTGGTTCCTCGGCCAGCCCGCCGCCGTCGCCGCGGTGTTCCCGGCGTTCGTGTACTTCCCGGCACTGGTGTGCCTGGTGCTGGGCAATCTCGCGATGATCTACCTGAACCTGGTCGCCCTGCGCGAGGACGACCGGCCCGATCTGTTGTTGTCGGCACTGACCGTGCCGCTGTTCTGGGTGTTGATGAGCGTGGCCGCGGCCAAGGGGCTCTACCAGCTGATCCGTAATCCGTCGTACTGGGAGAAGACCGTTCACGGCCTGGCCGGGCGATGAGGGACGTCTCCGATCGGCGACTCAAGGCAGTCGTGTTCGTGGTGGCCTTCGCCGGCTACACCGCGGCGGGGTATTGGTTGCAGGTGCGCCAGGGTTTCCTCCTCGGCGACGCGCTGTCGCGCACGGCTGCCGCCCAGGGCGTGCTGTTCAGTCGCGAACCGCATTTGGCCGCAATCGGTTTCATCTTCACGCCGCTGACCGCGATGGTGCAGCTGCCGCTGGTGGCGCTGGCATCGTGGTGGCCGGACATCACGGCGCGGGCCTTCGCCGGAACGGTGATGTCGGCGGCGTTCATGGCCGGCGCGTCGGTGCAGATCCTGTCGATGGGCAATGACCGTGGCCTGCCGCGGCGCTACACCCTGCTCATCACCGCGCTGTTCGCGTGCCACCCGATGATCGTGTTCTACGGATCCAATGGGATGAGCGAAGCGCCGTTCGTGTTCTTCCTGATCTGGGCGGTGCGCCGGCTGACGATGTGGATGGTCGACGACGACGTGCACCACTTGATCGCCGCCGGCGCCGTCGCGATGGGCCTGGCCTACCTGACGCGCTATGACGCGGCGGCGTGTGTTGCCGCCGTGGGTGTGCTGGTCGGGGCGACCACCTATCTGCGCGCCCGGGAGGGGCCTCGGCTCAAGCGCGCGCTGCTCGACGTCGTCCTGGTCAGCGGACCCGGGATCGCCGCGGTCCTGGGCTGGGCGGCGGCCAGCTGGTTGATCACCGGGGAGGCACTGGCTCAGTTCAGCTCGCAATACGGCAACGCCGCGATTCTCGAACAGTCCGGTGGCGGCGCGGCGAACATCGTTGCCGGACTGGGGTACTCGGGGGTCTGTCTGCTGCTGCTGGCGCCGACGTTGGTGCCGCTGCTGGGGTGTGCCGCGGTCACCGGCCTGCGCCGCCCGACCCGCCAGATGCTGCTGCCGCCGATCCTGATCTTCGGAGCGGCGCTGGCGTTTCAGACCCTGACGTACGCCACCGGCGGTACGTTCCCGTTCCTGCGGTTCTACATCGTGGCGGTACCGTTCGCGGCGTGCATGGCCTTGCTCGTCGTCCCCGACGGCGTGCTGAGGACACCGACCCGGCGCGGCCGCCACGCGCCGGACATCCCGCCACCCGAGGCGGTCCCGTCGTACCGCGCGGGTTTGGTGGCCGCGGTGCTGTTCGCGGTCTGCCTGCCGGTGGCCGGCTGGGGGATGAGCCTGCCGGCCTACGCCCCGCAGGAGTTCGCGCTGGCGGCGGTGCTGCGGCCCGACCCCGACGATACGAGTCCACGCAAGGAGGAACAGCGCCGTATCGCGGCGACCTTCGCCACCGAACGGGAGCTGGCGCAGTACCTGGACGGCCTCGGGTTGCCGCCGAGTTCGGTGATCACCGACACCATGTACGGGTTCGCCGTGGTCGTGGCCTCACGTAAGCCGAAAACTTTTGTCGTGCCGTCGGATAGAGATTTCGTGAAGTTGCTCAACACGCCCTCGGCCTCCGGTATCCGGTACCTGCTGGCGGTGCCGAACACCGGACGCGGCACCGCGGACGCGCTCAATCTGCGCTATCCGACGCTCTACGACACCGGATCGGATGTGGCCACTCTGGAACTCGAGATCCCCAATTCGGGAGCCTATCAGCCGGACTACCGGCTCTACCGGGTCAACGAACCGGTGCCGGTGCCGGGCTGACAAGTCGGTGACGGCGGGGGCGGCCATCGGAGGTTCTCGGCCTCGATCTGGGGAGCTCGGGGTAATCTCCGTGCGTGACGACGGAGTTCAACGGCAAGATCGAGCTCGACATCCGGGATTCGGAACCGGACTGGGGGCCGTTCGCCGCACCGACCGCCCAGCCTGATGCGCCCAACGTCCTCTATCTGGTCTGGGACGACATCGGCATCGCGACGTGGGACTGCTTCGGCGGACTCGTCGACATGCCGGCGATGTCGCGGATCGCCCAACGTGGGGTTCGGCTCTCACAGTTCCACACCACCGCGCTGTGCTCACCCACCCGGGCGTCGCTGCTGACCGGCCGCAACGCGACCACCGTCGGCATGGCGACCATCGAGGAGTTCACCGACGGTTTCCCGAACTGCAACGGGCGCATCCCGTTTGACACCGCGCTGCTGTCGGAGGTGCTCGCCGAGAACGGCTACAACACCTACTGCATCGGCAAGTGGCATCTGACGCCGCTGGAGGAGTCGAATCTGGCCGCGACCAAACGGCACTGGCCGCTGTCCCGCGGTTTCGAGCGGTTCTACGGGTTCATGGGCGGCGAGACCGACCAGTGGTATCCCGACCTGATGTACGACAACCACCCCGTCGCGCCACCGGCCACGCCGGAGCAGGGGTATCACCTGTCGAAGGACCTGGCCGACAAGACCATCGAGTTCATCCGTGACTCCAAGGTGATCGCGCCGGACAAGCCGTGGTTCTCCTACGTGTGCCCCGGAGCGGGGCACGCGCCCCATCACGTGTTCAAGGAATGGGCGGACCGGTATGCCGGGCGCTTCGACATGGGCTACGAGCTCTACCGCGAGATCGTGCTGGAGAACCAGAAGCGCCTCGGCATCGTCCCCCCGGACACCGAGTTGTCCCCGATCAACCCGTACCTCGACGTAAAGGGCCCGGACGGGCAGGACTGGCCGGCGCAGGACACGGTTCGGCCCTGGGAGTCGCTCAGCGACGACGAGAAGCGGTTGTTCGCACGGATGGCCGAGGTGTTCGCCGGGTTCCTGTCCTACACCGACGCCCAGATCGGGCGGGTCCTGGACTACCTGGAAGAGTCCGGGCAGCTCGACAACACGATCATCGTCGTCATCTCCGACAACGGCGCCAGCGGGGAGGGCGGGCCGAACGGGTCGGTCAACGAGGTCAAATTCTTCAACGGCTACATCGATGCGGTCGAGGAGAGCCTCAAGGCCTTCGACGACCTCGGTGGGACCGAGACCTACAACCATTACCCGATCGGTTGGGCGATGGCGTTCAACACCCCGTACAAGTTGTTCAAGCGCTACGCATCCCACGAAGGCGGGATCGCGGACACGGCGATCATCTCGTGGCCCAAGGGAATCGCCGCACACGGCGAGGTCCGGGACAACTACGTCAACGTCGCCGACATCACCCCGACGGTGTACGACCTGCTCGACATCACTCCGCCCGCCACGGTCCGCGGAGTCGCCCAGAAGCCACTCGACGGCGTGAGTTTCAAAGTGGCACTGGAGAATCCGACTGCGCCGACCGGCAAGGAGACGCAGTTCTACACGATGCTGGGCACCCGCGGGATCTGGCACAAGGGCTGGTTCGCCAGCGCCGTGCACGCGGCGTCGCCGGCGGGCTGGTCGCACTTCGACCAGGACCGCTGGGAGCTCTATCACGTCGACTCCGACCGCAGCCAGTGTCACGACCTGGCCGCCCAGCATCCGGAGAAGCTGGAGGAGCTCAAGGCGCTGTGGTTCGCCGAGGCCGAGAAGTACAACGGTCTGCCGTTGAGCGATCTGAACATCCTGGAGACCATGTCGCGGTGGCGGCCGTATCTGACCGGCGAGCGTGCCTCCTATGTCTACTATCCGGGAACGGCCGACGTCGGGATGGGCGCGGTGGTCGAGATCCACGGCAGGTCCTTCGCGGTCCTGGCCGACGTGACGATCGACGACGGCGGTGCCGAGGGTGTGATCGTCAAACACGGCGGGGCGCACGGCGGGTACGTGATGTACGTGCAGGGCGGGCGGTTGCACTTCTGCTACAACTTCCTCGGCGAGTACGACCAGACGCTGGCCGCGCCGGATCCGATCCCGGCGGGCGTGCACACGCTGGGCTTCTCCTACACGCTGACCGGCACCGCCGAGGGCAGCCACACCCCGGTCGGGGACGCCGCCCTCTTCATCGACGGCGCGCTGGTCGCGAGCCTCGCTGAAATGCGTTCGCATCCGGGAACGTTTGGACTTGCAGGGGCAACCCTCGGCGTCGGGCGCAACTCGGGGTCTGCGGTGTCGTCGGCGTACCGGGCACCGTTCCCGTTCACCGGCGGCACCATCGCCCGGGTCGGCATCGACGTGTCGGGCCACCCGTACGTCGACCTGGAGCGTGAGTTCGCCCGCGCCTTCGCGAAAGACTGATCTCCCGCGACATGCAATATATTGCGTCCCCTCGGGGTTTATCTGTGCATGACCAACAGCAGCGTGCTCGGGAGCTTTCTCCGCTGGCACCGCCATCGATTGACGCCGCAGGACGTCGGGCTGCCTGACCACGGGAGGCGACGGGTGCCGGGGCTGCGCCGCGAGGAGGTGGCCCAGCTCGCCGGCATCAGCACCGAGTACTACATCCGGCTCGAACAGGGCCGGGAGCGCTCGCCGTCGGTCGCCGTCGTCGACGCGCTCGCCGATGCGCTGCGCCTCGACGCGGACGAGGCAACCCATCTGCATCGCCTGACCCGGCCGGCGTCCCGGCGCGGCGGCGTCGCCCACTCCAGGGTGCCCGACGGCGTGGTGCTGCTGATCGACCAGCTGGAGTTGCCCGCGATACTCGTGGACCGCTACATGGACGTCGTGGCCTCCAACTCGCGGGCCCAGCTGCTGTTCCCGAACATGGAGCCGGACACCAGCCGGTTGCACGCGGTGTTCCTCGACCCCCGCGAACGGGACTTCTGGGTCGACTGGGAACAGGCCGCCGCCGACAGCGTCGCGCAGTTACGGGCCGACATCGGCAACGAGTGCGAATCACCGCGGGCCCAGGCCCTGATCGGCGATCTGCGCCAGCGCTCCCGGCACTTCTGCCGGCTGTGGTCCCGGCAGGAGGTCCAGCAGCGCGCGGTGAGCCCGGTGCGGGTGCGTCACTGCGACGTCGGGGAGCTGGAACTTCATCGTGAGAAGTTCGCCGTCACCGGCGCCGAACGACTCCACCTCTACGTCTACTTCGCCGCTGCGGACTCGATGTCGGCGTGCCGGCTCGCGCGGCTGTGGCACAGGGAGAGTGGCAGTGCCGTTACCAGGAATGATCCGGTCTGGATGGGATCGCGCTGATCACCCCAGACTGGCCGGCGTGTATTCCGGTCGGCACGACGATGAGCGTATCCAGGATTCAGCCCGCGAGTGGCAGAAACTTCAACTCGGCGTATTGGGTTTCGTCGGGCTCTGCGGTGTTCTCACCGACGGCGGTGACGGGCGGGCCCGCCCGCCGTGGTTGGCGCAATTCGGGGCGATCTCGGCGCTCGCCGGGTTCCTCCTCGCGGCGCTGGGCGTGGTGTTCGTCGCCACCGTCGCGCAGCCGGTGGCGGGTCGACCGGTGCCCAGAAGTGTTGCGGTACAACGCTTGACCGTCGGTGTCGTGATCACCCTCGGTGCCACCGCGCTGACGGCGCTGGCGGCTCTGACCTGGTGGTGGCCGCAGGTGGGACCGCGGTGAGAACGGCGGAGATCGTATTCGGCGAGTTCGTGCTGGACTCGCAGCGTTACGAGTTGCGGCGCGACGGTCAGGCCGTCCCGGTGGAGCCGCAGGTGTTCGACGTGCTGGCCGTGCTGGTGGTCAACCGTCGACGCTGTGTGACCAAACAGGAGCTGTTCGAGGCGGTGTGGGGCGGAAAGTTCGTCGGCGAGGCCGCGTTGTCGAGCCGCATCATGGCGGCCCGGCGTGCGCTCGGTGACGACGGGGAGTCCCAGCGGTACATCAAGACGGTGCGCGGGCGCGGCTACCAGTTCGTCGGTACCGTCACCGATCCCGCCGTCGAGCCATCCTCCGGCGACGTCGCGCCGACGGTCGAGCAGCGCGTCGCGTTCTGCCGCGCCGCCGACGGACTGCGGCTGGCCTACGCGGTGGCGGGGGAGGGCCCGCCGCTGGTGCGCGCAGGCAACTGGATGACGCATCTGCGCTACGACGTGGAGAGCCCGGTGTGGCGGCACTGGGTGCGCGATCTGTCCCAGCGGTACCGCTACATCCGTTACGACGAACGAGGATGCGGTCTCTCGGACTGGGATGCACCGGGATTCACCTTCGACGACTGGGTCGATGATCTGGCCTCGGTGGTCGACTCCCTCGAATTGGACCGTTTCCCGTTGCTCGGTGTCTCCCAGGGCGGTGCCGTGGCCGTCGCCTACGCCGCGCGCCACCCCGAACGGGTGTCACGGCTGGTGCTCTGCGGGGCGTACGCGCGCGGGCGTGCGGTGCGCGCGGTCGGGCCGGAGGAACGGCGTGCGGCCGCACTGGATCTCGACCTTGCACGGGTTGGTTGGGGCCATGACGATCCGGCCTTCCGGCAGGTGTTCGCCGCGCAGTTCATCCCCGGGGGCACACGGGAGGACTGGAACTCCTTCGACCATCTGCAGCGCCGTACCACCTCGGCCGAGAACGCGGTGCGTTTCCTGGAGCAGTTCGCTCACATCGACGTCCGCGACCTCGCCGGCCAGGTGGCCTGCCCGACGCTGGTGATGCACGCCCGCGGTGACCGCCGGGTGCCCCTGCAGTACGGGGAGGAGTTGGCCACGCTGATCCCGCGGGCGCGGTTCGTCCCGCTCGAGGGCGACAACCACCTGCTCACGGCCGACGAGCCGGCATGGGGGACTTTTTGCGCGGAGCTGGACGCGTTCCTGGCTGGCTGAGCCGGCGGCGCAGCTGGGCCCGGCCACGGTGCATCCGCGACATCACCGTGCCCTCGGGGACTCCCATCACCCGGGCGACCTCGCGGCACGACATGCCCTCGACCGCGGTGTAATAGACCGTCAGGCGCATCGGCTCGGAGAGCTCGGCCAGCGCCGCGACGAGCCGGTCGTCAGCGATGTCGCGCAGCACGAGCTCCTCTGCGGACACCGCCCCGGTGTCTCCGTCTTGGAACTCCGCGGTCAATGTTTCGGCGGGACGGCACTGGGCGGCACGGTATTTCGCGATCCACGTGTTACGCAGGATGCTCAGCAGCCAGGCCTTCAGGTAGGGATCCGGCCCGAGCCTGGGAAAGGCGCGATACGCCTTGAGGAGTGTCTCCTGGACCAGATCCTCGGCGTCGGCGGCGTTTCCGGTGTAGCCGTACGCGCGCCGCTTCAGCATCGGAGCCAGGCTCAGGGCCGCGCGCTCGAACTCGGTGTCATCCGCGCGCTGTTCACGTTGTGGTGCAGCGCATTTCGGAGTCGTTGTCGTCATCACGAAGATGATCCTGCGCCGGAGCGCGCCGCGGTGCTTGGAGACTGTGTGGAGATCGCGTGGAGAGATCGGACCCGCGCGGGGCCGACAACCGCAGGTGCCCGAGCACCGCGACGGCCGCGGTGAGCACGGCCGCCAGGCCGAACGGCACCGCCACGTGCACCCGGAGCAGGGCCGCGCCCGCGACGGCGCCGGCGAAGATCACCGCGATCGCCACCAGCCGGCGGTTGAACACCGCGCCGCGCCCGCCGCGGGTCCACGTTTCCCCGGCCAGCGAGGCGAGAGTGGAGGTGACCACCACCGTGGTCATGTCGGCGACCGCGACGGTGCGCGCGACCATCGCCTGGGATCCCATCACCGCCGCCGTCGCCGCGGCCATCACGATCTGCAGCGCCGTCCCGAGGTGACTGCCCGCCAGGACCGCCGCCACCGCCAGTGCCGAGAGCGTGGCCGCCCCGACCGACAGCAGCACGGTCACCCGGTGGTGCCAGCCCGGACCGCGGGGCTCGCCGCGGCCGCGCAGCACCAGGCCGGCGAGATAGGCCGCGGCGGTGAACGCCGCCAGCGCGATCGCCGGGCCGAGCACGGGCAGTTCGTCGGCGCCGGCCACACCCATGCCCAGGATCACGATGTTGCCCGTCATGTTCCCGGTGAACACCCGGTCCAGGGCCAGGAAGCCGACCGCGTCGACCACGCCGGTGACGAACGTCAGCACCACGGTGGCGGCCAGCGCGAGGGTCTGGCGCATCAGAACGCGATGATCGCGAACAGCGTGGACAGCACGAGCCCGGCCATCACCGGCAGGAAGCACTTGCGGGCCAGCGTGAGCACCGGAACCCGGGCGAAGCCGGCCACGGCGACCAGCGAGGACCACGCCACCAATGTGCCGCCGCCCGACCAGATGTTGCCCATCTGCCCGATCGCGGCCAGCGTCGACGGATCCATTCCCGCCGCGCTGCCGAGGGCGCCCGACAGCGACCCGGTCAGCGGCAACCCGCTGAAGCCGGACCCCTCCAGGCCGGCGATCACGCCGACGAACATCACCGTGAACGCGACCACGAACGCGTTCGGCGCGACGTGCGAGAGCCCCGCGTTGATGAGATCGAACAGCAACGCGGGACCGGTGGCGTCCTCGGGCATGCCGAGGATGCGGGCCGAGAAGTCGCCGTTGCCGATGAAGAAGAAGCCGGCGATCGGCAGCACGATACCCATCGCCTTGAACGCGAACACCAGGCCGTCGACCACGTGCTGCGAGGAGGCCTCCAGGCAGGCCCGGCGGCTGTTGGTCAGACACGCCGCGAACAGGATCATCGCCGCGATTCCCCCGACGATGCCTGCGGCGTCACCGCCCTTGAGTGGCGGCACCGCGGCGGTGAACTTTCCCAGCAGCAGGTAGACGATGAACACCAGGTAAGCGGCGGGCACGAGGATCGCAAACGCCTTGGCCGCCAGGGGCTTCGGGGAGCTGTCAGGCTCCGCGGCCGACGTGTCGCGCACGATCGTGGCCGTCGGGGCCCCGACCCCGCCGGCGGCGGCGCGCGCAGCAGGCGGGACGGGCGCGGCAGCCCCGCCCGCGGCAGGCGCCGGTTCTCCGCCGTCGGGCGTGCCGTCATCCGAAGCGGTCACACCGAACTTGTCGGCCTTGTTCTCCCAGGCGACGAGCAACTCCGGCGACGGAGCACGCCAGGTCCGGCGCTGGGTGAGGTAGGTGATGACCAATGCGGTGAAGCCCACGATGAGCGAGAGCACGAGGGCCTTGTCGGCCACGCTGTCGGTGTCGACGCCGGCTGCTGTCGCCGAGATGCCGGGGGCCACCTTGATGATGTAGTCCGACGACAACGCCATGCCCTGTCCCGCGATCGCGATGACCATGCCCACCGACAGCGGGCTCAGCCCGGCCCGGATCGCGACCGGGATCAGCACCGCGCCGACCAGAGGGACTGCCGGGGTGGGCCAGAAGAACAGCGAGATCACATAGGTGATGAGCGCGAGCATCACGAAACTGCTTGTGCCCGCCCGCATCACACGGCGGAACGGGGTGACCATCAGGCGGTCGGCGCCCATCTCGCGCAGCGCGCCGAGCATCGCGGTGACCAGCGCGATGATCAGGAAGATGTTGAACAGTTCGTGCGCGGCGACCAGGCTGGCGTTGAAGATCGACGACAGTCCGGTGATGACGCTGCCGGAGAACACCCACGCGGTCAGGAATGTCGCCATGACCGCGGGGACGACGATGTTCTTGCGCAATGCCATCGTGAGAAGGATGACGATGATGCCGGCGAGGTATATCCAGTGCGCCGCGCCCAGATGAGTCTGCATCCGACGGCCTTTCGCTCACAACTGCTCATGGGCTGTGCAGTCTGATGGGGGAATGCTCGGCGCGATACGAGCGTGGGTCAACGCACAGAGTGCACACCGCTGTGACAGTCCCTCTGTGCAATATGCTCGCCGGTTGTCGGCCACATGTCCCGGCGTTTCGGCCAGGTAAATACTCCTGCGGATGCTGCGGCGATGTGCAGTTGCGCCGCGATCCACCTTCCGCACTGGGCACTTTGACCCGAGGGGACGGCCGCGTGGCGGGGTCGTCGGTGAGACAGTGACTGGGGTGGGCACGCCCCCGGCAACCCCGCCACCCGCAACCGCCGACAGATCGTGACGACAGCGCCGAGATGACCGACACCGACAGCCATCCCCCCGCAGGACCAGCGGTCCCCGAGGGCCGCGACGGCACGCCGCTGGCGCTGGCCGCGCTGCTGTCGGGCACGCTGGTCGGCACGATCAGCAACAACGTCGTCAACGTGCCGATGCCGGCCATTCTCGCCGACTTCGACGCCCCGCTGGGCAGCGGCGTGTTCATCGTGGTCGGGTTTCTGCTGACCTTCACCGCAACCATGCCGGTGGTCGGCTGGATCGGGGATCGCTTCGGTCGCCGGCGCGTGTACTGCGCCTCGATGATCGGCACCGCGGTGTGCGCGGTGGGGGCCGCGACCGCGCCGACGCTCGAGCTGCTGATCATGTGGCGCTGCCTCGGCGGGATGGCCGCCTCGGCGCTCGGCCCGGCGGTGATGGGCCTGTTGACATGGCTGTTCGCCGGGGAGCGGCGGGGCGGGGCGGTCGGTGCGTGGGCGTCGGTCAACGGCATCGGCCAGGCGGTCGGCCCGACGATGGGCGGCTTCATCGCCGACGCGTGGGGGTGGCGGTGGGTCTTCGTTCCGCTGGTGCCGGTCGCGCTGGCGGGCCTGATCGGGACGCTGCGGCACATCCCGCGCTATCCCGGCACGCGGATGAGCTTCGACGCCGTCGGGGCCACCGCGCTGACCGCGGGCTCCGGTCTGCTGATCCTCGGGGTGGCCCTGGTGCCGCGGCTCGGCGCGTCCATCGCCGTGCTCGCGGTGATCGGGGCCGCCGTGGTGGTGCTGGCGTTCTTCGTCCGGCACTGCCTGCGCGCGGCCGAACCGTTCGTCGACGTCCGACTGGTGGCCGAGGTCAGGTTCGCGCGCAGCACGCTGGGCGCCTTCTCGTTCATGTTCTGCCTCGGCGCCACGCTGCTGGCGGTGCCGCTGTATCTGGTCGGCAGTGGGCAGTCGGGGTCGGTGGCGGGGCTGGTGCTGCTGGCGGTTCCGGCGGCGATGACGGTCCTCGGGCCGCTGGTGGGCAGATACCTGGACCGGATCGGGCCGCGCCGGGTGCTGCGCACCGGACTCGCGTTGCTGATCGCCGGTCAGCTCGCACTGGCCGCGGCGACCTCGGCGGGGATCGCCGAGCGCGCCCACGGGCTGGCCGCGACCGCGGGCATCCTGCTGCTGGTCGGTGTCGGGATCGCGTTCGTCCAGACCCCGGCGGCCACCGGCGCGACCCGCTCCCCGGCGGGTGCGCAGGGCACCGGGCTGGGCCTGTACAACCTGATCCGGTTCAGCGGCTCGGCGATGGGGGCGGCCTGGGTGGCGATCGCGCTCAGCGGCACAGACGGGGCAGGCGGGGCCGGTTATCCGCTGGCGTTCCTCGTCGTCGCCGCGGTCGCGGTGCTCGGGCTGCTCGGGTCGTTCGCCGGCCCGGATCCCGAACCCGCGCGATAGTCAGCGGAACCGGGCCTCGCGGTCGACCGCCGCGTGGATCTCGGTGAGCATGTCCAGCCGGATCGCCAGCCAGACGGTGAATTGGTGGTCGGGCTCCCGGATGTCGAGCCCGATCGCCCGCGACACCCGGTCCAGCTTGGTCAGCATGGTGTTGCGGTGCACGTTGAGGGCGCGTGCGGTCGCGTTGACGTTCCCGCCGTGGGCGAGGTATCCGGTCAGGAACTCCAGCAGGTCCGGGGTCGGCCGCAGCGGTCCGAGGATGTCGGTGACCAGCGCCCGGCTCCGCTCGGTGTCGGCGACGTCGGCGAGCACGGTGAAGCTGCGCAGATCCTGGTAGGACACCGCACCGGTGACATGCAGCCGGCCTGCGATGCCCAGCGCGATGCGCGCCTCCCGATAGCTGCCGGCGATCTCCTGGGCCCCCCGGGCGGGCCGGCTGTAGGCGACGGCGACCGCGGTGGCGCGCCGGCTCTCCAGCTCGGCGGCCATCGCCTCGGCGTAGTGCGTCATCTCCTTGCGCATCGCGGTGTCGTCGTCGCCGCGCAGTGAGCGGACGACCACCAGCACGTCGCCGAGCACGGTGACATAGGAGCGCACCGCGGGATCGGGGGCCACGTTGGCGGCGTAGCGGGCCAGCCGCACCATGCTCGCGGTCGGGTTGTCGACGCCGCGGGGCACCGCACCGGGGGCGACGAACACACCGAACTGCGCGTCGATGTCGATCTCGTGATAGTCGGCGCGGGCGCGCATGTCGTGCTCGCTGGAGAAGTGGCCGTGGACCAGCGCCTGGACGAAGTCGCCTCTGGCCCGCTCCTCGGCCTCGTCGACGCTGTGCTGGCGCAGCATCTCCGAGCCGATGATCGCGGTGGCCTGTTCGGTGACCACGACGTGGCGTGCCAGATCGTGGCTGCCCGGCTCCGCGGACGGCACCAGCACCAGAACCCAGCCTTCGAACGCCTTCCCCAGCCGGATCGCCGTGGAGATCAGCGTCCAGTGGCCGCCGGTGGGGGCCTCGAAGCGCTCCACCCTGGTGTCGTGGTGCGACGACTGCCGGGCCGCCGCGGTCAGATCCGCGGTCAGCAGGGGCAGGATCGACTCGGCCACCGTGGTGGCCGAGTCGGCGTTGAATCCGTTGTGCGCCACCACGTTGCCGCGGGCATCGAGGGCCATCGCAGGGTTGCGGGCGAGGTTGGAGACCTCGCGCACCAGCATCTGCAGCCCCGCGCCGCGGTGGAACAGTCCGGCCAGCGACGCGTGCACGTGGGTCGCATAGCGCATCGCGTGCACTTCCTGGCTCAGGGCCCGTTCGGCGAGCAGCCGGTTCAGGGCGGCGAACCCGACCGGGAACCCCATCTCCACCACCACCATGTCGGCGGGCAGCCGGGAGTACGGGAAGTCGGCGGGCGCCTCGCCGTCGACGAGCAGCGTGGTGGCCCCGCGCGCGGCCAGTGCCGCCACCGCTGCGCCGTTGCCCAGCAACGCCTCTGGCCTGCTGTACACCGCGACCCCGGCGAGGGGGTCGTGCCGTGACATCACCTCCGCCAGCGGCAGCACCCAGTGCAGTTCCCGGTCGAGCCGGTCGTGGCCGGCCACCACGCGGGCACCCGCCATCAGGGTCTCGTCGAGCAGCCCCGACACCGTCATCCGGCTCTCGTCGCGTCGCTCCGCTGTCATCACACACCTGCTCCGTACCGCGGCATCTGTGCACGATCGCACCCGCTCCGCCGCCACACTATGTGCAGGTTGACTCGAATGCCCGGCGGATCGGGGACATGTTGACCAGAGCTTCCCCGGGGCGGCGCCGGTAAACATTCCAGGCAGGCAGACCGATACGGCGATGACGCGCCGCGTCACCGTCCCGACCCACAGGAGACAGTCCCGCCATGCATCAGATCTACCGGATCACCCTCGACGACGCACTGCCGCTGCTGGCGGCCGGGCGGGCCAAGGCCGAGGAGATCGGCGTCAAGCAAACCCTGTGCATCTGCGATGACGGCGGCAATGTCCTTGCCCTGCATCGTCTTCCGGGTGCGCGACTGACCGGGGTCGACATCTCGATAGCCAAGGCGTTCACCGCGGCCGGGCACGAACGCGCCACCCATTTGTTCAACGAGGCCCCCGATGGCCCGGCACTTCCGGGCAACGAGGCCTTCGGCATCAGCCACATGCTGCCCGGCAAGTTCGCGGTGTTCGTGGGCGGCTTCCCGCTCGTCTTCGACGGCCAGATCGTCGGCGGTGTCGGGATCAGCGGCGGCAACGGTGCGCAGGACAAGGCCGTCGGCGCCGCGATCCTCGCCGAGTTCGAGGCCCTGACCGCCGCGGTCACCGGGCGTTGACGGTTGTGCACGATGACCCGTCGGCGGCTCCGGTCCGGTGAAGTTGTCCATGGTCACCGCGCCGCATCGCTGGTTAACGTCATTGCTGCAGTGAGCATTTCGCACCGTTGCGGCGCTCCGCAGCCTCTGATCGAACGTACCTGGTGAACACACCGAAAGGACCGAAATCCATGACCGAACTGCTGGGACGCGACGAGTTCCGCGCCGCGCTGGAGAACGCCATCAAGGGCCGCGAGGCCAAGAACGCCTCCTTCTCGAAGGCCTGGGCCGAGGGCACCCTGACCCGCGACCACTTCGCCCGGTGGGCCGAGAACCACTACCACTACGTGGGACCGTTCGCCGACTACCTGGCCAACATCTACGCCAACACCCCCGACGAGTTCACCGGCGCAAAGGATTTCACGCTGCAGAACATGTACGAGGAGGAGCTCGCCGACATCCGCCACACCGATCTGCTGATCAAGTTCGGCGAGGCCTGCGGGACCACCAAGGAACGCATCGAGGACCCCGACAACATGAACGCGATCACCCGCGGTCTGCAGTCGTGGTGCTACGCGGTCTCGCAGCGGGAACACTTCGTGGTGGCCACCGCGGCGCTGGTCGTGGGTCTGGAGTCGCAGGTGCCCAGCATCTACACCAAGCAGATCGTGCCGCTGCGTGAGGTGTACAAGTTCACCGAGGACGAGATCGAGTTCTTCGACCTGCACATCACCTCCGACGTGGTGCACGGGGAGCGCGGCTACCAGATCGTGCTCGACCACGCCGACACCCCGCAGCTGCAGCAGCGCTGCCTGCAGATGGTGCGCTGGGGCGCCGAGATGCGCTTCGCCTACACCAAGGGGCTCTACGACACCTACGTCGCCCCGGACCTGCAGGCCGCCGGGGTCTAGGCCCGCCCGACCGCGGTATGGCTTCGCCCCGCACGGGGCGAAGCCATACCGCAAGACCCCAGAAGGAGTGCCCGTGTCGCAACCGTGGGTGGCCGTGGCCACCACCAGGGAACTGGCCCGCCGGCGCAAGCTGCGCGTCGAGCTCGACGGCACCGCGATCGCGCTGCTGCAGGCCGGCGGAAAGGTCTACGCGTTCGCCGATCTCTGTGTGCACCAAGACCGTTCGCTGTCGAAGGGCACGCTGCTGCACGGCAAGCTGATCTGTCCGGGCCACCAGTGGCAGTTCGACCTGGAGACCGGCTACGAAGCCGACCAGGACCGCTGCCAGCCCACCTACGCGGTACGCGTCGACGAGGACAGCGGCACCGTCTACGTCGACCCGACCCCGCGCACCCAACAGACCCCACAGGCCCCCGAGGAGGTACGGACGTGAACCGCCCCACCTATGTCACCGTCGGCGCCGGACAGGCCGCCGCCGTGGCCGCGCGCAACCTGCGCCGCGGTGGATTCGACGGCCGCATCGTGCTTATCGGCGACGAGGCACACGCGCCCTATCAGCGTCCGCCGCTGTCCAAGGAATTCCTCGCCGGCACCGATTCGCAGGACTCGCTGTGGATCCTGCCCGAGCAGTGGCGCGCCGACAACGACGTCGAACTGCTCACCGGGACCACCGTGACCCGCATCGACACCGCCACGCGCCGTGTCGAATTCGCCGAGGGTCCGGCGCTGCCTGCCGATGCGGTGCTGTTGGCCACCGGCGGCAGCCCCCGCCGCCTGCCGGTGCCCGGGCCGCGACCGGACCTGGTGCACTACCTGCGCACTCTCGACGACGCCGCGGGACTCGCACAGCAGCTGGCGCCCGGTCGCCGGCTGGCCGTGATCGGCGCCGGATTCATCGGCCTGGAGGTCGCCGCGACGGCGACCGCGGCCGGTGCCGCGGTGACCGTGCTGGAGGCCGCCGAGATCCCGTTGGCCGCGGTGATCGGGCCCGAGATGGGCCGGCGGGTCTGCGCGCTGCACCGGGACCACGGAGTGGACCTGCGCACCGGAGCCGGCGTCTCGGCGATCCGGACCACCGCCGACCACGTGCTCATCGACGTCGCCGGCGCGGCGGCGCCGCTGGAGTTCGACGCCGTGGTGATCGGGATCGGAATCCTGCCGAACACCGCGGTGGCGGCGGCCTCGGGACTCGCCGTCGACGACGGGATCGTCGTCGACGCCGCCGGGCGCACCGCCGTCGCCGGTGTCTACGCCGCCGGCGACGTCGCGCGGCGCTACTCGGAGCGCCGCGGGCGGCACGTGCGGGTCGAGCATTTCGACAACGCCAGCCGCCAGGGCGTCGCGGTGGCCGGTGCGATGCTCGGCCGTGACACCGTCAACGACGATCCGCACTGGTTCTGGTCCGATCAGTTCGACCGCAACATGCAGTTCCTCGGAACCGCGTCCGCCGGCGTGGTGGTCCGCGGGGATGCCGACGGCCTGGACTTCACCGCGTTCTTCTTCGACGGCCCGCACCTGTGCGGCGCGTTCGCCGTCGAGCGCGGCGAGGACATCTCCGTCGCCCGCGAACTGCTGGGCCGCACCGTCGATCCCGCCGTGCTGGGCGACGAGGACGCCGATCTGTGGGATCTCGCCTACGGCGAGGACGACCTGGTGGCGGAGGGGGCGGGCGCATGATCGAGGGCGCGAACTTCGTCGACGGCAGCTGGGTGCCCGCCGCCTCCGGTGCGACATTCACCCGGTGCAACCCCGCCCATCCCGCCGACATCGTCGGCACCTTCCCGCTCTCGGACGCCGAGGACGTGCGCACCGCGGTCGACGTGTTGGAGAAGGCCGCCCCGGACTGGGCCGCGACCGCGCCGGAGCGCCGCGCGTCGATCCTGGAAAATGCTGCCGCACAACTGGAGTCACGCAAGGACCAACTGGTCGGCGAGCTCGTCCGGGAAGAGGGCAAGACGGTGGCCGAGGCCACCATGGAGGTCAGCCGCACGCCGATGAACCTGAGGTTCTACGCGGCCGAGGCGACCCGCTGCGGGGGAGCGACGTATCCGGCGGCGGGGGACACGCTGCTCTACACGCTGCGCGAGCCCGTCGGTGTCGTCGGTGCGATCACCCCGTGGAACTTCCCGCTCAACATCCCGTCCCGAAAGCTCGGGCCCGCGCTGGCGCTCGGAAACCCGGTGCTGTTCAAGCCGTCCGAGCTCACACCGCTGATGGGGCAGCGCCTCGTCGAGGCGCTGCTGGCCGGCGGCCTGCCGCCGAACGTGATCGCGCTGGTGCACGGCGACGGCACCGCGGGTGCGGCCGTGGCCGCCGACGACCGGGTCGCCGCGGTGACCTTCACCGGTTCGACGCGAGTAGGCAGGCTGATCCACGCCCAGACCGGGCCGCACCGCCGGGTGCAGCTGGAGATGGGCGGCAAGAACCCCGTGGTGGTCGCCGGTGACGCGGATCCCGACCGGGCGGCGGCGTTGATCGTCAAGGGTGCCTTCGGGCTGTCCGGGCAGGCGTGCACCGGCACCAGCCGGGTGATCGTCACGGACGCCAACCACGACGCCGTGGTCGACGCGATCGTGGCCAGAACCGAAGCGCTGCGCGTCGGGGCCGGGGACCGCGCGGGCATCGACATGGGTGCCCTCGCCAGCCGGGAACAGTTCGACAAGTTCACCCATTACGTCCGCAGCGGCCTCGACGACGGCGCCACCTTGCGCTGCGGCGGTCAGCCCGTGACCGTCGAGGACTGTCCCGGTGGGCATTTCGTGCGCCCGGCGGTGTTCACCGACGCGCTGCCGGGGATGCGCATCGTCGACGAGGAGGTGTTCGGCCCGCTGCTGGCGGTGCAGCGCGCTGCGTCGCTCGACGAGGCGGTGCACCTGGCCAACGCCACCGAGTTCGGCCTGTCCGCCGCGATCGTGACCGGGGACCTCGCCGTCGCGCAGATGTTCGCGCGGCGCTCCCGCACCGGGCTGGTCAAGATCAACCAGCCCACCACCGGGATGGCGATGAACGCGCCCTTCGGCGGTTACAAGGCCTCGTCGACGGCCACCTACAAGGAGCAGGCCGGCGCGTCGACGATGGAGTTCTACCTGACCGAGAAGACCGTCTACCTCAACCCCGCGATCTGACCCACCGCAAGAGAACACGGAGTGTGACAATGGAATTCGTCCGAGTGGCCAGATCCGGTCAGGTGCCCGAGGGTATCGTGCGGCGCTTCTACGCCGGCGAGCACGAGTTCGCCGTCGCGAGGCTGCACGGCAAGGCCTACGCCACCTCGAACTACTGCACGCACCTGGACTGCCTGCTGTCGTCGGGCCGGCTGCGCGACGACGGCATCGGATGCTCCTGCCACGGAAGCGCTTTCGACCTGGAGACCGGTGAGCCGATCAGCCCGCCGGCCACCGAGCCGATCCGGACCTTCCCGGTGCAGGAGCGCGACGGGGAGATCTTCGTGGGTTTCGATCCCGGCGAGGCGCCGGCCGGCCCGACCCGACGGCTGCGACGGCAGCTGTGACCGGCCCGGGCATCCGTCCCGCGACCCTGGCGACGGGCGGGATGGTCAGCACCAGCCACCCCGCGGCCAGCCTCGCCGGAGTGCAGGTGCTCGCGGCCGGCGGCAATGCGATCGACGCGACACTGGCGATGGCGGCGATGACCTGGCTGACGCTGCCCGGGCAGTGCGGTATCGGCGGGGACGCCTTCGCGGTGGTGCGCGAACCGGACGGTCGGGTGTGGACGGTCAACGGCTCCGGCTACGGACCCGACGGTGGAACTCCCGATTTCTATGCCGCTCAGGGCTTTTCGTCGATACCGCTGGACGGGGCGCTGGCGGTCGCGGTGCCGGGTGCGCCGGCCGCCCTGGCCGCCCTGGCCGCAGGCGGCGCGACCCGTCCGCTCGACGAGCTGTGGGAACCGGCCGCCCGCCGCGCCGAGACGGGGCTCGCGTGCTCGGCCCGCACCGCCGGCGACGTGGCCGCGGCGTTGAGCGCCATCGCGCACGACGGCGACCTGCGCGCGGTCTACGCCCCCGCTGGGGCCCCGCCACATGTCGGCACCCGGCTGCCCCAGCCCGAGCTGGCGGCCACCATCCGCCGCCTGGGACGTGACCCGCGCGGCTTCTATCACGGCGAATTCGCCGAGCGCGCGGTCGCGGCACTGCGCGCCGGCGGTGCGCCGTTCAGCGGCGACGAATGGGCGGCCGGGTGGGACGTCGGCGCCGAAGCGCCGGTCAGCGGTCGGTACGCGGGTGCGGTGCTGCACCAGACCCCGCTGCCCACCCCGGGCTGGATGGTGCTGCAGCAGGCGGCGTTGTGCGACGGCGTCGTCGGGTTCTCGGGCTGGATGGGTGCCGACGCGATCGACCGGATGGCGCGCGCGGCACGGGTGGCCTTCCAGGACCGGTTCGCGCTGTGCGGCGCCGACAACTCGGGCCCGGCCGAGGTGCTCGCACCGGCCCGGCTCGCCGCCCAGCGCCGCGACCTGGACGCCCGGCGGGAATCCCGGGCGCCGGTGGACGTGCGGGCGGGCGACACCACCTCGACCGTCGCCGTCGACGCCGACGGGCGCGCGGTCAGCTTCATCCACTCCCTGGCCTTCACCTTCGGCGCCAAACTGACCGTGCCCGGCACCGGGGTGGTGCTCAACAACCGGCTGGGCCGCGGCGCCTACCTGATCGCGGGCCACCCCAACGAGGTCGCGCCCCGGCGCAAGCCCCTGCACACGCTCAACGCGTGGATCGTCACCGACGAGGCGGGCGGGCTGCGCCACGTCGGCAACACCCCGGGTGGGGACGGGCAGGTGCAGTGGAACATGCAGGTCCTCTCGCATCTGCTCGACCATGGTCTCGACCCCGCCGAGGCGGTGTCGGCGCCGCGGTTCACCGTCTTTCCCGGTTCGGACGCCGACGTGATCGGCCGCCCCGACGAACTGCGGGTCGAGCACGGCCTGCCCGATGACACGCTGCGCGGGCTCGAGCGGGCCGGCCACCGGCTCGTCGCCCAGCCTCCGCTGGGTGGGGGCGGCAGCGTGCAGGTGGTCTCCGTCGACGACCGCGGGGTGCTCTGCGGCGCAGCGGATCCGCGCCAGGAGGGGATAGCCCTCGGTGTCGACTGAGCGTGCCGTGCCGGTGCCGCAGGGCGAGTATGTCCCGGCGGTGTTGCACGACGGTGTGGTCTACACCGCGGGGATGACACCCCGCCGTGCCGGCGCGCTGACCTGTACCGGCCGTGTCGGCGACGGTGTGGATCCGGCCGCCGCCCGCGCGGCGGCCGGGCTCGCGGCGGCCAACGCGCTGGCCGCCGCCCGTGCCGCGGCCCCGGACGGTGCTGTGCTGCGCTGTGTGAAGATGACGGTGTTCGTCGCGTGTCCACCGGAGTTCACCGCGCTGTCCGCGGTGGCCGACGGGGCGTCGGCGGCGCTGATCGCCGAACTCGGCGACCGCGGCCGGCCCGCACGCAGCGCGATCGGCGTCAGCGCGCTGCCGTCGGGGGCGCCCGTCGAGGTCGAACTCGTATGCGGGGTACAGACCGCCTGAACGGGGCGATCTGCCGGGCGAGCCCGGCGATTTGGAGCATTCCCCGAGCTCACCTAGTATGTAACGGTTGCCTAGGGCAGACCTCGGTTCTCTCATGTCGTGAGAAAGCCCCGCGTGCTCTTGGGTGACAGGAATTGCAACAAAGACCGCGCACGTCAGGTCGGTATCTGCCGTGCACACAATAACCAGGTCGAGGAGATCTAGTGATTCAGCAGGAATCGCGGCTCAAGGTCGCCGACAACACGGGCGCAAAGGAGATCTTGTGCATCCGCGTGCTCGGTGGCTCGTCGCGGCGCTACGCGGGCATCGGTGATGTCATCGTGGCGACGGTCAAGGACGCCATCCCCGGCGGCAACGTCAAGCGTGGCGACGTGGTCAAGGCCGTCGTGGTGCGCACCGTCAAGGAGCGTCGGCGTGCCGACGGCAGCTACATCAAGTTCGACGAGAACGCCGCCGTCATCATCAAGAACGACAACGATCCGCGCGGCACCCGCATCTTCGGGCCGGTCGGGCGCGAGTTGCGTGAGAAGAAGTTCATGAAGATCGTCTCGCTCGCCCCGGAGGTGTTGTAGATGAAGGTCCGCAAGGGCGACACCGTGCTCGTCATCTCGGGCAAGGACAAGGGCGCCAAGGGCAAGGTGCTGGTGGCCTACCCCGACCGCAACAAGGTGCTGGTCGAGGGCGTCAACCGCATCAAGAAGCACACCCCTGAATCGCGCACCGAGCGCGGCGCGGCCTCTGGCGGCATCGTGACGCAGGAGGCGCCCATCTCGGTGTCGAACGTGATGCTGCTCGACTCCGACGGCAAGCCGACCCGCATCGGCTTCCGCAAGGACGAAGAGACCGGCAAGAACGTCCGCATCGCCAAGTCCAACGGCAAGGACATCTAGAGCATGACCACTACCGAAAGCACTGAGAAGACCCTCCCGCGCTTGAAGCAGCGCTACCGCGAAGAGATCCGCGAGCAGCTGCTCAAGGAGTTCGGCTACGCGAACGTGATGCAGATCCCCGGCGTCACCAAGGTGGTCGTGAACATGGGCGTCGGCGACGCCGCCCGTGACGCCAAGCTGATCAACGGCGCGGTCAACGACCTCACGCTGATCACCGGCCAGAAGCCCGAGATCCGCCGGGCCCGCAAGTCCATCGCGCAGTTCAAGCTTCGCGAGGGCATGCCGATCGGCGCCCGGGTCACCCTGCGCGGTGACCGCATGTGGGAGTTCCTGGATCGCCTGATCTCGATCTCGCTGCCCCGTATCCGCGACTTCCGCGGGCTGAGCCCCAAGCAGTTCGACGGGACCGGCAACTACACGTTCGGTCTGACCGAGCAGTCGGTGTTCCATGAGATCGACGTGGACAGCATCGACCGCCCCCGTGGCATGGACATCACCGTCGTCACCACGGCGACGAACGACGACGAGGGACGTGCGCTGCTGCGGGCGCTCGGCTTCCCGTTCAAGGAGAACTGAGCACATGGCAAAGAAGGCTCTGGTCAACAAGGCCAACAAGAAGCCGAAGTTCAAGGTGCGTGGCTACACGCGCTGCAACAGGTGCGGTCGCCCGCACGCGGTGTTCCGCAAGTTCGGCCTGTGCCGTATCTGCCTCCGCGAAATGGCGCACGCCGGCGAACTGCCGGGTGTCCAGAAGTCCAGCTGGTAGCAGCCGGAAACCACAGACCACAAGCGAAACATGTTGCGGTAGGCCCCGATTGGTATTCAACCCAGTGGGAACCGCCGCGAGAAAGGTGAACCGGCTGTCATGACCATGACGGATCCGATCGCAGACTTCTTGACACGTCTGCGCAACGCCAACTCGGCGTATCACGACGAAGTGACCTTGCCGCACAGCAAGATCAAGGCGAACATCGCCGAGATCCTGAAGTCGGAGGGGTACATCAGCGATTACCGCACCGAGGATGCTCGTGTGGGCAAGTCGCTGGTGGTGCAGCTCAAGTACGGCCCGAGCCGTGAGCGCAGCATCGCCGGCCTCCGCCGCGTCAGCAAGCCCGGCCTGCGGGTGTACGCCAAGTCCACCAACCTGCCGCGCGTGCTCGGCGGGCTCGGTGTGGCCATCATTTCCACGTCGTCCGGCTTGAGGACCGACCGCCAGGCTTCCCGCGAGGGTGTCGGCGGCGAGGTTCTCGCGTACGTGTGGTGAGGGGTAGATAAGACATGTCGCGCATTGGAAAGCAGCCGGTCCCGGTTCCTGCCGGGGTCGATGTGACGATCGACGGACAGCACGTGTCCGTCAAGGGTCCCAAGGGGACGCTGACGCTCGACGTCGCCGAGCCCATCGAGGTCTCGCGCAACGAAGACGGCGCCATCCTGGTCACCCGCCCGAACGACGAGCGGCGCAACCGCTCGCTGCACGGGCTGTCCCGCACGCTGATCGCCAACCTGGTGACCGGTGTGACCGAGGGCTACACCACCAAGATGGAGATCTTCGGCGTCGGTTACCGCGTGGTCGCCAAGGGCAGCAACCTGGAGTTCGCCCTCGGCTACAGCCACCCGGTGCAGATCGACGCACCCGAGGGTGTCACCTTCACGGTCGAGACCCCCACGAAGTTCTCGATCTCCGGTATCGACAAGCAGGCGGTCGGCCAGATCGCGGCGAACATCCGCCGTCTCCGCAAGAGCGATCCCTACAAGGGCAAGGGAATCCGCTACGAGGGCGAGCAGATCCGTCGCAAGGTCGGAAAGACGGGTAAGTAGTAGATGGCTACCAAGACCAACACCAAAGAAGCTGCCGGCCACACGCCGGTGGGCAAGAACGTCTCCGAGACGCGCCGCACCTCGCGGCTGCGCAGGCACGCACGCCTGCGCAAGAAGGTCGCCGGCACCGCCGACCGTCCGCGTCTGGTGGTCAACCGGTCGTCGCGGCACATCCACGTGCAGCTGGTCAACGACCTCGACGGCGTCACGGTGGCTGCCGCGTCCTCGATCGAGGGCGACGTGCGGGCGACCGACGGCGACAAGAAGGCCGCCAGCGCCCGCGTCGGACAGCTGATCGCGGAGCGCGCCAAGGCCGCAGGCATCGAGGAGGTCGTGTTCGACCGCGGTGGCTACACCTATGGCGGGCGGATCGCGGCACTGGCCGACGCCGCGCGCGAAGGCGGGCTGAAATTCTGATGACTGTCAACGAGAGGACTGCATGATGGCCGAGCAGGCTGGCGCCGGTTCGGCGCAGGACAATCGCGGTGGCGGCCGTGACGATCGCGGTGGCCGTGGCCGCCGTGACGATCGCGGCGGCCGGGGCGGTCGTGACGATCGCGAGAAGAGCAACTACCTGGAGCGCGTGGTCACGATCAACCGCGTCTCCAAGGTGGTCAAGGGTGGTCGCCGGTTCAGCTTCACCGCGCTGGTGATCGTCGGCGACGGCAAGGGCATGGTCGGTGTCGGCTACGGCAAGGCCAAGGAAGTTCCCGCCGCCATCGCCAAGGGCGTCGAAGAAGCGCGTAAGAACTTCTTCCGCGTGCCGCTCATCGGCGGCACCGTGACCCACCCGGTTCAGGGTGAGGCCGCGGCCGGTGTCGTGATGCTGCGTCCGGCCAGCCCGGGTACCGGCGTCATCGCCGGCGGTGCCTGCCGCGCGGTGCTGGAATGCGCCGGGGTGCACGACGTCCTGGCCAAGTCGCTGGGCAGCGACAACGCAATCAACGTGGTGCACGCCACCGTTGCCGCGCTGAAGCTGCTGCAGCGTCCCGAAGAGGTCGCGGCTCGCCGCGGCCTGCCTATCGAGGATGTAGCGCCCGCGGGCATGCTCAGGGCTCGTCGCGAGGCCGAGGCCCTGGCCGCCAGCGCAGCGCGTGAAGGAACGGCGTAACCATGGCAGAGCTCAAGATCACCCAGGTGCGCAGCACCATCGGTGCGCGCTGGAAGCAGCGCGAGACGCTGCGGACCCTCGGGCTGCGCAAGATCCGTCAGTCCGTGGTCCGCGAGGACAACGCACAGACGCGCGGTCTGATCAACACCGTGCACCATCTCGTCGACGTCGAGGTGGTCGGCGATGAGCGCTCGCGCGAAGAGCGGAAGGTATAGACATGGCTCCGATCAAGCTTCACGACCTGAAGCCGGCTCCCGGGGAGAAGACCAAGAAGACCCGCGTGGGTCGTGGTGAAGGCTCCAAGGGCAAGACCGCCGGTCGCGGTACCAAGGGCACCAAGGCCCGCAAGAACGTCCCGGTGACGTTCGAGGGCGGCCAGATGCCGATCCACATGCGGCTGCCGAAGCTCAAGGGCTTCCGTAACCGCTTCCGCACCGAGTACGCCCCGGTCAACGTCGGCGACATCAACAAGGCCTTCCCCGAGGGTGGCACCGTCGGTGTGGCCGAGCTGGTGGCCAAGGGCCTGGTTCGCAAGAACGTGCTCGTCAAGGTGCTCGGCGACGGCAAGCTGACCGCCAAGATCGACGTCACCGCGCACAAGTTCAGCGGCAGCGCCCGCGAGGCGATCACCGCCGCAGGCGGTTCGGCCACCGAACTGTAGACGTGCTCAACCAAGAACCCCCGCCTCAGGCGGGGGTTCTTGCGTTGGGAGGCCGTTCGCTCGTAACGACACAAAGTGTCGAGACGATCTACACTTCGCATGCCGACACCCCCGAGGAGTAATGCCGATGACCCGCCACCGTCGAACCGTCACCGCCGCGTTGATCGCCGCCGGTTTCGCCCTGTTCGGCGGCCTTGCGCCCGCCCATGCCGATTCGCCCGACGATCGCTTCGCGGCCTACATCGACCAGATCGGCATCCCGCGCTCACCCGATCAGGACCTCAAGGCCGTCGGCCAGCGGGTGTGCGAGATGCTCACCACGGGTCTGCAGGGCAACCCGAACCCGGCGCCCGCGGTGCGCGGCGTCGTCGGCACGTTGTCGAAGAACGCCAACATCACCAAGGAGCAGGCCGTCGGCCTGATGCGGGCTTCTTCGTACGTCTACTGCCCCCAGTGGGGCCGGCTGATCGGCCGCTGACCTCCCGCGACCCGTCGGTACGCTCGAAGCATGTTCGCTCTGCTGTCCGGCGTGCCCGGGTTCGACGAGGTCCGCCAGCTCGCCCGTAAGGTCGACACCGCCCGTCACCAGGGCGTTCCGGACGGCTGCATCCTCGAGCTGGATCTGCGCAGCGCCCCGCCGGAGTCCGCCGGTTTCGACCCGGTCGCGCTGCTCAACGGCGCGGGCCGGCCGCTGCTGCTGCGGGAAGCGATCGCCGCGCTGCACCGCGCCGCCGACGATCCACGCGTCGCAGGCCTGATCGCGCGGGTGCAGATCGACGCCGCCCCGCCCGGGCCCGTTCAGGAGTTGCGCGAGGCGATCGAGGCGTTCACCGCGAAGAAGCCGTCGCTGGCGTGGGCCGAGACCTACCCCGGCACGCTGTCCTACTACCTGGCCTCGGCGTTCGGCGAGGTGTGGATGCAGCCGTCGGGCACGGTCGGCCTGGTCGGCTTCGCCACCAACGCGCTGTTCCTGCGCGACGCGCTCGACAAGCTCGGTGTCGAGGCCCAGTTCATCGCCATGGGTGAGTACAAGTCCGCGCCGAACCTTTTCACCGAGCACAGCTACACCCAACCGCACCGCGAGGCAGACACCGCGCTGGTCACCGGGCTGCGCACACAGGTATGGGAGGCGGTGGCCCGGTCCCGCGGCATCGACTCCGCGGCGCTGGACGCGCTGGCCGACCGTGCGCCGCTGCTGCGCGACGACGCCCTCACCGCGAAGATGATCGACCGCGTCGGATTCCGGGACGAGGCGTACGCCCGGATCGGGGAACTGGCCTGCGCAAAGAGAGCCGGCGCCGACAATGCGAACGAGGAAGAAGAAGCCCCCCGGCTGTACCTGCACCGCTACGCGCGCACCAAGCGCCCGTCGGTTCCGAACCTGCAGCACCGGCAGCGGATCGCGGTGGTGACCGTGGCGGGCCCGATCGTCAGCGGGCGGGGTGGACGGCAGCTGTCGCCGCGCGGCGGCTCGAACGCCGGTGGGGACACCATCGCTGCCGCGCTGCGCGAGGCCGCCGCCGCCGACGACGTCGCGGCCGTCGTGCTGCGTGTCGACAGCCCCGGTGGATCGGTCACCGCGTCGGAGACGATCTGGCGCGAGGTGGTCCGCACCCGCGAGAGCGGTACACCGGTGGTCGCGTCGATGGGCGCGGTCGCGGCGTCGGGCGGTTACTACGTGTCGATGGCCGCCGACGCGATCGTCGCCAACCCCGCCACCATCACCGGCTCGATCGGCGTCGTGACGGGCAAGTTCGTGGCCCGCGACCTCAAGGACCGGCTCGGGGTCGGATCGGACTCGGTGAAGACCAACGCCAACGCCGACGCGTGGTCGATCAACGCGCCGTTCACCGAGGAGCAGCACGCGCAGGTGTCCGCCGAGGCCGAGTTGTTCTACCGCGACTTCCTCGAACGCGTCGCCGCCGGCCGCGACATGACCGTCGAGGCCGTCGAGAAGGTGGCCCGCGGCCGGGTGTGGACCGGTGCGGATGCGCACGAGCGTGGGCTCGTCGACGAGCTCGGCGGACTGCGCACCGCGGTCCGGCGGGCCAAGGCGCTGGCGGGCATCGACGAGGACACCAAGGTCGGGTTGCGGTACCTGCCGAGTGCGTCGCTGCGGGACGTCCTGCGGCCCAAGCCGTCGTCACAGCCCGCGGCGGCGTCGCTGACGGAACTGGTGGGCGGGTTGGCGATCCGCTCGCTGGCCGACGTGGTCGATCAGACGCAGCGCTCACTCACCGGCGTCAACGCGCTGTGGCTCGGGGAGAGCCGCTTCTGGTAGTTCCTCAGACGCGCACAGCCGTCAGGTACCCGGAGCCGCCGATCATCGCGACCAGTTCGTCACGGACCGGTTCCAGACCGTGGGCGGCGTAGGCCTCGTTGCTCGTCAGCACCGTCGTCTGCCAGCCCGCCGCGCTCAGGTGCTCGGTCGCGGTCCTACGCTCGCCGCTGTAGAACAGCTTGGTCAGGTCGATGTCACTGCCGTGCCGCTGGGCCCGCTCGGTCATCGCCTTGGCCCAGTCACCGGTCAGCGCCTTGGGATCCATGTGTTCGGTCGCGATCCGGCTGCCCGGTGCGCTGAGCGCGGTGACGGTGTCCAACAGCCGGTCCTGCGCCTCCGGCGGTAGGTAGATCAGCAGTCCCTCGGCGATCCACGCGGTCGGGCGGTCCTGGTCGAAACCGGCGTCGCGCAGTGCGGTGGCCCAGTCGTCGCGCAGGTCGATACCGACGGTGCGGCGTTCGGCGGCCGGTGTGGCGCCGGCGTCGGCGAGCACCCGGGTCTTGAACTCGATCACCGCTGGCTGGTCGATCTCGTAGACGACGGTGCCCGCAGGCCACGGCAACCGGTAGGCGCGGGTGTCCAGTCCCGACGCGAGGATGACGGCCTGCCGGATCCCGTCCTGGGCCGCCCGGGCGAAGAAGTCGTCGAAGTAGCGGGTGCGCACCGAGATCTGGTCGATCGCCTGCCGGGCGCCGAACAGCGGGTCGCCTTCGAAGTCGATCTCGCCCCGGGCCACCTTCACGAAATGCGGCAGCCCGACCGCCTCGACGAGCAGTCCGGCGTACGGGTCGTCGAACAGCGCGTCCGGTTCGCGGGAGGCGAGCGCGCGGGATGCCGCCACCGACGTCGCGGTCGCGCCGACGCTCGTCGCGAGGTCCCAGGTGTCTCCGTCGGTGCGTGTCATGGCTGGTCCTTTCCGTGCGGTGTCTTGATCGCGTCCAGTGCCATCGAGTCTCGCAGGGTCCCGAGGGTGTCCGGCGCGTCGAGGCTTCTGCCGTAGCGCGCGAAGACCTCTGGCCGCCGACACGCGGTGACGTCCCAGCCCAGCGCGCCGAGCTGCTCGGCCGGGGGAGTGCGCTCGCCGGGCTGGAACAGGTCGGCGACGTCGGGGATGCCGCTGTCGAAACCCTGGCTGCGCCACTGGTCGCGCAGGGCGCGGGCGCGTTCGCCGATGCCGGCGCCGGCGTCGGGGTGGTACTCGGTGGCCAGCCTGCTGCCGGGCGCGCTGAGCCGGTCGATGTCGTCGAAGAGCCGGTCCTGGGCGTCGGGCGGCAGATAGACGAGCAGCCCTTCGGCGATCCATGCCGTCGGGGCGCCGGGATCGAAGCCGGCGGCCCGCAGCGCCGCCGGCCAGTCGTCGCGCAGGTCGGCGCCGACGGTATGCAGCCGCGCCGCGGGCACGGCGCCGAGCGCTGCCAGCGTCGCGGTCTTGAATCCGATCACCGCGGGCTGGTCGATCTCGAACACCGCGGTGCCCGCCGGCCAGTCCAGCCGGTAGGCACGCGAGTCCAGGCCGGAGGCCACGATCACGGCCTGCCGGATGCCGGCCGCCGTCGCGGCGGCGAAGAAATCGTCGAAGAACCGGGTCCGCACCGCCATCACGTCGGTCATCAGCCGGCCGACGCCCGAGTCGTCCCCGGCGGCATAGTCGAGCTCGCCGTCGACGATCTTGGTGAAGAACTCGATCCCGACGGCGCGCACCAGCGGCGCGGCGTACGGGTCGTCGATCAGCGGATCGGGGTCGCCGCTGGCCACCGCCCGGGCGGCGGCGACCATCGTCGCCGTCGCGCCGACGCTGGTGGCCAGGTCCCAGGTGTCGCCCTCGGTGCGTGACATCTCGGCTCCCGTGTGCGCTCTATCGCGTCGCGTCGACGTAGACGACGTCGGCGAAGCCCTCGTCGCTGTCCAGCGGCTCCAGCCCGTAGCGGCGCAGCAGGTCGTTGGTCGGCGTGGCCTCCACCTGCCAGCCCTGTTCGCGCAGGTACGCGGAGACCTCGGCGCGTTCGCCGAGGAACACCAGCTCGGAGAAGTCGAGGTCGAAGCCGTGGCTGCGCCACTGATCGGTCGACTCCTTCATCCGCTCGCGCAGCTCGTCCTGGTCGGCGACGGTCTGGGACGGCACCGATTCGACGGCGAGGCGGCTGCCGGGTGCGCTCAACTCGCCGATGGTGTCCAGCAGCCGGTCCTGCGCATCGGGTGGCAGGTAGCCGAGCAGTCCCTCGGCGATCCACGCCGTCGGCGCGCTCGCGTCGAACCCGGCCGCGGCCAGCGCGGCAGGCCAGTCGCCGCGCAGATCGATCGCGACGGTCTTCAGGTCGACCGTCGGTGCGGCGCCGAGCTGGGCCAGTGTCGTCTTCTTGAACGTGATGACCTCGGGCTGATCGATCTCGAACAGCGTCAGGTCCTGCGGCCAGGACAGCCGGTATCCGCGTGCGTCGAGCCCGGAGGCCAGGATGACGGCCTGCCGGATACCCGCCGCGCACGCGGCTGCGAAGAAGTCGTCGAAGAACCGGGTGCGCGCGGCCATCCCGTCGGCGAAGCGGCTCATCCCGACCGGTGACTGTCCGGAGTCGTTGGCGTCGAGGTCGGCGGCGGTCAACTCGCCGGATGCGAGCTTGGTGAAGAAGTCGACGCCGACCGCGCGCACGAGGGGTTCGGCGTACGGATCGTCGATGACGGGGTTGTCGGCCTTGGTCGCGACCGCGCGGGCCGCGGCGACCATCGTGGCGGTCGCGCCGACGCTGGAGGCCAGATCCCAGGTGTCGTTCTCGGTACGTGGCATGGGCGAATCCTCAGTACTCGGCTTTATTAATTAGGGCAGTTAACAACTGTCGGCGACTGTACGCTCGGAAACTGAATGCGCCCTGAGCGTCGGATGTGCGGCAATCCACGATTCGGGGAGAGAACATGCAGCTGTTAGTCTCGTAGACTGTTTGAACGCGTGACTTGCGCAGGCTGTTTGGCCTGCGCGTGCCGTCGCGCACAGGACTTAACCACGACGCTGGTTACGCCAGCCCCATGAGCACGCCGCGAGCGAGACCCACGGCCGTGCAGGAGGAAAGAGTGCTGTCGGCTTTCATCTCGTCCCTGCGGACAGTAGATCTCAGGCGAAAGATCCTGTTCACGCTCGGAATCGTGATCCTTTACCGGGTCGGTGCCAACGTTCCGTCGCCGGGCGTCAACTACCCGAACGTGCAGCAGTGCATCGCCGACGTGAGCGGCGGTGAGTCGGGTCAGATCTACTCGCTGATCAACCTGTTCTCCGGCGGTGCGTTGCTGCAGCTGTCGGTGTTCGCGGTCGGCATCATGCCGTACATCACCGCGAGCATCATCGTCCAGCTGCTCGGCGTGGTGATCCCGCGCTTCGAGCAGCTGCGCAAGGAGGGGCAGGCGGGGCAGACCAAGCTCACGCAGTACACCCGCTACCTCGCGATCGCGCTGGCGATCCTGCAGGCCACCAGCATCGTGGCGCTGGCCGCCAACGGCGGGCTGCTGCAGGGCTGCTCGCTGGACATCATCGAGGGCCAGAGCGAAGGCATGAACATCTGGACCCTGGCCGTCATCGTCATCGTGATGACCGCCGGTGCGGCTCTGGTGATGTGGATGGGCGAGCTGGTCACCGAGCGCGGTGTCGGCAACGGCATGTCGCTGATCATCTTCGCCAGCATCGCCTCGGCGATCCCGGGCGAGGGCAAGAACATCCTCGACAGCCGCGGTGGCATGGTCTTCACCCTGGTCTGCGTCGCGGCACTGCTGATCGTGGTCGGCGTCGTGTTCGTCGAGCAGGGTCAGCGCCGTATCCCGGTGCAGTACGCCAAGCGCATGGTCGGCCGCAAGATGTACGGCGGCACCTCGACCTACCTGCCGCTGAAGGTCAACCAGGCCGGCGTCATCCCGGTCATCTTCGCGTCGTCGCTGATCTACATCCCGCACCTGATCACCCAGCTGATCACCAGCGCCAGCGACAGCCCCAGCACCGGGTGGTGGCAGTCGTTCGTCGCCGACTACCTGACCGACCCGAGCAGCCCGGTCTACATCGCGATCTACTTCGGGCTGATCATCTTCTTCACCTACTTCTACGTCTCGATCACGTTCAACCCCGAGGAACGCGCCGACGAGATGAAGAAGTACGGCGGCTTCATCCCGGGCATCCGGCCCGGTAAGCCGACCGCCGAGTACCTGAGTTTCGTTCTGTCCAGGATCACCCTGCCGGGCTCGATCTACCTGGGCGTGATCGCCGTGCTGCCGAACCTCTTCCTGGAGATCGGCAACACCGGCTCCGTGCAGAACCTGCCGTTCGGCGGTACTGCGGTCCTCATCGCCGTCGGCGTCGGACTCGACACCGTCAAGCAGATCGAAAGCCAGCTGATGCAGCGCAACTATGAAGGGTTCCTGAAGTGAGAATCGTGTTGCTGGGACCGCCCGGAGCGGGCAAGGGCACGCAGGCCCAGAAACTGGCAGAGAAGCTGGGCATCCCGCACATCTCCACCGGCGACCTGTTCCGGTACAACATCAGCAACAACACCGAGCTGGGCATCGAGGCCAAGAAGTACCTCGACGCCGGTGATCTGGTCCCGGCCACCCTGACCAACGCGCTGGTCGACGACCGGCTCGACGACGAGGACGCGAAGGCCGGGTTCATCCTGGACGGCTTCCCGCGCTCGGTCGAGCAGGCCAAGGCGCTGGCCGAGATGCTGGAGAAGCGCGGGCTCTCGCTCGACGCGGTCGTCGAGTTCCGGGTGCCCGAAGAGGAGCTCGTCTCGCGGCTCAAGGGTCGCGGACGCGCCGACGACACCGAGGACGTCATCCGCAACCGGTTCAAGGTCTACCGGGACGAGACGGCCCCGCTGCTGGACTTCTACTCCGCCGACGTCAAGACCGTCGACGCCGTCGGCGAACTCGACGAGGTCTTCGACCGGGCGTTGAAGGCGCTCGGCCAGTAGATGGTCTCCCTGCCCGGCCTGCGTAGCCGCAAAGTCGTCCCCCAGCGCACCGCGGGGGAACTCGACGCGATGGCCGCTGCCGGTGCGCTCGTCGCCGCCGCGCTGAAGGCGGTGCAGGCGGCCGCCGCGCCGGGAGTGTCGACGCTCGACCTCGACGCGGTCGCCGAGTCGGTGATCCGCGACGGCGGCGGAACCCCGTCGTTCCTCGGCTACCACGGCTTCCCGGCCACGGTCTGCTCCTCGGTCAACGACCGCGTCGTGCACGGCATCCCGTCGGCGACCGAACTGCTCGCCGAGGGCGACCTGGTGTCCATCGACTGCGGCGCGATCCTCGACGGCTGGCACGGTGACTCGGCGGTGACGTTCGGTGTCGGCACGCTCATCGACGCCGACGCGAACCTGTCGGCGGCCACCCGGGAGTCGATGGAGGCCGGGATTGCGGCGATGCTGCCGGGCAACCGGCTCAGCGACGTGTCGCACGCGATCGAGAAGGGCACCCACGCCGCCGAGCAGCGCTACGGCCGCAAGTTCGGCATCGTCGCCGGCTACGGCGGTCACGGCATCGGCCGTGAGATGCACATGGACCCGTTCCTGCCGAACGAGGGCGCGCCGGGCCGCGGCCCGTACCTGGCGCCCGGTTCGGTGCTGGCCATCGAGCCGATGCTGACGCTGGGAACCCGCAAGACCGCGGTGCTCGAGGACGACTGGACCGTGGTGACCACCGACGGTTCCCGCGCCGCGCACTGGGAGCACACCGTCGCCGTCACCGACGGCGGTCCCAGGATTCTGACAGCCGGCTGAACTAATCTCGCCTGTCCGTCGTACTTGAAGACGGAGGTTGGGATGGATGACCCGGAAGCCGCGATGATGCGCGTGCTCTACGACGAGCACGCCACCGCGCTGTGGCGCTATGCGCTGCGGTTGACGGGGGATCGGGCCCGCGCCGAGGACGTCGTGCAGGAGACGTTGTTGCGCGCGTGGCGGCATCCGAGCGTCATCGCCGATGTGGAACGCCCGGCCCGAGCCTGGCTGTTCACTGTGGCCCGCAACATGATCATCGACGAACGCCGCAGCGCCCGGTTCCGCCACGAGACCGACGTGCCCGACCCCGGCAGCGTCGCGGACAGCGCGTCGCCCGACGAGGTGGACACCGCGCTGGACCGGATCCTGTTGAGCGCCGCGCTGCGCCAACTCTCGGAGGAACACCGGGCCGTCGTGCGGCGCGCCTACTACCAGGGCTGGACCACCGGGCAGATCGCAGCCGATCTGCAGATCCCGGAGGGCACCGTGAAATCCCGGCTGCACTACGCCGTCCGCGCACTGAGGCTCGGACTAGAGGAGATGGGGGTGACGCGATGACTCCCCGGGATCGCTACCAGACGTGGGATGCCGCCTATGTGCTCGGCGCGCTGGCCCGCGACGACCGCCACGAGTACGAGGACCACCTGTCCGACTGCCCGAGCTGCCGCACCGCGGTCGCCGAACTCAGCGGGATACCGGCTGTGCTGTCGATGCTCGACCTCGACGAGGTCAGCGCGCTCGACGACGAGCAGCCCGAGCCGCCGCTGCGGCCGGAGGTGCTGACCTCGGTGATCGATCGGGTCCGGGCGCGCCGCCGCAGGACCCGCGCGATGACCCTGGCCGCCGTCGCGGTGGCCGCGGCGATGCTGTCGCTGGCCCTGGCGCTCGTGGTCAAACCGGAGCTGTTCGGCCGCGATGCGCGCACCGACGAGCAGGCGTCGGCGCCGCTGCTCACGATGGCCAAGGTGTCGGAGACCCCGATCAACGCCAGCGTCGCGCTGACCGGATACGGCTGGGGCACCCGGATCGACATGGCGTGCTCGTACGGCGACTGGGGGCAGAGCCCGCACAGCACGCCACCGCAGGACCTCGGCATGGTGGTCGTCGGGCACGACGGGACCCGGTCCCAGATCGCCACATGGCTCGGGCTTTCCGGGGCGACGGCGCTGCCGAGCGGGACGACGCCGATGGCGGCCGACGACATCAAGGCCGTGCAGCTGGTGTCGACGCACGACGGCAGGGTGCTGCTGGAGAAACAGCTGTGATGAGGTAAGAAAGGTGCGTGGGACCGGACCGGCGCGACCCTATCGCCACCGCACGCGCCAACTGGGAGCGCGCGGGCTGGGGTGATGTCGCCGACGGGATGGTCGCGGTGACCTCGGTGATGCGGGCCCATCAGATCCTGCTGGCCCGGGTCGAGAACGCGCTGCGCCCTTACGATCTGAGCTTCTCCCGGTTCGAACTGCTGCGCCTGCTGGCGTTCAGCCGCACCGGGGCGCTCCCGATCACCAAAGCGTCGGACCGGCTGCAGGTACACGTCACCAGCGTCACGCACGCGATCCGGCGGCTGGAGGCCGACGGGCTCGTCGAGCGGCTGCCGCACCCCACCGACGGTCGCACCACGCTGGTGCGCATCACCGACCTCGGTCGCTCGACGGTCGAGGACGCCACCGAGACGCTGAACAAGGAAGTGTTCGGTGACATCGGGATCTCCGAGGAACAGTCCCGCGCGCTGTCCGGCGCGATCGAGACGCTGCGGCACAGCGCGGGCGATTTCTAGCCGGGTTCCCGGTTCGCGGGCAGCGGGATCGTCGCGGTGACCGCGGTGCCGTTGCCGGGCCGGGAGCGGATGTTGAGCCTGCCCCCGACGATCTCGGCGCGCTCGGCCATCGACAGCAGCCCGTAGCCGCCCATCTCGTCGCCGCCGAGCGGGTTCTCCAGGGTGTCGAAACCGACGCCGTCGTCCACGATCTCCAGCCGCGCGACCTCTCCGTTGTCGGTCCGGTCGACGCCGAACGTCAGCCGGGCATGGTCGGCGCGGGCATGTTTGACGACGTTCTGCAGACACTCCTGCGCGATGCGGTACAGGGCCAGCTCGATGTGGTCGGGGAGCCGGTTGTCGGCCAGCTCCCCGCCGATGTCGAGGTCGATGTCGATCTGCGGGATGGACCGGGCCAGGCTGGCCAGCCCGCCGGAGAGCCCGAGGTCGTCGAGCACCGGGGGCCGCAGCCCGCTGATCGCGGCACGGGCCTCCTGCAGGGTGAGCTCGGCGAGTTCCCGGGCCCGGTCCAGCTGTTCGGTCAGCGCGGCGTGATCGGCCGGCGACTTCGCGGCCTGCGCGGCGGCGTCGAGCCGGTAGGACAGTGTGACGAGCCGCTGGGAGATGCCGTCGTGGATGTCGCCCGCCAGCCGCCGGCGCTCCAGCTCCTGGGCCTCGATGACCTGCTCGACGAAGTTCTCGTGGGCGCGTTCGCGCGCCACCAGCTGGCGGTGCAGGCGGGCCTGGTGCATCGCACCCGCGATCAGCCTGCCGATCACCAGAAGCAGCTCGACGTCGGCGTCGGCGAAATCGCGTTCGGCGACGGTGTGCACGTTGAGCACACCCACCAGGCCGCCGGGTTCGGTTTGCATCGGCACCGACACCATCGAGGTGAAGTCGCGGCCGCGCAGCGACCGGAACGGCAGGTAGCGCGGATCGGACTCCTTGTCCTTGCGGATCACCACCGGTTGCTGATGGCTCGCGACCCAACCCGAGATGCCCTGTCCGAGCGGCAGTCTGATCTTGCCGACCTCGGCGTCGAACGGCGGCGTCGCGCCGGCCAGCGTCAGTGACCGCTCGGTGTCGTCGAGCACGTGCACGAAGCACACGTCGCTGTCGGTGGCCGCGGTGATCATCCGGGCGGCCGCCGCGGCCAGCGGTTCCACCCCGGGTCCGCGCGACGCGGCCTGGATCAGCTCGCGCAGCAGCGCCAGCTCGCGGTCAGCGGTCAGCACCGGCCGCGTCATTGGAAGATGCCTTCGCGCAACGCGGTCGCGACGGCCGCGGTCCGGTCGCTGACGCCGAGCTTGCGGTAGATCGAACTCAGGTGGGTCTTGACCGTCTCGTCGCCGATGACGAGCTTCGCGGCGATGGCGCGGTTGGACAGTCCGTTGACCACCAGCTCCAGGATCTCGCTCTCCCGCTGGGTCAGGCCCTGACGGGCACCGGGCCACTCCACCACCCGCGCCGCCATCGACGGGTCGATCGCCGTCTGGCCGATGTGCACCGACTCGAGCTGTCTGACCAGGTCCTCACTGCTGATGCTCTTGAGCAGGTAGCCGGACGCGCCGACCTTCAGGGCCTGGAACAGGTACTGCTCGTCGTCATAGACCGACAGCATCACCACTTTGCGGTCCGGATCCCAGGCGCGGAGCTGCCGGCAGACGTCCAGCCCGCTGGATCCCTGCATGCGCACATCGCACAGCACGATGTCCGGATCGAGGTCGGCGACCACGCCCATCACCCGCTCGGCGCCGACCGACTGGCCGACGACGGTGACCCTGTCACTGAACGCGGCCAGCATCGCCTTCAAGCCCTCGATGACCATCTCGTGGTCGTCGACCAGCACGATTCGCACCGGATCGGGGGTCATGGCCCCACCTTAGAGATTCCCCCTCACGGGGGAGGTGCGATGGTGTGATGTGGGCCACTATGAATTCGTGCAGCCCTCACAGCAGAAAGCATGGCGTGCCGGCCGGTTCTGGTGGGACTGGTCCGGACCCGGTGACACCCCAGGTGACACCGCGGTACGCCCCCTGTCCACCCTGAGCGCGGTGATCCTCGACCTCGACGCGATCGCCGACGTGGAGAGCACCGGCCACCGGCTCGCCTTCAACGCGGCGTTCGCGGAGCTGGAACTCGACATCTCGTGGTCCCCGGCGCGCTACCGGCAACTGCAGGAGCTTCCCGACGAGCGCCGCCGGGTCGCCGCCGAACTGCGCAAGCGCGGGGTCAGCAGCGAATGCGATGTGCTGGCCGAGTTGCTCGTCGACGAGATCTGCGCGACCAAGGAGATGATCCTGGCCGAGACGATCCTCGACGCCGACATCACCGCCCGTCCCGGGATGGCGGAGCTGATCGCCGAGGCGTTCGGTGCGGGCATCGCGGTGGGCGTGGTCAGCACCGGCCGCCACACCTGGGTCGAACCCTTGGTGAGGCAGCTGGTCGGGGAAGGCATGGTCGACACGATCGTCACCGTCGACGACGCCCCGCGCTGCGAACTGTTCCGCACAGCGCTGGCCGAACTCGGGGCGCCGGCGCACAACTCTCTTGCGTTCGCGGGGTCGCAGGTGAGCCTTCGGGCGGCGGAGACCTGTGGTGTGCCGACCGTGCTGCTCGGCGACGACTCCGCGGCGCAGCCGCGCAGTATCGCCGACTGTCAGCGCCTGCACGACGCGTGGCTCGACAGCCACCGCAGGCCGAGCGCGGCCTGACCCCGGGTCAGTCCCGCAGCGCCTCGATGATCGCGCTGAAGTCCAGTGCGGCGTGGGTCGGATCGGACTGGGCGAACTCCGCGTAGATCTCGGCGGCGTGGCTGCCCAGCGGCGCCTTCGATCCGGCGGACTCGACCGCGGCCATCGCCAGCCCCAGGTCCTTGTTCATCAGCGCCGTCGCGAAGCCCGGCTTGAAGCCGTTGTTGGCCGGGGAGGTCGGAACCGGGCCGGGCACAGGGCAGTTGGTGTGCACCGACCAGCAGTTGCCGGTCGCGCCGGTGATCACGTCGAACAGCGACTGCGCGGGCAGGCCCAGCTTCTCGGCGAGCACGAACGCCTCACCGATCGCGATCTGCTGCACGGCCAGCACCATGTTGTTGCACAACTTGGCCGCCTGCCCCGCACCCGAGGCGCCGCAGTGGATGATCTTGCCCGCCATCGGTTCCAGCACCGGCTTGGCCCGCTCGAAGGCTTCGTCATCGCCGCCGACCATGAACGCCAGCGTGCCCGCCGTCGCGCCCTTGATACCGCCGGAAACGGGCGCGTCGATCTGCGCGAGGCCCTTCTCGGCCGCCTGGCTGTGGATGGCGCGGGCATCGTCGACGGAGATCGTCGACGTGTCGATCAGCAGCGCGCCCGCCTTGGCGGCGGGCACCACCTCGTCGTAGACGGCCTTGACGATGGTGCCGTTCGGCAGCGAGGTGATCACCACATCGGCATCCGCCACCGCGGCGGCAGCAGTGTCGAAGATATTCGCGCCCTTGGCCTTTGCCGCCTCTTTGAGCTCGGGTACCAGGTCGAAGGCGTGCACGGGGTGTCCGGCCGCAACCAGGTTCGCCGCCATCGGGCCGCCCATGTTGCCCAGGCCCAGGAACGCGATCGTCGTCATCGACACAACCTTTCTTAGACGGCGGCTCGGGCCCGGGCCGCTTCGGCCCGGCCGATCACCACGCGCATGATTTCATTGGTGCCTTCGAGGATCCGGTGAACGCGAAGATCGCGCAGGATCTTCTCCAGTCCGTACTCCTTGAGATACCCGTAGCCGCCGTGCAGCTGCAGCGCGGAATCGGCCACGTCGTAGCAGGCGTCGGTCACGTACAGCTTGGCCATCGCGCACAACTCGACCTTGCCGGGGTCGTCGGCATCGAGCGCGGATGCCGCCCGCCACAACATCATCCGGGACGTCTGCAGCGAGGTCGCCATATCGGCCAGCGTGAAGCGGATGGTCGGCTCGTCGAGCAGAGACCCGCCGAACGCCTCCCGGTCGCGCACATAGCCGGCCGCCTTCTCGTGCGCCGTGCGGGCACCGCCCAGCGAGCAGGCCGCGATGTTGATCCGCCCGCCGTTGAGGCCGTTCATCGCGATGCCGAACCCGGTGCCCTCACCGTCGGCGCCGCCGAGCATCGCGTCGGCGGGCACGCGGACCTTCTCGAGGATCACCTGGGCGGTCGGCTGGGCGTTCCAGCCCATCTTCGCCTCGTTGGGGCCGAAACTCAGCCCGGGCGTGTCCTTTTCGACGATGAACGTGGAGATCCCGCGCGGGCCGTCGACCCCGGTGCGCGCCATCACCACGTAGACGTCGGAGGTTCCGGCGCCGGAGATGAACTGTTTGACCCCGTCGAGCACGTAGGAATCACCGTCGCGGACCGCCCGGGTGCGCAGCGCCGACGCGTCGGAGCCGGCACCCGGTTCGGTCAGGCAGTAGCTGGCGATGCTGTCCATCGACGCCAGCGACGGCACCCACTTCTTGCGCTGCTCGGGCGTGCCGTAGGTGTCGATCATCCACGCGCACATGTTGTGGATCGAGATGAACGACGCGATCGCCGGATCCGCGGCGGCCAGCTCCTCGAAGATGCGGACCGCGTCGAGGCGGCGCAGTCCGCTGCCGCCGACCTCTTCGGAACAGTAGATCGCGCCCATGCCGAGCTCGGCGGCCTCCCGCAGTGCATCGACGGGGAAGTGCTTTTCGGCATCCCAGTCCAGGGCATGCGGGGCAAGGCGTTTGGCGGCGAACGCGGCAGCCGTCTCGGTGATGACGCGTTCGTCGCTGTTCAATCCGAACATGTCCAACTCGAACACCGAACCGCCCTACTTCATGGTCGGGATGACGAACTCGGCGCCATCCTTGATGCCCGACGGCCAGCGCTCGGTGACCGTCTTGACCTTGGTGTAGAACTGGATCGACGCCGGGCCGTGCTGGTTGAGGTCGCCGAATCCGGACCGCTTCCAGCCGCCGAAGGTGTGGTAGGCCACCGGAACCGGGATCGGCACGTTCACGCCGACCATGCCGACCTGGACCTTGGACACGAAGTCGCGCGCGGCGTCACCGTCGCGGGTGAAGATCGCGACGCCGTTGCCGTACTCGTGCTCGGTCGGGAGCTTGAGGGCCTCGTCGTAATCCTTGGCGCGCACGATGCACAGCACCGGGCCGAAGATCTCGTCGGTGTAGATCGACATGTCGGTGGTGACGTGGTCGAACAGGGTGGGTCCGATGAAGTAGCCCTTCTCCAGGCTCTGGTCGTCGAACGTCAGCTCGTCGGTGGTGCGCTCGCGCCCGTCGACGACCAGCTCGGCGCCGGCCTCGACACCCGCGGCGATGTAGTCCTTGACCCGGTTCAGCGCGGCCTCGGTGACCAGCGGGCCGTAGTCGGCCTTCGGGTCCAGGCTGTGGCCGACACGGAGCTGATTGACCCGCTCGACCAGGCGGGCGCGCAGGCGGTTCGCGGTTTCCTCACCGACCGGCACCGCGACGCTGATCGCCATGCAGCGCTCGCCGGCGCTGCCGTACCCGGCGCCGATCAGCGCATCGACGGCCTGGTCGAGATCGGCGTCGGGCATGATGATCATGTGGTTCTTCGCGCCGCCGAAGCACTGTGAGCGCTTTCCGTGGGCAGCGGCGGTCGAGTAGATGTACTGCGCGATGTCGGAGCTTCCGACGAAGCCGACGGCCTGGATGTCGGGGTGGGTCAGGATCGCGTCGACGGCTTCCTTGTCGCCCTGCACGACCTGGAAGACGCCCGCGGGCAGTCCGGCCTCGAGGAACAGTTCGGCCAGGCGCAGCGGCACCGACGGGTCGCGCTCGGACGGCTTGAGGATGAATGCGTTACCGCAGGCCAGCGCCGGGCCGGCCTTCCACAGCGGGATCATCGCGGGGAAGTTGAACGGCGTGATGCCCGCGACGACGCCCAGCGGCTGGCGGATCGAGTAGACGTCGATGCCGGTGCCGGCGTTCTCGGTGAACTCACCCTTGAGCAGGTGCGGGATGCCGATCGCGAACTCGATGACCTCGATGCCGCGCTGGATGTCGCCCTTGGAGTCGGCGACGGTCTTGCCGTGCTCGATGGACAGCAGTTCGGCCAATTCCTCGATGTGATCGTTGACCAGCTGGATGAACTTCATGAACACGCGGCCGCGGCGCTGCGGGTTCCAGGCGGCCCATTCCTTCTGGGCTTCGACCGCGGAGGCGACCGCGGTGTCGACGTCGGCCGCGCTGGCGAGCAGGACCTCGGCCTGAACTTCGCCGGTGCTCGGGTTCAAGACGCCTGCGGTGCGGGTCGACGCGAGCTCGCTGCGCTTTCCATCGATGAAATGAGGGATCCGTGTGGTCATGACAAAGCCTTCCGAGCGTAGATACTTGGATATCCTAGTAATGACCTACAGCCCTCCGCAAGGGGCTGTGTGGCCGGGCTTACTGCTGCCGCGCCTCGTACGCCGTCTCGACGGCGTCCTTGATTGGGCCCCACCATGATTCGTTGTCGCGGTACCACTCGATGGTGGCGCGAAGCCCGGCCTCGAAATCGGCGTGGCCGGGTCGCCACCCGAGTTCGTCGCGCAGCGGGGTGGCGTCGATCGCGTACCGCAGGTCGTGGCCGGCGCGGTCGGTGACGTGGTCGAAGTCGTCGGGGGAGTGGCCCATCAACCGCAGGATCATCCGCATCACCGACAGGTTGTCGCGCTCGCCGTCGGCGCCGATCAGATAGGTGCGCCCGACCGCGCCGTCGGTCAGCACCCGCCACACCGCGCTGTTGTGGTCGTCGACGTGGATCCAGTCGCGCACGTTGGCGCCGGTGCCGTAGAGCTTCGGACGGCGCCCGGTCAGGATGTTGGTGATCTGGCGCGGGATGAACTTCTCCACATGCTGGAACGGCCCGTAGTTGTTCGAGCAGTTCGACAGCGTCGCCGCGACACCGTAGGAGCGCACCCATGCGCGGACCAGCATGTCCGAGGCGGCCTTGGTCGCCGAGTACGGGCTCGACGGGTTGTACGGCGTCGACTCGGTGAACCGGGCCGGCTCGTCGAGGGTCAGGTCGCCGTACACCTCGTCGGTCGAGACATGATGCAGGCGAACCGGTTTCGTCGCCGACCTGTGGCGGACGGCCTCCAGGATGGTGAACGTCCCGACCACGTTGGAGCGTACGAACGGCGCGGGATCGGCCAGCGCGTTGTCGACGTGCGTCTCGGCGGCGAAGTGCACCACGGCGTCGGATTCGGCGACGAGCGTGCCGACCACTCCGGCGTCGGTGATATCGCCTTCCACCAGCCGGATGTCGGCTTCCACGTCGGCGAGCGACTCCCGGCTCCCGGCGTAGGTCAGCGAGTCCAGCACCGTCACGCGCACGTCGGGGCGCTCGCGCACCGTCGCGCGGACGAAGTTGGCGCCGATGAACCCGGCTCCGCCGGTGACCAGCAACCGCATGGACAGTGACCCTATCCAGACCATTCCGCTCTGGAATCCGGCGCCCTGTGGTCTGCTACCAGCACCCGGTAATAGAGAGGGATCGCCATGCGCTCATCGACGACACTCAGCGTTCTCGCAGCGGCCGCACTGGCTGTCGCGCTGGCCGTGACCGGCTGCGGTTCCGGCGGCGAGAAACCTGCCGAGACCACGAGCGCGGCCACCGGGACGACCGAAACCCCTGAACCGACCGGGACCCCTGAACCGACCGGCACCGCGGCGATGGACCGCCAGACGGTCGGGGAGTACCTCACCGCGGGCGGCGTCTCGCAGACCATCGTCAAGGCGAACGAGCCCGGTGTCCCGGTGGTGGACCTTCCGATGCCCGACGGCTGGGAGTCGATCCCCGAGAGCGACCTGCCGCAGGACGCCTACGGGGCGATCGCGTTGTCGGCGGCCAAGGACTCCCCGAACCCGCCGGTGATCATCGCCAGGATGGCGCGACTGGACGGCGGCACCTTCGAGGTCGCCAAGATCCTCGAACTGTCGCCGAACGCGGTCACCCGGCTGGCGGGCTGGGACGGCCCGACCACCGGGACCCCGAGCGAACTCGACGGCAGCGCGGCGGTCGACATCGCCGGCAACGCGACCATCGACGACGCGCCCGGTTTCGTGGCCCGAAAGTCCGTGGTGATCGAAGGCCCGCAGAACATCTACATCCTCGCCCTCGACGCGCAGGGCCCGGCCGATCAGGCGCCCGCGATGCTCGAGGCGATGGGCGTGATCGACGACGGGACCACGATCAATCCCGCGCCGTGAATCAACCCCGCGCCGTGAGCCCCAGCGGTCCGGCGAGTTCCTCCAGCGTCGACAACAGTTCGTCGCTGCCGCCGAGCACCTGGATCGCGACGTGGTCGGCACCGGCCGCCAGGTGTTCGGACAGTCGCTCGGCGATCTCGTCCGGCGTGCCGTGCGCGACCACCGCGTCGATGAACCGGTCGCTGCCCGGCCGGGTCAGGTCTTCGTCGGTGAAGCCGAGCCGCTTCCAGTTGTTCACGTAGTTCGACAGCCCGAGGTAGAAGTCGACCGTCTCACGGCCGATCTCGCGCGCTCTGTCGGCATCGTTGGTCAGCACCACCTTGTGCTCGGGTGCGATCAGCACGGTGGGGCCGAGGAGCTCGCGGGCCTGGCCGGTGTGCACCGGCGTGGTCAGGTACGGATGCGCGCCGGCACTGCGCTGCGCGGCGAGCTTGAGCACCTTGGGCCCGAGCGCGGCGATCACCATCCGGCTGGTCGGCACCTTCGCCGCGTCCAGCGCGTCCAGATAGTCGACGAGCGCCTGGTACGGCTTGGTGTACTCCTGGGTGTGCTCGGGGTGGCCCACCCCGATGCCGAGCAGGAACCGGCCGGGGAACGCCTTCTCGATGCGGTGGTAGGACTTGGCCACCTCGCCCGCGTCGGCCGTCCAGATGTTCACGATGCCGGTGGCGACCTGCAGTGTGTCGGTCTTCTCCAGGATCGGTTCGACGAAGGCCAGCTCAGCGGCCGGGGACGCTCCGACCCAGACCGTGCCGTACCCGAGCTTCTCGATCTCGACGGCCTGTTCGGGTGACACCGGCTGGCCGGTCCACACCCCGAACCGCCCGAGCGCGGGCTTCAGCGACGGGCCGTCGGTTTCGGTTGCGGGGTCGGTCGTTGCGGTGTCGGACATCGTTGCTCCTTATCCGTTCAGTCCCAGCGGACCGGCGAGTTCGGCCAGCGCAGGAACCAGCTTGTCGGGTCCGGTCAGCACCTGTACGGGTACATGGTCGGCGCCGGCGTCGAGATGTTCTCGCAGCCGCGCGGCGATCTGGTCGGTGGTGCCGTAGGCGACCACGGCGTCCACCAGTCGGTCACTACCCGGTTTCGCGATGTCTTGATCACTGAATCCGAGACGTTTCCAGCTGTTCAGGTAGTTGGCCAGGTTCAGGTAGATGTCGAGCGCTGTGCGGCCGACCTCGCGGGCCTGATCGGCGTCGGTTGTGAGCACCACCTTGTGTTCGGGTGCCAGGAACGCTTCCGGCCCGATCAGTTCGCGCGCCCAGGCGGTGTGCTCCGGTGTGGTCAGGTACGGGTGCGCGCCGGCGGCCCGCTGCGCCGACAGCTTGAGCACCTTGGGGCCCAACGCGGCGACGACGCGCCGTCCGCGGGGCACGCCGTACTCGTCGAGCTTGTCGAGGTACTCGGTGAGTGCATCGATCGGCTTGCGGTACTGCTGGTGCGCCTCGGGATGGCCGACGCCGATGCCGAGCAGGAACCGGCCTGGGTGGGCGGTCTCGATGCGGTGGAACGATTCGGCGACCGGACCCGCCGCGGCGGTCCAGATGTTCACGATGCCGGTGGCCACCTTCAGGGTGGTGGTGGCCGCCAGGATGGGCTCGACCCAGTCGAGTTCGGCGGGCGGGGAGCCGCCGACCCAGACTGCGCCGTACCCCAGCGCCTCGATCTGCGCGGCCTGCTCGGGGGTGACCCTGCGCCCGAAGGACCCGAACCGGCCGAGGTCCGGTTTCACGTCACTCACCCGACGGCGCTTCCGGGGCGGGTGCCGCCAGCGGCAGGCAGACGACGAAGCGGGTGTCGCCCGGTTGCGACTGCACGGTCAGGTTGCCCTTGTGCTTCTCGACGACGATGCGCCACGCGAGGTCCAGGCCCAGCCCGGTGCCCTCGCCGACGGGTTTGGTGGTGAAGAACGGTGTGAAGATGCGGTCCTGGATGTCCTCGGGGATGCCGGGCCCGTCGTCGCAGATCTCCACCCGGATCATGTCCTCGTTCTCGCGCATGGTGCGGATGGTCAAGGTACCCACGCCGTTCATCGCCTGGATCGCGTTGTCGATGAGGTTGGTCCACACCTGGTTGAGATCGCCTGGGTAACAGAGCAATTCAGGCAGAGTCTTGTCCTTGTCCCACACCAGGTCGACCTTGTCCCTGCCCAGTTTGTCGCCGAAGATCGTCTTGACCGTGCTGAACAACAACTCGTGGACGTTGACCTTCTGGTATTCGGCGCGGTCCATCTGCGAGTACTGCTTGGCGCCGGCCAGCAGCGCCGAGATCCGCTTGCTGGCCTCGGCGATCTGGTTCATCAGCAGCTCGTTGTCGATGGTGTACTTCAGCCAGCCGATCGCGCCGGGCAGCGTCGCCGAGCAGTCCACATCGTCGATCGAGGCCTCGACCCGCTCGAGCCAGTCCACGTCGAGACCGGCCTCCACGAACGACGGCGCGTAGTCCCACGCCGCCGAGATCCCGTGCGCTTCCAGCCAGTCGCCGATCTGATCCTCCCGGTCGGCGGTCTCCAGCGCGGTCAGATCCTGGGTCTTCGATTTGGCCACCTGCTCGGCGACCTCGTCCTGGATGCTGACCAGCACCCGCAGCGCCTCCGGGGTGAACTTCCCGTCGGCGAGCATCGCGAGCTTGTGGCGCATCTTTCCGACACCCTCGCGCAGGTCGGCGACCGCGCGGGCGGTCGCCCCGGCCGGGTTGTTGAGCTGGTGGGTCAGGCCCGCCGACAGCTGGCCGAGGGCGAGCAGCTTCTCCCGGGTGTCGATGATCTGGCGCTGCCGCATGCCACCGACCATGTGGCCCTCCAGCAGGTGCACCGCCATCGGGAACTCGGTCTGCATGAACTGCGCGAACGCCGCGGCGTCCAGCACGAAGAACCGGGACGGCCGGGTCACCCGCACCGACGCCTGATAGGTCTTGTCCTCGCCGGGCACGTAGGCCGACCAGGCCCCGCAGTACACGCCGCGTTGCGATGTCCGGTTGGTCTCCAGGTCGACGCCACCGGAGCGTTTCGACATCACCAACTCGCCGTCGAGCATCACATAGAAGCAGGTGGCGGGGTCGCCCTCGGTACATATGGGCCCCGGTTCGAACGTCGCGATGTGCCCGTTGGCGCACAGTGTGTCCAGCTGCTCGTCAGTCAGGCTTTCGAACAGGAACAGGGTGCGCAGTTCCTCGGGCACACATTTATCACCCATCGGAGGGTCCTTCCTGTGACGCTGCGACCGAGCCGGATGTGGCCAGAGGGAGCGAGGTAATGAAACGCGTATCGCCGCGATTTGATTCCGCCCACAGGCTGCCGTTGTGCCGGTCGACGATGCGGGCGGCGATGTCGAGGCCCAATCCGGCGCCGTTGCCGAACGGTTTGGTGGTGAAGAACGGGTCGAATACCCGCTCCATCAGGTCGCCGGGGATTCCGCGGCCGTTGTCGCGCACCTCGACGCGGACCATGTCCAGCTCCCGTCGGGTGTGCACGGTCAGCACCGGACTGGGATGTCCGGGGTGGCCGGTCATCGCGTCGAGCGCGTTCTCGATCAGGTTCGTCCACACCTGGTTGAGCTCGGCGGGGTAGCACGGCAGCGCAGGCAGGCTGCGGTCGAAGTCCCGGACCACCGTGACCTCACCGAGGCGGTGGGCGAACATCGCCAGCGTCGAGTCGAGGAGGTCGTGGACGTCGGCGACGCCGAGCGGGGCCCGGTCGAGCTGCGAGTACTGCTTGGTCTGTTCGATCAGCGTGGAGATGCGGGTCGTCGAGTCGGTGAGCTCGGTCAGCAGCAGCTCGGTTTCGGCGGTGGTGGCCAGCCAGCGGACCACCGGGTCGAGGCCGGCGGCGGACTCGCAGCACCTCGAGGCCGAGATGCGTTCCATCCAATCCACGTCCAGGCCCGCCTCGGCGAACGTCGCGGCATGCTCCCACGCATCGGTGACCCCGCGGCCCTCCAGCCACTGGCCCAGCGCCTCTTCGAGGTCGGACTTCTCGACCGGTGTGAGCGCCTTGGGTTTGCCCGCGATCTCGGCGATCCGGTCCTGCAGTTCCACCAGCGAGGCCATCGCGGCCGGCGAGAGCTCGTGCGCGGGCAGTTCCGCGCGCCGGTGCCGCATGCCGGCGATCTGGGTCCGCAACGCGTTCGCGGCCCGCACCGCGGCGGCCGCCGGATTGTTCAGTTCGTGGGTCAGGCCGGCGGTCAGTTTGCCGAGCTGCACCAGCCGGTCGTGCGGGCCCAGGATCTGGTGCGCGTGGAACCGGCCGTGCGAGTGCCCGACCAGCAGATGGGTGGCCATCGGGAACTCGGCGGCCAGGAACTCGCCCAGTGTCTCGGCGTCGAGCACGAGCAGCCGGGACGGCCGGGTCAGGCTGGCGCTGTTCTCGTACCGCACATCCGGGTCGCGCAGGAACGCCGACCACGCCCCGCAGTACACCCCCGGCTCGGAGGCGCGCCAGATGTCGATGTCGCGGTCGCCGGAGCGTTTCGACAACGCGATCTCGCCGTCGAGCAGCACATAGAAGTGCTTTGCGGGGTCGCCTTCGCGGCACAGCCGGCCGGCCGGGAACGTCTCGATCCGGGCGTCGGCGCACAACCTGGCCAGCTGGTCGTCGGTGAGGGCCTCGAACAGGAACAGTCCGCGCAGCTCCGCCAGATCACACGTCGACACGGGCGGCTACGTCTCGGCCAGGTACCGGTGGACGAGCATCACGGCCATGGATCCCTCGCCGACGGCCGCGGCGACCCGCTTGGCCGATTCGGCGCGCACGTCACCGGCCACGAACACGCCGGGAACACTGGATTCCAGATGGTGTGGCGGACGGTCCAGCGTCCAGCCGCTGACGTCGCGCAGATCCGGCCCGGCCAGGATGAACCCGTGGTCGTCGCGCACCACCACACCGTCGAGCCAGTCGGTGCGCGGCTCGGCGCCGATGAAGATGAACATCCGCCCGCACTGGAACTCTTCGCGCGCACCGGTTTTCGTGTTCTCCAGGCAGATGCCCTCGAGGTGCCCGTCGCCCTTGACCGCGTGCACCACGGTGTTGGGCAGCTCCTTGATGTTGTCCTGCGCCCTGATCTGCTGGATCAGGTAGTGCGACATCGACTCCTCAAGGGTGCGCCTGCTGACGATGGTGACCGATTTGGCGGTGCGGGACAGGAACATCGCGGCCTGGCCCGCGGAGTTCGCGCCACCGACGACGTAGACCTCGTCGTTCTCGCAGTCGGCCGCCACCGACGCGGTGGCGCCGTAGTACACCCCGGCGCCGGTCAGGTCGGCGCAGCCCTCGGCGGGCAGCTGGCGGTACTCGACACCCATCGCGAGGATCACCGCGCGGGTGCCGATCGTGCGCCCGTCGGACAGGTGCACGGTGCGGGCGACGCCGTCGACCTCCAGTTTGGTGACCTCTGCCGCGGTGATCAGCTCGGCCTCGAACTTCTCGGCCTGCCTGCGGGCCCGCTCGGCGAGCTGTGCACCGGACAGCCCGTCGGGGAAGCCGAGGTAGTTCTCGATGCGTGAGCTCTGGCCGGCCTGCCCGCCGGTGGCGGTGCGTTCGATCAGCACGGTCTTGAGGCCTTCGGAGGCGCCGTACACCGCGGCGGCCAGCCCGGCGGGGCCGCCGCCGATCACCACCAGGTCGTAGAAGTCGTCGGCCGGCGTGGTGGTCAGCCCGAGCGTCGCGCCGAGTTCGGCGTCGGTCGGGTCGACCAGGGTCTCGCCCTGCTCGGTGATGATCACCGGCAGTGTCAGCCCGTCCTGCCCGGCGGCTTCCAGCAGTTGCGCGCCGCGCGGCTCGTCGGAGCGGAACCACGTGTAGTACAGCCGGTTTCGGGCCAGGAACTCGCGCACCTCCGAGGATCGCGCATTCCACGGGTGCCCGATGATCTTGGTGTGCGGGATCGCGCGGTCACCGGTGGCCCGCCACGCCTCCAGCAGCGCGTCGATCACCGGGTAGAGCTTCTCCTCCGGCGGATCCCACGGTTTGAGCAGGTAGTGGTCCAGATCCACCACGTTGATCGCGTCGATCGCGGCGTGCGTGTCGGCGTACGCGGTGAGCAGCACGCGGCGGGCCATCGGGAAGATGTCCATCGCGGCTTCGAGGAACTCGATGCCGCTCATCTGCGGCATCCGGTAGTCGGCGACGAACACCGCGACGGTCTCGCCGCGCAGCTTGAGTTCGTTCAGGGTCTCCAGCGCGTCGGGGCCGGATTCGGCGCGCACGATGCGGTGCTTCTCCCCGTAATGCCTGCGCAGGTCGCGGGCCACGGCGCGCGACACCGCGGGGTCGTCGTCGACGGTCAGGATCACGGGTTTTCGGGGCTGGTGCTCAGGTCCAGTCATCGCAATAAGTATGCGCCCCGTGTCCAGGGAATTGCCCGGCGCGGATGGACCGGCAAGGGTATTTGGACCCTATTTGCGCGACCGGGGCCGAACCTACCGTCGTCAGTGGTGACGGCTGTGCGGTCCGACGAGGGAAGGGGAGTGCGGATGCCGGCGAATGTGATGGTCGGCTACGACGGTTCGCCGACGGCCTGTGCGGCCCTCAACGCCGCGGCAGTGCTGTTCCCGAACGCGCATGCCTGGATCACGCACATCTGGACGCCGCCGTTCGCCAGCACCAAGCTCCGGCGCCGGCTGCGCACCGCCGCGGCCAGTGCCGACGAGCTGGTGGAGCTCATCGAACGGGAGGGCGCCCGCGAAGCCGACGCCATCGCCGCGACCGGGGTCGCGCTGGCCAAGGCCGCCGAGTGGGACGCCGAGCCGATGGTCAAGCGCACGATCGGTTCCGAGGGACTGCGGCTGGCCCAGCTGGCGGAGAAACTGGACACCGACGTCATCGTGGTCGGTGACCGCGGGCTGGGCGGCTCCGAGGCGCTTCTCGGTTCGGTCAGCGACATGGTCGTGCACTACGCCACCGTCCCGGTGCTGGTGGTGCCCAACCCGATGCTGGCCGACGAGGCCGCCGCGCTGGCGGCCGGGCCGGTCGTGGTGGGCTACGACGGATCGCCCGGCGCCGACGCCGCCGTCGACGGTGTGCGCCGGCTGTTCCCGAGCCGCGAGGTGATCCTGGTGGCCGTCCGCGACGAGGGCGCCGACATCCCGGTGAGCCCTGCGGCGACAGACCTGGAACTCGTCCGCCTCGACGAACCGGCCGGCCTCGGCAGGTGGCGCGAGCGCGCCGTCGCCGACGCGCTGATCGACTGCGCCGACCGCCGCGGCGCCGCCGTGCTGGCCGTGGGATCCCGCGGCCGGTCCCTGCCGCGTGAGGTGCTGCTGGGCAGCGTCGCTGTGGCCGCCGTGCACCGGTCGCAGCGCCCGGTGCTGGTGACCCACGGCTGACCGGCCGGGGCCGGAGGACCTTAGGCCCTTACATCGTCGGCCGATTCGGCGTACGACTGAGTTGTGAGCAATGCCGCTGGACCGCTGCCCGTCGTCGACGTCGAGGTCACCACCCACGGTGAGTTCCCGGGGGCCGACGAATACGCGCAGGCCAAGATCGGCGGCCTGGCCCGGCTGGCCAAACGCCCGGTGACCCGGGCGCGGGTCCGGTTGACCCGTCACGGCGATCCGGCCGTCGCGCAGCCGGTGGTCGGCCAGGCCAACCTTGAGGTGGGCGGGCGCCCGGTGCGCGCCCAGGTGACGGCGGACTCCGCACGCGAGGCCGTCGACGCGCTGGAGTCGCGGCTGCGCCGTCGGCTGGAGCACCTCGCCGCGCGGTGGGAGGCCGGCAAGGGCCCGGACGCGGCGCCCCCGTGGCGCCACGACGAGACGCCCGCCCGCGGACCGCAGAGCACGACGGGCGAGGGCGCGGCCCCCAGGATCGTCCGGCGCAAGTCCTACGCGATGGCGCCCTGCACGCTCGACGACGCCGTGACCGAGATGGAGTTGCTCGACTACGACTTCCACCTGTTCGCCGAAAGTGGTTCGGGCACAGCGGTGGTCGTGTACCGGGACGGACCGGCGGGCTACCGGGCGGCGCTGGTGGCGCCGTCGGTCGCCGACACGCTGGCGCCGCATCAGGGCAGGGTGACGATCAGCACCCAACCGCTGCCCTGCCTCCGCGAGCAGGACGCAGTCGAACGGCTCGCGCTGCTCGACCGGCCGTTCCTGTTCTTCGTCGACGCGGCGCAGGGCCGGGCCGGCGTCCTCTACCGACGCTACGACGGCGACTACGGGTTGATCACCCCGGCCGGGCCGTCCTGAAAGGGGCGCGACATGTTCGCGATGGTGTACGACGGACCCGGACGCCGCTCATGGCAGACGGTTCCCGACCCGCAGATCCTGCACGCCGGCGATGCGATCGTGCACGTCGACGCGGTGACGATCTGTGGTACCGACCTGCACATCCTCAAAGGGGATGTGCCGGAGGTGGAGTCGGGGCGGATTCTCGGCCACGAAGCGGTCGGCACCGTCACCGCGACCGGCGCCGCGGTGCAGACGCTCTCGGTCGGTGACCGGGTGCTGGTCTCCTGCGTCAGCTCCTGCGGGGCCTGCCGGTACTGCAGGCAGGGCCACTACGGCCAGTGCCTGGGCGGTGGCGGATGGATCCTGGGTCGCTACATCGACGGCACCCAGGCCGAGTACGTCCGGGTGCCGTTCGCCGACAACTCGACCCACAAGGTGCCGCCCGGGGTCAGCGACGAGCAGATGATCGTGCTGGCCGACATCCTGCCCACCTCCTATGAAGTGGGTGTGCTCGCGGGCACCGTCACCCCCGGCGACGTGGTCGCGATCGTGGGTGCCGGGCCGATCGGCCTGGCGGCGATCCTCACCGCGAAGCTGTACAGCCCCAGCCACATCGTGGCGATCGATCTCGCCGACGCCCGGTTGGATGCGGCGCGCGCGCTGGGTGCCGACCACACCGTGAACTCCGGTACGCAGTCCGCGCGCGAGCTCATCGACGAGCTGACCGCAGGGCTCGGAGCCGACGTGGTGATGGAGGCCGTCGGTGTGCCCGCGACCTTCGAGGAGTCGGTGCGGCTGGTGCGTCCGGGTGGGCACGTCGCCAACATCGGGGTGCACGGCGCCCCCGCCACCCTGCATCTGGAGCAGATCTGGAGCAAGAACCTGACCATCACGACCGGGCTGGTGGACACGTTCTCCACACCCACGTTGATCGGGCTGGTCGCCTCCGGCAGGCTCGACACCACCCCGATGGTCACGCACCGCTTCACCATGGACGAATTCGACACGGCCTACCAGGTTTTCAGTGATGCCGCGAACTCCGGTGCGTTGAAGGTCCTGGTGACGGCGCCCCACTCGGCGTCCGGGTGAGCCCGGCCCGCGGCGATCTCGGCGCCGAACTCCACGAGACGCACACCGGGTTGGTCGTGCTGGTCGGCGACCGCGCGTACAAGGTGAAGAAACCGGTGTGCACCGACTTCCTGGACTTCGGCACCAGGGACAAGCGAGAGGCCGCGTGCCGCCGCGAGCTGGAGCTGAACCGGCGGCTGGCCCCCGAGGCGTATCTCGGTCTGGGGTCCTACCGGTCGCCGGCGGGTGAGCCGGAGCCGGTGATCGTGATGCGCAGGTATCCCGACACCGAGCGGCTCGCCGCGCTGGTGCGCGCCGGGGACGACGTCGCGGGATGGCTGGTGACGATCGCCGGGATCCTGGCCGGGTTCCACCGCGGCGGCGACCGCGGACCGCGGATCGACCACGAGGCCACCGCCGAGACACTGACGCGGCGGTGGCGGCAGAATCTGACCGAGCTGCAGCGGCACGCAGGCACGCTCCTCGACGAGGCGTCCCTGGCCGAGATCGCGCGCCGCGCCGAGCGGTACCTGGCCGGCCGTGGGCCCCTCTACGCGGGCCGGATCGCGGAGGGCCGGGTCGTCGACGGGCACGGAGACCTGTTGACCCAGGACATCTTCTGCACCGCGGACGGCCCGGTGATGCTGGACTGCCTGGAGTTCGACGATCAGCTCCGCTACGTCGACGGGGTCGACGACGCCGCGTTCCTGGCGATGGATCTGGAGTTCCTCGGCCGCCCCGACCTCGGTGCGCTGTTCCTCGACGAATACTGCCGCCGCGCCGGCGACGCCGCCCCGGCCTCCCTGCGGCACTTCTGCATCGCCTACCGCGCGACCGTGCGCGCCAAGACCGACTGTGTGCGGGCCGGCCAGGGTCGCGACGACTCGGTGCCCGAAGCGCGACACCACCTCTCGATGGCGCTGGCGCATCTGCGGTCGGGCGCGGTGCGGCTGGTGATGGTCGGCGGCGGCCCCGGCACGGGAAAGACCACCGTGGCCCGCGGGCTGGCCGAAAAACTTGACGCACAGGTGATCTCGACCGACGACGTGCGGCGCGAGCTGATCCGCGCCGGCGCGGTGCACGGCCGGGCAGGGGACCTCGGCGCCGGTCTCTACTCCGAGGAGAACGTGTCGGCGGTCTACGACGAGGTACTCGACCGGGCGCGCGCCTGGCTCGGGGCCGGGCATTCGGTGGTGCTGGACGGCACCTGGCGCGACGCCGGGCACCGCGACCGCGCACACGCCGTGGCGGCGGACACGCACTCCGCCCTCATCGAATTGCGGTGCACCGTACCGGTTTCCGAAGCGCAGCGGCGGATCGCGCACCGAGGGCCGACGACCTCGGACGCCACCCCGGAACTGGCGGCCGAGCTGTCGCGGTGGGAGACGGACTGGCCCGGCGCGTATCCGCTCGACACCGGCGCGCCGCTGCCCGACACGGTCGCCACGGCCCACCGGTTGTGCCTCGACGCGCTCTGACCCGGTCAGCTGTCGGCGTCGTCCTGCGCCAGCGCGAAGTAGTTCTCCTCCTCCTGGCTGAAATGCAGCCGCAGCACCGCGTAGAGGCCGTAGAGACACGCCAGCAGATCGTCGACCTGTTCGGGCTCGATCCCGCCGGCCTGCTCGGCCAGCTGCACATGTGTGCCGATCCGGTCGGCCAGGCGCTGGATCTCGGCGTGGGTGCGGCTCATGGTGGCCGTCGCCTCGCCGCTGTGCAGCGGTACGGCCAGCGCCGGGTACAGCGTGGTCTCCTCGGCGCGTTCGTGCGGCAGGATCCGTTCGATCAGCAGCCGGTTGGTGCGGCGCACCGAGTCCAGCGCTGCCGCGTCGGGGCGCTGCACCAATCTGTCTGCGCTGTCCCGGATCTGGGCGAGGGTGTCGCGCAGTTCGTCGTGCTCGGCGGCGAACTCGCGCAGCAGCGCCTCGGTGTCCGCCGGCAACGGCACCTCGGTACGCGGATTGGCGCGCAGTGCCCGTAGCGCGTTGAGGATCACCGATACGTCGATGGCCTCCTGCAGCAGCGCGCCGGCCGCCGGGGGGAGCAGGCCGAACGCGGCGGCCGCCATCGCCGCGACCGACAACGTCATGCCGACGACGGCGGACTGCACCGCGATGTGCCGCGACCAGCGGGCGATGTCCATCGCGTCGGCGAGGCGGTCGAGCCGGTCGGTGGTCAGCACCACGTCGGCGGCCTCCGACGACGCGGTGGCGCCGCGCGCACCCATCGCCACGCCCACGGTGGCGGCAGCCAGCGCCGGCGCGTCGTTGATGCCGTCGCCGACCATCACCGTCACCGCACGTTCGCGTTCGGCGCGCACCGCCGCGACCTTGTCGGCCGGGGTCTGCTGGGCGTAGACCTCGTCGAGGCCGAGCACGGTGGCGACCTCCCGCGCCGGCTCGGCCCGGTCGCCGGTGAGCATCACCAGGCGGTCGATCCCGGCGCTGCGCAGTCTGCGCATCGTCCGGGGAGCCTGCCGGCGCAACGGATCCCGCAGCAACACGGCACCGCGCGGCTCGCCGTCGACCGCGACCCAGACCATCGCCGCACTGTCCAGCCGGGCGCGGTTGAGCGCGGTCTGCATCCAGTCGTCGGTGGACGTGGCGGTGTCGCTCAACCTCCCGACGGTGACGCGGACGCCGTCCAGGGTGGCGCTCACCCCGCGCCCGGCCTCCTCGGCGGAGTCGGTGGGCATCGACAGCTGCAGTCCGCGGGCCGTCGCCTCGGTGACGATGGCTTCGGCGAGCACATGCTGGGACAGCTGGTCCACCGAGGCGGCCAGCCGCAGGATCTCGCCGGCGTCGGTACCCGGCGCCGCGACGACGTCGACGACCTGGGGGCGACCCATCGTCAGCGTGCCGGTCTTGTCCATCACCAACGTCGAGGCGTGGCCGAGGTTCTCCAGCGCTCCACCGCTGCGGATCACGACCCCGACCCGGGACGCCCGCGACAGCCCGGACACGATCGCCACCGGCGCCGCGAGCAGCAGCGGGCACGGCGTGGCCACCACCAGCACGGCCACCGCACGCACCGCCGAGCCGCTGGCCAGCCACGCCGCGCCGGCCATCAGCAGCGACAGCGGCAGGAAGAAGGCCGCGTAGCGGTCGGCGAGCCGCACGACCGGTGCACTCTCGGCGCCGGCCTGCTGGGCCAGCCGGACGATGCCGGCGTAGGTACTGTCCTCGGCGGTCGCGGTGGCCTTGAGCTCGAACGCTCCGCCGGCGTTGACCACGCCGCTGCGGACCGTGTCCCCGACGGGCCGTTCCACGTGCAGGGGTTCGCCGGTCAGCGCCGACTCGTCGAGAACCGCCACCGTGTCGGCGACCCGCCCGTCGACGGGCACCACGTCCCCGGGCGCGATGACGAGCAGATCGCCAGCGGCCACCTCGCCGAGGGCAATCGTGGTGACCTGGTCGCCGACCCGGCGGCGGGCAAATCTCGGCGCCCGCTCGAGCAGCGCCTTGAGGTCGCGCGAGGCGCGCCTGGACGCGGCGGATTCCAGCGCGCGGCCACCCGCCAGCATCACCGCGATGAGCGAGCCCGCGAGATACTCGCCGACCCACAGTGTCCCGACCAACGACAGCACCGCGATCAGGTCGACGCCGAGCCGGCCCTGACGCAGCGCGCCGACCACCCACGCCACCGCGGGCACGACGGCGATCAGAGTGCCTGCGGCCCAGCAGATGTCAGCGACCGTGCGGGCGCCCAACAGCCAGGCGAGACCGCCCGCGGCCAGCGCCCCGACGGTGAGCACCACCAGCGCGGGCTCCAGCAGAGCCCGCCACCGGCCGGTACCGTCAGCCACGAAGTACCGCGACCGGCGCGAGGGCCGATTCGGCGACAGCGGTGCTGACCGAGCCGAGCAGCATGCTGGAGATGCCTCCGCGGCCGCGGCTGCCGACGACCACCAACTGGGCGTTGGCGGATTCCTCGATGAGCCAGCGTGCCGGTTTGTCGCTTACCAGGCGGCGCTGCACGTGGACGTCGGGGTAGCGCTCCTGCCAGCCGGCGAGGCGCTCGGCGAGGATCTCGTGTCCCTGTTCTTCGTATTGGCGCCAGTCCATTCCGAGCGCCGGGAAGACCGCGACATCGCTCCACGCGTGCAGCGCGATCAGGTCGACGCCACGAAACGACGCCTCGGAGAAGGCGAACGCCGTCGCGTTCTCCGACGCCGGAGAGCCGTCGATGCCCAGCACCACCGGCAGCGTGTCGTGCTGCTTGCCGGCCCCGGACTCTTCGGTGACGACCTCCTTGGTGACGACGACGGGGCAGCGCGCATGGTGCAGCAGGGTGCGGCTGACCGAACCCAGCAGCGCCCCGCCGATGCGACCGAGTCCGCGACTGCCGAGCACGAGCAGATCGGCGTGCTCGGATGCGGCGGTCAGCTCGGGAACGATGCCGTCGTGGCGGATCTCGACGTTGACCGCCGGCAGCGTGTGGCCCTCCGCGGCGGCGGTGAGCATCTTCTCGGCCGCGGCGACCACGGTGCGGGCGTTGTCTTCCTGCCAGTCGTAGAAGTCCGTCATCACCCCGTCGATCGGCCAGGTGACCACGACGGGCGCCACGACGTGGATCAGGGTGACCGGCCGGTTGCGCAGCACGGCTTCCCGCGCTGCCCACCGCACCGCGGCGTCGGACTCCGGTGAGCCGTCCACGGCGACGAGAACCCCGATGTCTGTTGCTGTTTCGGACACGTTCTGCCTCCTGGGGTTGGCGGTGAATCAGGGTCGGACCACGAGCACCGAGGCGGCGCCGTGTCGGAACAGGGAATGGCCGTGCCCGGCGATCTGCGCGAGCTCGCCGGCTTCGTCGGGTCCGATCACGGCCAGCGCGACGGGTTCGTCGTGCTTTTTGAGGAAGTGCGCGGCGTCCCCCGCGCCGTCGATCGGATGGATGTGGACGTCGGGATGGCGGGCACGCCAGGCCTGGATCCGGTCCCCGCGTGTTTCTGCGGAGCCGGCGGTCCCGTCGCCGAGGGCCAGCACCGGGGCGTGCCGCAGCGCCGCCTCCCGCAGCGCGTACTCGACGACCGCGTCATCACCCGGCCGGTCGATCCCGACGATGATCCAGTGCAGCGGCGCCTCGGGGTGCAGGTCGGTGCGGATCACCGCGACCGGGCAGTGCGCTTTCTCGGCCAGATCGGCCGCGGTGGAGCCGACGACGGATCGGGCGTACCGGCCGATACCGACCGTACCGACGCAAATGAGCTGTGCGCCCGACGATTCGGCGATCAGCGCTTCGGAGGCCGGACCGTCCAGGATCGCGGTCTCGACCGTCACCGGGGCGTCGACGACCTCGACGGTGGTGCGTGCGGTGTGCAGGCTTTCGTGGGCGCGCGCGACATCCTCGGCGTACTCGGGGGCGGTGCGGTCGTCCGGGGTGAGCACGTAGACCAACCGCAGTGTGGTTGCCCGGGCGGCGGCTTCGGTGACCGCCCACAGCGCTGCGTGCAGTGCCGCCGCCGAACCGTCGATGCCGGCGACCACGGGTCCAGAGATATTCGCGGCTGTCATCGCGGGCTCCGATCGAGGGTGCGCCTTCCGACGCTATGCGCTACACCGCGTGCCCGTCTAGGGTCCTTGGTCATCGGCCTTGGTCATCGGCTCGCCCCGCCCGGTTCGCGCTGAACCGGGCCGCCCGCCGGTGCACCCGGTGGGCGTGGCCGCGGGTGCGCTCGGGTGGGCCGGCGGCGCGCATCGGTTCGGCGTAGAACATCGTCTTGGTGATGTCGACGAGGACCAAATAGGCGACCGTCAGCGCCACCAGCGCCGCGAAGAACTGCCAGGGCAGCGGTGTGAACCCCAGGTTCGCGGCGACGGGGGAGAGGGTCACGGCGATCCCGACGACGATCACCAGGCCGGTGGACAGCACCAGTGCGCCGGCGGGCCGGCTGCGCAGGAACGGCACCTTCCTCGTGCGGATGGCGAAGATGATCAACGTCTGGGTGGCCAGCGATTCGACGAACCAGCCGGTGCGGAACTCCACCGGGCCGGCGTGCAGCACCCCCAGCATCAACCCGAACGTCAGGAAGTCGAACAGCGAGCTGACCGGTCCGAACGTCAACATGAACCGGCGGATGAACGCGATGTCCCAATGCGCGGGCGCGTGCAGCTGCTCCTCGTCGACCCGGTCGGCCGGGATGGCGAGCTGGGAGGTGTCGTAGAGCAGGTTGTTGAGCAGGATCTGGCCCGGCAGCATCGGCAGGAACGGCAGCACCGCCGAGGCCGCCGCGGCGCTGAACATGTTGCCGAAGTTGCTCGAGGTTCCCATCAGCACGTACTTGACGGTGTTGGCGAAGATCCGCCTGCCCTCGGCGACGCCGGTGGCCAGCACGCCGAGATCCTTCTCCAGCAGCACCACATCGGCGGCGTCCTTGGCGACGTCGGTCGCGGTGTCCACCGAGATGCCGACATCGGCGGCGTGCAGCGCCAGTGCGTCGTTGACGCCGTCACCGAGGAAACCGATCGAGCGGCCGGTGCGCCGCAGCGACGACACGATCCGGGCCTTCTGGGTGGGGGAGATGCGGGCGAAGATGGTGTGGTCGCGGGCCGCTGCGTCGATCTGGCTGTCGTCGAGCTGCTCCAGCTCGGCTCCGGTCAGCGTGCCCCGCGAGACCAAACCCAGTTCTGCACAGACCTTCTCGGCGACCCGCGGGTTGTCCCCGGTGGCGATCTTGACCTCGATACCCAGCGCCGCGAGCCGGGCCAGGGAGTCCCGCGCGGCGGGTTTGGGGTTGTCGGCGAAGACGAGGAACCCGTCGAGGGTCAGACCCGCCTCGTCGTCGGCGGTCAGTGCTGTCAGCGAGGCGGCGGAGCGGGAGGCCACCGCCACCACCCGGCGGCCGTCGGCGAACAGGTCCGAGAGGGTCTGCTGGGCCTGCGGGTGAACCTCGGTGCAGCGCGCCATCACCTGCTCGGGGGCGCCCTTGACCACCAGGATCCGGGCGGGGCCGTCGTCGATGAGCGCGGAGCTGGCGCGCCGATCGTGGTCGAACGGCAGGAACGCCACCCGTATGACATCGGGCAGCGGTTGCCGGCCCGCCCACAGCGCCGCGTCGAGGTCGTTGGCGCTCGCGCCCCCTGCTGCCGGGTCGACATCGGTGGCCAGAATTCCTTTGCGCACCAACGGCTCCGAGGACAGTCCTGCCGGGGTGACGGCGTCGACGAACGCCACCTGACCGTCGGTCAGCGTCCCGGTCTTGTCGGTGATCAGGATGTCGATGTCGCCGAGGTCCTCGATGCAGACCAGCCGCTTGACCAGAACCTTGGCCTTGGCCAGCCGGCGCGACCCGGTCGCCAGGCTGGTGCTGACGATGGCGGGCAACAGTTGCGGGGTGATACCGACGGCGATGGCCAACCCGAACAGCGCCGAATCGATCAGCGCACGGCCGAGCAGCATGTTGGTCACGAAGATCACCACGGTGAGCGTGAGCGCCACCCGCAGCAGCAGATAGGAGAACCTGCGCAGACCGGCCTGGAACGCGGTCTCGGGTGCACTCTCGGCCAAACCCACCGCGATTCGCCCGAATTCGGCATTCGGGCCGGTGGCGAACACCACCGCGACGGCCTCACCGGCGCTGACCACCGTACCCATGAAGGCCAGGTCGACGCAGTCCGCGGGCGACGATCCGGCGGGGGCGGGCGCGGTGGACTTCTCGACCATCGCGGACTCCCCGGTGAGAATGCCCTCGTTGCACTCCAATCCGTTGACCTCGATGATCCGTACATCGGCGGGCACCAGCTCGCCGATGGTCAGCCGGATCACGTCGCCGGGAACCAGCTCGCTGACGTCGACGCGGCGAAACGTCCCGTCCCGCCGCACCACCGCGCTGTGCCGTATCGCCGAATGCATTGCCGCAGAAGCGCGCTCGGCGCGGTACTCGTTGAAGAACCCAAGCCCCACGCTGATCACCAGGATGACCCCGATGATGACGGCCTGGGTGGAGTCGCCGAGGAAGTAGGACAGCGCCGCGGTCACCGCGAGCAGGCCGAGCAGGGCGTTGGCGAGCTGACGGCGCAGCACGGCCAGCGCGCTGACCGTGTGGGTGTGCACCACGTTGGCGCCCATGCTGTGCAGCCGCGCCTGCGCCTCGGCGCTCGACAGCCCCTCGGTCGAGGTGCCGAGCAGCGCCAACGTGTCGCCGACCGAGCCGGAGGCGATGCGGTCCCGGCTGGGCGGCGCGACGGCCGGTGGCGCGGTCATCGCGCGGCGGCGAGCAGGATCCGGCGTTCGGCGGCGGCCACCACCCGGCGGGTGGCGTCGGCGGCGTCGGGGTTGACCGACACCGACGTGATGCCCAGGCGCACCAGGTGTTCGGCGAATGCGGGATTGGTCGACGGTGCCTGGCCGCACAGCGAGGAGGTGATCCCGTACTCGTTGGCGGTGTCGACGATCCGGCCGATGGCGTGCAGCACCGCCGGATCGGATTCGTCGAACAGTTCGGCGCACACGTCGGAGTCGCGGTCGACGCCCAGCACCAGTTGGGTCAGGTCATTGCTGCCGATGGACACCCCGTCGATGCCCATGCCGATGTACTCGGGCAGCCAGTACACCACCGACGGCACCTCGGCCATCACCCACCGGTGCAGGCCCCGCTGGCGGCCCAGCGCGCTGGCGTCGACGAGCGCAAGGCACTCTTCGAGCTCCCACCGGGTGCGCACGAAGGGGATCATCAGCGCGACGGCCGGGTACCGATCACGCACCCGGGCCAGCGCCTCCAGCTCGAGCGCGAACAACTCCGGCTGCCTGATGTACCGGTAGCAGCCGCGGAAACCGATCATCGGATTGTGTTCCACCGGTTCGTATTCCGCACCGCCGGCCAGTCCGCGGAACTCGTTGCTGCGGAAGTCGGTGGCCCGGTAGACCACCGGCCGCGGAGCGAACGCCGCGGCGATCCTGCCTACCGAGGCCACCATCTTCTCGACAAGTGTCTGCTGCTCGCCCCGCGCGATCAGGTCGCGGGGGTGGCGGCCGCCGAGCGCCTCGGTCAGCATGAACTCCGCGCGGAGCAGTCCGACGCCGTCCACCGGCTGCGCGGCAACGGTTTCCGCGCTGTCGGGCATCGCCAGGTTCACATACACCCGGGTGCCGGTGACCTCGCCGGTCGCTGCGGTGCCGGCGGCGGAGCGCACGGTGGCGGTGACCGTCGACGTCGGCCGCGCCCGCCCCGACACCACCTCGCCGCGGGCCCCGTCGACGGTGACGGTGGTGCCGTCGTGCAGGTCCCGGGTCCCACTCCGGGTGCCGACGATGCACGGAACACCCAACTCGCGCGCCACGATCGCCGAGTGACAGGTCATACCGCCGCTGTCGGTGACCAGCGCGGCCGCGCGCCGGATCGTCGGCAGCCAGTCCGGATTGGTCATCTGGGCGACCAGGATCTCGCCGTCCTGCAGCCGGTGGCCCTCGTCGGGGGTCTGCAGCACCCGGACCTTTCCCGACGCGATGCCCGGTGCGGCGGCCAGCCCGCGCGCCAGCACCACGTGTTCGGCCGCGGCCGGCGGCGTGGTGTGACCGAGCGTGGTGATCGGCCGGGCCTGAACCAGGTACGTCGCACCGTCGCTGATCGCCCACTCGGTGTCCTGCGGGCACTCGTTGTGCCGTTCGGTGGCGATCGCGAGCTCGGCGATCGTGCGCAGTTCGTCGTCGTCGAGCACCCGCGCCGACGCCCGCTCCTCGTCGAGGCGCACCGTGGTGTCGTGGCCGTCGGGGCCCCGCACGATCTCGAAATCCTGGTGGCCGACCCGGATGTCGATCGGCCGCAGCGTCTCCTTGGACACCACGTAGGTGTCGGGCTCCACCTCGCCGGAGACCACGACCTCGCCGAGGCCGAACGCCGCCTCGATCACGACGCGGTCCCGCGCGCCGGTGCTCGGGTCGGCGGTGAACGCGACACCGGACTTTTCCGACCCGATCATCTGCTGCACCACCACGGCCATCGCCGGTGCGTCGAGGAAACCCCGGCTGGCCCGGTAGGTGATCACGCGGGGGCTGAACAACGACATCCAGCAGCGCGTCACCGCGGCGAGCAGGCCGTCGTCGCCGGTGACGTTGGTCAGGGTCGCGTTCATCCCGGCGAACGACGCGTCGGCGCCGTCCTCGCCGGTGGCCGAGGACCGCACCGCGACGACCGCGGCGGGACCCAGCGCGTGGTAGGCGGCCAGCGTCAGCGACCTGGTGGTCTCGTCGATGCCTGCCGTCCGCACCAGCTCCTGCAGGCGGTCACACAGCTCGCCGAGCCGGGCGGTGTCGGCGACCTCGTCGAGTGCCTGCCGGTGCAGCGCGGCCAGTTCGGCGTCCACGCCGGCGGCCCGCATGGAGTCCAGGTAGCAGTCCCGCAGCAGCACGAAGCCCGGCGGCACCGGCAGGCCCGCGGCGACGAGCTCGCCCATGTTGGCGCCCTTGCCGCCGGCCTCCTCCGCGTCGCGGATCGTCAGCGCGGTGATGTCGCGGACGCTGCGGCGACGAGTTCCTGCGTCCATCAGCCAATCCTGCGCCTCGGCCGCGGCTCATGCGTAGCGTTTGACGCGGCTCGATCTCGCTTCTTCGAACGAGAGGGAACGAGAGGGGAGGGGCGCCGGTGACCGGGTACTGGACAGATCTGGCGCTGGTCGCGGTGCTCGTGTTGATCAACGGCGCGCTCTCGGGCAGCGAGGCCGCGTTCATCGCCCTCGGAGAGGAGCAGCTGCGGGAGATGGAACGCCGCGGCGGCGGCGTCGACCGGATCGTGGTGCGCCTGGCCCGGGAGCCGAACCGCTTCCTGGCGACCATCCAGCTCGGCATCACCCTCGCCGGGTTCCTCGCCTCGGCCACCGCCGCGGTGTCGCTTGCCGAACCGCTGCGGGCCCGGCTGCAATTCCTCGGCGCCGCAGCGGGTCCGGTCAGTATCGCGCTGGTGACCGTGCTGGTCACCGCGTCCACGCTGGTGGTCGGCGAGCTGGTGCCCAAACGGCTCGGCATGCAGTACGCCCGTCGCTGGGCTCGGCTGGTGGCCCGGCCGCTGCGGGCGATGGCGGTCCTGGCCACGCCCGTCGTGTGGTTCCTCGGCAAGGCGACCGACGTGGTGGTCGCGGCGCTGGGCGGTGACCCGCAGGTCGGGAAGGAGGAACCGACGTTCGGCGAGCTGCGGGAGCTGATCGTCAGCCACAGCGGCCTCAGCGACGAACAGCGCAGGATCATCTCCGGTGCCCTGGAGATCCACGAACGTTCCCTGCACGAGGTCGCGGTGCCGCGGATGTCGGTGTTCCGGCTGCGTGCCGATCTCCCGGTGCCACAAGCCCGTTCGGTGCTGGGGGAGTCGGGGCACGTCCGGGCGCGGTGGTGCCCGGTGACGAGCTGGACGACGCGGTCGGGGTGGTGCACCTGCGCGATCTGCTCGGGGACGACGGCACGGTCGCCGACGTGGCGCGCCCGGCGGTGCTGTTGCCCGACAGCCTGCGGGTCACCGGCGCGATGTCGCGGCTGATGGCCGAGCGCGAGCAGTTCGCCCTGGTGATCGCGGAAGACGGCGGCGTCACCGGGATCGTGACGTTGGAGGACCTCCTCGAAGAGGTCGTCGGCGAGATCTACGACGAACAGGACGAGGACGTCAAAGCGGTACGGGTGTTGCCCGACGGCAGCCGGATCATGCCGGGCTCGTTCCCGATCCACGATCTGATCGACGTCGGAATCGACGCCCCCGAGCTCGCCGGCGACGACTACACGACGGTGGCCGGGCTGGTGCTCAGCCGCCTGGGACGGATACCGGACGAGCCCGGCGACCACGTCGAGGTCGCCGGCTACCGGTTCGAGGTGCTGGCGGTGGACCGGCACGCCATCACCGAGGTGCGCCTGAGCCCGCCCGGGTGAGTGCCGTCAGCGCGGACGGACCACCATCACCGGAACCTTCGCCGCCTGCACCACCGCCCCGCTGACCGAGCCGAGCAGTGTGCCGGTGACCGCGCCGTATCCGTGGCTGCCCACCACCACCAGTTGTGCGGTCTCGGCGCGCTCGACGAGCCTGCGCGCCGGTTCGTCGGGTACCACCACGAGCTCGACCCCGACGTCGGGATAACGCTCTCGCCAGTCCGCGAGCTGGCGGGCCGCCTCGCGCTCGACCTCGGGGCGGGTTTCCTCCCAGTCGAAGCCAGGCATCTCGAACGCACCCGGCGACCACCACGCGTGCAGCACGACCAGACCCACCCGCCGGCGCGACGCCTCCTCGAAGGCGATCTCGACGGCGGTTTCGGCCGCCGACGAGCCGTCGAACCCGAGCAGCACCGGTGCGCCGGCGTCGGGCTCGGGTCCCTCGTCGTGCACCACCACGACCGGGCCGTGCGCCCGGTGCACGAGCCCCATGCTGGTGCTGCCGAGCATCCTGCGGGCGAGCCCGCCGCGGCCGCGGGAGCCGACGACCACCATCTGTGCGTCCTGGGACTGCTCCACCAACGCCGCCGTCGGGGTCGCGACGGCGAACTCCATGCGCACCGGCACCGCGCCGCCGGTCAGCTGCTCGGCAACGCGGCGCGCGTCGGTGAGGATGTCCTCGCCGACCTGACGCTGCCAGTCCAGGAACCCGGTCGGCACCGGAACCGCCGGCCAGGCCCCGACCGGTAGGGTGGTCGCGTACAGGATGACCAGCGGAGCGTCGCGCAGCGCCGCCTCCGCGGCGGCCCATTTCAGGGCGGGCAGTGACGCCGGCGAATCGTCGACGCCGACGACCACCTTCGAATTCTCTGGATCAGCGGGCATCGTCACTCCTGTTCTCGTGCGCGTGACGGGGCGCAGTGCGCTCTGCCACCGGTCATGGGTGGGTGAGGTGCGTGTCGTTGGGCCCTGCGGCGCGGATTTTGGGGTAGCGCCGTGTGCGCGTACCATGGATCAACGGTGCGGCTTCCGCGCCGACTTTTTGCGTGCCCCATCGGGAGGACCCGCCTGACGGCGGGGAATGCCCCGGATCCGGCCCACGTTTTCAAGTCGGATGGAGGGCTGTGCCGAGCAGGCCAGCGCAGTTGGTACGAAACGAAAGCAAGGATCGTTACAGAGTATGGCCAAAAAAGACGGTGCCATAGAGGTTGAGGGTCGTGTCGTCGAGCCCCTGCCCAATGCGATGTTCCGCATTGAGCTGGAGAACGGACACAAGGTCCTCGCCCACATCAGCGGCAAGATGCGGCAGCACTACATCCGCATCCTTCCCGAGGACCGTGTCGTGGTGGAGCTCTCGCCCTACGACCTGTCCCGGGGTCGCATCGTGTACCGCTACAAGTAATCCCAGAACCAGCACTGAGAAGAAGGATCGAACAAGCCGTGAAGGTGAACCCGAGCGTCAAGCCCATCTGCGACAAGTGCAGGGTGATCCGCCGGCACGGGCGGGTCATGGTGATCTGCTCCGATCCGCGCCACAAGCAGCGGCAAGGCTGATCACTCAGCTACGCAGTACCCACAACTGAATGATGACCTCCCAGTACCACTGAGCGGCTGGTTTTTGTAGAAGAAGAGCCCCTCGAAACCGATGAGCGCTTGCGCGAAGAGCATCGGAAACGTCCGGCACGGAGGCCGGGCCCCGGCAAGAGTTCCGGGAACGGACTGGGATCAGACCTCCGCAGAGAAAAGGAACACTGCCTGATGGCACGTCTCATGGGCGTTGATCTCCCGCGCGACAAGCGCATGGAGATCGCGCTGACCTACATCTACGGCATCGGCCGTACCCGCTCCCAGGAGATCCTGGAAGCCACCGGCATCAGCCGGGATCAGCGCACCAAGGATCTGACCGACGACCAGGTCACCCAGCTGCGTGACTACATCGAAGCCAACCTCAAGGTGGAGGGTGACCTGCGCCGCGAGGTGCAGGCCGACATCCGCCGCAAGATCGAGATCGGCTGCTACCAGGGTCTGCGGCACCGCCGCGGCCTTCCGGTGCGTGGCCAGCGGACCAAGACCAATGCGCGTACCCGCAAGGGCCCCAAGCGCACCATCGCCGGCAAGAAGAAGGCCAGGTAACCCCGGATGGCACAGGCAAAGAAGGGCACCGCGAAGAAGGGTCAGAAGACCCGTCGCAGGGAAAAGAAGAACGTCCCGCACGGCGCCGCCCACATCAAGAGCACGTTCAACAACACGATCGTGTCCATCACCGATCCCCAGGGCAACGTCATCGCCTGGGCGTCGTCGGGACATGTCGGTTTCAAGGGGTCGCGTAAGTCCACCCCGTTCGCCGCGCAGCTGGCCGCCGAGAACGCGGCCCGCAAGGCGCAGGAGCACGGCGTCAAGAAGGTCGACGTCTTCGTGAAGGGCCCGGGCTCGGGTCGTGAGACCGCCATCCGCTCGCTGCAGGCCGCCGGCCTCGAGGTGGGCGCGATCGCCGACGTCACCCCCCAGCCGCACAACGGTTGCCGTCCGCCCAAGCGGCGCCGGGTCTAGGAAGAAGGAGTTAGAGAGTCATGGCTCGTTATACCGGACCCGTCACCCGCAAGTCGCGCCGTCTCGGCGTCGACCTCGTCGGTGGAGATCAGTCCTTCGAGAGGCGCCCCTACCCGCCCGGCCAGCACGGTCGCGCGCGGATCAAGGAGAGCGAATACCGCACCCAGCTGCAGGAGAAGCAGAAGGCCCGCTTCACCTACGGCGTGATGGAGAAGCAGTTCCGCCGTTACTACGAGGAGGCCAACCGCCTTCCCGGTAAGACCGGTGACAACCTGCTGCGCATCCTGGAAAGCCGGCTGGACAACGTCGTGTACCGCGCAGGCCTGGCCCGCACCCGCCGCATGGCGCGTCAGCTGGTCAGCCACGGTCACTTCACCGTCAACGGCGTGAAGGTCGACGTTCCCAGCTACCGGGTGTCGCAGTACGACATCATCGACATCAGGGACAAGTCGATCAACACCCTCCCGTTCGAGGTGGCCCGGCAGACCGCCGGCGAGCGCCCGATCCCGGGTTGGCTGCAGGTCGTCGGCGAGCGTCAGCGCATCCTCGTGCACCAGCTGCCCGAGCGCGCGCAGATCGACGTGCCGCTGACCGAGCAGCTCATCGTCGAGCTCTACTCGAAGTAGTCACCTGACCCCGGAATCCACCGGGGCTCAGGCCACCTAACGGCATCAAATAGCGGTTGCCGAGAAGGAGAAACGAAACACCATGCTGATTTCTCAGCGCCCCACCCTGAGCGAAGAGGTCCTTGCCGAGGATCGCTCCCAGTTCGTCATCGAACCGCTGGAGCCCGGATTCGGCTACACCCTCGGAAACTCGCTGCGTCGCACGCTGCTGTCGTCCATCCCGGGCGCGGCCGTGACCAGCATCCGCATCGACGGTGTGCTGCACGAGTTCACCACCGTCCCCGGGGTCAAGGAAGACGTCACCGACATCATCCTGAACCTCAAGGGCCTGGTCGTGTCCTCCGAGGAGGACGAGCCCGTCACGATGTACCTGCGCAAGCAGGGCCCGGGTGAGGTCACCGCCGGTGACATCGTCCCGCCGGCCGGTGTCACGGTGCACAACCCGGACATGCACATCGCCACCCTGAACGACAAGGGCAAGCTCGAGGTCGAGCTGGTCGTCGAGCGGGGCCGCGGCTATGTGCCTGCCGTGCAGAACAAGGCCTCCGGCGCCGAGATCGGCCGTATCCCGGTCGATTCGATCTACTCGCCGGTCCTCAAGGTCACCTACAAGGTGGAGGCCACCCGTGTCGAGCAGCGCACCGACTTCGACAAGCTGATCCTCGACGTCGAGACCAAGAACTCGATCAGCCCGCGTGACGCGCTGGCCTCGGCCGGTAAGACCCTGGTCGAACTGTTCGGTCTGGCACGGGAACTCAACGTCGAGGCCGAGGGCATCGAGATCGGCCCGTCGCCCGCCGAAGCCGATCAGGCCGCGCACTTCGCGCTGCCGATCGACGATCTGGACCTGACGGTGCGGTCGTACAACTGCCTCAAGCGCGAGGGTGTGCACACCGTGGGCGAACTGGTCGCCCGCACGGAGTCCGATCTTCTGGACATCCGTAACTTCGGCCAGAAGTCCATCGACGAGGTGAAGATCAAGCTGCACCAGCTGGGTCTGTCGCTCAAGGACAGCCCCGCCAGCTTCGATCCGTCCGAGGTGGCCGGCTACGACGTGGCCACGGGCACCTGGAACAGCGATGCCGGCTACGACCTGGACGACACCCAGGACTACGCAGAAACCGAACAGCTCTAACCCGATCTCGTAAGAGAACCGTCCCGGTCCTACCTGATACGGGGGCCGGCCCCGAATAGGAGATAGTCGCAATGCCCAAACCCACCAAGGGTCCTCGCCTCGGCGGGTCGTCCTCGCACCAGAAGGCGCTGCTGGCCAACCTGGCCACGTCGCTGTTCGAGCACGGCCGGATCAAGACCACCGAGCCGAAGGCACGGGCGCTGCGTCCGTACGCGGAGAAGCTCATCACCCATGCCAAGAAGGGCACGCTGCACAACCGGCGTGAGGTGATGAAGAAGATCCGCGACAAGGACATCGTCCATGTCCTGTTCGCCGAGATCGGCCCGTTCTTCGCCGACCGCGACGGCGGCTACACCCGCATCATCAAGGTCGAGAACCGCAAGGGCGACAACGCCCCGATGGCGGTCATCGAGCTGGTGCGGGAGAAGACCGTGACCTCCGAGGCCAACCGTGCCCGCCGTGTCGACGCGGCTCAGAAGGCGGCCAAGGCCGACGAGGCGCCGGCTGCCGAAGAGGCTTCGGCTGTCGAAGAGGCGCCGGCTGTCGAAGAGGCTGAAGCCGAGGCCCCGGCCGAGGAGTCGGCAGCTTCCGAGGAGTCTGCAGCAGAGGACAAGGCCGACGACGCCAAGTAGTCATCCGATGAACGAGCCCGCCACCGACACCGGTGGCGGGCTTGTCGCATCTGTCCGCTTGCGCCTTGATCTTGCCTACGACGGCACCGATTTCGCGGGCTGGGCGACCCAGTCCGGCCAGCGCACGGTGGCCGGGGTCATCGACGAGGCACTGTCGACGGTCTTCCGCACCCCGGTGGTGACCCGCGCCGCGGGACGCACGGATTCCGGGGTACACGCCACCGGTCAGGTGGCGCACGTCGACGTACCCGCCGACGCGCTGAGTCACGCGTACCCGCGCACGGTGCGGCCCGGGGAGGCCGAGTTCGGCCCGTTGGTGCGGCGGCTGGGCCGGATGCTCACCGAGGACGTCCGGGTGCGCGGGATCGTGCGCGCCGCACCGGGATTCGACGCCCGGTTCTCGGCGCTGCGCCGCCACTACGTCTACCGGTTGTCCACGGCACCGTACGGGGCCGAACCGGCGGAGGCCCGGTTCGTCACCGCGTGGCCGCGCCCGCTCGACGTGGACGCGATGGCGGCTGCCGCGCGCAACCTGCTGGGGCTGCACGATTTCGCCGCGTTCTGCAGGCACCGCGCCGGTGCGACCACGATCCGGGAACTGCAGCGGCTGGACTGCGTACGCGACGCCGACCGGATCTCGGTGCACGTCAGCGCCGACGCGTTCTGCTGGAACATGGTGCGCTCACTGGTGGGTGCCCTGCTGGCCGTCGGCGAGGGCCGCCGTGACGCGCCGTGGGTGGCCGCACTGCTGGGCTGCCCACGCCGGTCCAGCGACTTCGCCGCCGCGCCCGCGCGCGGGTTGACGCTGATCGGCGTCGACTATCCCGCCGACGAGGATCTGGCCGCGCGGAATCTGATCACCCGCGACCTGCGCACTCCCGATGAGCTTTAGAGCCGGCCCACGATGAAGTCGGCGGCCTGGTTGACCATGCCCGCGCCGATGTAGGCCGGAGCGAGGTGCGCGGGCCAGTAGTCCTGCCAGTTCTCCGGAGCGGTCGGATTGCAGATCGGGTCGTCCCCGTGGCACAACTCGACGATCCGGTCGCGCAACGCCGGGTTGGTGAAGTTGGCGATCGGACCGACCCACTGGCTGCCGTTGCCGAACAGCGCGACGGCGGCGATGTGCCGGTCGACGCCGTCGGGCAGCGGACTCTTGAACCCGAACGCCGCGATCGGCACGGCGATGACGACGTCGGTCACGGCCGCACCGAGCGAGTAGCCGCCCAGCACCAGCCGGGTATCGGGGCAGTTCGCCGCCATGTACTGGATGCGCTGACTCATGTCGTTGGCGCCGATGTCGACCTCGGTGTCGGCCGGGTACTTCACGGCGTAGAGGTCGATGTCCTTGTTCGTCCGGTTCCGCAGCGCGCTGATCAGCGCGTTGCCGATCTGGCCGGGACCAGGTGATTCGATGCGGCCGCGAGCGAAGATCAACTCGGCGTCGGGGCAGGCCTGCGCGGAGGCCGCCGGCGGCAGAACCAGGGAGGCTGCACCCATCAGGAGTGCAGCCACCAGCGGAAGGACCCGGGATTTTCGCAGCTGACGAATCACTTCGCCGATCTTAACCGGCCGAGCGGACTCAGATGCGGCCTGCGGCAAAGCTCGCAGCTTGGACGATCAGCGGGGAGCGTTCGTAGCTCGTGTGCGCGAACGGGTTGCGCCCGGGCGAGCAGATCGGATCGCCGTCGGCACACAGGTCGAGAGCCTTACCCGCGAACGAGCCGCGCGTGGAGACCGGGCTGCCGAACTTGGCCGACGGGTTGCCGAACACCGCGACCGCGACGACGTTGCCGTGCAGTGCGCCCGGCAGCGGCGGCGCCAGCCCCACGTCGCCGATGCGGTCACCCAGTGGCGGCACCCCGGCCAGCATGTCGACCACGGCCGCGCCCTGCGAGTAGCCGCCCAGCACGATGCGGGTGTTCGGGCACTGCGCCGCCATCGCCGAGATGCGGTTGGTGGCGTCGATCGCCCCGTCCCCGGATCCGAAGAAGTCGTAGGTGGCGGGGTAGGACACGCCGTACGTGCCCACGGTGCGGCCGCCGAGCTGGTTGCGCAGCGTGTCGGCCAGGGCCTGCCCGACACGTCCGATGCCGGGGGGCTCGCTGGTGCCGCGTGCGAAGACGACCTCGACGTCAGGGCAGGGCTGGGCGGACGCGATGGACACGGGCTGCACCGCGGCCGCGGCCATCGGCACCGCCGCGACGGCGGCTGCGGCCGCCAGCGTGCGGCGGCTCAAACGACGAAAAAGCACAAGACACGGTATCGCATAGCTGAGCTACACGAGACCGGCGACGAACGCCGCCGCCTGGTCGGTCAGACCCGCGGGACCGTAGTTGCTGTGCGCGGCGATGTCGTCCCCGGCCGAACACACCGGGTCGCCGAGGGTGCAGAGGTCGATCGAGCGTGACCCCCAGACAGGGCTGGTCGTGATCGGTAGTCCGACCTTCGCGGTGGGGTTGCCGAACAGCGCGATCGCGGCCACGAAGTCGGGGGTGTTCGGGGGCAGCGGGCGGTCGAACCCGACGGCCGGGAACGGGACCGCGGCGATCACGTCGATGACCGCGGCACCCTGCGAGTAACCGCCGAGAACCAGCCGGGTCTGGGGGCAGTTGGCCATCATCCACTGGATGTGGTTGCTGGCGTCGTTGGCGCCGCCCGCGGCGGCGAGGAAGTCGAAGGTCGCCGGGTAGACGACGGCGTAGGAGCCGACGGAGCGGCCGCCGACCCGTCGGCTGAGCGAGTCCACGAACGCCGCGCCGACGCGGCCGAGGCCCGGGGGCTCGTCGGTCCCGCGGGCGAAGACGACCTGGATGTCGGTGCAGCCCTGGGCGTTGGCGGTCGGCGCGGGGACCGCCGGTGCGACGAGCAGGGCCCCAGCCATGACGAGGGCCGTGACGAGGGACGCGGCGAGCGCGGAAACCTTGCTGGTCAGCGACTCAAGATCGATCTGCACGTGTCGATGCTAGCGGGGTCAGGGCGTCCGGATCGGGTAGTTCCTCCCGGTCGCCCTGGCGCGCCAGCGCCAGACCCAGCAGCACCACCGCGCCGCCGGCCGCCTGCATCGCGGAGATGGACTCGCCGAGCAGCACCCAGGCGGCCAGCACCGCGAACATCACCTCGGACAGACCGACCAGCGACGCGAACCGCGGGCGCAGTCGCGCGATCCCGACGATGCCGAGCGTGTACGCGATCGCGGTCGGGATCAGCGCGAGCGCGATGACGGGGATGAACCACGGCGTCGACCAACCGGCGACGACGGCGTCGTTGGCGGTGAACCGCAGCGGCATCAGACCGGACACGCCGATCGCGGCCACCGTGACGGCACCGACGATGAGCCCGGCGGCCGCGAGCGTGATCGGGTGCAATGAGGGTTGGCCCTCGGGGCCCTCGGCGCCGCCGACTTTGTCCGACATCAGGAAGTAGCAGGCCGCACACACCGCGGCGGCGGCACCCCAGCCGACGCCGATCAGGTTCACCTGCGCGGCGGCCACACCACCGGGTCCGAAGATCCCGAGCACCAACGTGATCCCGGCGATGGCCAGCGCCACGCCGGTCAGCGTCAGAGTGGTCGGGCGTCTGCGGGTGGTCGCCCACAGCCAGCCGACCACCAGCACCGGCGCGGTGTACTCGAGCAGCAGCGCGACCCCGACCGACAGATGGGAGACGGCGTTGAAGTAGAAGAACTGGGCACCCGCGATCGGGACCAGACCGTAGAGCACCACCGTTTTCGCGTGGTGGCGTGCCTCGCGCAGCCACCCGGGACGCACGATCGAGGCGAACAGCGCCATCGCGAGCGCGCCGCCGGCCAGCCGGGCGGTGACCGCGGCGGTCGGGGTCCAGCCCGCCTCCATCAGGGACTTCGCGAACGGGCCGGAGCAGCCGAACGCGAACGCCGATCCGATCGCGAAGAGTAGACCTGAGCGGAAGCGGTCTGCGCGTGCGCGGGCCGGCCCAGCATCCAACTGCCCAGCATCCAACGCAGCCATGACTGAAGTCCTCCGGGGTCCGACAGGGGTGACATGAGTAAAATCAACTTTGGTGATGACGCTACCGCCGAGCCGAGTCAGGAGTCAAATGCTTTTCACCTATGACACCGAGCTCACGCTGCGTGCGGCGAGTGTGCTGATCAACACCAACCGCGTCGACGGCGATCAGCTGGCGGATCTCGCCGCGCTCGACGCGTACCTCGACCACTTCGGCTGGACCGGCCGCCGGGACCACGACGACGCGGAGCTGGCGTCGGTGCACAAGCTGCGCGACCGGCTGGGTCGAATCTGGGGGGCCGCCGACGACGAGGAGCGCGCGGTGGGGCAGGTCAACGCGCTGCTGTCCGATACCAGGGCGTCGCCGTGGCTGACCCGGCACCCCGAGATGCCCGAGTGGCATCTGCACCTGGCGTCCATCCACGACCCGCTGTGGCAACGGATGGGGGCGGAGATGGCGATGGCCCTGGCCGACCTGATCCGCGCCGGGGAACTGCGACGCCTGAAGATCTGTGCCGCCCCGGATTGCGAGGCATCGCTGGTCGACCTGTCCCGCAACCGGTCCGGCAAGTTCTGCGACACCGGCAACTGCGGAAACCGTCAGCACGTCGCGGCCTACCGGGAACGCCGCTCCAACAAGTGATCTGACCCTCCGGCGGCGGCCGATACGCTGGCCGAGGGGTGGTGATGGGAGATCCGAGGGCACGGCTGCAGCTCAGCGGACACCGATTCCTGGCACACCGGATGGCGCACGCGCTTGTGCGCGGCGATACCGGGATGCTCGACGATCCGCTTCGCACGCAATCGATCTCGCTCGCCGCGGGAGCGGTGGCCGCGGTGATCGCCGTCGCGGTCTGCGCGGTGCTGGCCGTGCTGCGGCCCGGCGGCAGCCTCGGTGACGCCCGGATCGTGGTGGTCCGGGAGTCCGGCGCGGTGTACGTCCGGGTCGACGACGTGATGCACCCGGTCTTCAACCTGGCGTCGGCGCGGCTGGTCCTCGGCGAGGCGGCGGCGCCCCGGGTGGTCTCCCAGCGCGCGCTCGAACGCACAGCGACCGGGTCTCAGCTCGGTATTCCCGGTGCGCCCGAACAGATTTCCCCGCCGCTGGGCACCGAGCAGGCTCAGTGGACGGTGTGCGACGGGCAGCAGGGTGCCACGGTGACCGCCGGACCGGCCGCCGGCGCCGCCACGGTGGCCGGCAACGTACTGGTGACCCCGCGCGGGGAGAGCGCGGCGCTGACCTACCTGCTGCACGACGGCAGGCGGTCGCGCGTCGACCTGCGCCACAGCGCCGTCGTACGGGCTTTGAAACTCGACGGTGTTGTGCCACAAGCGGTGTCGCCGGAGTTGCTGGCAGCCGTGCCCGAGGCACCCGCCATCGTCCCGCCGCACATCCCCGGTCGTGGCGCCGCGGGACCCGGCATTCTGCGCGACCAGCCCGTCGGTGCCGTCGTCACGGTCGCACGCGCCGACGGCGGGGCCGGCGACTTCTACGTGGTCCTCGACGGCGGGCTGCAGCGCATCGGCGAGGTCGCCGCGGACCTGATCCGCTTCACCGGCCCGCAGGCGGGCGCGGGTGTCCCGGCGGTCGCGTCCGATGTCGTCGGTGCGGTGCCGGTGGTGACCTCCCTGCCGGTCGGGACATATCCCGAGCATGCCGGGGTGGTCACGGAAGCTGTCGTCTGCGCGGTGTGGAGTCCCGAACGGGGGCAGGATGGATCGCACACCAGGATCCGGGTGGGTGCGCAGGCACCGGCGGGGCCGACCGTCCCGACGGGTCGCAGTCTGTTCGTCCGATCGGTCGGGCTGACCGGTGGCGGGCACAGCAGCGGGTCACTGTTCCTGGTCACCGACACCGGCACGCGCTACGGAATCCGAGACGCCGGCACCGCGACCGCACTGGGTCTGCCCGATGATCCGGTGCCCGCGCCGTGGCCGGTGCTCGCGCTCCTGCCGGCCGGCCCCGAACTCAGCCGCGACGCCGCACTCCGGACAGGAACGTCGCCCCCACCGCAACCGTCGCGGTGAGGGCCAGGCAGATCACCGCGCCGCGCACCGCGGTGGCGCTCTGCGGTGGCACGACGTCGGGTCCGGCGGGAGCGACCGGCGGGCCGCCGCGCGGCGGATCCGGCAGCGCCCCGGGTCCACTGATCGCCGCGAGCGCGTCGACGATTCCGTGTCCGACCACCGGATCCCATCCGGCCGCGGGGCGCCGCGCGGTGTCCTCGATGCGCCGCATCACCTGCCGCGCGGGTAGTTCGGGGAAGCGGGCACGCACCAGCGCCGCGACCGCGGCGACCACCGGCACCGCATAGCTGGTACCGGAGATCGCGGTGCCCGACGGTGTCACGTCGGCCAGGCCGTCGGCGGCCGCGGCCAGGGACACCACGCCCTCACCGACCGCGGCGACGTCGACCCACGGGCCGGCCAGGCTGAACTCGGACGGCGTCCCGTCGGGGCCGACGGAACCGACGGCGAGCACGTACTCGTCGTACCAGGCGGGGCTGGCGACCACGCTGACGTCTCCGGCGCCGGCCGCCTCGCGTGTGTTGTGCTGCGGACACTGACCCGGCCCGCCGACATTGCCTGCCGCGGTCACCACGACGGCGTTGCGGACCTCGACGGCGTAGGACAGCGCGGCGCCCAGCGCACGGTCGTCGAACTCGGAGCCGACCGGCAGGCACGCCACCGTCGAGATGTTGATGACGGTGGCCCCGAGGTCGGCCGCGGTGCGCACGGCCGCGGCCAGTGTCTCGACGTCGCCGACACCACCACCGCCCGGATCGTCGATCGCGTGGAACTTGGTGCTGGACTGGCGGATTGACAGCAGCGACACATCCGGTGCGATACCGGTGAACCCGCCGGGATCGGCCGCGTCGGGGGTGGCCCCGATGATCCCGGCGACGATCGTGCCGTGCCCGTCGCAGTCATGGGTCCCGTCGTGGTGGGACACGAAATCGCCACCGGCCACCAGATGGGGCAGCCTGCGGTGGCGGGCCACCCCGGTATCGATCACCGCGACGGTCTGGCCGGCGCCCCGGGTCAGCGCCCACACGCTGGGCAGGTCGATGCCGGTGAGTTGGCCCGGCGCGGCGGTCGCGGCCGGGGGTGCGGAGATGCAGGCGTTGAACTGGGCGGTGGGGTGCGCCGGGGCGACCGGTCCGGCAGCAGGCAGGCGCAGATCGTCGACCGCGGGCGGGTTCACCGCGGCCGCCACGGGTGCGGTGTGCGTCAGCGCGATCATGCTGACCGCCAGCACCCGGCATGCGCGCACGGTCATGACAGGCTCGCGTCCCGGACCAACCCGTAGACGCCGGACACCCAGCACGCCAACGGCACCACCGCCGCGAGGGCGACGTATTCGCACACCTGCACCGCGTGGCGCGCCGTCGGCGTCAGCGTCGCAGGCCGGCCCGCCCACCGGACACCCGCGGTGCACACCAGCACCGCTGCCGCGCCGATCCACCAACCCTGACCGGGAGCCCAGCACACCACCACCAGCACACCGATCGCCACGGACACGAATCCGCAAGTGATCAGCCATATTCGGCGCAGTGGGTGGGCATGTGAGCCGGCGCGCAGCATCAACGCGATCCCGGCGGCCACGCACAGCCCTGCGGCGACCGGGCCCGGCGCATCAGCCCGCCACGCTGCCGCCCCGACTCCGGCGGACCCGAGTGCGGCCGACAGCGACCAGCCCGCGATCAGGGCGGTCAGAACCCGGTGTGCGCCGGTGGCCTGCGCTTCGCCGACGACCTCCCTCGGCGGCCCCAGCCGGGCCGCCAGGATCGTGATCCTGGGTGCGGCCGCGACGGCGACGAAGGACACGACGAGCAGTGCGGCGCCGACCGTCTGCGGGCGCGGGTCGACGACGGCGCCGACCGACGCGGCGAGCGTCAGTGCGGAGGCCACCGCGGCGAAGCCGAGCAGCTCCCCGCCCCGGCGCGCGGTCCACAGCAGCACTGCGGCCATCGCCAGCGCCGAGGTCGCGCACAACAGCAGCACCGCAGGCGGTGCCGCTCCGGGAACCGCGAGAACCCCTGTCGCGACGGCGAACACGATCGCGGCCGTGTTGAGCACCGAGGCGAGGGCGGGATCGCCGCGTCCGACGGCCACCGACGTGGTGGCGGCGACGGCCGACAGCGCCGCCGCCGACCAGAGATGCCCCCCGTGCCCGGTCGTCAGACCGGACCCGACGAGTGCGACCGCACCCACCAGAACACCGAGAACCCCGACCGCCGTCACCACGGCGGCACGGGCCGCGGTGGTGGTCGTATCGCAGACCGTCGCGACCACAGCGCAGGGTTCGGTGGGCAGCAGGCGCGGGGGAGTGATCGGCGCCGAGGTCATCGTCAGCACGTCACCGTCACGGACGCCGTTGTCGCGCAGAGACAATGGAGGGTCCAACGGCGGTCCGGCCAGCCGGCTCAGGTGCCAGCGGCGGTGCGGTCCCGTGTCCCCCAACACCGTGTCGATGATCGACGGGACCAGCTCACCGACCGGGCGCTGCGCGGGCAGCACCAGATCCACGCTGCGCGATCGGCCCTCCGCGGCGACCTCGACGACGATCCTGCGCAACGTATCCGGCACCGGATCAACGTAACTCGGCCCAGTGCCGGCGCTGTGCACCTTTTCTGGGCACCACTTTCCGGGGAACCCCGGACCGGCCTGGTGCGTCTACTCCTATATGGACACCGGCCGGATGGTCATCGACGCACCCCCGGCCCCACCGGAGCCGACCCGGACGAACCCGCTGGCGCGGCTGATGCCCGTCGCGATGATCGCCGCCATGGGCGGCATGACCGTGCTGTACATGACCTCGACCGACACCGCGACGCGCAGCCCGATGTTCCTGTTCTTCCCGGTGATGATGCTGGTTTCGCTGATCGGCACCCTCGCCTACGGCGGTCGGGGCGCGGGCCGCGCCGGTGAGCTCACCGCACAACGCGCCGAGTACCTGCGGTATCTGGACACCGTCGACGATCTGCTCGCCCGCAGCGCCGAAGCGCAGCACCGCCGACTGCACTGCACCCATCCCGAACCCACATCGCTGTGGACGCTGGCGGGCTCGTCGCGGATGTGGGAACGCGCCGAGGGCGACGGCGATTTCGGCGTGATCCGGATCGGAATCGGCGAGCAACCGTGCGCGATCACGGCGGTGGCACCGGATTTCGGGTCCGCGGACAAAGCCGACCCGGTCACCGCGGACGCCGTGCACCGGATGATCGGCAACCGGTCCGTCGTGCTCGACGTGCCGGTGACGGTCGCGCTGCGCGCGGGCACACGGATCACCGTCACCGGCGACCCGGACACGGCGAGGTCGGTGGTGTCGGCGATGGTGTGTCAGGTCGCCGCGTGGCACCACCCCGACCTGGTGTCCGTGGCGGCACCCCCGGGGCGGGACTGGGACTGGCTGAAATGGTTACCTCACCAACGTGATTCGGAATCCTGTCGGCTTCGTGTCGTCGTCACCGACGGTGTTGCCGCGCCACCGAGTCCGGGCACGTCGATCACCGTCGCCGCCGGCACCGGTGACGTCGGGGTCAGCGTCGACGGCAGTCCGGTCGCGGCCGTCTACGACGTGATGTCACCTGCCGATGCGCTGGCCTTCGCCCGTCGGATCACCGGCCGGCGACGCGATGGGACGGCGCGGCCCCGCGGTCGGCGGGACTGGTGTGCGCTGGCGGGTATCGACGACCCCACCGCGATCGATGTGCGGAGCCGATGGTCACCGCGTTCGGAGTCCGGCCGGCTACGGGCGCCCATCGGGGTGGCCGAGGACGGTTCGGTCGTCGTGCTGGACATCAAGGAGTCCGCCGCCGGCGGCCTGGGGCCGCATGGATTGTGCGTCGGCGCAACAGGTTCGGGGAAGTCGGAGTTTCTGCGCACGCTCGTGCTCGGGATGATCACCGATCACCCGCCGGAGCTCCTCAACCTGGTCCTGGTCGACTTCAAAGGAGGCGCGACCTTCCTCGGTCTGGAGAAGGCCCGGCACGTCTCGGCGGTGATCACCAACCTCGCCGACGAGGCGCCCCTGGTGTCGAGGATGCGTGACGCGCTGTCCGGGGAGATCAATCGCAGGCAGGAGACCCTGCGGGCGGCGGGCAACCTGGCCAACATCGGTGAGTACGCCCGGGCCCGCACCCGCGACGGCGGCCTGCCCCCGCTGCCCGCACTGTTCGTCATCGTCGACGAGTTCTCCGAATTGCTGAGCCGGCATCCCGATTTCGCGGACCTGTTCGTCGCGATCGGCCGCCTGGGTCGGTCGCTGGGCATCCACCTGCTCCTGGCCAGCCAGCGCCTCGACGAGGGTCGACTGCGTGGACTGGAGACGCACCTGTCCTACCGCATCTGTCTCAAGACGTTCTCCGCCGCCGAATCCCGCGCGGTACTCGGGGTGCCGGATGCGTATGCGTTGCCGTCCGAGCCGGGCGCGGCCTACCTGAAGACCGCATCTGGTGAGCTGACCCGCTTTCAGACCGCGTTCGTCTCCGGCGGCTACACCCCGGCGGCCCCGGGGCAGCAGCCCGCGGCCGAGGTGCGGCGCTTCACCCGCTCCGACACCCGACCTGACCCCACGCCGCAGGCGACGGCGTCGCTGCTGGACACGGTCCTCGGGCAGGTGTGCGGCCGCGGCACGGAGGCGCACCGGGTGTGGTTGCCGCCGCTGCGCTGCGCTCCCAGCCTTGCCGAACTGCTGGCCGCCGCACCCGCCCGGCTGCTGAACGTGCCGATCGGCGTGGTGGACCGCCCGTTCGAACAGCGCCAGACACCGCACCTCGTCGACCTGTCCGCGGCGGCGGGCAACGTCGCCGTCGTCGGAGCGCCGCGGGCGGGCAAGTCGACGACACTGCTGACGATGATCACCGCGCTGGCCGCCACACACGACGCCGGTGCGGTGCAGTTCTACTGTCTGGACTTCGGCGGCGGCGAACTGGCCCGGCTGAAAACGCTGCCCCACGTCGGCGCGGTGGCGGGACGGCGCGACGCGGATCTCGCCCGGCGTACCGTCGCGCACGTCGAAGCGGTACTGCGCCAACGGGAATCGGAATCGGCGGGCCGGGACACGCATGTGTTCCTGGTGGTCGACGGGTGGACGACCGTGCGGCAGGACTTCGACGGGCTGGAACCGGCGATCACCGCGCTTGCCGCGCAAGGACTGGCCTACGGCGTCCATGTGGTTCTCGCGGCGTCGCGCTGGGCGGACCTGCGCCCGGCGCTGAAAGACCAGATCGGCACACGCATCGAACTGCGGCTGGGGGATCCGTCCGAATCCGAGATGGATCGCCGGCGCGCCCGGGAGATCGCCGACCGGCCGGTGGGCCACGGCCTCACGCGCGACGGCAGCGAGATGGCGATCGCGGTACCCGACGTGACCGCTGTGCGCACCGGTGCGCACACCGCCCCACCGGTGGAACTGCTGCCCGCCCGTATCGACCGGCGGTCCATCGCGGCCGTCGCACGGCGCGGCGAGGTGCTGCTGGGACTGGGGGAGCGCGACCTGACACCGGTGACACTCGACTTCGACGAGCACCCACATCTGCTGATCCTCGGGGAGAACGAGTGCGGCAAGACCGCGGTGCTGCGCTTGTTGTGCACCGAACTCGAAGCCGCACCACGCGATCTGCGGTTGGAGATCGTCGACGTCCGGCGCACGCTGCTCGGTGTCGTCGAATCCGCGCGGCTCACCGGCTATGCGGTGACGGGCACCGCGGTGACATCGCGGTTGGCCGCGCTGATCGAAACCCTGACCGCGCGAATGCCCGACGAACACGTGACGCAACGGCAGCTGAGGGACCGGTCCTGGTGGTCGGGCCCGGAGCTGTACGTGCTGGTCGACGACTACGACCTGGTGGCGGGCGCCACCGGGAATCCGCTCAACCCACTCGCCGAGTTCCTGCCGCACGCCAAGGACCTCGGGCTGCACCTCATCGTCGCGCGCCGATCCGGCGGAGCGGCGCGGGCGATGTTCGACCCGGTGCTGGCCCGGATGCGCGATATGGGTTGCGCGGGTTTGATGATGAGCGCCACGGCCGACGACGGCGTATTACTGGGCGGCGTCCGGCCTGCCCGGCTGCCTGCCGGACGCGGCACGCTCGTGGTGCGGGGCCGGCAGGACGAGCTGATCCAGGTCGGGTGGGTGGATCCGCCGTGACGACGGTCGTCGAGGTCGGCCCGCACACCCTGCGCGGGCCGTGCCCGGTGCCGGAATCGCTCGCCGCCGCAGCGCTGGACGGCATCGACGATCCCGTCGCACTGGTCGGCGACGAGGCCGTGCCGGTGCCCGAACTGTGGTGTGACGTGCTGCGGACCGCGTGCGGCGACACCGCATCGACAGTGGTCGTGGTCGTCCCGACCTGGTGGCCGGCCGGCCGTGTCGAGGTCGTCGCCACCGCGGCAGCCGGCGTCTTCGCAGATCCCGTCGTCGTGCGGCGGGCGTCGCTGTTCGAGGACGGCGAAGTCACCGTGCTGGAGTTCGCGCCCGATCATGCCGTGATCGTGACGCCGTCCTCCGATCCTGTCGCCGTGGCGCGTGATTCGCCGGACCTGGCGCAGTACCTGCCTGCTGCGGGCTGCGTGCTCGTCGACATCCCGGCCGGTGTCGCTGAACCGTCCCCCGACTTCGTCGCGAAACTGCGCCACCGCGGTATCGGCCTGCGGCGCAGCACACCCCGACTCGTCGAGGCGGCCGCCGCGGCGGTGCTGACCCGACGTTCACCGGTTCCCGTCGAACGAGTGCGCCCGCGGGTATCGCCCCGGATGGCCGCGGTGCTGACCGGTGCCGCGGTGACAGCGGCGGCGGTGGCCGGCGGATGGGCCGCCGAGACGCGCACCGCGTCTGCGCCGGAGGCGACCCGGATGCTCGTCGAGGGGCGGGTCGCCGTCCGGGTACCCGCCCGCTGGACGGCCGAGCGCGTGACGCGCGGTTCCGGGTCGGCGCGGGTACGTGTGAGTGCGCCGAATGGGCTTCCCGCACTGCACATCACGCAATCCGTCGGTGGTGCGGTGGCGCTGCAGGAGGTCGCCGAGTCTCTGCGGCGGGCTCTCGAACTCGAACCGGACGGCGTGTTCACCGACTTCGACCCGGCGGGTGAACGCGCAGGACGGCCGGCGGTGACCTACGTCGAACGACGGTCGGACACCCTGACGCGCTGGGCGGTGCTGACCGACGGCGAGGTACGCATCGCGATCGGATGCCAGGACGAACCATCCCGCGGGCAGCTCGCCCCGGAGTGCGTCGATGCGGTGCGCTCAGCGCACGCCGTGAAATGAATTCGGCTCACACGGAACCGTATTGGCTCACGGCGCGTCCAACTCTATAGACGCAGGAAACGACGAAAGGATCCCCATGACACCGTCAGGTCCACACGGGCCCGCACTGGCCACCGATTTCGAGCTCATGGTGTCGGTGGCCGACAAGACCGACCTCCGCAACGACGAGATCCGCGCGATGCTGCAGCAGTTCATCGGCGCGATGAGCAGTGTGCCGCCGTCGGTGTGGGGCGGTGTCGCCGCGGTGCGTTTCCGGGAGGTGGTGGAGCGGTGGAACGCGGAGTCGGCGAAACTCCATTCCGCTCTGCAGCGCATCGCCCAGACGATCCGTGACAACGAACGCGTCCTGCGCGACGCCGCCGAGGGCCACTCGCAGCGCATCGCTTCCGTCGCGCAGAGTCTGTGAGCCGGCGATGACCGACACCCTGTCCTATGATTTCGGCGAGATCGAGTACGCGGTCCGCCAGGAGATCCATTCCACAGCTTCGCGATTCAATGCCGCGCTCGAGGACCTGCGCGCACAGATCGCCCCGCTGCAGGCCACCTGGACGGCCGATGCCGCCGAGGCGTACCGGATCGAACAGACCCGCTGGGAACAGTCCGCCACCGCGTTGAACGACATCCTGATCAACCTCGGCAACGCGGTGCGCGAGGGTTCCGACGACGTCGCGGCGACCGACCGCAGAGCCGCCAACGCCTGGGGCGCCTGACGCCCCGCCCCGACACTGTGCGGCCCCCGGGAGGAGGGGAGCCGAACGGGGGCCGCACAGTGGTCGCCACGCGCTAGGGTGGTGCGGGACACAGAGGGAACGCCAGTGCCAACTTCGACAAGCTCGACGGGACGGTCGCCCGGCGCACCGTCGCCATCCCGGCTGCGCGCGTTGCACGAGTTGTTCGTCGCCGGCGAGGTCGACGCCGGTTATCTGGACTCCGTCGCTGTGCGCCCGGTGGTCGCGCAGAGTTGGCAGCGCAGCCTGGCCGGCGGCGTCGATCCCGATCTGGACGGTGCCCGCGCCGCCGGGGCCGCGGCCGCCGTCGAGAGACTGCGGCAGACCCATCCGCTGGCTCCCGCACTCCCGGTCATCCGCAGGCTCCTGGTCGACGACGCGGTCGACTCCGGGATCGTCGTCGCGGTCAGCGCCGCCGACGGCACCCTGCTCTGGGTCGAAGGGGACCCCGCCGCATGCCGGCGGGCCGAGGCGATGAACTTCGTGCCCGGCGCCGACTGGAGCGAACGCGGTGCAGGCACCAACGCCCCGGGAACCGCGCTGGCCGTGGACCGGGAGCTGCAGATCCACGGATCGGAACACTTCTCCCGCATCGTCCAGCCGTGGAGTTGCACGGCCGCCCCGGTGCACGACCCGACCACCGGTGCGCTGCTGGGCGCCATCGACCTGACCGGCGGAAGCGACGTCGCGACCGGGCAGACCCTGGCGCTGGTCCGCGCCACGGCCATGGCCGTGGAGAACCACCTCGCACTGCTGCGGCTCACCGGCATCGGGGCCGAACCGGCCACCCGGAAACCCCACCTGGTCGTATTGGGCGGTGACCGGCCCCGCTGGGTCACCACCGACGGCAACGGCCATCTGCAGACCACCCACCTGACCGGCAGGCACGCCGACATCCTGGTGCTGCTCAGCCGCCATCCCGAGGGGCTGTCCGCCGACCACCTCGCCGTGCTGCTCGACGAGAAGGACCTCGATGTCGTCACCGTGCGCGCCGAGATGTCGCGGCTGCGCAAGGTGATCGGTGCCGAACACCTCGGGTCGCGGCCGTACCGACTGCGGACACCGATCACCAGCGACCTCGGCGAGGTGTTCGACGCGCTGGACGCCGCCGACGTCGAAACCGCGCTGAACCGCTATCCCGGCCCGCTGCTGACGCAGTCGGTATCCCCGGCGATCGCGCGACTGCGCACCCAGCTGTCGGTCACGCTGCGCGCCGCGGTGCTGGCCGAGAGCGCTCAGGGGCGTGCCGAGCTGTTGCGCCGCTGGCTCGAGCTCCCCGAGGGGCGCGACGACCGTGACGGTTGGCAGGCACTGCGCGACAGCGCCGGTGTCACCGCGCTGGCACGTGCGCAGGCCCGCGGCCACCTCGCGGGTCTCGACCACGAGCTCGGGTGAAACCTGAGCACCGCGGGGAAACCGCAGGTCGAGCCGGGAGGGAACGCGAGTTGTCAAAGCCTGCATCATGATTCGACCATGGGTGTCATGGGCGGGTTGTCATGAGCGGGGTGTCATGAGCGTCGACAGCTACGCCCGGTTCCTCCCCGAGGCCTACACCGACGGCTGGACCCCGCCGGTCAGCACCTGGTGGCCGTGGCAAGGCCGCTCCGTGCAGATCGCCCGCGCCGCGGTCCCCGACGCACGGCTGCGTGTGATGGTCATCCACGGCGGCGGGGGCTACAGCGGTGCGCTGTGGCCTCTGGCGTCCGTCGCCGCGGGGGACGGGGTCGAGGTGCTGGCGCCGGACCTGCCGCTCTACGGCGACACCGTGGACCCCGACCCCGCCGGGGTGCGCTACGCCGATTGGGTGGCGCTGCTGTGCGATCTGGTCCAGGCGGAGCGCGCGGCGGACCCCCGCCCGCTGATCCTGTTCGGCGCCAGCATGGGCGGGATGCTGGCCTATGAGGCCGCCGCCCGGACCGGGCAGGTCGCCGCGGTGGTGGCGACCTGCCTGCTGGACATGTCCGACCCCGCCGCACGCGCGGCGGCGACCAGGTTCGCGTGGCTGGGACGGCCGGCCCCCGCCCTGCTGCGCGCGCTCGAACCGGTCCTCGGGCGCGTCCGGTTGCCGATCCGCTGGCTCGCCGACATGGCCGCGATGAGCACCGATCCGCGGCTGTCGAGGCTGTGTGCATCCGACCCGCGCGGCGGCGGCGCCCGCGTCCCGCTGGGATTCCTGGCCGACTGGATGACCTATGCGCACACCGCGCCCGAGGACTACACCGGAGCGCCGGTCACCCTCGTCGCGCCGGCCGCGGACGCCTGGACCCCGCCCGAGCTCAGTATCCGCTTCCTGCAACGGATCTCGGCGCCGACCGAGGTGGTGATGCTGGAGGGCTGCGGTCACTTCCCGGTCGAGGAGCCCGGTCTGACCCAGATGCGGGACGCGCTCACGCAGGTGGCGGCGCGAGTCGCGCCACGGTGACCATCAACGCGTCCAGCGCATCCTCGGCGTGGTACCCGTGGCGGGTCATCACCCGGTGCAGTTGCGCATCGATCGCGTGCACCAGCGTGCGTGCCGTCCAGTCCACGTCGTCGCCGCCGCGCCCGCAGCGCTTCAGATGGAACGCGACCTCGTCGCAGATGCGGTCCTCGAAGCCCTGCAGCGCCTCCAGTCGGTCCTGATCCACGGGGACCATGCGGTGCAGCAGGGCGTGCAGTCGGGGCCGGTCGCCGTGCAACCGGAGGACCGCATCGAGCACCGTGCGCATCGCCGCGTCGAACGGCGGCGTCTGCGTCCGCAACTCCGCGAACACCTCGGTCAGCTTCCGGTCGGCCTCGCGCACGTGCCGCTCGGCGAGGGCGTCCAGCAGCGCGAACTTGTCCGGGAAGTACTGGTAGAGGGTGCCGATCGACAACCCGGCCCGTTCGGCGATCCGGTTCGTCGTCGCGCCGATGCCCTCCCGGGAGAACACCTGTGCGGCGGCCTCCACCAGCGTGTTCACCGTGTCTCGGGAACGCTGTTGGCGGGGTCTGCGGCGTGGTTCGGAGATGCCGGAAATTCTGGCCGACGATGCAACCGTGCTGCAACGGTGACGCGCGTACGTTTGGTGACGCAGACCACACCACGCAGGAGGATCCATGACTGTCTACGCCCGTCCCGGCGCCGACGGCTCCCTGATGTCGTTCAAGCCCCGCTACGACAACTACATCGGCGGCCAGTGGGTCGCGCCCAACGCCGGCCGCTACTTCGAGAACCCGACCCCGGTCACCGGCCAGCCGTTCACCGAGGTCGCCCGCTCCGACGACAGCGACATCGAGAAGGCCCTCGACGCCGCCCACGCCGCGGCGCCGGCGTGGGGTAAGACCTCGGCCGCCGAGCGTGCCGTGATCTTGAACAAGATCGCCGACCGCATCGAGGAGAACCTCGAATCCATCGCGCTGGCCGAGTCCTGGGACAACGGCAAGCCGATCCGCGAGACCCTCAACGCCGATATCCCGTTGGCGGTGGACCACTTCCGCTACTTCGCCGGCGCGATCCGCGCGCAGGAGGGGTCGCTGAGCGAGATCGACGACGACACCGTCGCCTATCACTTCCACGAGCCGCTCGGCGTGGTCGGCCAGATCATCCCGTGGAACTTCCCGATCCTGATGGCGGTCTGGAAGCTCGCCCCGGCCCTGGCCGCGGGCAACGCCGTGGTGCTCAAGCCCGCCGAGCAGACCCCGGCGTCGATCCTGTACCTGATGGAGATCATCGGCGACCTGCTGCCCGGCGGCGTCGTGAACGTGGTCAACGGGTTCGGGGTCGAGGCGGGCAAGCCGCTGGCCTCCAGCAACCGGATCGCCAAGATCGCGTTCACCGGTGAGACCACCACCGGCCGGCTGATCATGCAATACGCCTCGCAGAACCTGATCCCGGTCACCCTGGAGCTCGGCGGCAAGAGCCCGAACATCTTCTTCAACGACGTGCTCGCCGCCAACGACAGCTACCAGGACAAGGCGCTGGAGGGCTTCACGATGTTCGCCCTCAACCAGGGCGAGGTGTGCACCTGCCCGTCGCGTTCGCTGATCCAGGCCGACATCTACGACGATTTCCTCGCGCTGGCGGCGATCCGCACCAAGGCCGTCCGGCAGGGCGATCCGCTGGACACCGAGACGATGATCGGTGCGCAGGCCTCCAACGACCAGCTGGAGAAGATCCTGTCCTACATCGAGATCGGCAAGAGCGAAGGCGCCCAGGTCCTCACCGGGGGTGAGCGGGCGCAGCTCGGCGGCGATCTGAACGGCGGGTACTACGTCGCCCCGACGATCTTCACCGGCAACAACTCGATGCGGGTCTTCCAGGAGGAGATCTTCGGCCCGGTCGTGGCCGTCACGTCGTTCACCGATTACGACGACGCCATCCGCATCGCCAACGACACCCTCTACGGTCTCGGCGCCGGGGTGTGGAGCCGCAACGGCAACACCGCCTACCGCGCCGGCCGTGACATCAAGGCGGGCCGGGTGTGGACGAACTGCTATCACCAGTACCCCGCCCACGCGGCGTTCGGCGGATACAAGCAGTCCGGCATCGGCCGCGAGAACCACAAGATGATGCTCGACCACTACCAGCAGACCAAGAATCTGCTGGTCAGCTACAGCGACCAGGCCCTCGGGTTCTTCTGAGCCGATGACCGACAACACGATGCGCGCCGCCGTCGTCACCGGGTTCGGTGAACCGCTGGTGATCGAAGACCGCGATCTGCCCCAGCCCGGTCCCGGCGAGGCGTTGGTCAAGTTGGTGACGTCCGGCGTATGCCATACGGATCTGCATGCCGCACACGGTGATTGGCCGGTGAAGCCGTCGCCGCCGTTCATCCCCGGGCACGAGGGTTTCGGCACCGTCGTCGCCGTCGGCGACGGCGTCGAGGACCTGGCCCCGGGGGACATGGTCGGCAACGCCTGGCTGTGGTCGGCCTGCGGGGTGTGCGAGTACTGCCGCACCGGGTGGGAGACGCTGTGCGAGAGCCAGCGCAACGGCGGCTACAGCGTGGACGGCAGCTTCGGCACCTACATGCTCGTCGACGCGGCGTTCGCCGCCCGGATCCCCGACGGCGTCGATCCCGTCGAGGTCGCGCCGATCCTGTGCGCGGGTGTCACCGTGTACAAGGGCCTCAAGGTCACCAACACGCGACCCGGCCAGTGGGTGGCGATCTCGGGGATCGGCGGGCTCGGCCACGTCGCGGTGCAGTATGCCAGGGCGATGGGTCTGCGGGTCGTGGCGATCGACGTCGACGACTCCAAACTCGACCTCGCGACGCGACTGGGTGCGGAGGTGGTGGTCAACGCGCGCACCGCCGACGTGGTCGCCGAGGTGCAACGGGCCACCGGCGGAACGCACGGAGTGCTGGTCACCGCCGTGCACCGGGAGGCGTTCGGCCAGGCGATCGGGCTGGCGCGGCGCGGCGGCACCATCGTCTTCGTCGGCCTGCCGCCAGGCGATTTCCCGGCCCCGATCTTCGACATCGTGCTCAAGGCGCTGACGATCCGCGGCTCGATCGTCGGCACCCGTCAGGACATGGTGGAGGCGATCGACTTCTTCGCCCGCGGGCTCGTGCATCCGACCGTGCACACGACGCGACTGGACGACATCAACGACGTGTTCGACAGAATGGAACGCGGGCAGATCGACGGACGGGTCGTCATCGACTACCGCTAGCGCGTTTTGACCTGCGCGGATATCAGTAGGTAAGCTGCCTCGTTGGCGTGCGCCGGCCTTCGGGCCTTCGGTCGCCTCGGGTCCCCGCCGGTCGCCGAGGCATTCTTGCAGCACACGCTTGACCGGCACCCGGGCCACCGGGATCACACACCCGAGCAGATGCTCGAACAGAGATAGAGGTAGCGCTGTGTCTACGTACACGCCGAAGGCGGGTGACACCACGCGTTCGTGGTACGTCATCGACGCCACGGACGTGGTGCTCGGCCGGCTCGCCACGGAAGCAGCCAAGCTGCTGCGCGGCAAGCACAAGCCGACGTTCACGCCCAATGTCGACAGTGGCGATTTCGTCGTCATCATCAACGCCGAGAAGATCGCCCTCAGTGGCGACAAGCTCACCAAGAAGTTCGCCTACAGCCACTCGGGTTACCCCGGCGGTCTGCGCAAGCGCACGATCGGCGATCTGCTGGCCAAGCATCCGGCCCGCGTCGTCGAGAACGCGATCATCGGCATGCTTCCGCACAATAAGCTGAGCCGTCAGGTCCAGAAGAAGCTGAAGGTTTACGCGGGTCCGGAGCATCCGCATGCCGCGCAGCAGCCGATTCCGTTCGAGATCAAGCAGGTGGCCCAGTGACCGAAGCTGAATACACCGACGTCGAGGGCACCGAGGTGGCCGAGGCTGTCGAAACGCAGGCCGTCGAGGCGGATTCCTTCGAGACCGCGGCCGTCGAGACAGAGACCTACAGCGACGCCGAGTACGAGGCCCCGCGCGAGCCGGTCCTGATCGACCGTCCCATCCAGACCGTCGGCCGCCGCAAGGAAGCCGTCGTCCGGGTGCGCCTGGTTCCCGGCACCGGCCAGTTCAACCTGGACGGCCGCACGCTGGAGAACTACTTCCCGAACAAGGTGCACCAGCAGCTCATCAAGGCGCCGCTGGTGACCGTCGATCGCGTCGAGCAGTTCGACATCTTCGCCCACCTCGATGGTGGCGGCCCGTCGGGCCAGGCCGGCGCGCTGCGCCTGGCCATCGCCCGCGCCCTGATCCTGGTGCAGCCGGAGGACCGGCCCGCACTGAAGAAGGCCGGCTTCCTGACTCGCGACCCGCGAGCCATCGAGCGCAAGAAGTACGGACTCAAGAAGGCGCGCAAGGCGCCTCAGTACAGCAAGCGCTGATCGCTTCACATCCCGACGCCCGGTGGCTCCTCGCGAGCCGCCGGGCGTTCGGCGTTCTGGGGTCGAATCGACACCCGGAACGACGAATGTGGCCCGTGACACAGAGCGAATTCAGGGAATCTGTTCGGTGCTGTGCACAGGGGAAAGACGCGAATAGTTAATTAGCTGAATTCGCTTTACCGGCTTTTCCGGGGGACCGGGGTTGTATTCGCCGATCGAACTGGGCAACCCTCGAATTCGAAGCCAGGACGCGAGTTCAGCGTCGGCAGGCCGTTCCTGCCTCATGGCTTCAGAACTGCAAAGGAGTGATTGATGAGCTTCGTCAAGAACGCCGCAGCGGGTGCTGTCTTCGGTGGATCCCTGCTTTTCACCGCCGGACTCGGAATGGCGCAGGCGCAGCCTGTGGATACTCCGGATGGTCTCGTGAATCTTTCCGTCGGCGACGTGACCCTGCTGCAGGGCGTCACCGCTGACACCGCCGCGACCGCGGCCAGCGCCCTGTGTGGCGTCGAGGCGACCGATGTCAGCGCCCTGGCCGGCCAGGTCGACGACGAGGGCACCGCGCAGACGGTGTGCTCGGGTCTGCCGGGCGGCGACCTGGTGGTCGCCCAGAACGCCACGTCGGCCGAGAGCGCGCCGGCGGACGAGGGCGCCGCTGAGGACAGTGAGAGCGGAAGCGCCACCCAGAGCCCGACCGGCTCGGGTGAGGGCTTCGAGCCGCCCGCCGCACCGGGCTCCGAAGAGGAGTCCAGCAGCGAAGGGTAATTGAGCCCGAACTCAGCTCGAACTCACCGCCCGTACCCCACGCCGGGGTGCGGGCGGTGAGCCGTTTTCCGGTCCGCACGGGCCATAATCGGCGCGGGTGCGCAAATTGGCTCGTGGGCCCCCGGGTGTGAGAGGTTGTCACGATGGCTCGACTGTTCGGCACCGACGGCGTGCGCGGTGTCGCCAATTCCGAACTCTCCCCCGAACTGGCGACAGCCCTGGGGTCGGCCGCGGCGCGGCGGCTGACGAGAACCACGGGCACCGGGCGACGGATTGCTGTGGTCGGCCGCGACCCCCGCGCCAGCGGCGAGATGCTGGAAGCCGCCGTGATCGCCGGGATCGCCAGCGAGGGCGTCGACACGCTGCGCGTCGGCATCCTGCCGACACCCGCGGTCGCGTACCTGACCAGTGCCTACGACGCCGACTTCGGCGTGATGATCTCGGCGTCGCACAACCCGATGCCCGACAACGGCATCAAGATTTTCGGTCCCGGCGGCCACAAGCTCGACGACGCCACCGAGGACCGCATCGAGGAGCTGGTCCACCAGGGGCCCGGCGCACGCCCGACCGGCGCCGGCATCGGCCGGGTGATCGACGCCGAGGATGCGCTGGAGCGCTATTTGCGCCACGTCGGTAAAGCGGCCACCACCCGGCTGGACGCGCTGACGGTGGTCGTCGACTGCGCGCACGGCGCTGCCTCGCTGGCGGCCCCCCGCGCCTACCGGGCCGCCGGAGCGAACGTGATCCCGATCCACGCCGCACCCGACGGTCTGAACATCAACGACGGCTGTGGCTCGACGCACATGGACTCGCTGCGGTCCGCGGTGGTGTCCTACGGCGCCGACCTGGGGCTGGCGCACGACGGCGACGCCGACCGGTGCCTGGCGGTGGACGCCCACGGGCGCGTCATCGACGGCGACGCCATCATGGTCGTGCTCGCGCTGGCGATGCAGGACAGCGGCGAGCTGGCCGACAACACCCTGGTCGCGACCGTGATGAGCAACATGGGCCTGCACCTGGCGATGCGTGCGGCCGGCATCGCGGTGCGCACCACCGGGGTCGGGGACCGGTACGTGCTCGAAGAGCTGCGGTCCGGAGGGTTCTCCCTCGGTGGAGAGCAGTCCGGCCACATCGTGCTGCCGTCGTTCGGCACCACCGGCGACGGGATCGTCACCGGGCTGCGGCTGATGGCCCGGATGGCGCAGACGGGGCGCAGCCTCGCGCAGTTGGCCGAACCGATGCAGACCCTGCCGCAGGTGCTGATCAATGTCGAGGTCAACGACAAGACGACGGTTGCCGACGCCCCGTCCGTGCGTGACGCTGTCGCACAGGTCGAGGCCGAACTCGGGGATTCCGGACGAATCCTGTTGCGTCCCTCGGGCACCGAACAGGTGGTCCGGGTGATGGTGGAGGCCGCCGACGAGGACACCGCCCGCCAGATGGCGGTCCGTGTCGCGGATTCGGTCACCGCCGAAAGCTGACGGAACCGGACAGCGCGCTGCCGCGTCCTACCTGGTATGGGAACGGTGAGCGCGGCACGCGTCGACACGGCTGCGGTCCGCGCGATCGCGCGCGAATACGACACGGTCGCCGCGATCGTCGACGACGTGGTGCGCCGTCATCTCGGCGACGTCGAGTTCGGTGCGGCCTCGGCCGGCCGCGCCTACGCCGCTCACGGTGACACGGTGCGGGAAGCACTTGCCGGCCTTGCGGTTTCGCTGCGGCAGTGGTCCCGCGCGGCGACCGAGATCTCGGTGGCCCTGCGCGCTGCCGCCGACCGCTACGAGGACGCCGACGCACGCGCCGCCGGGCTGGTGGGGTAGCACGATGGCCGAAACGCTGGATGTGGCAGCACAGTTGGCGCATGGACGGTCCGCTGTCGAGACGATCGCCCGCTACGTGTGGGCGTGCAAGCATCTCGGCTACGAGCACGCCGACCTCACGGTGCATCCAGGCCAGCTGGCCGACTGGTACGGCACCGAGGACGGGATGGACCTCGGTGCGCTGCAGCGGTGCGGTGCGGCGCTGGAGGGTGCGGGCCGCTCGGTGCGGGACGCGCTGGCCGTCCAGGACCGTCAGCGTGCCGAGATCGCCGCGGCGTGGCAGGGTTCCGGCGCCGCTGCCGCGCGGGATTTCCTTCGGCGGCACGGGGATTCCGCGGCGGCCGTCGCCACGGCGATCCATACCGCCGCCGGCGCGGTCGCCGCGCTGCGCGACGAGCTGTGGTCCGCGGTGGACAGAAAGGTCGACGCCGTCATCGAGGTCGACGAACGTGCGGCCGGTTCCAGAGCCGAATGGTCTGCTGCGGCGACGACGGTCACGACCGGGGCCGGTGATGTCGCGGCAGCCAGTGAACTCGTCGACCAGGCGGTGAAGCCGTTCGTGGACAGCGCTGTTCGAGGCGACTGGCTGGCCGCGATGCGTGCCGCGGTGGGTGCGGTGAACCAGGCCTACGAGCGTGCGATCGCCGCCATCGAGCCGGGATCCCCGCCGGTGTTCGACGTCCCCGGTGATCTGGGGCCGGTCGGCAGCCCCGGTCTCCCCGCACCCACAGCCCCGCTCGCGTCCACAGTCCCGGCCGCGTGGAGCGCACCACCCTCGCCCCCGGCTGCCGCCCCCGCACCCGCACCCGCGCCGCTGGTGGACGCCGCACCCGTCGCACCGCAGCCACCGCCGTCGCTCGGATCGATGGGTTCGGGGCTGCCCGACATCGGGGGAGGCCTGTCGGGGCTCGGACAGCAGTTCGCCGACGCGCTGAGCGGGCTGCTCGGTGGCAGCGGCGGCGCCGAGATCCCTGAGCCGCCGGAAATCGAGGACCTGGACGAGGAACCCGACGAAGAAACCGAGGAGGAACTCGACGAGGAGGAGGAACTCGACGAGGATGAGGCCGACGCGGAAACCGAGGAAGAACCCGGCGAGGAGCCCGAACCCGAGCCCGAACCAGAACCAGAACCCGAACCCGCGGACACCCTGCCCCCGCCCCCTCCACCGG
>NZ_MVID01000019.1 GCF_002086815.1 Mycolicibacterium parafortuitum
GGCTCTACCAAAACACCATCACCGGACACATCTACTACGTGAAGGTCCGTTGACCAGCGAGCACGAGCGAGAGGGGCGCCCACCGGGCGCCCCTCTTCTCGTATCTGACGAGCACACCTGTAACGCCGGGGCCCGCTGCAGCGGTTTCACATTCGTCACTGCTGCGATATGTTCGCACCGCATACCAACCGAGGGAGTGTTCGTGAACAAGCTCGTCGTGCTCAGCGGCGGTTGCCTCGCCGCCGGAACAGTCGCGCTGCTCGGAGCGGGTGCCGCCGTGTCACAGCCGCAGGCAGGCACCTCCGCACATCCCTCGAACGTCGTCGGCGAGCAGTACGGCCGTGCACTGGCGATCCTGAAGAGCCAGGGCATCAAGGCGTATTTCGGCGGCTCGACGGGCAGTGTGCTGCCTCAGTCGTCCTGCCTCGTCGGCTCGCAGAAGGTCACCAGTGGCGGACGCATGCTGCTGATGCTCGACTGCACCCAGGCCGCCGCCGACCAGATCAAGGCCATGGGCCCGACCGGCGGTCCGACGGTCGGCGCCAACGGCGTCACGACCGTCACCCCGACCCCGCTGGTGCCCATCGCCGGCGCACCGGGCGCGGGTACCGCGCCTCCCGGAATGGTGCAGAGCGTGCCGCCGGGCGGTGTCCCGCCGATCATCGCGAACACCTCGCCGCGCTGACACCCCTCCGACATATCCGGTACCTGCGTTCCCACTAAGTCGTCGTAAACTCACCCCAAGTTCACGACGAACAGGAGCAGCAGATGTTGCGACCGCGCCGTTTCACCGCCGAGATCGATCCCGGTCCCGTCCAGATCCAGGCCCGCAAGGTGCAGTTCGATGTCGCCGACATCCCACTGCACTGGATCCCCGGCCATCCGGTCGCCTCACACGTCGTCAGCGTCCTCAACATCGTGCTGCCCGCCGGGGAACGCTGGTTCGTGCAGACGTTCAACGAGGCACTGCCGCTGGTCAAGGACCCGAAGCTGGCCGACGACATCCGGGGCTTCATCGGCCAAGAGGCCACCCACGCCGACGTGCACGACCACGTCCTGCACGACTTCATGGTCGGCCACGGCGTCGACCCGACTCCGATCCTCGCCCAGATCGAGCACTTGTTCACCAAAACTCTGGCGCCGTTGGATGATTCGGCCGACGAATCCCGACGACTGAGCCACCTCTGCGACCGGCTGTGGCTGATCGCCGCGATCGAGCACTACACCGCCGTGATGGGCGACTTCGCACTCAACTGCTCGTGGGATGACTTCGGCGCCGATCCGACGCTGGTCGACCTGTTCCGCTGGCACGGCAGCGAGGAGGTCGAACACCGCAGCGTCGCCCACGACGTCGCCGTCTACTTCCACGACAGCTACCTCGCCCGGATCCGCGCGATGACGATCGCGGCGTCGATGCTGTTCGTGTTCTTCCAGCGCGCCGCGTGGTACCTGGTCCGCAAGGATCCCTCCGTCGACGCCACCTGGTGGCAGTTCAACCGGATGCGGATGCGCGACTCCACACTCGGCCTGCTGCCGCATTACCGGAACCTGTTCGGGTCGAGCACCCTCGGCTACTTCCGCCCGAAGTACTCCCCCGAGGATCTCGGGTCGACCGCGCAGGCCGTCGCCTACCTGGCCACCTCGCCGGCGGCGCGCGCCGCGCAGCTGTGATGGGCGTCTTCACGCGCTACCGGCAGACGCCTCCGAGCGCCTCCGGGCGCACCCGCCACGACCTGACGCTGAGCCTCGCCGACGCCACACTGAGCGGCCTGTTCGCGGCGTCAGCAGCAATCCGACGCATCCGCCCACCGCGCGCGAGCACCGACACGATCCCGCTGACGGTGGCCGCGCGGCGCGTCGTCGCCCGAGACCAGGACGTCGTCGAGCTGACGCTGACCGGCGAACGACTGCCGCGCTGGTATCCGGGCGCACATCTGGACATCCACCTGCCCAGCGGGCGGATCCGGCAGTACTCGCTCTGCGGCGACCCCGCCCGCACCGACCAGTACCGCATCGCCGTCCGGCGGATCCCCGACGGGGGCGGCGGCTCGACCGAGGTGCACGACGCACTGCGGGAAGGGGCGACGGTCCACACCCACGGGCCGCGTAACGCATTCCCGCTGACGGTGCCCGGATACGGTTCTCCCGCAAGGCAATTCCGATTCATCGCCGGAGGCATCGGGATCACCCCGGTGTTGCCGATGCTCGCGATGGCCCGCCGGATCGGCGTCGACTGGTCCATGCTCTACACCGGACGCTCCCTGGACTCGCTACCGTTCGTCGACGAGGTCGCCGGGTACGGTGCGGCGGTCGAGATCCGGACGGACGACCGGCACGGGCTGCCGTCGGCGGCCGAACTGCTCGGCGACTGCCCCGAGGGCACCGCGGTCTACGCGTGCGGACCCGCCCCGATGCTCGCCGCGATCCGCACCGCGCTGGTCGGGCGTGACGACGTCGAACTGCACTTCGAGCGGTTCGCCGCACCGCCGGTGGTCGACGGCCGGGAGTTTCGGGTGACCGTCGCATCCACCGGGCAGACGGTTGCGGTCGGCGCCGACGAGACGTTGCTGGCCGGGTTGCGCCGCACCGGCGTCCACACGCCGTACTCCTGTCAGCAGGGCTTCTGCGGGACGTGCCGCACCCGCGTGCTTTCCGGCACTGTCGACCACCGCGACACACTGCTCACCGACCCGGAACGGGCGGCGGGAATGATGCTGACGTGTGTGTCCCGGGCCGCCGACGGCGCTGACCTGACGCTGGATCTGTAGTACGCCGTACTATTCGGCCATGCCGTTGGCTGCGGGTGAGACGTTCGCGGGCTACACGATCGTGAGACTGCTCGGCTCCGGCGGAATGGGCGAGGTGTACCTGGCCCAGCACCCCCGACTCCCCCGCCAGGACGCGCTGAAGGTGCTGCCCGCCGAGGTGTCCGGAGATTCGGAGTACCGGCAGCGGTTCGAACGTGAAGCCGATATTGCGGCCACGCTGTGGCATCCGCACATCGTCGGCGTGCACGACCGCGGCGAGGACAACGGCCGGATCTGGATCTCAATGGACTACGTCGAGGGCACCGACGCGGCACATCTGCTGGCCGCGCAGCGCAGCGCCGGCCTGCCCGTCACCCAGGTCGCCGAGATCGTCACCGCCGTGGCCGACGCGCTCGACTACGCCCACGAAAACCGCCTGCTGCACCGCGACGTCAAACCCGCCAACATCCTGCTCTCCCGCCCCGGCGCGCCGAACCAGCGAATCCTGTTGGCGGACTTCGGTATCGCCCGCTGGGAAGACGACATCAGCGGCCTGACCGCGACCAACATGACGGTGGGCACGGTGTCCTACGCCGCGCCCGAACAACTGATGGGCCGCAAACTCGACGGCCGGGCCGACCAGTACGCGTTGGCCGCCACCGCCTTTCACCTGCTGACCGGGTCGCCGCCGTTCTCGCACTCCAACCCCGCGGTGGTGATCAGCCAGCACCTGTCGGCCGAACCGCCGCGGCTGGCGGGGCATCGCCCCGAACTAGCCGGGCTGGACCCGGTACTGGCGAAAGCGCTCGCGAAGGACCCCGCCGACCGCTTCGAGCACTGCGCGGATTTCGCCCACGCGCTGCGCCACCACCTCACGGGTGCGACCGCCCCGGATTCGGGCGTCACCCGCCCCGCGACCCCCGCCACCGAACCCCGATCGCGGCTGCGGCCGGCGATCGTCGTACCCGCGGTGCTGGCGGTGCTGCTGGTCGTCGCGATCGCGGTGGCCGCGCTGGAGTTCCTGCGCGCCGATCGTCCGGAGACGCCCCCGACCGCTCAGCCGACACCCGAAACCACGACAACACCCGCCCCGGCGCCCACCGTGGTGATCGGCGCGAACTGTGCCCCGCAGGGTTCGACGGCGACGACGGCCGACGGCGCCGTCGCATACTGCACGGCGGTGCCGGACGCGACGGCCACGATCTGGTCGCTGACCCACGGAGAGCTGCCCACCCCGACGTCGACGCCGCCACCGGATCCGGCCGAGCCGCCGCTGCGCACCGAGGAGGCGTTCCCGGTGCTGACCTGCATGGAGCAGACGGGTCAGACGCGCCGGGAGTGCAGGCGCGCGATCCGTGAGAGCAACGGTCTGCCCGCGCTGCCATGACCCTCGACATGGCGGACCGTCTCGCGGTCGGTGACCTGGTCCATCTGTACGCCTCGGCCGTCGACGACCGACGGTTCACCGACGTCCTCGAATTGTTCACCGACACCGCGGAATTGAGAGTTCCGGAGCCGCCGCACACGTTGGAGCCGACGCGGCGACTGCACGGCCGCGACGGAGTCCGGGCCGCGCTGTCGGCGCTGGACTCGGTGACCCGCACCGAACACGCCATCGTGGGCGAGGTGTACGCGCCCGGCACGGACCGCGACTACGCGCTCGGCCGGATCACCTGCGTCGCGCACCATTGGACCGTCGACGCCGCGGGCGCGATCACCGACACGGTGTGGCACCTCCGCTACGACGACGAGTACCTGCGAACTCCTCGCGGCTGGCGGTTCCACGGCCGCGCGCTGACGATCAACGCGATCGAAACCCGTCCGGTGCGCCGGTTGCGAGCGCCTGCTCCAACGCGTCGAGAAGCGGGCGCTGCCCCTTCAGCAGCTTCTCGCGCGCCGTCGCCACGTCGAACCAGCCCACCCGGTCGATCTCCGGGAACTCCTTGAGCTTGCCGGATCCGCGCGGCCATTCCAGGGTGAACGTGTTGCTGACGGCGCCGTCGAGATCGAGGTCGCCGCACACCGCGAATGCGGTGACCACCTTGCCGCCGGGCTGGCGCACCGGGGCGAGGTCGATGCGCGGCCCCGGCGGGGGCGGCTTGCCGATCTCCTCGGTGAACTCCCGCTGCGCCGCGAGCCACGGGTCCTCCCCGTCGGCATACTCGCCCTTCGGAATCGACCATGCCCCTTCGTCTTTGCGCGCCCAGAACGGACCACCGGGATGGCCGATGAGCACTTCGAGGCCACCGCCGGTCGCCCGGTAGAGCAGCAATCCGGCGCTGAGCTTGGGCACGCGTCCGACGATAGTATGGCGCCACGATGACCAGTCCCCGGCGGTTACTCACCTCGCTGTGGTCGGCCGCGGCATACCGGCCGCTGTTCATGACGGTGCGCCGGTTCGCGGTCGGGCGCCGGCTCACCCTCCGTGTCGACGACGCCGATCTCACCATGACCGTCACCGCGCTCGACGCCGCCGACCAGCTCACCGCCATCACCGCGACCGCCGAGGACATCAACTGGCGGACAAGTCATTTCGAGCGGGCCACGGTGCGGCTGCACAACATGAGGATGAAGCCCGGTGCGCCGCTGGCCGTGGTCGCCGGTCCGGTGGACGTGACGCTGGACGTACCGGCGCCGACCCTGGCCGACCTGCTCCGTGCGACCGCACCGCGGCTCGCGGGCGCGATCGGCGCCGACGGGGTGGCGCGGGTCGGTCTGGCCCGGCGACCACGGCTGGGCTATGTGGAGGTCGAGGCGCGGCTCGACGGCGCGGCGCTGTGGCTGACCGCGCGCCGGATCGGGATCGGCGCCAGGCGGTGGCGCCTGCCCACCCGCACCCCGGCATATCCGGTGCGGCTGCCGGAGATGGCCGGCGGACTGCAGCTGACCGGGGTCGCGTTCGCTCCCGGGATCGTGCGGGTGTCGGGCACTCTCCCGCAGTGGCGCGCCGACCTGAGTGAGGTGCTGTGACCGGCGGCCGGTCAGATACCGGTCCAGGCCTCGTCGATGGTGTCGGCGACGTCGATGACCTTGGCCTTCTGAGAGCCCGGGCTGTCGATCTCGCCGGCCACGTGCAGCGCGATGAACCGCTTGACCTCGGCGTCGATGCCGCCGATGATCCGCACCACCTCCGCACGCAGCGTCTTCGACGTCACGTGGATCGCGATGTCAGCGGCCCGCGGTTTCTCCACGTCGAGGATCAGCAGCAGCGGTGCGGCGGCCTTGGCGGTGGCGCGCAACGAGATCTCGCCGAACACCATGAACTTCGGTTTGTCGATGCGCAGGTCGACGACCATGTCGATCTCCAGCGGAATCTTGATCGCAAACGTGATCAGCTCGCCGAGTTCGCGGGTGACCCGGGGCTGCTGGATGCGCACCTTGGCGGTCACCTTGGCGATCCGGCCGGGGCCTTGGGCCATCGGACCCATCTCGAACTCGTCACCGGCGATCGCGCCGATCGCGGCGGCCACACGCTCCTCCGACACGGCAATCTCGAAGAATCGCCTGCCGAATTCCTCGTAGGTCATGTATTCGGCGGGGACCGGATCCGGCGGGAGCTCGGACGATGGGGGCACGGACATGGTGCTGCTACGTTCTCACGTCGGATGCGCCGGGCGCGACCTCCGCGAACATCCGGACCTGGCTGATCCTGACGCGGTCGCCTCCGGGGACGGCGGCGATCTCACCGATCAGCACCACGCGCTGGCCGTCGCGCAGGACCCGCGCCGCGACGTAACGGCCCGACGCGATGAGTTTGTCCCAGGTCCCGCCCGAGAGGTGTTTGAGCAGATCCGACGTGGTGATCGGGTCGCCGTCGCCGAGGGTGACGGAACTGTCGGACAGCAGCCGCCGCATGCCGACCTCGTCCCCGGCGCAGGCACCGTCGAGGAATCGGGCGAAGACGTCCTTGCCGCCACGTCCGGAACCGCGGAAACCGGCCAGGAAGCCGAGGCTGCCGTGCAGCCCCTGGTTGCCGAACATCGCCCGGCCCAGCGAGATGCCCGCGGGCACCGCCGCAAGCCCTCCCGCGGCGAACTGTCCGACCATCGCGGGCAGCTCCCAGAACGCCGACAGCGCGCTGATCCTCAGTTCGTCACCGTCGGTGCGCAGGTCGTAGCGGATGTAGGTGGGTACCCGCATGGTCAGCGCGTCGGCCATCTCGATCTCCAGCTCGACGTCGCGGATCACGGTGCCGCCGGTGTTGCCACTCATCGCCCCACCCACGACGATGTCGCCGTCGACGTGCGCGGTGATCGTCCGCGGCCCGATGAACGTGTCGTAGAACCGCCCGATCGCGACCCGGCCGTGGTGCGGCGCGGAGCCCACCGGATCCTCGACCCTGCCGTCGGCGGTGAACAGGCCGATCCAGCCTGCACGGTCGTGGGATCCCGCGGCGGCCAGCGACCGCTGCGCCGCGGTCAGCACATCGGCTCGTGTGAAGGGCATATGGTTGCCTACCACCTCGGCGAGCGGCAGTCGACCAGACCTGCCGTCGCGGGCACACTGGTCTCATGAGCAGAAGCAGCGGGCCGTTCGGATTCGACCCGGAGGATTTCGATCGTGTGGTCCGCGAGGCGGGCGAGGGACTGCGTGAGGCGCTCGACGGCCTCGGCCGTTTCGTGAACACCCCGGGCGAGAAGGCCGGCTGGTCGGTGCTGTTCGACGAATTCGCCCGGGGCGGCAGGCCGCGGTCACGCCCGGAGACCACCGGGGAGACCGGCGACGGCGTGTGGGCCATCTACACCGTCGACGACGGCGGCGGCGCCCATATCGAGCAGGTCTACCCGAGCGAACTCGACGCGTTGCGGGCGAACAAGGACAACACCGATCCGTCGCGGCGGGTGCGGTTCCTGCCGTACGGCATCGCGGTCAGTGTGCTCGACACGGCCCCGGACAGTGGTGAATCAGCCGACGACCATTCGTAGGTGCTCCCAGCCGCGCACGGTCGAGGTCGGCGCCAACCGGGCGGTGTCGTAGTCGATGTCCCATTCGGGCCACCGATTGAGCAGTTCGTCGAGCGCGACGCGGCCCTCCAGCCGGGCCAGGTTCGCGCCGAGGCAGTAGTGCAGCCCCTTGCCGAACGTGAGGTGGCTGATGTTGTCGCGGTGGATGTCGAACGTGTCCGGGTTCTGGTAGCGCCGCTCGTCACGGTTGGCGGCACCGAACAGCAGCAGGATCGCGCTGCCCGCGGGCACCCTGGTGCCGGCGTACTCGAAGTCGGTCGCGAGGTAGCGCGCGACGTGCGGGCCGGTGGGTTCGAACCGAAGCGTCTCGTCGACCGTCCTGCCCAGCAGTGTGCGGTCCTCGACGATATGGCGCCGCTGCTCGGGATGTTCGGCGAGCACCTTGGCCAACCACCCGATCAGCCGGCCCGTCGTCTCGTTGCCCGCGCCGGCCACCACCTGGGTGTAGTGCAGCACCTCTTTGCGGCTGAGCTTGCGGTGCACGCCCGTCTCGTCGGTGAACTCGACGTTGAGCAGGGCGGTCATCAGGTCGTCGGACGGGTTGGCCGCCCGCCACTCGACGTAGTCGGCGTAGATGCGGCCGTCGGCGATCCGGTCGGGATCGGCGACCTTCATCGGTGCGCCGGGCTTGGTGCGCAGGTTCGCGTCGTTGGCATCGCGCACCGACACCTGTTCTGACTCCGGGATCCCGAGCAGCATGCCGATCACGCGCATCGGCATCATCGCGGCGAGCTCGGCGATCACGTCGAAGCCGTCGCTGCCGACCAGCGGGTCGAGGCAGTTCACGCAGTACTGCCGGATCTGATCCTCGATCTCGGCCATCCGCCGCGGGGTGAACACCCGCGACATCAGCCCGCGCAGCAGGGTGTGCTCGGGCGGGTCCTCGAACATCATCACGCCCTTGGGCATGTCGAAGTCGGATTTGACCAGCTCCAGGATGTCGCTGCGGCGGTTCGAGAAGGTCGACCAGTTCAGCAGCGCGCTCTCGACGTCGGTGTGCCGCGACAACGCCCAGAAGTCGTAGCGTTCGTTGTAATAGAGCGGCGCCTCGTCCCGCAGCCGGGCGTAGGTCGGATAAGGATCGGCGACGATCGCCAGGTCGTACGGGTCGTAATAAAGCTCGGCCACCGTCACGCGGACACGCTCCTCATCGACTGTGCGATCGCTCAGCACTCAGCTGTGGGTATGTCTAGCAGCGGGGTTCGTGACGGGTCAAGGAAACCGCGCAACAATCTGGCGGAGCGTCATTTAGTGACCTGGATCGCACCGGCAAAATATGAGTTAGCAGCAACACATTGCCTTGAGTTAGCCTGAGCGCCGGTGGGAACTTAACCTAGCTAAGTTACGATCAGCAGAACATTCGAAACGATTTCCAGGGGTCAAATGCGCGCCACCACACGGGGTCAGTCGTCGTGATCGCCATCGGTAAAAAAGTGTGGCTGCCGCTGCTCATCATCGTCGTCGTCGTCGTCGCAGGCCTGACCGTGTCGCGCATCCGGACGTTCTTCGGCTCGGAGGGCATCATCGAGACGCCGCGCAACTTCGCCGACCTACCGGAACCGTTCGATCCCAAGGTTGTTCGCTACGAGATCATCGGCAACGGAAGCTACGCCGACGTGAACTACCTCGACCTCGACGCGAAGCCGCAGCGGGTCGACGGCGCCGCGCTGCCCTGGTCGCTGACGCTGGAGACCACCGAGCCGTCGGCTGCGCCGAACATCGTCGCCCAGGGTGACAGCAGCACGATCACGTGCCGCATCTACGTCGACGACGAGCTCAAGGACGAGAGAACGACCGACGGCTTGAATGCCCAGACCTTCTGCTTTGTGAAATCCGCATGAGCGCACCCGCTTCCGACGCCCGCACCGACGAGTTCCCGACAGCACGGCAGCAGCACCGCCCGTTCATCCCCCGGATGATCCGGCTGTTCGCGCTGCCGATCATCCTCGGCTGGATCGCGCTGATCGTCGTCGTCAACGTCACGGTGCCGCAGCTCGAGACGGTCGGCGAGATGCAGGCCGTGTCGATGAGCCCCAACGACGCGCCGTCGATGATCTCGATGAAGAAGGTCGGCGAGCTGTTCGAGGAAGGCGACTCCGACAGCTCGGTGATGATCGTCTTCGAGGGTGAGAAACCCCTCGGCGACGCCGAGCACGCCTGGTACGACGAGTTGGTCGACCGGCTGGAGGCCGACACCGAGCACGTGCAGTCGGTTCAGGACTTCTGGAGCGACCCACTCACCGCGTCCGGCTCCCAGAGCAACGACGGGTTGTCCGCCTACGTCCAGGTCAAGCTCTCCGGCAACCAGGGCGAGGCGCTGGCCAACGAGTCGGTGAAGGCCGTCCAGGCCATCGTCAACAGCCTGGAACCTCCGCCGGGGGTGAAGGCCTTCGTCACCGGCCCCGCCGCGCTGGCCGCCGACCAGCACATCGCCGGCGACCGCAGCATGCGCGTGATCGAGTTGGCGACGTTCACGGTGATCATCGTGATGCTGCTGCTGGTGTACCGGTCGATCGTCACGGTGCTGATCACGTTGGTGATGGTGGTGCTCTCGCTGGCCACCGCGCGCGGCATCGTCGCGTTCCTCGGCTACCACGAGATCATCGGCCTCTCCACCTTCGCCACCAACCTGCTGGTGACGCTGGCCATCGCCGCGGCGACGGACTATGCGATCTTCCTGATAGGCCGATATCAGGAGGCCCGAACACAAGGCGAGGACAAAGAGTCCGCCTACTACACGATGTTCCACGGCACCGCGCACGTGGTGTTGGGGTCCGGTCTGACCATCGCCGGCGCGACGTTCTGCCTGAGCTTCACCCGGCTGCCGTACTTCCAGACCATGGGTGTCCCGCTGGCGATCGGCATGTTCGTCGTCGTGATGGCCGGCGTGGTGCTGATGGTCGCGATCATCAGCGTCGCGACCCGCTTCGGCAAACTCCTCGAACCCAAGCGTGCGATGCGCATCCGAGGCTGGCGCAAGATCGGCGCCGCGATCGTGCGCTGGCCCGGTCCGATCCTGGTGGCCGCGATGGCGATCACGCTGGTCGGGCTGCTGGCCCTGCCCGGCTACAAGACCAACTACAACGACCGCGAGTACCTGCCCGCCGACCTGCCGGCCAACCAGGGTTACGCGGTCGCCGATCGCCATTTCGACCAGGCCCGGATGAACCCCGAGCTGCTGATGATCGAAAGCGACCACGACCTGCGCAACTCGGCCGACTTCCTCGTCATCGACAAGATCGCCAAGGCGATCTTCCGGGTCGAGGGCATCGCCCGGGTGCAAGCCATCACCCGGCCCGACGGCAAGCCGATCAAGCACACCTCGATTCCGTTCCAGATGAGCATGCAGGGCACCACCCAGCGGCTCAACGAGAAGTACATGCAGGACCGGATGGCCGACATGCTGGTCCAGGCCGACGAGATGGCCAACACCATCAAGACGATGGAGAAGATGTCGAGCCTGACCGAGCAGATGGCCGACATCACCCACAGCATGGTCACCAAGATGGAGGGCATGGTCGTCGACATCGAGGACCTGCGCGACAGCATCGCGAACTTCGACGACTTCTTCCGCCCGATCCGCAACTACTTCTACTGGGAACCGCACTGCTACAACATCCCGGTGTGCTGGGCGCTGCGGTCGGTGTTCGACACCCTCGACGGCATCAACATCATGACCGATGACTTCAAGGAGATCATCCCGGACATGAAGCGTCTGGACGCATTGATGCCCCAGATGGTCGCGCTGATGCCCGAGATGATCCAGACCATGAAGACGATGCGGACCATGATGCTGACGATGTATCAGTCGCAGAAGGGTCAGCAGGATCAGATGGCGGCGATGTCGGAGGATGCCGATGCCATGGGCGAGGCCTTCGACAACTCGATGAACGACGACTCGTTCTATCTACCGCCGGAGATCTTCGAGAATGCCGACTTCCAGCGCGGTCTGGAGCAGTTCCTGTCCCCCGACGGGCACGCGGTGCGCTTCATCATCTCCCACGAGGGTGATCCGCTGAGCCCCGAGGGCGTGGCCAAGATCGACAAGATCAAGACCGCGGCCAAGGAGGCGGTCAAGGGCACTCCGCTGGAGGGTTCGAAGATCTACCTCGGCGGCACCGCATCGGTGTTCAAGGACATGCAGGACGGCAACAACTACGACCTGCTGATCGCCGGGATCTCGGCGCTGGGCCTGATCTTCATCATCATGCTGATCCTGACCCGTGCGGTGGTCGCCGCAGCGGTGATCGTCGGCACGGTGGTGCTGTCGCTGGCCGCGTCGTTCGGGCTGTCGGTGTTGTTCTGGCAGCACATCCTGGGCCAGCCGCTGCACTGGATGGTGCTCGCGATGGCGGTGATCATCCTGCTCGCGGTGGGCGCCGACTACAACCTGTTGTTGGTCTCCCGACTCAAGGAGGAGATCCACGCCGGCATCGGCACGGGCATCATCCGCGCGATGGGCGGGAGCGGTTCCGTCGTAACGGCCGCAGGTTTGGTCTTCGCGCTTACGATGATGTCAATGTCGGTCAGCGAGTTGACCGTCATCGGACAGGTCGGTACGACGATCGGTCTGGGTCTGTTGTTCGACACCCTGGTGATCCGAGCGTTCATGACCCCGTCCATCGCCGCGCTGCTGGGCCCGTGGTTCTGGTGGCCGCAACGGGTTCGCACCCGTCCTGTTCCCGCACCCTGGCCGAGACCCGGCGGGCTGCAATCGGATCCGTCGGAAGGAGTGAGGGCATGAGGCGCCTCATGGTCGGTGTCGCTGCGGCGGCTGTGACGCTGGGAGCACTGGGAACCGCGGCACCCGCCGCGGCCGATCCCGATACCGCGTTCGCCAACGAGCTGAACACATACGGGATCTACGGTCAGAAGGACTACAACGCCTGGATCGGCAAGATCGCGTGTAAGCGGCTACGGACCAACGTCGACCCCGACGTGTTCGCGTCGGCGAAGTTCGTGCACGACCAGCTGCAGACCGACTCGTCGACCGATCAGGCCTACAAGTTCCTCGCCGCGGCGCTGCGCACCTACTGCCCGGACCGGCTGCCGATCCTCGACCAGGCCGCCGGGGCCGCCGAAGCCCCGGCCTAGCCAGGACGCCACACCTCCCCCACCGCGAGCGTGCGTGTCTGCACTCAGACGCGCCGCTCGCGGTGGTATTTGACGCACGCTCGCGCCGAAGCGACTGCCGCACAACCGTTCACAAAAAAGTTCGGCGGCGCCGTAGCGCCGCCGAACCGGGAAAACCTGGGACTACCGACCCGCCCAGTTCCACACGGACATGTCGCCGCGGGGGTAGTTCATGCAGACGTCGGTGGCATGCGCGACGACGCCCTTGTTGTTGAAGAACAGCTTGGCCCAGTTGCCCCAGCGGGTCGCGACCTGCTCGTAGTAGATGTTCGTCGCGGTGTTCTCCGAGTACTGACGGCGCCCGACCGGGTCCAGCGAGAAGAACCAGTGGATGCGGTCGAACGCGGCCTGCTGCACATCGAGCGGCCGGTTGCTGCGGTCGATCATGTAGCGCTCGAAGTACACCGGGTTGGTGTCGCGCACGGCGGCCATGTACTGCTCGACGTCGCACTGGGTGTGGATGATGCGGCGCGGGATCGGATAGTCGTCGGTGGAGTCGGCGAGCGCCGGCCCGGCGGTACCCACGCACATCGCCGCGGCGCCGATGAGGCCCAGACCCATCCGCGCGATGCGGCTCTTCAGTCCAGTCATCGTTGCTCCTGTGTTGTCGTTCGATCGATCCGCGATGGCGCGGGCATTACCCGCAGTGAGTGTATAGCGCAGCTAGACAGCTGTTTGGTGCTGATCACCGGATTTAACCGCCGCCCGTGACGGGATTCGACGTCAGCGAGATGAAGGAGCCGTTGATCCAGACGCCCCAGCGGCCGCCCCATCCCGAGAACCACACGACCGGATGCCCGTTCCAGAACTCCGACGGCTTCGGCGGGGCCCATGCGGGCGGTACCTCACCGACCGGCGCGGGCGGCGGTGCGGGTTGCGCGAAGGCCGGCGCGGCAACGGAACCCACCGCCCCGATCGCCATCCCGCCCACCAATACGGCGGCGGGCAGCGCGGTCTTGATCAGGGTCTTGAACGAGCCCATGGATGAACTCCCACATCGATCGCGAGCAGAGTATTTAGCATATATAACCAGCCGGCCCGGTGGCCAACCCGGGCCCGGACTCGCCGTCCATATGCCGCCGGATTGCCGCCCCCGCACGCCCTGTGCATGACATTCTGGGACCCGTCTGTAACGGATCGGCAGCGAGGAGACCTGATGTCGGCACCGTCGTCGGCGGAGGCCACCAAACACACCCACAGCCCCAGACGGGCCTGGGCGGCCGTCGGCACGCTCGCGGTCGTCGGCACGCTGAACTACGCCGACCGGTTCCTGCCCGCGGTGCTCGCCGAACCGATCCGCGAGGATCTCTCGTTGTCCGACACCGCGATCGGCGTGATCAACGGGTTCGGCTTCCTGGCCGTCTACGCGCTGATCGGCATCCCGATCGCCCGCGTCTCGGACCGCGGCGCGTACGGGCTGGTGATCTCGGGCTGCCTGTCGCTGTGGGGCGTGATGACCATGCTCGGCGGCGCCGTGCAGTCCGGGTTCCAGCTCGCGCTCACCCGCGTCGGCGTGGCGGTCGGCGAGGCCGGCTCGACTCCGGCCGCGCATGCCTACGTCGCGCGCAACTTCCCCCCGGAACGGCGCGCGGCACCGCTGGCCGTCATCACGCTGGCGATCCCACTGGCCAGCGCGGCCAGCCTGATCGGCGGCGGCCTGCTCGCCCAGGAGCTGGGCTGGCGCACCGCGTTCGTGGTGATGGGTGCGCTGAGCGTGCTGTTCGTCCCGGTGGTGCTCGTGGTCGTCGGCCGCAGGCAGCCGCCGCCGACGGAACCGGTTGCCACACAGCAGGTCCCGGCGAACTGGTGGGACATCCTGCGCAAGCCCAGCTATCTGATGATCGTCGCGGGGGCGGCGTCGATCTCGATCGCCGGCTACGCGGTGACGACGTTCGCGCCCGCGTTCCTGATGCGCGCGCGGGGCATGTCCCTCGGTGACGTCGGTGTGCACTACGGCATCGCCAGCGGCCTGACCGGAATCCTCGGCCTGTTGGTCGTCGGCAGGGTCGCCGACCGGTTGTCCCGGGTCGACCCGCGCTGGCTGCTGTGGCTGGTCGCGTTGATGACCGCCGTGCTGATCCCGTTCTCCACCCTCGGCTTCATCGTCGGCAGCCCCGGGCTGGCGGTGCTGTTCATCGCGCTGAGCTACGTGGTCGGCACGGCCTACATGGCCCCGTCGATCGCGGCGATCCAACGCCTGGTGCCCGCCGAACAGCGCGCCACCGCGTCGGCGATCTTCCTGTTCTTCAGTGCGATCCTCGGGTCGGCGGGGCCGTTCGTCGCGGGGCTGATCAGCGATGCGCTCAAGGACGACCTCGGCACCATGTCGCTGGGCCGGGCGCTGCTGTACGTGGTGCCGGTGATGCATCTGGTCGCGATCGGCTGCTACCTGTTGGCGAGCCGGCGCTACCTGCGCGAGATCGTCGCGTGAGCGTCAGAGCCCGAAGTGGTCCTCGACGATGCCGAGCCACACCTGGGCGGCGTCCATGGCGACCTTCTCGCTGATGAAGGCGTGCTGGGTGCCGGTGTAGATGTCGCGGAACGCCCGCTCGAGGCGGCTGCCCTCCCGGATCGACGTGGTGCCCGCCGCCAGATGCGCCCATTCGGCGCAGGCGCGGGCAGTGTCGGTGGCGAAGACCGCCGCCACCCGCATATCGGCCCGCTGCGTCGGCGTCAGGTCCGCACCGGCGTCGACGGCGGCCTCGGCGGTGCCGAACGCGTCGAGTACCAGCAGTCGCGCCGCACGCCACGCGGCGACGTGGTGCGCCAGATCCTTCTGGAAGGTCGGCCGGCTGGCGAGCGCGGCCATATCGCTCATCCGGAACTTCGTCTCGGCCAGTTCGGCGACATCGTCGAGCATGCTCTTGGCCACCCCGAGCGCCCATGCGGCGTGCCCTGCGGCGGTCACCGGCATCATGCCCATCCGGCCCGCGGCCGAACTCCCCCGCTCCGGCTCACGGGTGAACAGCGCGAAGGTGCGCCCGTGCGGGACGAACACGTCGTCGATCGCGTAGTCATAGGAGCCGGTGCCGCGCAGTCCCTGGACGTGCCAGCCGTCTTTGAACGACACCTCCGACCGCGGCACGATCGCGATCTGCATGTCGGGGATACCCTCGGCGACCCACCGGATCTCGCCGTCGACCATCGGCATGAACCCGGCGGCGACGTATTCGGCGTGGCCGGTGCCCGATCCGAAACTCCACGCCCCGGTCAGCCGGTAGCCGCCGTCGACGGCGACGCCCTGGCCGTTGGGGAAGAACTGGCCGCCCATCGTGACGCGGTGGTCGTTGGCGGTGAACACCTCGGCGAACCCGTCGGCGGGCAGGTAGGTCGCCGCGGCGAACGCCGAGGGGAAGTTCGCGATCCCCACCCAGCCGAACGACCCGTCCTGCCAAGCCATTTCGATCCAGGTCTCGATCATCTCGGAAAACGATGGCTCACAGCCGCCGGCTTCGCGCGGATTGAACGCCGCCATCAGCCCGCTGCCCCACATCGCGTCGACGACAGCCGGCGCCAGGGTCCGCAGTTGTTCGGATTCGGCTGCATGGTCACGAACCACGTCGCGCAGCGAATGTGCCTTCTCGACCGCCGTCACGGCCTCGACGTTAGCCCGTCAGGGCAGCGCACTGAACAGATTCACCGGAACTGTCATGTCGGTGTCGGGCAGCAGCGACGTGACCTCGGCGGGCCCCGCGGCCGCGGGGGCGTCGGGCAGGTGGGCCTGCCCGGTCGCGGCGGTGTCGGTGACGGCCTCCGGCGCGGACACCGGCGCGGACACGACGGGCACGGCCGGGGCGGCAGGCGCGGCCATGTGGTGCGGGACGCCTTCGGGGAGGTGCGGAACCCCCGCGGGCGCGGGCACTGCCGCGGGCGCGGGCACTGCCGCAGGCGCGGGCACTGCCGCAGGCGCGACGGCGTACACCCGGCGCACCGGTTCGGCCGCCGCTTGTTGTGAGGAGGCCGGTTGCGACGGGACGACTTTGCGGACGACGCCGGCGGCACCGTCGGTGGAGGCGGGTACGGAGACCCAACCCGCCTCGACGGCCGGGGTGACGTCGGTTGCGGTCTGCTCGATCGCCGGCGCCGAGCCCGAGGTGAGCAACAGGCCGGCGGCCGCGGCGGCGGCCGCCGCGCCGAGCACCGCGACCGCGATCCGGGCACGCGTCATGCGGCGCCTGCCCATCGTGCGCCCGATACTCGTGGTGACGGCGAACGCGGCGCCGTACGCGAGCGCGACACCGGGCTCGCTGTCCGGGCGCACCATCACGGCGACGGCGTCGGCGTACGGAACGGCCTCGACCTCGCGGAAACCCAGGCCACGCAAGCGGTTCTGCAGCCGCGGCCCGTCGGCGGCGGCGTCTTTGCTCCATGTGAGGCGGACCCGGTCGACGTCGACGCCGGCGTTGGTGGCGATGGCATGCGCGCCGCGGGCGGCCGCGCCCGCGATCTGATCGTCGGCGTGCACCTGGATCACATCGTGGTCGAGAACGGCACCGGCGTCGTCGACCAGCACCCAGGCCACATTCTCCGAGGTCAGCGACAGACCCAGCACGACACCCACGCCGTCTCCCTTCCCGCTCCCCGGTAGTTGTGTGATCTATCGGACAGATGCGGGTAGTTGTTACCGCTGGGGTGCGTGTGTACGGCTGTGGACACCGCCCCCGTTGTTCGGCGGAAGCGTAACGCCGTCGTCGGGTTCTCGCTCGGCGTGCGCGACGCCGGACAGCGCATCACCGGGATGATTAGCCAGGGGCTGTATCGCGTTGATCGGCAATGCTCTTGCGGGGCCGTGCATACAATCAGCCTCTGGCAGTGATCCGGGTCACACCGGAGGGAATGGGGCGGCAGCATGAGAGGCGTCGAGGAACATCGGGAATCCGAGGCTTACCTGCAGAAACGTCAGCTGAAGAGCGGTAGCGCGGGCTGGATCTTGCTCGCCGGGCTCGGGGTCAGCTACGTCGTCTCCGGGGACTACTCGGGCTGGAACTTCGGGTTGGGACAGGGCGGCTTCGGCGGCCTGGCCATCGCCGCGGTCATCATCGCCGCGATGTACCTGGCCATGGTGCTGGGGATGGCCGAGATGTCGTCGGCGCTGCCCGCGGCCGGCGGCGGCTACACGTTCGCGCGGCGCGCCCTCGGCCCGTGGGGCGGGTTCGCGACCGGCACCGCGATCTTGATCGAGTACGCCATCGCGCCGGCCGCGATCGCGACATTCATCGGCGCCTACGTCGAGTCGCTGAACCTGTTCGGGATCACCGACGGCTGGTGGGTGTACCTGGCGGCGTACGCGGTGTTCATCGGCATCCACCTGTCCGGTGTGGGCGAAGCACTGAAGGTGATGTTCGTGATCACGGTGATCGCGCTCATCGGGATCGTCGTGTTCGCTGTGGCGGCCATCCCCCGGTTCGACGCCGCGAACCTCACCGACATCGCCGTCACCGACGCCGCCGGCGCATCGTCACTGCTGCCGTTCGGGGTGCTGGGCATCTGGGCCGCGATCCCGTTCGCGATCTGGTTCTTCCTGGCCATCGAGGGTGTGCCGCTGGCGGCCGAGGAGGCAGAGGAGCCCGAACGCAACATGCCCAAGGGCATCATCGCCGGCATGGCGGTGCTGCTGGTCACCTGCGTGACGGTGCTGGTGCTGACCACCGGCGCGGGGGGCGCGTCGGCGATGTCGGAGTCCGGCAACCCGCTGGTCGAGGCTCTCGGCGACAGCAGCTGGGCCCGGGTGGTCAACTACATCGGGCTGGCCGGTCTGATCGCGAGCTTCTTCTCCATCATCTTCGCGTATTCGCGGCAGCTGTTCGCGCTGTCGCGGGCCGGCTACCTGCCCAAGGTGCTGTCGGTGACCAACCGGCGCAAGGCGCCGACGCTGGCGCTGATCGTGCCGGGCATCATCGGTTTCCTGCTGTCGCTGATCGGCAAGGGTGACCTGCTGCTGAACATGGCGGTGTTCGGCGCCGCGGTCAGCTACGTGCTGATGATGGTCAGCCACATCGTGCTGCGGCTGCGCGCACCCGAGATGCACCGCCCGTACCGCACCCCCGGCGGCATCGCCACCACCGGCTTCGCGCTGGTGATCGCCGCGATCGCGGTCATCGCGACGTTCCTGGTCGACTACGTCGCGGCGCTGGGCTGCCTGCTGGTGTTCGCGGCGTTCATGGCCTACTTCGGCCTCTACAGCCGGCATCACCTGGTGGCGAACTCCCCCGACGAGGAGTTCGCGGCGCTGGCCTCGGCCGAGGACGAACTGCGCTGACCGCGGCGGCTATGCGGTGGTGTTGGCGAGCCGGTTGATCCGCCCCAGGGCGTCCTCGGCCAGGCTCGCCACGTCATAGCCGGGCGCGGCCCCGCACGTGGTGATCTCGACGGCCGCGTTGTGGGCGGCGACGAACAGGTTGTCGCAGTTCCAGTCGACGGCCCGCAACCCCCACAGCACGCTGCCGTCCGGGCCGTCGTCGGCGGCGGGTTGCACGGTGAAGTCGTACACGCTGTCGCGCATCGTGGTGACCGACAGACGCTCACCGCTGCACTCGTCGACCAGGCGGCGCGCCGACTGCACCGCGGCGGCCGCGTCGAAATCGGAGCGGTACACCGCGACCATCTCCTCGATGTAGAACAGGCCGTCCTCGGTGATCCAATGGCCGCCGTCGGTGGCCAGCGGACCGCCCGCCTGGATCAGCGGCGGGTCCACCTCGCGGGCGAGCCCGGCGCAGCGTTCCGGTTCGGCGACGACGAACAGGTTGCCGTCCTCACCGAGCACCTTCGGGCTGAGCAGATCCACCACCTGGATCTCGGTGATCGGGGCGGCCAGCGCGGCGGGGCGGGCCTGCGGATTGTCGACGTGCCGGGTACATCCGGTCAGCAGCGCGGCGGCGCAGACGGCGGTAAACACCGTCGCGCGCCGCGCCGCCGTCGTCATCGCCCGAAGCCCGCGTCGCGCAGCGCCTGCGCCATCGATCCGCCAGCCCGGCTGGTGTCGCGGCCCCGGGAGTCGTTGGTGCGCTGCGGTTTCCGCTGCGGGCCGCGGGGCTTGTCGGTCTTGCGGGGCCCGCGCTCGGGTTTCGTCTCGTCGCCCAGGCGCAGGCTCAGGCCGATGCGCTGACGTTCGACGTCGACGTCGACCACCTTGACCCGGACCACCTGCCCGGACTTCACCACCTCGTGCGGGTCCGAGACGTAGCGGTCGGCCATCGCCGAGACGTGCACCAGACCGTCCTGGTGCACACCGACGTCGACGAACGCCCCGAAGGCCGCGACGTTGGTGACGACCCCTTCGAGCACCATCCCGGGTTTGAGGTCGGACACCTTCTCCACGCCTGCCGCGAACGTCGCGGTGGTGAACGCGGGACGCGGGTCGCGGCCGGGCTTCTCCAGTTCGCCGAGGATGTCGGTCACGGTCGGGATGCCGAACCGGTCGTCGGCGAAGTCGGCCGGCTTGAGGGTGCGCAGCGCCCGGGCGTCGCCGATGATCTCGCCCAGTGCCAGGTTGGTGCGGTCCAGGATGCGCCGGACCACCGGGTACGCCTCGGGGTGCACACCGGATGCGTCGAGCGGGTCGTCCCCGTCACGGATCCGCAGGAACCCGGCACACTGCTCGAAAGCCTTGGGGCCCAGCCGCGGAACCTCGAGCAGGCTGCTTCTGTTCTGGAACCGGCCCGCCCTGTCGCGGTGGGCGACGATCGCCTCGGCAAGCGACTCGGTGATCCCGGAGACCCGCGACAGCAGCGGCACCGACGCGGTGTTGAGGTCGACGCCGACGGCGTTCACCGCGTCCTCGACGACCGCGCCGAGGCTCTTGGCCAGAATTCCGGGTGTGACGTCGTGCTGGTACTGGCCGACGCCGATCGACTTCGGCTCGATCTTGACCAGTTCGGCGAGCGGGTCCTGCAGCCGGCGCGCGATCGACACCGCGCCGCGCAGCGTGACGTCGAGGTCGGGCAGCTCCCGCGCGGCGTAGGCCGACGCCGAGTACACCGATGCGCCGGCCTCGCTGACCATCGCCTTGGCCGGCGCCGGTGCGCCCGCCTTGCGGATGTCGGCGATGAGTTCGCCTGCCAGCGCGTCGGTTTCGCGTGATGCGGTGCCGTTGCCGACGGCGATCAGCTCCACGCCGTGCCGGGCGACCAGCGCGGCCAGCGTCGCCTTGGCGGTGTCCCACTGGTTCTGCGGCTGGTGCGGGAAGATCGCGCACGTGTCGAGGACCTTGCCGGTGCCGTCGACGACGGCGACCTTGACACCGGTCCGGAACCCCGGGTCCAGGCCCAGGGTGGTCCGGTTGCCCGCCGGGGCGGCCAGCAGCAGATCCTTGAGGTTCTTGGCGAACACGGTGACGGCGTCCTCCTCGGCGCGCATCCGCAACCGCACCCGGGCGTCCACCGATGCCGACACCGACAGCCGGGTCCGCCAGGCGAACCCGACGGTGGCGGCCAGCCACGGAGTGGCGGGCGCCTTCGCGGTGAGATCGACTCCGAGCGCCGAGGCGATCATGGCCTGGTAGGCGTCGTCCTCTCCGCCGTCCAGCGCCAGCGAGAGCACACCCTCCTTCTCGCCGCGCAGCACCGCGAGCACCCGGTGCGACGGCATCTCGGTCAGCGCCTCGGTGTGGTCGAAGTAGTCGCGGAACTTCTGGCCTTTCTCCGAGGCCGCGGCGGCGTCGGAGGCCGGCCGGGTCCGCACCGCCGCGTTGTCCCAGAACCGCTCGCGCAGCGCGCCGACGAGCTCCGCGTTCTCGGCCGCGCGCTCGACGATGATGTGGCGGGCCCCGTCGAGTGCGGCGGCGGTGTCGGCGACCTCATCGGTCACGAACCCGGCCGCCAGTTCGTCCGGCGCCCGGCCCGGGTCGGCGAGCAGCTGCTCGGCCAGCGGTTCCAGGCCGGCTTCGCGCGCGATCTGCGCCTTGGTGCGCCGCTTGGGCTTGTACGGCAGGTAGATGTCCTCGACCTTGGCCTTGGTGTCGGCGGCCATCAGCGCGTCGGTCAACTCGGGGGTGAGTTTGCCCTGTTCCTTGATCGAGGCCAGCACCGCGTTGCGGCGGTCGTCGAGCTCGCGCAGGTAACCGAGCCGCTCCTCGAGCAGGCGCAGCTGGCCGTCGTCGAGGCTGCCGGTCACCTCTTTGCGGTAACGGGCGATGAACGGCACCGTCGCCCCGTCGTCGAGGAGTCGCACAGCGGCCGTGACCTGGCCTTCTGCGACGGCCAGTTCCTCAGCGAGACGGGCGGTTACGGATTTAACTGCAACAGACTTGACCGGGCCAGACTTGATCACTCGCGGAACCCTACCCAATCGGGCGGACAGTTTGACGGAGCGACTCCGGGGTAGCCGCGGTGCTCATGAGCACCGATGTCGCCGACTTCATCCTGGACCGCCTGCGCCAGTGGAATGTGACCCACATCTTCGGCTACCCGGGCGACGGGATCAACGGGCTGATCTCCGCGCTCGGCCGCGCCGACAACGACCCGATGTTCGTGCAGACCCGCCACGAGGAGATGGCCGCGTTCGCCGCCGTCGGGTACGCGAAGTTCTCCGGCCAGGTCGGCGTGTGCATGGCGACGTCGGGCCCGGGTGCGGTGCACCTGCTCAACGGCCTCTACGACGCGAAGCTCGACCACGTGCCGGTGGTGGCGATCATCGGGCAGACCGCGCGGACCGCGATGGGCGGCAGCTACCAGCAGGAGGTCGACCTGCAGGCGGCTTTCGCCGACGTCGCGGCCGGTTACGTGGTGGAGGTCAATGCGTCCGAACAGCTGCCCGCCGCGCTGGACCGCGCGATCCGCACCGCGCGGACGCGGCGTGCGCCGACGGTGGTGATCGTGCCGTCGGATGTGCAGGAGCAGGAGTACACCCCGCCGGAACACCAGTTCAAGCATGTGCCCTCCAGCGACCCCGGCGACGTGGTCGGGGTGATCACCCCGACCGAGGCGCAGGTGCGTCAGGCCGCCGAAATCCTCAACGACGGACAGCGGGTCGCGATCCTGATCGGCCAGGGAGCGCGCGGGGCGCACGAGGAGATCGCCCGGGTCGCCGAGCTCACCGGCGCGGGTGTCGCAAAAGCGTTGCTGGGCAAAGATGTTCTGGCCGACGACCTGCCGTTCGTGACCGGGGCCATCGGGCTGCTCGGCACCAGGCCGAGCTACGAGTTGATGCGCGACTGCGACACGCTGCTCATCGTCGGGTCGAATTTCCCTTATACACAGTTCCTTCCGGAGTTCGGTCAGGCCCGCGCGGTACAGATCGACGACGACGGCGCGTCGATCGGGATGCGGTACCCGACCGAGCTGAACATCGTCGCCGACGCGAAGGCGACCCTGACGGCGATGCTTCCGCACCTGCGCCGCCGGATCGACACCGCGTGGCGGGACACGGTGGAGAAGAACGTGCGCCACTGGTGGTCGGTGCTGGAGGAACAGAGCACTGTCCCGGCAGATCCCGTCAACCCGATGCGGGTGGCGTGGGAGCTGTCGAAACGCCTGCCCGCCAACGCGATCGTGACCGCGGACTCCGGGTCGTCGACGACGTGGTACGCGCGCTGCCTGAAGTTCACCGAGGGGGTCCGAGGGTCGGTGTCGGGGACGCTGGCCACGATGGGCTGCGCGGTGCCGTACGCGCTCGGCGCGAAGTTCGCACATCCGGACCGCCCGGTCGTCGCGTTCGTCGGCGACGGCGCGATGCAGATGAACGGGCTGGCCGAGCTACTCACCATCCACCGCTACCGGACGGAGTGGGACGACCTGCCGTTCGTGGTGTGCGTGTTCGGCAACGGCGACCTGAACCAGGTGACCTGGGAACTGCGGGCGATGGGCGGGACACCGAAGTTCGAGGAGTCGCAGAGCCTGCCGGCGGTGAGCTACGCCGAGGTGGCGCGGGCGATGGGGATCGACGCGATCACCGTGGCCGCCGACGACGACCTGGGCAAGGCGTGGGAATGGGCGCTGTCCACGCCCGGCCCGACACTGCTGGACGTGCGGTGCGATCCGGAGGTGCCGCCGATACCTCCGCACGTCACGCTGGAGCAGATGCTGAACATGAGTCGCGCGGTCGCCAAAGGCGATCCGAGCGCACGTCATCTGATGTACCAGACCGTGAAGGTAAAGGCGGCCGAATTCTTCACCCGCTCCTAGCGAGCGTCTGAGGATGAGTTTGAGGATGGGCACGCCGGGTATTGCGGGTGGGCTCGTACAGCCCACCACGGAGGTTCGTAATGCCCCCTGCGCGTAAGCGTGACCAGTCCGCTCCCGCCAAAGTCAGTCCGACCGGCGCCCCCAAAGACACTCAGGAGCAACAGGATCCGCGGTCGCAGTCGGGTCGGTACCTGACCTCGGCTCAGGGTGTCCGGTTGCCCGATACCGATCATTCACTCAAGGCGGGCAGCCGCGGCCCGACGCTGATGGAGGACTTCCATCTGCGCGAGAAGATCACCCACTTCGACCACGAACGCATCCCGGAGCGGGTGGTGCACGCCCGCGGCGCGGCAGCCCACGGCGTGTTCGAGGCCTACGGCAATGCGGCCTCCGTCACCAAGGCGGGGTTCCTGGCCAAGAAGGGTCAGCAGACCGACGTCTTCTGCCGGTTCTCGACCGTGCTCGGATCCCGCGGCTCGGCCGACACCGTCCGCGACACCCGCGGTTTCGCGGTCAAGTTCTACACCGAGGAGGGCGTCTTCGACCTCGTCGGCAACAACATCCCGGTGTTCTTCATCCAGGACGGCATCAAGTTCCCCGACGTGATCCACGCCGGCAAGCCGCATCCGGACCGGGAGATCCCGCAGGCGCAGTCCGCGCACGACACGTTCTGGGATTTCGTATCGCTGCACACCGAGGCCACCCACCACGTGTTGTGGAACATGAGCGACCGCGGCATCCCGCGCTCCTACCGCACCATGGAGGGGTTCGGCGTCCACACCTTCCGGTTGGTCAACGGCAAGGGTGAGACCAGCCTGGCGAAGTTCCACTGGAAGCCGGTGGCCGGCGTGCACTCGCTGGTGTGGGAGGAGGCCCAGCTCGCCGCAGGGTTCGACCCGGACTTCCACCGCCGCGACATGGCCGACGGCATCGAGGCCGGGGCGGCGCTGGAGTACGAGCTCGGCGTGCAGGTGATGCCCGACGACGGCACCGAGACCTTCGAAGGCATCGACCTGCTCGACCCGACCAAGATCGTCCCCGAAGAACTGGTGCCGGTGCAGCTGATCGGCAAGCTGACCCTGAACCGCAATCCGACGAACTACTTCGCCGAGACCGAGCAAGTCGCGTTCCACACCGGCAACCTGGTCCCCGGCATCGAGGTGACCAACGATCCGCTGATGCAGGCCAGGCTGTTCTCGTACCTGGACACCCAGCTGACCCGGCTCGGCGGTCCGAACTTCACGCAGCTGCCGATCAACCGGCCGCGCTGCCCGGTCAACGACATGCTGCGCGACGGCATGCACCAGACCGCGGTCCACACCGGGCAGGCGCCGTACCTGCCCAACAGCATCGACGGCGGTGAACCTTTGGTCGCCGACGCCGACGAGGGCGGCTACGTGCAGACGCCGCGGCCGGTCGAGGGCCGGGTCGGCCGAGTCGCGCCGGTGTCGTTCGACGACCACTTCAGCCAGGCCGCGATGTTCTACCGGTCGCTGACCAAGATCGAACAGGACCACATCGTCGAGGCGTTCACGTTCGAACTCGGGAAGTGCTACGAGCAGGCGATCAAGGAACGGGAGCTGGAGGTGCTCGCCAACGTCGACACCGACCTGTGCACCCGGGTCGCTGAAGGGCTCGGACTGCCTGCGCCCCAAGGCTCTCCGCCCGAGGACGTCATGCTGTCGCCCGCACTGTCTCAGGTGGTGACCACACCCGGCCCGGTGGCGGGCCGCAAGGTCGCGATCATCGCCGACGAGGACTCCGATCTGGCAGGCGTGACCAAGCTGATCAAGGCGCTCGACAAGGCCGGTGTGGTGCCGATGGTGACCGCGCCGGTCGGCGGGACGCTGAAGTCCGGTCGCCGCTCGGTCATCGTGGAACGCACCTTCGACACCGCCCGCTCGATCGAGTTCGACGCGGTGGTCGTCGCCGACGGGGCGTTGCAGCGCAACGACATCAAGATGGTCGTCCTGCTGCACGAGATGCTCCGGCACTGCAAGGCCCTCGGCGCGTGGGGCAGCGGCGCCGCCGCGCTGGAGGCGGCCGGCATCAGCGTGTCGGATCCCGGTGTGCTGACCGCGGATGATGTGAGTAACAGCTTCGGAGCGGAACTGCTGGCCGCACTCGGGCTGCATCGGGTGTGGGACCGCGCGGAACTCGTGATGTCCTCTGAGGTGCCGCCGGTTCGCGCAGAGGTCAAGAAGGGGCGGCGCAACAGGAAAGGCTAGCGACATTTCGTTTTCCGGATAGTCGGATCGCCGGTCTTTCGTTTGCCGCGCTGTGCGGAGATGCCGAATATGACACCATCGCCCAGACATGGGGTGTCGGCATACGAAAGGCGCTGGTGGACTTGAGCATTCTGCCGTCGAACGCGGGGCCCGTCGGGCTGCCCGTGTCCGACGTCGGAGCGTGGACCCGCGCCTAGCTCGTTGAGCACCGCCGATCACCCGCGCCGGCCGGCGCGGTTCGAGTTCACTGCTGACGATCCGGACAGCGTCTACCGGCATGTGCGGCGTTCGGCACCGGGCTTCCATCTGGACCGGATCGAGCATCCGGGCGATGCGACGCTGAGCGTGGACGAGATCCGCGACGACGTCCTGCTGTGGGTGCAGGAAGGCGAGGTCCGCTTCGGCGAACACGCCGAGGCGGGGGCGGCCGCGGGCGGGGATGTGCGGCTGCTGACCCCGGGTGCCCGTCCGGTCTCGTTGCGCACCGTCGACGCACGGATGACGGTGGTGCACCTACGCACCGCTCTGCCGCCGCCGCCGTCCCCGCCGGCGTGGCTGCTCCCGCTCACGGCGGCGTCGGCCGACGTGGTCCGGCGCACGGTGAGCTACGTCAGCGAGATGGTCGACCTCGACGCGTCCGCCGATCACCCCGCCGCGGCGGACTCGCTGACCGACGCACTGACCCGGCTGCTGCGCGCGACCGCGCTGACGGGGTTCCCGGCGACCTCGGGCGACGGCTCCGACCGCGCCGGATCCTTCCCCAAAGCCCTGCAGGCCGCGCTGGCCTACATCGATGCCAACCTGGGGCGCCGCGTCACGCTGTCGGAGCTCGCCGGCGCGGCGTTCACCACCCCGCGCACCGTGCAGTACCTGTTCCGCCGCTACCTGGACGTGACGCCGACGGCCTATGTGCGGCAGGTCCGGTTGGCCGCGGCGCGTCAGGAACTACTGACCGCGCACCGCTCGGAGGCGACGGTCACCGCGACCGCGGCCAAGTGGGGGTTCGGGCACACGGGCCGGTTCGCGGTGCTGTACCGGCAGACCTACGGGGAGAGCCCGCATCAGACGCTGGGCCGCTGAAGCGGGTACCCGGCCGGCCGGCGGAGTCCTGCCCGCGTGAACCCCGGGTTTGCCGAGCCGTGGCCTGGGTACGCGTCGGTTTCTCCCGAACAGTAGAGAGAGCATGCGCAACGAGTTTCACGAGTCCCTGGACGCCCTCACCGTCGATCTGGCCGATATGTGCGGACGTGCCGCCGAGCTCATCCAGACCGCCTCGGCGGCCCTGCTCGACGGCGACGAGGCCAGCGCCGACCGGGCGGTGTTCGAGATGAAGCGCCTGACCAGGCTCGGCAACGCGGTACAGGAGCGCACCTACGGGCTACTGGCGCTTCAGGCCCCCGTCGCCCGTGATCTGCGCACGGTGGTCTCGGCGCTGTACATCGCCTCCGACGCGGATCGGATGGGCGGGCTGGCGGCGCACATCGCGCGCACGGCGCGCCGCAGGCATCCCGAGCGGGTCATTCCCGAGCAGGTGTACCCGCTGTTCGCCGATATGGCCTATACCGCAACCGAACTGGCCGAGCAGGTGCGCGGGACGGTGAACAGTGGTGATCCCGAACAGGCACGCCGCGTCTGCGACGGCGACGAGCGGATGAACGAGTTGCACCGCGAACTGTTCGCCGAGTTGGTCGGACCGCACTGGCAACACGGCGCGATGGTCGCGGCAGATCTGGTGCTGGTCGGACGGTTCTACGAACGCTTCGCCGACCACTGCGTCGAGATCGCGCGGCGGGTGTACTTCCGCGCGACCGGCGAGCAGCTCTGCCCTGCCGACGAGCCGCGGCCCGTCGGCGATCCGCCCATTCTCAGATAGGCAGCGCGGTCGTTGCCGTGTACCGGCCGACCGCCGCGACGTACGCGGCGTCGGCGTCGGACGCGACGACGTCCCAGCTGTACCGTGACCGCGCCCGGGAGCGCCCCGCGAGCCCCATCCCCTGCCGCAACACCGTCTGGCTCAGGGCCGAGCGCAGCGCGCGGTTCAGTGCGGGCAGGTCCCCCAGCGGCGCGAGAATGCCGGTGACATCGTCGATGACGGCGTCGTTGGCCCCGCCGTGCCCGACCGCGACGATCGGTGCGCCGCAGGCCATCGCGTGCAGCAGTACCTCGGCGCCCGGCTCGTAGCGCGACGGGCTGACCACCACATCGGCCGCGCGGAACAGCGCGGTCAGGTCGCTCTGGTCCGCACCGCAGATCAGCTCGATACGGTCGCCGACCCCGAGCTGGTCGGCCGTGGCCCGCACACCGGCGGCCTCCCCGCCGGTGTCGCCGTCCATCGCGACCAGGACCAGCCGCGCGTCGCCGAGCGACGGCAGCATCCTGAGCACATCGACCAGGCCGTGTCCGGTGGAGAAGTCCCGGGCGATCGCGACGAGGCGGCACGGCCCGCCGACCGGGCGCCCGGCGATCTCTTCGGGCGTGACGTCGTCGACCTCGACACCGGGTGCGAGCACCGTGATCTTCGTGCGCGCGCAGCCCAGCCGGATGAGTTCGTGCATGTCGTCGTGGCACGCGACCGTCACCGCGGTCGCGTTGCGCGCCAGCAGCGTCTCGAGCTTGACCGCGGTCTCCGACGCGGCGCCGGTTCCGCGGTGCCGGCGCGCGGTGGTGGACAGCTCGTGGAAGGTCTGCACCGTGGGTACCGGACACCGTTTGGCGGCCAGCTGCGCGGCCATCCCGTACACCCAGCCGTGGCAGTGCACCACGTCGGGGCGGTCCCGGCTCCATACGTTCTCGAGGTGCCGCGCGATCTCCCCGATCGCCGGCATCAGGTCGGTGGAGTTCCGCAGATCCGGGATGTCGACAGGGATCGTCTCTGCCGCGGAGTGGATCCGGACCTCGTGACCGCGCCGGACGAGTGCGCCGGACAGGTCGCCGAGGCCGTAGTGTCCGCCACCGTCCCGGTCCGTCGAACTGCGGCGTACCGGATCCCCTACGACTGCAATCTTCATGCGGTCCTTTCGTCTGCCCCGTCAATTGGTTGTAAGGCCCGCCGGCCGCCGGTTCAAACGCGACACCGGTGAGGTCTTCGCCTGCTGTCCGCTGCCCTTCGTGCCGCGGACTGATTTCGCCCGGACGGTTGACCGCGAGCGTCGGCGGGAACAGTGCCTGCGATGAAGCGACGCGGTGGGATTCGGGTCTGGGCGGTCCCGGCGCCGGGCCGGGTTTCGGCGCTGCAGATCGCCGGCACGCTGGACGATTCGACCTGCCGCGACGTGCGCGACGGCGTCGTCGCGGCGGCCCTCGGCGGGCCCCGGGCGGTGGTCGCCGCGGTCGATGGTCTCACCGTTCCGGCCGACAGCGCCTGGACAGTCTTCGCCAGCGCACGCTGGCATGTGCGGACCTGGCCCGGTGTCCCGATCCTGCTGGCGTGCTCGGACCCCGCGCGCCGGGCCGCGATCGCCCGCAGCGGGATCACCCGCCACGTGGCGCTGCTGCCCGACGTCGAATCCGCGGCGGCGGCGGCACCGGCCGCGCCTCAGGTACGCCGAGCCACCGTCCCCGTGGACGCCGGCTCGGGCGCGCTGCGCGGCATCCGGGCGCCGGTGACCCGGTGTGTGTCCGATTGGGGCTTCCCCGCGCTCGCGGTCAGCGTGTGCACCGTGGCCACCGTGCTGGTCGAGAACGTGCTCGAACACACCACCAGCCGTCCCACGCTGATCCTCGAAACGCAGGACGGCCGGGTCGCGGTCGCGGTCAGCGACGACGACCCGGCCACCCCGACGCGTCGGGAGGATCCGGGGGCAGGCACCCACACCGTCTCCGGGCTCGCCATCGTCACGGCGCTCAGCCATGCGTGGGGAGTCATCCCGACGGCGTCCGGTAAGACGGTGTGGGCGTTGCTCGGTCCCGAGAACCGGCTCTAGTCGGTCAGCGGAGCAGATCGAACCGGTCGTTGTTCATCACCTTGACCCACGCGGCGACGAAGTCCTCGACGAACCTGCCCTTGCTGTCCTCTTGGGCGTAGACCTCGGCGATCCCGCGCAGCACCGAGTTCGACCCGAACACGAGGTCGTTGGCGGTGGCGGTCCACTTGAGCTCGCCGCTGGCGCGGTCATGGCCCTCGTAGACGTTCTCGGTGTGCTCCGACGGCTTCCACTTGGTGCCCATGTCGAGCAGGTTGGTGAAGAAGTCGTTGGTCAGCGCGCCCGGCGTCTGGGTGAAGACGCCGTGCTTGGTGCCGCCGTGGTTGGCGCCGATCGCGCGCAGACCGCCGAGCAGCGCGGTCATCTCCGGCGCCGTCAGGTCGAGGAAGTAGGCCTTGTCGACGAGCAGCTGCTCCGGCTTCTCCTTCTCCCCGGGCGCGATGAAGTTACGGAACCCGTCGGCGCGGGGCTCGAGCACCGCGAACGAATCCACATCGGTGTCCTCCTGCGAGGCATCGGTGCGACCGGGCGCGAAGTGCACGTTGATCTCGTATCCGGCGTCCTTGGCGGCCTTCTCGACCGCCGCCGAGCCGGCGAGCACGATCACATCGGCCAGCGAGACCTTCTTGCCCCCGGTCGCGGTGCTGTTGAAGTCCTGCTGGATCTTCTCCAGCACCGGCAGCACCTTGTCCAGCTCGGCGGGCTCGTTGGCCTCCCAATTGCGTTGCGGCTCAAGGCGCAGCCGGGCGCCGTTGGCGCCGCCGCGCTTGTCGGTGCTGCGGAAGCTGGATGCGGCGGCCCACGCGGTCTTCACCAGCTGCGGCACCGACAGCTCCGACTGCAGCACCTGGCTCTTGAGCGCTGCGATGTCGGACTCGTCGATCAGCGCGTGGTCGACCGCGGGGACCGGGTCCTGCCACAGCTGCGGCTCGGCGACCCAGGGACCGAGGTAACGGCTGATCGGACCCATGTCGCGGTGCATCAGCTTGTACCAGGCCTTGGCGAACGCCTCGTCCATCTCTTCGGGGTGGTCGAGCCAGCGGCGGGTGATCCGGCCGTAGATCGGGTCTTCGCGCATCGACACGTCGGTGACCAGCATGGTGGGCTTGCGCGGCGGGCCGCCGAAGGGGTCCGGAATGGTGGCCTCGGCGTTCTTGGCCTCGAACTGCCAGGCGCCCGCGGGGCTCTTGGTCAGCTCCCATTCGTTGCCGTACAGGTTCTCCAGGAACGCGTTGCTCCACTGCGAGTTCGTGCCGGTCCAGATCACCTCGAGACCGCTGGTGACAGTGTCGTTGGCGTTGCCGGTGCCGAACGGGCACTTCCAGCCCAGGCCCTGATCCTCGATCGGGGCACCTTCGGGCTCGGGGCCGACGTTCACGTCGGCGGCACCGTGGGTCTTGCCCAGGGTGTGGCCGCCGACGATCAGCGCGGCGGTCTCCTCGTCGTTCATCGCCATCCGGCCGAACGTCTCGCGGATGTCGTGGGCGGCGGCCAACGGATCCGGTTTGCCCTCGGGGCCCTCGGGGTTGACGTAGATCAGGCCCATGGTGGTGGCGCCGAACGGTTCGGCGAGGTGGCGGTCCTTGTCGTTGGTGCCGCCGTAGCGCTTGTCGGTGCCCAGCCAGGTGTCCTCCTGGCCCCACAGCATCTCCTCGGGCTCCCAGATGTCCTCACGACCGAACCCGAAGCCGGCCGTCTGGAAACCGGACTGCTCGAGCGCGGCGTTGCCGGCATAGGCGATCAGGTCGGCCCAGGAGATCTTGTTGCCGTACTTCTGCTTGATCGGCCACAGCAGGCGGCGGGCCTTGTCCAGGTTCGCGTTGTCGGGCCAGCTGTTGAGCGGGGCGAAGCGCTGCGCGCCCTGCCCGGCGCCACCGCGGCCGTCGAAGATGCGGTAGGTGCCCGCGGCGTGCCAGCTCATCCGGATGAACAGGCCGGCGTAGTTGCCGTAGTCGGCGGGCCACCAGTCCTGCGAGGTCTTGATGAGTTCGATGACATCAGCCTTGAACGCCTCGAGGTCGAGCTTGGCGAACTCGGTGGCGTAGTCGAAGTCCCGGCCGAGCGGGTTGCCCTTCTCGTTCTGCCTGTGCAGCACCGAGACGTCGACCTGGTCGGGCCACCAGTCCTTGTTGGTCAGCGGCGCGTGCACCTTGGGCTCCGGCGAATCGATCACCGGGTTCTCGGATTCGCTGGTGCTTCGGGTCTTGTCGTCGGAGTGCGGGGGCCGGGCATCGGAAGTATCAGAAGACACGTTGTATCCCTTCATCTTTCATTTCATCGGTGAATATTGGGCTGTAGAACACACAGGGCACAGGCCCCAGTAAATGACCTCGGCCTCGTCGACCTCGAATCCGAGATCGTCCGATGCCGTCAAGCAGGGCGCCTCGCCGACCGCGCAGTCGACGTCGGCGATCACCCCGCAGGAGCGGCAGACGATGTGGTGGTGGTTGTCCCCCACCCGGGTCTCGTACCGCGCGAGCGATCCGGCGGGCTGGATTCGGCGCACCAAACCCGTTGCGGTGAGGGCGTTCAGCGCGTCGTAGACCGTCTGGCGGGAGACGTCGGGCAGCTGTTCGCGCGCGGCCTGGATGACGACTTCGGTATCGGCGTGTGGGTGCTGCGCAACGGCGCTCAGCACGGCGATGCGGGGCCTGGTGACTCGCATCGCCGCCGACCTGAGCACGCTTGCGTAGTCGCGGTCGTCGGCCATCTCCTCGATACTCGTCCCCAATCTGGATGGGATCAAGAACTCAACAAGATCAGTCGACCAAAGTGGCGATGTTTTCGCTTTTTGGATGTCGGTCCGCGAAACGCCGTGCGCCGTCCGCGCGCCGCCCGTACCGGGACGGCACATGAAACTCCAAGGGCGGGTTACGAACTCAACGTTGTCGCGGCCCGGATGCGCAGCGGGGCGGCCGCGAAGAGCCGCGCGGCGCTCGCGGCGGTCAGGAACGCCGCGCACGCGGTCCAGCCGGCGGGGTCACCGAGCCCGAATTTCGCCATCACGACCAGCACCACACCGGCGACGCACACCAGCGCCCCTGCCGCCGTGGCGCGATGTCCGGTGGCGGTGACGCCGGCGTCCCACCACGGCAGCGGCCTGCGTTCCAACGGCGAGAGCAGCCGGAACAGCACGAGCATCACCACCGCGAACACCGCGGCGCGCAGCAGGAGCATCCCGATGAAGTCGCCGGCGTGCACGTCGTAGGCGTCCAGGCCGAATGCGTTCAAACCGAACGCCGCGATCGCGATCGCGACGATGTGCCACAGGTACAGCGTCATCGCCCCGGCATTGCCCGCCGCGATGACACCCCACAGCCGGGTGCGCTGCGCCCACCGCCCGACCGGCCCGGAGAGCGCGACGAACGCGCACGACATCCACACACAGTGCAACGCCAGCAACAGCGTGGGCGGGGAGACGTTGGAGATCCGCTCGGCACCGGTCACCACCAGCGATACCTCGTACGGCCCAATGGTGACGAGCACCAGCGCCGCCGCGAACGCCGCGGCGGCGGTGACAGCGGCGGGCCCCGGACGGATCAGCCCGCGCGCGTAACCGACCCCGATGACGATCGGGATCAGCCATACGAACAGGAAGTTGGGCAGGCCGGCGGCGAGTTCGCCGGTACCGAGACGCACCGCATCGGTGACCGCGACGGCGGCGAGCAGGGCCGCGAGCACCGCGGCGAGGGTGCCGCCCGTGTCCAGCCGCACCAGCGCCGGGACGAACGCCAGCGTCACGACGTAGACGCCGAGGAACCACAGAAGCGCCACGCTCTCGGCGCCGAGCCCGGCCGCCGACTTCGCGCCCAGCACCGCCCACGCTGCGGCGAGCCCCGCCGTCCACGCCGCCAGATACCAGAACACCGGCCGGAACAGGCGCTGTGCGCGGGTGAACACCCAAGCCCCCCAAGCCGTCCCGGGGCGGTAGCCGTAGGCGCCCGCCGCGCCGCCGGCGAGGAAGAACAGCGGCATCACCTGCGCGAGCCAGGTGGCGGGCGCGACGGCGGGAACCTCACCGATCAGATTGGCGATGCGGACGCCGCCCGAGTCCACGGTGGCCAGCAGCAGCGCGCAGTGCCCGAACATCACCACCACGAGAGCGGCGAGGCGGATGACGTCGACGGCGCGGTCACGCGTGGGCGGTGTCATCTGCCCAGCATGGCGCGTCTACGGCAGCGCGGCCATGAGTAGTCCTACCGGATCAGGGCAGCGCGCCGAACAGCGCACCCAGCGGACCCGGCGCGGGCGGCGCCGGCGGGGGGATCACCTCGGGCGACGCCTGCGCCGGGACCGTGTACGGCTGGGCCGGTCCGGCGGCCGGGCCGGGACCCGTCAGATGCGGCACCCCGGTCTGTGCCGGCAGCTGCTGCCCGATCTCGGCGGCGCCCACGGTCTGGGCCGTGCTGGGCTCGGGGGTCCGCAGCCCCGGCGACACCGTCGCCGCGGGGACGTCGGACGTCGTCTGCGGCACCGCCGCGGCGTAGGTCCCGGTGCTGGTCTCGTCGGAGACCTCGACTTCGGCGGCGGTCTCGGGCACCGCGGCGCTGTACTGCGGGCTCGGTGCGGTCTCGGGTACGGCCGCGGGGATCGCGACCTCTTCGACCATGATGGGGGCGGGCTCGACAACCGCGGGCAGCACCGGTTCGGGGATCGCGGCGGGTGCCGGCGCCACTGCCTCGGCGACGGCCGGCTGGGGAACGTCGTGCTTGGGTGAGTATCCGAACAGCGCGTATCCGACGACACCGGTCACCGCGACGGCGAAGACCGCCGCGGCGGCGCGGACACCCACTCCGCCCGGCAACGCCTCCATGAGCTGGCGGGCCCGGTCGGAGGTCCGCATCGCGGCCTCGCTGCCCGCGACGCGCACCGCGGCCACCCGCTCGGCGATCACCGGGGCGCCGGCGCCGTATTCGGAGTTCCTGCTGGGCACCTTTTCGGCAAGCCGAAGCAGCACACCCTTGTCGGCGGGGTCGTCGAGATCCGCCCGGGCGGCGCCGTAGGCCAGCACCATGTGCGGGGCGATGTGCCGCGCGGTCCGGTTCCGGCCTTCGCGGGCGGCTTCTTCGCTGACGGTGTCGATGGCCTCGAAGCCGAACAGCCGGAGTTTGGTCCGCAACCGGACGCCCTCGTGGCGGGCGTCCTCGGTCCACACCAGCCGCACCCCGTCGATCAGCCGCTCGCTCTGCAGGGCGAACTCCTGCACGCTGCGCGCGGCCGCGCGGGAGATCTCACCGACGGTGTCGAGGTCGACGACCTCGTCGGCGATGATGCTGCCGTCGTAGGTGTCGACGAGCACCCAGACGGCACTGCCTGCGGTCAAGGACAGACCCATTACCACGCGCATAACAACTCCCAGACGACAGCCGGATGATGGCTTGTAATCGGCGTGTCCGCGCGAGATGTTACGCGCGGATCACACTCGATCACTTTGCCGGAAAACGCTGCCTAGGTACGGGCCGCCTCGAGTGCCTCGTTGAACGTCTTGCTCGGCCGCATCACCGCAGTCGTCTTCTCTACATCTGGATAGTAGTAGCCACCGATGTCAGCCGGCTTGCCTTGTACCGCGTTGAGCTCCTCGACGATGGTCGATTCGTTGTCGGCCAGCGACTGAGCCAACGGCTTGAAGTACTCGGCGAGCTCACTGTCCTCGGTCTGCTGGGCCAGCTCCTGAGCCCAGTACATGCTCAGGTAGAACTGGCTGCCGCGGTTGTCGAGCTCGCCGGCCTTGCGTGACGGGCTCTTGTTGTTGTCGAGAAGTTTGCCGATCGCCGAGTCGAGGGTCTTGCCCAGCAGCTCGGCTTTCTTGTTGCCCGCCTTGCGGCCCATGTCCTCGAAGCTTGCGCCGAGGGCCAGGTACTCGCCGAGCGAATCCCAGCGCAGGTGGTTCTCCTCGAGAAGCTGGCTGACGTGCTTGGGCGCCGACCCGCCGGCACCGGTCTCGTACATGCCGCCACCGGCCATCAGCGGCACGATCGAGAGCATCTTGGCGCTGGTGCCGAGCTCGAGGATCGGGAACAGGTCGGTGAGGTAGTCACGCAGGATGTTGCCGGTCACCGCGATGGTGTCCTCGCCGCGGATCACCCGCTCGATCGTGTACCGCATGGCCCAGACCTGCGGCATGATCTGGATCTGCAGGCCCTCGGTGTCCTCGTCCTTGAGGTACTCCTTGACCTTCTTACGCAGCTCCACCTCGTGCGGCCGCTCGGTGTCGAGCCAGAACACCGCGGGCATGCCGGAGGCTCGGGCCCGGGTGACGGCGAGCTTGACCCAGTCGCGGATCGCGGCGTCCTTGACGATGGGCATGCGCCAGATGTCGCCCTCTTCGACGTCCTGGCTCAGAAGTACCTCGCCGGTGTCGATGTCGACGATGTCGGCGACGCCGTCCTCGGGGATCTCGAAGGTCTTGTCGTGGCTGCCGTACTCCTCGGCCTTCATCGCCATCAGACCCACGTTGGGGACGGTGCCCATCGTGGTCGGGTCGAACTGGCCGTGGGTCTTACAGAAGTTGATCATCTCCTGGTAGATCCGGGAGAAGGTGGACTCGGGGTTGACGGCCTTGGTGTCCTTGGTGCGGCCGTCGGCGCCGTACATCTTGCCGCCGAGCCGGATCATCGCCGGCATCGACGCGTCGACGATCACGTCGGACGGCGAGTGGAAGTTCGTGATGCCGCGGGCCGAGTCGACCATCGCGAGCTCGGGGCGGTGCTCGTGGCAGCGGTGGATGTCCTCGATGATCTCCTCGCGCTGCGACGCGGGCAGCGATTCGATCTTGTCGTACAGATCGGACATGCCGTTGTTGACGTTGACGCCGAGCTCCTCGAAGAGCTTGCCGTGCTTCTCGAACGCATCCTTGTAGAACACCTTGACGGCGTGGCCGAACACGATCGGGTGGCTGACCTTCATCATGGTCGCCTTGACGTGCAGCGAGAACATCACGCCGGTCTTGTAGGCGTCCTCGATCTGCTCCTCGTAGAACTCGATGAGCGCCTTCTTGCTCATGTACATGCTGTCGATGACGTCGCCGGCCTCCAGCGCCACCTCGGGCTTGAGCACGACCGTCTCGCTCGACCCATCTGGACGTTTGGGGGTCAATACCATCTTGACCTTGCGGTCCTTGTCCAGGGTCATCGACTTCTCGCCGTGGTAGAAGTCGCCGGTCTTCATCGTCGCGACGTGGGTGCGCGAGGCCTGCGACCACTCGCCCATGCTGTGCGGATGCTTGCGGGCGTACTCCTTGACCGCCTTGGGCGCGCGACGGTCCGAGTTGCCCTGGCGCAGTACCGGATTGACGGCGCTGCCGAGCACTTTCTGGTAGCGGGCACGGATTTCGCGCTCTTCGTCGGTCTTCGGGTCACCCGGGTAGTCCGGCAGGTCGTAGCCCTTGGCCCGGAGTTCCTTGATCGCGGCCAGCAGCTGCGGCACCGACGCGCTGATGTTCGGCAGCTTGATGATGTTGGTCTCGGGCAGCTGGGTCAGCTCGCCGAGTTCGGCGAGGTTGTCGGGCACCTTCTGGTCGTCGGGGAGGCGATCGTTGAACTCGGCCAGGATGCGCGCGGCGACGGAGATGTCGGTGGACTTGACGTCGATGCCCGCCGCCGAGGCGAAGGTGCGGACCACGGGCAGGAACGCGTAGGTCGCGAGCAGCGGCGCCTCGTCGGTCAACGTGTAGATGATGGACGGCTGCTCGGCGCTCATGTGTTCTCTCTCCCGCGTGTGTGTTCGCTTGATTGCGGCGGTCGGCTCTTGTGAGAGCTGGGCCACCCTTCAGGCGCAGCGTACCGAAGTGCCACTACGGCCGGTCGGCCCAGTAGGCCGGTGGTCAGGACACGCGGCGATCACGGTTGGGTCAGGACTTGGCAAGTGATTGACGCAGGTGAAAATCCCGCCAGTACATTCGCGGTTGCCGAGCAACGCCCGACGTCGCCGGCGAAAGGTAGGCATGGAGATCACCCACAGGCCAGTGGCGGCGCCGTTCGCCCCCGTACGGTGCGCCGCTGCGGCACTGCTGCTCGCCGCCGCCGCGACCGCGTGCTCGTCGGCGCCCGCGACAGAAGGTTCGGCAAACTCCGCGGCCACGCCGGGGACCGTCACGGGGTCCCTCGAGCAGTGGCAGTCGGCGGTGTGCCGCGGCGACTCCGCCACGGCGTCGGACACCCGCCACACCGTCGCGGGCAGCACGTGTGTGCCCCACGACGGCGACGGTGTCGTGAACTTCGACCATTTCGAGTCCGAGCCGTCCATGCAGTCCACGTTGTCGTGGCAGCCGTCCACCTACGTGGCGCACGCCGTCGTCGACGACCGTCCGCTGGCGATCTGGACCCCGTCGGGTGAGGCGGAGGATCTGGAACCGCTCAAGGAGTTCGGCTTCACCCTGGCCGCCTACGAATCCCCCGCGCTGGCACAGCCCGCGGGCGACCTGCCCGCGGCGGTGAGTTCGGCCGACGTCGTGACGATCCCGCCGAACGAGTACGGATACGTGGTGGTGCAGACCGCGGGCGGTGAGACCCAGTGCCTCGTCGACACCGGCTACGTGGGCTGTGAGACCGACGGGATGAACTGGGCTCAGCACGTCGACGGCAGCGGGCCGTATCACGGCGTGCGGATCAACGCCGACGGCACGGGGTCCTGGGTGGACGGCAACCTCGGCGTGCCCGAGGCGGTGACGCTCGGCGATCGCACCTATCGGGCCATGGGCTGGACGATCGTGTCCTCGCCGTCGGGGATGCGGTTCACCAACGACAAGACCGGCCACGGCGGCATCGTCAGCGTCCAGAAGGTGCAGACCTTCTGATCATGGGTTGACGGTGCGCGGCATCAGGCATGGAATGGCTGTCATGCAGAAGGTGTCGCTCGAAGCGCTGGCGCGTCAACAAATTGAGCAGGCGGCCGCAGCCGGCCGCAATGCCGCCGACACGGTCGTCGGAGGCCACGAGAAGGTGCTGCGCCAGACGGTGATCGGCATGCTCGCCGGCTCCGAACTCGGCGAGCACGAGAACCCCGGCGAGGCGACGCTCTACGTGCTCAAGGGCTCGGTGCGTCTGATCGCCGGAGATCAGCAGTGGGACGGGCGCACCGGGGACCTGCTCATGATCCCCGACTCCCGGCACTCACTGCTCGCGCTGACGGATGCGGCGCTGCTGCTAACCGTCGCGAAACTCCCCTGACCCCAGCGGATCTCACGCCTGTGAGAGAAGTTCTCACGCCTGCGAGAGAAGTTCGGCGGCCTCCCTGGCGGCGTGCCTGCGGTGCACCACCACCCCGGTTCCGACGATGAACACCGCCGAGACCACCGACAGCGCGATGGCTTGCTGCTGGTCGGGGTCGAAGGCCATCAGCACCAGCACGACGACGATCGCGGCGATCACGGCCACCGTGAGGTACGGGAACAGCCACATCCGCACCGACGGCTTCTCCCCCGCCTCCCGCATCGACCTTCCCAGGACGAATTGGCTGGCCGCGATTACGAGATAGACGAACAACGCCACCGCACCGCTGGTCGCCAGCAGGTAGCCGAAGATCTTGTCCGGCAGCAGGTAGTTCCCGAGCACCGCGAGGAAGCCGACCACCATGGACGCGAGCACGGCGACCCACGGAACTCCGTTGCCTGTCAGCTTTTTCACCGCCTGCGGCGCGTCGCGGCGTTCGGCCAACGAGAACAACATCCGTGATGCGGTGTAGAGCGCGGAGTTCAGGCATGACGCCACCGCGGTCAGGATGACCAGGTCCATGATCAGCTTCGATCCGGGGATGCCGATCGCCTGCAGCGTGGACTGGTAGGAGCCGTCCTCGAGCCGGTCGTACGGCATCAGCGCCACGATCACGAAGATCGAGCCGACGTAGAACAGCGAGATCCGCCAGATCACCGAGTTCACCGCGCGCGAGATCCCGGACTCCGGATCGGGTGACTCGGCGGCCGCGATGGTGACGATCTCGGTGCCCATGAACGAGAACATCGTGATCAGCATCGCGGCGACGACGGCCCCGAATCCGTTGGGCATGAAGCCATCCGGCTCCCACAGCTGGTGCAGGCCACTCACCTCGGAATCGGGGATGACCCCGAGGATCGCGGCGACGCCGATACCGATGAACGCGACGATAGCGACGACCTTGATCAACGCGAACCAGAACTCGAACTCGCCGTAGTTGCCGACGCTGATCAGGTTGGTGGCGGTGAGCAACAAGGTCACCGCCAATGCCCAGAACCACTGGGCGCCGCCGATGAGATGAGACAGGATCTCCGCGGCCGCGGTGGCTTCCACCGGGATCACCAGCACCCAGAACCACCAGTACAGCCACCCGATCGAGAAGCCGGCCCAGCCGCCGAGCGCCCGGTCGGCGTACACCGAGAACGACCCGGTGTCCGGGTTCGCGACGGCCATCTCGCCGAGCATTCGCATCACCAGCACCACGAGCGTCCCGGCCATCAGGTAGGACAGGATCACCGCGGGTCCGGCTTCGGCGATCGCGTTGGCCGACCCGACGAACAGGCCCGCGCCGATGATCCCGGCGATGGAGATCATGGTGATGTGCCGGGGTTTCAGGCTGGTCCCGAGTTGCCCACTTGTCTCCATCGCCAGCGCCTCTCTGTTTGCAGCCGCATGATCAGCCGGGCCGCGCTGCACCAGGACAGGGCGGGGATTTCCCGATTCGCGCTGCCGCCAAACCGCGGTTTGCGACGCGGTGACTCCAATTGCCGGCTGCGGGTCGGCGGGGAGATTAAGGTGCTGTTCCGTGGGCAGGAATCTGTTGGCCAACGGCCGGGGGCGCTGGCTGGCGATCGCCGCGTCCGTCGCGCTGTCGGCGGCGATGATCTACGCCCAGCAGACGACTCCGCCGCGCGCCCCGCAGCCCGAGCCGACGATGGCCGGCGCGCCGACCTCGGCGCCGAACCAGGAGCCCCCGATACTGGCGGCGCCGGTCCCCACCGAGGCCGAACTGCTCGCGGCCAGCGCGCCGGTCGACGCCCGGGTCTTCGACTTCGCGCTGCCGAAGGGGATCGCCCCCGAGGGCGGGCTGCAGGTGCACACGATCTGGCTCGCCCGGGCGATCGCGGTGATGTTCCCGGAGATCACGACGATCGGCGGCTACCGCCAGGATGCGCTGAAGTGGCATCCCAACGGGCTGGCGATCGATGTGATGATCCCGAACCACAACAGCGAGGAAGGGATCGCGCTGGGCAATCAGATCGCCGGCTACGCGCTGGCGAACGCCGAGCGGATGGGCGTCATCCACGTGATCTGGCGGCAGGGCTTCTACCCCGGCATCGGCGCCCCGAGCTGGACGGCCGATTACGGCTCGGAGACCCTGAACCATTTCGACCATGTCCACATCGCGACCGACGGCGGCGGATACCCGACCGGCAAGGAGACGTACTACGTCTCCTCGCTCAAGCGCTGAGCGCCGCGGTCAGGACGCGAGAGCGGCTGCCCCGCAGGCGAACACGGCGCTGGTCACGCGGCCCTCGGTGCACGCCGCCGCGAGCAGGGTCGGGGTCTGATCGCCGGCCTCGGGAATCGGGAACACCGGGGTCTGCGGCCGCACCAACGGGAAGATCGACGCGCCGGTGACGCCGGTGAGGCGCGCGATGATCTGGGCGGGGATGTTCACCGCGATGTAGGTGAGGTCGCCGATGATGCGGACCGGGATGATCGCCAGCGCGGCCAGCGGGCTGATCAGGAAGATGTCCGCGTCGGCCAGCGACTGCAGACCCGACTGGACCCCGTTGAAGACGTTGTTGACGTAGTACGGGATGGTCGCGGCGATGGTCCGCACACTGAGCGCGAGGTTGGTCGCGATGTCGGGGTAGCCGTACATCGCGATCGCGTCCTGCAGTGCCTTGCGCAGCAACGCGTCGTCGTCGCCCGGGGTGACGGTGCTGTCGTCGAGGTCGAGCAGCGAGACCCCGTCGGTGACGCCGGGCTGATGGCCGAAGAGGTCGAGCACCGTGGCGGTCACGTCGACGATCGAGTACTTCAGGTTCACCCCGCCCTGCTGGAACAGGTCAGGATTGTTGGCGACGACGAATGTCGTTGTCTCGGCCGGCGATTGGAAGCCATGGCCGAACCCGAGCTGCGGTTGGTGGCCGTGATCGGTGACCATCAGGATCGTCCACTGTTCGCCGGTCGCGGCCTCCCAGGCGTCGACGGCGGCCATGATCTCGCCGAGGTTGCGGTCGAAGTTGGCCAGCGCCTCCAGGTACTCCGGCGATTCGCCGCCGAACGCGTGGCCGGCCTCGTCGACACCGACGAAATAGCTGAAGATCAGGTTCGCCACGGCGGCGCTGGCATCGGCGATCGCGGCTTCGGTGAAATCGCCGACCAGGTCGTCGGCCTTGAACCACAGCGGATCGTCCTCCTGCTCGGGGACGTTGACGACGTTGTCGACGCCGAGGCCGGACGTGGCGATCGCCGAGATGACGTCCCAGTTCGCGATCGAGGTGGTCACGATGGACGGGTCGGCCGATTCGAGCTGGGTGAACAGCGTCGGCCACTTCTCGTAGGTCCACGGTGTGAAGACGTTGTTGATGACACCCGTCGTCTCGCCCCACAGGCCGGTCAGGATCGACGACCACGACGGGTTCGAGACCGTGGTGTGCCCGACGATGGTCGACGCGGCGGTGGTGCCGCCCTGGATCAGCTTGAAGAAGTTCTGGGTGAGCTCCGGGTGGGCGAGCACCCGGCTCAGATTGGTGCCGTCCACGCCGATCACCAGCACGTTGGGTGTGTCGTCGACGAGTTGTGCGACGGCGTCTGCGACCGTCGCGCCGTACCGGCGGGCCGCGGTGCGCTCGAGTTCGTCACGGACCGCCGCCAGCGACGCGAGCATCGTCGCTCCCTGCAGCGGTGTCGCCGGGGCGGGTTTCGCCGGTGGGGTCAGGATCGAGGCGAGCACATCGCTGATGATGCTGACCAGGGTCGGTTTCACCACGGACTGCGGTACCGCGGCGGCTGGCTCGGGTGCCGGCGAGGTCGTGGTCGGCGATGTCGGGGTCGGCGCCGGTTTGGTCCTGGGCGCGTCGGCCGGTGGCTTCGACGGCGTCGCGGGGGCGGCGACGGTGCTCACCGCGACGGTCTCGATCGCCGCCGGTGCGTCCGCATCGTCGGCCGTGTCTTCGGCGGCGGCCGTGTCTTCTGCATCGTCTACCTCGGCCGTGTCCTCGACGTCGTCGCGGGCAGGGCCCGTCGCCCGCGATGTCTTGGACGCGCGCGATGCGGCATCGTCGTCACCGGCCTCCGATGCCTCCGACGACCCCGAGGACGGGGCGCTGCCCGCGGTGTCGCCGGAGTCCGAACGGGACGTCCTGGCCGGTTTGGCCGACTCGCGGGCCGACGAGGACTCACTCGACGATGCGCTCGAGGACGCACTCGAGGAAGAGGAAGAGGCATCCGAGGTGTCCGCGTACGCGACGCCGGGTGCCGACGCGACGGCCCAGCCCACCCCCAGCGTCACCGCGAGCGCTCCGACACGACCGACGTTGACGGCGTAACCCATGCGATTCCCTCACCCTCGGACTGGCTGTGACCAGATTGTTACGGACGTAAATTACGCCGTAAGCGTGTTCGCTGGGCACGATTGGCAGAGTTTGCCGTGGCGTGTCGGGCCGGGACTTCTCATGACTCACTCAGCGAATACCCAGATATTTGCACTAGCGTCAGCCGCTATGGGCGTGAGGGACCGTCTGGACTGGCCGTTGGCGGTCTGCGTGGCCGCGTCGGCGGCGATCGTGGGCTTCGGCGCCTGGTTCGCGTCCAACGCGCATGACCGGATCTCCGAGATCGAGCATGCGACGGTCGCCGACTGTGTCGACACGGTCACCCAGGTGCACGGTCAGACCAACCTCGATGCGTGCGAGATAGCGGAGCCGCCGTGGTGGCCCGCCGACGCCGGCCCGGCGGATATGTCGCTGATCCGCTCGGCGAGGACGCCATCGGGGCGGTAGCCGGCTAACCCGCCGTTCCGTGCGCGGCGACCAGGTTTTCGGCGATATCGACCAGTTTCACGTTTTTCTCCTGGGAGATCCGGCGCAACAGTTCGAACGCGGCATGGGCGTCGATGCCGAAGCGTTCCATGAGCATCCCTTTGGCCTGGCCGATGACGTCGCGACTGGCCAGCGCGCTGCGGAACTGGTCCTCGCGCTGGGTCAGCGTCAGCGCGGCGGCGGTGTGGGCGGCGAAGATCAACGCCAGTTCCACCGAGTCGTCGTCGAACACCTCGGCCTCGTCGGCGTAGAACGTCAGCGCGGCGAGACTGGGGCCGTCGTGATAGAGCCGGATCGACAGCACCGACCGCACCGGCGTGCGTTCGACGGCGGCCCGGCAGTACAGCGGCCACCGCTGCTCTGCGGCGAGGTCGTCGACGCGGAGGGTGTGGTGGGACCACGCGCGCGACAGGCACGGCCCCTCGTGGGCCTCGGCCTGGATCCGGTCCAGCAGCCGGACGTGGGCGTGGGTCGCGGCCGCGGTCGTCACCACGGCGTGCTTGTCGATCAGCGTGACACCCGCATGGCGGGCACCCGGCACCGACGCGACCCCGTTCTCGATGATGTCGAGCAGCGCGTCCTCGGGGTCCACGCCGCCGCGGCGCTGCAGTTCGTTGATCTGCACCACCAGATCGTTGAGCCGTGCGCGTTCGAGCAGGGTCTGCCGCCGGGGGTACGGCGGGGCGCCTCGGGGCCTGTCTTCGATTGTCACGCATACCTCCCGCCGCGATCGGCCCGCCCGGGAGGCGGGCAACACGGCACCGCAGGGATGTGCTCCAACAACGAAATGATGACATCCCGCGCAGGGACGTGCAATCGGCCGTATCCCACAGTCCGCCAAGGAAAACCCTGAATTCCTTGTGTCTGTGCATATTTCGAAGTCCGCAGCCCAGCCGGCCGGGGATCCGTACCGCTGCCGCGGCCCCGGGGTGCGCAGCGCGAACTATCCTGGCCGGGATGACTGAGAAACGCCCGAGAGTAGTGATCATCGGCGGAGGGTTCGGCGGCCTGTTCTGCGCTCGACGTCTCGGCCGTGTCGGAGTCGACGTGACGCTGCTCGACAGGGCGGCCTGTCACGTGTTCCAGCCGTTGCTGTACCAGTGCGCCACGGGAACGCTGAGCATCGGCCAGATCAGTCGGTCGTTGCGCGAGGAGCTTCAGGACCACCGCAACGTGAAGCCGTTGCTCGGTGAGGCAATCCGGCTGGACGCCGGCGCGCGCCGTGTGACGGCCCGCCGGCCCGACGACTCCACTTTCGATGTCGACTACGACTACCTCGTCCTCGCCGCGGGCATGCGCCAGTCCTATTTCGGCAAGGAGGAGTTCGCCGCCTGGGCGCCCGGCATGAAGACCCTGGACGACGCGCTGAGCATCCGGCGCCGCGTCTTCGCCGCGTTCGAGATCGCCGAGACCCTGCCCCCGGGGGCCGAACGTGACCAGTGGCTGACCTTCGCGGTGGCCGGTGGCGGGCCGACCGGAGTCGAGATCGCCGGGCAGATCCGGGAATTGGCGACACGGGCACTGGCCAACGAGTTTCACAGCATCGAGCCCGAAGACGCCAGGGTGCTGCTCTTCGACGGCGGCGACCGGGTGCTGAAGAGCTTCGCGCCGGCGCTGTCCGAGGGCGCCGCGCGGGTTCTGACCGACCTCGGTGTCGAGTTGCATTTCGGTGTGCACGTCAGCGATGTGCGTCGCGACGGCATCACCGTGCGCTCGAAAGACGCTGGCGCCGAAGTCGATTACGCGACACGGACAGTGCTGTGGACGGCAGGAGTGGAAGCGGTGCCGTTCGCGAACCACGCCGCGGAAGTGCTGGGCGCCTCATCGGACCGCTCCGGGCGCATCGCGGTCGAGGCCGACCTGTCGGTACCCGGGCACCCGGAGGTGTTCGTGATCGGCGACCTCGCCGGGCGCGACGGGCTACCCGGGGTAGCCGAGAACGCCATGCAGGGCGGCCTGCACGCCGCGGCCTGCATCCGGCGGGATCTGGAAGGCAAACGCCGCAAGAACTACCGCTACCGGGATCTTGGCTCTGCCGCCTACATCAGCCGCGGGCACGCCTTGCTGCAGGCGGGCCCGATCCGGCTGACCGGGATACCCGGCTGGCTCGGCTGGGGCTTCGTCCACATCGCGTTCCTGACCGGGGTGCGCAACCGGTTCAGCACGGTCGGAACCTGGTTGGCGACCATCGCGCGGTCCAACCGCAGCGACCGCACGTTCATCCTGGGCGGGTCGGGCCACCCCGAGGAGCCTTACACGTGGGAGTCACCCGTGCATCAGAGCAACAACTCCCGGAAAGCCCCGGCCGGGAGTCCAGCACCTAGTCCGCGCGCCGCAGACTGAGCACCTCGCCGGAGACCAGTCCGTCTCCGAGCAGCCGGCCCATCTGCCCGGAATTCTCCTCGGAGAGCTTCCACGCGTCGTCGTCTCCGTGCCTGCTCTCCAGCGCGGCGTCGATCGCCGCGACCCGGTCCTGCCAGTCCTTGGGGATCGGCGGCAGATCGGCGGTGCGCAGCCGGTCCTCGACACGCAGCCCGGCCTCGTCGAGCAGGCGCTGTAATGACTGCTCCGTCGGGAAGTTGTTGCCCTCGGGTTGCTGATCCTCGGTCAGGCCGGCCTGTGCGACGAACACCAGCAGCCCGATGCGCCCCGGTGCGCGCACCACCCGGCGCAATTCGCTGAGCACCTCGCGCTGCGCGGTGGTCGTGCACAACACCCCCAGACACCATGCCGCATCGAATGCGTTGTCGGAGAACGGAAGCGCATCGGCGACGGCTTGGAAGACGGGATACGGGAACAGCGAGCGCGCGGCCCTGCAGGCGCCGGCCTGGGGTTCGACGAGCACCGGCGACACCGGACTCCTCGCCTCCGCGTAGGCGGCCGGTCCCCCGACACCGGCCCCGCAGTCGAGCAGCGAGTCGCCCGGGCGAAGGCCGAGACGCTCGACGAGCCAGTCCAGGGCGGCAGGGTTGCCACTGCCCCGGCAGCCGGCGGGGATGTAGTAGTCGCGGCCCAGGTGGCGTGCCGCCTGCGCGGTCCATTCGGCCACCGTGTCGAATTCGGCGTCCATCGCCTCGGTCATCGTCCCCACCCTTCCGCGCGGATCCGCGCACCGACCTCGGCCTTGATCTGGGCGCCGGCGCGGGTTCCGGCGGCAGACGCCAGCCCGGAGACGTTGACACCGTCGACACCGTCGATCGCCAGTAGAGCGCGGGCCTCCGCGACCGCGGCCTCGATGCCGGCCTCGACCGGGTCCGCGGCGGCCAGCACGCGCTCGACGACGTCCGGATCGAGTGCCAGCCCAGGGAGGCCCTGCAGCACGGCGGCCGACACCTCGTCGGTGAACACCGCGACGGCCGCGAGCACCGGGATGGTCAGTCCGGCCGCCCGCGCACCCGACATGAAGTCCGCGATCAGCTCCGGCGTGGAGACGTGGTTGAGCACGGCGACGCGCGCGCCGGCCCGCTGTTTCTGGACCAGACGCAGCGGCCGCCCCGCCACGGGCGGGGCCGTCGGGGTCTCCGGCACGGCGGCGGTCATCCCCAGCGAGGTGGCCAGTTCGACCAGCCGCGGCCCGTCGAGGTCGAAGGTCTGGGTGACGTCGGGGCGTACGTCGTAGCCGCGTCCGTCACCGGTCACACACAACACCGTGCGCACCCCGAGCAGCGACAGTCCGCGCAGCTCCTGTTCGAGCACCACCCGGTTGCGATCGCGGCATGACAGCGTGATCCACGGGGTGACGCCGGCGTCCAGCAACAGCCGGCCCATCAGTGTCGGAGGGAAATCGGGACGGTTCTGGTGCTCACCGACCAGCACCGCATCACACGACGACGACAGCGCCGTCGCGGTCGCCGCCACGTCCGCCGGATCGTATGGCGCGCAGCTGAAGTCGGTCAGGACCAGCGGCGCTTGCGGTGCCGGCACGTGCGGTGCCGGATCCGAGGGCCAGAGCACCACCTCGGGGAACGCACACGGACCGGGCCGCATCTCGCAGCGGCCGTCGGGGTGGACGCCACCGCATGGGCCGAACGTCATCCGCTTGGGGCAGTCCTGCACGACTGCGTCGTCACCTGTCATGTTGCGTGCGGGGATTCCCGTCCACACCGCAAAGTAGTCCTGTACTGGGAGGGCGTCCAAAACCGTTTCACCGGCGCGACGTCAAGGCCCATGCCTCATCGTCTGGTCCGCGCCGGGCGGGTGCCAGAATCGTTAAGTGGATTCTGACCGATACCTGACGCCGGAGTGGTCCCGCTCGGCGTTGCTGCTCATCGACGTCCAGCACGACTTCGTCGCGGGGTCGTCGGTGGTGAGCGGAACCGCCGAGCGGCTTCCGGCGATGGCGCGCCTCGCGGCGGCGTTCCGCGCCGCCGGGCGCCCGGTCATCCACATCGTGCGGTTGTACGAGCCGGGCGGGTCCGACGTCGATGCCGTGCGCCGTGCCGCGGTCGAGTCCGGTGCGCACATCGCCGCTCCGGGAACCGCCGGTGCGCAGATCGCGCAGACCCTGCTGCCGCAGCCGGTCGAGCTCGACTGCACGGCGCTGCTCGCCGGGGAGCTCCAGACGGTCGGTCCTGGCGAGTACGTCGTCTACAAGCCGCGGTGGTCGGCGTTCTTCAGGACCGCCCTGGACACGCAGTTGCGCACGATGGGCGTGAGCACCGTCGTCGTCGCGGGGTGCAACCTGCCGAACTGCCCGCGGGCCACGTTGTTCGACGCGTCGGAACTCGACTACCGGACCGTGCTGGCCACCGACGCGACGTCGCAGACCACCCCGGAGCGGCTCGCCGACCTCACGCTGATCGGGGTGACCCTCGCCGACACCGCGACCATCACGGAAGCGCTTGCCGCCCAACAGGACACGCCTCCACAGATCCGGGTGGTCGCCGCGGTGGTGGTTGATGACGCCGGCCGGGCGCTCGTGGTCCGCAAGCGTGGGACGACGGCGTTCATGCAGCCGGGCGGCAAGCTCGACCCGGGCGAGTCGGCTCCGGACGCGCTGCGCCGCGAACTCGCCGAGGAACTCGGGGTGCACGTGGCGCCAACGGATGTCAGCCCGCTCGGGACCTACACCGCGGCGGCGGCCAACGAGCCCGGGCACCGGGTGTCTGCCGAACTGTTCGCCGTGACGTTGCGCGCCGAACCTTCCGCGCAGGCCGAGATCGACGAGATCGCGTGGATCGATCCGGCCCGGCCCGGGGACCTCGAGCTCGCGCCGTTGACGCGCGAGGCCGTGCTCGGGTTGGTGCGCCGAACCTGTGAATGAAAGCGCTCCCCCGCGGGTGCGTGCGTGCTTAGCTTGAGCACCATCATTGTTCACCCCTGGTGAGGTCACCATGCGGATCGAGGCCCACGACCCCCTGCACCGTCCCGAAGCGGACATCCAGGACAAGGGACTGTCACACAACGCCGTCGGCCTGCTGGGCGGAACGGTTCTCGGGGTGTCCTCGGTGGCCCCCGCCTATGCGCTGACGGCCACCATCGGCATCCTGGTCGCCGAGGCGGGCATGAAGATGCCGGTGGTGATCATCGCCGGCTTCCTGCCGATGTTCTTCGCCGCGTACGCGTATCGCGAGTTCAACAAGGTCGCACCCGACTGCGGGACGTCGTTCACCTGGACCACCAAGGCGTTCGGGCCGTACATCGGATGGCTCGGCGGGTGGGCGGCCGTGCTCGCGACGGTCATCGTGTTGTCCAACCTGGCCGGTGTCGCGGTGCAGTTCTTCTACCAGTTCATCGGCGACCTGTTCGGCAGCGAAGCCGTCGGCGCGCTGTGGGAGAACAAGCTGATCAACGTCGCGACCTGTGTGGCGTTCCTGGCGATCGCCACCGCGGTGTCCTATCGCGGCATCACCACCACCGAACGGGTCCAGTACGTCCTGGTCGGTTTCCAGATGGTGGTGCTGCTGGTGTTCGCGGGGATGGCGTTCGCGAAATCCGGCTCGTCGGAGACCGGCTTGTCGTTCAGCTGGGACTGGTTCAGCCCGGCAGGCCTGACGATGTCGATGTTCATCGCGGGCCTGTCCGGGTCGATCTTCGCGTTCTGGGGCTGGGACACCGCGCTGACGGTCAACGAGGAGACCAAGGACTCCGACAAGACGCCGGGCCGTGCCGCGCTGCTGTGCGTGGTGTCGATCCTGCTGACCTATTTGCTGGTCGCCGTCGCGACCCAGATGTATGCCGGTGTCGGCACCGACGGTCTGGGTCTCGGTAACGAGGAGAACTCCGAAAACGTCTTCGGGGCGCTCGCGGAACCGGTGATGGGCGGCCCGCTGCATCTGTTCCTGTTCCTCGCCGTGGTGGCGTCCAGCGCCGCGAGCCTGATCACCACGTTCCTGCCGACCTCACGGACCATGCTGGCGATGGGCGCCTACAAGGCCTTCCCGACCCGGTTCGCCAAGATCCACCCGCGGTTCATGACACCGTCCTATGCCCTGGTCGTCGCCGGGGTCGGCTCGGCGTTGTTCTACTCGGTGCTGACGCTGACCAGTGAGAACGTGCTCACCGACACGATCTACTCGCTCGGCATCATGATCTGCTTCTACTACGGCCTGACCGCGTTCGCGTGCATCTGGTACTTCCGGCGCGAATTATTCTCCAGTGCACGCGGATTCGTGTTCAAGCTGCTGTTCCCGCTGCTCGGCGGCCTCGGCCTGCTCGGCGTCTTCGCGGTGACGCTGCGCGACAGCGCGTCCCCGGACTACGGCAGTGGCGCGAGCATCGGCGGCGTGGGCCTGGTGCTGATCCTCGGTCTCGGGTTGATCCTGCTCGGCATCGTGTTCATGATGATCATGCGCGCCCGGCAACCGGCGTTCTTCCGCGGTGAGACGCTGCGCAAGGACACCCCGGTCCTCATCGTTGATGAACCCTAGGTTCACCATCCCGAGTGCTTGGCACCGATCTCCGCCTTGGGCACCACGACCATCGGCACGTCGAGCACCCGCAGCATCTTCGCAGCGGTCGAACCGAGGAAGGTCCGCCGTGGGGCGCCGAGCCGGCTCGAACCGACCATGATCAGGTCGCCGTCGTGCCAGGCGAGACTCTGGACGGCCTGCTCGACAGTGCCGCCCTCGACCACCGTCGCGGTGACCGGGAACCCCGTGGGCAACGACTTCTTGGCGGCGTCGAGCGTGCGGAAGGCGTGATCCACCGCAGGGTGGTGCCCGCGGCCGGCGCTTCCGCTCGCCGAGTCCGGGTCGAGCGCCACCAGCGACACCAGCCGCAGCGGGGTCTCCGCGGCCCTGGCGAACCGGAACGCGGTGTCCAGCAACAGGTCGGCGCCGGGACGTTCGCCGAGCGCGCACGTCACCTCGCGGACCCGCTCGACCGTCGAGTCGCGGGCGCCGCGCGGAGCCACCACCACCGGCAGCGGCGACGAGTTCAGTAGCTCGTTGACCACCGCCCCGAGCGTGTAGTTCGCCGCCAGCCCGCCACCCGAACCGCCGACCACGATCGCCGACGCGTCGAGTTGGCCGGCCGCGTCGATCAATCCGGCGGCGAAGGAGTCGTGGAAATGGGCGTGGGTGCGGGCGACGATATCCGCGGGTACCGCGGCGAGCGCGTCCGACAGCCACTCTTGTGCCTGCTCGCTGAGCAGCTTGTCGTATCCGCCGGTCGCGACGACGCTGCCGAGATTCCCGTGCCGCGCCAACACCAGGCAGATGTCGATCTCGGCGTCCAGCGTCCGGGCCAGCCGCACGGCGAGCGCCAAAGCGTCCGCGCCGCCGGGTGTGGCCAGATATCCGACCAACAATCTCATGGGCAACCGCCGATCACGGGCCATGCCGGGGAGGCCCTGCGGCGCTGATTGTGTCATGTTTGGCGCGCATGGCGAAGAGCCCACCGCCGATGACCAAGGCCATCCCCAGGTAGGCCGCGAGGGTGGGTCTGTGGTCCCACACGATCCAGTCGATGACGGCGGTGAAGACGATGACGGTGTAGATGAACGGGCCGAGCTTCTCCGCCGACGCATGACGATAGGCGGCGACGATCAAAGCTTGGGAAAACAGTTGGGCCAAGCCCAGACCCACGAGCCACGGCCACCCGGCCGGGGCGACCGGCTCCCAGTCGGCCACCGCGATCGGCACCGACATCACCGTGGACAGCAGGAAGTAGTAGAACAGGATTCGCAGCGGGGGTTCGGTGGCGCCGAGCCAGCGCACCGACATCATGGCGACGGCCAGCAGCGCGGCGGCGGCGAGCGCGGACGCCTCGCCCGCGGAGAAGCTGCGCCCCTGCGGTTGAAGCACCAGGACGATTCCGGCGAAACCGACGCCGGCCCCGATCCAGGTCGGTGCCGCGACGCGTTGGCGCGTCACCGCCCACGCGATCAACGGCATCCAGAGTGGGGCGCTGTAGGTCAGCAACGTGGCATTGGCGAGCGGAATCTGGGTGATCGCGAAGAACAGCGCGTACCAGCATCCTGTCCCGGTCACCGCACGCAGCATGTGCAAGCCGAACTTCGCGGTCCGCACCGACGCCCACCCGTCACGCGCCACGACCGGCAGGATGAACACCAGGCAGATCGCGTTCTGGAAGAGCAGCAGCACACCGGTGGAGGTGTACTGGCCCGAGACCTTCGCCAGCGTGCCGACCATGGCCACGCAGAAGAACGCCGCGGTGGTGAGAAATGCTCCGAGAAGCAGGTTTTCGTCGCGGTAGCCGACGCGCTCAGCGTTCACCGGGTGCGCGCCCGGTCTGTGGTGTGGAGCGCTTCATCACGCTGTTGAGCAGCCGCGGCGAGATGAGGTCGAGCGCACGCAGCGGGATCATCTTGCGCGGCATGATCCGCACCGGCCGGGTCTGCGCGGCGGTCACGATCCAGTCTGCCGCCTCGTCGGCGCTCAACGCGGCGAGGCCGTCGTAGGCGCGGGTCGGCGCGATCATCGGAGTGGCCACCAACGGGTAGTAGATCGTCGTCGATCGCACACCGGAGTCGGCGAGTTCGTTGTCGATGACTCTGCTCACGGCGCTCAGCGCGGCCTTGGACGCGTTGTAGACGCCGAACAGCGGTGAGGACTCCGGCATCACGCGCCAGCTGGAGATGTTGATGATGTGCCCGTCGCCGCGCTCGACCATGCCGGGCGCGATCCCACGGATCAGCCGCAGCGGCGCGTAGTAGTTCAGCGCGATGGTGCGCTCGACATCGTGCCAGCGGTCCAAGGATTCGAGCAGGGAACGCCGGATCGACCGGCCGGCGTTGTTGACGAGAACATCCACCCGGCCGGCGCGGTGTACGAGGGCATCGACGGCCTCGAGATCGGACAGGTCGGTGGGCATCGCGATGGCCTGACCACCGCGAGCGGTGATCCGATCGGCGACGCCGGTCAGCAGGTCGCCGCGGCGGGCCACCAGGATCACCACCGCACCCCGGTCCGCGAGCTTGCCGGCGGCGGCCTCACCGATCCCGGACGACGCACCCGTGATGAGAATCCGCTTGCCCCGCAGGTCGATACGGGCAGGGTTACGAGGGCGGGGCAACGGCCGCATCCCCGCCAGGCGCAGTGCCCGACGCAATGTGTCGGGCGGTACCCGCTCGGCCGGCCGGCCGGTTCCCGCTATCTCGATCATCGACGCCTTCCGTGGTGCACCGCCGGCTCCAAGGTGGGCGCCTCGCCACATTCTGCGCGACCGGGTGCCGCGGGGCGTGGTGAACGCGGTGATCGGAGGGTCAGTCGATCCCGCGGGCGATCAGCGCCTCGCTGAAATCGTCGGCCGCGCGCAGCGCCGCGACCACAACGGGGACGAACACGATGCGCGGCGAGATCCGCAGCCCGCGCGCCCGGCGGGCCTCCTCGACTTGACGGATGATGTCCACCAGCAGCGGGATCGACCGGATCGTCAGCGCCAGCGCGATGGCCACCTGCCGGGCCGGGAACCCGAACCTCGCCAGCGGCGCCATCGCCCGCGTCGCCGCGTCCAGCATGTCGGTCGTCCGGGTCGTCGTCGTCACGATCGCGGCCAGGCCCACCGCCAGCAGCAGCACCCCGCACACCACCAGAGCGCGGCGCCAGCCCGTCAGCAGCAGCTGCAGCACGAAGATCGCCGCGACCACCCACAGCACCGGGCGCAGTTGGGCGGCCAGCGCGCCCACCGGCAGCCGGGCGCAGGCGATCACCGCGGCCACCGCTGCCGCGGCCACGGCCAACCGCATCGGGGAGTCGACCGCCACCGTCATCGCGACGATGACCACGCCGAGGCCGACCAGCTTCATCCCGGCGGGCATCCGGTGCAGCCAGGACCGTCCGGGCCGGTAGTCCCCCAGCACCGTCACGACATCAGCTTCCGATAGACCGCCAGCGCCGCGGCGGGCACGTCGTCGGCCACCACGCGGCCGTCGTCGAGCACGACGACCCGGTCGGCGTCGCCCGCCAACTCCAGGTCGTGGGTGACCAGCACGAGCTGGGTGTCCAGCGCGGCGAACGCGCCGCGCAGCATCCGCGCGTTGCGCAGGTCGAGCAGGGTGGTCGGTTCGTCGGCGACCACCACCGAGGGTTCGGTGACCAGGACAGTCGCCAGCGCCAGCAGCTGCTTCTGGCCGCCGGAGAGCAGATGTGCGGGCTGATCCGCATGCCCTGCGAGCCCGAACCGGTCGAGCACCGCAGCCACCCGCTCAGTGCGCGCGGCGCGGTCCAGCCGGTGCCGCGACAGCGACAGTTCCACGTCCTCGGCGACGGTGGGCATCAGGATCTGGCGGTCCGGATCGGTGAACACGAACCCGACCGTGCGGCGCACCTGCCGGGTGGACCGCTTGGTGTCCAGACCGTGCACCCGCACCGACCCCCGGTCGGGCATCACCAGGCCGTTGAACATGCGGGCCAGCGTCGACTTGCCGCTGCCGTTGGCACCGACGATGGCGATCCGGCGCTCGGTCAGCGTCAGCGACACGTCGCGCAGCACCCGGCGGTCGCCGAACGCGTGGGACACCCCGTCGACGACGAGGGCGCCGGGCGGGTCGTCAGGCATCGGATCGGCGGGCCCGCCACGGCGTGATCAGGCCCGGCCGGGCGCGGTGCACCTGGGCGGCGACGTAGGCGCACACCACGGCTTTGGCGATATCGCCGGGAATGTAGATCCCGTTGGTGGACAACGCCGCCCACCAGTTCAGGTCGGTGCGCAGCATCAGTCCGACCGTGCCGAACAGGTAGATGACGCCCATCCCGCCCACGATGTTGATCAGGATGCCCCAGGCCACCCGGTAGCGCGGCATCATCAGCGCGGTCAGGACCCCGATCACCACGACGGCGGGTAACCAGCCGACGAAGAAGCCCGCGGTCGGCGAGGACAGTGACACCAGGCCGGTGCGGCCGCCGGCCAGGATCGGCAGCCCGGCGACGGCCAGGGTCGCGAACAGCGCGATGGCCAGCAGTCCTTTGCGTGGGCCGAGGATCGACCCGGCGAGCATCACGCCCAGTGTCTGCAGGGTGATCGGCACCCCGGTCGGCCCGAGCGTCAGGGTGCCCGGCAGGCCCAGGGCTGCGAGCAGACCGGCGAACACCGCGGCCTGCGTCAGGTCCCGCCACTCGAGGCGGCCGAAGCGGGCCGTGCCGGCGGGGCCGGAGGTCTCAGGGTTCACCCCGGAATTATCGTCGATGCCCGGCTGTGAGAGCCGCCTCCCCCGGCGGCCACCAGGTCGGGGGTGACGTACCGTCGTGCCGTGAGTGGGGTCCTCGATATCGCGGTGTCCGGCGGTCCGTATGCGCTCGCCCCGGGCCCCGACGGCGCCATCTGGGTCACGCTGGTCCAGTCCGGGGAGATCGCACGCATCGCGCCGGACGGTGGATTGGACATCTTTCCGGTGGCCCCGCACAGCAAGCCATCGAACATCGTCGCCGCGCCGGACGGAGCCCTGTGGTTCACCCGCAGCGGGGACGACCGGATCGGCCGTATCGCCGTGGACGGCGCGCAGCGCGAGATCGAGCTGCCCGACGGGAGCGCACCATCGTGTCTGTGCGTCGGACCCGATGAAGCGCTGTGGTTCACCACGACGACCTCGGGCACGGTGAGCCGGATCGGTGCCGACGATGAGGTGGACGTGGTGGCAGTCCCGCGGGGCGACCCGACGATGATCACCACGGGCCCCGATGGCGCGCTGTGGTTCACCCTCCACCGCGGCAGCGCCATCGGACGGCTCGACATGGCTGGGACGGTGAGCGTCCGGCAGACCCCGACCCCGTCTTCGGGGCCCGTCGGCATCACCGCGACGCACGATGATGCGCTGTGGTTCACCGAAACTCGGGCCGGCAAGCTGGGCCGCATTCCGCTCGACGAAGCGATTCAGGAACTTGACCTACCGGGCAAGCCCCACACGGTGATCGCCGATCAGGCGGACGGAGTCTGGGTCAGCCTGTGCGAATCCGACCAGCTCGCCCGTGTCAGCGCCGACGGCGAGGTCATGCTGATCGACCTGCCCGCAGGCAGCGAGCCCCGTGGACTGGCGATGGCCACCGACGGGGCGCTGTGGGCTGCTCTCGAAGCCGGGTACGTCGTGCGCCTGCCCACCAACTAGGCGGCCCGCCCCCAGGGTGTCACCGAGTCGGCGCGATCGCGGCGACGATCGCGGCGGTGTCCCAGTAGAACGGCCACACCTCGGCGATCCGTCCGTCGGCGATGCGCAGGGTCTGCAGGATCGGGAAGCTCACCTCGCGGCGGCTCGCCCGCGCCCGGGCACGGACCCGGGTCCGGACCACGGCGGTCTCGCCGGTGGCCAGGAACTGCTGATCGAGCATCTCGAACTCCGACCAGGTGGCGGCCATGGCCGCGAAGAAGGCCCGCATCCCGTCGTGACCGCGCCACACCCCGCCGTACGGAAGAGCCGTGGCCTGGCACAACACCACATCCGTGGCGAAATACGGTGCGAGAACGTCGAAGTCGCCGTGACAGGGCCCGCCGGAAGCCAGGTATTCGCGTTCGGCGGCGTACATGCCGCGCAGGATGTGGGTGCAATCGGTGAAGGTTTGCATACCGGGAAGACGGCGACTGCACGCCGAATGTGAGATGCGAGCCGGCCGCACGGGTCCGAATGCGAAAAAACGCATGTCAGACGTTCACTTACCGGCTTACGATCGCGATGTGGTGGCGGGAGACTGGCGACCCCGTGTTCCGGCCGCGACGATCGGCCGGCCACGCATCGCCGACCGTGTGGTCGGCCGCCCGGATGCCCTTCGGCGGATGGCGGCGGCGGATGGCGGCGACGTCGTCGTGGTCTGCGGTGCTGCCGGCTACGGCAAGACCACGACCGTCGCACTGTGGGATACCTCCGACGAGCGACCGTTCGTGTGGGTGCGGGTGGACCACCTCGACGACGATCCGGCCCACCTGCTGCTGCACATCGCGACGGCTCTGGTCCGGCCGTCGGGCAACGCGCCTGAGCTGCTGCGCTATCTGGGCGGCCCCGGCCGCAGTCCGGCGAATCAGCTGTTGCCCGAGGTGGTGCACCTGTTCGAACAGTCCGGACCGGTGGTGCTCGTCCTCGACGACGTGCACAAACTCTCCGATCCCACCGCGGTGACCACGCTGCGGATGCTGCTGCAGGAACTGCCCGCCACCGTGATCCCTGCTCTGGTGGGCCGGTTCATGCTGCCGCTGGGACTCGGCCGTCGCCGGCTGCAGCACACCGCGGTGCAGATCGACCAGGAGGTGCTGCGGTTCTCCGCCGCCGAGGCCGCGCAGGCTCTCGATTTGGCCGGCGGCGTCCACGACGAGGCGACGGTCTCGGCGGTGATCGAGCTCTGCGAAGGTTGGCCCGCCGGGGTGATCTTGACGGCGATGGCGCTGCGAGAGGGCACGTCGCTGGAGGGCTTGGTCAGGCGCGACAACCTCGTGGTCGATTACGTGGTCGAAGAGGTCGTCGATCGCCTCGACGACGCGACCGCGGCGTTCCTGACGGAATCGGCGGTGCTGGAACGCTTCACCGCCGAGCAACTCGATGCCGTCCTCGGACGCGACGATTCGGCCCACATGCTGGCGCTGCTGTCCGGGCTGGGTAATCCGTTCCTGATCGCGGTGGATCACCACAGGGTGTGGTACCGGTATCACCATCTCTTCGGAGACGTCCTGCGGGCCCGGTTGCGCGATACGGCGCCGACGCGCTTCCGTGAACTCGCCACCCGCGCGGCCGACCTTCTCGAGCGCGACGGTGACATCGACGGCGCGCTGGTCCAGGCCCTGGACGCCGGGGACCGTGCCCGCGCGGCCGCGTTGGCGGGTCGCGAGGCGGTCCGCCTCGGATTCGACGGGCGCGCCGGAGTGTTGGCGAGGCGGCTGGCGATGCTGGATCCCCGGACGTTCGCCGAACATCCCGATGCCGCGGTGGCGCGCGCGTGGTTGGGGGTGACGACGGCCGACGCGGAGCTGATCCAGCGTTCGTTGATGCTCGCGGTGCGCGCCGACCGGGGACAGGCACTGTCCGACGGCACTCCGTCGGTGAACGTGGCTGTGGCACTGATCAATTCACTGGTGGGCGCCGGCGGTGTCGTCGATGTGGCGCACCAGGCCGACGTTGTCCGCGCCGCGGGCGGACAGCTGGTGAACCCGTGGTGGGGAGCCGCCACCGTCATGAAGGGAACGGCGGAGGCGATGCGCGGCCAGGCGTCGCAGGCGCGCAACCTCTTGGAATCGGCACTGGCCGTCATCGACGACCTGCCGGGGTTCCACGCCGCGGCATTGGCCCACCTCGCGTTGCTCGATCTGGCAGCGGGTAACGATGAATCGGCTGTGGAACGCAGCGAGGCCGCCCGGATGCTGGTGGACAAGTACGACCTGTGCGACGTCGTACCGATGATCGTCGTGTACGCGACCAGCGCGGTGATGGCCGCGCGCATCGGCGACGAGATCGCGGCCCGGCACTCGGCGGAAGTGACGGAGACCTTGCTTTCCCGCCTCGGCCATCTGGCTGCGCGCACTGCGCTTCTGGGTCACGGCCTGCTTGCGTGGACGGCCGCGGTGGTCCAGGACGCCGAGCTGCTCCGCAGGCATTTGTCGGTGGCCGAGCGCCTCTGTCACCGGGAACCGTACGCGCTGGCACTGATTCAGCGGGTCGATCGGGTCAAGGCGATGGTCGCAGGTGGTGCCCGCCCGTTGACCGCCGCCGAACTGCGCCTGCTGCCCTATCTCGCCAAGCATCTGTCGTTGCAGCAGATCGCCGCGGATCTGGTGATCGGACGGGAGACAGTCAAGACCCAGGCGGCATCGATCTACCGCAAGCTCGGGGTGACGTCTCGTGGCGAGGCGGTCGCCGAGGCGAAACGGGTCGGGCTGATCCCGGATTGACGCTCAGCGGCCCTTGGACCAACTCCACGCGGTCAATCTCCAACCGGACCCGCTGTTGCGCAGCGCGACGGTGAAGGTGGACCCGGTCTGGGTGCGCTGGGCACCGGCGACCGAGAAGGCCATGGCGGCCGGCACCACCACATAGCCGAATATGCCGTTGTCCTCGACGTGGCTCGGGTCGCCGAGCGTGATGTGATAGCCGCTGAAGCCGAGATGCTCGCTCTCGGCCATCACGTCACGCCACCACGCGCGGGTTGCGGTGGGACCTTGCCAGGTATGCGGCGGCATGCCGTCGAGGATCTGCATGGTGTCGTCACAGGCCGCCGCCATCGCATCGATGTCGGCGGCGTCGAACGCCGCGACGTAGCGACGCACCGCGTCAAAAGGACTGTCAGCCATAGGCCATCGTCGCCACGTTGCGCCACAGGTTGTGCAGGCTGGCCGACGCGCCGAAGAGCGTGGTGAAGTGCGTGGAGTCCAGCAGCACGATGTCACCGGCCCGGTCCCCGTCAGGAGGCATCCAGATGACCGCGTTGAACGCGGTATTGCCGGCAACGGTGAACGGGTGCGGTCGGCGCGGGTCGATGGGTTGGCGGGCCAGCACACGCAGATTGGCGCCCTCCGGGGCGGTCAGTTCGTAGTGCGGAAGGTGCTGATGGAAGCTCAGGGCGGGCACGTCGGCGAGAAGACCTTTCTCGTCGCAGTCACGATAGGCGGTCAGTTCCACCGGGTCTCGCGTGCCTTCGACAACCGCGGGCCGTAGACCCCAGATGTTGTGCACGGGCACCCCGAGCGCGCGCATCAGCGACCGGGTGTACCTGCTGAACCGTTGCTGGCGGGGCACCAGCCGGTCTCCGTGATGTTCGTATTCGATCTGCCGCTGGTTGAGGTCGTCGGTGAACCCGACATCGTGATGGGGGGCCAGCAGCAGGCATGTGCCCTCGCGGCGTAGCCATTCCCGCAGCGCCTGCACTTCGCCGCGGGTGGCCTCCAATTCGGAGTTCAGGTGGTCCAGACCGAACACCATCAGCGTGTCGGTATCGGCCAGGATGCGTTCGTCGATGGGTTGGGTGTAGCCGGCCTGGTCGACCCGCTGGAAGACACCGACCGGGTGCCCGGTGAGTTCTGCGACCAGATCCTGAAAGGTCAGCGTCGAGCGGTGGAACAACTCCAGCGTTCCGGCGATGCCCTGAAGGAAATTCGCGGCGCCGAATCCGGGTGTCTCGTAACCGGGGTACGCCACGTTGCGGACTTCGGTCATGGTCGAGAAGCGGTTACTCATCGCGGCCGGATCACGCTGCGCTTCCCAGGGATAACTCCATGTCCAGTAGATGCTGACGCGCCGCTGTCCGTCGCGGGGCCGCGCCACGTGGTCCTGGTTGTAGGTGCGGGCTGGACGCAGGGTCATCATCACTCCCGGGTTCCGGCGGCGGCGAGATAGCGCAGTGCGTCGAGGCCCGGAAGGAAGAAGTAGGCACCTCCGCGCAGCGTGGTGAACGCCGGTATACCCCGGTGCACCTTACGGATGGGGCGTTTCGGCATGGTGAAGTCCAGCGTTCCGTCCTGCGTGCCGCAGATCGGGTCGCGTTCGTTGCCGAGTTCGTGGAAGGACCTGTCGTTGATCCACACGTTCTGCGCGAACTCGAACTGCCGCACCAGGTCTGCGCAGATGATGAACGCGGCGATACCGCGCTCGATGTCGTCGTCGGGTGCGCCGTCGGGCAGTGCCGGCCCGTAGGTCGCACCCCTGCGGATCATCCTGCGCCGGTTCATGAAGTGCGCGGTGTCGCGCGGATTGAGCCGGCGAGCGTGAGACCCCAGCGGGCAGGCATACCCGAACGGATCCATCTCCTTGTAGTTGAAGTCGTTGTTGCGCATCGGGTCGGCACCCAGTTCGGGGTCGTCGTGCTCGGGCGCGAGAACCAGCGGTGCGCCGCTGCGCCAGCGGCCCATGAATTTCGCCGCCAGCAACTCCTGCTCCTCGGGAGTCTCGGCGTTGTCGGACAGGTAGGAACGGAACGCGCCGACGTGTTCTTCGAGCCGCCGGTAGGCCATGTAGCTTCCGTTGCGGGACAGTTCAGTTGGTTCGGGAAGGCCGGCCACGGGGCCGTCTTCGTCGGGGTATCCGAGGATGAACTCGCCGGGCTGCAACGCTGGGCCCGACCCCGGAGTCGGGTCCTCCCCCGAGCCCTTCATGACCGGCTGGGACAACCGGTCGCGGAAGCCGAAATGGTCGTGCGCGTAGTTGAACGGCGGATGAGCGTTCAGATCCAGATACGACAGCGTGCGGACACCGTCGCAGCGGGCCACCAGATCGTCGTGTGCGCCCACGCAGCGGGCATGCTCGTCGTCGTCGCGGGCGAACAGGATCGCGATGGCGTGCAGGTCATCTCCCGCCAGCCCGCCGAGCCAGTGCTGCGGCGCATTGACGCCGGTGTCGCCGAGGATGTCGGCGCGCGCCGCCATCCCCTCGCGGAACGCGTCGGGGAACGTCGCCAGCGCGGACTCGGGCACCCCGAGGGCGCGCAAGCCGGTCCAGGTGAACGCCAGCGTCACCCAGCGTTTCGCATCGTCCATCGTCGCCGTGACGTCGGCGGCCGATTGGACGACATCGAGAAGTTCGGTCAGCCACGCCCGCCCGCCCTCCGCGTGATCGAAGGTCAGGAACTCGTAACGTCCCGTCATCGCCGGTGTCCGGGTGAGCAGGATGTGCTGAATGTCGTCCAGTTCCAGCGTACTCATCACTGTTATCTGTTCTTCGCGCAAGCGCTCATCACTGCATCTGATCGAGCATCGTCGAGAAAGCATCCTTGAGGCGCAACGCCTTCTTGATCTCGTCGGCGGTCACATACGGGTACTCGCCGTATTCGAGGAAGCTCGGGTATTGGTGGTCGCGGACGAACTTGATGAACGCCTCCGGGTTGGTCTGCCAATCCTCGGGAAAGCCTTCGAGATTGGTGAACACAGTCGTGATCCCGGTGGCGCTGAACAGGCGCACCGCGTCTTCGGTGTACTTGTCGAAATCGGTGTCGAAGATGCCCTGGTACTGGAAATGCAGACCGGATCCGACATCGAAGAGCACCCAGCGTAGGTAGTGCAGGCGCAGCGGCGCGAGCACGTCGGGGCTGCCGGCGACGGCGTCCTCGATCTGTTTGCCGTACGCGCGCACCGACTCTTCGCGCCCTTGCTTGACCTTCGCGATGATGGAGAAGCCGTGACACGCCGGGGTGCGTGGATACGTGGGCCCGTAGCGCCCCCGCTCGAGTTCGAAGTAGCCCTCGGGCGGGATCGCCATGGCCGACGGTTGTGACCAATTGTTTTCCCGTGCAACCATGCTGAACCTCCGGAAGGGTCGACGCCCACGACCGTAGGCCGGTCCTCTCCGGCCGGACTCCCCCGTTTCGGGGGAAACCCGGAAACGACGGTTCATGCCGGTTTTCCCCCGATGTGGGGGACGCCGCCGACGCCCCCTGGTGCCTACGGTGCCGGTACACAGTCGCGCATCGGTGGCTGCTACCGAACCAACGCATAGGAGTCGCAAATGCGGTGGGTTTTACTGATTGTGCCCCCGGTGGCGATATCCACCGGGATCGCCATAGCCCCGCCCGCCGTGGCGGACTGCACGAGCGCGGGTGGGACGACGATCTGCTCGCAGGGCACGGTGCGCGGCTCGAACACCGGGGACGGACCGAGCGGGTCGGGTCCCTACGCCCCGTACCCGTGCGATGAGAACTACTACGACTGCGAAGCCTGGTGGGAAGCCGACTTCGACGTCATCGTCGACCCCGGCCCCGGGCCGCCCGACCTGGGGCGCCCCGGCCGTCCGGACTTCGGCAACCCGGGACGACCCGGCGGCGGCGGTGGAGGCCGGCCCGGAGGCGGCGGTGGAGGCCGCGGCGGACGATGAACACGAAGGAGATCCCTATGTCACCCCGTTACCTGGCGCCCATGCTGGCCGCGATCGGCTGCGCCGCAGTGCTCGGCACCGCCGCACCCGCCGCGGCCCAACCGCCGCCCTCGCCGCCGAACTGCTCCTCGGCGGATCTCACGGGAACGCTGACCGGGGTGATGGCAGCCACGTCGGCGTACCTGTTCACCCATCCGCAGGTCAACGACTTCTTCTCCAGCCTCAAGGGGCAACCTCCGGAGGAACGGCGCGCCGCACTGCAGACCTTCATGGACCAGAATCCGCAGGTGCGTGCCGAGTTACAGGGGATTCGCCAGCCGATGGTGGACTTCCGCAACCGCTGCGGAGGCTGAGTCGCGGCGCTGTCCGAGCGAATTGCGCAGCAGCGCGATCGTATCGGCCGCACTCGACCCGTCCTCCGTGGTCACCAGACACAACGACTGCTCCGGGGACCGCGCGATCACCAGGTTCTGCTGGGTGACGGTCAGCGGGCCCACGGTGGGATGGCGCATCCGGTAAGACCCTGCCTCACAGGGCTTGACCCGGTGGTCGCTCCACAGCGCCGCGAAGTCGTCGCTCTTGACCGACAGTTCACCGACCAGTCCGGCCAGCAGCGCGTCATCGGGAAACTGACCGGCGACGTGGTGCAGGTGCCCGACGACCGTGCGCGCCTTGGCCGGCCAGTCCACATAGAGCTCCCGGGTGTGCGAGTCCAGGAACAGCAGGCGCGCCAGGTTCGGTCGCTCAGCGGGGCGGTCGACGGCGTGCCGGTCGATGTGCCCGGCCAGCAGCGCGTGACCGAGGTCGTTCCAGGCCAGGATGTCGGTGCGCCGGCCGAGGACCATGGCGGGAACGTCGGCGAGCGTGCGGAGCAGGTCCTGGGTGGCCGCGTCGACCCGTTCGGCCGGTGGCCTCCTCGGCCGGTTCGGCCGCACTGCGGCCAGCGCGTGCAGGTGCCGGCGTTCGTGGTCGTCGAGGCGCAGCGCCGTGGCGATCGCGTCGAGAACCGCCTCCGAGGCGTGTGATGCCTGCCCCTGTTCCAGGCGGGTGTAGTAGGACACGCTGACGCCCGCGAGCTGCGCCAACTCCTCGCGCCGCAGACCGGCGACCCGGCGGCGCTCGGGGAACGCGCTCAACCCGACGTCTTCGGGTGTCAGCTGAGCACGCCGGGTCCGCAGGAACTCGGCCAGGCCGTTGACGGTCATGAATCCACTATGCGCCCGCGGCCGGTGCGCCTGCCTGCCACTGTCAGGGGTAGGCACCGCCGGGGCTGGCTGCCGGACGGCCACCGCCGCACGCTGGTTCGTATGAACGACATCGTGTTGGGTGACGTCACACTCACCCGCGTACCGGAGTACTACGGCTCGGTCGAGTTGGCCCCGAAGACGTTCTTCCCGGAAAGCGCCGAGGCGTCCTGGGACTACAACCGGGACCTTTTGGTCCCGGACTTCTGGGACCCCGCCGCCGACGTGTGCATCAGTGCCATCCAGACCTGGGTGTTGCGCAGCGAGGGCAGAACCATCCTCGTCGACACCGGCGTCGGTGACCACAAGGAGCGTCCGTACGCACCGTTGTGGAGCCACCGCGAATCCGGGTTCCTCGACAACCTCGCGGCGGCCGGCATCCGCCCCGAGGACGTCGACATCGTGATCAACACCCACCTTCACAACGACCACGTCGGCTGGAACACCGTGCTGCACGACCGCCGGTGGATTCCGACGTTCCCGAACGCGACCTATCTGATCCCCCGTGCCGAGTTCGAGTACTGGCACCCGGACAGCGGCAACACCTACCGCGGCCGCGGTCATCTGAACGTGTTCGAGGACAGCGTCGCTCCCGTGTACGACGCGGGGTTGGTGACGTTGTGGGAGGACGGTTTCCAGATCGACGCGAACGTCCGCCTGGAGCCGGCGCCCGGTCACACGCCCGGCTCGTCGGTGGTCTCGCTGCGCTCGGGCACCGATCGCGCCCTGTTCGTCGGCGACATGCTGCACACGCCGCTGCAGTTCCTCGAGCCCGACGTCAACAGCTGCTTCTGCGTGGAACCCGACGAGGCGATCGCCACCCGCCGGCGGGTCCTCAATCATGCCGCCGACACCCACACATTGGTGTTCCCGGCGCACCTGGGCGGTCACGGCGGGGCGGAACTGCGCCGCGACGGAAGCCGGCTCACGATCGAGCGGTGGGCGCCGTTCGACCGGATCACCGATGTCTGAGCCCAGCGTGCGGACCGCGACCGGCGCGGTGCGGGGTCGGGCGCATCCCGGATACCGGGCATATCTGGGTATCCCCTATGCGGCGCCGCCCACCGGCGCGAACCGGTTCGCCGCGCCGGCACCGCACGACGGCTGGCCGCGCGTCCGCGACGCCGTCGAATTCGGGCCCGCCGCCCCGCAGGCGCCGCGAACGGGATTCGGAAGCCTGGACATGGCAGCGTATTTCGGTGATGCAACGGATTTCGGCCGCGACTACCTGACCCTCAATGTGTGGGCGCCAACCGATGCGTCGCGGTGCCCGGTGATGGTTTTCGTGCACGGCGGAGGTTTCGTATCGGGGTCACCTCGCGCACCGCTGTACGACGGGGCGACGTTCGCGCGCGACGGGGTGATCCTGGTGACCGTCACCTATCGCCTCGGCATCCCCGGGTTCCTGGATCTGCCGGATGCGCCGCCCAACCGCGGCCTGCTCGACGTGCTCGCGGCGCTGGACTGGGTGCAGACCAACATCGGCGCCTTCGGCGGAGATCCGGGCAACGTCACCTTGTTCGGGCAGTCGGCGGGGGCGACGCTCGTGTCGGCAGTGCTGACGACACCGGGCGCCGCCGATCTGATCGCGCGGGCGATCGTCCAGAGCGGGAACGGACTCGGCGCCTTCTCGCGCGAGCAGGCGGCCAGGGTGACCCACCGTGCCGCAGAGTTGTTGGGCGTCGAACCGACCGCCGCCGGGTTCGCCGCGTTTCCCGACGGCGAGTTGACCCGGACCGCAACAGATCTGACCGGGTTGTCCCTGCGCACCGCGGACCGGTTCGACCCGCTGGTCGGCCTGAGCGCGTTCAGCCTGGTGCTCGACACACAGCCCGCCGACGCGGCCGCGTCGGGGAACGGTGCCGACATCCCGCTGCTGATCGGCACCAACGCCGAGGAGGGCAACCTGTATCTCGCGCCGAGCGGGGCGCTCGAACGGTCGACCGAGGACGACGTCGTCGGGCTGGCCGGGCAGACCCACGACGATCCAGCCGTCGTGATCGGCCACTACCGGGCACGGATGCCGTCGGCCGACTGGGGTGAGGTGCGCTCGGCGCTCCTCGGTGACGCGTTGTTCGTCCGGGGGTCGCGCCGGTTGGCCGACGCGCACGGCAGCGGCAGCACCTATCGGTACGAGTTCGCCTGGCGCTCCCCGGCGGTCGGCGGGCGCCTCGGCGCAGCACACACCGTCGAGTTGCCGTTCGTGTTCGACCGACTGCATCTGCCTGCTCTACGTGGGCCGGACGGGCTGCTGGGTGCCGGCATGCCTCCGCAGCGCCTGGCCGATGAGATGCATGGTGCCTGGATCCGGTTCGCGCGGACGGGCTCTCCGGGCTGGGCGGCGGGACCGCCGCGCGTGTTCTGCTAGACGTACTGACCACGGATGTTGCTCTCGGCATTCCAAGCGCCTACCTCCGCAGCAGGGCCACTCCCCCATAAAGTCGGTGGCTGTGCCCATCTGGCTGATGCCCCTGGTCGTTCTCGCCGTGGTCGCGGTCGCGGTCGCCGCGAAACTCGCCGTGCGCACCCGCGCGCCTGAAGGGGGATGGTTCACCGACCTGACCCGCAGCGCGGGTTCACTGACGGTGATCGGCACGATGTTCGCGGTGATGCTCGCGTTCGTGATCCTGTTCGCGCTGCAGAGTTTTCAGCGTGCCCGCGAAGGCTCCAGCATCGAAGCGGTCGCCACCACCGAACTGGCGTCGGTCGCCAACATCCTCCCCGACCCGGTCGGAGAACGTCTCCGCGGCGATCTGGTGTGTTACGCCAGAACGGTGATCCATGACGAATGGCCCGCCATGCGCGACGGGCGCCCGAGCGAGGTGACAGAGGCGTGGGTGGACAGGCTGCACAACGACTTCGCGGGGGCGGCCCTGTCAGATGGACGCCACGAGGCGGCCTATGGACAGTGGTTCGATCAAGAGGCTCAGCGCCGTGACGGCCGGCGCGAGCGACTGTCCGAGGCGACTCCGACGCTTCCGGCACCGTTGTGGTTCGCGTTGGCGGTGGGCGCCGCGATGACGTTGACCTACATGGTCGTTCAGGCCGATCCCCGTGAGAGCCGCAAGATCCAGGCTCTGCCGATCGGCTGCGTGTCCGCCCTCATCACCGCGGGTCTGCTGGTGGTCTTCTTCCTCGATCGTCCCTACTCGGGTGAGCATGCCAGCGTCGAACCGACCGAGATGACCCGCACGCTGGCCCGCATCGACAACGGGGTCCAGGCACCCTGCGACGACCGCGCCAATCCGCTGTAGGCGGGGTCGTCGGAAGTTCGTCGATCGACCGCGATCTGGATTTCCGCCCTCGGATTTCCGTCGTCGTGCAACGCTGTGCCGGAGGCGGTGTCCAAGACACACCGCGACGACAAGAACGGGCGCCGTGACTCAAGGATCAGGACGACTTCTCGGAAAATCAGCGGTGATCACCGGGGCCGCATACGGCATCGGCCGGGCGACCGCTGCGCTCTTCGCGCGCGAAGGGGCTCGGCTGACGGTGACCGACATCCAGGGCGAGCCGCTGCTGGCGTTCGCCGACGAACTGCGCGAGACCGGGGTGGACGTCGAGACGGTCATCGGCGACGTTTCCCGCGAGGACGATGCGCGCCGGATGATCACCGCGGCAACCGAGCGCTTCGGCCGCCTCGACGTCCTGGTCGCCAACGCGGGCATCATCCCGCTCGGTGACGTGCAGGAGATGACGGCCGCCGCCTGGGACGACGTGATGGCCATCGACGGTCGGGGCATGTTCCTGTCGTGCAAGTTCGGCATCGAGGCAATGCTGGCGACCGGCGGAGGCTCCATCGTGTGCCTGTCCTCGATCTCGGGGGTGGCCGGACAGAAACGGCAGGCGGCCTACGGGCCTGCCAAATTCGTCGCCACCGGATTGGCCAAGCACCTCGCGATCGAGTGGGCCGACCGGGGCATCAGAGTCAACGCCGTCGCCCCCGGAACGATCACCACCGAGCGGGTCAACCAGATGCGAGACGAGCCGGGCGGCGCGGAATACCTGGCCGCGGTCGAGGCCCAGCACCCGATGGGCCGCATGGGTGAACCCGCCGAGGTCGCCAGCGCCATCGCCTTCCTCGCCTCCGACGACGCCTCCTTCATCACCGGCGCCGTACTCCCCGTCGACGGCGGGTATCTGGCGCAGTAGCGTCATTCGGCAGCACCCGGGGCGTGACTGCAGATCGCCACGGCATCTCCCTCACAATCTCGCCGCCTACGTCGTCTTACCTCCGGGCGGGACGGTCGTTCGGATCGAAGAGACTGCGACAGCTGGAGGTGTGCGTTGGAGGAACCCGAGCCAACCGGGGCCGGCGCCGTGGAGTGCTATCGCGGGGTCTTGTTCGGCGTCGCGTACCGCTTGGTCGGTACCGCACACGACGCGGAAAACGTGGTGCAGGAGTCCTTCTCGCGGTGGAATCGACTCGATCCCGATGAGCGGGCGCTGATCGTCTCCCCGCGTTCGTGGCTGCTGCGGGTCGTCAGCCGGGTGTGCCTCGACCATCGGAGATCGGCGGGATTCCAGAGGAGAACCTCCGTCGGCGACTGGCTTCCCGAGCCACTACCGGACCGGCGTGGCGACCCGCTGTGCGACATCACCTTGGACGAGTCCGTCAGCATCGCCCTCGTGATCCTTTTGGAAGAGGTGACTCCGACCGCCCGCGCGATCGTCATTCTGCATGACGTCTTCGGTCTCTCGTTCACCGATATCGGCGAAATCGTCGGGTGCTCACCGGCAGCCTGCCGGCACCTGGCAGTCGTCGCGCGCCGCCACGTCCGTCCCGAAACGGGATCGTCGTGAAGTGCGCTGAACCGGCGGTAGGCGTCTATAGATTCGACGTCGTCACTGGCCGCATCGCCTGGTCGAGGTTCCAGTATTGGAGCTTGTCAGAGTTTCTGACGATCCAGAGCCGGGAGACCAGCCCATCGCGCACCTCCAGTGCCCCGACCGCCACGGTGACGCCCCCGCGCTGCATACGCAGACCGGCCTGGCCGTTGACATCGACCACCGAAGTCTCCACGTCGGCTTCCCTGCGCCGAATGCCGGTCAGATAACGCAGGACTCGCTGCACACCGACGATGGGCCGCACAGCGGCCCGAACCCGGCCGCCGCCATCGTTGGTCACGGTGACGTCGGGGTCGAGAAGTTCGATCACGGATACGATGTCACCGCGCTGAAACGCTTTCGACAGGACGATCGTGGCGTCGTTGTGGCGCAGTCGATCGCGTGCGCATCGCCGCGCCGGTTCGACCCGTCGCCGGGCCGACACCGCGAGTTGCCGGCATGCCGCCTCCGACCTCCCCAGGATCTCGCTGATCTCCGAGAACGGATAGCCGAACACATCCCGCAGCACGAAAGAGATGCGCTCCGCGGGAGTCATCGAGTCCAGGACCACCAACATGGCCAGGGTGACATGCTCGTCGAGCGCGACCAGCTCGGCAGGATCGGTTGGTTGCGAGGAGGTCGGGAAGCTCCGGCCCGGAATCGGTTCGGGCAACCACGGACCCACATACTGTTCACGCCGGCGCCTCGCCGAGGTCAGGTTGTCCAGACAGATGCGGGTGACCACGCGGACACCCCACGCCGCCGGAGTGCGGATGGCATCACGATCGGCGGCCGCCATTCGATACCAGCGCACGTAGGCTTCCTGCGCAGCGTCCTCGGCGTCCGCCATCGAACCCAGGAGCCGGTATGCGACATTGATCAGCAGTGCGCGGTCCAGATCAGCTGCCGGTCTTTCGATCTCGACGTCGGCCATGTCGGCACCCTCCCGTCCGCGGAACCTTCGGCCGTCTTATCCAGCCACGGAATCCAGGGAGGCCGGCCGCTTCGTGGCGCCCGGCCAGCGGTAGCTACCAGGCCTACGACCTTCTTTGGCGATCTGCTTGACGACGGTGGTGCAGACCATCTCCTTGACGAACGCCGCCAACCTGCCGCCCAGGTAGAAGCTGCGCGGTGAATCATCTTGGCGGGCAGCGGCGATGGTTCCGTGGCGACGCCCGATGCTGATGTTCGACCCGACGAACGACTGATGCAGAACCTTCACCTCGTCGCCTGCGATGCGTGCCAGCACGGTGCTCGTCGCCCGCGCCGCCAGCGGCATCGCCGCCTGGCAACTCATCCGCAGCTGCGGGCCCGCCGGCGCCGACGCGTCACCGGCGCCGAAGATCCAGGGATCGTCAACGCTGGTAAGCGTCTCATCGGTGACCAGACGGCCGATGCCGTCGGTGGTCAATCCGCTGCGAGCAGCCAAGTCCGGTACGCCGAAGCCGGCGGTCCACACCGTTGCGGCGCTGGGAAGACTGTGGCCGTCAGAGAGGCGGACGCGGTCCGGACCGACCTCGGCGACCACCGCCTCGTCCTCCACGATGACGCCCAGCTTGGTGAGTTGCCTGAGCACCGATGCGCGAGCTTTCTCACCCACCGACGGCGCCAGGATGCCGCCGCACAGCAGGGTCACCTTCGCGTGGGGGCGCTGCTCGGCCAGTTCCGAGGCGGCTTCGATACCCGTCAAACCTCCGCCGACGACACAGATGGGGGCGTTGTCGGGAAGTACATCGATCGTGGCCCGCAGCCGCTCGGCATGTTCGAGTTCGCTGATGGGGTAGGCGTATTCGACGGCCCCTGGGACACTCGCGGGTACCGCCCCGGTGCTCCCGACCGCGTAGATCAGATAGTCGTAGGTGACGTGGGACCCTGACTCGAGCTCGACAGTCCGTGTCGTCGAGTTGATCCGGGTCGCGGTATCGATGACGAGTCTGACCCGTTCACCCAAGAGGCCGGCCAATTCGACCGTCGCGTTTCCGGTGCCGGCTACGAGTTCGTGCAGGCGCACCCGTTCGACGAAGACGGGGCGGGGATTGATGATCGTGATGTGGATGTCGCGGTTCTGCTGGAGTCGGTTTGCGGCCAGCGCACCGGCGTAGCCCGCTCCGATCACGACGACGTGAGGCTTGCGGACCGACCCGGGCCGCGCGTTGTGGACAGACATCTGGCTCCTCCTACTCGATGCGGACATCCTTATGACGCCGAGCCGACCGGGAATGTGATGCCGAACCGGCGGGAGTGGCGGAGGTCACCGGATGCGCCTCACATCGCGGCGTGCAATGTCGTCGTCTCGGTATGAATGCTTTACTGCACCGCAGCTGTTTGACAGTGCTGACACTGACCGGACTGTTCGTCGGCGGTTGGGCGTACTTTGCGCCCTGGCATTGGTACAACACGTTCCCCGGCATGGGATTTCGATGGCTGCCGGTACTGGGGCCGTACAACGAACACTTCGTCAAAGATGTCGGCGCGATGAATCTGGCGATGGCCGCGCTCAGCATCATGGCTTTCCTCTACCTGGGAAACCGCGCGTTGATGCATGCCACGGCGTTGACGCTGTCGGTGTTCAACCTGCTGCACCTGATCTACCACGTGCCCATGCTGCACATGTACGGCCCGCTGGATGCCACGCTCAACGCCGTCAGTCTGACGGTCGTCCTGCTGTGCTCGCTGGCAATAGCGCTTCCGGTCAGGGCGTCGGTCCACGACTGCCGGCCACCGTCCGACCAAATACCGTGAGTTGCAGCACCATCCATTCGAAAAGCATCACGCCGGCGACAGAGAAATCGTCAAACAAGCAGCAAAAGGGACGTTTTCATTCCTCAGGAGGTGCGACAGATGACGCTCGCCATCGGAGTCTATGACCGTGAAGATCAGCGTAAACGATTCGTTCAGGAGGCCTGGCCGCTGCTGGATCAGCTGTACCGGGCGGCATGTGGTTACACCCGCAATCACGCGGATGCCGAGGACCTCGTGCAGGAGACGATGCTGAAGGCATACCGCAGCTTCGGGCAGTTCGAGAGCGGAACCAACATTCGAGCCTGGCTGTTCCGGATCCTGGTCACCACGTGGATCAACCGCTGGCGCCGCACCCAGCGGCGTCCTGCCGAGGTGCTCACCGAGCGGCTCGGCGACCTCGAGTTCGACGCTGCGGTGCCGCAGTCGTCGATCGCCTCCGCATCGGCGGAATTGGTCGCGTTGGAAGCGCTGGCAGACAGCGACGTCAAAGCCGCACTGGCAGCTCTGCCCGAGGGCCAACGCATGACGGTGTTCTACGTCGACGTCGAGGGGTTCCGCTACGCAGAGGTCGCCGAACTCCTCGACATCCCTGTCGGAACGGTGATGTCACGGCTGCACCGGGGACGTCGCGCCCTGCGGCAGGCACTGGTCGGCGACGGTCTGTACCGGCCGGATGAGTTTCGCGGCACCGCCGCGTTGCATGTCACATAAGGCGATCCTGGCTCGTCAAGCAGGTATGGCCGCAATGAGATACGCAGAAGAGGGCACCGTGGAGGAACGCCAGAGCACGCCCGCAGCGCCGACAACTCCCGGCGACGTCGCGGTCGCGGCCGCCGACGGCGAGCACGATGTATCCGCCGACCGGGGATTGCTGATCAACGTGGCCTACCGGATGCTCGGCTCACTTTCCGACGCCGAGGACGTCGTGCAGGAGACGTTCACGCGGTGGTACACGATGCCGCTCGACGCCAGGGCCGACATCCGCAACCCGCCGGCGTGGTGCGTTCGTGTCGCGACGCGGATCTGCCTCGACCTGCTGAAGTCCTCCCGGCACCGACGGGAGGCCTACGTCGGCCCGTGGCTACCCGAACCGCTACCCCACCACGCGACCGCCGACGCCTCACCCACTGTCGACCCCGCCGATCGCATCACCCTCGACGAATCGGTGACGACCGCGGTGCTGACGGTTCTGGACGCGATGACACCCGCGGAGCGCGTGTCCTTCGTGCTGCACGACGTGTTCCAGTACCCGTTCGCCGAGATCGGCGACATCGTCGGTCGCTCCCCCGACGCCTGCCGCCAGTTGGCCACTTCGGCACGACGGCGGCTCAGGAGCGACCGCAGCCAGGTTGTCGATGCCGCCCAGCACGCCGCGGCGGTTCGCGGTTTCAAGAATGCGCTTGAGCGCGGGGACATCGGCGCGCTGATCGAACTGCTCGATCCCGACGTCCACGTGGTCAACGACGGCGGCGGACAGGTGCGTGCCGCGCTGCGGGAGGTGATCGGGGCCGAGAAGGTGGTGCGGTTCCTGATGGGGTTGCGTCGACGCCAACCCGACATCCACATCGCCCCGGCAGAAGTGAGCGGGCGACCAGGCCTGGTATGCCGGCTGCGCGGAGCAACAGTGGCGGTGGCGTCGATCGGTGTCGACGACGGTCTCGTCACCCGGGTGTGGATGGTGCTCAATCCCGACAAGCTTCGCTTCTGGCAGACGGACATCCTTTAGCGAGAACGTCACTGCGCGGATTCCCGAGTCATCCCGGACCTCACAATCTGGACCGCTGCGGCGTCACAACGGTGGGCACACCAACGGCCATCGGGCCGGTGTCCGTTCCCCACCCAAGAAGGAGTCGAACACCATGGAAATACTGGTAATTGGCGGCGGCTTTGCCGGCGTATGGAGCGCAGCAGCCGCGGCACGTGTCGGACGTGACCATGCATCGGCCGGCGCTCGTCCGCACATCACCCTGGTCAGCGACAGCGACGAGATGGTGATCCGCCCTCGGCTGTATGAACGCGATCCCGTGCAGATGTCGGTTCTGCTCGACCGGGTACTCAAGCCGATCGGCGTCGAGAGGGTGCACGCCCGTGTGATCGACATCGATACTGCCGCAAGAGCTGTCACCGTGGCCGACACGATGGGCCAGGTCCGGGTTCTCGACTATGACCGGCTTGTTCTCGCCGCGGGAAGCCAGGTGCTCACGCCCAACATCCCCGGACGAGAGTTTCTGTTCAACATCGATACGATCGCCGCGGCCGACACCCTTGAGCAGCACGTCCGGAAGCTGGCGTCGGTCAGCGACGCTCACGAGGGGCGGTTCACCGCTGTGGTGATCGGCGCCGGGTTCACCGGCCTGGAGATCGCCACCGAGCTCATCGGCCGGCTGCGCGAGCTGGCGCAGGCCAATTCGGCCCACGCCAGGGTGATCCTTGTCGATCGGAGCACCGAAGTCGGCCCCCAACTCGGTGAGGGCCCGCGTCCGTTCATCACCTCGTCGCTGGAACAGCTGGGGATCGAGGTCCGGCTGGGTTCCGGGGTCAGCGAAGTCACCGATTCCCAGGTGCGCCTCATCGACGGCGAGGTCATTGCCGCGTCGACGACGGTGTGGACCGTGGGCATGACCGCGAGCCCGCTCACCGCGATGGTTCCCGGCGACCGAGACCCGATCGGCCGGTTGATCGTCGACGAATACCTGCGTGTGCCTTCGACTCCGGATGTCTATGCCGCCGGTGACACCGCCGCCGCGACGGTCGAGGACGGCCATGTCACGATGCAGAGCTGCCAGCACGCCACACCGCTGGGCAAGTTCGCGGGCTACAACGTCGCCGCCGACCTGTTGGGCCTTCCGCCGGTCCCCTTCGCGCCGAATCCCTACGTGACCTGTCTGGACCTCGGCGCCGCCGGTGCCGTTCTCACCACCGGCTGGGACCGCGAAGTGCAGATGACGGGCAGCGAGGCCAAAGCCTTCAAGCATCGGATCAACACCGAATGGATCTACCCGCCCGTCGATGACGAGGCCGCGATCCTTGCCCAGGCCGACTACCTCTACACCTGGAGTCTGGACTGACCACGTGTAAGGACCAACGACCCTGGTGCATGTTTTGTCAGACCGCCGACAATCGATTCCAGCGGGTCGTAGCGTTGCGCCGAGAGGGCGAGACCCGCGATCCGCTGGAAAGGAGATGGTCCGATGATCGAGGTGTTGTCGGACATGCCCGAAGGTGTGTCAGGGTTCAGGGTGTCGGGCCGGGCCAGCGGTGAGGACCTACGCAACTTCAAACCCACCATGGAGAAAATGCTCCAAACCGGCGAGGTCCGGATCGTGGAGGTCATCGCACCCACCTACGAGGGTTTCGGTCCCGGTGGGCTGGCCGAAGATCTGAAGATGGGGTTCGGAGCGCTGATCCATCACCATTCAGCCTTCAAACGCATCGCCGTGGTCACCGACAAAGAGTGGGCGATACACACTCTGCAGGCGCTGGCCTGGATGGTCCCCGGCGAAATCGCACTGTTCAGCCTTGACGACCTGGAGAAGGCCAAGTCCTGGGCCGCCGGGTGAGGGCGCGGTCTGCGATGGCGCTGACGGTGCGCTGCTGAGGTGCTGCTCCTCAGTGCCCTGGTACGCCGACGAGTTGTGGGTGCAGACGGAGGTGTCGTCGGGCGCATCGCGGATCTGATCGCTCGCCCTGCCGGCGAGGCAGACCTGCCGGTCGCCGACCAGGCGGTGCTGTCCCGCCGCGGAAAGGGATCGGTGGTGGTCCCGCTCGGGGCCGTCGACCTTGTTCACCCGCACCATCTTCGGCTGAACGACGACGTCTCAGATCTCCCCTCATTCGCCACCGAATCGTTGGCAGACGACGCGATCTTGCTGGTCCGTGATGTGCTTGACAGCCAGGTCATCGACATCGCGGGCCAGCGCGTCACCCGCGTGGCCGATGTCGTGCTTGCCCGTCGACACGACGGGCGCATCGAAGTCGTTGGCGTGGAGGTCGGATTCGACGCCGTGCTGCGCCGTCTGGGCATGGACTGGGTGGCCGAGCCCATGCGCAGGGACGCCATCGCCTGGACAGACCTGCATTTGATGTCCGACCGCGGGCACACGGTGCAACTCGCGACACCGCGCTCGGCGATCCACCGACTCGATGTCCGCGGGCTGGCGACCCTGGTCACCCGGCTGGCGAGCGGTCCGGCGGCGGAGATCCTCGACAGTCAGGACACCAACACGGCCGCCGACGTCGTGCGCGCCAGCCACCCCTTCGATGCGGAGCGCATGCTCCGCGCCATGCCGGCGAGCAAGTCCGCCGACATTGTGGCCGCCATGCCGATCGAGCATGCCCGCCACTGGACGGATCGGCTCTCCCGCTCACCCCGCAGGCAGCGGCATCTTCTTCGCTCGGGCGTCTGGCCCCGCCGCCGGCCCGGGGCGAGGTGAGCGCGGCAGCCATGAAGCACCGGCGGTTGTCGATCGGCGCACTGGTCGCCGTCGTCGGCCCCGGTCTGCTCGCCGGGCTCTCCGACGACGACCCCGCCGGGATCACCACCTACTCGGTACTCGGCGCCGACTACGGCTACCAGCTGCTCTGGGTGTTGCTGCTCTCGACACTGGCCCTAGTCATGTTTCATACCCTGGCGGCGCGGATGGGAGTGGTGACCGGCCAGGGATTGATCGGCCTGGTTCGGCAGCGCTACGGGGTTCGAGTCGGCGGCGCCGCCCTGGTCGCTCTCGTCGTCGCCAACATCGGAACCACATGCGCCGAGTTCGCCGGTATCGCAGCCGGTTTCGAGCTTTTCGGCGTCAGCCGCCACCTCAGCGTCCCAGCCGTGGCACTACTCGTCTCCGCACTGGTGCTGCGCGGCAGCTTCCATCGCGTCGAACACTTCCTACTGTTGTTGTCGACGGTCTTCCTCGCGTACATCGCGTCAGGGATCCTGGCTGATCCTGATTGGGGTGCAGCCACCCGCGGATTGCTGATCCCGACGATGCCCGTCAACGGCGAAGCGGTGGCGATCGTCACCGCCACTGTCGGAACAACTCTCGCCCCGTGGGGTTTGTCGTTCATCCAGTCCTACGCCGTCGACAAGAAGTTGCGGATCGAGGACCTCCGGCTCGAACGCATCGACGTCGTGACCGGAGCGCTGCTGACCGGAGTCATCGGCTTCTTCGTGGTGGTCGCGTGCGCGGCAACACTGCACCGCGACGGCCGCTCCATCACCGATGCCGCGGACGCCGCCCTGGCACTGCAACCCCTCGCCGGTGACCTCGCATCGAGCTTGTTCGGTATCGGGCTCATCGGTGCAGCCATCCTGGCGGCGGCCATCCTGCCGTTGTCGACCGCGTACTCCGTATGCGAATACGCCGGAGTGGAAGCCGCGCTCAATGATCCCTTCCGCGAAGCCAGAACTTTCTACCTCACCTTCGGTGCCGTCACCGGGCTCGGCGCCCTGATCGTCATGATTCCCGGCGCACCACTGGTGACGATCCTCGTTGCCACCCAGGTCCTCAACGCCGTCCTGCTCCTACCCCTGTTGGTCGTGATCATCGGCGTCGCACGCGATGCACGGACGATGGGCCAATACCGTTTGAGCACAACCGGAACGGTGTGCTACGGGGTAACGACGGCAGTCGTCCTGATCTGTGTCGTCGCGCTCGCGATCACCTCAAGTTGGGGATGAGCCGCAACCCGCCCCCGCCATGAGGTCGTTCACTCGAAGGTTGGCGGACGCGGCCGATCAAGTCGGGAGACGAAGGCCGCTGCTTGAGTGCGGCGTTCCATTCCAAGTTTGGCGAGCAGCCGAGACACGTAGTTCTTGATGGTCTTCTCGGCGAGGAACATCCGTTCGGCGATCTGACGGTTGGTGAGGCCTTCCCCGAGAAGGTCCAGGAGCACCCGCTCCTGCTCGCTCAAACCCGCCAGAGGGTCATCGTGTTCAGGGGCAGTGCGCAGCTTCGACATCAGCGCTTTCACTGCCCGGTTGTCGAGCAGTGACCGTCCCGCACCGACATCTTTGATCGCCTTGGCGAGCTCCATACCCCTGATGTCTTTGATGACATAACCACTTGCTCCGGCCAGCACCGCATCCAGCATGGCTTCTTCTGACGTGAATGAGGTCAGCATCAAACACCGCAGGTCCGGCAGCTGGGACAGCAGGTCGCGGCACAATTCGATGCCGTTGCCGTCGGGGAGACGTAGATCCAAGACCGCGACATCGGGTTGTGAGGCGGGGATACGCACCATCGCTTCCGCCACCGACCCGGCCTCGCCGACGATCTCGAGTTCCTCGTCCGCGCCGAGGAGGTCGATCAGACCTCGCCTGACCACCTCGTGGTCGTCGACCAGAAACACGCGAACCATTCCACTCGCCCTTTCTCCTGACGCTCATGGTCGACTCTGGCCGCATCCGACTACTAGGGCCGCAAGTCCTCACCCTTTATGGCCTCAGACCCTGCGCATCGGTTCTGATCGAGGAGATAGTGGATCCGTGGAGCGCTTGTCGGCCTTTGATGCGGGATTCCTCGATGCCGAGGACGCCGACCCGCATATCAGTCTCGCGGTCGGTGCGGTTTCGGTCTTGGAGGGTCCCGTTCCCTCTCAGGACGACATCGTCACTGCGCTGGCTGCACGCATTCTGGCCATCCCCCGGCTGGGCCAAGTTGTCCGTCGCGCGCCGTTCGACCTGTCGGCTCCGCAGTGGGTGGCCGATCCCGCACCGGATCTTGCCCACCACATTCGCCGAGCTGCGTTACCGCACCCCGGTGACGACGAGGCGCTCTTCCGATTCACCGCCGAAGCGATGGAGTCCCGATTAGACCGCGAACGCCCACTTTGGCAGTGCTGGATCATCGAAGGCCTACCCCGCGGCCGATGGGCGATCCTGATGAAAGTGCACCACTGCATCGCCGACGGCATCGCCGCATTGCACATGCTGTCCGGGCTGTGTGACGGTGGTGAGCACACCACATATGTCGGCGCGATTCAGCCCGCTCACCAACCCGACCCAGAGGCCGCACGGCGACTGTCGCTCAACCCGATTCGCTGGGCGCAGGACGCGTGGAGCACGGCATCAGCGGTGGCCTCCACCGCGACCACAACGCTGGTCGGCGGTATCGAGATCCTTGACAGCCTGGTCCGGCCCAGCGACGACTCCGTGTTCAACGGTCCCATCACCTCGATGCGCCGCTACAGCGCGGTCCAGGTGTCATTGGCCGATGCGCTGACGGTATGTCGCACTTTCGACGTCACCCTCAATGATGTTGCGCTAGCGGCGATTACCGACAGCTTCCGCGCCGCCCTGATACGACGCGGTGCTGAACCCCGGCACCACTCGCTGCGCACGCTCGTCCCGGTCTCGGTGCGCCCAGCAGATGCGATGAACCGTGCCGACAATCAGGTGTCGGTGATGTTGCCCTATCTACCGGTGGATGAATCCGATCGGTTGGAGCAGCTGCGTGCGGTGCACCGCACGCTGACACGGGTGAAAGCGGGTGGCCAACGAAGCGCCGGCAGTACGGCGGTCAGCATCGTCAAATCGGTGCCGTTCGCAGTGGCCTCCCGCGTGATCAGAACGGTGACGGCCCTGCCCCAGCGTGGCGTTGTGGCGCTGGCGACGAATGTTCCCGGGCCCCGAGATCGGCTGCGGCTGATGGGTCACGACGTCGTGCGCATGCTTCCAGTACCTCCTGTCGCGTTACGCCTTCGCGCCGCCGTGGGGATCCTGAGCTATGGCGACGACCTTGTCTTCGGGATCACCACCGATTTCGATGCCTTCCCGGACGTCGCCGAGCTGGCGGACGGAATTGCCGATGCCGTGGCCGACCTGACGCGGCAGGCGGCAGGGCGAGTGCCTCCGCCGGGAGATCAGGTTGGTGGATAACCCACCGCCTTGCGCCGGCGCAGGCTCGGGGACTCAGCGCGGTCTGACCACGATGACGGGGATAGCGGCCAGCTGTGCCACCGCTGAACTGACGGAGCCGAGCAGCATGCCGGCGAAGCCGCCGCGGCCGTGGCTACCCACGACGGCGAGTTGTGCTGCGGCACAGCGTTCCACCAGACGGTGGACGGGTCGATCGAACTCCACCTCAGCACGAACTGGCACCTCCGGATAACGTTCCTTCCAGGGTTCCAGGCGCTGGGCAACATACTCCTCGCCGTGCCCCTTGGCGTTGCCCCACTCGCCACCCCGGCTGAGCGCTTCGCCGATGTCGCTGATGACGTGGACCGCCAGCACGCTCACTCCCCGCCGGGACGCCTCCTCGAAGGCCAGTGCGGTGGCCGCGTACGACGACGGGCCGTCGATTCCCAACAACACCGGTTCGGTGGCCTTGGGCGCAAGTCCGGTCTGGCTGTGAACTACGGCCACTGGGCCGGACCCGTGGTGCAGGATCCCAGAGCTCACCGAGCCCAGCAGCAACCGCCCCACCGCTCCCGTCCCACGACTGCCGACGACGACCATGTGCGCCGATCGCGAGGCCTCCACGAGAGCCTCAACGGCTCCGGAGCGAACAATCTCGGTACGGATGGCGGGAGGATCTTCGGCGGCAACCTCGGCGACCAGCTCGCCTGCCTCCTTCAACACGGTTTCGGCGTAGCGGAGTTCGTCGTCGACCGCACCGTCCGACGGCGCCAGTGGCCACGTGACGATCGGTGGTGGCACCGCGGACAGAAGAGTGATCGGCTTGCCGGTCAGTTGAGCCTCAACTACGGCCCACCGGACCGCCGCCGCCGACTCCTGCGACCCATCGACACCGACGACAATCCCGAATCGCGCTCGCTCGCTGCTCATCTGCGTGGCCTTGCCCGACAACCGTCAGCAGTCGTGATTTCCGCGGAGTCAAGGGAAGAGACCGCGTTGTAGATCTCTCTCACGACCCGGCGCCGGCATTCGGAGAGGGCAGAACACCGAGGCGGACAGCCTCGGGCAAGTTGGCCATCACCCTCTCAAGCAACGCGCTGTAGGCCGAGCCGTCATCGTGGAGCCTTCGGTAGCCGCAGTGCAGGAGGAAGACGTCCAGACGGCGGTCGAGCGGCCACTGCGCATAGCGGTCTGCGGTGAACTCCGAGCGAAGAAATTGCCATGCCATGCCATCGAGTTGGCGCTGGGTCAAAGCGAGGCGGGGAGTCGACGTGGCGGGCATGGCAAGTTCCTCCTCGGCATTGACCGACATCATCGTCGGACACCGCAACCGCGGCACGATAGGGACGAAAGTCACTCCCCTGCCCATAAAGTGCCAAAGGTCGTCGAAACCGCGTCCGGATGACCCTGACCACACGCGGCCCCGGCCAGCCACCATCGACAGCATGCTCAACACGACCGGACACACCGTCACAGACGCGGTGCGGGTGTTCAACAAGCACGTCCTCAACCCGGTGATGCTGCGGCTTGCCGGACGCCGCCATTGGTATGCGGCGGTGATTCGGCATTCCGGACGCGCCACAGGCCGCCACTACTCGACGCCCGTGGTGGCCGACCGCGTCGCTGATGGATTCATCATCCCTCTGCCCTACGGGCAGAAAGTCGATTGGCTGCGCAACGCACAGGCCGCGAACGCGGCGACACTCGTCGTCGACGGCCAATCCTTCGCTGTCAGCGACCCGCGCATCGTCAGCTTCGAAGCGGTGGCCGATCAACTGCCCGCACGACGACGACGAATCTTCCAACGCTTCGGGATCAACGAGTTCGTCACGTTCGAAGTCTCGACCGAAAGCGGATCGGGGCCATCATGACCGATACACACAGCATCTACCGCACCGTCCAGTTCGCACGTGTGCTGGGGCCGTTCCTGGCGATCACATCGATCGTGGCGATGGTGCGCACGTCGCGCGTCGAGGTAGCCTCCGCCGAGCTTGCCCGCAGCGCGTTATGGCCGATGGTGTTGGGCGCCCTCGGAATTCTGGGCGGAATCACCATCGTGACGTTCCACCGCCGCTGGCGCGGCGGGGCAGCGATTCTCGTCTCGTCCTTAGGGTGGTTGCTCGTCGTGAGGGGACTACTGCTGATGCTGTTCCCGGAGTGGTCCGCTGACGCTGTGGACCGCAGCCTCGGCGCCAGCGCACTGTGGCTCATCGTTGATCTCGGATTCGGAGCCGCTGGACTGTATTTGGTCTACATCGGCTGGTGGCCGCCGCAGAGGACTTTCGCCTCCTCCGAGCACACCGAAAGCCCCTAACGCGAGCGGATCTCACCACGCGACCCTAGGCGTAGACAGCTATTCGCCAGGAGCCCACCATGACCGTTTTGGACAACGAAGAGCTCGCGGCGCACGCCGCCGAGGAGCAGCTTCGCGCACGCATCCGCAATGCCGCGATCGCGCCACGAAATCCCAGGCGCTGCAATCGCACGACCCCGCGACATGGCAGGCTGCCCTCGCCGGGATCGAGTCCTTCGCGCCTTTGATGTCCTACCTGATCCGCAGCATGGAAGATGGCCAGGACCTGGGTAACGGTTTACTGGACAGAATGATCGAGAACGTCGTCGCGTACCTCGACGACGGGGTGCGCGCCGGAACCGTCAAGGCCAGCCGCGACCCCCGGGCCCGCGCGACCTTCCTTGCGCTGAACAATGCCGGTGGATTTCTGTTGTACCGCCACCGTCATCCGACACCCGGCGACATGGCCGCTGTGCTACGCGATTACGCCCGCGACATGATCGGCCCGGCCCTTGAGCTCTACACCGACGGGTTGTCGGCCGATGCGACGATGAGGGACGGGCTGCGCTGACGACGGAGCCTCGCGATCCCGTCAGCGCAGCGGCGCACACCACCGCAGCCGGGTGCCACCTTGCGGGCCTGCCTCGACAGTGAAGCTGCCGCCCACCGCGGCGGCGCGCTCACGCAGGTTGGTCAGCCCACTGCCGGTGATATCGGGCGGAAGGCCGCGGCCGTCGTCGACGACCTCGATGCAGAGTTCGTCGGCGGCGGCGACGCTGACGGCGAGCCGACTGGCCTTGGCATGCCGCACAGCGTTACTGACCCCTTCACGCACGACCGCCTCGGCGTGGTCGGCGAGCTGTGCGTCGATGACCGACAGCGGGCCGGAAAACTGCACGCTGGCGTGGAGGTCAGAGTCGGTGAATGCGGCGATAGCGTCGTCGAGGCGCTGACGTAGCCGGGTGCTGGCGGATCGACCCCCGTGCAGATCAAAGATCGCGGTACGGATCTCCTGGATGACCTGTTGCAGATCGTCGACGCACTCGCTGAGCCGGCCATGGGCATCTGCGGGGCGTACGCGCGGGATGGTGCCCTGCAAGGTCAAACCGACGGCGAACAGCCGCTGGATGACGTGATCATGGAGGTCGCGGGCGATGCGGTCGCGGTCGGTGAGGACGTCGAGTTGACGCACCCGGCGTTGGGCGATGGCCAATTGCCACGCCAACGCTGCTTGGTCGACGAAGGCCGCCATCATGTCGCGTTCGTCCGCGGTGAATGGACGGTCCTCGGGCTGCCGCACGGCGATGACGATGCCGGCCACGGTGTCCGCGGAACTGTCGGCAGCGCGGAACGGCAACACTAATGCCGGCCCGGTGGTGAGCGCATCCCCGAGACTCAGGCTGTCGAAGCATCCCGGGTCCTGGCTGGTGAAGATCGCGCCGATAGGGCTGTCGCCGATGAGGATCGTGCGAAGCGCGGTGGCGGGCCCATCGCCCGCGGTGGCGGCTACCACCAGTTCCTCGGGCCGGTCGTCGGTCGCCTCGAGGTCTGCGCGCACAGCCACCAGCGTGGCCTGGGCACCGCTGAGATGCCGTGATTCGTCCGCCACCAGCGTAAACACCCGCGAGGGGTCGACGCCGGACAACATTTCGGTGCCGATATCGCGGGTGGCGGCGATCCAGGACTGCCTGAGTTTGGCTTGTTGGTAGAGGCGGGCGTTCTCGATCGCGATCCCCGCCGCGGCGGCCAGCGCCTGGACGAGGACCTCGTCGTCTTCGTTGAACGCCTGGCCGTCGGCTTTCTCTGTCAGGTAGAGATTGCCGAACACCTCGTCGCGGATGCGCACCGGCACCCCGAGAAACGTCCGCATCGGTGGGTGATGGGCGGGGAATCCCACCGAGGCCGGATGGTGGGCGATGGTGTCCAGCCGGATCGGCTTCGGGTCATCGATCAGAACGCCTAGCACCCCTCGACCTTCAGGCAGGTGACCGATGCGCTCCCGGGTCTCTTCGTCGATGCCGTGGTAGATGAATTCCACGAGTTCGTGGCCGTGACCGCGCACGCCCAACGCGCCGTAGCGGGCATCGACCAGATCAATCGCGGTACGCACGATGGTGCGCAGCGTTTCGTCGAGCTCGAGGCCGGAGGTGACCACGAGCATGGCCTCGAGCAATCCGTCGAGGCGGTCGCGGCCCTCGACGATCTGTTCGACGCGATCATGGACCTCGTTGAGCAACTCCCGGAGCCGGAGTTGAGACAACGTGTCGCGCAGGGGACGACTGCCATTGTCAGCGTCCGCCGGGCTCTTCTCGGACACACCGCCATGGTGCCACCGATCGGGCCAGGGCACACAAGATCAACGCTAATTTGCGCAAGGCGCAGACGGCAGGCCGAACAAACGATCGACCTCGTCGCGGCGAAACGCCGAGGTGCCGACAGTGCTCAGCTTGGCTGTCGCTGCGGCGATCCCGTAATGGACCGCATGCGGCAGATCCCATCTGCGGGTAAGTCCTAAGGTAATGCCGGCGACCATCGCGTCGCCGGCACCGACACCACTGACCGTGGTCACCGGAATCGCCGAAAAGTGTTTGCTCACAGCAGAGGTGACCAGAAGCGCCCCGCCTGCACCCAGGGACACCACGATGGTTTCTGCCACGCCACGATCGATCAGGGCGCGCGCGGCTGCGTTGCCCTTCGACTGTGTCGACCTCGTGGCCCACGCACTCGCGCAGTTCCCGGACGCTGGGTTTGAGCAGAAAAACTCCGGAGCTGATGTGCGTCAATCCGCCTCCGGAGGTGTCGAGGATGAGCCGGGCACCGAGGTCCGCGCACAGGCCGGCGACGAGTTGGTAGAAGTCCGGTGGCACGCCCGGTGGCAGACTTCCGCTGGCGACCACGAATTGTGCTTCGGCGGCGGCCCGCCGAAGCGCATCGAGACATTGGGCTTGCTCCCCGGCGGTCAGCGTGGGTCCAGGGAGCACGAATCGGTATTGCCTTCCGGTCGATAGTTCGTTGACGGTGAAACTTTCCCGGGTGGGGCCCTTGATGGGAATCGCCGTGCCGGAGACGTTTTCGGCGGCGAGCATTTCGGTGATGCGGGTCCCGGTCGCGCCGCCGGCGGTGTACACCGCGGCCACCGCCGCGCCCAGCGCGGTGGCAAACCGTGCGACGTTGAGGCCGCCGCCGCCGGCATCGTAACGCTCGGCCTGACAACGGATCTTCTCGGTGGGAACGACTTTTTCGGCGGCAGCGGTGACATCGAGAGCCGGATTCACCGTCAGCGTGACGATGTCTGGGCGGCTCATAACCCGGAGGGGTAGGTCTCGGGTGTCTCCCCGGCAATCCACCCGCTGGTGACCTCCAGGGGTTGCAGCGCGGTGGTTCGGTCGATGTGAATGATCGCGTCGAACTGCTCGCCGGGACGGACATGGTAGTAGTGGCTCTGCCGCTCGGAGGCGGGCAGGTAGATCACGCCGATCGCACGTCCGAGCCGGATGGTGTCCAGCGGTTGGGCCGCCGCACGGGTCAGCAGTGAGGAGATCAGAAAGGCCGGCCTGTCGACTTCGTGGAACAGTTCTTCCACACTGCCGTTGAGGGCGGGGCGCACCACCTTGCGTTCTGCGATTGCACCCCAGTCACTGGCCGCGGTCACTGAGCCGGCGTAAGTCGTGAACCCGATCAGCCGGGCACGCTCGCCGTAGCGTTGGCGTGCCAATTGCCCCACGGTCAGTTGCCCGTCGCCGCCGACCTCGGTGGCGCGGGCGTCACCGACGTGAGAATTGTGTGCCCACACCACCAAGCGCGCGCGACCATCCGTGCGCCGGTCCAGATGAGCCAGCAGCGCGTCGAGAGCCTGTGCCATGTGCCGGTCACGCAGGTTCCAAGAGTTGACCCGGGTGCCGAACATGGCGCGGTAATAGGCTTCGGCGTCGCGCACGAGCTGGGCGTTCTGCTGTGCGTGGAAGTGTTCATCCTCGGCCGACATGCCGTCGCGCAACACGTGGTCGAACGTGGACTGCTGCATTTCGACGAGTTGTTCGACCGCCTGCCGTTCACAGGACAGGCCGGCGCCGAAGGCTGCGGCAAACCCGTAGGCCTGCCCGTCGTCGGCGGAGGCGCGGTCGAAGCAGGCATACCTTTCGCGTGCCCGCTGCCCGGCAGCGGGATCAACGCTGTCCAGGTAGTCGACCACCTCGCGCATCGAACGGTGCATGCTGTACAGGTCAAGGCCGTAGAAGCCCGCTTCGCGGGCGCCGAGGCCGCGCTGGCGCCCATTGTGGCGGTGCAGCCAATCCACGAAATCGCGCACCACGGTGTTGCGCCACATCCACGCGGGGAAGCGTTCGAACCCGCTGAGCGCGGCGTCAGCCGAGATGTCGCTGCCTTGCCCTCGCACGTACCTGTTCACCCGGTAGGCATCAGGCCAGTCCGCTTCGGCGGCAACGCCGCAGAACCCCTTTTCCTCGATCAGCCACTTGGTGATCTCGGCACGGGCGGCGTAGAACTCCTCTGTGCCGTGTGAACTTTCGCCGATGAGCACCACACGGGCGTCGCCGATCAGTTCCTCAAGTGCCTCACGCGGCGGCACACCGGACGGCGCGTCGATCGCGGCGCGGTCGATGACCTCGGCGGGCGTCTCGGCCAGACGGCGGGCGGCGGTGGCCAGCCCGGTGGTCGGTGTGGCGAGTAGCCGGCGCACCTCGTCGTCACTGACTTGCGTGAAATCCCAGAAGGATTCGCCTACGGCGAGAAACGGTGTGGGCATCGACGCGCACACCACGTCATCGACGATCCGAGCGAACTCTCGACAGGTGGACTCCGGTGCCGCCGGCACGGCGATGACGATTTCACGAGGACTCATCTCTAGTATCGCCTGGACGGCGGCCATCATGGTTGACCCGGTGGCCAGTCCGTCATCGACGAGGATCACCGTCCTGCCGGCCAGGTCCAGCGGCGGTCGTCCGCTGCGGTAGGCGGCTTCCCGTCGCAGCAGTTCTCGGCCTTCACGTTCGGCGACGTCACGCACTTGCTGGGGCGAAACCCGCAGTGCCCGTACCACGTCGTCGTTGAGGACCACCCGACCGCCGCTGGCCAGGGCGCCCATTGCGAATTCGTCATTTCCCGGAGCGCCGAGTTTGCGCACGATGAAGGCGTCCAGCGGCGCCGCCAGTGCTGCGGCGATCTCCCAGGCGACCGGGATGCCGCCGCGGGCGAGGCCGAGCACGATCACGCGGTCGCGGCCACGGTAGGCGCCAAGTAGGTCGGCGAGCACCCGGCCGGCTTCCCTGCGGTCGCGAAAGACCCGCCGCGGACGTTCTCGGTTGGCGCGTTGTGTGGTGGTCATGGCGGCCCGCCTTCCTACGGGATCATCCCGAAAAGGATCTTCAGCAGCGGATGCTGCGGTGGCTCCGGCCGCGAACTGGAATCGTCGGCCGGTGACGTTGCGCGGGTGGATACGGATGAGGTGCCGTTTTCCCCGCACTCGGTCACCGAGAGAACGGAAGGTACGGCTACGTCAGCCATGTCACGACCGTAGGTGGGGCCACCCTCGCATGTCTGTGGCATAAAGTCACTTGTTTGTGCGCCGAAGGGCAACGCTGACAACGCACGGCGGTTTTTTGCCCCGCAACCCGGTTCGGGCACGTGTCGGAGTCGCTATTGGGTGAAGCGGACGGTAGCACCGGCCACCAACGTTTGGCAGTGGCCACGGCATTCCACGACGATTGGCCCCGCCTCACCAGGTTCGGCGCTGAGGGTGAATCCACGGCCGGCGACGCTGAGGCGGAGCCGATGTCCGCGGTAGCGGAACGGGAAGGCCAACCCGCCCAACGCTTGCGGCCATAGTGGACCTACGACGATGCGGTCGCCGCGCAGCTCCAACCCGGTGAAACAGCGTTGCAAAAGATCGATGCTGCCGGCCATGGCGGCCAGATGGATGCCTTCGGCGGTGGTACCCCGCTGGATGTCGACGACGTCGGAGTCCAGCGCCTGCTGGAAATACCGCATGGCTTCGGCGCGGTTGCCGCGCGCTGTCACCCAGGCGTGCACCACCGCGCTCAGCGTCGATCCGTGCGACGTCCTCGCCCGGTAGTAGTTGATGGTGGCGGGGATCTGCTCCGGCGAGAAGGCGTAGCCGAGGCGGTCGAACAACTCGTAGAGTTCGTCGGCCGACAGCAGATAGAACAGCATCAGAGTGTCGGCCTGTTTGGCGGCCTTGTAGTTGTTCACGCTGTCGTTTTCGGCTTCGAGGATGCGGTCGAGCCGTTGGAGGTTGCCGTAGCGGTGACGGTAGCCGTCCCAGTCGAGCTCGCGCAGATTCTCATAGCCTTCGAATTGACTGATCACTCCGTCGTGGAACGGCACGAACATTCTGCGGCTGACGTCTTCCCAGCGCACGAGTTCGTCATCGTCGATGCCCAGTTTCTCCAGCAACGCCAGCCGGTAGGACAGCGGTAGCCGGTCCAGGCCCTCCAGGGCGCGAAGGATCACCCAGACGGCCATCAGGTTGGTATAGGCGTTGTTGCTGATTCCGTCGTAGTGGCGGCCCGGGTAGCCGGAGTGGAACTCGTCAGGACCGATGACCCCGGTGATCACATACCTGCCGCGGTCGGGATCGAGTCTGGCCAGGCTGGCCCAGAACCGGGCGATTTCGCACAGCATCTCCGCGCCGTAGTCGACCGCGAATCCGGAATCGCCGGTCGCTTGGTAGTACTGCCAGATGTTGTAGGCCACCGCGATGCCGACGTGGTGCGCGCGAGCGCTCGGGTCCGGGTTCCAGTGCCCGGACTGCGGATTGAGGTGCAGTTGCTGGCTCTCTTCGCTGCCGCTGCTGCCGGATTGCCAGGGAAACATGGCGCCGCGGTAGCCGCGTTCACGAGCGGCGATACGCGCTGCGGGAAGCCGCCGGTACCGGTACATCAACAGTGAGCGGGTCACCTCGGGCATGCGCAGATTGGTGACCGGGAAGACGAACAACTCATCCCAGAAGACGTGTCCCCGGTAGGCCTCACCATGCAGTCCGCGTGCCGGGACACCGGCATCGAGGTCGGCCGTGTGGCGCGAGAGCGTCTGGAGCAGATGGACTTGGTGTAACCGGACGATCCGCGAGACCTCGGGGTCGTGGCCCACCGTGATGGCGAAGCGGTCCCACAGGTGCGCCCATGCCAGCTGGTGGCCGCGCTGGAGCTCCGCGAAATCTGGCGTGCGGTCGAGTTCGCCGGTCGCGGCGTCGACCGGTTCGCCGATCCCGTGGTCACGGCTGGTGTAGGTGTAGGCGATTTTGTCGAGTGTGACGTCTTCGCCCGCGTCGATGCTGACGGCGAAATCGTGACCGATGGTCAGGTCTCCCACGACCGGGCCGTGTCGAAGGTGGTGGTTGCCCCCGTCGGAGGCGTCGTAGCGGAGGGTGTTCTTCACCGCGAGTGCTACTCGGATCTTCGACTGGGTTGTCTCCACGGCCAGCACAAGGCCGTCCTCGCCCAGTGTCCGCATGTCGGTGACGCGCAGGTGCCGGCTGGACAACTCCCGGTAGCGTTCGACACCGGAATTGGTGACAGCGCCGTCGATGCTCGATCGCAACTCCAGCAACCCCGACCAGTCCAGGGCGCGCACCACGGTGCGCATCGCGCTCACATGCGGCCGCTCCATGCTCGTGAACCGTTGCTGTATCACCTCGGTGGTGTGCCCGTGCTGGTCGCGAACGGTGAGCACGCGGGTCTGCAGCGCGCGACGCAGATCGAAGGTCACCTGATAGGACTTCGGCGGGCAGCGATCGGGGTCGAACCAGTCCCCTCCGTTGATCCGGAATGTCACCGGCAGCCAGTTGGGCAGATTCACCAAGCTTTCGTTGGTGACCGATGTCGCTTGCACGGTGTCGGTCAGCCGGTTGTAGATACCGGCGACGTAGTGGCCGGGATAATGGAACTCCCCTGCGCCACTTTCGGGCGCGGCGCCCCGCACCCCGCAGTAGCCGTTTCCGTTCGTGCACAGCGTTTCTCGGAGCCTCTCCTGATGGGGATCATAGCCGGTGAACGTCAGCATCCAGGCGTCGTCGGGACCGTCGGCGTCGGCGCTGAGTTGGTCGTTGAGCCGGTCCAGGAATGCGCACACCGCCTCCGGGTCGGCCAGCGCAAAGCGCGCCGAGGATCGGCGGATATCAGAGACGTTGTGGCGCACGGCGATTCCCACGCCGGTGTGGCGCAGCACATCGAAGGCGTCCTCATCGGTGCTGTCGTCGCCGATGTAGATCGGTAATACCAGGTCGGTCCCGTCGATTTGGTTGAGAATCCAGTTCACCGCCTGCCCTTTGTCCCAGGCGACGTCGGGACCGATCTCGACCACCTTGCGTCCCACGGTTACGCGGAGACGGTGACCTCGGGCGACGTTGCGCACCACGGCGATCACCCGGTCGACTGCCTCGGGCGCGACGTTGCGGTAATGCACCGCGATCGCGAACTGTTTGTCTTCGATATAGACCCCTGACACCGGCCCGAGCTGGGCGGTCAGCTCGGTCATCGCGGGCCGCAACGGGGCGGCGGCACCGCCGATCATCGGGTTCTGGAGTGTCACGCCCTCTGGGGACACCAGCTCGACGCCATGGGTGCCGCCGTACCACAGACCGTCGACTCCGACGCGGGCGCGGATGTCGTCGAGGCTGCGTCCGCTCAGGACGGCGACCGGGCAGTGCGTGACAAGAGATCGGACGATGTCGGCGGCCTGTGGCAACAGTTCCGCCGCGGTCGGATCATCCACGATGGTCGATAGGGTGCCGTCGAAGTCAAGCAGGACCACCGGCCGTCTGGTCGCGGCCAGGGAGGCGAACTCGTCGTACGCCGACAGGGCGTCGGGCATGTCGCTGACCCGGGCGAATCCGCTCCGCACATTGACCGTGACGATGTCAGGTACCACCGCGTCGGCCCCGGCCTCGAGGAGGTCCTCACCCTTACCTTCGTGCGCGACGCCGAGCACGAGTCCGAAACCGGCCGCATGCGCGGCCGCGACCCCGGACACGGTGTGATCGACGATGACACAACGATTCGGCGAAAGACCGAGCCGTTCGGCGGCCGTGGTAGCCGTACCGTCCACCACGGCGGTGAACACGCCGGTGAGTCCGGTCGAGGACAGTTTCGGCGTGGAGCCGCCGGCTGCGCAGTACACCGCCGCGGCAACCCCTGCCGCGGACAGCTCACGAACGAACTCACGGGTGCGGTGGTAGGGCCTGCGCTGCAGGCGTGCCCCGGCGATCACAGAGTCGAGTTCGATCAACACGGCGTCCCGGTCGCGGGGATCGACAAAGATCGGCTCCGTCATCACCCGAGCTCCTCACTGCGGTTCCCGGGATCCATGTTCGACTTCGACCACGCGCGCGACCAGAGGCATAAGTCCCTCGGCCTCGCTCAAGGACATCGACCCGAGAATCAGGGATTCTCGGCGGTAAGCCCGCGTTGGGGACCATTGGCCCTGGTTCGAGTGCGCGGCATCGGTGCAGGGTGGGAGGAACGCAGACGGAGGTCCAGCGATGCGAGACGCAATCGTAGACATCGATGTCATCAGGGATGCAGTCGCTTTGGCGTGCCGGGCGCCCTCGCTGCACAACAGCCAGCCCTGGCGCTTTGTCTGTAGAGGTTCCACCGTCGACCTGTTCCTCGACGCCGCGCCGGCACCGAAATACACGGACCCCACCGGACGCGAGCTGCTCATCAGCTGCGGCGCGGTCCTCGATCACTTCCGGGTGGCGATGGCCGCGGCGGGGTGGCGGGCCAACGTCGATCGTTTCCCCAACCCGAATTACCGCGATCACCTGGCATCCATCGATTTCACTCCGGTCGACTTTGTCACCGACGCCCATCTCGACCGGGCCCGGGCCATCCTGCGCCGGCACACCGATCGGCTGCCGTTCACCGCACCGCCGGACTGGAACGATTTCATCGCCGAACTCACCGACCCCCTCGTCGCATCCGGGGTGCACCTGCACCTCGTCCCCGATGAGCTTCACGGCGAACTGGCCAGAGCCTCCAAATTGGTGCGGGCCATCCGCCGCTACGACTCGCTTTACCACGCTGAGCTTCTCGGCTGGACCGCCGACGTCGTCGTCGCTGAGGGAATTCCCACCGCGACCCTGCTCTCGCCGACGGAGAGCGAACGCGTCGACATCGGCAGGGATTTCCCCTCCTCGGGTGATCATGACCGCCGCAGCACCGTCCAGACGGACCACGCCAGGGTGGTGGTCCTCTCGACAGAAGAAGCCACGCGCGAGGATGCGGTGGCCTGCGGAGAACGACTGTCCTCGCTGTTGCTGGATGCGACCCTCGCGGGGTTCGCCACCTGCACCCTGTCGCATCTGACCGAGATCCCCGCAAGCCGCGACATCGTCGCCGCAGTGACCGATGCGGCCCTCATACCGCAAGTCCTCGTGCGCGTGGGATGCGCACCCTCCCTTGCCCGACCGGGCCCGCTGACACCCCGCCGTCGCGTCGACGATGTGCTCCAGCGCGAGACCTGACCGTGATGCCGAGCTCGCAGGCCGTCCTCGTCGGCATCGACGGCTCCCCCTCGTCCGCCGCCGCGGCGCTGTGGGCGATCGAGGAGGCCTCGGCCCGAGACCTGCCGCTGCGCTTGATCCACGTCGTCGCCGGCCTCCAGGATCCCCGCAGCACCAATGATGCGGATGCGCTCGTGCACGAGATGCTCGCTCTCATCCACACCCGTACACACGCTGTCAGGTGTGAAGCCCATGTCCTGCGCGGCGAACCGGTCGACGTCCTCATCCAGCAGTCACGCACGGCCGCCATGCTCTGTCTGGGCTCTGTCGGACGTCGCCATGGCGGGATCGGGCGCCTCGGCTCCACTGCCGCGGCGCTCCCGTCGCGCACGAATTGCGCAGTGGCGATCATCCATTCCGATTCCAGCCAGACCGACAATTCTCGCTGGGTTGTCGCCGAGGTCGGCGAATTCCCCACCGGTGACGGCGTGCTCGGATATGCCGTCGAGGAAGCGATGCTGCGCAGGCGTCCATTGCGGGTCGTGGCCACCTGGCCGTCGCGATATCCCGACGTCTATGACAACCGGGCGCAGGCGGCCAAGGCCCGGATGGTCCGCGCGGCCTGGCAGCGCCACCTGACTCCGTTTCGGGCTCACCACTCCCAACTCGATGTCCGGGTCGAAGCCACACCGGGAAACATCCTGAATTACCTGGCCCGCCAACGGCATCGGATCGGTCTGGCAGTCGTTCCCGGCATCCGGGCCACCGGGATCGCGGAGTTCCTCGACGTCAGCCGGGACGCCGGGGCAGCTGATCTCTGTTTCGACGTGTTGATCTGTGCGCCGAGTTGCCCGAACTACGTTGCCTGATGCTGACTTCCCACACCTCCGACGAGGCGATGCTCGACGCCGTTTTCGCCGGCGCCAGCGGTTTCGTGATCAAAGACATCAAAGGGCTGGCGCTGGCCCAGGCGGTCAAGGATGTGGGCGCGGGCCGCTCACTGCTCGACAACCGCGGCGCGGCAGCATTGATGGCCCGACTCCGGTGAGGAACTGACCAACAAGCAGATCGCCGAGCGCATGTTCCTTTCCGAGAAAACGGTGAAGAACTATGTGTCCCGATTACTGGTGAAGCTGGGCATGCAGCGCCGCACCCAAGCGGCGGCGCACCATCAACACCGAGCAATCAGGATAGTTCGGGATGGCATGACACCCGGAAACGCGCCCGGAGGCCGCCGCGTCGGAATCGCTGCGACCGACGACGGCCAATCCCACACTGCTGCTGTGGGAGTCATCCCGCCGGTACTGCTGCCCTGTCCCGGCGGCGACGATCTCCACCCGCACATCCGGGTACCGGCGCACCCAACTATCAGCGCGCTGGTCGATCTGTCGCACCACGGCGCGACGCACCCGCCCCTCGTGCATCGCCACACGAAGCACATCCTCATTGTCAGGGCTATCGTCCAACACCACCGAGATGACGCCGTCGATCTGCGGGGTGCCGTCAGGGCGGGACCGGATCACAGCGACCGGGCACCCGGCCTCGCCCGCCAACGCCTCGGCGACGACGCCGAACGGGCGCTGCCCCGGCAATCGTGGCGCCTCCGCGCCGAGGCACACCAGCGCCGCCTCCTCAGATTCGCGCAGTAGCACCGCACAGGGGTCTCCGACGATCGCCGCCGTCTGTACCCGCAACTGACCCGACGAGGCCTGCGCAAGCCGTGCAGCCTGCACCAGCACTGCGTCCTCATCAACCGCTGGCACGGCACCCTCGGACGGCGCAACGACCGCGTGCACCAGCCGAAGGCACCTGTGGAGCGCAAGGGCCTCCTCAGCGGCCCACCGCATGGCATTCAGCGCGGCGTGTGAGCCGTCCATGCCCACGACGACCGGCCCGTCATCGAACCACAGCGCTGCCCTCATGGGATCGCCGTCCTCAGCACCTTCAACGCTTCGGAGTGTGACGCATCCTTGAAAACGTCGCAGGCGGAGTCGATCTGCTCGTCGGCCACCAGCCCGATCGTTGTCGGGATGGAGTGCGTGTCCATCAACCCGTTGGTGATGGCCAGGTCCTTGATGCCTCGGCGGGGATGGACAATCGCGTTCATCAGGTTTCCTTTCCCAGTTTCAAATACGCCGTTGAGCACCGAGGTGACGGTCAACTCGGGCCGTTCGACTGGTGACCTCCGTCGCCGACCAGATCTGTCAACTCACGGTCCCAAGCTGCAAATCTGGTCAGATTCAATCGAATACGCACCATCACCCCGACCGCGAGTGCGACGCCCACCACGGCCGACCACACCAACACGGCCGTCATCACCGCTTCCACCGCGGCGTCCTGGTCACTTGGCACGGGTCCCGCGGGGTGGCCCTCGTCGTCGACCTGCAGCACCATCTCCTCACCGCCGGACATGCCCGGCGTCACGATCTCCGCGCGGTGCAGCTCGCCGCCGAACACCCATTGAACGTCCGTGCGATACGACGTCTGATAGCCGCCGGGATCGGTGCGACTGTCACTGACCGCGCTGGCGCGCACCTCATGCAGAGCCTCGCGGTCGGCGGCAAAGGTATGTCGCAAATGGTCATACTGCGCCGTGCCGACGGCTCCGGCCACCGGTACGGCGAGCAGTGCAAGTACGGCGATCACCAGGATCGCCGCCGATTCGATACGGTCTGCAGCGCGCACGAGCGGGTGGGGCAGCATCAAGCGCCGAAGCCAGACCATGAGGGGAAGCGTTGCAGTCTGCATGGGCTGGACTCCGATACCTTCGACGTCTGACCGTGGTCACCTCATCGTCGTCGGCTGCCCGACGCGGCAGCAGAGTCAAAAGTCCCCACCGTCGGTCGAACGCCCCTACCGGGCGCCGGTGTCGTGGTCAGGAAGGACGCGCCACCATCACCGGCACCCGCGCAGCCTGGGCTACCGCCCAGCTGACCGAACCCAGAAGCATCCCGGCGAAACCGCCCCGGCCGCGACTGCCCACAACGAGTAATTGTGCGTCGCGCGATTCCTCGATCAGCCGATGTGCCGGATTGTCCTGCCCGACAACGCGGCGAACCACGACATCGGGGTAACGTTCGCCCCATCCCGCCAAGCGCTGGGCCAGTTCCTCCGAAGCTTGATCGGCCGCCGCCGTCGAATCGAAATCGACATAAAAGTCGGCGGGATTCATCCAGGTGTGCACGGCGATGAGTTCGACATTCCGAAACGACGCCTCCTCGAAGGCGATGGAGACCGCCTGTTCCGAGGCAGGCGAGCCATCCACTCCGACGACAATCGGCGCCGAGGCCGGCGGCATCGGCCCCACCTCATCCCCGCCGTCGTGGAGCACCACCACCGGGCAATGCGAATGATGGACCAGTGCAAAGCTTGTGGACCCGAGCAGCAGTCCCTCCAGGGCTCCCAGACCCCGACGCCCGACGACAATCATGTCGGCCTCTTTCGAGACATCGATCAACACCTGCGCGTCCGAACCCGGGACCACCATCTCCTTGACCGGTACTGCCCGTCCACCCGCCAATGCCGCATGCACCACGCCGAGCGCGGCGTTCATCACCTCGGCAACCTGCTTGGCACGGGCTGTGAGGTACTCCTCGGGCACCGGCCAGTCCGCCCAAACAATGAGGTCGTCCAGCGTCTGTGCGTGAACCACCGTCAGGGGGAGGCCACGCATCGCGGCCTCTCGCGCCGCCCAGACCGCCGCCGTGCGGGATCCCGCAGAACCGTCGACGGCGGCCACAATGCCGTGGGGCTTCGATGCCAGGTGTGAGTTCACGACGAGTCTCCGTTCGGGCGATGCCGCTGACCGCTGCGAACCGACGCTACGGACGATCGACGGCGCTTCCCACAGTCTTTGGTCCCCATTTCACTGGCGAAAGTCCCCCACCTATGACGCGCGGCGAGCGTCGCGGCCTCCCCTGCCCTCGGCGATGCCCCGTCGACCAGCCGACGGCAACCGGCATGGCAACGCGGCACGTCAGCGGCCAGAAAGGTTCGAACATCACTGTTGCACAACGCTCTTGGGCGCCTTCGCAGGCGGCTGGGACTCCGCGCGCCGCTTGATGCCGATCAGAATGCCCCGCGTGAGGAACGCACGGGCCGGCCCGAACAGTTCGGCCCACAAGACATCGCCAGGATGCCTGAGCGCGAGCCGTGATCTGACGATAAGCCGGCAGCGGTCCTGCCCGTGCGGCACCAGATGGAAGGACCACACCATCTCCCACCGCGACGCCGGTGGAGTCGCGCGCAGGACGATCGCGGCGGGTTCATCGACGTCGGCGACCTCCAATGCGACGCCGTCGCCGAGACCGAGCCACCCCGGAGGTGCCAGGCGGACACAGTCACCGACCCTGAGCTTCTGCCATTCGGGATGTATGCGGTCAGCGTTGCGATAGTGCAACCCTGCGGCATTCTCCAGCCGCGTGAAGCTGTAGAGACCACCGCGGTCCTGCCCCATTTGCACAAGCCACGGCCATACCAGTTCAGCGTCGGTGTCGATCCAGACCGCCTCCGTGGCCTGCATCATCGGCCGCGCCATGAGAGCGTCACCGGCAAGCGCGCCGTGCGACTCCTCTTTGGTGGTGTTCCAGTCCCGGAAGTAGCGGCGCGCCGCATACAACACCCCGACAACGGCCACGCTTGTCGCCAGTTGATGATTCATACACCGAGCGTGCGGCGATGCCAGGATGCGCCGCTAGGGCCTGTGGTCCCTGAAACCGCCAGTTCATGCAGGCCGAAACTATGGAGGCTGAGTCAGCGACAGCAGTTCGGGTCGAGTACGGCGCACAGCGCCCCCAGCGCAGCGGAGGCCGGCCGATGAAAGACGTTCATTCCCCGGCGATCCGACACGACGAATCCAGCACGCCTCAGTTGGGCGAGATGGTGGCTGATCGTGGACTCGGTCAACTCCAACGCCGCCGCCAAATCGCCGCTGTTCTCCTCGCCCGCTGGGGAACTGAACAGCATCGACATGATTCTGACGCGCGCCGGGTCGGCAAGCGCCTTCAGCCGCAATGCCACCTGGAGCGCGTCGTCCTCGCTCATCGGACCCGAGGCGACCGGGGCGCAGCACACCGGAGCCGACATGTCGATGGTTGGCAGAGCTTTGGGCACGAACCCAGTGTGCCACTAGATTGACATTTATCAAAAAGGTGGCATTCTGACCTCCACTGGTAGTTCGATATATGTCACACAGGTTCTGGAGGTTCCCATGTCCCGCATGCAACTCGCGCTCAACGTCGACGACCTCGACGAGGCGGTCACGTTCTACTCGAAACTGTTCAACACCACCCCTGCCAAGGTGAAGCCGGGCTACGCCAACTTCGCGGTCGCCGAGCCGCCGCTGAAGCTCGTGCTCCTGGAGAACCCCGGCAAGGGCGGAACGATCAACCACCTGGGCGTCGAGGTCGAGTCCAGCGAGACCGTCCACGCCGAGATCGCGCGCCTCACCGGCGAGGGCCTGTTCACCGAGGAGGAGATCAACACCACCTGCTGCTTCGCCACACAGGACAAGGTCTGGGTGACCGGCCCCGCCGGCGAGAAGTGGGAGGTCTACACCGTGCTCGCCGATTCGGAGACGTTCGGCACCAGCCCGCAGCACCTCGAAGAGAGCACCGCCGGCGAGTCGGGGGTGTGCTGTGGCGGTCCCGCTGCCAAGACAGCCGAGACCGAGCCCGCGCAGTCCTGCTGCTGATGGCGCCAACCGATAGCGGTGAGTCCGCGCCGCGTATCGCGGTCGTGGAGAGGATGTCGACGCTGGAACGGCTCCTGCCGGTGTGGATCGGCGTCGCTGTGGCGGCGGGCCTGCTCCTCGGCAGAGGGGTGCCCGGCCTCGATACGTGGCTCAACAGTGTCCAGTTCGACGGCATCTCGGTGCCGATCGCCCTCGGGCTTCTGGTCATGATGTACCCGGTGCTGGCCAAGGTCCGCTACGACCGCCTCGATACCGTGACCGGCGACCGCAAACTGCTTGTCAGTTCCCTGGTGCTGAACTGGGTGGTAGGCCCGGCGTTGATGTTCGCCTTGGCGTGGCTGTTCCTGCCTGACCTTCCCGAGTACCGCACCGGGCTGATCATCGTGGGTCTGGCGCGTTGTATCGCCATGGTCATCGTCTGGAACGACCTCGCCTGCGGCGACCGGGAAGCAGCAGCAGTCCTGGTGGCGTTGAACTCGATCTTCCAAGTGGTGATGTTCGCGGTGCTGGGGTGGTTCTACCTGTCGGTGCTGCCGGGTTGGCTCGGCCTGGAACAAGCCACGATCAGCACATCACCGTGGCAGATCGCCAAATCCGTGCTGATCTTCCTGGGAATCCCGCTCGCCGCCGGCTACCTGTCTCGACGGCTCGGTGAGCGAGCGAAAGGCAGGCATTGGTACGAGACTCAGTTCCTCCCGAGGGTCGGGCCGTGGGCGCTCTACGGTCTTCTGTTCACCGTCGTGATCCTGTTCGCGCTGCAAGGTGCTCAGATCACCAGCCGCCCAATGGATGTCATTCGCATCGCGATCCCGCTGCTGGCCTACTTCACGATCATGTGGGGCGGCGGCTACCTCCTGGGTGCCGTACTGGGGCTCGGCTATGAGCGCACCACCACCTTGGCGTTCACCGCCGCAGGCAACAACTTCGAACTCGCTATCGCTGTCGCCATCGCCACCTACGGCGCCACGTCCGGTCAAGCGCTGGCCGGCGTGGTCGGCCCGCTCATCGAAGTGCCCGTCCTCGTCGCACTGGTCTACGTGGCCCTGCTGCTCCGCAAGAAGTTCAGAGACCCGCACACCGTCGCACCAGCGACAGAGAGGCCAAACCCGTGACCGACGCGAAACCCGCCGTGCTGTTCCTGTGCACCCACAACGCCGGGCGTTCCCAGATGGCCATGGGTTTCCTGAAACACTTCTCGGGCGATCGCGTCACCGTCTACTCGGGTGGCTCTGAACCCGCCGACCACGTCAACCCCGCTGCCGTCGAAGCCATGGCAGAGAAGGGCATCGACATCAGCGGAGAACAACCCCGACGCTGGACCATGGACGATCTGGAATCCGTCCAGGTGGTCGTCACCATGGGGTGCGGCGACGAATGCCCCTACATCCCCGGGAAGCGCTACGAGAACTGGGAACTCGCCGACCCGGCAGGCCAAGGGGTCGACGCCGTCCGCCTCATCCGCGACGACATCGAGAAGCGTGTCCGGACACTCTCGACCGAACTCGAAGCACCAGGCCGGCACGGAGCCCCCGCGAATCGGCCGTAGGCCGGACCAGGGAGCGGAATCCCGGATCGCTCCCACCCTGGGTGCCCCACACCTACAGTCATGTTTCGGCGCCGCGCCCAGCCGGGCCGGAGATCGCGAGCCAAGGGGGAAATGTGAGTCAGTGGATGGTCTCGCACGTGCCGCCGTGGCTGCTCCTGCTTCTCATGGTCACCTGCACCGCGGGCATCGCGGTCGTGGCCCAGACCGTCGTGCGTCGTCGATTCCCCAACCTGCGAGGCGAGGAACACAACGACGTCATCAAGTTCGCGTTCGGCGTTGTGGGTTTCGTGTTCGCGTTCTTCATCGGCTTCGTCGTCACGGCGATGTGGGGACAGATCAGCCATGCCGATGACCTCGTGCGCACCGAGGGCACCGCTGGTGCTCAACTGGCCAGGGATTCGCATATCTTCGACCAGCCCGACAGGGACCGGATTCGGCAAGCCCTGCTGGAATACGAACAGGCAGCGATCACCGAATGGGACGAAGTCAACGAAGGGCGCTCCTTTCCCGAGGCGGACCGCGCACTCGATCGCCTCTACGCCGCCTACGAGAACGTGCAAGCGAGCACAGATGCCCAAAAGACGCTTCTCGCATCCTCTTTCAGCAACCTGAACGATGCCAGCAAGAATCGCGCCGAACGCGTTCTGCAGGCCCGGACAGACACCGGCCCACCCTGGTCGCTGTGGGCGGTCATATTCGTCACCAGCGGTCTGCTTCTGGGCTGCGCGATCATCTACGGCGTCGAGAAAGCCACCAACCACTACGCCATGGTCGCCATCATCGGCACCCTGGTCGGCGCCCAACTGTTCCTCGTCGTCGAACTCTCCCACCCGTACGTCGGCGCAGTCTCCACGGTGCCCGAACCCCTCCACCACGTCGTCCGCGTCCTGCAGGACAGCACGACATGAGCACGTGATGGGGTGCGCACTCGGCCTGCGGCCCGTCTGGGTATGGCGTCTGGGCACCTGACGCGTCCTCAGGCTGAGAGAGCGCCTCGTGACCTCCGCAGCACGAAGGCCAGGCCGGTTTACGCCGGTCCTGGCCTTCGTTCTCGCGTCGGGCTGACAGGATTTGAACCTGCGACCACTTGACCCCCAGTCAAGTGCGCTACCAAGCTGCGCCACAGCCCGCGGTGCCTTCCGGGATCGCCGGTAGGCGGTCGAAAGCTTACATCAGCGTGACACCGGAATCCCAACCGCGTGTCGCCCCGCAGATCGGGCATCCCGACACCGTGCCCACCGACGACACTGCGCTGTGGCTGTTCGCCGACCAGCTCGGCCCCGCCGTGTACGGCGGCGAGCACGCCCACCGGGACATCGTGCTGATCGAGGCCACCTCCGCGCTGCGCAAGCGCCGCCATCACCGCCAGAAACTGCACCTGGTGCTGTCCGCGCTGCGCCACGCCGCGCGGGACCTCGGCGACCGGGCCACCCTGATCCAGGCCGGCACCTACACCGAGGGCCTGCGACGCTTCGGCCGCCCCGTGCTGGTCCACCAGCCCACCTCGCACGCTGCCGAACAGTTCGTGCACCGGCTCATGCAGCAGGGCCTCGTCGCCGACGTGCTGCCCGCGCCCACCTTCGCCCTGTCCCGCAACGACTTCGCCGAGTGGGCCGGGGCGCGCACCCGGTTCCGGATGGAGGACTTCTACCGCGATCAGCGGCGCCGCTTCGACGTGCTGATGAACGGCGCCGACCCGGTCGGCAACCGCTGGAACTACGACGAGGACAACCGCGAACCGCCACCCAAGACACCCACCCTCGGGGTACCGGCCCCGTACCGACCGCGCGAGGACGACATCGACGCGCACGTCCGCCACGACCTCGACACGATGGGCCTCGACACCGTCGGCGCGGACGGACCGCGGTTGTTCGCCGTCACCCCGGCCGAGGCGAAACGCGCGCTCGCCCGCTTCATCGAGCACCGGCTCCCCCACTTCGGCCGCTACGAGGACGCGATCCTGACTGAGGACTGGGCGATGTCGCACTCCCTGCTGTCGGTGCCGCTGAACCTCGGTGTGCTGCATCCCCTCGACGCCGTGGAGGCCGCCGAACGCGCCTACCGCGACGGTGCGGCCCCGCTGTCCGCCGTCGAAGGCTTCATCCGCCAGATCCTGGGCTGGCGCGAATACATGTGGCACCTGTACTGGCACTTCGGGCCCGGCTACACCCAGGCCAACGAACTGAATGCCCACACCGAGCTGCCTGACTGGTGGGCCGACCTCGACGCCGACGCCGTCACCGCCCGATGCCTGCACGACGCGCTCGAAGGCGTCCGCGACCGCGGCTGGACCCACCACATCCAGCGCCTGATGATCCTCGGTAGCCACGCACTGCAGCGCGGCTACCGACCCGACGAACTCACCGAATGGTTCGCCACCGCGTTCGTCGACGGCTTCCGCTGGGTGATGCCGACCAACGTCGTCGGTATGAGCCAGCACGCCGACGGCGGGCGCCTGGCCACCAAGCCCTACACCTCCGGCGGCGCCTACATCAACAAGATGAGCGACCACTGCCGCGACTGCGCCTACGACCCGAAGAAGCGCCTCGGCGACGACGCGTGCCCGTTCACCGCCGGCTACTGGGCTTTCACCCATCGCCACCGCGACCGGCTGGCCGCCAACATGCGCACCCGCCGCGCGGTGTCCTCGATGGAGCGTCTCGGGGACCTCGATGCCGTGCTGGAGCAGGAGGCGCACCGCCGCACGTTCTGAGCTACACCGCCAGCAGGCGCCACAACCCGATCAGCCCCACCACGACGATCACCGCGCGCAGCGCCGCCGGCGAGAGCCGGCGCCCGTAGTGGGCACCGAGGAATCCGCCGGCGAGCGACCCGACCGCGATCAGCGCGGCCGCCGCCCAGCTGATCCGGTCGAACGCGACCACCGTGTAGGCGACCGCCGCGACGATGTTCACGACCAACGACAGCAGGTTCTTCGCGGCGTTCATCCGCTGCATATCCTCGGGCAGCAGCGCACCCATCACCGCGATCAGCAGAATGCCTTGTGCCGCGGTGAAATAGCCGCCGTAGACGCCGACCGCGAACGTCCCGGCCACCAGCGCGATCATCCGGGCCGTCGAGACGTGGTCGACGGACCGGCCCGCAGCTTCGGCGCGCTGTTTGGCCCAGTTCTGGATCCGCGGACCGAGCACCACCAGCACCAGGGCCAGTATCAGCAGCCCGGGCACCACCTGGATGAAGACCTTCTCCGGCAGATGCAGCAGCAGCCACGCACCGCCGGCAGCGCCGATGAACGACGCGGGCAGCTGCCAGCGCAGCCGGTGCCACTGACCGCGCAGCTCGCGGCGGTAACCCCAGGTCCCCGACACCCCGCCGGCGACCAGGCCCACCGCGTTCGACATCGTCGCCGTGACCGGCGGGAAACCCAGCGTCACCAGGGTGGGAAACGTGATCAGCGTGCCGGAACCGACGACGGCGTTGATGGCTCCCGCCCCGACACCCGCGAGCGCGATGAGGACCATGTCGAGTACGGACACTCAACCGACCCTAGCGAAGTCACCGCCGCGACTTCGAACCCCTTTTCTCACGCACCCGCACGTTGATCCGGATCGGGCTGCCCTCGAACCCGAACGTCTCACGCAGCCGGCGCTCCAGGAAGCGGCGGTAACCGGCCTCCAGGAAGCCGGAGGTGAACAACACGAACGTCGGCGGACGCGACGCCGCCTGCGTAGCGAACAGGATGCGGGGCTGCTTGCCGCCACGAACCGGCGGCGGGGTCGCGGCGACGACCTCCTTGAGGAAGGAGTTCAGCTGCCCGGTGGTGATGCGCTTGTCCCAGGACGCCAACGACGTCTCCAGCGCGGGCACCAGTTTCTGCACGGCGCGGCCGGTCTTGGCCGAGATGTTCACCCGCGGCGCCCACTGGATCTGGGCCAGCTGCAGGTCGATCTCGCGGTCCAGCACGTAGCGGCGGTCCTCGTCCACCAGGTCCCACTTGTTGAAAGCCAGCACCAGCGCCCGGCCCGCCTCGATCACCATCGACAGCACCCGCTGGTCCTGTTCGGTCAGCGGCTGGGACGCATCGACGAGCACGATCGCGACCTCGGCCGCGTCGATCGCGCCGTGGGTGCGCACCGACGCGTAGAACTCGTGTCCGCTGGCCTGCCCGACCTTGCGGCGCAAGCCCGCGGTGTCGACGAAACGCCAGAGCTTGCCGTCCATCTCGATCAGCGAGTCGACCGGGTCGACGGTGGTGCCCGCGACATCGTGCACCACCGAGCGCACATCGCCCGAAAGCCGGTTCAGCAGAGACGATTTCCCGACGTTGGGCTTACCCACCAGCGCGACCCGGCGCGGGCCGCCGCCTCCTGCCCCGGAAACCTCGGAGACAGACGGCAGCTCCGCGACGACGGAGTCGAGCAGGTCGGCGACGCCGCGGCCGTGCATCGCGCTGATCGGATGCGGCTCCCCCAGCCCCAGCGACCACAGCGCGGCCGCGTCGGCCTCGCCGCGCTCGTTGTCGACCTTGTTGGCGGCCAGGAACACCGGTTTCCCGGAGCGCTGCAACAGTTTTGCCGCGGCCTCGTCGGCGGTGGTCGCTCCGACCACCGCGTCGACGACGAAGATGATCGCGTCGGCGGTGCGCATCGCGACCGACGCCTGCTCGGCCACCAGCTGCTGCAGACCCTTGGCGTCGGGTTCCCACCCGCCGGTGTCCTGCACGACGAATCGCTGGGTGCCCCAGGACGCGTCATAGGACACCCGGTCCCGCGTCACGCCGGGCACGTCCTGTACGACGGCTTCACGCCGGCCCAGGATCCGGTTCACCAGAGTGGATTTGCCGACGTTGGGCCGGCCCACGACGGCGACCACCGGCGGCGGAGCCGAGGCCTCCTCGATGGCTTCGGCGACCTCTTCGGCGCCCAGCTCCCAGTCGCCCTCGTCGAACCACACGCCGTCGCCGGCGCCGTCCTCGGTCATCGGGACACTCCTGCTCTCTGTGCAACGAGTTCGGTCAGGTACGTCACGACCTCGTCCTGATTCATCTCGCTGGTGTCGACGACGATCGCGTCGTCGGCCGCCCGCAGCGGTGACACCGCCCTGGTGGAGTCCAGGTGGTCCCGGCGTTTGACGTCGGCGAGGACCGCGTCGTAGTCGGCGGGCCTGCCGTTGGCGATGTTCTGGTCGGTGCGCCGCCTGGCACGCACCTCGGCCGAGGCGGTCAGGAAGATCTTCACGTCCGCGTCCGGCAGCACCACGGTGCCGATGTCGCGGCCCTCGACGACGACACTGCCCGGCGCAGAGGCGAGTTCACGCTGCAACTCGACCAGCCGGGCCCGGACCTGCGGCACCGCTGAGACCGCCGAGACGGCCTTGGTGACGGCATCGCCACGGATCTCGGCCGAGACGTCCTCACCGGCCAGATACGAGCGGTCCTCGTCCGGGTCGAAACCGACCGCCAGATCCACCCGGCGGGCGGCGTCCGCGATCGCCGAGGCGTCGGCCAGATCGATGCCGGCGCGCAGCACGCTGAGCGTCACGATGCGGTACATCGCCCCGGTGTCGAGATAGCGGGCGTGCAGTGCGCGGGCCAAACCTCGTGCCACCGAGGACTTTCCGGTTCCGGCAGGGCCGTCGATCGCGATCACCACAGAGGGGCTCACAGTCCCACCGCCTTGTACAGTTCGCCGATCTCCTTCTGGGTCAACGCGCGGATGCTGCCCGGGCGTTGGTCGCCGAGCGTCACCGAGCCGATGTCGGTGCGGACGAGTTCCTGCACGGGGAAGCCGACTTCGGCCAGCAGCCGCCTCACGATGTGCTTGCGGCCCTCGTGCAGGGTGACCCGCACCAGGGTGCGTCCGGGCACCGTGTCCACCAACGCGAAATCGTCGACCCGCACCGGCCCGTCGTCGAGTACGACTCCGTCGCGCAGCTTGCGGCCCAGCCCCTTTGGCACCGATCCGAGCACGGTGGCGACATAGGACTTGGGCACCTCGTAGGACGGGTGCATCAACCGGTGCGCGAGCTCACCGTCGTTGGTCAGCAACAGCAATCCCTCGGTGTCGGCGTCGAGGCGCCCGACGTGGAACAGCTTCTTGGTGCCGCGGACCCGGTGTTCGACCAGATCGCCGACGCACGGCCGGCCGCGGTCGTCGGACATCGTCGAGTGCATGCCGCGCGGCTTGTTGATCGCGAGGTACACCCGCTCCTCGTCGACGGTGATCCTGGCGCCGTCGACGCGGATCACCTGCACCGCGGGGTCGACACGGGTGCCGAGTTCGGTGACGATCTGGTCGTCGACCTCCACGCGGCCGTCGCGGATCATCTTCTCCGCGACGCGCCGCGACGCGATTCCGGCCTGGGACAACACCTTCTGCAGGCGCACTCCGTCGTTTTCTGTCATCCTCAGTCCTGATCGACGTCGATGGCGGCCGGGGCTTCGGGAGCCCGGGCGCCGTTGAGTTTCATGAATCGCGGTTCCTCACCGAGGTTTTCGCTGATGTCGTCGATCACGTCGACGTCCGGCAGCAGCGGCGCGATGTCGGGCAGATCGGTCAGCGATGTCAGCCCGAGCCGCTCGAGGAACAGTTCGGTCGTCGCGAAGGTCACCGCCCCCGAATCCGCGTCGGTGCCCGCCTCGGTGATGAGCCCGCGCGCGAGCAGCGTGCGCATCACCGCGTCGACGTTGACCCCGCGCACCGCGCTGACCCGGGCCCGCGTCACCGGCTGCCGGTACGCGACCACCGCCAGGGTCTCCAGCGCCGCGCGGGTCAGCTTCGAGCGGGCCCCGTCGAGCAGCAGTTTCTCCACATACGGCGCATAGCGGGCCCTCGTGTACATCCGCCAGCCACCGCCCGCCTCGCGCAGGTCGATGCCGCTGTCGCGGGCGACGTACCCGTCGGCGAGCAGCCGCAGGCGGTCGGTGATGCGTTCGGCGGGCTGCTCGGTGACGGTGGCCAGTGTGTCGATTGTCACCGGGGTGTCGACCACCAGGAGCAGCGCTTCGAGGACGGAATCCAGTTCGGTGTCGTCCAGTTCGGCCGGTGCGAAGTCGACGAGTTCGTCGCCGTCGGCCTCGGCCGGGTCATGCCCGTCGGTGTCGACGGTCTCCACATCCGAGGGGCTGTCCGTCGAGATCTCTTCTGTCATAGTCTTTTCTATTCCGCGTCCGCGGTCGCCAACTGTTGGCTGGTCGGCCGCTCTCCGGTCCACGCGATCTGGAGCACGCCAAGCGCCTCGGGCTGCTCAAATGTTACCGCCCGCGCCCGGTACAGCTCGAGGAGCGCGAGGAACCGCCCGACGATCTCGATCGGCACCTCACAATCGGAGACCAGCTCGGAGAACGACGCCCACTCCCCGACCCCGCGCTGCTCCAGCAACGAGACCAGCTTGGCCGCCTGCTCGGGAACCGAGACCGACACCTGGTGCAGATGGTCGAGGCGCACGGACGGCACCGGGCGGGGGGTGAACGCCGCGGCGGCGATCTCGGCGAACCGGGCCGCGTCGACGCCGAGCATCACCTCGGGCAGCAGCTCGGAATACCGGTCCTCCAGGGACACCGCCCGCGGGTAGCTGCGCATCGCCGCGGCTTCCAGCTCGGCGAACATCTCGGCGACGTGCTTGAACGCCCGGTACTGCAGCAGCCGGGCGAACAGCAGGTCACGGACCTCCAGCAGCGCAAGATCCTCTTCGTCGTGGATCTCGCCGGCCGGCAGCAGACGCGCGGCCTTCAGGTCCAGCAGTGTCGCGGCGACGACCAGGAACGACGTGGTCTCGTCGAGGCCCAGCTGCGGCCCGATCTGCTTGGTGTACGCGATGAACTCGTCGGTCACCTGGTGCAGCGCGACCTCGGTGACGTCGAGCCGGTGCGCGAAGATCAGCTGCAGCAGCAGATCGAACGGGCCCTCGAAGTTGCTGAGCCGGACCTTGAACCCGGCCTGGGGCGACGCATCGGTGGGCTGATCCGCGGTCGTGGTCTCGCTCACGCGCCGAACCGGTAGATGACCTCACGCGCCAGCGCCCGATATGCCTCGGCGCCAGCAGATTTCGGCGCCCACGTGGTGATCGGTTCGCCGGCCACACTGGTCTCGGGGAATCGCACGGTGCGGGTCACCACGGTGTCGAACACCAGGTCCCCGAAGCGTTCCACGACACGGGCCATCACCTCGCGCGAGTTCACCGTGCGCGGGTCGTAACGGGTGATCAGGATGCCGCTGATCTCCAGCTTCGGGTTCAGCCGGTCGTGCACCTTCTCGACGGTGTCGGTGAGCAGCGCCAGCCCGCGCAGCGAGAAGAACTCACACTCGGTCGGGATGATCACCCCGTCGCTGCAGGCCAGCCCGTTGACGGTGAGCAGGCCCAGCGACGGCTGGCAGTCGATCAGCACGTAGTCGTAGCGGTCCAGCACCGGGTACAGCGCGCGGGCCAGCGTCTGCTCACGGCCGACCTCGTTGACGAGCTGGATCTCGGCGGCGGACAGGTCGATGTTGCTCGGCACCAGGTCCAGCCCGGGCACCCGGGTCTTGATCAGCACCTGGTCGATCGACACCCGCGGCTCCACCAGCAGGTTGTGCACGGTGTGCTCGAGCTCGTAGTGCGGCACACCCAGCCCGGCCGACAACGCCCCCTGCGGGTCCAGGTCGACGAGCAGCACGCGTCGGCCGTACTCGGCCAGGCTCGCGCCGAGGTTGATCGTCGAGGTGGTCTTTCCGACGCCGCCCTTCTGGTTGCACATCGCGATGACCTTCGCGGGTCCGTGCGAGGTGCGGGGCGTGGGTTCGGGGGTCTGACGTGGGAGCCGGCCGGTCAGACCGGGAGTGGGTTCGGGGTCCGGGGCGCCTGTCGGGTCGGTCATGCCAGACCTTCGCTGGTCAGGCAACCTGCAGGCATGGCGGACATCCGGGCAAGTTTAACGGGGAGAGACGAATCGGTGAGGCAGACCCGCACGAAGGCCGGATATCGCGGCTAATCTCACGCCATGAACGGTCTGCGGAGGTGGGCCCGGCTGGCGCTGGGCATGCCGTCGTTCGTGCGCACCGGCCAGTTCGGTGACGGCCGGGAGACCGCGTGCGCGGACTTCGTCGAGGCCACCGCACCGCGCGGTGACGTGGCTGCGGCGCTCGCCGCGATCGACACCTTCGCCACCCGCGAGGCGATGCTCGTCAAGGTGCTGTCGGTGGAGTTCTCCGCGGCCAACGCCGAGGTGGCGCGCCGCATCTGGGCCCACGCCGGGGTCGCCGGCCGGGTCACCTGCGTCGTCGGCACGATCGGGGACGGCGGGCACACCCTCGACACCCTCGCCGGCGAGCACGACGTCACCGCGGGCGGTGTCGACCTGCTGTTCATCGACCACGACAAGAGCGCGTACCTGCCCGATCTGCTCGCCATCGAGGAACGCGGCTGGCTGCACCGGGGCTCGATCGTCGTCGCCGACAACGTGCGCATCCCCGGCGCACCGGGCTACCGGCGCTACATGCGCGAACAGCAGGGCGTGCGGTGGGACACCGTCGAGCACAAGACCCATGTCGAATACCAGTCGCTGCTGCCCGACCTGGTGCTCGAATCGGAGTACCTGGTCGGTTAGCGGGCCCGCGGGTGGGCGCCGGCCCACACCTCGCGCAGCGCGTTGACGGTGACCATCGTGTAGATCTGCGTGGTCGTCACCGAGGCGTGGCCGAGCAGTTCCTGCACCACCCGCACGTCGGCGCCGCCGTCGAGCAGATGGGTCGCGAACGAGTGCCGCAGCACGTGCGGGGACACCGTCGCGGTGACGCCCGCGCGTTCGGCGGCGTCCTGCAGCACCTGCCACGCGCTCTGCCGCGACAACCGGCCACCGCGGGCGTTGAGGAAGATCGCCGGGGTCCCGCGTCCGCGGCGGGCCAGGTCGGGACGGCCCCGCACCAGGTAGGTGTCCAGTGCACTGACCGCGGGGCGCCCGATCGGGATCAGCCGCTGCTTGCCACCCTTACCGCGCAGCAGCACCGACCGGGCCTCGGTGTCCACGTCGTCGACGTCGAGCCCGACCGCCTCGGAGATCCGGGCGCCGGTCGAGTACAGCAGTTCCAGCAGCGCCCGGTTGCGCAGCGTCAGCGGTGAGTCGGCCTCGCTGTCACCACCGGCGGCGTCCAGCAGCGCCAGCACCTCGTCGATGGTCAGGCTCTTCGGCAGCCGCCTGCTCGGGGTCGGCGGTTTGACGTCGCGGGCCACGTCGATCGCGGCGAATCCCTCGGATGCGGCGAACCGGTGCAGACCCCGCACCGCGATCAGTGCCCGCGCGGCGGACACCGCCGACAGCGGCACCACGCCGTTGTCGGGGTCACCCTGGCGCAGCGCGACCAGGAACTCGCTGACGTCGGTCTCGGCGACCTCGGCGAGGTCGCCGATTCCCCGTGCCCGCAGATGTTCGGCGTAGCGGCGAAGATCGCGCCGGTAGGAGCTCAGCGTGTTGGCGGCGACCCCACGCTCGATCGCCAGGTGATCGAGGTAGCCCTGGAGTTGATCGTCGAGGGCGGTTCCGACGTCCATCGCCGCCGCCTCGCTCACGTATGCCCGATCCGGCGGGCGAACGCCCGGGGCCGGTCCACCCACGGCGCGTCGACCGGCCGCAACGACGAGGGGTCCGGCAGCGCGTGGGCGGCCAGGATGCCCGCCACCGCGATGGAGTTGACGATGTCCCCGGAGTACACCCGGGCCACCGCGTCGGCGAGGTCGACCCGGGTCACGGTCAGGTCGGCCTCCTCGTCGTGGGCCTCGGGGCGCTCCACCTCGCTGAGTCCGGTGGCCAGGAAGATCCGGACGCTCTCATCGCAGAAACCCGGCGCGGACGCGGTGTCGACCAGCGTGTGCCACTCGCGTGCCGCCAGCCCCACCTCCTCGACGAGTTCGCGGGCCGCGGTCACATGCGGCTCCTCGCCGCCGAAATCCAGCAGCCCCGCGGGCAGCTCCCACAACCGCCTGCCGAACGGGTGGCGGTACTGATGGACCAGCACCACCCGACCGTCCTCGTCGAGTGCGACCACGGCCACCGCACCGAAGTGCTCCACCACCTCGCGCCGGGCGGTTCCCCCGCCGGGCATCCGCACCTCGTCGGCGCGCAACGCCAGGATCTTGCCGACGTGCAGGGTTTCCGAACTTGCGGTGGAGAACTCGTGGGTGCCCGGGTCGTCCTCAGCCACGAGCCGGGGCGTCCTCGAGTGCGTGCTGCTCGGCACCGTTGGCCTGCGAGTCCGGAAGCTCCGGAATTTCGACGGGCAGTCGTTCCCCGTTGTTGTACTCGACGGCCGCACCGACGAACGCGATGAACAACGGGTGGGGGCGGGTCGGCCTGCTCTTGAGCTCCGGGTGGGCCTGAGTGCCGACGAGGAACGGGTGCACGTCGGCGGGATACTCGACGAACTCGACCAGGTGCCCGTCGGGTGAGGTGCCGGAGAACCGCAGCCCGCTCTCGGCGATCCGCTCGCGGTAGGTGTTGTTCACCTCGTAGCGGTGCCGGTGCCGCTCCGAGACCTCGGTGGCTCCGTAGGCCTTGGCGACCAGCGAATCCTTCTCCAGCACAGCGGGATATGCGCCCAGCCGCATGGTGCCGCCGAGGTCGGCCTCGCCGGCCACGGCGTCGCGCTGATCGGCCATCGTGGAGATCACCGGGTCGGGGGTGTCGGGATCGAACTCGGCGGAGTTCGCCTCGGTCAGCCCCACCGAGCGGGCGGCCTCGATCACGATGCACTGCAGGCCCAGGCACAGCCCCAGCAACGGCAGGCCGCGCCTGCGCGCAAACCGGATGGCACCGAGCTTGCCCTCGATGCCGCGGATCCCGAACCCGCCGGGAATCAGCACCCCGTCGACGTCGCCCAGCGCGGCGGCGGCACCGGCCTCGGTCTCGCAGTCATCGGACGGGATCCAGCGGATGTCCACCTTGACGTGGTGGGCGAACCCGCCGGCCCGCAACGCCTCGGCGACCGACAGATACGCATCCGACAGGTCGATGTACTTGCCCACCAACGCGATTCGGACGGTGTCGCGAGGCTCGTGGACGCGGTGCAGCAGATCGTTCCACTGCGTCCAGTCGACGTCGCGGAACGGCAGGTTGAGCCGGCGCACGACGTACGCGTCGAGCTCCTCGCGGTGCAGCACCTTGGGGATGTCGTAGATCGACGGCGCGTCCGGGGTCGAGATGACCCCGTCGATGTCGACGTCGCACATCAGCGCGATCTTGACCTTCAACGGCTCCGGCACGTCGCGGTCGCAGCGCAGGATCAGCGCGTCGGGCTGGATACCGATGTTGCGCAGCGCGGCGACCGAGTGCTGGGTCGGCTTGGTCTTGAGCTCACCCGACGGCGCCATGTAGGGCACCAGCGAGCAGTGCAGGAAGAAGCAGTTGTCGCGGCCCACCTCGTGGCGGACCTGGCGCGCGGCCTCCAGGAACGGCAGCGATTCGATGTCGCCGACGGTGCCGCCGACCTCGGTGATCACCACGTCGGGCCGGTTGCCGTCGGCGTCGGGGGCGGCCATCTCCAGCACCCGGCGCTTGATCTCGTCGGTGATGTGCGGGATCACCTGCACCGTGTCGCCGAGGTACTCGCCGCGGCGCTCCTTGGCGATGACCGTCGAATACACCTGCCCGGTGGTCACATTCGCCGACCCGGACAGGTTCCGGTCGAGGAAGCGCTCGTAGTGGCCGACGTCGAGGTCGGTTTCGGCGCCGTCCTCGGTGACGAAGACCTCACCGTGCTGGAACGGGTTCATCGTGCCGGGGTCGACGTTGAGATACGGGTCGAGCTTCTGCATCGTGACCTGCAGGCCCCGCGCGGTCAGCAGCTGGCCGAGGCTGGACGCCGTGAGCCCCTTACCGAGTGACGACACGACACCACCAGTGACAAAGATGTGCTTGGTGGCCGTTTGCGGGTGCTTGCGTAGCGCTGGCAAGAACTACCTCCGTGATGACCGGGCAGGGCTTCGTTCGGTTCGGGTCTTCGATGAGTTCGAAAACCCTGTTGGGGCCTGCCGACCCACGGAATCTCACCCTAACACCGACAGCGCCTCACTGTTCCCGGCGCGCCGGTGGCTATTGCGGGACGGTGACCGACGTCGCTCCCGGACCGACGCCGAACTGATCCGGCCGGGCGCCGTTGAGCAACGCGCCGAGCGCCAGCACGGCGGTGATGCGTCCCGATTCGGCGTTGACGTCGTCGACGGTGCTGACCGCGTTCTTCAGCGCGGCATCCGAGCGGGTCACCGCGATCGCGGCGGTCCCTGTCGCGGATCCGTCACGGCCCACGAGCACGGTGCCGGACCCGTGCCTGGCCAGGCCGGACGCGAACCGCGCCACCGTTGCCCCCTGGTTGCCGGCGTCCTCGCCGAGCGGGCCGCCGGTGACAACGAGCGCGGTGTTGGCCGCGCCGATCCGTTCGGTGCCGTAGGTCAGGAACCCGGTGTCACGCAGCGCGCGCAACACGGTCTCGCGCTGGCCGTCGTCGATCGGGGGCGCCTTCGGATCCTTGTTCGCCAACAGCGTGATGCCGAGCAGGTCACCGGCCTGCGAGCCCTGGTCGACGGTGGCCGTGCTCAGCTGCGCGCCGGCGGGCACGATCGGCGAGTTGACCACCGACAGCAGTTTCTCGGCAGAGTTCGCGTCGACGAACTCCTGGGTCAGCCCGACGGTGCCGGACACCGAACCGCCCGCGGCACCGACCATCCGGACCAGGCCGTCGACGTCGCCGTCGGTGGCGTCAGGGGTGCGGAAGATCACCACCGACTTGTTCGCCAGGGTGTCGCGCAGGATCCGCGGCGCCATTTGCGCATCGAAATTCCCTGCTGCACTGAGCTTCTCGTTCAACGCGTTGCGTTCGTCGGTCAAGGTGTGGATCTGCTGCTGCATGTCCTGCTTGTCGTCACGCAAGCCGGACAGCACGGTATTGGACAGCAGCCCCGACCCCAGCGCCACACCGATGGCGAGCGCCAGGAAGACCGCGGCGAGCGAGATGGCGTGGGTGCGCAGTGAGATCACGTCGGTCCTCTACGACACCAGGCCCTGAGCCCACAGCAGGAACTGGTTCCAGTACTGCGAGACCCACTCCAGCAGCGCCGCGTCGGCGCGCGACACCCACAGCGCGGCGATCACCGCGATCAGCATCGCGAGCACGAGCATCGCGATGGCGCCGCCGGAGACCCGGCTGCGGTACAGCGTGGCGACCGCTTTCGCGTCGACCAGCTTCTCCCCCACCTTCATCCGGGTCAGGAACGTCGACGGGTTGCTCTGCTGCCGGTTGCGGTCGAAGAACTCCTCGATGCTGGCGGCGTGACCGACCGTGACGATCAGCGCCGCGCCGTGGTGGTCGCACAGCAGCAGCGCCAGATCAGCGGCCGACCCGGCGGCCGGGAACGTCATCGCGCCGACCCCGAGATCCTGGATCCGCTCCAGCCCGGCGGCGTGCCCGTCGGCGTCGGCGGGCAGCACCACCTGGGCGCCGCACCGCAGCACCTCGGTGCTGATCTTGTCGGGGTCGCCGACGATCAGCGCGGGCCGGTACCCGGCCTTGCGCAACGTGTCCGCGCCGGCACCGACGCCCACCAGCACCGGCTGATACTCCTTGATGAACGGCTTGAGGGCCTTCAGGTCCGCGGCCGCGTGCTCCTCCTCGGCGACGATCACCACGTGGCGCCGGTTCATGTCGACGTCGATGTCGGGGATGCCGATGCCGTCGATCAGCAGCGGGCTCTCGCTGCGGATGAACTCGATCGTGTTGCCCGCGAAGGCCTCCAGGTGCGCGACCAGCCCGCCCTTGGCCTCCTGCATGAGCTCGTGAATGTCGGCGTCGGTGCGCTCGGTGCCCAGGATCAGGCGGCGGTCGCCGTGGTACACGCCGCCCTCGTTGATCCGGACCCGGGCGCCGTCCTTGACCTTCTTGAACACCTCGGGCCCGGTGTCGTCGATGAGCGTGATGCCGTTGGCGACCAGCACCTCGGGGCCGAGGTTCGGGTATCGGCCGGAGATCGACGGCGACGCGTTCACCACGGCCACGACTCCGGCGTCGACGAGGGCGTCGGCGGTCACGCGGTCGAGATCGAGCGCATCCAGGACGACGATGTCGCCGGGGGTGACGCGTCGCAGAAGACGATCGATGTCGCGGTCCACTCGGGCGGTGCCGGTGATACCTGGCCGTGAGCTGGCATTACGGGACAGCAGCGCTGACATCTTCATGGCCCGATTCTGGCCAGCGACAGCGGAAATCCGTCGGAGGCGCGCCGTAACACCAGCCCCAGAAGTTCGCTTCTGTCACACGAGTAACAGGTTTTAGGGTGTGTACGCCTCGAAGAGTTCGACCAGGTTTCCGGATGGATCTTCCGCCAGCGCTTGACGCCCGCCGCGCCCCTCGATGAGCGCGCCGCGGAAGGTGACACCCTCCTCGCGCAGGGCCGCCACCACCGCATCCAGGTCTTCGAGCTGCACCTGGAAGCGGTTCCAGCCGCCGGGCCGCGGCAGTTCACCGGAAGGCATCCGCTGTCCGGCACCACCGCCGCCGGCAGGGGTGTTCACCAGCAACCGCAGCCCACCTCGGCGCAACATCGCAAACCCCGGCCCGGGTTTCATCACCACCTCGAAGCCCAGATGGCGGGTGTAAAAATCCACCGTGTCGTCGATGTCGTCCACGATGTACCGCACACTGAAGTCGGAGATTGTCGCACCTCCGTGCAGTTACGATACGACTGTGTCCCATAGCGAGACAAGTAGTCCCAGGCAAGATCCGCGGATCGCCCATTCACGGCGCGCCATCCTGCGCGCGGCGCTCGCGGAGTTCGCCGAAAGCGGTCATTCCGGATTCCGGATGGAGGCGGTCGCCGTCCGCGCCGGAGTCGGCAGGAGCACGGTGTACCGGCACTGGCCCGACAAGGCGGCGTTGGTCACCGATGCCCTCGCCGGGCTCAGCCGCCAGCCCGATCCCCGTCCCGAGGACGGCGACGAGACCGCACGCCGGCGCGCGCAGATCCTGCTGGACCACCTCGCCGCCGCACTGTCCGATTCGCCGGTGGCGGCGTGCCTGCCCGCGGTGATCCACGCCGCCGCCAACGACGACGATTTCCGCCGCCGACTGCACCAGTTCTCGGCGCAGCGGCGACGACGGCTCACCGAGACCATTGCGGCCGGCGTCGCATCCGGCGAGTTCCCTGCCACGGTGGATCCGGAGACCGCGTCGACGGCCCTGTCCGGTGCCGTGTTCTATCGCGCGCTGATGACCGCGGACGCTCCCGACACAGGCTTCGTCGCCGCGCTGCTCGACACGGTCCTTCGCGGCTGATCAGTCGGCGGCGGCGCGTTCGGCGCGGGCGGCGTCGAGCAGCTCACGGGCATGCGCCCGACCACTGTCGGACTCCCCCAGCCCGGCGAGCATGCGGGCCAGTTCGGCGACCCGGTCGTCGTCGTCGAGGCGACGCACGCCGCTCGATTTCGCCTCCCTGGATTTCGCACCGGCCTTCTTACCGTCGGTGCCACCCGACACCCCTTCGACCACCAGGTGCACGTCGGCGTACGCGGCGACCTGCGGCAGGTGGGTGACGACGATGACCTGGTGGGTGCGTGCCAACCGCGCCAGCCTGCGGCCGATCTGGACGGCGGCGCGGCCGCCGACCCCGGCGTCGACCTCGTCGAACACCATCGTCGTCCCCTCGGCCGATGCCGAGAGCACCACCTCCAGCGCCAGCATCACCCGCGACAGCTCGCCACCCGAGGCGCTCTTGTGGAGCGGCAGCAGGTCGGTGCCGTTGTGCGCGGCGAACCCGAACTCGACGGCGTCGACCCCGTCACGGCCCGCGTGCACCGTCTCGCCCGACGGCAGCACCAGCGGGGCGGTGTCGTCGGCGCGGGCGAGTAACGGGGAGACCGAGATCGCGAACTGCGCCCCCGACATCGCCAGCCCGGCCAGTTCCGTGGTGACCGCCTTGGACAGGCCCTTGGCCGCCTTGGTGCGCGCCTTGGTGACGTCCTGCGCCGCGGCGACGACCGTCACCTGCAGCTCGTCGACCTGGCGCTGCAGCTCAGAGAGCGTCTCCTCGGATACGTCGAGCGCCGAGAGCCGGTCCTTGGCGTCCTTCGCCCAGGCCAGCACGCCGTCGACGTCCGGGGCGTACTTGCGCGTCAGCGTCCGCAGTTCGGCCTGGCGCGCCAGCTTGGACTCCAAAGTGCTGGCATCGCTGGGCAAATCGTCCAGGTACTGGCTGAGCTCGCCGGACACATCGACCAGGACCGTCAGCGCCGACCCCAGCTGGTCACCGAGCGCCCGCAGCGGGGTGTCGTCGGTGCCCTCCAGCGCGGTGCGGGCCCGTCCGACCGCGGCGGCCGCGGAGAACCCGTCCGCCGCGGCGTCGTCCCCGTCACCGGACAGTGCCGCGCGCGCGGTCTGCACCGCCTCCCGCAGCGCGTCGAGCTCCGAGAGCCGCCGGATGTCGGCGACCAGGGCCTCATCCTCGCCCGGCTGCGGGTCCACCAGATCGATCTCGTTCAGCGCGAACTGCAGCCGGTCGGCCTCCTGAGCGAGCTCGCGGGCGCGCCGGCGACGGTCCTCCAGGTCGCGCCGCGCGTCCAGCCACGTATCGCGTGCCGCGCGGTAGCGCTGCAGTGGGCGGGACACGTCGGCGTAGCGGTCCAGGGCCGCGCGCTGCTCGTCGGGCCGCATCAGCCGCAGCTGGTCGTTCTGCCCGTGCAGCGCCAGCAGTTCGTTGGTGAAACCGCTCAGCGACTTGGCCGGCACGCTGCGCCCGCCCAGGTAGGCGCGTGACGGGCCGTCGCGGCTGACCGAACGGGCGGCGATGACGCTGCCGTCGTCGTCGCGGTCGGCGCCGCACGAGTCGAGGATCTCGTCCACCCGTGCGCTGACCGCGTCCCCGACCTCGGTGGTGGTGAAGCGGCCCTCGACGACCGCACGGTCGGAGCCCGACCGCACCTTGGTCGCGTCGGCGCGCGCACCGCCGAGCAGATGCAGGCCGGTGACGACCATCGTCTTGCCCGCGCCGGTCTCACCGGTGAGCACGGTCAGACCGCCGTCGAACTCTGCGGTCGCCGCGCTGATGGCTCCCAGCGCCTCGATTCGGATTTCGGCTAGCACTACTGTCCGCGCCACCCCGTGACCGGCAACCGGAACTTGCGCACCAGACGGTCGGTGAACGGCGCACTGTCCAGCCGCACCCACTTGAGCGGGGTGCTGCACCGGGTGACCTCGAGCCGGCCGCCGGCGGGCAGGATCATCTGCCGCCTGCCGTCGCAGAACACCAGCGCGTCATGGCCGGACGCCTCGATCTCGATCGCGATCGCCGCGTCGGGGCTGGTGACCATCGGCCGGGCGAACAGCGCGTGGGCGTTGTTGGGCACCACGATGATCGCCTCCAGATCGGGCCACAGCACCGGGCCGCCCGCGGAGAACGCATACGCCGTCGACCCCGTCGGCGTCGAGACCAGCACGCCGTCGCAGCCGAACGACGACACCGGGCGGCCGTCCACCTCGACGACCACCCCGAGCACACCGAGGCGGGGACCCTTCTCCAGGCTGGCCTCGTTGAGCGCCCAGCCGCGGTCGAGCACTTCCCCGCCGGCGCGCACCGACACGTCGAGCGTCATGCGTTCCTCGACCCGGTAGTCGCGCCGGATGATGTGGTCGAGCACCGTGTCGATGGCCTCGGCTTCGGCCTCGGCGAGGAATCCGATCTTGCCGAGGTTGACCCCGAGGACCGGGATCTCGGCGTTGCGGGCCAATTCGGCCGCCCGCAGGAAGGTGCCGTCGCCGCCCAGCACGAGCACCAGCTCGCAGCCCTCGGCGGCGCGTTCGTCGATGTCGACCACTTCGATCCCGGCCCCGAGGGCCCGCATGTCGTCCGGGGACAGCGGCACCGGCCCCCGGTCGACCGCCTGCGCGGACAGCGCCCGCAAACCGATCCCGTTGTCGGCCAGCACCTTCTCGACACGGCGCGCGACCTCTGTGGCCTCCGGACGGCCGGTGTGCACGACCAACAAGATGGTGCGCTCCGGCGGACTGACGCTCATTGCGGCCCTTCTTCGACGGCCTGCCGGACAGCGGCTTCGAGCGCGTCGGCCGGCATGGGTTCGGCGTCGGCCCGCAACCGGAGGAAGTATTCGACATTGCCTGCGGGTCCGGGCAGCGGGCTGGCGGTCACCGCCACAGCGTGCCAGTTCAGTTCGGCGGCCCGGCGGGCGACCGACAGCACCGCATCGGCGCGCAGCAGCGGATCGGACACCACGCCGCCGGTGCCGACCCGGTCCTTGCCGACCTCGAACTGCGGTTTCACCATGGGAACGATATCCGCGCCGGGTGACGAGCACGCGGTCAGTGCGGGCAGCACCGTCGCCAGCGAGATGAACGACAGGTCGGCCACGACGAGGTCGACGGGCCCGCCGATCGCGTCGGCGGTGAGGTCGCGGACGTTGGTGCGTTCCATCACCGTCACCCGGGGGTCGGTGCGCACCGGCCACGCGAGCTGGCCGTAGCCGACGTCCACGGCGACGACCTCGCGGGCGTCGCGATGCAGCAGCACCTGGGTGAACCCACCGGTCGAGGCCCCCGCGTCCAGGCAGCGCCGGCCCGCGACGTCGACGCCGAACGCGTCGAGAGCGCCGATCAGTTTGTGGGCTCCGCGGGACACCCAGGAGTCTTCGTCGCCACCCTCGACGGTCAGGTTCGCGGTGACGGTCACCGCGGTGGCGGGTTTGGTCGCCGGCATACCGTCGACCCGGACCCGGCCCGCGTTGATCAGCTCGGCCGCCTGCTGCCGCGACCGGGCCAGTCCCCGGCGGACGAGTTCGGCGTCCACACGTGCGCGCCGCGTCACGCGGGTCAGCCCTTCTCGACGGATTCCAGCGCGCGCACCAGCAGATCGTGCGCCTCGTCCAGGCGCGCGGCGACGGAGTCCAGGTCGGCTGCCGACAGGTCCGAATGCTCACCGAGGAGTTCGGCGACCTGGGCGCGGATCTGGTCGGGATCGTTACTCATGTCGGGGTTCACGCTAGCCGATGGAGGTCGGCTCCAGAGCCCACCGTGCGACGGCCTGTCGCGCCGCGTTGTCGGCGCCGGTGATGGGTCGGCGGCCGGTCGTCCCGGCGCCCCACACGGCCGCGGCGATCGCACGCACCGGCGACAACGCGTCGCCGGGATCAGAACCGGTGGACGACAGCGTGACCGCCTCGGGTGAGACCTCGACCTGCCAGCCCGGGTGCTCGGCGATCCGCAGGGTGTCTGCTGCCGCGCCGGTCAGGGCGCGCAGATCCTCGGCCAGGAAACCTGGCCGCTGGTCCTCATCGGCCCAGATCGCGTCGGCGGCGGTGTTCACACCGCACAGCACCATCAGGCTGGGCAGCGCCGCGGCGTTGGCGCCGGCGATGTCGGTGTCGAGGCGGTCACCGACGACCAGCGGTCGGTCGAACTCCCCCCGGGACAGCGCATCGGCCATCAGCGCGGGGGCGGGCTTGCCGGCGACCTGAGGTTCGGCCTCGGTGGCGATGCGCAGCGCGGCCACCATCGACCCGTTGCCGGGCAGCAGGCCGCGCTCCGACGGCAGCGTCTTGTCGACATTGGCGGCGATCCACAGTGCCCCGGCCCGGATCGCCAGCGCCGCCTCGGCGAGGTTCTGCCAGCCGGTCTCGGGGTTGTGCCCCTGCACCACGGCCACCGGGTCGTCGGACCACTCCCGCACCGGCGTCAGATCGACGGCGCGGACCTCGTCGGCCAGCGAGTCCGTGCCGACGACAAGCACTTTCGCGCCGCCGGGCAACTGCTCGGCCAGCAGTCGGGCCGCGCTCTGGGCACTGGTCACCACATCGGCCGCGACGGCGGTGAAGCCCAGCTCGCACAGATGGTCGGCGACCTGCCCGGCACTGCGGGACGCGTTGTTGGTCACGTAGAGCACCCGCGCGTCGATCGCGGCCAGCGTCTGCACCGCGCCCGGGGTGGGCTCGTGTCCGCGGAACACCGTGCCGTCGAGGTCGAGCAGCAGGCAATCGTGCTGCTGCGCAAGGGTGCTCACCTCAGGACAGCTCCGTGATGCGCTCTTCGGCGTCGGTCACACCGTCGACATCGGCCTTGGCGGCGTTCAGGAACCATTGCAGCGCCTCGTCGCGCCGGTCGAGGGCCAGCAGCGTATCGGCGTAGGCGTAGAACAGCCGCGCCGCGGTCTGCCCGGTCTGGGCCGGGTCGAGCGTCGGGGTCGACAGCACTGCCAGTGCCTGCTCGTGCTGGCCGAGATCGGATCGTGCGCCGGCGACGACGATGCGCAGTTCGTCGGCGTCCTCCCCGGTCAGCGCGGCGGCCTCGTCACTGCGGGCGAGCTCGATCGCCCGTTCGGGGCGGCCGACGCCGCGCTCGCAATCGGCGATCAGCGCCAACAACGGTGAGCGACTTCCCATTCGGCGTGCGGCACGCAGCTCCGCGAGCGCCTGGGCCCAGTCGCCACACTGGTAGGCGGCGATCCCGACGGCTTCGCGGACCGCGGCGATGCGCCCGGACCGGGCACGCGCGGCGCGGGCATGTTCCAGAGCGGCCTCGGGGTCGTCCTCGAGCAGTTCGCCGGCGGCGACGAGATGGCGGGCCACCGCGTCGGCGGTCGCGCGATCGAGCGTGGTCAGTTCACCACGGATCTCGGGTGAGAGCTGCTTGGCCTCGATCTCGGGTGGGATCGGCGGACCGCTGTGGCGCGGGTCGTCGCCGTCGGTGCGGGGCTGCACCGGACGTGCGCGCTGGGGACCGGACCGGTGCGGGGCCGAACGGTTGTCGCGGCGCGGGCGCTGCTGGCCGCCACCGCCGTTGGACGCGCGGTCGGGCCGACGTTCGCCGCGGCCACCCTGGTTGTTCTGCACAAAGAAAGGATACGGCCAAGCTCTGGCGACTCATAATTAATGAATTCAGAATGCCGAATTCGAATACGCTTTTCGACTAATTGCGGGCGCAATGAAGAGCAATAGGGCCGGAATAGGAAATAGCCCCCCACGCGAGGTGGGGGGCTATTCCAATTTGTGTTCGGCGGTGTCCTACTTTTCCACCCGTGTGGGCAGTATCATCGGCG
>NZ_MVID01000002.1 GCF_002086815.1 Mycolicibacterium parafortuitum
GCCCCCGAGGCCCCCGCCCCCGCGCCCGAAGCGGTGCCCTTCGACGCACTGTCCGCGCCTGCTCCGGTCGAGCCGGTGTCCGTGCCGGTGCCGGTCGAAGGTCGCCAGAGCGCGGTGATCGCCGCGGCCAACTGGGACGTCGCCCCCGCACCCGCCCCGGGTGAACCGCAGATGTGGTCGCTGGGGTTGGATGCGGCTCCGCTGCAGCCGGCGCCGGTTGCGCCGCCGCTGCCCCCGGTCGCCCCGGAACCGGTGCCTGCCCCGGCCCCGGCTGCGGTCGCCGCGCCTGCGGCCGATCCGCTGGCGGCTCCGGCTCCGGCCGAGGTGCCTCACCTGGCCAGCCCGGACAACCTGCCTCCCGGTACCGCACCGCTGCCGCAGGGACCCAAGCAGGGCCCGAACGTCACGTATCTGAAGGAGATCTGGCACGCGATCCAGACCCAGGAGATCTCGGGTTCGGATGCGCTGCTGGCCCTGACCCAGCGTCCGCTGACCGCAAACGACACCCGGACGCCGATCCCGGTCGGCGCGATGCCTCCGGCCGGCGCACCGGTGCCTGACGCGGCTGTCCCCGGTGCTCCTGCACCGCTGGCCGCGCCGCCCGCTCCGGCGGACGCCGCTGCTGCGCCGCTGCCGGCTCCGGGTGCCCCGGCCCCCGCCCCGGTGTTGCCTCCGGCCTGAGCCGGCCGCTGACCGCTACGCGCTGCCTGACCGCTGCGCTCCGCTACGCGCTGCCTGACCGCTGCGCTCCGCTACGCGCTGTTCACCCATTCGTCGGTGCCGTCGGCGAAGAACTGGTGCTTCCAGACCGGTAGCCGCTCCTTGACGCGGTCGACCAGGCGGGCGCAGGTCTCGAACGCCGCCCCGCGGTGATCCGCCGCGACGGCGGCGACCAGCGCGGCGTCTCCGATGTGCAGGATTCCGACGCGGTGGCTGACCGCGATGGCGCGCACCCCGTGGCTCTCGGCCGCGATCTCGGCGGCGACGTCGGCCAGCGTCTGCTCGGCGCTCGGATGGGCCGAGTACTCCAGCCGCGTCACACCGCGGCCGCCGTCGTGGTCACGCACCACACCCGCGAACGTGACCACCGCGCCCGCGGACTCGTGGGCGACCAGCGTCTCGTGTTCCGCGGTGTCGATCGGAGTCTCGGTCAGCGCGGCGCGCAGGACGGCGGTCATCGCGGGTGATCCTTGCCTTGCAGTTGGTCCAGCGCGTGGTCGAGCACGTCGGCCAGCACGCCGAGGCCGTCTTTGACGCCGCCGACCGAGCCGGGCAGGTTGACGATCAGTGTGCGCCCGGCGACGCCGCAGACGCCGCGGGACAGCACCGAGGTCGGCACGTGGGGCAGCCCGGACCGCCGGATCGCGTCGGCCAGGCCGGGGATCTGGTAGTCGAGGAGCTCCGCGGTGTACTGCGGGGTGGAGTCGGTCGGTGAGATGCCGGTGCCGCCGGAGGTCAGGATGACGTCGGGGCGCCCGGCGAGGGCGGTGCGCAGCGCCTGCGCGACGGGTTCGCCGTCGGCGACCACGACCGCCGCCGGGGTGCCGATGCCGCGGGCGTTGAGCCAGTCGACCAGGATCGGGCCGCAGCGGTCCTCGTAGACGCCCCCGGAGGCCCGGGTAGAGGCGATGACGACGACGCCGTAGCGCGTTGTCACCGGGTCCACGTCCCGGTCTTGCCGCCTTCCTTGTGCACCACCTGGATCCCGTCGATGCGGGCTGCCCGGTCCACCGCCTTGATCATGTCGTAGACCGTCAGCGCCGCGACGCTGACCGCGGTCAGGGCCTCCATCTCGACGCCGGTGCGGTCGGTGGTGCGCACCGTGGCGGTGATGCCGACGGCTCCGGGCGTGTCGTGGCCGCCGACGGTGAAATCGATGTCGACGCCGGTGATCGCCAGCGGATGACACAGCGGCACGAGATCGCTGGTGCGCTTGGCGGCCAGGATGCCCGCCACCCGTGCGGTCGCCAGCGCGTCACCCTTGGGCAGCCCGTTGGCAGAGATCATCGCGACGACGTCGGGCGTGGTGTGCACCGTGCCCTCGGCGACGGCGACACGCTTGGTCACGGCCTTGGCCGAGACGTCGACCATGTGGGCGGCGCCGGTCTCGTCGAGATGCGAGAGGCGGTCGGACACCGCTACTTGTTGACGACGGTGACAGCTTGGATGAAGGGGAGCTCTTCCGCCGGCAACGGGAATGTCACCTCACCGAACGGCGACAGAGCGCCGGTGCGGTCGGTGGCAAGCTCGCTGACCGCGTGGTCATCGGGATCGGTCGTCGGCCAGCCCGGATCGACGTAACGGTTCTTCTTGTCATCAGCCACGCTGACATTGTGGCAGGCCGATCGCCGACTGGCGACGTCGGGCGGCTCCTTTACGCTGGTCAGCGATGAGTGTTAAGAGTCCGGGCGTGCCCCTGGCCGCCTGGTTGGCCGAATCCGACGACGAACAGCTGATCACGCTGTTGCGTCTGCGGCCCGACCTCACCCAACCGCCGCCGGGCAGCATCGCGGCGTTGGCGGCCCGCGCGGCCGCCCGCCAGTCGGTCAAAGCGGCCACCGACGACCTGGACTTCCTGCATCTGGCGGTGCTCGACGCGCTGCTCACACTGCATGCCGACACCGGCACCGTGACGTTCACCGACCTGACCGCCCTGCTGGGCGAACGGGCCGACGGCGCCGACCTGCGGGCCGCGGTCGAGGACCTGTGCGTGCGGGCGCTGGTGTGGGGCGACCTGACCGGCGACGGTGCGCTGCGGGTCGCCGCCGAGGTGGCGTCGAGCCTGCCCTGGTACCCGGGCCAGGTCACCGTCGAGAGCACGTCGCTGTCGGCGGCCGAGATCACCGAAGCCCTCGCGTCGCTCGACGACCCCGCGCGCGACCTGCTGGACAAGCTGGTGGACGGCTCGCCGATCGGCCGCACCCGCGACGCGATGCCCGGTACCCCGCCGGACCGGCCGGTGCCGAGGCTGCTGGCCGCCGGGCTGCTGCGCCGCCTCGACGACGACACCGTGATCCTGCCGCGCGTGGTCGGCCAGGTGCTGCGCGGCGAGACCCCGGGCCCGGTCAGCCTGTCCCGTCCGGACCCGACGGTGACGAGGACCAAGGCCGCCGACGTCGACGCCGTCGCCGCAGGAGCGGCACTGGACTTCCTCCGCGAGACCGAGGTGGTTCTCGAAACCCTCAGTGAGGCACCGGTTCCCGAACTGCGCAGTGGCGGCCTGGGGATCCGTGAGGTCAAACGGCTGACCAAGGTCACCGGTATCGACGAACGCCGGCTGGGCCTGATCCTGGAGGTCGCGGCGGGGGCGGGTCTGATCGCACCCGGCATCCCGGAGCCGGATCCGAACGACACCGCCGCGTCGGCGTGGGCGCCGACGGTGGCCGCCGACCGGTTCATCGAGTCGACGCCTGCCGCCAAATGGCATCAGATGGCGACGGCATGGCTGGAACTGCCGGGCCGGCCGAGCTTGATCGGCAGCCGTGGCGCTGACGGAAAACCCTTTGCCGCACTGTCGGATTCGCTGTTCTCAACCGCCGCACCGCTGGACCGCCGGCTGTTACTGGAGACGCTGGCCGAGCTTGCCTCCGGCGCGGGTGTGGACGCCGACTCCGCGTCGCAGGCGATGATCTGGAAGCGCCCCCGATGGGCGGCCAGGCTGCAGCGCGAGCCCGTCGCCGATCTGCTCACCGAGGCGCACGCCGTCGGCGCGGTCGGGCGCGGCGCGCTCTGCACCCCGCTGCGGCGTCTGCTCGCCGGCGGTGACGACGACGTCGTGATCGCGGCGATGGACAAGGTGCTGCCCGCCCCGATCGACCACTTCCTGCTGCAGGCGGATCTGACGGTCATCGTTCCGGGCCCGTTGCAGCGTGACCTGGCCGAACAGTTGGCCGCCGTCGCAACCGTGGAATCCGCGGGCGCGGCGATGGTCTATCGCATCGACGAGTCGTCGGTGCGGCGCGCGCTGGACACCGGCAAGACCGCGGGCGGGCTACACGCACTGTTCGAACGGCATTCGAAAACGCCTGTCCCGCAGGCCCTGACGTATCTGATCGACGATGTCGCGCGCCGGCACGGGCAGTTGCGCGTGGGTATGGCGTCGTCGTTCGTGCGCTGCGAGGACGCCGCGCTGCTGGCCCAGGCCGTCGCCGCGCCCGCCACCGAGCAGGTGGAGTTGCGGCTGCTGGCCCCGACGGTCGCGGTGTCGCAGGCACCGATCTCGGAGGTGCTCAACGCGTTACGGGTCGCGGGCTTCGCCCCGGCCGCCGAGGACACCACCGGCGCCATCGTCGATCTGCGCAGCCGCGGCGCACGGGTGCCCGCACCGGGCCGTCGCCGCGGCTACCGGCACTCCACGGCGCCGACCGACCAGACCCTCGCCGCGATCGTCGCCGTGCTGCGCAAGGTCGCGTCGGCGCCGCCGACGGGTCTGCGGCTGGATCCCGCCGTCGCGATCTCGGAGCTGCAACAGGCCGCGCATCTGCAGGAGTCCGTCGTGATCGGCTATGTCGATCCCGCCGGGGTGGCGACCCAGCGGGTGGTGTCCCCGATCAACGTGCGTGGCGGGCAGCTGACCGCCTACGACCCGGCGTCGGGGCGGGTGCGGGAGTTCGCGATCCACCGCGTCACGTCGGTGGTGTCGGCGAACGCCAGCTGAGTCCGGCTACCGGAAGACGGTCACCGGCACCACCCCGGGCAGGGTGTTGCTGACACCGGAGTCGTCGGTGACGAACACCGACAGCACCCGGGTGACGCCGAGCACGTCGAGCAGCCCGCCGCCGTACTGGGTGGCCCGGAAGGTGACGGACTCCAGTGCCTGCTTGTACTGCGCGATGGTCGCCGTCCCGGTGAGGGTCAGCTCGCCGGTCGCGGTGTTGTACGACGCGGCGATCGGCACGCCGGAGATCGGTGTGTAGCCGAGGGTGTCGCCGGCGGTGAAGCGCTCGGCGATCCTGACCGACGCGCCGGTCAGCGTGGTCGAGTCGGTATCGGCGATGGTGGCCAGCGTGATCGGCTTGACCGTCGCTCCGACCTTCGGGAATGACAGGTCGGGCAGTCCGACGGTGACGACCGTCGGCCGGTCCGGGTTCTTGACCAGGGCCGCCGCGGCACCGGGCACGAGTGCGCTGAGCCCGGAATCGTCGATCACGTTGATGGTGACCGTCCGCGGCACACCCGCCCCGCCGGTGGCGGCGAACCGCACTGCTTCCAGCGCGGCCTCGTACTGGGCGACGGTCGCCGCACCCGACAGCGTGAGGGTGTCGGTGCCGTTCCAGATCGCGGTGATGGTTCCGCCGGGCGGGGTGGTGTAGCTCAGTGTGTCCCCGGCCTGGCGACCGGCGCCGAGCGCGACGGTGGCGCCGGCCAGCACCGGCGAGTCCAGATCCTCGATGGTCACCACCGGGGCGAGCACCACCGCGGGCTTGCCGATGGTGTGGGTGGGCGGCACGGCGGTGACCACGATCGTCGGCGGCAGCGGCACAAGCGAACTCGCGAACACGATGCCCGGGGCGGGGCTGGTGTCGCCGTCGGCTTCGGTGACGTCGATGGTCACGGTGCGGGGCAGCCCCATCTGGGTGGCGCTGAACGTGATGTTCTGCAGAACCTGCTGGTACTGCTCGACGGTCGCCTCCCCCGACAACGTCAGGGTCCAGTCGTTGGTCGCCACCACTCCGACCGGGTTTCCCGGCACCGCGGTGTATCCGAGCTTGTCACCGGCCACCCGGTTCAGCCCGATGGCGACCACCGCGCCGGTCAGCTTGCCGTCGTCGGCGTTCGCGATGGCGACCGAGGTCAGCAGCTTCACCGGCGGCTTGCCCAAGGTGTGGACGGGCAGCCCGACCGGAGTGACGAGAAGCGGCAGCTCGACTCCGAGGCCCGGCAGCACCGTCATCGCGACCGGGGTGGGAAGCAGGCTGTCGACGCCGTCGGCGTCGGTCAAGGTGATCTCGACCGTGCGGGCCACCAGTCCCAGCGAGGTGGCACTGAAAGTGATGGCCTTCAAAGCGGTTTCGTAGTCCTGCAGGGAGTGCGCACCTGTCAGTTCGATGGTGCGGTCGTCGATCTGGTTCACGCCCACGCTGATCCCCGCAGGCGCCACATACCCGAGCTTGTCGCCGGCGACCGCGGTCAGCGGGGTCATCTTGACCAGAACCCGCTGCAGCGACGCCGAGTCCAGGTCGGTGATCTCGGCGACCGACAGCAGTTTGACCGGCGCGCCACCCAGGAAGTACGGCAACCCGCCGGCGGCCAGCAGGGTCGGCGGGGCGGCCAGCGGCAGCCCGAGCACGGTCACCAGGGCCAGCGCGGGCACCAGGTTCGGCACCCCGTGTTCGTCGGTGATGGTGAACTCGACGGTCCGCGCGACCAACCCCAGATCGGTGGTGCTGAACGTGACCGCCTGCAGCGCGGCCTGGTAATCCGCCTGGCTGGCAAGGCCGCTCAGTTTCAACGTGTAGTCGTTGACCTGCTCGACGCCGATCTGGATCCCGTCGGGGGCGACGTAACCCAGCTTGTCGCCGGGTTGCCTGCCGAGGCCGATGGTGACCGTCGCCTCGTTCATCCGCGGCGAGTCGAGGTCGACGATGGTCGCCAGGGTCAGCAGGTTCACCGGGTCTCCGCCGAGCACGTAGGGCAGCAGCCGTCCGACGACGGCCAGTGTGGGTGGTGCCTGCACAATCGGTTCGGCGTCGAATTCGACGGTGACGGTGCGGTTGTCGGGTTGCGCGAGGCGGAAGAACCGCGCCACCGAGTGCAGCAGCTTCTGGATGCTGCCGAGCACGCCGGTCAGGTGTTCGGAGTCGTCGCGCACGACGATGTCGAACTTCACCGGCATGGGGTCGCCGAGGACCGGCAGTGTCGGGGTGAACAGGAACGTGTTGGTGGCGGGTACGCGGACCACCAGCCCGTTGGCCGGTTGCACGATGTCGAAGGTCAGCGGGTCGCCGTTGGGGTCTTCGACGTCGAGGGTGATCAGCACCTGGCCGGTGATGATCTGCTCGGTTTCCACCGGCTTGAGCAGCACCGGGGTCTTGTTGAAGAACGTGTGCGTGATCAGGCGTCGCACCCACGCCAGCACCGCGTCACCGACCGGGGACGGCGCGGGAAGCGCGGGATCCACCAACGGTGCAACGACATTCGACACCACGGCGTTGAGCACCGGCACGGTCGCGGTGGCCTGCGTCGCCGCGGCGTCCTCGGTGGCGGCCGTTGCCGGCTCCGATACCGCGGCCGGGGCGCTTCGCACCGGCGCGGCGGGCTTCTGTGGCGCGCCGCCGATCGGGGCGGACGGGGTTTCCTCGTCGCCGACCGGCACCTCAGGTTCGTCGGCGGTCTCGACCTCGGTGAGCACCTCGGGGTCCGCCGCGGCCTCGGCCTCGTCGTCTTCGGCGGCCGAGAAGCGGGCCGACCTGTCGGATGCGTCGTCGTCGCCGGCGGTATCGGCTGTTTCATCGGAGTCGTCGGCGTCGCGGGCGGCGTCCTTGGTGGAACCGCCGGTCGACGCCGAGGACCTGGTGGAGGCGGGCTTGGCGGGGCCGGCGTCAGCGGTCGATGTCGCCGACGAGGTCGACCCGGATGACGTCGCTCCGGATGAAGAGGAGTCGCCGTCGGAGTCGGCGTACGCGGTGGCCGAGTTCGCGACGGCGATCCCGATTCCGAGCGCCACCGCCAGCGCACCGACGCGGCCGACGTAGAGGGCGTACCGGGCCTGCGCCGGCTGCGGGACGGGACGGGACGCGCGCATCGATCGACCTCCGCTCTGTGCACAGTGTCCGGGGTCGGCCCGTCGGGCCGGTGGGTTCTCCCTCAGCGAAGGACACTAAGAGCAAAATAGTGACCCTCATCACAGATGCGCAAGGGCGGAAAGCGGCGCCGGCGGCGTTGCAATCTGACGAGGACTTCTGAACAGCGGCGATGCCGGCCCAGCGAATTAGAGCCTCCGACAATATGTCGGGCCTGACTGCCCGCGATCGGACCGCCGACGGTGTTCCCGCAATCTCGACGTCCTCAGCCCGGATCGCGGGCGCGGCGACCATGTCGGCCGACCCGGAATAATGGACAAACGTGACTTCATCCAGGCATCACCGCGGGAGCGCGCGTGACTGACGGCCCGCTCATCGTGCAATCCGACAAGACCGTGCTGCTCGAGGTCGACCACGAGCAGGCGGGGGCGGCGCGTGCCGCGATCGCCCCGTTCGCCGAGTTGGAGCGCGCGCCCGAGCACGTCCACACCTACCGCATCACCCCGCTCGCGCTGTGGAACGCGCGGGCAGCCGGACACGATGCCGAGCAGGTCGTCGACGCGTTGGTGTCGTTCTCCCGGTACGCCGTGCCGCAGCCGTTGCTCGTCGACATCGTCGACACGATGGCCCGCTACGGCCGGCTGCAGTTGGTCAAGCATCCCGCGCACGGTCTGACCCTGGTCAGCTTCGACCGCGCGGTGCTCGAAGAGGTGCTGCGGAACAAGAAGATCGCCCCGATGCTGGGCGCGCGGCTCGACGACGACACGGTGATCGTGCACAACAGCGAACGCGGCCGGGTCAAGCAGATGCTGCTCAAGATCGGTTGGCCTGCTGAGGATCTCGCGGGCTACGTCGACGGTGAAGCGCACCCGATCGACCTGCAGCAGGATGGGTGGGAGCTGCGCGATTACCAGCAGATGGCCGCCGACTCGTTCTGGGACGGCGGCTCAGGCGTCGTGGTGCTGCCGTGCGGTGCGGGCAAGACGCTCGTCGGCGCGGCGGCGATGGCCAAGGCCGGCGCGACGACGCTGATCCTGGTCACGAACACCGTCGCGGGGCGGCAGTGGAAGCGCGAGCTGATCGCGCGCACGTCGCTGACCGAAGAAGAGATCGGCGAGTACTCCGGTGAGCGCAAGGAGATTCGGCCCGTCACGATCGCGACGTATCAGGTGATCACCCGGCGCACCAAGGGTGAGTACAAGCACCTCGAGCTGTTCGACAGCCGCGACTGGGGCCTGATCATCTATGACGAGGTGCACCTGCTTCCCGCACCGGTGTTCCGGATGACCGCCGACCTGCAGTCGCGGCGCCGTCTCGGCCTGACCGCGACGCTGATCCGCGAGGACGGCCGTGAAGGCGATGTGTTCTCGCTGATCGGGCCGAAGCGGTATGACGCCCCGTGGAAGGACATCGAGGCCCAGGGCTGGATCGCGCCGGCGGAGTGCATCGAGGTGCGGGTCACGATGACCGACAACGAACGGATGCTCTACGCGACGGCCGAGCCGGAGGAGCGGTACAAGCTGTGCGCGACGGCGCACACCAAGATCGCCGTGGTGAAGTCGATCCTGGATCGGCACCCGAACGAGCCGACGCTGGTGATCGGCGCCTACCTCGACCAGCTCGACGAGCTCGGGGCCGAACTCGGCGCGCCGGTGATCCAGGGCTCGACCAAGACCGCCGAACGCGAGGAGCTGTTCGACGGTTTCCGGCGCGGCGAGATACGCACCCTGGTGGTCTCCAAGGTCGCGAACTTCTCCATCGACCTCCCGGAAGCCAGTGTCGCGGTGCAGGTTTCAGGGACCTTCGGATCACGCCAGGAGGAGGCCCAGCGCCTGGGCCGGCTGCTGCGGCCCAAGGCCGACGGCGGTGGCGCGGTGTTCTACTCGGTGGTGTCGCGTGACAGCCTCGACGCCGAGTACGCGGCGCACCGGCAGCGCTTCCTCGCCGAGCAGGGCTACGGCTATGTCATCAAGGATGCCGACGACCTGCTCGGGCCGGCGATCTGATCTGGTTGCTGGTTCTTCACCAGCCTGCCGATCCGGGCCGCGGCGGCAGTCCGGGAGCGACATCGCGGCGGAGGCGGAGGCCTCGACGCCCGCGGCGAGAAGTTTGGTTTGCTGGACGCACGCCACGCTTCAAGCGCGCGTCCAGCACGCAGAAGCTTAAACCAATATCGTGACCACGATAGCGAAATGTGACGAAGATCCTTCCCACCGAAAAAGTAAGGCTAACTTCACAGCCCGTCGCGCCGCAGCTTCCACCCTGTTCAGAGCGATATTTGCGGCTACAATCAGCAAATTTTCGCCTGCATCAATTCAGTTGCGGAGGGTGGCCCCGCCCGTTCCAGTCACCGGAAACCTGAGCCCGGGAGGCGCTCCCGAGCGCCGCGGAGGCCGTCGCGGGCCCGGCGTGTCGGCGCGCGCAAATCGCTATCTGGAGGTTGCCACGACCCCGCCGACGGCGGCTTCCGTCGGGCACAACCGGCGGACGGCACATGCCGTCCGGCAGCAGCGGGTCCGGCGTCGGCCTGACGTCAGAGTCAGTATTTGCCTTCTGTGACGCGGCGCATCACGACAGGGCCGGGATGACCTCGCGCTCGAACAGTTCGATGCCGGATCTGTCGTAGGCGGCTTCGGGGAAATAGCAGATCACGTACTCGCAGCCCAGACCCTGCAATCGCTGCAGCGTCTCGACCAGTTGCTCCGGGGTGCCGCTGCCGGCCTGCGGGGTGCTCATCGAATCGAGCATCGCGTCCGCGGCCGCGTCGCCGGTGAGCGAACTGATCCGCGAGCGCACGCGGGCCAGCCGATCCTTGACGTCGGACTCGGAGCTTCCGACCACGGCGTTGATGTTGGCCGAGCGCACGATCGCGTCGAAATCGGTGCCGACGTCCTTACAGTGCCCGGCCAGCACGTCCGACTTGTGCTTGAAACCTTCGGGATCGGAGGTGAAGTTGGTGTACTGCGCGTATTTGGCGGCGATCTTCAGGGTGACTTTCTCACCGCCACCGGCGATCCAGAGCGGGATCCCGTCCTCCTGCAGCGGCCGCGGCTCCACGATCGCTCCACTGACCTGGTAGTGCTTACCGTCGAACGACACCGTGCCGTCGCGCCAGGCGTCCCGCATGATCTGGACGCCTTCGTCGAGGCGGCCCAGCCGAACCCCCGCCGACGGGAACCCGTAGCCGTAGGCCCGCCACTCGTGTTCGTACCAGCCACCGCCGATACCCATCTGGATCCGCCCGCCCGAGATGATGTCGGCAGTCGCGGCCACCTTGGCGAGATAGGCCGGGTTGCGGTAGCTCATCGCGGTGCACATCTGCCCCAGCTTGATCCGCGAGGTCGTCGCGGCGTAGGCGGACATCAACGACCAGGCTTCGTGGGTGGCCTCGGCGGTCGGCACCGGCACGGTGTGGAAGTGGTCGTAGACCCACAGAGAATCCCATGCGTCGCCGGAGTCGACATAGCCTGCGAGTTCGCTCATCACTCGCCACTGGTCACGCGGTTCGATTCCGACGAGGTCGAGACGCCAGCCTTGCGGGATGAACAATCCGAAGCGCATGCCCCCGACTCTATGTCGCCGTTCGCATCTGCGAAACGTCGCCGAACGTGTCGCCCGCCGTGAGTAGCGTGCGATATATGCCACTTTCCAAAGAAGAACGCCGACAGTTCCTCGCCGAACCGCATATCGCAGCGCTGTCCGTCGCCAACGGTCCCGATCGTGGACCGTTGACCGTCCCGATCTGGTACCAGTACACGCCGGGCGGTGAGCTGTGGTTCTCCACCGGCGCCGGCTCACGTAAGCATCAGCTGATCGAGGCCGCCGGCTTCGTCTCGCTGATGGTCGAGCGGCTCGAGCCCTCCGTGCGCTACGTCGCGGTGGACGGGCCGGTACTGCGTATCGAGCCCGGCACCGACGACCAACTCGTCGAGATGACCAAGCGCTACCTGCCGCCCGACAAGGTCGAGGGCTACCTGGAATTCGCCCGCCGCGAGCACGGGGATAGCGTGGCCGTGTTCGTCGAGCCCAAGCACTGGTTGTCCTCGGACCTCGGATCGCTGTAGGGCTTCATCCGCCGGGGTAGAGCGCCGCGACGGCGGGCAGGCTGACCTTCAACGCCGGATTGCGCGGCAGCTCGTCGACGGCGGCGAACGCCACCGGGACGGTGTAGACGGGCAGTTCCTGCCGCACAAGGTCTTTGAGCTCCTCATCGGGCGGGGTGTCGCGTCCCGGCTCGACCTCGATCGCGGCGAACGGTACCTGACCCAGGCGGGCGTCGGGCACACCGACCACGCATGCGTCGCGGACCGCGGGGTGCGATATCAGCACGCGCCGGACCTCCTCGGGCTGCACCTTGAACCCGCCCCGGTTGATCGCGCCGTCGGCGCGCCCGTGCAGGGTGACGAACCCGTCGGTGTCGATGCTGGCGATGTCGGTGGTCCGGATCCAGTCCGGACCGATCGGCGCGACCCGTGCCTCCAGCAGTCCCGGCTGCCCGGCGGGCAGTTCGGCGCCGGTATCCGCGTCGACGATCCGCAGGGCGGTGTCGGGAAGGGCGCGTCCGACGCTGTTGCGCTTGCTGTGGCCGAACTCGGCGATCATGTCGTCGGTCCACGCGCACAGCGATCCGGCGAACTCGGTTGCGCCGTAAGCTAATCGGATCGGGACCCCGTACTTCGCCTCGAACTCGTCGCGGGTCTCGGGGTCGAGTGGGCCCGATGCGCTGATCAGGAACTCCAGCGATGCGAGGTCCTCCTTCGGCACATCGGCGTCGAGCAGCATCCGGATCACGGCGGGCTGCACACCGGCGCGCGCCACCCGGTGCCGTCGGACCGCGTCCACCCAGCCCTCGACGGAGAACCGCTCCAGCATCGCGATCCGGCGACCGTTGTAGATACCGGCGATCAGCTGGCACACCCCGATGCCGCCGAACTGCCAGTACGCGAACTCCGGCGGCGCGCCCTCGGAAGCCCTCTCCCCCGCCGTCACGCTGAACACCGTGCGGCTGAGCACATGGGTCGGGATCGACTGCCGCTTCGGCGGCCCGGTAGTGCCGCTGGTCAGGATCTTCAGCGCGATGCCGGGTTCGGCGGGGGCATGGCGCCGGGAGGTGTCGCGGCGTTCCAGACGTCCGACGGCCGACACGATCGGGGCGTGCAGCGAGATCGCCAGGCCCGCACTGCCGATGCGCTGTGCGGCGTGCACCACCGGTTCGGCCCAGTCCTCGGCGTCGGCCACCACCGCGGCCAGGTTGAGCTTCTCGACGTCACCGGCGACCGCCTCGGCGGACTGAAACGAGTAGATCATCGCGACGGTCCGACCGGCAGCCAGAAAACCGGCGATGGCCGCCGCGTGTGGGAGTCGGTTGCGCACGATCAGGCCGACGGGGGCGTCGTCGGGAACGCCCGCCGCACGCAGGCCCGAGGTGATCGCGGTGCCGTACGCCGCCACCTCGTGGCCGGAGTACCAGCGTCCGTCGAACTCGATGCACGGCCGGTCCCCGTAGCCGTCCAGCGCTGCCGCGATGCTTTCGGTAAGCCCTTCGGTCACTCATTCATTCTGCGGTATCGCCTCCGTACGACGTCACGAACCGGTGAACGCGCTGCGATAGTCGCTGGGGGTGGTGTGGATCTGACGGACGAAGTGGTGCCGGTAGGTCACCGCGGACTCGAACCCGACCCGGTCGGCGATCTGCTCGATCGACAGGTCCGAGGACTCCAGTAGTTCCAGGCTGGCCTGCACGCGCTGGCCGATCAGCCATTTGATCGGTGTCGTGCCGGTGGCTTTCGCGAACTGACGCAGATAGCTGCGCCGCGACAGCGCGGACCGCTCGGCGAGCTCGTCGAGGGTGATCGGCTGATCGAGATGTTCGAGGGCCCAGGCCATTCCGGCGGCGATGCGCCCGTCGGTCGCCGGCTCGGGCACCGGCGTCTCGATGTACTGGGCCTGTCCCCCGGCTCGGTGCGGGGAGATCACCAGCCGTCGCGCGACGTCGTTGGCGACCCGCACGCCGTGGTCGCAGCGCACGATGTGCAGGCACAGATCCAGGCCTGCCGCGCAGCCCGCGCTGGTGAGCACGCGGCCGTTGTCGACGTAGAGCGGCGCCGGATCGATCTCGATGCCGGGGTAGGTCTGCCGCAGCTGTTCGGCGTAGATCCAGTGCGTGGTCGCCTTGCGGCCGTCGAGCACGCCGGCCGCGGCGAGCGCGAACGCTCCCGAGCAGATCGACACCAGACGCGCCCCGCGTGCGTCGGCGGTCTTGATCGCATCGACGAGCTCGGCCGACACAGGGTCGTCGACGTCGCGCACGCTCGGGATCACCAGGGTGTCGGCGTCGGCGAGGTCGGACAGGCCGTACGCGGTGCGCACCGTCGCGCCGCCGAGCAACCGCAGTTCGTCGGCTTCGGCGCACAGCTTCACCGAGTACCACGGCCGTTTCAGGCCCGCCGAGAATCTCGCGGACAGCTCGGTCATCCCGAAGATCTCGGCCGCCAGGCCGGACTCGAATCCGGACATCCCGTCGTAGGCGAGGATCGCCACGGTGTGCATGTCACTATCTTAACGAATATCGGCACTAGGGCCACTGTCGGCGACGGCGTCTTCCGCGCATGCTGGATCGCATGTTGTACAGAAAGCCCTCGTCCCGGGCCCGTCTCTGGACGAAGCTGTTGTCCCACAGCATGTTCGGCCCTATCGTGCGGATCGCCGCCGGCATCCACACCGGAAACGGCCTCGCCCACGGGATTCCCGCATCACCAGACTCCCCGTCGCGCCGAACGCACGCATTTTGAGCGAATCCGGCCGGCGGTTTCCGCGCAGAAACCGTGCACCCGGCGCACCTGGACAACGCAAAAGCCCCCGCGACACCAGGTCGCGGGGGCTTTCGCGTGGAGAAACTACGACGTCAGCGACGCCGGGGGGTTGAACCGGTCGCCGTAGCGCTCGGCCAGCTGCTTGGCCCGTGCGACGAACGCGTCCTTGCCGATACCGAGTTCACCCTCGTAGCCGACGATGAACTGCGCGGAACCGCCGGTGTAAGGCGGGTAGCCGATGCCCATGATCGAGCCGATGTTCGCATCGGCGGTCGAGGTCAGCACGCCCTCGTCGAGGCACTTCTGGGTCTCCAGCGCCTCGGCGAACAGCATGCGGTCGATCATGTCCTGCAGCGGGATATCGACCGCGCCGGAGCCGAAGGTGTCGGCCAGGCCCGGCCACAGACCCACGCGCTTGCCGTCGACGTACTCGTAGAAGCCCGCGCCCTTGAGCCGCGACGGACGACCGATCTCGATCATCTTGTTCACGACGGCCTCGGCCGGATGCGGCTCGTAGGCCGCACCGCTGGCCTCGGCGGCCTTGCGGGTCTCGGTCGCGATCTTCTGCATCAGCTCCAGGTTGAGCTCGTCGGAGAGCTGCAGCGGCGCTGCCGGGTAGCCGGCCTGCGCACCCGCCTGCTCGATGCTGGCCGCGGGCACACCCTCACCCAGCATCGCGAGCGCCTCGTTGACGAAGGTGCCGATGACGCGGCTGGTGAAGAAGCCGCGGCTGTCGTTGACCACGATCGGGGTCTTACCGATGGCCAGCGTGTAGTCGAACACCCGGGCCAGCGCCTCGTCGGAGGTCTTCTCGCCCTTGATGATCTCCACCAGCGGCATCTTGTCGACCGGGCTGAAGAAGTGGATGCCGATGAAGTCCTCCTGGCGCTTCACCCCGGTCGCGAGACCGGTGATCGGCAGCGTGGAGGTGTTGGAGCCCAGCAGCGCGTTCGGCTCGACGATGTCCTCGATCTCCTGGAACACCTTGTGCTTGAGTTCCTGGTTCTCGAAGACGGCCTCGATCACGAAGTCGACGCCCTTGAGGTCGGCGGCGTCCGCGGTCGGAGTGATCTTGGCGAGCAGCGCGTCGGAGCGCTCCTTGGTGGTGCGTCCGCGCTCGAGCGCCTTGGCCTCGATCTTCTCCGAGTACGCCTTGCCCTTGTCGGCTGCTTCCTGCGAAACATCCTTGAGCACGACGTCGTAACCGGCCTTGGCCGACACGTAGGCGATACCGGCGCCCATCATGCCTGCGCCGAGCACGCCGATCTTCTTGATCTCCTGCTTGGCGATGCCGTCGGGCCGGGATGCGCCGCCGTTGATCGCCTGCAGATCCAGGAAGAACGCCTGGATCATGTTCTTGGCGACCTGGCCGGTGACCAGGCTGACGAAGTAGCGGCTCTCGATGCGGGTCGCGGTGTCGAAGTCCACCAGCGCACCTTCGACCACGGCGTCGAGGATGGCGCGCGGTGCCGGCATCGGCGCACCCTTGAGCTGCTTCTTCAGCAGCGCGGGGAACGACGGCAGGATCGCGGCCAGCGCCGGGCTGGTCGGGGTACCGCCGGGCATCTTGTAGCCCTTGGCGTCCCACGGCTGGGTGTGCGCCTCCGGGTTGGCCTTGATCCAGGCTTTCGCGGCGGGGATCAATTCCTCGACGCTGCCGACCAATTCGTCGACCAGACCGATCTCCTTGGCCTTACCCGGCTTGAACCGGGTGCCCTGGGACAGGATCTCCATGAACGCCTTCTGGATGCCGAACATGCGTACGGTGCGCGCGACACCGCCGCCACCGGGCAGCAGGCCCAGGGTCACCTCGGGCAGCCCGATCACCACGCCGCGCACATCGGCGACGATGCGGTGATGGGTGGCCAGCGCGATCTCCAGGCCGCCACCGAGGGCGGCACCGTTGATGGCCGAAACAACCGGAACGCCAAGGGTTTCCAGCTTGCGCAGGTCGGCCTTGATGGCCTCGACCTCGGCGAACATCTCGGCGGCGTCCTCGGGACCCACCTTGATCATGCCCTTGAGGTCACCGCCTGCGAAGAAGGTCTTCTTCGCGCTGGCGATCACCACACCGGTGATCGAATCCTTTTCCGCAGCAAGCTTTTCCACCGCGTTGTGCATCGACTCGCGGTAGTGCTCGTTCATCACGTTGGCCGAACCCGTGGGGTCGTCCAGCGTCAGGGTGACGATGCCGTCGGCATCCTTGTCCCACTTGATCGTGTTCTCTGCCATGTCTTTCAGGCTCCTCAGACTCGCTCGATGATGGTCGCAACACCCATGCCGCCGCCCACGCACAGCGTGATCAGCGCACGGCGAGCGCCGCGGCGCTCGAGCTCGTCGACCATGGTTCCGGTGATCATGGCGCCGGTGGCGCCCAGCGGGTGGCCCATCGCGATGGCGCCACCGTTGACGTTGAGCTTCTCGTCCGGGATGCCCAGGTCCTTCTGGAACTTCAGCACCACCGACGCGAACGCCTCGTTGAGCTCGAACAGGTCGATGTCGTCGACGGTCAGGCCGGCACGGTCGAGCACCTTCTTGGTGGCCGGGGTCGGGCCGGTCAGCATGATGACCGGGTCGGCGCCGGAGGTGGCGGTCGCGACGATGCGCGCCCGCGGGGTCAGGTTTTGCGCGGCCCCCGCCTTCTCGGAGCCGATCAGCACCAGCGCGGCGCCGTCGACGATGCCCGAGCTGTTGCCGCCGGTGTGGACGTGGTTGATCTTCTCCACGAAGTGGTACTTCTGCAGCGCCACGTCGTCGAAGCCGCCCATCGCGCCGACGCCCTCGAACGCGGACTTCAGCTTGCCCAGGCTTTCCACCGTGGTGCCGGGGCGGATGTGCTCGTCATGGTCGAGAACGACCAGGCCGTTCTGATCCTTGACCGGGACGACGGACTTGGCGAAGTAGCCGCCCGACCACGCTGCGGCCGCGCGCTCCTGCGAGCGCGCCGCGTAGGCGTCGACGTCCTCGCGGGAGAAGCCCTCGATGGTGGCGATCAGGTCGGCGCCGATGCCCTGCGGGACGAAGCCGATGCGGTAGTTGGTCTCCGGGTCGGCCGCCCAGGCGCCGCCGTCGGATCCCATCGGCACGCGGCTCATGGATTCGACGCCGCCGGCCAGCACCAGGTCGTCCCAGCCGGAGCGGACCTTCTGCGCGGCCATGTTCACGGCCTCCAGGCCGGAGGCGCAGAAGCGGTTGAGCTGGACGCCGCCGGTGGTTTCGGGGAGCTTCGCGACCAGGCCCGCGGTGCGGGCGATGTCGCCACCCTGGTCACCGACCGGCGAGACGACGCCGAGGATCAGGTCGCTGATCAGGTTCTCGTCCAGGTCGGGGAAGCGGGTGCGGAGCTCGTCGATCAGGCCGACGACCAGGTTGACCGGCTTGATCTCGTTGAGCGCGCCGCCGCGCTGCTTGCCGCGTGGGGTGCGGATGGCTTCATAGATGAAGGCTTCTTCGGACATGTGTTCTCCAGGTCCTGTTCAGGGGTTTCGCGGACAGTCATCCGCGGGGAGGCTGCTCCTCTGTGCGCGATGCTAGCAGCCTCGCCCAACCGCTTGGTTGGGCCACCTGGAGGGGAGCATTTTCGCTCAGCAGACGCAAACTCGCACGGTTCCGGCGGGAACCGTGCGAGTTTGTGTCTGGTCGCGGGAGCCGAGGGTCAGTCCGAGGCGCCCTCCGTGTCATCGAAGAACGACCACTCGCCGTCGTGCTCGACTTCCATGCGCCAGCCGAGCTCGGAGTTGTCGGCCTTCTGGTCGACGAACCAGGCGTGCGCGTCCTCCGCGCTCTCGATGTCCTTCGTGTCGACGACCTCGCCCTTGGGATTCAGAACACGGTATGTAGCCATGCCCGACGTTCTTCCCGCGCTCCGGCGCGTTCACACCTACGCCGAGCGGGCCGTCACCAATTCGTCAAGCGTCGGGTAGTCGATATAGCCGACCGGCCCCGGCGCGTAGAACGTCGTCGGATCGGGTTCGTTGAGCGCGGCACCGGACTTCAGCCGCTCGATCAGATCCGGGTTGGCCAGAAACGCCCTGCCGACGGCCGCCGCACTGATCACGCCCCAGTCGGCGAGGCTTTCCAGCAGGGCGAAGTCGGCGCCCGACGGGCGGCGCGTGTTGAGCACCAGCGAGCCCTGCCACTGCGTGCGCAGCGGCGCGAACGCGGGATGCGACGGATCGAGCACCATGTGCAGGTAGGCGATGCCGAGGGAGTCGATGCGGCACAGCAGCGCCTCATAGGTGCTGACCGGGTCGTCCTCGTGCATGTCGCCTGCCTGATTGGCCGGCGAGATGCGCAGGCCGACGCGGTCGGGGCCGATCTCGGCGGCGACCGCCTCGACGACCTCGGCAGTCAGCCGGGCCCGATTGCGCGGCGACCCGCCGTAGCCGTCGGTGCGCTGATTGACGACATCGGACAGGAACTCGTGCAATAGATAGCCGTTGGCCGAGTGGATCTCGACACCGTCCATCCCGGCGTCGACGGCGCGGCGCGCCGCGGTGCGGAACTGGCCGACGATCTCGGCGATCTCACCGGTCGTCAGCGCGCGCGGCACCGGCAGCGGCTTCTTGCCGGTGGGTGTGTGCGCCTGCACCTCCGCGGCGACCGGGGACGGGCCGACGTTCTCGAAGCCGCTGATCTCCGGGTGCGCCATCCGCCCGACATGCCAGAGCTGGACGAACATCTTGCCGCCGGCCCGGTGCACGGCCGACGCGATCTCGGACCACTTGTCCTGCTGGCGGTCGGTGTAGAGGCCGGGGGTGTTGAGATACGCGCCATTGGCCTGCTCGCACACCGCGGTGGCCTCGCTGATGATCAGACCCGCGCCGGCGCGCTGCGAGTAGTACTCGGCGGCCAGCGACGACGGCGTGCCGTCGGCATCGGCGCGCGACCGGGTCAACGGCGCCATGAAGATTCGGTTGTCGAGTTCGACGCCGCCGACGGTGACGGGCGTGAGCAGCGCGGACTGTTCGCCGAGGGAGAAGGTCATGCTGTACTGAGCGCACACCGCGCCGCAATCATTCCCGTCACTCGCCGACGATCGCGGTCACCCGGATCTCGACGCGCATTTTCGGGGCGCCGAGCGCGGCCACGCCGGTCTGCGTCCAGATCGGCGCGCGGTCGGGCATCCACTTGCGCAATTGCCGGGCCATCGCCTGGGTGGGCTCGTCGCCGATCCAGTCCGGCGCGCTCGGCACGTGGTAGGAGTTCACGTGGACCACGTCGGCCCAACTCGCGCCCGCGGTGGCCAACGTGCGCTGCACGTTCTCGAAGGTCCGCTCGATCTCGTCCTCGAGGGACTCCGGGAAGTTGATCTCGTCGTCCCAGCCGCCCTGGCCGGAGATTTCGACGCGGTTCCCGATCCGCACGGCCTGGCTGTACGGCAGTGCGTCGCGCAGCGCCTCACCGAAGCCCGGGGTGACGAAGAACGAGACGCCGGACTCACTTTTTACTTCATGCATGAAGTGAACGTACCACCGCTGACTTCACATGTGAAGTGATGCTGCTCCGATAAAGTGCAGAGATGGCGCGTTCGCAGGAGACCCGATGGCTGACGCCGGAAGAGAAAGAAGCGTGGACGGGGCTGGTCTCGCTGATGATGCTGCTACCGGGCAAGCTGGAATCGCCGTTGCGCCAGGTTGATCTGACGCTGTTCGAGTACCTGGTGCTGAGTCACATCTCCGAGGCGCCGGAGCGCCGTATCCGGATGAGCGAGTTGGCCTTTCTGGCCAACGGCTCACTGTCGCGGCTCTCCAATGTCGTCAAGCGGTTCGAGCAGAGGGGCTGGGTCGTCCGCTCCCCCGATGCGACCGACGGCCGCTACACCCTGGCCATGCTCACCGACCGCGGTTACGCGCTGGTCGTCGAGGCCGCACCCATCCACATGCGCTCTGTGCGCGAGTTCGTCCTCGACCCGCTCACCACCACCGACAAGCAGGCCCTGGCCCGCATCGCGGCCAAACTGCGGGTACGCCCGCAGGACGTCACCTGAGCCGGCGATCCCGGCCGCACCTCAGACGGCCACCGGCTCCCGGCCGCCCAGCGTCGACAGCACATCCGCCGACAGCAGCCCGAGCGCGACCGCCTGCGACGCGCACGCGGCACGGTTGGGTGCACCGAGTTTCGCCGACGCACTCTCCAGGTGGTGCCCGGCGGTACGCACGCTGATGAACAACTGCGCCGCGATCTGCGCGTTGGTCAGACCGCACACCGCAAGCGTCAGCGCGTCGAGTTCGCGCGGGGTGATCCCCATCGGCAGCGGCGTCCGGCTCGCCAGCAGCACGGCCCGCAGGCTGTCGCCGCGGTACCGCGACGAGGTCGCGATCCGCCGCACGTACAGCCAGGACACACCGTCGTGGTAGCGCAGCACCTCCGGTCGCACGACAGGGCCGGCCGCGCGGAACGCGGCCGCTATCTCGTTGACCGCCAACGGATCCAGCGGTTCGCAGAACGTGTCGCCGAGGCGTAGCAGGTGGGCGCGACCGAAGTCGTCGACCGCCCATGACTGCGCATCCGGGGCCACCAACTCGGAGACCATCCGAGGCCGTACCGAGAAGTCCAGGTGCTCGGCCATCTGGACGCGCAGCGCGTTGATCTCGGCGACGTCGTCGTCACGGGGATAGCGCGGGTCGTCGCAGTTGACGTGGATCGTGCCGACATAGGTGCCGTCCGTGGTGACCAGGCGCGCCGACAGGCCTTCGTCGAACCCGGCGGGCCGGAACACGTTGTTGACCGAGTAACCGTTGCGGTAGTCGGGGAAATCGCGCCACCGCAGTGGGCCGAGACCGTGCACCCTCATCGCGTCGAACAGCGGGTCGTTGTCGACGAACCACGAGTTGAAGTGTTCCATCACCTGGTCGGGATACGCACGGTTGGCGACGCCGACGTGGCAGCGCTGGATCGGGTCCCACAGGCAGATCGCCGAGGCCGACGAATCGGCCCGCGCCGCCAGCATGTCCAGCAGATCGTGGGCGCGGGTCTCGATGCTGGCCGTACTGCCCAGCACATCACCATAGTTCCCGGCCATCGCCCGTCCTCCGCCATCACCCCTCGTTCGTGGGGTCATCATCGGCACAACATGTTTCGAGGATGTTTCTTCAGTGAGGCCTCACGGAAAACGGTCCGGCGAAATGGGAGATTCCTCCCATAGCCGTCGCGGCGGCCGGTTCATACGCTGAGCGCCACCACGGATACGTCGCACGATGCGGTGCGGCCCTCACGCGACATCTCACCCGATATCTCCCTAAGGCGGCTGACATGAAACGATTGCGTCCCACCCTTGCGTTGCTGGCGGCGACGGCGGTACTCGCCTCGGCATGCGGCAGCCGCGCCGGCGACGAGGGTGCTGCCGCGGCCCAGGAAAGCTGCGTCGACACCTCGGGCGACACCATCAAGGTCGGCGCCATCAACTCGCTCTCCGGCGGGCTGGCGGTCAGCGAATCGGTGATCCGCGATGCGATCACGCTGGCCGTGGAGCAGGTCAACGCGTCTGGCGGAGTCCTCGGCAAGCAGTTGCGGCTGATCGGCGAGGACGGCGCCTCGGAACCGACGATCTTCGCCGAGAAGGCACAGAAGCTGGTCCATTCCGACTGTGTCGCCGCGGTTTTCGGCGGTTACACCTCGGCCAGCCGCAAGGCCATGCTGCCGGTGTTCGAGGATGCCAACGCGCTGCTGTACTACGGCCAGCAGTACGAAGGCCTGGAGAGCTCGCCGAACATCTTCTACACCGGCGCCACCACCAACCAGCAGATCATCCCGGCGCTCGACTACCTCAAGGAGCAGGGGGTGAAGTCGCTGTATCTGGTCGGCAGCGATTACGTCTTCCCGCGCACCTCGAACGCGATCGTGAAGGCCTACGCTCAGGCCAACGGCATCGAGATCCGGGGTGAGGACTACACCCCGCTGGGGAGCACCGACTTCTCCACGATCGTCAACAAGATCCGCACCGCCGACGCCGATGCGGTGTTCAACGTCGTGGTCGGTGATTCGCTCAACGCGTTCTTCCGGGAGTACCGCAGTGCCGGCCTGACCGCGGAGAAGATGCCGGTGATGTCGATGTGCGTCGGCGAGGAAGAGGTGCGCAGCATCGGTGCGCCGACACTGATCGACCAGCTGTCGTCGTGGAACTACTACCAGACGCTCGACACGCCGGCGAACAACACCTTCGTCGCGGACTTCAAGGCCCGCTTCGGCGCCGACCGGGTGACCTCGGATCCGATGGAATCGGCCTACGCCGCGGTGATGTTGTGGAAAGCCATGGTGGAGAAGGCCAATTCGTTCGCGGTGCCCGACATCCAGGCCGCGGCCGACGGGGTCACCGTCGACGTTCCGGAAGGCACCATCACCGTCGACGGCGAGAACCACCACGTCACCAAGACCGCACGGATCGGCCGCGTCGCCGAGGACGGCCTGATCTACCAGGTATGGGCCTCCCCGGCACCGATCGAGCCAGACCCGTACCTGAAGGGCTACCCCTGGGCCGCCGGGATCACGGGCTGACGCAATGCATCTGACACCCAAGGACGAGGACCGGCTGCTGCTCTTCCTGGCCGCCGAGCTGGCCCGCAAGCACCGCGCCGCCGGGCTGCGACTCAGCTACGCCGAGGCCAGGGCCCTGATCGCCGACGAGGTCGTCGAAGCGGCCAGGGCGGGTGCCACCGTCGCCGAGGCCGCCGCGCACGGCGCCACGGTACTGACCGACGACGACGTGATGGCCGGGGTGCCGACACTGTTGGGGTCGGTGCAGGTGGAGGCGTTCTTCGCCGACGGGCAGAAGCTGGTCACGGTGCACGACGCGATCGGGCCCGGCACGAATCCGGCCGCGGAACCACCCACCGAACCCGCCGTCGTGCCCGGCGAGATCCTGCCCGCCGACGGCGAGCTGGAGCTCAACGCGGGCCGGGCCACGACGACGGTCACCGTCGACAACACCGGGGACCGGCCCATCCAGGTCGGCTCCCACTTCCACTTCTTCGAGGTGAACCGCGCGCTGCGGTTCGACCGGGCCGCGGCCTTCGGCATGCGTCTGGACATCCCGTCCGGCACCGCCGTGCGTTTCGAACCCGGTGAACAACAGGAGGTTTCGTTGACCAGCTACGGTGGTGAGCGCACCGTCGTCGGGCAGAACGACCTGACGAATGCGGCGGCGTCCTCGGCGCCGGGCGACGAGCTGATGGCGCGCATGCGTGGCCTCGGTTTCCTCGATGCGCCCGGGCGGTCCTGAGATGGCGCACCGGATCTCGCGGCGGCACTACGCCGAGTTGTACGGACCCACCACCGGCGACCGGGTCCGGCTCGCCGACACCGAACTACTGGCCAAGGTCGAGCACGACGCCACGGTCTACGGTGACGAGTCGGTGTTCGGCGGAGGCAAGACCATGCGCGAAGGCATGGGTGTGCACGGCGACATCACCAACGGCGCGGGCGCACTGGACTTCGTGATCACCAATGTGCTGATCATCGACGCGGTGCTGGGAATCCGCAAGGCCGACATCGGGATCCGCAACGGACGCATCGCCGGCATCGGCAAGTCGGGCAACCCGCGCACCATGGACGGCGTCGATCCGGAGCTGGTGATCGGCGCCGGCACCGACATCCGCTCCGGCGAGGGCATGATCGCGACCGCGGGGGCGATCGACGTGCACGTGCACTTCGACAGCGCCGGGCTGGTCGAGGAGGCCATCTCCAGCGGGATCACCACGATGATCGGCGGCGGACTCGGACCCGTCACGGTCGGCATCACCTCGTCCGGCCCCACCAATCTGGCCCGGATGCTGCGCGCCGCCGAGGGTTTCCCGATGAACTTCGGGTTCATCGCCAACGGCAGCGCGTCGAGCACCGCACCGCTGATCGAACAGGGACTGGCCGGGGCCATCGGGTACAAGATCCACGAGGACTGGGGCGCCACCCCGGCGGCGATCCGGGCGTCGCTCGACGCCGGCGACGAACTCGGCCTGCAGGTGCAGATCCATACCGACACCCTCAACGAGTCCGGCTTCTTCGAGGACACGATGGCCGCGATCGGCGGGCGGCCCATCCACACCTATCACGCGGAGGGCGCTGGCGGCGGGCACGCCCCCGACATCATGCGCGTCGTCGGCGAACCGTATTGCCTTCCGTCGTCGACCAATCCGACCAACCCGTACACGCTGAACACCTTCGACGAGCATCTCGACATGGTGATGGTGTGCCATCACCTCAACCCGCGGATCCCCGAGGACGTCGCGTTCGCCGAGTCGAGGATCCGGCGCGAGACGATCGCGGCCGAGGATGTGCTGCACGACCTCGGCGCGATCTCGGCGATGGGCTCGGACTCTCAGGGCATGGGCCGTATCGGCGAGACCATCGCGCGGACATGGCAACTCGCCTCCCACATGCGCGCCACCCGGGGCGCGCTGCCCGGCGACGAGGGTACCGGCGCCGACAACGCCCGCATCCTGCGCTACGTCGCGAAGCTGACCATCAACCCCGCGCGGCTGTTCGGCATCGACCACGAGGTCGGGTCGCTGGAACCGGGCAAGCTCGCCGACATCGTGCTGTGGGAACCGAAGTTCTTCGGTATCCGGCCCGAGGTCGTGTTCAAGGGCGGCTTTCCGGCCTGGTCGGTGATGGGTGAGGCGAACGCATCGCTGATGACGTGCGAGCCGCTGCGGTACCGGCCGCAGTGGGCGGCGTTCGGCCGCACCCCGGCCGACGTGTCGGTCAACTTCGTCGCCGGCGCCGCGATCGACGCCGGCCTGGGTCAGACGCTGGGTCTGGACACCCGCCTGGTGGCCTGCCGTGGCGCCAGGACGCTGACGAAAGCCGATCTGCTGCACAACGACTACCTGCCCGAGATCACCATCGAACCGGACACCTACCGGGTCACCGTCGACGGTCAGCCGTGCGTGAGCACCCCGATGCCCCAGGTCCCGCTCGGCCGCCGGTACACGCTCAAATAGCGAGGAGGACACCATGGCAGACCCCGTGCGCATCGGCATCGGTGGGCCGGTCGGTTCCGGTAAGACGCGACTGGTCGAGACGCTGGTGCCGCGACTGTCCGCCGCCGGGTTCAGCGTCGGCGTCATCACCAACGATCTGGTGACCGACGAGGACGCCCAGCGGGTCCGGCGCAGCGGGGTCATCGACCCCGCGCGGGTGCTCGCGGTGGAGACCGGCGCGTGCCCGCACACCGCGATCCGGGAGGACCCGTCGGCCAACCTGGCCGCCGCCGACCGGCTGAGCCGTCAGTTCCCCGATCTCGACGTCATTCTCATCGAGTCCGGCGGGGACAACCTGGCCGCGACGTTCACCTCGGATCTGGTGGACTTCTGGGTCTTCGTGATCGACACCGCCGCGGGCGATGACATCCCACGCAAGAAGGGCATCGGCCTGTTGCAGGCAGACCTGTTGGTGGTCAACAAGATCGACCTGGCCCCGCTGGTCGGTGCCGACCTCGACGGGATGCGTCGCGACTGCGCGGTCGCGCGGCCGGCGAAGCCGACGGTGTTCACCGACCTGCGGTCCGGGCACGGCCTCGACGAGTTGACCGAGCGTGTTGTCGACGGCGCGATGCTCGGTGCGGGCGTGCCGTGACAGCACCGGCGATCGCCCCCGGTGAGCTCGGCGTCGAGGTGGTCGCCGACGCGACCGGGCGCACCAGGACCACGTCGCTGCGTCAGCGCTATCCGCAGCGCGTCACGATGCCGTTGCACTGCGACCCGCTTTACCCCGGCGCCGCGACGCTGTGCGTGCAGAGCCCCAGCGGCGGCGCGTTCTCCGACGACGCGCTGCACACCGTCGTGCGCTGCCACCCGGGCAGCCACCTGTGCCTGACCACGCAGGCCGCGACGCAGGTGTTCGCCGGTGACGGTGCGGGTGCCCGGCACCGGGCCGATTTCACCGTGCATGCGGGCGCGGTGCTGGAGTACTTCCCGGGAACCGTGATCCCGCACGCGGATTCGACGTACACCCAGACGATCGGCATCGACGTCGAGCCCGGCGGGGTCTACCTCGGCTGGGAGGCCGTCGCGGCGGGGCGCGTCGCGCACGGCGAACGGTTCGGGTACCGCAGCTACGACAGCGCGTTCGTGGCCCGGGTGGGCGGCTGTGCCGTCGCACGGGACCGCCAGGTGATCCGGCCCGGCTCCGACGATCTGTGCCTGGTCGACGGCGACTATCTGGCCACGTTCTTGGCGGTGGCGCCGGGCCGCGACGCCGAGGCGGTGCTGGCGCGGGTGCGACACGTACTCGACACCGCCGACGGATGCGACGGCGGCGCAGGCGAACTGCCCGCCGCAGCAGGGGTGTTCGCGCGACTTATTGCCGGGCGCGCCCCGGATCTACACCGTGCCCGGCAACGGCTATTCGACGCGGCCCGGGCCGAACTGCTGAAGGTGGGTGAACAGTGAACGCGCACAGCGTACTCGGCGAGATCTCCGAGCCCAGATTCACCGGGCATACCCGACACCATGTCGACATCGGCTGGGGTGACGCCACCAAGCACCGGCAGGTCGTGACCGCCGACACCGGTCTGGTCGTTCACATCACCCTGCCGCGCGGCACGTTTCTGCGCGACGGCGCGGTGATCGCCGCCGACGACACCGCGGTGGTGGTCGTCCGCCGCCCCGCCGAGGATGCGATCACGGTCCGCTTCGCCGACAACGACGGGGCCGCGGGGGCGCGCAGGATGCTGCTGCTCGGCTATCTGCTCGGCAACCAGCACGCCCCGATCGACGTCGAATCCGGTTCCGTGGCGGCGCCGCTGTTCACCAGCGCCCACGCGGCGAAGGAACTCCTCGACGAACTCGGCGTCCTCGGTGACGTCACACAGCAGCCGCTGGCGCGCAACGGCTGGTCGCGGACCTCCTCGGACAGCCATGCCGGCCACCATCACTGACCCCGACGCCACCGGCCCCGACGTCGCACTCGCACTATGGATGCAGTTGCACGACAGCGCTTTCCCGTCGGGACGCATGGTGCACAGTCAGGGCCTCGAACAGTGGCTCGCCGACCGCCCCGGCGCGAACGCCGACGACATCGGCGCCGCGGTGCTCGCCTACGTCACCAACAGTTACGCGCCGCTGGACGCCACGGTGTGCGCGGCGGCCTGGCGGGCCGGCGCCGACCGCGCTGCGGTGCCCGACGCGCTGGCCGACCTCGACGCGCTGCTCGCGTCCTACAAGCTGTTCGGCAACGCCCGGGTCGCGTCGGAATCGGCGGGCCGCCAGCTGGCCACCGCGGCACGGCAGGCCGGCCTGGACCGGGGTTGCGCGTACCTGGACCGGGTCATCGACGGGAATGCGCCGGGTCACGGCGCGGTGGTGGAAGGGGCCCTGCAGGCGCGCCTCGGGGTGCCCGTGCACATCGCGGTACTCGGCTCGATGCGCTCGGTGATGGCGTCGATGCTCAGCGCCGCGATCCGGCTCGGGCGGCTCGGCCCGCTGCACAGCCAGCGGATCCAGACCGGCGCCGCCCCGGCGCTGGTGGCGCTCGCGCGTGCGGCGGTCGTCCGCCCGCTCGACGACCTGTCCAGCGCAGCCCCGGCGCTGGAGATCGGCGGTATGCGGCACGAGACGCGCACTGCCAGGCTGTTCACCACCTGACCGTCGCCCGCCGGGTGCCGGGCGGTCCCACGTAGGCTCGAAACCGTGACGGTGCAACGCCTGCAGCCCTACGCGGTGACGATCTTCGCCGAGATGTCGGCGCTGGCCACCCGGGTCGGCGCGGTCAACCTGGGGCAGGGCTTTCCTGACGAGGACGGTCCCCCGGCGATGCTGAAGGCCGCCGAGAACGCGATCGCCGACGGCGTCAACCAGTACCCACCCGGGCTCGGGGACGCATCGCTGCGCGAGGCCATCGCAGCCCAGCGCAGGCGCCGCTACGGCAGCGAGTACAACCCCGACACCGAGGTGCTGGTCACCGTCGGCGCCACCGAGGCGATCGCCGCATCGATCCTCGGGCTCGTCGAACCCGGCTCCGAGGTGTTGTTGATCGAGCCGTTCTACGACTCGTACTCCCCCGTCATCGCGATGGCCGGGTGCCACCGCCGGGCGGTGCCGCTGCGCCAGGACGGCAGGCACTTCGCGATCGACATCGACGCGCTGCGCGCCGCGGTGACGCCGAGGACACGGGCGCTGATCGTCAACACCCCGCACAACCCGACCGGCATGATCGCCTCCGACGAGGAATTGCGCGGGATCGCCGAGCTCGCGGTGGCCGCCGACCTGCTGGTCATCACCGACGAGGTCTACGAGCATCTGGTCTTTGACGGCAGGCGCCACCGCCCGCTGGCCGACTATCCCGGTATGGCCGAGCGCACGGTCACGATCAGCAGCGCGGGCAAGATGTTCAACGTCACCGGCTGGAAGATCGGGTGGGCCTGTGGGCCAAGCGATCTCATCGCCGGTGTGCGCGCGGCCAAGCAGTACCTGAGCTATGTCGGCGGTGCGCCGTTCCAGCCCGCGGTCGCCCACGCGCTCAACACCGAGGACGCCTGGGTCGATGCGCTGTGCGAGTCGTTCCAGGCCCGCCGCGACCGGCTCGCGTCGGCGTTGACCGACATCGGATTCGACGTATTCGACAGCTTCGGCACCTACTTCCTCACCGTCGACCCGCGCCCGCTCGGTTACCACGACAGCACGACGTTCTGCGCCGAGCTGCCCGAGAAGGTCGGGGTGGCCGCCATCCCGATGTCGGCGTTCTGCGATCCGGCCGCAGCACACGCCGACGAGTGGAAACACTTGGTGCGCTTCGCGTTCTGCAAGCGTGAGCAGACCCTCGACGAGGCGATCCGCCGGCTGCGCGGGTTACAGCGTGCCGGCTGACTCCCACAGCCGCTCGTCCGGCCGGGTCCGCTCGATCGCGCTGAGCACGATGTCGGTGGCGCCTGCGTCGCGGTAGCGCTGCACGACGCGGCGAACCGCGTCCGGGTTGCCGATGGCCGTCAGGTCGGTCAGGTCGGTGATGCCCTCGCGCGCGATCACCTTCTGATACGACGGGATGGTCGCGTAGAACGCGAGTTGCTCGGCGGCCGCGGTGCGCGCCGCCTCGACGTCGTCGGTGACCTGGGCGGGCACGAACGCGATGATCCGCGGCGCGGGCCGGCCGGCGTCGGCGGCCGCTTCGGTGATGGTCGGCACGATGAACTCTTCGAGGGTCCGGGGCCCCGCGAGATATGGGAGCGTGCCGTCGGCGAGTTCACCGGCCACCCGCAGCGCCTTGGGGCCCATCGCCGCGACGTAGACGGGCACCGGGGTGCCGCCGGCCAGTCGCACCGGCCAGTTCGGTGCGGCGGTGTAGTGCTCGCCGTGGAAATCGACCGCGCCCGTGTCGAACACCGACCGCAGGACGGTCAGGTGTTCGCGCAACCGGTCGACGGTGCCCGGCCAGGACTGGCCGTAGGACACCCGTTCGGGTTCGTGGGCACCCAAACCCAGTCCGAGGCTGAAGTTCCCGTGCGTGGCGGCTTGGACGGTCTGCGCCTGCGAGGCCACGGTCAGCGGGTGTCGCGGGTTGAACGGCACCACCGCCGTGCCGACCCCGAGCCCGGGCACCGCGGCGCCGATCAAGCCGGCCAGCGTGATGGCGTCGTGGTCGAACTGCTGGGCCACCCACACGTGTGGCACTCCGAGGTCGTGGGCGCGGCGCGCCTGGGAGACGTAGTCGTCGACGGCGTTGTCCGCATCGGCATTGGCGAACAGCATGATTCCAGCGGTCATATGCGCAGCAACTTGACCGTCGCGGCGGGGTATTCCCGCTCGGGCACATCAACTCGGCGTGCGCGAAACCCTCACACCCACGCCGCGAGGACGCGCTCGCGCAGATTCTGCAGCGCGACGTCGAGGACCATCTGTCTGGCCCGGCGCACCAGGAAGGTCGGATACGGCGCCGCCAGGTCGAGGATGAGGTCGAACCGCACCTTTGTCCGCTGTTCGCCGACGGGTGTCAGGTTGTACTCGCCGTGCTGTCCGCGCTGTCGCGAGGTCTGCTCGGCGTCCCACACCACCCAGTCGTCACCCCAGTGGTACTCCAGCATCTCCTTGTCGGCGATGCCCATGATCTTCACCGTCGTCCTGACGTGGTGGGGTCTGCCGTCGGGATGCCGGTCGATCACTTCTGCGCCCTTGTGCAGCGACGACCACGCGGCCACCGACTCCACGTCCGCCAAGGCGTCCATGATCGCCTCCGGCGGGGCTTCGATCACGATTTCACTGGACGCCCGAACCGCCATACCGGCAAATCGTAGTCAGCGCCGCGGTCCCGCGCAGCGTATTCGGCAGCAAACTTTCGGCCACCGGGCGCGGGCAAGCGGCTCACCCCTTGAGGACTTTGTGGACCTGCTTCTTGAGGCCTTCGGTCGCCGTTTCGACGCCGCCCTTCATCGTGCGCTTGAGGATGAACCCGGGCAGCGGCACGGACAGGTCGATCGCGATGTCGAACCGCACGCGCGTCTTGTCGCCGTCGGGGGTCAGCGTGTAGCCGGCGTCCTGGGCCTTCAGCTGCGACGCCGACACCAGCGTCCAGGTGACTTCGTTGTCGCCCCAGGTGTATTCGATGACCTGCTCGTCGGTCAGGCCGGCGGCCTTGACCGTCATCTTCACCTGCTTGGGCCGGCCGTTGTCGAAGCGCTCGAGCACCTCGGCCTTCTGGTATTGCGGCGACCAGGTCGGGGTCGCTTCGACGTCGGCGATGACGTCGAGGATCTGCTCGGGTGTTGCATCGATCACGACCTCGCGGGAATCCTTGGTTGCCATGGCAGGAGACCCTAGACCACGGCGATCTGCGTTCGGATCGAGATCAGCGGACTGAGGTCGTAGGGTTGCTCAGATGAGTGACGCCGCGGACGGCTTCGTCGATCCGGAGGTCCCACCGAGCGGGACGGGCTGCGCCGAGTGCGAGGCCGCGCACGGCTGGTGGGTGCACCTGCGACGGTGCGCGGCGTGCGGCCACATCGGCTGTTGCGACGACTCGCTGGAAAAGCACGCGTCGGCGCATTGGCGCGCCAGCGGGCACCCGATCATCAGGTCCTTCGAGCCGGGCGAGGACTGGTTCTGGAACTACGCCACCGGCCAGTACTACGAGGGTCCCGAACTCGCGCCACCGCAGAGTCGGCCCACCGGCGAGACGGCGCCCGGGCCGCGGGGCCGGGTGCCCGTCGACTGGATGGCGCAACTGCGCCGGCGTGGGTGAATGAACCCGCGCTCACCCGGGTAATCGTGCGCCGTGACCAAAGACAAGCCAGAGACGACCAAGACCGACACCGCCCCGGCGAACACCGACGACGACGTGGTCACCGACCCGTCGAAGGGTGACGACGACGGCAACGACTGGTCCGACGAGGGCGGCGCGACCCCGAGCGGCCCCGCGACGAAGTGACGACGCGTCAGCCCCGGTCGGCCAGCACCTGCTGCGCCGCGTTGTAGCCGGGGATGAACGTGATTCCCGGCCCGCCGTGGCAGCCGGCACTGGCCAGGTACAGCCCGTCGACCGGGATCGGTTGATCGACATAGCCTTTCGGGCCAGGACGGTTGCGGCCCATCTGTTCGGGGTGGATCAGGCCGTGGCAGTAGTCCCCGCCGGGTGCGTTGAACATCGTGCCCATGTGCTTCGGCGTGAACGTGGTGTGCCGCAGGATCAGCTTCTCGAAATCCGGTGCCAGCCGGGTGATCTTGTCGATCACCCGCTGCCCCATCTCGGCCTTCATCTGCCCGTATCCCGCCTGCTCCTCTGACAGCGGGAACCACAGCGAGAACGCCGACACCGCGTGCTTACCGGGCGGAGCCAGGCTCGGGTCGTTGGCCGACGGGATCTGCAGGGCGATGGCCGGATCGGCGGGCACCACTCCCCTGGCCGACTCCTCCCACTGCCGTTGCAGTTCCTCAGGAGTGGTGAAAATGCCGATCGCGGACTGATACTCGGGGTCGTTGAGGACCTCGTACGGTGCGGCGAACGTCGGCGGACCGTCGAGTGCGAAATGCATCTGCAGATAGCTGCCGCGATGGTCGATGCGGGAGAACCGTTCCCGCAGTTCGGCCGGGATCGCGCCGCCGTCGACAAGAGAGTTGACGGTCAGATCGGGGGCGAGATTCGACACGACGACCGGGGCGGTCAGCATCGACCCGTCCTCCAGGCGCACCCCGGTGACCCTGCCGTCCTCGACCAGGATCTCGGTGACCTTGCTGCGTAACCGGAGTTCGCCGCCCGCGCCGGTGAACAGTTGCAGCAGGTGCTCGGTGACCGCGCCCATGCCGCCACGGAACTTCTTGATCAGCGTCGCGTTCTCGTCGGGTACCGCAAGCCCGAACGCCAGCGCGGCGGCGCTGCCGGGGGTCTCCGGTCCACGGTAGGTGGTGTTGACCGCCAGGAACGCCAGCATCCCGCGCAGCGCTCCGTGCTTCTCCCGGTCGGGCAGGTGGCGGTCGAGCACGTCGGACACCGAACCGAACAAGATGTCGCTGATCGCCTGACGCTCGAATTCGTTGGTGGCGCAGGCGAACATCTCGTCGAGCGTCTTCGGCGGCTGGGCCGCGTCGAAGCGACCCAGTGCGCGGGTCGGCGCCTGACACCACGCCATCAGACCGGCCATGCCGTTGACCGCTTCGGCGCCGTGCACCTCGTTGAGGTGGGTCAGCAGTTTCATCGGGTCGGTGTAGTAGATCAGCGGGTCGTCGCCGACACCCCGCAGCTGCACCGACATCACGTCGAGGTCGACGGTGGGCAGGTCCCCGAGCCCGAGCGCGTCGCTGACCGCCGCCGACGTCGGCACCTGCACAGAGCCGGCGATCTCGAACCGGAAACCGTCGAACAGCTCGACCGTCGAGGCCATCCCGCCGGCGTAGAGCTTGAAATCCAGGCACAGGGTGCGCAGCCCCGCCTGCTGCAGCAGCGCCGCCGCCGTCAGCCCGTTGTGGCCCGCCCCGACGACGATCGCATCGAAGTCCGTCATCGGCTGAGGCTGACACGCCCGCGATGTTTTGTCAATAATGACAAAACATCGCGGGCGAAATTGCATTCCGGCAGAAGATGTCCGAGTGGAGGGCTGCGTACCTGCAGTCTCGGCGAATTAGCGCGGGTCCTCGATCCCGGTGCGCAGCAGCTCCAGCGCGTGCCGGCACAACCGGTCCAGTTCCGGCAGGGAGCGATCCTCGCCGAGCATCCAGACCTCCATCGCGCCGAACACCGCCGCGGCGATGCAGCGCGCCGTAACGGTCACGCGCATGCGTTCGTCGGTGCCGCGCGACGCGTTGTTGCTCTTGGTCATGTGCTCCTCGATCGCCTCGGCGAATTCGGCTTCCACCTGGCGGATGTGGCGCACGATGCGGCCGTCGTCGAGTTCCTGGGAGCGCATCGACGCGATGTTGGTGACGGCCCAGTCGTCGTAGGGTGCGGCCATGATCGCCGCCTGGACCGACTCGACGATCGGGTCCTCGGGTGAGCACACCGCCAGGGCCGCCCTGAACCAGTGCAGGCCGGCGTCGTAATCGGCGAACAGCAGGTCATGCTTGGACGCGAAATGCCGGTAGAACGTGCGCAGCGACACCCCGGCGTCGGAAGCGATCTGCTCGGCGGTGGTGTCCTCGACCCCCTGCGCGAGGAACCGCACGACGGCGGCCTGCCGCAGCGCTTCCCGTGTGCGCTCACTGCGCGCCGTCTGAGCGGGCCGGACCATGAGCGTAAATTACCCGACCGCACCGATGCGTTGCGCCGCCGCCGCCGAGTCTGTTGACTACAGGTCAGCACACGACGCCGGGGGAACGCTGATGAAGGTGCATCACCTCAACTGCGGCACCATGCGGCCGCTCGGGGTGCCCGACCCGCTGGTCTGCCATGTGCTGCTGATCGAGACGGACGGCGGGCTGGTGCTCGTCGACAGTGGTTTCGGCACCAACGACTGCGCCCGGCCCGACGGGCTGGGCCGCATCCGGCGCCGGCTCATCAGACCTGCCTTCGATCCGGCCGAGACGCTGGTGTCGCAGCTGCCGCTGCTGGGATTCCGCAGTTCCGATGTGCGCCACATCATCGTCACCCACTTCGATGCCGACCACATCGGTGGGCTCGCGGACTTCCCCCACGCCACCGTCCATGTGACGGCGAGGGAAGCGTTCTCGGCCATGCGATCTCGTTCCATCCAGAGCCGGATCCGGTTCCAGCCGTCACAGTGGGCGCACGACCCGAAACTCGTCGAGCACGAGGCCGAAGGCGAGTCGTGGCGCGGATTCGCTGCGGCGAAACAACTTTCCGAGATCGGCCCTGGCTTCGCGCTGGTGCCGCTGCCCGGCCACACCGACGGCCACACCTGCGTGGCCGTCGACGCCGGAGACCGGTGGCTGCTGCACGCCGGCGATGCGTTCTTCCATCTCAGCGAGGTCGGTGACGGACCGCCGATGCCGAAGTCGTTGGCGGCCTTCGAGATGGCCGTCGCGGCGGACCGTAAGAAGGTGCGGGACAACCACGCCCGGCTCACCGAGCTGTACCAGCGCCGGGAACCGGACCTGATGATCCTGTGCAGCCACGACCCGACGCTGTATCAGCGTGCGAAGGCCGCCGGATAACCGTTGCGTGGCAATGTGCCGGTTCAGTGCGGACTCAGCAGCGCGATGGACGCATCGACGGCTTCTTCGGTGACGTCGCTCATCGTGCCGCCTTCCTCGACGGTGATCGCGGTCAGTTCACGCAGGCCACCGAGCAGCATGATGATGCGCTGCCGCGACACCGGGCCCACCCCGGCGGCGCGGAACTCGTCGGTGGCGCCCAGCGTGCCGACCATGTCGATGAAGCTCTCCAGCGACTCGCGCTGCAGCCCTCGGGCGACCGCGCCGAGCGACGGGACGTCGCGAATCCAGCTGAGCATCAGCGCCGGACGGGCCTCTGCCGACGAGATCCACGTCTCGATGGCCTGGCGGACCTGCTTCTGCCATGGCGCGCTCGGGTCGACGGCCTCGGAGATCTGCCGGACCTGGTCGGCATTGGCGTCGGTCAGCAGCGCGACGAAGCACGACTCCCTGCTGTCGAAGTGCTCGTAGAAAGTGCGCCGGGAGGTTCGCGCCCGCCGGACGATGTCGGCGACGGTGCTCTTGGCGTAACCGTGCTCGGCGATGGAGGCCTCCAGCGCGTCGAGCAGCCGCCCGCGGAAATCGGTGGGCTCACGGGACATGGTCGGCTCAGCGGCAGTAGTTGCGGGTCGCGAAGTCGATGCCCTGCACGTAGAGCGGGTCCAGACGGCGCTCCTTCACCACGGTCGCTTTGGCGCGGTCGAGTTCGGCCGGGCAGGCCGGCGAATGCAGCTTGGCCCACTCGTCGGCCATCCGGGTGACCATCTCGCGGTTCAGCGCATCGATGACCCCGCGGGAGGACGCCAGGTCCGGCGCCTCCGCCGGGGCGGCGGCCGGGTCGAACGTCCACTGCGCGAGCCGGCTGTACTCGATCGCGACGGTCGCGTCGATCTGGTCCCGGAACGCCGTCGTGACGTAGTTCGGATCCAGGTTCAGCGATACCGCCTCGGCCGAGACCGCGTCGAGGACCTGCTGCTCCCGGACCGGGTCCTGGATCGGGCCACCGGTGTGGAACTTGTTCGCCGCGATCGGGTCGGCCACCTGCAGGCGGCGCGCTGCGGCGTCGACGAGATCCACCAGGGTGGTGTCGGGTTGTGCGGCGGCCGCGGGCGCGAGCAATGCCGCAAGGGCGGACAGTGCGGCTGCGGAGGCGAGGAGACGAATCATCGGGTACATCATGTCACCGATGTGATGGTGGCCAGGGCCGGGATCGAACCGGCGACCTTCCGCTTTTCAGGCGGACGCTCGTACCAACTGAGCTACCTGGCCGGACGGCACCGATCACTTGCATGGCAAGTGCCTCGCCGTAATGGCGACCCTGACGGGACTCGAACCCGCGACCTCCGCCGTGACAGGGCGGCGCGCTAACCAACTGCGCCACAGGGCCTTACTGTGTTGCTGCTCCCACCGTAGTGGTCGTAGCGAGTACCCCCAACGGGATTCGAACCCGTGCTACCGCCGTGAAAGGGCGGCGTCCTAGGCCACTAGACGATGGGGGCCTATTCCGAATTCCTCCGGGGCACTCACAACGCTCTGTCCGTTGGGAGCTTCGATAGCTTAGGGTACGGACACCCAAATCCTCAAACTGGCTGTGTACCGTATCCTTTTGGCGTCACAGAGACGCCTAGCCCCTATAGCTCAGTCGGTAGAGCTACGGACTTTTAATCCGCAGGTCCCAGGTTCGAGCCCTGGTGGGGGCACCACGTCCGTCAGACGGCGGCATCGGCGCGAAGACGGACACAAACCGCGCGCTCGGCGGCGACGAGCGTGCGGGAAATTACGGGCTGGGAGGCGCGTCGGTGTGCAGACGCGCACGCTCGCGGCGCCGAGGCGCCAGAGCGACTAGCGGTAGTAGACCTCGTCGCCATCGGGGTAGCCCCCACCGGTGGTCGTAACGTGCACATGGTCGTAGTGGCCGTAGCCGCCGGCGCGGGCTCCGCCGGGCGTGTAGTACACACCCCGCCAGATCGCGTCCTGGATGCCGAAGCGCTTCGCGTTGCCCAGCACGTAGGCCACGATCTGGTTGCCGAGCGCGATGCCGGCCTGCGACGACGGGTTCGGGATCATCACGTCCAGCGCGAGACCGTTGGGATGCCAGCGCAGGTAGTCCGAACGCACCCCGCCGATGTTGTTGATCTCCGGGAACTCCGCGCTGATGCTGCGGGCGGTCAGGATCGTACGGACCTGCAGGCCGCGCTCGGGGGCCACTCCGGCGGGCAGTGTCGGGTCCACCACACGCCAGCGCGACGCGGAGACCAGCGATGCCGATGCGATCTCCGCGCTGCCGGGATCGGTCAGTAGCGCGGGCTGCGCGCCGGTGGCCGGTGCCGCGACGACCTCGACACAGCACGGCACGGCCTGCTCCTCCACGACGGGCGCGGGTGCCGGGGCGGCGACGGGTTCTTCGTCGACGATGGTCGCGACCGGACCGGCGTCGCCCTTGACGGCCAGGAACACCGCCGCGGGCGCGAGTGCCGATACCAGATAGACCGACGGATTTCGCCGCTGCTTCGGTAAAGAGTGCCGACCCACGTCCAGCAAGATAACGAAAAATTCCGCAAAATACACTATCCAAGATCAAATCTGAATACGGCGCGCTGATCGTTACCCGACCGCGACCCACCGGTTAGCAACCGTATATGCGCAGGTCAGAATGGCAATTCCGCTACGCGACGACCACTAATGCCGCGAGTGCGAAAAGAATCAGGACCGCGGTCGCGGCAAGCACTCCCCCGGCGCGTCCCGGCCGTCGAGTCGGCGCGTCCAGGCTGGCGAGCATCTGCTCGGCGGTGGCGAACCGGAACCGTGGATCACGGGCCATCGCGCGTTCGATCGTCATCGCCAGCGCCGGGTCCACGTCGGGTCGGAGTGACGACAGCGGAGCGAGCTGCGCCGCGGCGATCGCGTCGGCGAGCGCGGTCAGATTCTCCTGCGGGTACGCACGCCGGCCCGTGAGCGCCTCGTAGGCCACCACGCCGAGCGCGTACAGGTCGTCGCTGGGGGTGGCGGGCCTTCCGGCGATCCGGTCCGACGGCAGGTAGGCCATCGTGCCGAAGACCCGGTTCGTCAGTGTCTGCGGCGTGTCGGGGCTCTTCGCGACCCCGAAGTCGGCGATCTTCACCCCGCCGAATTCGGTGAACAGGATGTTGGCCGGTTTGATGTCGCGGTGCAGCACGCCACTGCGGTGCGCGGCGCCCAGCGCGGACAGCACGTCACGCATGATCGCGCGGACCTGCTCGGCCGGCAGCGGACCGTGGTGGGCCAGCACATCGGCCAGATTCTGACCGGGCAGCCGCTCCAGCACGATGTAGTGACGCCCCTCGTGCACACCGGAGTCGTGGACCGCGACGACGTGCGGGTGGTTCAGCGCTGCCGCGGCACGCGCCTCGGTGGTGAACCGGCGCCGGGTATCGGGCTGGGTGCATACCGACGGATACAACAGCTTGACCGCGACGGGGCGCCCCAATCGCTTGTCCCACGCCTCGCGCACCTCAGCCATCCCGCCGCGGCCGAGGACGCGCCCCAACTCGTAGCGACCGCCAAGGATCTCCGGCGCCTGCATGCCTTCCAAGCTAGCCCGAAAGCCGTGATCACAAACGTGACGCGCGGGCCCGCGGGCATCGACCGTGTCCCGAGGTGACTCGGTTGGCGAGCGGAAACCGCACACCTGTGATCAGATATCTGCGAAATGTGATCACAAACTGTCCAGAAGTGATCACATTAACGATCCCTGCATCCCGGAAGGTTGCGCGCATGACCGAAACTCCCACGAGGCCGGCAGCTTCACCCGTCGACGACAGGTCCGCCCGGCATGTCGTCGCAGGCGCCGGCGTGGGCACATTCGTCGAATACTTCGGTGACGCGGTCTACGCGTTCATGGCGGTCACCCTGTCGGCGGTCTTCTTCCCGACCGACAACCCGTCGCTGGCGATCCTGCAGACGTTCGCGATCTTCGGGGTGTCCTTCCTGATGTATCCGCTGGGCGGTACGTTCTGGGGCCACTACGGCGACAGGCTCGGCCGCAAGAAGGTACTTGCCATCACGATCCTCGGCATGGGCGGCATCACGTCGCTGATCGGTCTGCTGCCGACCTACGAGACGATCGGATGGACCGCCGCGCTGCTGCTGTTGGTCGCCCGTCTGTTGCAGGGGTTCTGCGCTTCGGGCGAGTACTCCGGCGCCGCGGTGTTCATCGGCGAGTTCGCGCCGCCGCACAAGCGGGCCCGCTACATCAGCGTCGTGCCGATCGGGGCGGCGTCCGGCTTCCTGGTCGCGTCGCTGCTCATCACCGCGATGTTCTCGGTGATCGGCGAGGCGGCGATGCAGGAGTGGGGCTGGCGCGTGCCGTTCCTGATCGCCGGACCGCTGTGCCTGATCGGCTGGTACATCCGTTCCAAGCTCGACGAGTCGCCCGCGTTCCTGGCCCTGCAGTCCCAGGACAAGTTGGCCGAATCCCCGGTGGCACAGGTCTTCCGGCACCACTGGCGTGCCGTCGTGCGGATGCTGTGCATCATGGCCGTCAACGCGGGCGGGTACTACCTGGTGCTGTCGTACATGGTGACCTACTTCCAGGAGGAGGTCGCGCTGTCGGCGACGCAGTCGAACCTGATCGCCACCATCGCGCTGGTGCTGTACCTGCCGCTGTTGTTCGGCGCGGCCGCGCTGTCCGACCGGATCGGCCGCAAGCCTGTCCTGATCGCGAATGCGGTGCTGTTCATCCTCATCAGCTATCCGGCGTTCCTGCTGCTGGGCGCTGCCGGATTCGGTGCGGCGCTCGCGGTCCAGTTGCTGTTCGTCGCGATGTTCAGCCTCAACGACGGCACCTTCGCCACCGCGTTCGTCGAGGGCGTGCCCACCGAAGTCCGGTTCAGCGGCTTCGCGATCCCGTTCACGCTCGGAATCGGGTTGTTCGCGGGCGGAACACCTTTCCTGGCGACATGGCTGATCGAGCGCACCGGCAGCGCCGCCGCACCGAGCTTCGTCCTGATCGCCGTCTGTGTGGTCGCGTTGTTCGGTCTGGTCACGATGCGCGAGACCGCACCGGCTAAGGCGCCGGCCGAATCGTCGGCGCACGCATAGGGCCGCTGTGGATCTGACCGAATACGCGTCCCTCGACGCCACCGCGCTGACCGATCTCGTCGCCGGCGGAGCAGTCACCGCCGCCGAGCTCACCGATTTGGCGCGCCGGGCCTGCCGTCAGGTCGACGACGAGATCAATGCGGTCGCCGAGCTGTACGACGACCCGCGGATCCCGCGCCGGATCGACGCGGCGGCGCCCTTCGCCGGGGTCCCGTTCCTGATGAAGGATTTCGGTGCCCACGAGATCGGCCGGCACCAGTGGATGGGAAGCCGCGTCGTCGACGACGGCGTCGCCGCGGACGAGGCGCCGCTGGCCAGGCGCTTCCGCGAATCCGGCCTGATCTCGGTAGGACGCTCGGCCACATGCGAATTCGCGGTGACGGCGACGACCGAGTCGGCCCGGTACGGTCCGACCCGCAACCCGTGGGACCCGCGCCGCAGCGCCGGCGGGTCCAGCGGAGGCGCGGCCGCGGCCGTGGCCGCCGGTGTCGTGCCGATGGCGCACGGCACCGACAGCGGAGGGTCGATCCGGATCCCTGCCGCCTGCTGCGGAGTCGTCGGGCTGAAACCGACGCGGGGTGCCATGCCCGCCGACCCCGCGGCGTCCTCCCCCGGCGACTTCAACACCGAGTTCGTCGTCACGCGCACGGTCCGCGATGCGGCGCGGGCGTTCTCCGCGTTCCGGCCGTCGTCCTGTGGTGTCCTCCGCCCCTTTGAAGGCCGCCGCAGGATCGCGGTCGCGACCCGTGCGTCCTGGCTGCCGGCCGTCGATCCGGCGGTCGGTGCGGCGACGCTGCGCACGGCGAAGCGCTGTGAACAGTTGGGCCACAATGTCGACGCGGCGGCACCGGAACTCGACTGGGTGTCGCTGTTCGAGGCGATGAAGGACCTGTGGGCGGCCGGGACGCTGGACACCGTAAGTGCCTGGTGCGACGTCTCCGCGCCGATCCGGCCCGCCGGCATCGAGGGTCTGACGTGGGAGCTCGTGACCCGCGCCAAGCGCCTCACCGGCGCCGACATCTGCTCTGCGTTGTCGGCGATCGACAGCGCCACAAAGGCTTTCACCGCGTTCTTCACCGACTACGACATGCTGTTGACACCGACCCTGCCGTCGCCGCCCCCTGCGCTCGGCGGATTCCACCCCGACATGGATCTGGAGTCCTATTACGAGGGCCCGGTGGGCCGGATGGAGCCCGCGGTCGCGGTGTTCAACGCGACCGGGCAGCCGGCCATCTCCATCCCCGCCGGTCTCGCCGACGGCCTCCCGGTGGGCGTCCACCTGGCCGCCGCCCCGCATCAGGAGCCCGCGCTGCTGGCTCTGGCCGCGGAGCTGGAGTCCGAGATCAATTGGGCGGCTTGGACACCGGCCATCCACGTCGGACAATCCCGGACAGAGAACACCTCCACATCCGAACCCGAGGGGCAACTCGTATGACCGACCCGTCCCGACTCACCCCGCCACTTGCCGCGTTCGAACGGCTCCGTGCCTGGATCCTGGCCGGGTCCCTGCCGCCCGGGCAGCGGCTCCAGGTCCGTGACGTCGCGCGCGGAATGGGCTTGAGCACCATGCCTGTCCGGGAGGCGCTGATCCGTCTGGAGGAGGCGGGCCTGGTCACCCAAGAGCCTCGCAAGGGCGCGGTGGTGGCGCGCCTGTCCGTCGAGGACCTTCACGACTACTACGACCTGCGCCAGATCATCGAGCCACCCTCGCTGCAGCAGGGTGTGGAAAGAATGACGCCCGAACGCCTCACCCGGCTGCACTCGACCATGACCGCCCTGCGCGAGGCGGTCGACGACGGCGATCTGATCACCACGCTCGATCTCGACGAGCAGTTGCTGTTGTTGATTCACGGCGCCGTCGCCAACAGGCAACTCACCCGGGTGATCAAGTCAACCTGGGCCCGCGTGCGCCCCTACAAGCTGTTGTTCACCACCACCGCGCAGACGGACGCCGGGACCTACATCGCCAACGAGGACACCCGCTTCGTCGAACTCGCCGAGACACGCGACGGCGCAGGCGCACACGAACTGATGACCCAGAGCCTGGCCAACGCGAAGCTGCGGCTGGCGGACCTGCTGCGCAGCCATGACGGCGGGACGCCGTCGCAGCGCGCCAAGGGGGATTCCCTCGTCGATGTGATCGCGCGCCTCGCGGCCGCAGACGGAGCCGACGTTGCCGGTTGACCGACCATCCCGGCACGTCGTCGTGATCGGCAGCGGGATCATCGGCCTCAGTAGCGCTTTCCATCTGTTGCGGGCCGGCAACAGGGTCACGCTGATCGAGCGTGGAGCCTGCGGACGCGAGGCCTCCTGGGGCAATGCGGGCTGGATCGTGCCGTCGCTGATCCACCCGTTCAACGCACCCGGCGCCGTCCCCCAGGCGCTGTGGGGCATGCTGAACCCGAACAGCCCCATCGCATTACGTCAGTTTCCGAGCTGGTCGCTGGCCCGGTGGGGCCTCGCGTTCCTCCGGCACAGCAGTTCCTCCCGCAGCAGGGAGTCGCTCGACGCGCTGGCCGCGATGGCCTCCGGTGCCACGACCGACGTCGTCGCGCTCGCCGAGCACCTGGGTTTCGAAGTACACCGCACCGGGCTGCTGATCCCGTTCCGCTCGAAGACCGCGCTGGCGGCCCACCGCGTGGCACACGCCGAGGTCGTCGCGGCGGGATACCGCGGCCGTGTCGAGGAATTGAGCGCCGCCCAGATCGCGGCGCGGGAACCGGCGCTGGCCGACGACATCGTCGGCGGCGTGTACCTGCCCGACGAGGTCAGTGTCCGGCCGGACACCATGACCCGAGCGCTGGCGCGGGCCGTCGAGAACCTTTGGGGCGAACTCGCCGAACACGAGACCGTCACCGCGGTCCACCACGGCGACCGCGGCTGGCGCGTCAGGACCGACCGTCGGGTGGTACCCGCGGACGCGGTGGTGATCGCCGCGGGCGGACAGAGCGCCGCGCTGGCCCGGACCTGCGGGGTGCGCCTGCCGCTGCAGTCGGGACGCGGGTGCAGCGTCACCGTGCCGCCGGGGCTCGGGCTCCGCGGCGCGCTGAAGATCGCCGAGGACCGCATCGCGTGCACCCCCTTCGACGGCGGCGAGGTTCGCATCTCCGGCACCTTCGATCTGGTCCGGCCCGGTGCGGGCACCTCCCGCGCCAGGATGCGGTCCGTGCTGGCCGCCGCGGCACGCACGTTGCCCGGCTTGCGTGACCTCGACCTCTCGGCAATCGAGGTGTGGAGCGGGGCCCGGCCCTGCACCCCCGACAGCGTGCCGCTCGTGGGCCCGGTCGGACCGACACCGGGACTCTTCGCCGCGACCGGCCACGGCACGTTGGGGATGACCCTCGCCGTCGCGACCGGACGCGACATCGCCGCGAGGGTGACCGCCATGAACTCCGCGACACTTCCCAACATCCCGAAAGGACACCCGATCCCGTGAGCCTCATCCCGCAGCAGCTGCACTTCTCCGTCGAGGAGTACCGCGCGCGCCTGCTCCGCACCCAGGCCGAGATGCAGCGATCCGGGCTCGACGCCCTGTTGTTGCACCAACCGGAGAACATCGCCTGGCTCGGGGGCTTCTGGCACGACGGTTTCTTCGCCTACCACTCGCTGATCATCCCCGCCGACGGTGAGCCGATCCTCATCGAGCGGGCGCTGGAAGATCCTGTGGCCCAGGAGCTTTCCTGGGTTGACGACCGGCGGGGGTACTTCGACGGCGAGGACGCCGAAGCGCTGGCCGCCGCCGCTGTCAGCGAGGTGACCGCCGTGGGCGGCCGGATCGGAGTGGAGCTCGATTCGGCATTCCTGCCGGTGACCCGCTACCGCAGGTTGGCCGAGCTGTTGCCGGGCCGGGAGCTGCTCGGTCATGGCGACATCGTCGAGGAGCTGCGCCAGATCAAGTCGGCGCAGGAGATCGCCTACATCCGTACCGCCGGACAGATCGCCTCCGCGGCGGTCGCCGCCGGTCTGCAGACGGCACAGCCCGGCGCCACCGAGCTCGACGTGGCCGCGGCCGTCGCGCAGGCACAGGCCGACCACGGCCACGACTCGTTCTTCGGCGGGCTCGGTGGCACCATCTGCAGCGGCTGGCGCACGATCCAGTTGCACGGCCAGCAGACCGGCCGCACACTGGCCCCCGGCGACCGGATCCGCCTCGAGCTGCCCGGCATCCACCGGCAGTACTGGGCCAAGCAGATGCGCTCGACCATGCTGGGCCGTCCCGACGACGGCCTGCTGCGGGCTCACGAGATCCTGCGCATCGCACAGGATTCGGCGATCGCCGCGATGGCCCCCGGTGTTCCGGCGGCGCACATCGCCGAGCTGTGCCGGCGCCCCGTGCTCGACGCGGGGCTGACCGACCGCTACGAGAACCGCGTGGGCTACGGGCTGGGTCTGCAGTTCCATCCGACGTCGGGTGACTTCGCCCTCGACATCGACCATCGCACGAACCGCAAACTCGAGGCCGGGATGGTGTTCCACATGCTGCTGTTCGCCGCCGGCGCCGCGATCAGCGAGACCGTCGTCGTCACCGACAACGGCTGCGAAGTGCTCACCATCGGTGACCGGTCCCTCCCCCGGATCGGCTGATGCGCACACCGACCGTCGCCGTCATCTCCTTGGGCGGCACCATCTCTTGCGGCCCGGGCGACGACGGGTCAGCGCTGGTGCCGCGCACGGATGCCGCCGACGTGCTGTCCACCGACACCGCCCGGGTCCGGTCGGTGCGGTGGAGTCTGGCCGATTCGTCGGAGATCACGTTCGACGAACTCGTACGCCTCGCCCGCGAGATCCGCCGGCAGGTTGTGGACGGGGCCGACGCGGTCGTCGTCACCCAGGGCACCGACACCCTCGAGGAGACCGCGTACGCGCTGAGTCTGCTTCGGCCACTGGATCGCCCGGTGGTGTGCACCGCGGCGATGCGGGCGCCGACGGCTCCCGGCTCGGACGCCGCCGCGAACCTGGGCGCGGCGATCGCCGCGGCGCTCGAACCCGACCTCGCGGAGGCCACGGCCGGCGCCGTCGTGGTGATGAACGACGAGATCCACTCCGCGAAATGGGTGCAGAAGGTCCACACCCAACGCGTCGACGCGTTCGCCTCGGTCGGTCCGGGGCGGCTCGGCGTGCTGTACGAGGGCAGTCCGCGGGTGCTGCGCCGGGACCCGGCGCCCCGGCTGCCCGCCCTCGTGGACCGCGACACGGGCAGGAACGTCCGGGTCGCGGTGTTGCCCGCACTGCTCGATCAGGACACCGCGCTGATCGATGCGGTCGCGCGGGCGGGCTATGACGGCCTGATCCTCGAAGGTCTCGGCGGCGGGCACGTCAGCGGCGCGGTCGCGCACGCCCTCGGCGACCTCGCCCGGGAGATCCCGGTGGTCTACGCCTCCCGGACCCGCGCCGGCGCTGTCCTGGAGCGCACGTACGGTTCCCCCGGCGCCGAGCTCGACCTGATCGGCCGCGGGTGCGTCGCCTCGGGCGAGCTTCCCGCACTGAAGGCCCGGGTGCTGCTGACCATGCTGCTGCGCTCCGGCTACGGCCGCGGCGACGCCGAGACGCTGCTGCGGCACGAGGCCGACGCCCGCGTCGTGGTGCGCTGACGACGCCCGCGTCGTGGTCCGCTGACTCAGACCTTCGGGCTGTAGTAGTGCGGGTTGTCCCGGTACTCGACCGGGGGCAGGTTGCGCGCCGGAGTTTCGACCAGCGGTGAATCGGCCGGACGGCGCCCGAACTCGCGGTCCAGCGCCGAGCGCTTCCGCGGATGCATCAGCCACCGGTCCGGCAGCAGCTTGGTGGCCAGGTGCAGCATGTTCCCGATCCGCCGGTGCACGAATTCCTGACGCGGTGACCAGGTGAAGCCCATCAACTCGCGCACCGGCGGGTCGTACAGGCCGACGGTCATGAACACCAGGAAGCCCTGCATCACCTTCAAGTTCTGCTTCCACAACCAGTCCGGAACCCATTCCAGCGACGGGTGTTTCGGCATCGTCGACAGGTCCAGCACCTCCCGGGCCGCCCAGGTGTTCTCCAACACGTTGCGGCACATGTGATCCCAGTACTCCTGGAATTCCTCCCAGGTCTTGGGGACCGGGCGCATGCTCATGCCGTACATCCGGTACCAGGTGACGTGCTCCTCGAACAGCTGCCTGCGCTGGTCGTCGGTGAGCCCGCCGTGGAATCGCTCGGCGGCCAGCAGCGTGGACTTGAAGAACGTCGCGTGTGCCCAGTAGAAGACGTCGGGGTTCAGCGCGCTGTAGCGGCGCCCCTGGTCGTCCACGCCGTTGAGACCGATGTGGTAGTCGCGCACCTGGGCGCCGGTCCTCGGGGCGCGGTCGCCGTCGAACACCACCCCGCCGATGGGGTAGATCGACCGCAGCAGCCGGGGCATGCGCTCCAGGAAGAAGATCGAGTGGTCCTTGACCGCTGCGCCCAGCTGCGGGTGCATGTTCTGCATCGACCCGGCCCACGGACCCTGGAACAGGCCGGTCCACTGCCCGAAGTACTTCCAGGTCAGCGAGTCCGGGCCGAGGGGCTGCGGAGGTGCGTCGTAGCCGCCGTGACTGACCGGGCACCCCGCCGCCACCACCTCCGACTCCGGTGTGGAGTCGCTGGTCACCGGTCCCGCCGCGGACGTATCTTGAGTCACTGTGCTCTTTCCGTTCGACGCATCACGCTATTTTGACTACGTACGTTGTCACTAATGGAGCTTAGGAGGGCCGTGCCGTCCGGTCAACGACGCGGGAGATGGTCGGGTGTTCCGCTGCCGGATCGTCAGGCGCTTCGCCGCGACGAGCTGATCGCCGCCGGCATCGCGCTGCTCGGCAGCCCCGGCGGCCCCAACCTCACCGTGCGCGCGGTGTGCAAGGCCGCGGGCCTGACGGAACGCTACTTCTACGAGAGTTTCTCCGACCGTGACGAATACGTCGCCGCGGTCTACGACGAGGTGTGCGCGGCTGCGATGTCGACGCTGGCCGAATCGGAGAGCATGCGCGACGCCGTCGAGCGATTCGTCGCGTTGATGGTCGACGACCCGGCACGCGGGAGGGTGCTTCTTCTGGCCCCGGAGGTCGAACCGGTGCTGGCCCGCTCCGGAGCGCGCTGGATGCCCAACTTCATCGAGTTGCTCCAGCAGAACCTCACCCGGATCACCGATCCGACCACCCAGGCGATGGTTGCCACGGGCCTGATCGGGGCACTCACCGCACTGTTCACCGCCTACCTCGACAACCGGTTGGCGGCCACCCGAGAGCAGTTCATCGACCATTGCGCTGAGCTACTGCTCAGCAGGGCCGTTACCTAAAAGAGGCCTCCGACCTCGGGGTGCGCCCGGCGCGGCGACTTGAATGTCACCGACGTACACAGATATATTGAGTGCAACCATCAGGTACAGATAACTGGGAGGTGTCGTGTCGAAAGACCTGACCGACCTGCAACTGCTGAGGGAACTCGAGCCCGTCGTCGAGCCTTTGGTCAACCGGCACATGCGGATGAAGAAGGACTGGAATCCGCACGACTACATCCCGTGGTCCGACGGCAAGAACTACTACGCCCTCGGCGGCCAGGACTGGGATCCGGAGCAGGCGCAGCTGTCCGAGACGGCCCGGGTCGCGATGCTGGTGAACCTCCTCACGGAGGACAACCTCCCGTCCTATCACCGCGAGATCGCGATGAACTTCACCATGGACGGCCCGTGGGGCTTCTGGGTCAACCGGTGGACCGCCGAGGAGAACCGGCACGGCATCGCGCTGCGTGACTACCTGATCGTCACCCGCAACGTCGACCCGGTCGAACTCGAGATGCTGCGCGTCGAGCAGATGACCCGCGGCTTCTCCCCCGGCCAGAACCAGCAGGTCGAGGCCGACCTGTTCGCGGAGAGCCTGTTCGACTCGGTCATCTACGTGACGTTCCAGGAGCTCGCCACCCGCGTCTCGCACCGCAACACCGGCAAGGCCTGCGAAGAGCCGATCGCCGACCAGCTACTGCAGCGCGTCTCGGCCGACGAGAACCTGCACATGATCTTCTACCGCGACGTGTCGGAGGCCGGTTTCGAGATCGCCCCCGACCAGGCGATGAAGTCGCTGCACAAGGTGCTGCGCAACTTCAAGATGCCCGGATACACGATCCCGGACTTCCGCCGCCGCGCCGTGACCATCGCCTCCGGCGGGGTCTACGACCCGAGGATCCATCTCGAGGACATCGTGATGCCGGTGCTGAAGAAGTGGCGCATCTTCGAGCGCGACGACTTCAACGGCGAGAGCGCACGGATGCGGGACGACCTCGGTCTGCTCGTCGAGGAGTTGCAGGACGCCGTCGACAAGTTCGAGGTCGCCAAGCAGCGCCGCGAGGAGCGGCTCCGCCAGATGGCGGAGAAGAAGGCCGCCAAGAATCTGCTGGTGGGATCATCAGCGTCCTGACCGATACCACTCGACCGGCCCGATCCCTGCGGATCGGGCCGTTCGACCTTCGCAGCCCGGTCGTCCTCGCGCCGATGGCCGGGGTGACCAACGTCGCGTTCCGCACCCTGTGCCGCGAACTCGAGTTGGCCCGCGCCGGCACGGTCAGCGGCCTGTACGTGTGCGAGATGGTCACCGCGCGCGCCCTCGTCGAGCGGCATCCGGTGACGATGCACATGACGACGTTCGCCCCGGAGGAGTCGCCGCGCTCGCTGCAGCTCTACACCGTCGATCCGGTCAACACGTACGCGGCCGCGAAGATGATCGTCGACGAGAACCTGGCCGACCACATCGACATGAACTTCGGCTGTCCCGTGCCGAAGGTGACCCGTCGCGGCGGTGGCGCGGCACTGCCGTACAAGCGGAGGCTGTTCGGCCAGATCGTGGCGGCCGCGGTCAAGGCCACCGAGGGCACCGATATCCCGGTCACCGTGAAGTTCCGGATCGGGATCGACGACGCGCATCACACCCATCTCGATGCCGGGCGCATCGCGGCCGAGGAGGGGGCCGCGGCGGTCGCACTGCACGCCCGCACCGCGGCGCAACGCTATTCGGGCAGTGCGGACTGGGAGCAGATCGCCGCACTGAAGGCCCACGTCACGAATGTTCCGGTGCTCGGAAACGGTGATATCTTCGACGCTCGTGACGCGCTGGCCATGATGGCCGCGACGGGCTGCGACGGGGTCGTGATCGGCCGCGGCTGCCTGGGCCGGCCCTGGCTGTTCGCCGAGTTGTCCGCGGCGTTCACCGGCGCGACGCCGCCCGTCCCGCCCACCCTCGGCGAGGTCGCGCGGATCATCCGCAGACACGGCGAGTTGCTCGCCGCGCATTTCGGGGAGGACAAGGGCATGCGGGACATCCGCAAGCACGTCGCGTGGTACATGCACGGTTTCCCGGCAGGAGCCGATCTCCGCCGGTCCCTGGCACTGGTCAAGACCATTTCCGAGCTCGACGACCTGCTCGGCCAGCTCGACCCCGACGTCCCGTTCCCCGACGCCGCCAACGGCCCGCGCGGCCGCCAGGGCTCCGCGGCATCGGTGACGCTCCCCGAAGGCTGGCTCGACGACCCCGACGACTGCACCGTGCCCGCCGGGGCCGACGTGATGCATTCCGGCGGCTGAGCTGCGACGAAACCGTCCACGACGGATTCGAGGCGGCCCCGAGAGGGTATCGACACCGATCTGAGAGATATCTGACACCTAGGTTCGGCTGGAGGTATCTCAGGATGTCTCAGTACGATGAGGGATCAAACCGTCCCGCTCGGCGCACCGAGCGCGGACCAGCGATCCACGACAGATAGCAGGCACCCGGCAATCTGCGTGCCACAGCGCAACGACGCGCGTGCACCGCGATACGCCGCCCGGGCTGGAAGGCCGGTAGGAACATGAGTGACGGCGATGGCGCCACTCCTGGCCGCCCGCACTCCGGAGACGGCGGCTCGGCCCTCCCCGGCGACGGTGCCACCCCGGACGCCACGGCGAGCACCGACAATGACGGGCTTACCCGATCCCGCAGGGCGAAGCCACTCGCCGCGCCGTGGGAACGCGAAATCGATACCTCGGCACGCGACGACTCTGCACGCGACGACTCGACACGCGATTACGAGCAGTCGGGACCGGTCACCGTCGCCGACCTGATCGCGAAGATCAACGGCGAAGCGCCGCCCGCCGAGCCGAAGCGCCACCGCGCTGCCGACGACGACACCCACGACAGCGCCACCCGGTACAGCGACACCCACTACAGCGACACCCACCACAGCGGGCCCGCGCCGGAACCCGTATCCGAACCAGAGCCCGAGCCGTATCCGGACACCGGCGACTTCGACACCACGATCCTTCCGGTGATCGACCCGCGGACCTCCGAGATCCCCGACCTCACCGCCCTGCGCCCGGCCCGGCGCACCCCGGCACCGCGACTGCTGACCCATCACCGCGCCGTCGTCATCGGCCGGGTCGCCGCGGCCCTGGCCGCCGTGCTCGCGCTGGTCCTGACCGGCGGGGCGTGGCAATGGCAGTCCGCGAAGAACAACCTGCTCAACCGGGTGTCGGCGCTGGATCCGGACTCCCGTGACATCGTAGACCCAAACGCGCAGTTCGGTGACGAGAACTTCCTGATCGTCGGCACCGACAGCCGGCTCGGCGACAACGCCGAGATCGGCGCGGGCACCACCGAGGACGCCGCGGGCGCCCGGTCGGACACCGTGATGCTGGTGAACATCCCGGCCAACCGCAAACGTGTTGTGGCCGTGTCGTTTCCGCGTGATCTCGAGATCGAGCCGATGAAATGCGAGCCGTGGGACCCCGAAACCCGCGAGTACGGCCCGATTCAGGACCCCGAGTCGCCGATGTACGGCAAAGAACAGGTCTACACCGAGTACAAACTGAACTCGGCTTTTGCCGTCGGCGGCCCCAAGTGCCTGGTGAAGGTCATCCAGAAGCTGTCCGGTCTGCACGTGAACCGGTTCATGGCAGTCGATTTCGTCGGGTTCTCGAAGATGGTCGACGCCCTCGGCGGCGTCGAGGTGTGCAGCACCGCGCCGATCGAGGACTACGAACTCGGCACCGTGCTGGCGACGGCGGGGCGGCAGATCGTCGACGGCCCCACCGCCCTGAACTACGTGCGGGCCCGCCAGGTGACCACCGAGACGAACGGCGACTACGGCCGGATCAAGCGCCAGCAGCTGTTCCTGTCGTCGCTGCTGCGCTCGCTGATCTCCAAGGAGACGTTCTTCTCGCTGTCCAAGCTCAACAACGTGGTGAACCTGTTCATCAACGACAGCTACGTCGACAACGTCAACACCAAGGACCTCGTCGACCTCGGCCAGTCCGTGCAGGGCGTCAACGCAGGCCGCATCACGTTCGTCACCGTGCCGACGGTCGGGTACGCCGACGAATGGGGCAACGAGATCCCCCGCCTCGACGACATGCGGGCACTGTTCTCGGCGATCATCAACGACGATCCGCTGCCCGAGGAGCGCAACGCCGACAACACCCCGGTGCCGGGCACCCCGGAGTCGCTGGCCAACGCGACCACCGGTGAGGGCGGACCGTCCGACGAGATCGTCGACGCCGTGACCACCGACCCGGAGAACGTCACGGTGCAGGTGTCGAATTCGACGACGACGAGCGGACTCGGCGCCACCGCCGCGGCCGCGCTCCAGACCCACGGCTTCAACGTCACGACACCCGACGACTACCCTGGCCCGCTGCCGCGCACGACGGTGTTCTTCTCGCCCGGCAACGAGGAGGCCGCGGCCACGGTCGCATCGTCATTCGCCGACGCCACCATCGAGCGCACCACCGGCCTCGGCGACGTCGTGCAGGTGGTCCTCGGCAGCGACTTCGACGCCGTCACCGCGCCGTCCCCGAGCGGGTCCGCTGTGCAGGTGCACATCATCCGCGGTACCAGGACGCCGACCACCGAGCTGCCCGAGGACCTGACCGTCACCAACGCCGCGGACACCAGCTGCGAGTAAACCCAGCGTTTGAGCAGGTTGGATTCACCTTCCGTTCACCGGTCGGTTCGTGACGCCGGCGTCGACGCACCGTAGGGTTGGTGCATGCGTACCGCTTACCACGAGCAACTGGATGCCCTGACCAACCTGCTCGGCGAGATGTGCGGGCTGGCCGGCGTTGCCATGGAGCGAGCCACGCAAGCCCTGCTGCAGGCCGACCTCCCGCTCGCCGAGCAGGTGATCACCGACCACAACCAGATCTCGGCACTCAGCGTGCGCGCCGAAGAGGAAGCGTTCGTGATCCTCGCGTTGCAGGCGCCGGTCGCCGGGGATCTGCGCGCCATCGTCAGCGCGATCCAGATCGTCGCCGACGTCGACCGGATGGGCGCGCTGGCGCTGCACGTCGCCAAGATCGCCCGCCGCCGCCATCCTCAGCACGCGCTGCCCGAGGAGGTCAACGGCTATTTCGCCGAGATGGGGCGCGTCGCTGTCGAACTCGGCCACAGCGCGCAGGAGGTGCTGCTGACCCGCGACCCGGAGAAGGCCGCGCGGATCCGCGAGGAAGACGATGCGATGGACGATCTGCACCGTCACCTGTTCACCGTGCTGATGGACAAGGAATGGAAGCACGGCGTCGCGGCGGCGGTCGACGTGACACTGCTGGGCCGGTTCTACGAACGCTTCGCCGACCATGCCGTCGAGGTGGCCCGGCGGGTCATCTTCCAGGTCACCGGCCGTAACCCCGACAGCGACGAACTCCCCGCCTCCCGCTGACCCGGGAAACACAAATCGCACCATCTCGCGGGAAATGGTGCGATTTGTCTGCGTGCCGGCCGAACCGCGGCAGGGACCGTCAGCCGAAGCGGCCCGAGATGTAGTCCTCGGTGGCCTTCTGGGTCGGGTTGGAGAAGATCTTCTCGGTGTCGTCGATCTCGATCAGCTTGCCCGGCTTGCCGGTGGCCTCGAGGTTGAAGAACGCGGTCTGATCGCTGACCCGGGCGGCCTGCTGCATGTTGTGCGTGACGATCACGATCGTGAAGTCCTGCTTGAGCTGTGAGATCAGGTCCTCGATCGCCAGCGTCGAGATCGGGTCCAGCGCCGAGCACGGCTCGTCCATCAGCAGCACGTCGGGTTGCACCGCGATGGCCCGCGCGATGCACAACCGCTGCTGCTGACCGCCGGACAGTCCGCCGCCGGGCTTGTCGAGCCGGTCCTTGACCTCGTTCCACAGGTTCGCGCCCCGCAGCGAGCGCTCGGCGACCTCGTCGAGCGTCTTCTTGTTGCGCACCCCCTGCAGCCTCAGCCCGGCCACCACATTGTCGCGAATCGACATGGTGGGGAACGGATTCGGCCGCTGGAACACCATGCCGATGGTTTTGCGCACACCCACCGGGTCGACACCGGCGCCGTAGATGTCCTCACCGTCGAGCAGCACCGAACCCTCCACGCGGGCACCGGGGATGACCTCGTGCATGCGGTTGAGCGTGCGCAGCACCGTGGACTTGCCGCAGCCGGACGGGCCGATGAACGCGGTGACACTGCGCGGCTCCACCGACAGCGAGACACCCGCCACCGCGTGGAAGCTCCCGTAGTAGATGTTGACGTCTTTGAGATCCAGCCGCTTGGCCATGACTACTCCTAAACCTTCTTGGGCGCAAAGAATTTGGCGATGAAGCGGGCACCGACGTTGAGGACGGCGATAAGGACGACGAGCGTCAGCGCAGCACCCCAGAGACGATCCGTGGGAATCGGGTTGGCCCCGGCGCCTGCCGAGGTCTGGTCGTACATCATGCCGGGCAGCGAGCCCATGAAACCGCCGAACACGTCGAAGTTGATGGCCTGCGAGTAGCCCACCAGGATCAACAGCGGCGCGGTCTCGCCCATCACGCGGGCCAGCGACAGCAGGATGCCGGTGACGATGCCCGACAACGCGGTCGGCACCACGATCGCCGCGATCGTCTTCCACTTCGGCACACCGAGCGCGTAGCTGGCCTCGCGCAGATCCATCGGCACGATCCGCAGCATCTCCTCGGTGGAGCGCACGATCACCGGGATCATCAACAGCACCAGGGCCAGCGACACGGCGAAGCCCGACCGCTGGAAGCCGAACGTGGCGACCCACAGCGCGTAGATGAACAGCGCGGCGACGATCGACGGAACCCCGGTGAGGATGTCGACCATGAACGTCGTGACCTTGCCCAGCCGGGTGCCGCCGCCGTACTCGACGAGGTAGATCCCGACGAACACGCCGACCGGTATCGAGATGATCGCGCAGATCGCGGCCTGCAACAGCGATCCGACGATCGCGTGGTAGGCGCCGCCGCCCGCGGCGAACGCGGTCATGCCGGCCTGCGAGTTCAGCCACCACGTGCTCGACAGCACGATGCCGAGACCCTTGGCCACGACCGTGTACAGCACCCAGATCAGCGGGACCACCGCGATCACCACGCAGGAGGTGACCAGCACGGTCGCGACGGTGTTGGTGATCCGCCGCCGCGTGCTGACCCCTTGGAAGGTGGGTACCTTGACCGGCTGGTCCAACGTCGGCGAGGTCATGATGCGGACCGGTCCTTTCCGGCGACCGCGGCGCGGGCCAGCGAGTTCACCACGAAGGTCAGGATGAACAACACCAGGCCGGCTGCGATGTAGGCGCCGGCCTTGTACTGGTCGTTGAATTCCGACGCCGCGGAAGCGATCTTGCTGGCGAAGGTGAAGCCGGCGTCGAACAGCGACCACCCGAACGCGGTCTGGGTGCCGCGCAGGATGATCAGCAGCGCGATCGTCTCGCCGAGCGCACGGCCCAGACCCAGCATCGCGCCGCTGATGTAGCCGGACATCCCGAACGGGAGCACCGTCGTGCGCACCACTTCCCAGCGGGTGGCACCCAGCGCCAGCGCGGCCTCGATCTGGCCGCGGGGCGTTTGGATGAACACCTCCCGCGTCACCGCGGTGATGATCGGCAGGATCATCACCGCCAGCACGATGCCCGCGGTGAAGATGGTGCCGCCGCCGGCCACCGATGCGTTGCCCGTGGAGAACAGGAACAGCCAGCCCAGGTTCTCGTTGAGCCACAACGCCGCCGGCTTGATGGCCGGCGCGAGCACGTACAGGCCCCAGACGCCGTAGATGATCGACGGCACCGCAGCCAGCAGATCCACCATGGAGGCCAGGGGGCCGGCCACCCGCTTGTGGGCGTAGTTCGTCAGGTAGATCGCGATGCCCAGTGCCACCGGCATCGCCAGGATCAACGCGAACACGGACACGAACACGGTCACCTGGAGCAAATCGAGGATGCCGAAGTGCATCGCCGAGGTGTCGGTGGTGATCCAGTTACCGCCGTAGAGGAAGAAGTTCTCCTCGTTGCGCGCCAGGGCGGGGATGGCGCGCCACATCAGGAAAATCCCGATCGCGGCGATGATCGCCACGATCAGGATTCCCGAGCCCTCTGCCAACCCGCGGAAGATGCGGTCACCCGCGCGAACTTTGGCGTGCTTGGAAGGATCAGTCGAGATCGGGGACGGCTCGGGGAAGGGAGCGGCCTCGGACATCCGGCCGGCCTCCCCTGCCCCCGATCCCAACGGATTCGGTGTCGTCAATGCTGTTCCATCAAGCTTGTCGGACATTCGGTCAAGCACCCATCCTTGCCGCGGGACGGCAGTTGCGCCAGTGAGCTAGGACGTCGAACCGATGGCGTCGATCGACGTCAGCAGACGCTCCTTGAACTTCTCGGGCAGCGGAACGTAGCCGGCGGAGGACAGTCCGCTCTGGCCGTCGTTGGCCGCGACCGTCAGGAACGACTTGACCGCCGTCGCGGTGTCGGCGTCGTACCCGTTCGAGCACACGATCTCGTAGGTGGCCAGCACCAGCGGATAGGCGCCGGGCTCCTGCGTGCCGTACAGCGAACCGAGATCCAGCGTCAGGTCGTTGCCCTCGGCCGCGAACTTCGCCGCGTCGATGGCCTTGCCCGCCGACTCGTCGGTGAGCTCGACCGAGCCGCTGCCGTTGTCGATCAGCGCGTACGGGATGCCGGCCTGGTCGGCGAAGCCCTTCTCGACGTAGCCGATGGCACCCGGGGTGGACTGCACGGCCTGCGCGACACCGGCCGACTTCTGCGCGCCTTCACCGGCACCGCCCTGGAACTCGCTGCCGTCGCCCTTGGTCCACGCGCCGCCGGAGGCCGCCTCGAGGTACTTCTGGAAGTTGTCGGTGGTGCCCGACGAGTCGGAGCGGAAGATCGGCGTGATCGCCGAGTCGGGCAGCGACTTGCCCTCGTTGAGCGCGGCGATCGCCGGGTCGTTCCACGTGGTGATCTGGCCCTGGAAGATCTTGGCGAGGGTGTCGCCGTTGAGCACCAGACCGTCGACGCCTTCGACGTTGTAGGCCATCGCGATCGGACCGAAGACCAGTGGCAGGTTCCACGCCGGGTTTCCACCGCAGCGCTGCGCGGCCTGCTCGGCCTGGTCGCCCTTGATGGCGGAGTCCGATCCGGCGAAGTCCACGTTGCCCGCGACGAACTGCTCACGTCCGGCGCCGGACCCGGTCGGGTTGTAGGACAGGTTCTTGCCCTGGCACTTCTGCCCCCACACCTGGTTGAACAGCGCGACGGCGTTCTGCTGAGCGGTCGAGCCCTCGGCGGTGACGGACGCCTTACCGCCGCAGTCGGCGGCCGACGCCGACGACGTGCCGGACTCCGGGGAGCCCGCGGGAGCGTTGTTGTCGCTGCCGCACCCGGCGAGCGTCAGCGCGGCGATCGCTGCGACCGAGACCGTCGTACCGAACGACCTGCCGATGATGTTGAGCTTCACTGATCCCCTTTTCCGTTAACGGGTTCGACTCACGGCAACGTATGCGTCCGTGGTGGACGTTTCGGGGATGGTGGGTGAACGGCGAGTGAACAGGTTCAGCGAGTTCACAGGTGCGCGGACGCCGCGGCCGCGTAGGCCACATCGGCGTTCACGACGTCGAAGCCCAGCCGCCGGTAGGTCTTCACCGCGGCGGTGTTGTCGGCTTCGACGTAGAGCATCACGTCGGCCCCGCGGCCCCCGCCGGCGAGGCGGTCGGCCAGGTGGTGCAGCCCGAGCAAAGTCAGTGCCCCACCCAGCCCTCGTCCCTGCGCGGCCGGGTCGACACCGACCACGTACACCTCGCCCAGGGACGCGGAATGCACCTTCGTCCAATGGAATCCGAGCAGCCGGCCGGTGTCCTCGTCGAAGGCCAGGAAGAAGCCCTGCGGGTCGAACCACGGCTCGCCGCGGCGTTCGGCGATGTCGGCGTCGGTCCAGCCGCCCTGCTCGGGATGCCAGGAGAACGCCGCGTTGTTGACCCGCAGCACCTCGGCGTCGTCGGCCGGGCCCGAGTACGTGGCGAACCGGACCCCGGCGGGGTGGGTCTGCGGCGGCAGGTCGGCCAGCGGGCGCCGCATCTGGAGGAGTTCGCGGACCGCCACGAGGTCCAGCGCCGCGGCGGTGGCCTGCGCGGCGGGCAGGTTGCCGTGCGCCCAGACCCTGCCACCCGGGCCGGCCTCGGCCAGCGCGGTGCGGATCAGGACCGATCCCGTGCCGCGGCAACGGGCGCTCGGGGCGACCACGGCTTCGGCCATCGGCGCAGTGTCGTCGTCGCCGGGCGCCAGGTTCAGGTAGCCGACGATCGCGTCGTCATCGACGGCGATCAGGTGCCGGGTGCGGTCGTGGGCCAGTGCGCGCAGTACCTGGTCGCCGACCGGGGCGACCCCGTCCTCGGCGGTCGCGGCCGAGACGAGCTCGCGGATGCGCTGCTGATCGGTCTCCGACAGATGCTGCTGCCAGCTGATGGACTGAGCCGGGGTCACTGACTGCGCAGCGCGTCGCCCAGCGCCTCGGGGATGTCGTCGCCGAGCCCGTCGTCGGCGTACGGGTCGTCGTCAAGGTCGTCGGGCTCGGCGTCCGCGGCGGGCGGGCGCCCGCGGGCGGGCCGGACCGCCTTGTACCCGACGTTGCGGACCGTACCGATCAGCGACTCGTATTCCGGGCCGAGTTTCGCGCGCAGCCGTCGCACGTGCACGTCGACAGTGCGGGTGCCGCCGAAGAAGTCGTAACCCCACACCTCCTGCAGCAGCTGGGCGCGGGTGAACACCCGGCCGGCGTGCTGGGCGAGGTATTTCAGCAGCTCGAATTCCTTGTAGGTCAGGTCGAGCGGACGCCCCCGCAGCCGGGCGGTGTAGGTGCCCTCGTCGATGACCAGCTCACCGAGGCTGATCTTGCCGAGGTTCTCCTGATTCGCCATCCCGCCGCGGCGGCCGACCAGCAGCCGAAGCCGGGCGTCGATCTCGGCAGGCCCGGTGCTGGGCAGCAGGATCTCGTCGAGACCCCATTCGACGTTGACCGCGACCAGCCCGCCCTCGTTGACGACGGCGACCACCGGCACCGAGGTTCCGGTGGTGCCCAGCAGCCGGCACAGACCGCGCGCGGCGGCCAGGTCGGTACGGGCGTCGACGATCGCGACGTCGGCGGTTCCCGCTTCCAGCAACGAGGACACCTCGGTCGGCGCGGTGCGCACGTTGTGGGCGAGAAGTGACAGGGACGGCAGGACCGATTCAGGGTGCGGGTCAACCGTCAGTAACAGCAGATCCAACTGACCCTCCAGCAGCCGTGGAGTTTTCGCCCGGACGACTCTGTCTCGTTTGATTTCCCAGATTCATGCCTGACATACGGCCGTTACCGGCGCGATGGTCAACTAACGATAGCGTGCCACCTGCTATTAAGCCGCGCGGAACCGATGTTCTGGACGGCGTCGGCCACAATGTCGTGGTGCGCAAGCTCGTAATCGGTGCGGTCTCGACCCTGCTCGCGGTGGTCCTCGGCGGTGTCGGCACCGACTTCGGTGCCGCGATCTACGCCGAATATCGCCTGGCCAGAAGCGTTCGCGCCGCCGCGAACCTGAACTGGGACCCGTCGGTGGCGATCCTCGGATTCCCGTTCATCACGCAGGCGCGGCGCCATCACTACGACGAGGTCGAGATCAAGGCCAGTGGTGTGGATCACGCCGTCGTCGGCAAGGCGTCGCTGGAGGCGACGATGCATTCGGTCGGTTTGGGCGACTCCTGGCTCGTCGCGCCGGACGCGACGCTGACCGTCGGGAAACTGGAGAGCCGGATCATCATCGACTCGACCCACGTGGGCCGGTTCATGGGCATCCCGGACCTGCTGATCGAGGCGCCGACGGCCGAGACCGAGGACTCGACGGGCGGCACCACCGAATCCGGCATTTCCAGCAACCGGGGGCTGGTGTTCACCGGCACCCCGGACAAGGCGGGCTTCGACGAGCGGGTCAGCATCGCGGTCGACGTGTCGATCTCCGGACCGGATGCCACGACGCTGGTGCTCACCGCGACCGGGGTGCTGACCGAACCGGGCACCGCGGACCAGGCGGTGCCCGACGACAAGCTGGACGCGGTACTGGCGGCGTTCTCCACCGAGCTGCCCGGCCAGAAGCTCCCGTTCGGTATCGCGCCGACCAGCGAGGGCGCCCGCGGCTCGGATCTCATCATCGAGGGCATCGCTGAGGGAGTAACCATCGACCTCGACGAGTTCCGACTGTCATGAGTTCGTCGTGGATCGCGGTCATCGCCGTGCTGATCGGGGTCTTCGGGGTCGCGTTCGTGATCGGCAGGCTGATGACGCTGCGTTCCGGGTTGCTCAAGGGGGCCGCCGAGTGGCCGGCCCTCGACGACGGCGACGTCGAAGATCTGGGCCTGTCGCGGACCGGCCCGACGGTGCTGCACTTCAGCGCCACCTGGTGCGGCCCGTGTGTGGGACTGCGCCGGATCGTCGACCAGGTGTGTGCCGAGCTGCCGGGGGTGGCGCACGTGGAGATCGACATGGACGCCAATCCCGAGGCGGCGCGCAAGCTTTCGGTGCTCTCCTTGCCGACGACGTTCATCTTCGACACCGAGGGCAGGCAGCGCTACCGGGCGTCGGGAGTGCCGACCGCCGCTGACCTGCGTGCGGCGGTGGAACCGCTGTTGGCCTGATCACCCTGTTGTTGGGTAAGCTGTCTGCCGTGTCAGCCCGCCTTGAGCTCACGCTCACCAAGCGTCGCGCAGTGGACCTGTGCCGCGTTGCGGGTTGTTGCTGTTGTTGTCGTAGCTGCTGAGTAGCCGCGCTCTTCTTCGCGCGCACTCTGCGTTCTGGCCGTGACCGGCCGCCGCATTCAGCCGTATCAAGCAACAGGAGCACATCTATGTCGAACCTCACAGCCACCGGCGCCCCGGCGCTCGTGGATGTGCGCGGCCCCCGATTCGTCGCGTGGGTGACGACCGCCGTGCTGGTGGTCGCGCTGTTGGTGTCGGCGCAGAACCCGGCCGCCGCCGCGGTGATCCTCGGCGTACAGGCGCTGGTCTTCGCGGTCGGCGCGGCGCTCGGACCCCGCCGCCATCCGTACGGCCTGGTGTTCGCCGCGGTCGTCGCGCCGCGATTGGGGCCGGTCACCGACCGTGAACCGGTGCCGCCGCTGAAGTTCGCACAGCTGGTCGGGCTCGTCTTCGCCGTCGTCGGCGCCCTCGGTTTTGCCAGCGGCCTGGTGCCGCTCGGTCTGGCCGCGACCGGCCTCGCGCTCATCGCGGCGTTGCTCAACGCAGCCTTCGGGATCTGTCTTGGCTGTCAGCTCTACCCGCTCATCGCCCGCTTCACGCCCACGCAGTAGCAATCGAAAGGATCCACCACATGGCACGCTCCGACGTCCTGGTCACCACCGACTGGGCCGAGAGCAATCTCGACGCACCGAACACGGTCTTCGTCGAGGTCGACGAGGACACCAGCGCCTACGACACCGGTCACATCCCGGGCGCCATCCGGCTCGACTGGAAGAAGGATCTGCAGGATCCGGTGAGGCGCGACTTCGTCGACGCCGCGCAGTTCTCGAAGCTGCTCTCCGAACGCGGCGTCTCCAACGACGACACCGTGATCCTCTACGGCGGCAACAACAACTGGTTCGCCGCGTACGCGTACTGGTACTTCAAGCTGTACGGCCACGAGAACGTCAAGCTGATCGACGGCGGCCGCAAGAAGTGGGAGCTCGACGCCCGCCCGCTGTCCAAGGATCCGGTGAGCCGTCCGCAGACCAGCTACTCCGCCAAGGAGCCCGACCTCAGCATCCGCGCATTCCGCGACGAGGTGATCGCCGCGATCGGCACCAAGAACCTGGTCGACGTGCGGTCCCCCGACGAGTTCTCGGGCAAGATCCTGGCCCCGGCCCACCTCCCGCAGGAGCAGAGCCAGCGTCCCGGCCACGTCCCCACGGCGATCAACGTGCCGTGGAGCAAGGCGGCGAACGAGGACGGCACCTTCAAGTCCGACGAGGAACTGGCCAAGCTGTACGCCGACGCCGGCCTGGACGGCGAGAAGGAGGTCATCGCGTACTGCCGGATCGGTGAGCGCTCGTCGCACACCTGGTTCGTGCTGCGGGAGCTGCTGGGCCACAAGAACGTCAAGAACTATGACGGTAGTTGGTGCGAATACGGTTCCCTCGTGGGAGCCCCGATCGAGTTGGGAAGTTGATATGTGCTCTGCCCCTAAGCAAGGACTGACGTTGCCGGCCAGCGTCGACCTGGAGAAGGAAACGGTCATCACCGGCCGCGTCGTCGACGGTTCGGGCCAGGCTGTGGGTGGCGCCTTCGTGCGTCTGCTGGACAGCTCGGACGAGTTCACCGCCGAGGTCGTCGCGTCGGCCACCGGTGACTTCCGCTTCTTCGCGGCGCCGGGTAGCTGGACGCTGCGTGCGCTGTCGCCGGCGGGCAATGGCGATGCCGCCGTCGCGCCGTCGGGTGCGGGGATCCACGAGGTCGACGTCAAGGTCGCGTGACGGAGTCACGCAAATCGGCCGGAGCGTGACGGAGTCACGCAGTTCGGATTGAGCGTGACGAAGTCACGCAATTCGGATTGAGCGTGACGCGGGTGCTGCGCCCCTTCGCCGGGGCGTAGCACCGGTCTTCCTGCGAAAACGCTGCAAAATTTGCTGACGTCGGTGAAACTGTCGGGGAACCCATGCTGCTGGGCGTGGGTTCGACCCCGACAATTCGCGGGTGTCACGGAGACGGACCGCGCGCCCCTGGCAGGCCCGGACTCGCGGCTCGCCGCGGTAACCCTTGAGGACCGACTATGAAGATCACGATCGCGTGCGCCGCCTCGGCGGCCTTCGCCGCAGTTGCCCTGTTCAGTGCTCCCGCGGCGTTCGCCGCGCCTGAGGACGAATTCCTCACTGTGATCAGCGACGGCGGCATCACCTGGCCGTCGGAGAAGACGCCTGAGGTCATCGCGACCGGCCATGCCGTCTGCCAGGACTGGGACAACGGCGCCACCTTCGAACAGGAAGTCGCCGACCTGACCAGCGTCACCTCCTGGTCGGACTACCAGGCCGGCTACTTCATCGGCGCCGCCACCGGCGCGTTCTGCCCCGAATACGAGTGGAAAGTCAGCTGAGACCAGCGCTTTCACTGAACTCGAGAGCCGCCGGGAGACTTGTTCTCCCGGCGGCTAAACTTTTCTCCCGTGGTGCTGTTTTTCGAACTTCTGCTCGTCGCCGCGGTCGTGGTGATCACGTGGTTTGCGCTGTACGCGCTGTACCGCCTCGTCACTGACGAGTCGTGACCCTGCGGACGCGAGGCGCAAGGTGACGTCCGGCGACGAGGCGGTCGCCGCAGCTGCCGCGCGAGCCCGGGAGACCGCCGCGCGCAACATCCCGGTGTTCGACGATCTGCCGTTGCCGTCGGACACCGCGAATCTGCGCCTGGGCGCCGACCTCGACGACGCGCTGCTGGCTCTGCTGCCGCTGGTCGGTGTGTGGCGCGGTGAGGGCGAAGGGCGCGATGCGCACGGCGACTACCGCTTCGGCCAGCAGATCGTGGTGTCTCACGACGGTGGCGACTATCTGAACTGGGAAGCCCGCTCCTGGCGGCTGGACGACGACGGCGAATACGACCGTCCCGGCCTGCGCGAGACGGGCTTCTGGCGTTTCGTGAACGACCCGGCCGACCCGGGCGAATCGCAGGCGATCGAGCTTCTGCTGTCGCATTCGGCCGGATACATCGAGCTGTTCTACGGGCACCCGCTGAATCAGGCGTCCTGGGAACTCGTCACCGACGCGCTGGCACGCAGCAAGTCCGGCGTGCTCGTCGGCGGCGCGAAGCGCCTCTACGGCATCGTCGAGGGTGGCGACCTGGCCTACGTCGAGGAGCGTGTCGACGCCGACGGGGGTCTGGTCCCCCACCTGTCCGCCCGGCTGTCCAGGTTCGTCGGCTGATGCGCGGGATAACAGTCGCCGCGGCGATCGCCGCGACCGGAGTCATCGCCGCCTGTTCGGCGCCCGCGCAGCCCGTCGAGGAGACCACCACGCCGCCGTCGGCGGTGCCGAGCGTCGGACACGGCTCGTTCGCGTACTGCCTGGGCGAGCACGGTGTCCCCGCGCCTCCGGGGCCGGCCGCCGAGCCGCCGCCCGGCGTCGACCCCGAAACCTGGAACGCCGCGATGGCCGAGTGCTCGTCGCTGGCGCCCGGTCCCACGGAGTAATTCCAGGACCGACACGTTTCACCGCGTGTGGTAGAACTGTAATTCACAACCGGTTGTCGCCGGTGAGCCCACCGAATTTGCCTTGCCCATCTGCGCAGGCTTCGGGCGCGAATTGCGGCCATACAGAGGGAGTACCGTTGACTGAGAGTTCATACGCCGTGGTCATCGGTGGCGCGTCGGGTATCGGCGCGGAGATTTGTCGCGAAATGGCCGATAACGGTTACGCCGTGGTGGTGGGCGACCGGAACATCGACGCGGCGCAGGCACTGATCGGCGAACTCGCCGGCACCGGGCACGCCGCCGCACAGGTCGACGTCGCCGACGAAGCCAGTGTCGCAACGTTCTTCGACTCACTCTCCCAGCGGCCGGGCCGGTTCGACGTCGCGGTCAACTGCGCCGGCATCACGGTACTGGGGCTCGTCACCGAGTTGCCGGTGGCCAAGTTCCGGCGCGTGGTCGACGTCTGTCTCACCGGTGCATTCCTGGTCGTTCAGCACGCGGCCCGGCACATCGCCGATGGCGGCGCCATCATCTCCCTGAGCTCCCTGAACGCGCGGCAGCCCGCCGTCGGCATGAGCGCGTACTGCTCCGCGAAGGCCGGGCTGTCCATGCTGACGCAGGTCGCCGCGCTGGAGCTGGGCGCCCGCGGTGTTCGCGTCAATGCGATCGCTCCCGGCCTGGTGCGCACCCCGCTCACCTCCGGTGCGCTGGGCGTTCCCGGGGTGGAGAGCGAATACGTCGAGAACGTCCCGCTGGGCCGGCCGGGCACACCCGGCGAGATCGCCGATGCCGTGCTCTATCTCGCTCGCGCACAATGGATCACCGGTGAGGTACTCGACATCAACGGTGGCGCGCACATGATGCGCTACCCGAACGTGCACGCCCATTTCGAGCGGTCCGTGCAGGCGGGCTCCCCCGCCTGACGACGCGGAGTCCGTCACGCTTCTCGAACCCGCCGCCCGGCGGTGCCGCCGTGGTCTCGTCATGGTGCCATCATGTCGCCAGCACACCCGGTGTTATTCACTGTGCCAGCACGAATGGCCGTCATCTAGTTGCATGTATTGGACTTCCCTTCATATAGTTAGTCTCTATTCTAGTTAAATCGAGAACTGAGGGTGGAGATGCAGCGCACCGTATGCGTGGCGGGGGTCGGCATGACCCCATTCGCCAAACCGAGCAAGAGCCGGAACTACCAGGAGATGGGTGCAGACGCCGCGCGCGCCGCACTCACCGATGCGGGCGTGGACTACGCCACCGTGGAGCAGGCCTACGTGGGCTACGTCTACGGGGACTCGACATCAGGGCAGGCCACGCTCTATCACCTGGGCCTCTCTGGCATTCCGGTGGTCAACGTGAACAACAACTGCTCGACCGGCTCGTCGGCGCTCTGGCTGGCCCGTCAGGCAGTGGCCTCCGGAGCCGCCGAATGCGTTCTGGCCCTTGGCTTCGAGCAGATGCGCCCGGGTGCACTGGCCGCGGTGTGGGACGATAGGCCCAGCTCGACCGGGAAGTTCGAAGAGGTGGCGATGGGTCGGCCCGGAGCCGATCCGCAGGCGCCGATGGCCGCACAACTGTTCGGCGGCGCCGGCGTGGCACACATGGAGCGCTTCGGCACCAAACCTGAGACCTTCGGCCGCATTTCGGTCAAGGCCCGCCAGCACGCCGCGCGCAATCCCTTCGCTGTCTTCCGCGATCCGGTGACCCTCGACGAGGTGATGGCCTCGCCCACGATCTGGGGTCCGCTGACCCGGCTGCAGTGCTGCCCTCCGACGTGTGGCGCCGCCGCGGCGGTGGTGTGCAGCGAGGAGTTCGCCGCCAAGCACGGGATCGACGGCGCCGTCGTGATCCGCGCACAGTCTCTCGTCACCGACCTGCCCGGCGCCTACAACGGCGATGACATGCGCCGCGTCGTCGGCTACGACATGTCGGCGAAGGCGGCCGCCGACGTCTACGAGTCCGCAGGCGTTGGCCCCGAGGATATTCCGGTCGTCGAACTGCACGACTGCTTCACCACCAACGAACTGATCACCTACGAGGCACTCGGGCTGACCCCCGAGGGCACCGCCGAGAAGTTCATTCTCGACGGCGACAACACCTATGGCGGACGCGTCGTCACCAACCCGTCGGGCGGCCTGCTGTCCAAGGGCCACCCGCTCGGCGCGACCGGTCTGGCTCAGTGCGCCGAACTCGTGTGGCAGCTGCGTGGTACGGCCGGGGAACGGCAGGTCGACGGCGCGCGCCTGGCTCTGCAGCACAACCTCGGTCTCGGTGGGGCCTGCGTGGTCACCCTGTACGAAAGGAAATCCCAATGAGCGCTGAAACCCTGAAGGGCTACCAGTGGCCGGAGAGCAGTGTCGACGTCGAACGCGGTCGTGTCGCGATGTTCGCCAAGGCGATCGGCGAAACCGACCCGGTCTACTTCGACGTCGAAGCCGCCCGCGCTGCGGGCCACCCGGACCTGCTGGCGCCGCCGACGTTCGTCTTCGGACTCGACCTTGAACACTCCGACACCCTCGGGGTGCTCGAAGCCAACGGCGTCGACGTGTCGTCGGTCCTGCACGGAGAGCAACGCTTCACCTACCACCGTCCCGTGCACGCCGGGGACACTCTCTCCCTGCAGGCCGAGTTCACCGACTACTTCTCGAAGAAGAACGGCGCGCTGGAGTTTCTGGTACGCCGATCCCAGCTGACCGCAGGCGGCGAACTCGTCGCGGAGATGGAAAGCGTGTCCGTCATCCGGAATGGAGCACCCTCGTGAGCACCGCTGCCGCCGACATCCAGGTCGGAACCGAACTGCCACCCCTGGTGGTAGCACCGATCTCGCGGACGACACTGGCGCTGTTCGCCGGCGCCTCCGGTGATCACAATCCGATCCACGTCGACATCGACGCGGCCCGGGCGGCCGGTTTCGACGACGTGTTCGCCCACGGCATGCTGTCGATGGCGTACCTGGGTCGGCTCGTCACGTCGTGGGTTCCGCAATCGCAGCTGCGGGCGCTGAGCACCCGGTTCACCTCGATCACCCCGGTCCTGGCGCAGCCCACGTGCACGGGAACGGTGACCGGTATCGACGACGTGGACGGCGAGAAGCGTGCCACCGTCGAGGTGAAGATCAGCCTTGCCGACGGGACCGTCACGCTCAGCGGCGAAGCAGTCGTCGCGCTCGCCTGATCATGGGCGTCCTCTGAATCCAGGCAGCACCCGGAAGGGTGAACTATAATCATGGTTCACTCTTCCGGGGCCTTGAGGCTCGCCGGAGAGCATCAGAGGGAGGAACGCCGACGTGCCGCAATCCGTCCGCCAGCATGCGCGGAGCTCGGTACGCAAGCTCCAACTGTCCCAGGCAGCCGCGCGCCTGTTCACAGACCGCGGATACCACAACGTCAGCATGGACGATGTCGCCTCGGCCGTCGGTCTGACCGGGCCGGCGCTCTACCGCCACTTTCGCAAGAAGCACGACATTCTGGCACAAGCGATCTCCGAACAGCTCGCCGCGGTGGAAGCGGTTGCGGTCCATGCGGTCGAGTCCGGGCTGGAGCCCGACGAGCGTGCCGAGATGTTTCTGTCCGAGCTCGCCGATCTGGTGCTCGAACGCGAAGAGGTGCTGCTCTGGAAGCGTGAACGCCGGCAGCTCTCCGAAGACGAGCAGAACGATTTCCGGTTGCGGCTCAACGCCGTCCTGCGACTGACGGTGCAGGCACTCGGCCTCGGCGACGGGGGAAAGCCCTCCGGCGACGCCGAGTTGCGGGCCTGGAGTGTGCTGGGCATCTACTCCAGCATCGCCCCTGCGCGGAAACGGCTGGAGAACGCCGCAGCCAAGCGGCTCCTGCAGTCGATGGCGCAGAACGTCCTCAAATGCGAACTCGATGGTGCGACCACGCATTCGGCGACCCCGGTGCCGAAACAGCGCCGCCCACCCGGCAGACGCGAACGCATCCTGAGCACCGCCACCCGGCTGTTCCACGCACAGAGCTACCACGCCGTCGGCATCGAGGAGATCGCCGCCGAGTCGGACACCGCCATCGCGACCTTCTACCAGTACTTCAACGGCAAAGCCGAACTCCTGCAGGCGGTGTTGAACCGGGGCGCCGAGGGGTTGCACTACGTCACCAACCATCGCCTCCCCTCGGCCACGACGCCGCAGGAAGCGCTCGACGTCATCGTGTGCACGCTCATCGAGCTGGCCCTGGGTCCGCACCAGCCGATCCTGGCGATCCTGGCCGCCGACCTGATCTACCTTCCCGAGAAGGCTCAGGAACTGATCCGGACGAGCGAGCGCGAGTACGTCGACGAGTGGGTCGCCGCGATCCTCGGGGTACGTCCGGAGTTGACCCCGGCGCACGCCCGGCTGCTCGCACAGGCCTCGATCGGTCTGGTCACCGACATCACCCAGACCCCGAGCATGCGAAGCCGGCCGGGGATCGCCGCGGAGCTGCACCAGCTCGTGGCGGCCGTGATCGCCGCCTGAGCACCCCGAGTCGTGCGCCGTGGCCCATACCGTGGGCCCGTTTCCTCAGCTCGTGATGTGGTGGGTGCCGAAAGTCCTGGCGTGGTAGGTCAACGGCGCTGCCACGGTGCTGTCCACCGCGCGCACCCGGCCGATGACCACGATGTGGTCGGCGGCCTCCACCGCCTGCATCACCTCGCACGCGAACCATCCCGGCGCGCCCGCCAGGCGTGGTACGCCCTCGGCGAGGACCCAGTCGACGTCGGCGAACTTGTCGCGCCCCTTGCGGGCGAAACAGGCTGCCAGAGCGGACTGATCGTACCCAAGGACGTTGACCCCGAACTCCCCTGCGGCCTGGATCAGCGCCAGCAGCTCAGAACCCCGATCGAGGCTGACGAGCAGCGACGGCGGCGACATGGACAGGGACGCAAACGCACTCACCGTGGTGCCGTGCGGACGTTCGCCGTCCATCGCCGTGATCACCGCGACCGGCGTGCACACCGACGCCATCGCGTCCCGGAATGCTTCTCCGAGCGACTCCACTTCTGCCACCGCCATCAACCGACCTCCTCGCTCGTCCTCACCAGGCAGTCAGGACCACATAATGGAAATTAATTTTTGAAACATCTGTCAGCATGCGGTCGCGGTGTGCGGCGCCCGCAATCCACATTCGACGGTCACACCGGGCTGCGGTCGGCCAGCACTTGGCCCACGAAGTCACCGATCTCGGCGACCGCGCGCCGGGCACGCGGCATCGTGGAGGCGAACATCGTCCACGCGTGACACACGCCGGCGTACACGGCCAGCGAGGAGGGGGAACCGTCCCGCTGCATCCCGTGGTGCAGCGCCTTCGCGTCGTCGAGAAGAACTTCGCGATCGCTGGCCAGGATGAAGGTCGGCGGCAATCGGTCCAGCGTCCCGAACACCGGGGACGCCAGCGGATCCCGCGGATCATGGCCGCCGAGATAGGCCGCGGCCAGCGATCTGACCGACCGCCGCGATATCGCCACGTCCGTCTCGTCGTGCACGTCGAAGCTGTCGCCCGACGCGGTGAAGTCGGCCAGCGGAGACACCAGGACCGCCCCCGCGGGCAGCTGCGCACCCTCGTCGCGGGCACTGATCATGGCGGCTATCGTCAGGCCGCCGCCCGCAGAGTCGCCTGCCAGCACCCAGCGGTCCCCGAAAGTCTCTGCAGCCCAGCTCATCACTGTGCGCGCATCGAGCAGCGCCGCCGGGAACGGATTCTCGGGAGCGCGCCGGTAGTCCGGCACCACGACGGGGTGCCCGGCCGCCGCCGACACCGCCGCGGCCACTCCGCGATATCCGTGGGCCGACCCCATCACGTATCCGCCACCGTGGAACCAGATGACCGTGGCGGTGTCGTCGACGACGCCGGCGCTGACCCGCAGCGCCGGAATTCCCCCGACAGTCAGTTCCGCGATGGCGATGTCGTCGGGCAGGCCCTGAGAGATCATCATGTCGTCGAGGGCCTGCCGCATCGCCGCCAGCGGACGTCGACCGTCCCCGAAGACGCGCTCGAGCTCGCGCTCCGCATGCTCCAAGGCGTCGGCATCCGCGTCGGACCACTGCTCGTCGGCCAAGGACAAGGCCACCTCTGTACCCACCAATCGTGTTCTGTGACGAACTTCGAGAGAAGCTTCCAGGGGAAACCCCGGGAGGACCCGAGTGATAACCCGAGAGTCGCTCTAAAGAATCGCCAATAACTATCTCCGCATAGTAACTCGTCAAAGCATCATTGACGAGGCCCATTGATGAAGTTAACCTTCACACAGGCGTGCTCAGCACGCCAGGACCGACGGAAGAGGAACACATGCCACGACTGTCCGACAAGATCGCCCTGGTGACCGGCGCCACGACGGTGGAACCCGGTGGGCTGAACATCGGCGGTGCGGCGGCCACGGAACTGGTCGCCGAGGGCGCCCGCGTGGTGCTCGCCGACATCAACATCGACGGGGCGTCCGCGCTGGCCCGCCGGCTCAACGACAAATACGGCCCCGACGTGGCGATCGCCGTCCACACCGACCTGCGTGACGAGGCCGCGATCGCGGAACTGGTGGCAACGGCAGTGTCCACTTTCGGCGGATTCAACGTGCTGTTCAACATCGCCGGGGTGTTCCCCGCCGGTGACGGCGACGTCGCCACCATGCCGATCGAGGTGTGGGACGACGTGATGGCTGTCAACGTGCGCAGCGCCATGCTCACCACCAAACACTCGCTGCCGCATCTGCGCTCCGGTGGCGGCTCGATCGTGAACACCGCCTCGACGCACGCGTTCGCCGGCGACACCAGCCTCACCGGTTACGGCGCCACCAAGGCGGCGCTGTTGGCGCTGACCAAGTACACGGCGACCCAGTACGGCCGCGAAGGCGTGCGATGCAACGCGGTCTGCCCGGGGACCACGACCACTCCGCCGGCTCAACAACTTCCGGAGACGATCAAGGACATCTACCGCAGCCATACCCTCGCACCGGACCTCAACGGTCCGGACGACCTGGCCAAGGTGTATGCGTTCCTCGCCTCCGACGATTCACGTGGCATCAACGGCGAATCGATCCGGGTCGACGGCGGCCTGCTGGCGCATCAGCCGTTCGTGCCCGACATGAACGCGCTGGGCGCGGCGACCGCCACCTCGCAGTGACGTAGGCCGGGTACGGCCGACTGTCAGTCGGGTCGGCCGTACACGGCGACGACTACCGTTCGATCCAGGCTGTTCTCCGACCAGACCCCGATCTTGGTGTGCGTGCAGTCGGCCATGATCGCGTGGTAGGCGGGGTTGTAGTACCAGAGGTTGATCAGCTCGATTCCGCTGATCGCCAGCGCCGGGTGGATCGCCACCGTTTGGGCCACAGTGCCGCGGAAGCCCGCGGCTTCGGCACGTTGCTGCGGGGTGGACCCGTCAGATCCGTTGTCACCGAACAGACCTCGGTTGCCCATCAGATCGCGGGCATGCCACTCGGCGGCCTGCAGCAGCTGCGGGCTGACGTTGAGCTCGTTCTCGCAGTCGGCTTGCCGCTGAATGGCATAGACGTTCTCGACCACGCTGCTGTTGAATCGTCGGTTGTCCGCGTGTGCGGTGGGCGCGACGGCACCCGCGGCCAAAGGTAGGCAGGCCGAGGCGGCCAGGGCAGCCGCACGCCGGCGGTTCACTCGAATCACGGTTTCCTCATTCGCCGTTCGCAGGGGCAGGGGCCGGCGGGCGGTAACCGCCGGCCGAGGTACGCAGCGCGTTGATGGATACCGGGCACAGGTTGTCGGCCGCCTGCCCGATCAGATACGAGGCGTGGAACTCGTCGGACGTCCGGAAGTCGGACTTCACGTCGGCCATCAACTCGCCGTAGGTGCGGCCCTGGGCGAGTTTGTGGCAGATACCGTTTCCGTACGCGAGCGCGTCATCGGGCCCGGCGAAGCCGTAGCCCGGCCACACAGTCACGTTCACCAGGTAGGCGACGGTGTCGGCGTGGGCCTGCGGCGGGGCCACGGTCGCGAACATCGCCGACGGTACCGCCAGGAGGGCGGCCGCCGGCCGGATCAGATGGGTTCGAATCCCGCGATGAGCCATCTGTCTCCGACCTTCTGCATATCGACGTGGGCACTGGACTGCGTATCGGTGGGTGCTTCGGTACCCACCGTCGTCGTCTGGTTGATGTACACCAGAACCCGAGCCCGGTCACCGTCCGCGGAGATCACTGCTGCCGCGGGCACCGCGGCCTCCGCCGAGATCCGTTGCTCCTCGGCTCCGGGTGCGACGACGTCGTTGATCAGCGTGGTGTACTCCGTGCGGAAGTCACCGGTCATACGTTCGGCGGCGGCGGTCAGATCCTCCCGCACGCGGTCGGGCCGGTAGGACAGCATCGCCACGACCCCTTCCGTGGCGGCCGCCACCGGTGCCGCGGCGACGCCGCCCGACGGCGCCGCCTCCGAATCGAGCTGCCATTTCAGGAATCCCACGCCGAGTGCGGTCGCCACCACGAGCAGCGGCAAAACCAGGTAGACGACCCACCGGAGCACTGCGGGACCCCGGGCAGGCGCAGCGGGCGGGGCCCCGTCGTCGGGGGCTGTTGCCGGGGGGCTGTCGGCGAGCGCCAGATCGCTCACGGTGTCGTCTCCGATCTCATCGATACGTGGCGTCATGAGACGAACTGCACGTCGGACACCCGTGCGCTGTCGCCGCTCTGTTGCACGCCGATGCGCATCCGCCACACCGTCGGGACCTGTTCCGGCGCTTCGTCACTTGACATCTGCACCGACATGACGACCAGCACCTTTGCGGTGTCACCCTCGTGCGATTCCAGGGCCGCCGAGGTCACGGAGCCGTGAGATGCGGACCGGGCCTGCCGGACGACCTCGGCGAACGACTCCGCCCGCTTCTGGAAGTCGTCGTGGAACGCCCCGGTCGAGGTATCCAGGATCCGCTTGATGTCCTCGTCGACGGTCGCGTGACGAATGGTGGTCAGGTTGATCGCGCCTTGGCGTGCGGTCTCGACGAAGCGGCTCTGCTGAGCCGATTCCCTGCGCTCGTCGACCAACCGATACCCCATCCAGCCGCCGAGACCGGCCAGTGCCACGAACGCCACCGCGCACAGCGCCGCAACCCAGTGCAGCCCCGAAAAGCGTCGCGGCACAACCGGAGTCATCTTCCCTGCGGGGGGATCATCATGCTCTGCCATGTCCTGCCTTCTGCCTGGGGCGCCAGATCCGCCTGGGTGTAGATGTTGCCGTCCGGCGCCACGTACTCACCGGTCGCGGGGTCGTACTCAGCCACCGCGATCGGTCCGGGGTGCGGTGCCGCCGCAGGTGGCGGCGGCAGCTGCGGGATGTCCTGGCCCGACAGCGTCGCGTTCGGATCGCCCTTCCAGTTGAACCCGTCGTTGAGCGGCACGTACTCCTCGTCGCTCTCGCACATCTTCACCGTCGGAGCCCGCTTGCCCGGCCGGGTGATGCACGGGTAGTTCCGGTTGCCGCGCACCACATTCCACGAGTCCTGCGGTATCCGGCAGTACAGGTCACCCGGCGGCAGGTCCGCCGACGTCTCGACGCTCGGAGCCAGCTGCTGATCCACCGGCAGGAAGCCCGTCGTGCATGGTGGCGGCAGGTTCAGGTTCAGGTTGAAGCTCACGTACAGCCCGGGTGATTTGCGCTTGGAATCCTTGTTGGCCAGCAGCGCGCCCTGCAGTCCGGCGACGAGTTGCGGTTCCAGGACCAGTATCTGCTCGATGGCCGGCTGATAGACCACCGCAACTTCGCCGACGCTGACCAGGTTGGCCAGCAGCACGGGCAGGGTCGGCTTGAGTCGATCGAAGAGCTGACGGCCTTCCTCGGCCGCGTCACCGCCGCGTTCGATCAGTCCCGCCACGGCGGGGTCGGCATCGCGGACCTGACTGGTCAGGTCGGCGAGGTGGGAGGCCCACGCATTGATCGAATCCGCCGTCTGCGCTTGCGAATCCATCAACGGCTTGGCGTCGTCGATCAACGTCAACACCGAGTCCAGGTTGGCGCGCGCGTCCGAGGCGAGCTGCGTGGAACCACGCACGATCCGGGACAGCTCCGGGCCCAGACCGCCCACCGCGGCGTAGCTTTCGTCGACCACGGTCTTGACGTTGTCGCCGGGGATCGCCTGGATACCGCGGTTCGCCGCGTCGAGAAGCGCGTTGATCGGCGGCGGCGTCGTCGCACGATCGACAGGGATGACGTCGCCGTTCTTCAGTGGTGGCGCGTCGGCGGTCCGGGGAACCAGCGCCACGTACTGCTCGCCGATCGCCGATGTGCTGTGCACCTCTGCGGTCAGGTCCGACGGGATGTCGGTGCCCGACTGCAGCGACATCACCGCCTGCACTCCGCCGTCGTCGGTCAGCCGCACCTCCGTGACACGGCCGACCCTGGTGCCGCGATAGCTGACGTTGGCCGTCGCGTACAGGCCGGCGGCCTGCGGAAGATCGACGATCACGGTGTACTGCCCGATCCCCAACATCGCCGGCACCTTGATGTACCCGAACGCCATGATGCTGCCCGCGACGAGTGCCACCGCCGCGAAGACCACCAGCTGCAGTTTGATCCGCTTGGTCAGCATGTCAGCGCCCCTGGTCGAATCGGTACGGCGCGATCAGTGGATTGCCTGCGGTGTACGGACTGGGTACCTGACCGATCGTTCTGCCCCACTGCATCTCCAATTCGGTGAGGTCGCCTTCGAACCGTGTGCCGTTGAGCAGACCGTCGCCGAGCCGGCTCAGCGTCAGGTCGAAGATCACGTCGGTGTTCAGATAGTCGCCGCGGACCACCTTGTCGACGCTCTCGATGGGCCACGGGAAGGTGGTCAACAGGCTCAGCGAGCGCGTCATGGCCGGTCCCGCGTCGGCGAGTGATCCGAGCACCGGTCCGAGGGCTTTGATCTCGGAGACGAGGTTCTGCTTGGTCTGGTTGACCGCATCGGCGGTCAACGCGCTGAACTTGCCGAACCCGTCCACCGCCTCGACGAGGTTCTCCCGCTGATCGCTGAGCACCTTCACCGCGTCGGGAAGCGTCCGGAGCGCGTTGTCGAGTACCGGTTGCTGGTCCGCCAGCTGCCCCACCAGGCTGTTGAAACTCTCCGAAGCGTCGATGATGTCACCGGTCTGGGCGTTGAGCCGGCCGACGAACTGGTCCGTCTGCTCGATCAGGCTGCGCAGGTCGCTCTCCCGGCCGGCGAACGCGGTGGCCAATGCTGCCGTGATGTCCTGCAGCTGGCCGACCCCACCACCGTTGAGCAACAACGACAACGCCGCCAGCGTCTGGTCGGTGCTCGGGTAGGACGAGCCGGAGTCCAGCGGGATCAGCGATCCGTCGACCAGCTTGCCGCTCGGCGCGACATCCGTCGGTTCGGCCAGCTCCACATGCAGCGAGCCGAGCAGGCTGGTCTGACCGACGACCGCGGTCGCATTGGCAGGCAGTTCGACATCGCCGTTGAGCCGGATCGTGACCAGCGCGTGCCACCCCTGGCGCTCGATCTTGGTGATCGTCCCCACGTTGACGTCGCCCACCCGCACGCGCGAGTTGGGCTCGATGGTCCCGACGTCGGGCAGTTGGGCCTGCACCACGTAGGAACCGTCCCCGCCGCCTTCGGTGCCGGGCATCGGCAGCGAGTTGAGGCCCCGCCACTGACATCCGGTCAGCACGGTCATCGCGACGATCGCGGTGGCGCCGATCTTCCTGCCACGACCGGCCTTACGCAGTGAAGCCATCGTCACCCTCCCGATCCGGGCAGCAGGAGTCCGGGAAGACCCGCGGCGGGATCTGCGACGAGCGCCGGTGCGGGCGCGGCGGGCGCGGCGGGCGCGGCGGGCGCGGCGGGCGCGGCGGGCGCCGGCTGCGGTGGGATGTAGTCGGGTCGCAGTCTGTCCTCGCTGTAGGTCAACTCGTTGGGTCGCGCCGACTGACCGACGAACAGGTTCTCGCCCAGCGGCGGGAAGTTGATCTGACGGTTCTTGACGATCGGTGCCAGGTACTGCGCGCACAACTTCGACGAGAACTCCCCGTTGAGCCGCGACGCCGCTTCCACCGAGCCGCACAGGAACTGAATCGGGTCGGCCAGGTTGTTGACCGCGAGCATGCCCGTCAGGGCGGCCTGTGACGGCTGGTAGACGTTGGCGAAGTTCTGCGCGGCGTTCGGGAACGCGTGCAACGCCTGCTTGATGCCGTCGAGGTTGCTGTTGACCGCCGACGAGATCGCAGCCAGTTTGTCGGTCGCGATTCCGGCCGCCTCCCGGTTGTCCCTCACGAATTGAGTGGCCTCGCCGACGACGAGATTGAGGTCGTCGATCGCGTCCCCGACCGCACCGGGATCATCGGCGAGAAGCCCCGTGACCGCGGACATGTTGCGGTTGAGCGCAGCGAGAAGATCGGAACTGTCCTCCAGTGCGGAGACCACGACGGCCAGGTTGCGCAGCGTCGCGAACGTGTCGTCACTGTGATCGCCCAGCGCCGACAGTGCCCTCGACATCGACGTGACGGTCTCGCGGATATCCGCGCCCTGCCCACGCAGGTTGTCGGCGGCGGTGTTGACGAACTCACCGAGCGTGCTCACCCCTCCCGGCTGGGTGGGTTGAAGCGCATTCGTCAGCTTCTCCAATTGGGTTCGCAGATCGTCCCATTCCAGCGGCACCGCGGTGCGCGCCTGCGGGATCACCGCTCCGGTGTCCAGCGCCGGGCCGGTCTCGTATACCGGCGTGAGCTGAATGGCCCGCGCCGTCACCAGCTGTGGCGACACGATCACGGCCTTCGCGTCCGCGGGCACCTTGTGCTTGCCGTCGACCCAGAACGTCACCTTGACGCGCTGGGGCTCCGGCTCGATGGTCTCGACGGCGCCCACCGGAACACCGAGGATGCGCACCTCGTCTCCGGTGAAGAGACCGTTGCTGTTGTCGAAGTACGCGGTGAGCTGCGTGCGGCCGACGTGGTTGACCGCGCGCATCACCAGCACACCGCCGATCACGACCACCACGATGAGCGCGACCACCAGACCGGTGCGGAGCGGGAACTTTCGCATCACTGACCTCCGCCTGCGGGTGCGGTCACCGGGTCAGAGACCGGTGGCGGGGTGGGCAGCTTCGACGGCTGCTGTCCCTCCGGCCACAGCGCCGGCGGTCCCGGGGCCGGGCCGCCCGGGGCGGGCGCCTGTTCGGGCTCACGGTAGGGGTACCGCGGATCTGCGGGATTGCCGGTGATCGCGTCGGGCAGCGTCACGTGCGGCGGTCCCCCCTGGCCGGTCCGCGGGAACGGAACCGGCAGCGCCGGCGTGGCGGGCTGGCCGGTCTGGGGATCGGAAAGTTGCGACGGGGCAAGCACATTGGGATCCAGGCCGAGGTCGGAGAACGCGGAATCGATGAACGGCTGCACCAACTGGCCGGGCAGGTTGGCCAGATATGCCTTGAAGAACGGTCCCGAGCCGACCGCGTCACCGAGGGACATCGTGTACTGGTTCAGATACTTGATGGCGAGCATGACCCGGTCCTTGCGGTTGTCGACGATCGTCAACACCCCGTTGAGCTTGTCCAGAGCAGGGCGCATCTGAGCACGGTTGGTCTCGATGAACGCGGACAGCTGCTGGGCGAAGACCGACAGGTTTCGCGAGATCTGTTCCAGCGCCGCACTTTGGTTGCGCAGCTCACGCAGCAGGGCATTGCTGTTGGCGACCAGCTCGGCGACCTCGTCGGCACGGTCCGACAACACCTCGGTGGCCTTGCTGGCGTTGCTCAACAGGTTTCGCAGCTGTGTGTCGCGCTCCCCCAGCGTCTGGGAGAACCGGCCCACACCCTCGACGGCGGCCTTCAACTCGGGTGGGGTGTCCTGGAAGGTCTGGGCCAGCGTGGACAGCGCGTCGGACACGGTGTCGGTGTTCAGTCCACTGATGGTCGCGGACAGATCTCCGAGTGCATCCGGCAGCTGGTAGGGCGACCTGGTCCGCTCGATCGGGATGGCCGAGTTCAGGTCGCCCTCCCCGCGCGGCGTCACCTCAAGGACTTTCGATCCGAGCAGGCTCTTCGTCCGGATGTGGGCCTCGGTGAGATCGCCGAGACGGACATCGTCGCTGACGTCGAAGTCCACCCTCACCTGGGTGCCGTCCAGTTCGATGGCGGACACCTGGCCGACCCGAAAGCCTGCCACCTGAACCGGCGCGCCCGCGCGCAGGCCGCCGGCCTCGGCGAAGTAGGCCGAGTGCTCGTCGGCGGAGCTCACGAACGGCAGCTTGTCGTACTGCAGCGCGATGACAGCCACACCCGCGGTGAGCGCCATTCCCGCTACCCCGATGACGAACGGGTTGCGTTCGGCGAAAGGTTTCATTTCGGCGCACACCGCCCTGTCGTCTGCTCGGCGAGTTTGACGTAAACCGGTTGTCCGCCCTTGCCGTTGAGCTTCAACGACATGGCACAGAGGTACTCGGGGATGAAGTCGCCACGACTTCCCAGTCGTGACAGCTTCTTGTACGCGTCGGGCAGCATGTTCAGCAGCCCGTCGAAGTACTCGTGGTCAGCCAGGACCAACGAGGTGGCCCGGTCCGATTGCACCACGGCCTCTTTCATCGGTTCGCGTGCCTGCATCAGGAGGTCGGCGACTGTCGCCGAGGCGGCGTTGGTGTACGCCACCGCGTTGGCGACGTCACCCTTGCGCTCCTCGAGTCCCTTCACCAGCAGCGTGAGCGAGTCCACGGACTTGGCGAATTGTTCGGTCTGCCCGCCGAAGGATCCGAGCACGGTGTTGAGGTTGCCGATCACCTCACCGATCAGGATGTCGCGATCGGCCAGGGTGTTGGTCAGCGCCGCCGCCTGGTTCAGAAAGGAGCCGATGGTCGCGCCTTCGCCCTGGAACGCCTGGATCAGCGCCGTCGACAGGGTGTTCACCTGATCGGGATCCAGCGCCCTGAAGAGCGGACGGAAGCCGCCCAGCAGTGTGTCCAGATCCAGCGCCGGTTCCGTGCGGTCGACCGGAATGGTCATGCCGGGGGCGAGTCGCTCGGCCTTTCCGGCTCCCTCCAAAAGCGCCATGTACCGGTCGCCGATCGGGTTCTCCCAACGGATCTGGGCTTTGGACGTGCCGGTCAGATCGACTGACGGATCGGCGGAGAACTCCACGATCGCGTGTGCATCCGGATTGATCGAGATCTTCTTGACCTGACCGACTTCCACGCCGGCGATCCGCACGAAGTCGTCCACCTCGAGTCCGCTCACATCGGTGAACTCCGCCCGGTACAGCTCCTCGGAGGAGAAGCGGAGGTTGGCGAAGATCGCCAACAACCCGAACGCGGAGACGGCACAGACGACGACGAACACGGTCAGGTTGACGACGACCCGTCGCAAACTGCTTCTCACTGCTGATCCTCGATGCTCATGGTCTAAGGAGCCGTTACCGTCGGCCCTGGAACGCTCTGGGCGACAGGCGCTTCGGCGGGCAACGGAGCCGCCGGAGCTGCCGGTGCGGCCGGTGGCGGGGGCGGGACCCCCGGCCACAGCGGTGTTCCGTCGGGCCCGTAGAGCGCGGCGCCGTACGGGGCGCCCCCCGGAACCGCTGGGGCCGGCCCCGGTGCAGGTCCGCCGAAGTGGCGCACCCGCGGGGGTTCCGGTACCGCCTTGGTGACCGGGTAGTAGTTCGCCCAGCCCGGGAACCCGATACCGGGATTGGGCCGGATGTCCAGACCGGTGCCGAATCCGGTGTCGGTCACCAGATGACGGACCGGGAAGTTCTTGCTCACGTCGGGCAGCGAGCCGCAACCCGGCTGGCCGCCGGGTCCGCCCTTGGCGGCGACCTTCGGCAGGTGCTGCGGATACCGGTACGGATCGTCGCCCATCAGCAGCCCGACGTCCTGAACCACCGAACGTCCGTTGCCGCCGATGTTCTCGTATGCACCATTGTCGAGTGCATACTTGGCGCCCTGAAGCAGGCAGGTGTAGATGGGGTCGTACTTCAGCAGCAGACTGGTCGTCGGCTCCAGCACATTGATGCCGTTGATCAGGTTGTCCCGGTTCGGGGCGATGAGATCCGTTCCGCTGGTGGAGAACCCGATCGCGCTCAGCAGCAGCGCGTCAAGGTCCTGCTCGTGCCCGATGATCGTCTCGCCGGTCACGGTCGCCGCGGCGAGGGTGGCCAAGATGTCGCTCGCCGCTGAGCTGTAGGCCTCGCTGACGCCCCGCAGCGATCTCCAGTTCTCACCGACCCGGTCCATCCTCGGGTTGACCGCCAGCAGCACCTCGTTGGCGTCCGTGGTGGCCTGGCCGATGCGCTCTCCTTGACCGCGCACTCCGTCGGCGACCGCGGTCAGCACTCCGCTCAGCTTCGCCACGTCGATCTGATTCAACAGCCCGACCAGGTTGTCGAACACCGTGTTCACCTCGGTGGCGACGTTGCGGGACTTGAGCACCGCACCCGCTGCGAGTCGCTGCGCGCTGGGCTGATCCGGGTAGATCAAGTCGACGTATTTGGCGCCGAACGCTGTGGTGGTGGCAATCTCGGCTTCGACGTTGGCCGGGATGTAACCCACCTTGTCGGGGTCGAGCTCAAGCTTCAGCGCCGCCGCGCCCTTCCCGCCGGCGATCCCTGCGACGCGGCCGACCACGACGCCGCTCATCTTCACTTTCGCGCCCGACTCCATCACCAGACCGGATCGGTCAGAGGTCAAGGTGACCGGCACATAGCGGCGGAAGGTACCTGCGAAGATCAGCGAACAGGTGACGACCAACCCGATGACCGTGACGAACAACGCCGCGGTCCACCACAACGGATGAATTCCCACTCGATTGTTGCTGCGCGCCATCGCGTCACCCGGCCAGGTTGAAGTTGCCGGACTGGCCGTAGATGGCCAGCGAGAGGAACAGCACGACCAGGACCGCGGCGATCAGCGAGGTGCGCACCGCGCGCCCCACGGCCTCCCCGACCCCGGCGGGTCCGCCGGACGCGGTGAAGCCGTAGTAGGTGTGCACCAGCATGATGACGACAGCCATCATGACGGCCTGGAAGAAGGACCAGATGATGTCGGTTCCGCTCAGGAAGGTCGTGAAGTAGTGGTCGTACACGCCTGAGGACTGTCCATAGATCACGATCGTGCCGAATCGTGCTGCCCAGAAAGCCGACAGCACGGCGACGCAGTAGAGCGGGATCACCACGATCACGCCCGCCAACACCCGACTGGCCGCCAGGTACGCGATCGAACGGACGCCCATGACCTCCAGCGCGTCGATCTCCTCGTTGATCCGCATCGCACCGAGTTGTGCGGTGGCACCGGCGCCGATCGTGGCGGCCAGCCCGATTCCGGCGATCACCGGTCCGATCAGTCGCACGTTGAAATAGGCCGAAGCGAATCCGGTGAGCGCCTCGACACCGACCTCGGCGAACTGGTTGTAACCCTGCACCGCGACCAGCGCACCGGTGGACAAGGTGAGGAAGCCGACGATCACCACGGTGCCGCCGACGACGGCCAAAGCGCCGACGCCCAAACTCATCTGCGCGATCAGCCGCAGCAGTTCCTTCTTGTAATGGATGAGCACGTCTTTGATGGCGCCGAGGGTCTGGAAGTAGAACTGCGCCTGGGTGCCGATTCGGCTCAGTCCGGACACCCACCCGGCCACGGTGCGTTGAATCCGCGGATGGAGCCTGCTCGGAGAACCCGCGGTCATAGCGTGGCCTTGATTCCGACGGCGGACGCGATGATGTTGATCGCGAAGAGCGCGACGAATGTGAACACGACGGTCTCGTTGACGGCGTTGCCCACGCCGGCCGGCCCGCCGCCGACGGAAATGCCTTTGTAGCAGGCGATCAATCCGGCGGACAGCCCGAACAGCGCGGCCTTGACCAAAGAGATGATGACGTCGTCGGCACCGGTGATGACGGTGAGGCCGCTGACGAACGCGCCCGGTGTCACATGCTGGATGAAGACGGAGAAGATGAACCCGCCGACGAGACCGACGAGGATCACCACCGAGGACAGCAGCGTCGCGACGAAGGTCGCGGCCAGCACGCGGGGAACAACCAGTGTCTGGATGGGATCCACCCCCATCACACGCAGTGCGTCGAGTTCGTCACGGATCGTGCGCGCACCGAGATCGGCGCACATCGCCGTCGCACCTGCACCCGCGACCACGAGCACGGTGACCACGGGACCGATCTGGGTCACGGTGCCGTATGCCGCACCGGTGCCTGCGAAGTCAGCGGCGCCGAACTCCAGCAACAGGATGTTGAACGTGAAGATGAGCAGCACGGTGAACGGGATCGCCAGCATCAGGGTAGGCACCAGTGACACCCGGGCGACGAACCAGGACTGCTCCAGGAACTCGCGCCACGCGAAGGGCCTGCGCGGTATGCACACCAGCGTGTCCATCGCCATCGCGAAGAAATCCCCAAGAGCACGAACAGGTTTCGCCGCTTTACCTGAGGAGACAGCGGTGAAGCCGGCACGCACGCGCGAGGACGCGGGTGCGGGCTGCTCGGCTGTGGTCATGCGGTCCCCGATTCGACCCGGGACCAAGGAGTGGGGTCATTGCCTGGTTGTGAAGAGCAATTCTGTATTTCCTCGTTCAACCTGACGCCTTTCGAACTCGAACCTTCACACCGTGAAGCAGGAGTGGCTTCAATCACAGGTGTGATCCGCGATAGCATCGCACACGCTCATTCGGCGGTCAAGCAGCTCCTTGGCCGAGGCCGGACAAACACCGGGAGCATGTGGTGACGACGCGTCAAATATGAAGCTGAACAGCGCTTATCTGTCAAGAACGCGGCAGACAACCGCTATTGCCGTGATACCGAGAGTGCGACATAGATGGCCATTTTGTGAGTCAAGATTCTATGATCTGAGGAACTCGCCGGGCGGGTGCGACCGTCGACCCGCGCGGGCGCGGCGCAGCACGGCACCGCGGCGATACGTTAGTTTTTCTTCTGATATGGCCGGTGGTACGCCGTGACTCCGCCCCACGACGCCAACCACCTCCAGGGGCGTCTGCGCGCCTACGGCACCAGAACCGCGCGCCCGCGTACCCCTCCGGCTTCGAGCCGGTCAAAGGCCTCCAGCGCGTCGGCGAGGGCGAAACGCTCGCAGTCGACGCGCAGATGCCCGTCCCGCGCCAACGCGACGCAGGCGACGAGGTCGGTCCGGGTTCCTCCGTAGGACATGCGGAGGGAGGCACCCCAGGGCCAGCCGACCCCATCGCGGGGGGCGGCCGCAATGGGCACCCGCCCGCCGGCCAGGCCGGCGACCTGGACGACCCCGTTGGGCGCCACGCCGGCCGCCGCGGTACGCAAGGTGGCGTCGTTGCCCACGAAATCGAAGACCGCCTGTGCGCCGATCCCGTCGGTGAGATCCAGGATCGCGGCGACGGTATCCGAGGCCGCGGAGACGGTTTCGTGTGCACCGTGGTTCACCGCATCCGCGAGTTTGCCCGCGTCCACGTCGACGGCGATGATCCGCGTGGCCGTCGTGGCACGCAGGATCTGGAGCGCGCAGTGCCCGAGACCACCGACCCCGATCACGACCGCGGTGTTGCCGGGCGCCAAGGCGTGACCGCTGTTGCGGATCGCGTGATAGGCCGTCATCGCGGCATCCGCCAGCGGTGCCGACACGACCGGGTCGAGCCCGTCGATGCCGACCAGGAAACGGGCGGGCACCCGCATGTACTCGGCCATCCCCCCGTCGGGGCCGAGGCCGGGTGCAGGCGGTTGTGCCCGGCGACCGCCACGAAGGCACACGTTGTCGGCACCGGCGAGGCAGTTCCGGCATTGCCCGCAGGACCAGCACAAGTGCACGATGGCCGAATCGCCCACCGCCCAACCACGTACACCGGAGCCGACGTCGGCGACGCTACCGGTGACCTCGTGGCCCAGGGTGACCGGACGGGCGAAGATGCGGTCGGGGTTGTGCATCACATGCAGATCGGAATGGCACACTCCGGCTGCGGCCACCCGTAGCAGGACGTCGTCGGGCCCGATCTCGGGCACCGGGATGTCGACGAGACGGACCACGGTCGGCTCGACCAGTTGAACCGCGCGCATCAGAAGTACTGGGCCCCGCCGTCGACGCTGATGTGCTCAGCGGTGATGTACGACGACGCATCCGAGGCCAGGAACACCACCGCTTGTGAGATCGCCTCGGGTTCGGTGGAGAAGTCGGGCAGGAACGGCGTGCCCATACCCATCAGCGGCGGGTTGGTCTCACCGGCGGCGGTGAGTTCGGCGATCATGTCCCCCGAGCCCATCGGCGTGTTGACCGCACCGGGGTGAATGCTGTTGACCCGCACCCGATGCCGACCCAGTTCGGCGGCGAACGCTCTGGTCATGCCCACCACGGCGTGCTTGCTGGTGGTGTAGGGCACCATGAACGGCTGCACCTTCTTACCGGCATACGAGCTGATCAGGATCACCGAGCCGGCTCCGCGCGCGACGAGGTGCGGGGCAGAGACCATCACGGTGTTCCAGACGCCGGTGACATTGATGTCCAGGGTGTCGCGGAACACCTCGGGCTTGGTCTGATCCCAGGCCGCGGGGACACAGATCGCGGCGTTGGCCACCACTACGTCCAGTCCGCCGAGGTCGGCGACACCCCGCTCGACCGTCGCCCGCATGCCCTCCAGATCCCGCACGTCGACCCGTTCGGCGACGATCCGGCGGCCCTCGCCCTCGACCAGGCGCGCCGTCTCGTCCAGGTCCGCAGGCGTCGGAGAGTCGTACGGGACGCCGGGCAGCGGCCCGGCCAGGTCGACCGCGATGATGTCGGCGCCGGCCTGCGCGAGCGCGACCGCGTGGGTGCGGCCCTGTCCTCGTGCCGCACCGGTGATGAAGGCAACCTTGCCTTCGAGGTTTCCTGACATGTGCTCTGCTCCTGGCTGATTCGTCGGGGTCGTGGATCGGGCTCTAGGAGAAGTCGAACGCGGCGTACTCGTCCGCCACGATCTCGGCGTGCTTGGCGGTCAACCCGACCAGGCCACCGTCGTAGTGCCGGAAGGTGACCGTCTTGCCCGGGGTGTTCACGCCGTAGGTGTAGTCGAGTGCCGCCTGAGCGCCCAGGGTGCCCTGGTTCAGTTCATAGACGTGGGCCGTCCAGGCGGCCTCGGCCTCGCGGCCGGCTTCGATGCGGGTGGCACCGCGGCGCAGTCCCTCGGCGATGACGTCATTGACGAAGTCGCACTGGCGCTCCGAGATGCGGGGCACGTTGCCGCCGGAACTGTGTGGGCCGACCAGGAAGAACAGATTGGGGAAGCCGGGGCTCGCCGCACCGGCCACGGTGTGCGGGCCCTCTGCCCAGTAGTCCTTCAGGGTGCCGTCGGTACCGGTGATGTCGATCCGGTCGAACGCCCCGGTGATCGCGTCGAATCCGGACGCGTAGACGATGATGTCGAATTCACGTTCACCTTCGGAGGTGACGATGCCGCGGGCCGTGATCCGCTCGATGGGGGTCTCGCGCATGTCCACCAGTGAGACGTGCGGCAGGTTGTACACCTCGTAGTAGCCGGTCTCGAACGGGGGCCGCTTGACCCCGTACCCGTGATCGGGCACCAGTTTGTCGGCGACCGACTGATCCTTGACCCGGGCTCGGATCTTGGTTTCCAGGAAGGCACTGAACTCGGCGTTGAAGTCCTTGTCGGTCATGACTTCCATGTAGTTGCCCAGGAACTTGGCGAAACCCGGTGCGGCGAGCAGCGATTCCCAGTACTCCCGACGCTGTTCGGGAGTCAGGGTGGTCGGGTCCTCGGGACTGAAGCTGTGCACGAACCCTGCGAAGGAGCTCATCAGCTGGGTGTGCATGTCCTCGAACGAGGCGGCGAGCTGCTGCTGCTCCTCGTCGGTGATCGGGCTGTTGTTCAGCGGTGTGCACCAGTTGGGCGTGCGCTGGTAGACCGTCAGCGACGCGACCTGCTCGGCGATCGCCGAGATGACCTGCACACCACTGGAACCGGTGCCGATCACCGCGACCCGCTTGCCCGTGAAATCCACCTCGTGTTTGGGCCACAGTCCGGTGTGGTATGCCTCGCCCTCGAACTCGTCGAGCCCGGGCACGTTCGGGAATTGCGGGGCGGACAGGATTCCGATCGCAGTCACGAGGAAGCGCGAGCGGATGGTGCTGCCGTCCGAGAGCACGGCGGTCCAGGCCCGGTCGGATTCACTCCAGGTCGCCGAGACGACGCGCACCTCGAAGGTGATGTGACGGCGCAGGTCGAATCTGTCGACCACGGTGTTGAGGTAGCGCTCGATCTCCGGTTGCCCGGCGAAGTGCTCGGTCCACGTCCACTCCTGCGCCAACTCCTTGGAGAAGAAGTAGGCGTAGGTGTAGCTCTCGGAGTCGAAGCGCGCGCCCGGGTACCGGTTCCAGTACCAGGTACCGCCCACGCCGTCGCCGGCCTCCACTGCCCGGAAGAACAGGTCGGTCTGCGCCAGCTTGTAGAGCTGGTAGATACCCGAGATGCCGGCGCCGATGACCAGGACATCGATCATGTGCGTGTCGTTGTCGCCCTCAGTTGCCATGTGCTGTCGTCCTTTACCCCGTGGTGATGGCGAGATCATTGATGAACTGTCCGATGTGGGAGATCGCGGTGCCCGCCTCGGGCAGTCTCCACAGCAGGATCTGGTGTACGTGTGGCATTCCGTCCTGCAGATCGACGCGGACCTGGCCGCCGCCCGCCCGGATCGCGTCCGCGAGCCGGAGGGTGTCGTCGTGCAGGATCTCTGCGGTGCCGACCTGGAGGTACACCGGTGGCAGTCCGGACAGGTCCCCATACAGCGGCGAAACCAACGGATCCAGCCGATCATGATCACCCAGGTAGCCGGTGGCATTTGCCTCCAGTTGCTCCCGCGTCATCAGTGGATCGACATCGGCGCGTTCGGTCACCGACGGGCTGTTCAGCGCGAGGTCGGCCCACGGTGACAGCGCGACCGCGGCCCGCGGCAACGTGTGCCCGCGCTCGCGGGCGGCCAGCAGCGTCGCCAGCGCGAGCCCTCCGCCGGCCGAATCGCCTGCTATCACCACGTTCTCGGCGCCCTCGCGTGCGATCAGCTCGCGCAGCACCGCAACGGCGTCGTCCAGGGCGGCCGGGAACGGGTGCTCGGGCGCCAACCGGTAATCGGCGACGAAGACCGGCGCCGACGCCGCCGCAGCCAGGTGCCCCGCCAGCGGGCCGTGGCTGCGACTGGAGCCGAACAGGTATCCCCCGCCGTGCAGGAACAGGATGGTCGGGCCCAGGGGCGTGTCGGCCGCCGGCGTGGGCCGCAGCCAGGTGCCGGGGACACCGGCGACCTCTCCGGGGGCGGCCGCGATCCCGGCGGGCAGCCCGCCCCTGGCCATGCTCCGGTCGTAGCCGTCGCGCACCTGATCGATCGTCGCGTCGGCCGTCGCGAACGAGTAGGCATCGGTGACGGCCTCGATCACGCGCGGTTGCGCAGGCCCGGTCACGGTGCCGGCACCTGCGCCGGGTCGTCGGCCGCGGTGAGTTCGTAGTCGGCCAGATCGGGGTGCCGCGTCATGGTCCAGTACTGCAGTACCGTCCACGGGGAGTTGGTCACCACCCGGCCGGTGGAGTTCCGGTAATAGCTCTCGACCCCGTCCTGAGCGAAAACCATTGTGCTGTTGGCCTCGTCGAGGCGACGGTTGTAGTCCTCGAATACCTCGCGGCGGCAGTCCACCGCGGTGAGTCCCTCCGACACCATCGTGGTCAGCATCTCGACGATGTAGCGGGCCTGCGCCTCGGCCAGGTTGATGAAGCTTCCGCCGGGCGGATTCGTGTTCGGCCCGAACAGGTAGAACAGGTTCGGGTAGCCCGGGGTGGTCAGACCGAGGTAGGCGCGCGCGTCGTCGTCGTGCCACTCCTCACGCAGACTGCGGCCGTCACGCCCGAGGACCTCCAGGGGGTAGAGAAACCGCTGTTGCTGGAATCCGGTGCACAGCACGATGGTGTCGACTTCGCAGCACACCCCGTCGGCGGTCACGATGCCGCGCTCGTCGATGCGTTCGATCTTCTCGGTGACCAGGTCGACATCGTCGCGCAGCAGCGCGTCGAACCAGCCGTTGTCGAGCAGGATGCGCCGTCCGAACGGCGGGAAGGACGGTGTGGTGCGTTCGATCAGGTCGGGGCGATCGGCGAGTTTCTGGTGCAGATAGGAGGTGTAGAAGCGCCGGATCGCGTCGTTGTAGGCGTTGACCGAGTTCTTGCTGCGGTCCCACTCCGGGTCCACCACCAGCGCCGGGAACATGCCCTCGGTGTAGATCCAGTACAACCGGAACCGGTTCCACTCCCAGTACAGCGGGACGTTCTCCAGCAGCCAGTTGATGCTCTCCGATACAGGCTGGAAGTACATCTCGTTGGGCACGATCCAGTGCGGTGAGCGCTGGAAGATGGTGACGCGGTCGACGATGTCCACCGTCGCCGTCACCACCTGCATGGCGCTGGCGCTCGCCCCGATCACTCCGACGCGACGGCCGGTCATATCGAGATCCTCCGGCCAGGCAGCCGAATGCACCGTCTCACCGGCGAACTGATCCAGACCGGGGATGTCGGGATATTTCGGCCGGTTGTGCAGACCGACGGCGGTGATCACCGCGCGAGCGGTCACCTCCTGTGTGCGACCGTCGGCGACGACGGTCAGGTGCCACAGCTGCGAGGCCTCGTCCCAGCGCGCCGACCGCACGTCGTGGCCGAAGCGGATCGCGTCGCGAATTCCGAGTTCCTCGGACGTGGCGATCATGTAGTCGGCGATCTCGTCGCGCCGACTGAAGTGTTCGGACCAGGCCTTGGTGTTGAACGAGAAGGAGTACAGATTGCTCGGCACGTCCACCCGCGCGCCCGGATAGCGGTTCTCCCACCAGGTTCCGCCGACTTCGTCGTTCTTCTCGTAGACGGTGTACGGGATGCCGGCGGATTTGAGTGCGCGGGCCACTACGATGCCGGACACGCCGGCGCCGATCACCGCGACGTCGAGGACATCGGTGCCGGCTCTGCCGCTCACCTTCTCCGGCACGAACGGACGCAAACCGATCTGCTCGGCGATCATCGGCGAGTACGCCTCGGACACCCGCTGCCCCATGGCCGCGGTCATCAAGCGGGAAAGCATGGCCGGGTCCGGATCCGGCATCTGCACCGGCGCACCTGCGGCCCAGGCCAGCACTGCCTCGGCGGCGGCTTCACGAACCTCGCTCTGTTGCCCCTCGGACAATCCGCCCGTGGGGTCGTCGACGAACCCGACCGGCCGCGCAACCCGGAACTCGTCCGAGATCCAGCGCTCGTCACCGGTCAACTGGGTGAGTACGGGCAGCAAGGTGGCAATGCTGGCTTCCTGCAGCGCATTTCGCAACACCCCGGGGTCCGGGGAGAAACTGGCCCGACTGACCTTCACGTTCCCTACTTCCTGACTGGACGGCGACACCCACTGCACACGGTCGCGAACCTAACTAGAATTCAACCTAACATCAGAGTCGATTGCCGCCAAGAGTTCTCGCTCTTTCAGCGAGAGTTAGCGTCTAATTCGTCGTCCGAGAGGCCCTATAAATCGAAACGTCGATTCACAGGTTGGTCATCCGCGGACGATGGCCGAAAGGATCGCGGTCAGCGCGGCGGGGGTGGACGGCTGCTCCCGCAGATGCGCGGTCTGCGCGATATCGGACGCGACACCCGTGGCGGTCCGGGCCCGGGCACGCGCTTCGAACACGGTCAAACCCGGGCGCACGCGTTGCAACGCGCCCACCCACTCGTCGATGTGTCCGCGATGCGCCAGCAGCAGCGCCGCCCGCTGCTGTTCGGGCAGCGCCATCAGTTCCTCGTCGAAGATCCCGAACATCCGCCGGTGCGGCCCCATCGCGAGGTCGATGTAGTTACCGATCAACGCGTCGATCACCACATCATCGGATTCCACACCGGCCAGCAGGTGGGTGGTGGCGTAGTTGACGCCCTCGATACCCCGGTTGAGAATCGTGTACAGCAGGCTGGCCTTGTTCTCGAAGTACTGGTAGATGGTCGCGATCGCCGTATCGGACTCCGCGGCGATGTCCTCGATGCTGACTTCGACGAATCCACGATCGTCGAACAGCCTCGTCGTCGTCTCGAGAATGCGTTCGCGCCGGCCCAGGGGTACGTAATCGCGGGCGGCCGAGCCTTTCCCGCGCGAGCGCGTGGCGGACAGATCGCAGAACGCGACCGCCGTGGCCATCTGCACCAGGACTCCCCAGCCTCGTTGCCGGCCGCCCGCGGAGTCGGCGGCCCGGCGAAAGCCCTGAGTGTGCGCGAACGTCGACAGCAGCGCCCAACTGACCAGTTTGACCTCCGAGTCGTCGAGATCCGTGCGCACGTCCCGCAGTACCGCAGACGCGCATGCCTCCAACCTGCGTGCCCGCAGGCGGAACTCGATCTGCGCCGTCTCGTCGAGTCGCCTGCGTTCCCGGCGCCAGAGCATGATCTCGTCACGATCGAGGGCAAGCCTGGCCAGATCCCCGATGAAGCGCTCCAGCCGTTGTCGCGGGGAGCCACCGCTGCCGGCGGCGGCCTCGGCGACATCCAGGCATATCGTGATCTGTTCCAGCACAACCCGCGCCAGGAGTTCGTGCTTGCTGCGGAAGTGCCGGTACAGGGCCGGCCCGCGCAACCCCACCGCCTGAGCGATGTCGTCCATGCTGACCTGATGAAAGCCGCGATGTTGAAACAGGCTGCCCGCCTGCTCCACGATCTGGAGCTTGCGCGGCGAATCCTTACGCGCCACCACGCTCGACTGGGTCACCCGGCCCCTACCCTCGCTCCACTGCCGCCCCGGCGGGCCACGCACTGGATAGCAGGTTACCGCGACGGTCACAGATTTAGAAGCCTGCATAACATTGGATCGGGGTTAGTGGCCTTCGATATCACGTAATACACTGCTAGATAGGTATTGACTGCCTGCCAGGTGGTTGACTGGCCGCACTGTCGACGTACCATCTACCTGAAACCATGAGTCGCATTCCATCGGATTGCCGTTGCGCGGACCGGTCGCTGCGACATGGAGGCGCTTCGCGGCCCGAAAGGAATGTGCGACATGCACGATGACAACCCCGGGGACAACCCGACCGAACAACACTGGGGGATCGACCTGCGATCCCTGGACGCGGTCGTCTCCGAACGCCTCGGCGCCGACGGACTGCGCCGGGAGTTGATGGGTGGCGGCCTGTCCCAGACCACTCTGCGCTATGTCGGCGACATCCCGGCGTGGGGCGATTCGGTGATCGTCCGGATCCCGCCCCTGCACGGGCCGCTGGAGCCCTACAACGCCTCAGGTGAGGCGGCTCTCGGCAACTGGCTGGCGGCACAGGGCATCCCGGTGCCACGGGTCATCGCGTCTGCTGCACACGAACCCCGGATCGGCCGCGGATACCTGATCTCCGAAACCGTCGACGGGTACGTGGTGCGCGACGGCGCCCCCGGTCTCGACGACGCCGCGAAGCAGGCCATGGCCCACGCGTACGTAGACCAGCTCGTCGCCCTGCATCGGTTGGCGGATGCCGCGCGGCCCGCCGAGACGCTGGACTGGGCACCGCCCAAGACCGCGTCAGGCGTCGTGGAGCGCTGGACCCGTTCACTGCGGGAAACCTCCCTGGTACTCCCGGATTTCCACGTGTTCCTGAGCGACTGGCTGACCCGGCGGATGCCGGACGAGGACAGCACGCCGACGGTCGTGCACGGCGACTACCGCCTCGGCAACGTCATGTGGTCGGACGCGCAGACCATCGCCGCGGTGCTGGATTGGGAGGAGGCCGGCGCCGGTGATCCCTACTTCGACCTGGGTTGGACATTGATGGGCACCGTCGGCCCGGACGACCTGATGATGGGAATCCTGCCGCGCCACGAGTTCCTGCGGATGTACGCCGAGAAAACCGGGCGCCCGATCGACGAGGACCGTCTCATCTGGTGGGAGGTGGCCGCCGGCTGGTCGCGGATCTGTATGGAGGCCAAGGCGATCGCGTTGCTGGCCAGCGGTCACTACAGCGATGTGCGACCGCTGCTGTCGAGCTACATCAACCGACGGCTGTCCATCGTCCTGCTGGAGAAGATCCGCGCCTTCGAAGGCTCGGCCGTCTCCCTGCCCGCCGCGATCTCCTGAGGAAGAACAACATCATGGACTACATCGACATGTCGGTCGCGCTGGACACGATCGTGCGCACCTTGGAATCTGAGGTCATGAGCCGGGTCGAGGACCCCTACGCCCGCGGTCAACTATGGGCCTCGACCGGCATTCTGGCCAACATCGCGGTCGACCTGCGTCGCGGCGCCGGCAACGCACCGGCGTCCGCGACGCCGTCGCCGACCGACGCGGAGTCAGCCGCAGCGCTTCTCGACAGTGTCCGGGCCGCAGTGGCCCAGCAGGCGTCCCTGCACTACAAGAAGGCTGCCTCCGGGGCCTGAACTACGCGCTCAGCGCGCCGGCTGAACTGCGCGCTGAGCCGCCCGGACGCCCTGCATCCGCGTGATGTAGTCGTGCCACTGCACCTCGCCGTATCCGGTTCGGCCGTCCCATTCACAGTCGAAGAGTCCCATCACCAGGTAGATGTTCTGCCCGCCGTCGATCTCGGCTGAGCCGCGGGCCCGTCCGGTGATGTGGTATTCCACGTCCCGCTCGTCGACGACCCGGTAGTCGAACCCCACGATGCGCAACCCCTCGCGGCGGTAGCTGACCTGAGCCGCCTTCAACGCACGGAACTCCTTGTCCCGCAGCACGTATCCGTGCGACACCCTGGGCTCCCCATCGGCTGATTCACCGGTGTGGGTCAGCAGTGTGAGCTCGTTTCCGATGTGCACCAGGTCGAAGGTGCCGATGGTGTGACCGACCTCGGCGCGCGGGCTCCACGAGTGGTCACGGTTGGCCACACAGTCCACTTCGTGCGCGATGCCGTCGATCGTGACGCTGCCCCGCACCGCCATGGTCTGGTCGATGTGGCCGGAAGGTTCGGTACCGGTCCGGTTGGCCGGCGCATCACGGCGCGGACCACGATGGAAGGCCACGAAACCCTCAGGGCCGTCCGGGATCTTGGTGGCCGACAGATCCGCCGGTTCCATCAGCGCCTCGAAGGTGAGCTCGGCGGTCATCCGCCCGCAGGCCGAACGGTAGGTCAGGTCGTAGACCCGCGGCGCGGGCCGGCCCTTCACCGAGACGCCCGAGTCCAACGAGAAGTCCGACAGCCGCGCCGCCCCGATCGGACTGTTGTACTGCATGTCGCACATCTCCATGTCGAGCACGGAGTCGCAGAATTGCGAGAAGGCGTACACCTTGGTGGTCGCGACACCGGTGTTCAACCGGAAGCCCATCCAGAAGTGCAGACGGATGCCGTCGGTGGTCAGGGCCGAGAACCAGTGCGTCTCCAGCCAGCGCGGATCGCGGTAGGACGGTCGGGCGAACTCGGCGTAGCTACGGCTCACGCTCTCCTCGTTTCTGCTGTGAAAGGGTCGGTCAGGCCGGCTGCGTGGCGCGGTAGCGCTTCACGAGCTCGGTCTTCATGAGCTTGCCGTTGGTGTTCCGGGGCATCGCGTCGATCACGTCGACCGAACGCGGACATTTGAACTTCGCCAGCCGCGACCGGCAGAACTCGATGATCTCGGCCTCGATCCCGTCGGTCGGCACGCCCGGGCGCAGCTCCACCACGGCTTTGACCGCCTCGCCCATGTCCTCGTCCGGGACACCGATCACCGCGACGTCGGCGACCGCGGGATGCGCGGCCAGCACATCCTCGACCTCACGCGGGTAGATGTTCACGCCTCCGGAGACGATGGTGAAGCCGACCCGGTCGGTGAGGTACAGGTATCCGTCCTCGTCGAGGTAGCCGATGTCCCCGTTGGTGCTCATCGAGCCGTCCGCGCTCTGGGCCGCCTTGGTCTTCTCCGGATCGTTGAGGTACTGAAAGTTGGTGGCGCCCTTGATCCATACCACTCCGGGCTGGCCGGCAGGCAGCTGCTCCCCGTCGGGGCCGAGGATGAACAACTCCCCCACCAGCGGCTTGCCCACCGTCCCGGGATGGGCCAGCCACTCGTGCGAGTCGCAGATGACGCTGCCGTTGGCCTCGGTCGAGCCGTAGTACTCGAACAGGATCGGGCCCAGCCAGTCGATCATCGCGCGCTTCACCGACGGCGGGCACGGCGCGGCGCCGTGCGCGATGGCCTCCAGGCTCGACACGTCGTACTTCTCCCGCACCTCGGCCGGCAGTTGCAGGATGCGCGACAGCATCGTCGGCACCACAAGCGAATTGGTGACTCCGTACTGCTCCACCAGTTGCAGGAAGCGCTCAGCGTCGAACTTCGGCATGATCACGCAGGTTCCGCCGCAGCGCAGCGATTCGGCCGTGGCGCTCTGCGGGCCGGAGTGATACAGCGGCGCCGGCTGCAGGAACACCATGTCCGCGCGGGTGTGGTAGACCTTCGGCACCAACTGGAAGATCGGCAACGGATCAGCGGGATCCAGGTCCAGACGTGGCCGCAGAACACCTTTCGGCTTGCCGGTCGTCCCCGACGAGTAGAGCAGGGCAAGACCGAGCCGTTCGTCGGCGACCGGCGAGGTCGGGTACTGCGCCACCACCTCGTCGAGGTCCTCGAAGCCGTCGAGTCCCTCCGGCCTGTCCACCATCAGCCACCGCTCCACGTGCGGACAGCGGGCCGGCAACTCGCGGGCCACGTCGAGAACGGCGCGGGTGGTGACAACGACCCGGGCCGCACTGTCGTTGACGATGTAGGCCGCCTCGTCCGCGGTGAGGTGGAAGTTGATCAGCGTGTAGTACAGCCCGGTGCGTTCGCCCGCGCCCTGCGCCACCACGTTCGCGAGACAGTTCTCCATCATGTAGGCCACCCGGTCTCCCGGCTGGATCCCGATGTCCCGGTAGAAGTGCGCAAGCTGGTTCGCCGCGGCTTCGAACTGGGCGTAGGTGAGGCTCGCGCCGGAGTCCGCCATCACCAGCGCGATGCGGTCCGGGTACTGCAGAGCTCGCTTGCCGGGGTACATCGGGGTGGTGCCTCCTTGGACTTTCGGCGTGACCCACCACATCGTCATGGTGGGCCCGCACTCGATTGCGGAAATCCTACTTGCACCTTCGCGTGATCAACAAGAGGGCGTTTAGCTGGGATTACCGCATCTGATGTGATTTTGCGTTATAGCTCGATGGTTCGCGGAGATCAGTCCGGCGCGGCCATCAGCCAACTGATCCCACCCGGGGCGATGAACCGGGCCTCGTCATCGAGCACCTGCTGCAGCACGCCGGCGGTAAGCATCCGATCGACCATCGCCTCGACCTCGTCGTACCGCTCGAAGGTCAGCTCGGTGACCGCTGCGACATCGGCCACCACCTGGTCGCCCCGCGCGACGGCGAGCCGGCGCACGAGCGCGTCGTCGCCGATCGCATAGTGCCGCCGGTACACCTTCGGCCGCCCACCCACGAGACGGCCGATCAGCTGGATGTGCCTGGTCTCGTAGTACTCGATGAATGCTTCCCTGGACAGCTCCGGGCGCTTGCGGATGAACATGATGAGCGTCACCACAAAATCAGAATAACGACTCACCGATGGCGCGCGGGCTCCGTGCCGAGAACATCCCCGTCCGCGTCCGAAAATGCCCTTATTTTCCTAATATTTCGGATACTCCAGCGGCCCGCCGACACGGGCAATAGCCCCAACCATTGGCCAGCGTAGGCGTAACTCTGAATCACGTCGCGACCATAAGCCCAGGTCAGAGCCGGATCGCCAGCCGGCCGCGCATGCCGGGGCGGCGGCCGGATCCGGCCGCGGGATGAATCACCCCCGACGATGCCCGCCCCCTGGGCAATACAGCAGAACTGGAATTAACTACAACAGGCCGCAGGTTGGCGGATCAAAGGGCCCCCAACGAACAGAGAGCTACTTTGACTATCGGAATACACACTGTTCACAGTGCATTTATCACACCTCTAGCAACCCATTCCGCTGCCAAGAGAGATGCCTGCCCGGCCTGCACCTTGACGCCCCGAGAGCTTGTATGTGATGCTATCGCCAATCACTGTTGTGACAGAGATCATCAATTTTCCAGCGGAGTGATCCCAACTTTCCAGGAGGGCCTCAAGTGACCACCAGCGAACAGGCATCGGCCACCGAAGCCGTTGCAACGACAGCCACTTCCGAAGAGCTGCCGCTGTTCCCGTTCAAGCGGACGTGCCCCTTCGCGCCCGCGGATGATTACGCCGACGGCGGTGCGATCCGCAAGGTCTCGTTCAAGAACATCGTGCCGGCCTGGATGGTCACCGACTACAGCGATGTCAAAGCGGTGCTCGCCGACCGGCGGTCCAGTGTCCGGAACATCCCGGACCCCTCCCGCGGCGACGAGGGCGGCGAGCCACTGCCCGGATTCTTCATCGCGATGGATCCGCCGGACCAGACTCGGCTGCGCAAGATGCTCTCCCGCGAATTCACGCCTCGGCGCATGGAAGCCATGCGGCCCGCGGTGGAGCGGATCGCGAACAAACTGATCGATCAGATGCTCGAGCAGGACGGGCCGGCCGACCTGGTCCAGGCCTTGGCGCTCCCGCTGCCGTCACTGGTGATCTGCGAACTGTTGGGCATCCCCTACGACCGGCACGATTGGTTCCAGGAAGAGACAGTGAAGTTCCTGCGCCTTGACACCACACCGGAAGAGGCGGCCAAGACGGTCGCTTCGGTGATGGGGTATCTCGGAGAACTCACCGTCGCCAAGATGGACGATCCCGGCGACGATCTGATCAGCCTGCTGCTCAACCACGTTCGCAGCGGCGACCTGACGATCACCGAGGTGGCCGGCATGGCCGCCTTCCTGCTGATGGCCGGGCATGAGACGACGGGCAACATGATCTCGCTGAGCGTGTATGCCCTGCTGGAGCATCCCGATCAACTCGAACTGCTGCGCGAGGACCCCTCACGCATCCCGGCCGCGGTGGAGGAACTGCTGCGCTTCCTCGACATCATCGGCAATCTGCCCCGCTATCTGACCGAGGACATGGAACTCGCGGGTCAGACGATCCCGGCCGGCGACATCGTCATGGTGGCCATGGACAAGGCCAACCGCGACCCCAAACAGTTCGAGGATCCGGACACGCTGAACATCCAGCGCACGGATGCGAAGGGTCACGTCGCCTTCGGGCACGGCATCCACGTCTGCCTCGGCGCCCCGCTCGCCCGGGTGGAACTGCAGTCGGTGATCGCCGCGCTGTTCACCCGCATCCCGACACTCAAGGTCGCGGTTCCCACCGAAGAGATCCAGGTGAAGACTGAAGCCAAGATCTTCGGGCTTAAGTCCCTGCCCGTTACGTGGTAGACGCGATGCCAGAAGCCGACTGCCTGGAACGTCCGAGCACCGTACGCCTGGTGATGCGGGAGTACGAGGCCGACGTCGTCATCGCAGGCAAGGACGTCGTCGCCGAGGGCATCATCGCGCTGCATCTGAAAGAGGTCGGGGGCCATCCGCTGCCCGAATGGACTCCCGGATCGCACATCGATCTCATCATGTCCTCTGGCCTGGTGCGCCAGTACTCGCTGTGCGGTGATCCCGAAGACCGGCACACGTGGCGCATCGCGGTACTCCGCGAGCCCGATGAGCGCTCCCGAGGCGGATCGATCTACGTACACGACACCCTCGAGCAGGGTGCCGAGATCCGCATTCGCGGTCCGCGCAACCATTTTCAACTTGCACCGTCGCCGAACTACCTGTTCATCGCCGGCGGCATCGGTATCACGCCGATCCGGGCGATGCTGGCAGAAGCCGAGGCGTCCGGGGCGAACTGGAAACTGGCCTATGGCGGCCGCAGTACCGAATCGATGGCATTCCTCGACGAACTCGCGGCCTACGGCGACCGGGTCCAGATCTGGCCGCAGGATCAGCGTGGCCTACTCGACCTGGAACGACTTCTCGGCACCCCGCAAGCCGACACCCTGGTGTACTGCTGCGGCCCGCAGGGTCTGCTCACGGCGGTCGAAGAACGTTGCGCGGCCTGGCCGGCCGGTGCACTGCGGCTGGAACGCTTCAGCGCCAGCACACCCAACGAAGAGGATTGGGTCAACACCCCCATCGAGGTCGAACTGGCCCAACACGGTGTGACACTCACCGTCCCGGCAGATCAGAGCGTGCTCGAAGCCATCGAAAGTCACGGCGTCGACATCATGTCGTCCTGCAGGGCCGGGATGTGCGGCACCTGCGAAACCCCGGTGCTCAGCGGCATACCCGAACATCGCGATGACGTCCTCACCTACGAGGAACGTGAACGCAACGACTGCATGATGATCTGCGTGTCACGAAGCCGCAGTGACAGGCTTGTCCTCGACATCTGACACCCACCGTTCACGCCAGAACGCCGGCGGGCCCATTGACGGGCCCGCCGGCGTTTTCGTTTTCACGCACCAAACCATCACTGCCATGATTGACAGAATCTGGACTAACAATTTCGTCATATATGGCTGTATATTGCTATCGGAAAGGTGCAGCAGCCTGAAGTTTGCACTCACCACACGACCCGCGGCCGCGACCCCTGTGGAGCGGCCGTGTTCATCCCGGAAAGGCACCGGCAATGCGTATTGGAACCGTCCTGGACTTCGGCAGGCCGATGGCCGCCGTCGGAGACGAAATCGCCGCGTGGGAGGAGGCCGGACTGTCCTCGGTAACCCTGGGCGAGGCCTATTCTCTCGACGCCCCAACGCAACTCGCCTATCTTGCGGCGCGCACACACTCCGTCGAGCTGGCGACCGGCGTGCTGCCTCTCGACACCCGCACCCCGTCACTCATCGCGATGACCGCGGCCGGGCTGGACTACGTCTCAGCCGGCCGCGCCCGCCTCGGCCTCGGCCCGTCCGGCCCGCAGGTGGTCGAGGGATTTCACGGTCTGGCCTTCGGAGGCGTCCTCGGCAAGACCCGCGAGACCATCGAGATCTGCCGGTCGGTATGGCGGCGTGAGGCATTGCAGCACCAGGGCCGGCACTACCAGATTCCGCTGCCGCCAGGGCGGGGAACAGGCCTCGGTAAGCCGCTCAAGCTCATCAATCGTCCGGTGCGCAACCAGATTCCGATCTCCATCGCATCACTGGGACCGCGGATGGTGGAACTGACCGCCGAGATCGCCGACGGGTGGGAACCGATCTTCTTCTACCCCGAGAAGATCCACGATGTCTGGGGCGAGGCGCTGCGCAACGGCGCCGCCAAACGGTCCACCGACCTGGCGCCCCTGGAGATCATCGCGCGGGCACCGGTCGCCGTCACCGACGGTGATCCCTCCCCCTGGGTGCAGGCCGCCAAACCCCAACTGGCGCTGTACGTGGGCGGAATGGGCTCCCGCGAGAAGAACTTCTACAACGAATTGGTGTCCGCGTACGGATTCGCCACGGAGGCCGCCACCATCCAGGATCACTTCCTGGCCGGCCGTCTCGCCGAAGCCGCCGCGGCGGTGCCCGACGAACTGGTGCACGCCACCGCGCTGATCGGGAACACCGACCACATCCGCCAACGGCTCACCGCACTGCAGCAAGCAGGCGTGACCCTGGTCAACATCACCCCCATGGCAACCGACCCCGACGAACGCCTCGACGCGGTCAAAACCGTTGCTGCCCTTGGTAAGGAGATCTGATGAGTGAAACCCTCGACGCCAACGAGCTCCGCGACGCTCTGGCAGAAGCCAATGTGCCCTGCCTGATCGGCGTGCTCTATCAACTGACCGGCGATGGCCGCTGGTTGGAGGAGCCATACCGGATCGCGCCCACCATGGGGTTCGAAAGCCATGACGACGGCGGGCTGCCCGCCGAGCGTGTCGACGAGATTCGAGCGGCCGCCTTCACCGCGATCACGGCCTGGAGCACCGGAACCCCGGCCGCTTCCCCGGCGCCGAACGGCGCGGAACTGATCACGCTGATGTCCGCGGTGATGGGCGAACCGGTCGGCGAGCGCTACGTTTCGTTGGCCGCCGAGCAGCTCGGGTTCGCGCCGTACGTCCCCGACGATGTCACGGATCGCTGCACGGACACTGGATTTTCGGCCATCGTCGTCGGCGCCGGCTTCTCCGGGCTTGCGGCGGCGGTTCACCTCAAGCAGGCCGGCATCCCGTTCCGGGTGCTCGAGCGCAACGACCACGTCGGCGGTACATGGTATGAGGCGAACTATCCCGGCGCCCGCGTCGACGTCCCGAACGACCTCTACTCCTACTCGTTCTTCCACCGGGAATGGAGCCAGAACTTCGCCCAACCCGACGAGATCCGGCAGTACATCGACGACGTCGTCGCGCATTTCGGCCTCGCAACCCATATCGAGACGGGTGTCACCGTCGAGGGGGCCCAGTGGGATGCGGACACGCAGGAATGGGTGGTCCAGACCAGCCATGCCGGGGGTGCCGAGACCATCCGCGCCAAGGCACTGATCACCGCTGCCGGGCTGCACAACACCCCCAACATCCCGCAGTTCCAGGGACTTTCGGACTTCGCCGGCGAGGTGGTGCATTCGGCACGCTGGACCCCGGAGGCCGAGTACCGCGGGAAGAAGGTCGCCGTGGTCGGTGCGGGCGCCAGCGCCATGCAGGTGGTGTGCAAGATCGCCGAGGACGTCGAGCACATGGTCGTCGTCCAGCCCGAGCCGCACTGGATCACCCCCAACGAGCAGTACTTCCGCAAACAACCGGCCAGCCGCCACTGGCTGTACCGCCACGTGCCGTACTACCGGGCGTGGTCACGGTTCCGGCTCTACTGGATCTACACCGAGCGCAACTACCCCGCGCTGCGGGTGGACCCGAAGGCGCCGGAGAAGGGCAAGCTGGTCAGCTCGCTCAACGACGCCTACCGGCGGAACTTCATCGCGTACCTGAGCGAGCAGCTCGAGGGCCGCGAGGATCTCATCGAGAAGTGCACCCCGGCGTACCCCCCGTTCGGCAAGCGCCTGCTGATGGACAACGGCTGGTTCGCCACCCTGCGCCGCCCCAACGTGACCCTGGTCGCCGAGGGCATCGATCACCTGACCGAACGCACCCTGGTGTCCGCGTCCGGTGAGGAGCACGAGGTCGACATGCTGATCCTGTGCACCGGGTTCCAGCAGCAGCGCTACCTGTACCCGATGGAACTGCGCGGGCGCGACGGCGTCGAACTCCGGGAGTCCTGGAGCGACGACAACGCCCGGGCATACCTCGGCATCACCGCGCCGGGATACCCGAACCTGTTCTTCCTCTACGGTCCGAACACCAATCCCCCGGGTGGGAGCTGGCTGACCATCGCCGAGGCACAGGTGCGCTACGTCGTGGAGATGCTGACCCAGATGGTGCGCGACGGCGTCGCGGCCGTCGAATGCCGGCCTGAACCGTTCGAGGACTACAACCGCGACCTCGACGACCTCAACGACGCCATGGTCTACGCCATGGACGGCGTACAGAACTACTACCGCAACAGCAAGGGCCGCGTCGTCACCAATTCGCCGTGGGCGGTTCCCGATTACTTTGCCCGCACGTCCCAGCCGAACCTGGCGGACTACACCATCACCCGAGGAAGCACACATGTCTGAAGAAGCGTTCATCTACGAGGCGATCCGTACCCCGCGCGGTAAGCAGCGCGGCGGCGCCCTCAACGAGGTCAAGCCGATCAGCTTGGTCGTCGGTCTGGTCAATGAGATGCGAATCCGGTTCCCTGATCTGGACGAGACCATGATCTCCGATCTGATCCTGGGCGTGGTGTCCCCGCTGGGCGATCAGGGTGCCGTTCTGGCCCGCACCGCCGTGCTGGCCGCCAAGCTGCCCGACACCACCGGCGGTGTGCAGATGAACCGGTTCTGCGGATCCGGCCTGGAAGCCGTCAACACCGCCGCGCAGAAGGTGCGGTCGGGCTGGGACGACCTGGTGCTCGCCGGTGGCGTGGAGTCGATGAGCCGGGTCCCGATGGGCTCCGACGGCGGCGCCTGGGCCAACGACCCGGAGACCAATTACGCGGTTTCCTTTGTGCCGCAGGGCATCGGCGCGGATCTGATCGCCACCATGGAGGGCTTCTCCCGCGAGGACGTCGACGCCTACGCGGTGCGTAGCCAGCAGCGTGCGGCCGCAGCCTGGTCGGGCGGCTACTTCGCCAAATCGATTGTGCCGGTCAAGGATCAGAACGGTCTGGTGATCCTCGATCGCGACGAGCACATGCGCCCGAACACGACCCTGGAGAGCCTGGCCAAGATCAAGCCCGCCTTCACCGATATCGGCGCGATGGGTGGCTTCAACGAGGTTGCCCTGCAGAAGTACCACACGGTCGAGAAGATCAACCACGTCCACCACGGCGGCAACAGCTCGGGCATCGTCGACGGCGCCGCCCTGCTGCTGATCGGTAGCGAAAAGGCCGGGCAGGTTCAGAATCTCACCCCGCGGGCCCGCATCGTGGCCACCGCCACCAGCGGCGCCGACGGCACCATCATGCTGACCGGCCCCACCCCGGCGACCCGCAAGGTGCTCGACCGCGCCGGGCTGACCGTCGATGACATCGACCTGTTCGAACTGAACGAGGCGTTCGCGTCGGTGGTGCTGAAGTTCCAGAAGGACCTGAACATCCCCGACGAGAAACTGAACGTCAACGGTGGCGCCATCGCGATGGGCCACCCGCTGGGCGCCACCGGCGCCATGATCACCGGAACCATGGTCGACGAGCTCGAGCGCCGCGGTGCCAAGCGTGCCCTGATCACGCTGTGCATCGGCGGCGGCATGGGCGTGGCCACCATCATCGAGCGCGTCTAGAAACAGCAGAAGGTCGAAAAGAAAATGACAGTAGAGAACACCATCATGTGGGACAAGGATGCCGACGGCATCGTCACGCTGACGCTGGACGACCCGACCGGGTCGGCCAACGTGATGAACGGCCACTACCGCGAGTCGATGCACAATGCGGTGAATCGCCTGGAGGCCGAGAAGGATTCGGTCACCGGCGTGGTACTCACCAGCGCGAAGAAGACCTTCTTCGCCGGCGGTGACCTCAAGGGTCTGATCAAGCTCGGCCCCGAGGATGCCGCCGCGGCGTTCGAGTTGGCCGAGTCCACCAAGCGTGATCTGCGCCGGCTGGAAACCCTCGGCGTGCCGGTGGTGGCGGCCATCAACGGTGCCGCCCTCGGTGGCGGCTTGGAGATCGCGCTGGCCACCCATCACCGCATCGCCGCCGACGTGCGCGGCGTGGTGATCGGCCTGCCCGAGGTGACCCTGGGCCTGCTGCCCGGCGGTGGCGGCGTGGCTCGCACCGTGCGCATGTTCGGTGTGCAGAAGGCCTTCACCGAGATCCTGTCGACCGGCGCCCGGTTCAGCCCGGCCAAGGCCAAGGCCATCGGTCTGGTCGACGAATTGGTCGGCAGCGTGGAGGATTTGGAGCCCGCCGCCAAGGCGTGGATAAAAGAAGAGCTCAAGGCCAATCCGGAGACCGCTGCGGTGCAGCCGTGGGACGCCAAGGGCTACAAGATGCCCGGCGGCACGCCGAGCAGCCCCGGCCTGGCGGCCATCCTGCCGTCCTTCCCCGCGCTGCTGAAGAAGCAGCTCAAGGGTGCGCCGGTGCCCGCGCCGCGCGCCATCCTGGATGCCGCGGTCGAAGGTGCGCAGGTCGACTTCGACACCGCGTCGCGCATCGAGAGCCGCTACTTCACCCAGCTGGTGACCGGTCAGACCGCGAAGAACATGATCCAGGCGTTCTTCCTCGATCAGCAGTCCATCAGCGGTGGTGCCTCGCGCCCCGACGGCATCGGCACAACCCCGATCACCAAGATCGGAGTGCTGGGCGCGGGCATGATGGGCGCGGGCATCGCCTACGTGTCGGCCAAGGCCGGTTATGACGTCGTGCTCAAGGACGTCACCATCGAAGCCGCCGAGAAGGGCAAGGCCTACTCGGAGAAGATCGAGGCCAAGGCGGTCAGCCGCGGGCAGACGACCGAAGAGAAGTCTGCCGCGTTGCTCGCCAAGATCACCCCGACCGCCGATCCCGCCGACCTCAAGGGCGTCGACTTCGTGATCGAGGCCGTCTTCGAGGACGAAGCCCTCAAGCACAAGGTGTTCGGCGAGATCGAGGACATCGTCGAGCCGAACGCGCTGCTGGGCAGCAACACCTCCACCCTGCCGATCACCGGTCTGGCCACCGGGGTGAAGCGCCAGGAGGACTTCATCGGGATCCACTTCTTCTCTCCGGTCGACAAGATGCCGCTGGTGGAGATCATCAAGGGCGAGAAGACCTCCGACGAGGCGCTGGCCCGGGTGTTCGACTACACCCTGGCTATCAAGAAGACCCCGATCGTGGTCAACGACAGCCGCGGCTTCTTCACCTCCCGGGTGATCCGGACCTTCGTCAACGAGGCCATGGCGCTGCTGGGCGAGGGCATCGCTCCCACCAGCATCGAGCAGGCAGGCGGTCAGGCCGGCTACCCGGCACCTCCGCTGCAGCTCCTCGATGAACTGAATTTGGAGCTGCTGCAGAAGATCTCGATCGCATCGGCGGCCGCAGCGGCGGCCGAGGGCACGACCTACGTCCAGCATCCGGGTGAACTCGTCGTCGAGAAGATGATCGAGCTCGGTCGCCCGTCGCGCCTCAAGGGCGCCGGGTTCTACGAGTACGTCGACGGCAAGCGGGCCGGTCTATGGCCGGGTCTGAAGGAGACGTTCAACTCGGGCTCGACCGAGATCCCGCTGCAGGACATGATCGACCGCCTGCTGTTCTCCGAAGCCCTGGAAACCCAGAAGTGCTTCGACGAGGGCGTGCTGAAGACCAGCGCCGACGCCAACGTCGGGTCGATTCTGGGCATCGGGTACCCGGCCTGGACCGGCGGCTCGGCGCAGTACATCGTCGGCTACGAGGGCCCGCTGGGCGTCGGTAAGGCCGCGTTCGTGGCCCGCGCCAAGGAACTGGCCGCCCGCTACGGCGACCGCTTCACCCCGCCGGCCTCGCTGGAGAGCTAGCTGCACAACGACAAAAGCCCCCGCCACACGGCGGGGGCTTTTGCGTTGCGCACGCTGATCAGTTCACCGAGCGCGACTCGCTGTCCCAGTAGCGCGCACGCAGCGCACGCTTGTCGATCTTGACGGCTGGGGTCAGCGGCAGGGCGTCGACGAATTCCACGCTGCGCGGAGCCTTGTAGCGCGCGATCAGGGCACCGCAGTGCTCCCGCAGTTCCTCGGCGGTGGCGGATGCGCCGTCCTGCAACACGACGACGGCGTGCACCCGCTCGCCCCAGTCCGCGTCCGGCACCCCGATCACCGCGCAGGTCGCCACGCTGGGGTGCTGCGCCAGCGCGTTCTCGACCTCGGCCGAGTACACGTTCTCGCCACCGGAGACGATCATGTCCTTGAGCCGGTCGACGATGAACAGATAGCCGTGCTCGTCGAGGTAGCCGCCGTCTCCAGTGTGCATCCAGCCGCCACGCAGTGCCTGCGCGGTCTCCTCGGGCCGGTTCCAGTAGCCGAGCATCACATGTGGTCCGCGCGCCGCGACCTCACCGACGGTGCCCGGCGGCACCTCGTTGTCGTCCTCGCCGACCACCTTGACCTCCGCGATCGGCACGGCCCGGCCCGCCGATCTCAGCAGCTCCGGATCGAGATGGTCCTCGGCGGTCAATACCGTTGTGGTCGGCGACAACTCCGTCATGCCGTAGGCCTGCAGCAGTTTCGCCTGCGGCAGCAGTCGCATCGCCCGCTCCAGCACCGCCTGCGAGATCGGTGAGGCCCCGTAAATCAGGTGCTTGAGGCTGGACAGGTCCCGCTGGGCCGCCGCCGGAGAATCGACCAGCATCTGAATCATGGTCGGGGCCAGAAACATATCGGTGATCTGGTAGCGCTCCACGGCGTCCGCGACGGATTCCGGAGTGAAGCCCGGCAGGATGACGTGGCTGCCGCCGACCACATTGCGGGCCAGCCAGCCGGAACCGTCGGCCAGGTGGAACATCGGCGCACTGTGCAGCAGCCGTCCACGCGGCGCCAGGAACTGCCCCGTCGCCAGTGCGCCCAGCGCCGCCGCCATGAGGTTGGCGTGACTGAGCATCACGCCCTTCGGGGTGCCGGTCGTCCCGCCGGTGTAGTAGATGGCGGCCAGCGAATCCCCGCCGCGGCGCGCGTCCTCGACAGGCGCGTGCGTCGCGATGAGGTCCTCGAAACCGTGGACGTCGGCGGGCCGCTGTCGCTGTCCCGTATGGATGTAAGCCCGCACGCCGGGGGCCAGCTCCTTGAGATCGTCGACCATGTGCAGGAAGGCGTCGTCGATGACCAGCACCACGGCTCCGCAGTCCTGCAGGGAGAAGGCGATCTCCTGCGCGCTCCAGCGGGTGTTGACCGGTACCGCGACCGCATCCGCCCACGGCGCCGCGAACAGGAAATCGTGGTAGTCGTCGCAGTTCTGGGCGAGGATCGCGACCCGGTCGCCGCCCCGCACGCCGAGGCCGTGGAACGCGGCAGCCAGACGGGCGGCCCGGTCCGCGCTCTGCGCCCATGTGCGGACACGTTCACCGAACACGGTGGCGGCCAGGTCGGGTGTCTGCTGCACCGCCCGGTGCAGTGCCTGCGTCAGGTACATCGTTAGTTCTCATTTCAGTCTAGTTGAGCTGGTAATACGCTTCTGGCCTGCTAGCTTTAGACTTGACATTAGCATTAATTTCGTTACCTTAGTCACATAGCCTCAGGTTTGAGGATGGACGTGAGTAGTGGTCGAACCCCTGTAGAAAGGCCTGGACATGACGGAAATGCTGACCCGCGAGCCCGATACCGGCACCCGGTTGAGCGACTACCTGCAACGGGTTCGCGCCATCACCCCGTTGATCCGGGCCGAGGCCGAGGGCATGGAGCGGGCACAGACGCTCAGCGACGCCGTCCGCGATGCGCTCACCGAGCAGGATCTGCACCGCATGCTGGTGCCGACCGAACTGGGTGGCGGCGGCCTGCTGCCCAGCGAGGGCCTGCGGGTCTACGAGGAGATGGCCAAGGCCGACGCGTCGACCGCATGGGCGTTCATGGCGACCTCCTGGTCGACCGCCGAGGTACTCGGGTACCTCAAGCCCGAGGTGGCCAAGGACCTCATGAGCCGGGACGAGGACTTCCGCGTCGCCGGCCAGCTGCTCCCCCGCTACCCGGCCACACAGGTCGACGGCGGGCTGATCGTCGAGGGCAACTTCAACTTCGCCAGCGGATCCGACCACGCCACCTGGATCGGTGCCGGAGTGTTCGTCGCCGACGAGGACGGCAACGCGATCCTCGGCGAGGACGGGCAGCCGCAGCCCCGGGTGGCCATGTTCCCCAAGTCCGAGGTCGATCTGAAGCAGAACTGGGATGTCTGGGGCCTCGGCGCCACCGGCAGCCACGACTACCGGGTCGACAAGAAGTTCGCGCCCGACGAGCACACCATCGTCACCTTCGGCGGCACGCCGTACCGCTCGGAGACGATCTACAAGCTGTCCAACGAGTTCGTCGGCCCGCTGCCGCACGTCCCGGTGGTCCTCGGTATCGCCACCCGCGCGCTGGAACTCCTTGCTGCGGTGGCCGTCAAGAAGTTCCGGCCCAACTACGGTGGCCCGATCGGCGAGGCCGACATCTTCAAACTCGAGTTCGCCCGGATGGAAGCCCTGCTGCACGCCGTCCGGCTGTCGTTCTACGACCTGGTCGAATCCGCCGAAGCCACCGTGAACGAGGGCCACACCCGGACCCCCGAGCAGATGGCCCGGATGCGCCAGCAGCTGGCCTGGAGCCATGAGGCCATGGACACCATCGTCGGCTTCGCTCACCGGTGGAGTGGCAGTCAGAGCATCGGCCGCACAGCAACATTGGGCCGGTACGTGCGCGACATGCAGGTGGCCACCCAGCATCTCCTGGTGGATCCGAAGTTCCTGGCCGACGCCGCGACCGACCTGCTCCCGATCTACGCCGCAGCCGGAGCCTGATCCCGGTTCCTGACGACTGAAAGGCGCCCAATCACCGAGGTGATTGGGCGCCTTCGTCATTCAGCCGCGGTTACGGCTCAGCTGTCGCTGGAGACCGTGTCCCGGTCGGAGTCCGCAGCCGACTCTGCGGAATCCGACTTCTCGTCCGACTCGGCATCCGACTTCTCGTCCGACTCGGTACCGGACTTCTCGTTCGACTCGGTACCGGACTCTTCGGCTGAGATGTCGCTCTCGGCTTCAGCTTCGGCGGCCTCGTCGGCTTCGCGCGACGACTCGTCGCGGTCATCGGCAGCGCTGTCCACGGCATCCTCGACCTCGGACGACGAATCGTCTGAGATCGTCGGCCGGCGCTGGTCGTCCCTGGCCGACGAATCGCGCTTGCGCGACACCTTGTCGGCGACGGGTTCCTCGTTGTCGGTGACCGGGGCCGCCGCTGTCGCACCGGCGGTCTGAACTCCGGCCGTCGACGTCGTCGCGGTGACCGCAGTCTGGGACGTGGCCGTCGAGCGGGCCTTGCCGATGCGCTCGATGAGTTCCGCACGCACGGCGCGCTGGTACTTGATCATCGAGAACTTCGCCTCACTGATGCCCTGGTTCAGCGCGGTGGCAATGGTCGCTGGATCCTTCGAGGCGAACGCGGTACGGATCGACTGCGACACCGCTTTGAGCTGCTGCCGCAACGTCCGCTGGTGCAGTTTGATCTCCGCGCCGAAGGTGCGTTGCTGACTGAATTCGCGGCCATCCCAACTGATCAGCGTCCAGCCATCCTCGGCATTTCCCTCGATCACGACGTCCGCGGTGTTACGCAGCGACGCCCTCAGCAGCTCCATCTTCTGGGCTGAGGTCAGGTTATCGACGTTCATGAACGTCCAGAACATCATGGCGGCGCCATGGGAGAACACGACGGCATTGCGGTCTCCGCTGTCGTAGATCTCCTTCAACGCCCCCTTCATCCTGGCGTCGAACTCGTGGCCGTCGATCGAGCCCGGGATGCGCGCGTCGAGGTTGCCCTGCAGCCCCCACGCGAGCGGCGCCAGCATGTACCCGCTGGACGCCTCGCTCTCAGGCGTCCCCTCGTAGATGCCGGCCTCGATCTCTTGCAGGCCCGGCAGCACGACGATCGGCAGACCCAGATACCGCGACATCGGCGCCGCCGTCAGCTGGGTCCGGACCATCGACGACGCATAGACGCCGTCGAAATTCTTGTCACCGAGCCGGCCGGCGACGGCCTCGGCCTGCTGATAGCCGAGCTCGCTGAGCACGGGGCCCGGTGTCGACGAATCGATACTGCCCGAGGCGTTTCCGAGCGACTGACCATGACGCACGAACGTCACCCGCATCAGCTCGGCCGCCGCCGCGGGAACCGCCGTTCCTGCCAGCAGCGCACAGGCCGTCAGCATGGAGGCCAGATAGCGCCACAGCCGGGATCTGTGTCCCGGTCTCCGATCCGACAGTGTTGCTCTCATTCCATCTTTTCCTTTCGTCGTTGAACAGGAGGGGGTTCGGGGGCATCCGTATTCGGGCAGCACGAATCGACCCGGTGGCTGCCCGCAGGCAACCCGGACGAGGTCAGGCCGCCGCTGACATCTGACAGCGCTGCCCGGACGGTGGTGGCTTAGAAGCCGAGATGCTTACGGACGAACAGGCCGATCTCGTCCGCGGCCTGAAGCCCTTCGGGCAGGATCGACGAGAACAGCGGCCACACGTGCACCATGTCGTCGTACAGAGAGACCGCCGCGGCGCCGCCGGCGGCCGACATCGACTGTGCCGCACGGCGGGAGTCGTCGAGCAGCACCTCGGCGGATCCGACGAGGAACAACGACGGCGGAAGACCGCCGAGATCGGCAAAGATCGGTGACGCGAGGGGGTCACGCGGATCATTGCCCTGCAGGTACGCCTCTTTGAGATTGGCGATGGAACCGCGGGACACCGCCACATCCTTGCCGTCGTAGAGGTCGACGCTTGCGCCGCTGGCGGTGAAATCCAGCAGGGGCGAGATGAAGACCGCCGACGTCGGAAGCGGCGCACCTTTGTCGCGCAGGACCGTCAGCGCCGCCAGGGTCAGGCCGCCGCCCGCGGAGTCACCTCCGACCGCGACGTTGGCGGCACCGTAGGTCGACACCAGGTCCTCGAGTGCCGCGACACCGTCGTCGACGGCGGCGGGGAACATGTTCTCCGGTGCGCGCCGGTAATCCGGCAGCACGACCGTCACACCGGACGTGCGGGAGAGTGCGTGACCGAGTTCCTGGAACCCCCGGGCGCTGCCGAGCACGTATCCCCCGCCGTGGAACCAGACGAGCACCTTGTCCCGGGTCGCCCCGGCAGCCGTCACGAACAGAACGGGTACCCCACCGGCCACCCCCTCGACGGGTTCGACGCCGGCGGGAAGCGCGAACTGGAGCAGCAGGTCGTCGTAGGCCGCCCGCAGTTGCTCCACGGTCGCCGTCGCCGGGTCGGGGAACCCGTTGACGTACATGTCCTCGACCTTCGCCAACGCCTCGGTTCTCGCCATTGATCCTCCGAAGTTGCTCGCCGTCCGGCACCCGATCTTGCCGGTTCAAAGGATGCTACATAGTCGCTGCTAACTTTAAATAGCTTTTGCTGGTTATTCCGCTAGTTTCACCGATGAACTAACATAATCAGTGTTCACAGATCGCAATTGAAGGACAGATCCATGACCCTCGCCGCCAGCGCGCTCGACCGGCTCCTGAATCCCAAGACGATCGCTGTCGTGGGGTTGAGCGACAAGTCGCCGGTGGCCGAGTTCATCGCTCCGACGCTGCACAGTGACGCCGAAGTGCACTTCGTCCACCCCACCGCCGAGACGGTCCTGGGGGTCACGCCCCACCGGTCGATCGGCGACATCGCGGGCCCGATCGACGCGGTGCTCTCGGTGATGTCGGCGGAGCGGACGGTGGCACTGGCCGAGGAGTGCGCGGACCTCGATTGCGGCGGGCTGGTCGTCTACGCGGCGGGCTTCTCCGAACTCGGCGCCGAGGGTGCCGAGTACCAGCGGCGCCTGGTCGATGCGGCGGCGCGCGGCGGTATGGCGGTCATCGGCCCCAACAGCCTGGGCTACATCAGCATGCCCCGCAGTCTGCACCTGACCGCGTCGGCCGACTACCACCCCGCACCCGGTGGCATTTCCATTGTGTCCCACAGCGGCGCGATGATCGGCGGCATCGCGATCGCCGCCCGTCAGCGCACCGGGGTCGGGATCTCGCGGCTCATCTCGGCAGGCAACGAGGCCACCACCGACATCGCCGATTTTTTGGATTTCCTTGCCACGGATCCGGATACCTCCGCGATCGGACTCGTCGTCGAGGGCATCCGGCGTCCGAAGGAGTTCTTCGAGGCCGCCCGCCGCTGCCTCGACGCGGGCAAGCCGATCGTCGCGGTGAAACTGGCCCGGAATGCCCGCACCCAGCAGATGGCGGCTTCACACACCGGCGCCCTGGCCGGGAGCGCGTGGGCCTACGACGTCTCCTTCGAGCACGCCGGCATTCAGCTTGCCTACGACCTGGAGGAACTGGTCGACCGGCTCGCATTGGTGAGCCAGCTCGACCCCGAGCTGTGGAATCCGCTGCAGCGCATCGGTGTGGTGGCAGGCACCGGCGGCTTCGCGTCCCTGGCGTTCGACGTCGCAGAAGCCGAGGGTCTGACGTTGCCCCCGCTGGACAGCCTCACCGATTGGGTCACCGCCACCATTCCCGGCATCACGGTGCCGAATCCGTTGGACACCACCGGTTTCGGGGCGACATTCTGGACCGAGATCGTCGACCGGTATGTCGGATCCGACGAGCTCGACGCTGTGGTGTTCGTGAACATGTGGAGCGACTCTGCGCTGTACCGGCGGCTGATCGACGATGTCGCGGCAGCGGGACGGCGGTACCGGAAACCGGTCGCGATCGCCGCCGGCGCAGGCGCGGTGGGAGACTTCGCCACCGAGGTGATCGGAGACGACGGGGTCGCCGCGCTCGGCTATGGGATCCGCGGCACCCTGCGTGGCCTGCACACGCTGGGGACGTTCGTCCGGGCCCGTCAGGCAGCTCGTGACGCGGTCGAAGCACCGGCCCCGGTGGCGTGCCCGGCGACTCCGATCACCGACACGGGCAACGGCAGCAGGTTCCTGCCGTTCGGCGACATCATGGCGCTGCTGCAGGACTTCGGTATTCCCATTGCTCCCTATGCCATCATCGGCGGGGACGACGCCGTCGACGCTCCGTCCTTCGCCGCGCCGTATGCGGTCAAGCTCGCCGATGTCGCGCACCGAACCGAATTGGGCGCGGTGGCACTGAACGTCAGCGCCTCCGAGCTGACCGGCGCGGTGGCCCGGATGCGCGTCATCGCCTCCGAGCACGGCGTCTCCGCCACCGTGGCGGTGCAACCGATGACCGCATCCCGCGGCGAGCTGCTGATCGGCATCGATGGTCGCAGCGAGCTCGGCCCGATGGTGATGCTCGGGCTCGGCGGAATCTTCGTCGAGGTCCTGCAGCGCATCGGCGGTCGGCCCGCACCGCTGAGCAAGGCCGACGCCGAGTCCCTCATCGAGGAGTTCCGCGACCTGCACCTGCTGCACGGATTCCGCGGGTCGGAGCCGTGGCATCTCGAGCAACTCGCCGAGACGCTGGTGGGCTTCGGTAATCTCGCAGCCGCGGGCCATGATTGGATCGAGTCGCTGGACGTCAATCCGCTGCTGGTCACCGCACAGGGGCTGGTGGCGGTGGACGCGCTGTGTATCGCCAGGGACGGCGCCTAGTCCCCCGAACATCATCGAAACGAGAACGCCGCGGCCGGTATCACCGGCCGCGGCGTTCTCGTCGTGTGGCGCGTTCAGCTCAAAACGCGCCTTCGTCGAGGTCCATGACGAAGTTGTCCACCGTCAGCGCCGCCGCACGCTGGGCAGCGACACCCGGCAGCACCTCACGGGCGAAGAACCTTGCCGCGGTGATCTTTCCACGATAGAACGCGACATCGGCAGCGCTCGGATTCTCCGCCAACGCGGTTTCGGCGATTCGGGCGCTGCGCAACAGCAGCCAAGCCACCACCGCGTCCCCGAGGACGTAGAGCAGCCGTGTCGCATTCAGACCCACCCGGTACACCGCGGCCGGATCATCCTTGACGGCTGCGAGATCGCCGGTCATCTTCGCGACGATCTGTTCGACGTCGGAGACGGCGCCGGCGAGCAGCGCACGTTCGGCGGCGATGTCCCCGGCCGGGTCCGGCGAGTCGGCGAAGGCCGTGATCTCGCCGAGCACATGGGCGAGGGCCCGGCCCCTGTCCCGAATCACCTTACGGAAGAACAGGTCCTGGGCCTGGATGGCGGTCGTGCCCTCGTAGACGGTGTCGATCTTGGCGTCGCGGACGTACTGCTCGATGGGATAGTCACGCAGATAGCCCGAGCCACCCAGCGTCTGCAGCGATTCGGTCCCCAGGATCACCCAGGACCGTTCCGACCCGTAGCCCTTCACGATCGGGAGGAGCAGATCGTTCACCGATTCGGCCAGGCTCGCGCCCTGTCCGGCCGCCGTCGCGATCGCGATCTCGTCCTGCCATGCCGCGGTGTAGAGGATCAGCGACCGCATCCCCTCGGCGTACGCCTTCTGCGTGAGCAGCGACCGGCGGACGTCCGGGTGGTGGGTGATCGTCACGCGCGGCGCCGACTTGTCCGCCGAACGTGCCAGGTCTGCACCCTGTACGCGCTGCTTGGCGTACTCCAGCGCGTTGAGGTAACCGCTCGACAGTGTCGCGATGGCCTTGGAGCCCACCATCATCCGGGCATCCTCGATGACATCGAACATCTGGGCGATACCATCGTGCACCTCGCCCAGCAGCCAGCCGCGCGCGGGGGTGTCCTCGCCGAGAGTCATCTCGCACGTGGTCGAGACGTTCATGCCCATCTTCTTCTCGATGTTGGTGGCATATACGCCGTTTCGCTCGCCGGTGAGCGCACCGGTCTCGAGGTCGAAGTGGTTCTTCGGCACCAGGAAGAGGCTCAATCCCTTGGTGCCGGGCCCGCCGACGCCGTCCACGCCCACCGGGCGGGCCAGCACGAGATGCAGGATGTTGTCGGCCAGGTCGTGTTCGCCCGCGGTGATGAACCGCTTGACGCCGTGGATGTTCCAGGTGCCGTCGGGATTGGCCACGGCGCGCGTCCGTCCCGCACCGACATCCGAACCCGCATCCGGTTCCGTCAGGAGCATCGTGGCACCCCAGCGGTTGTCGACGGCGATCTGGGCGATCCGCTTGTCACGGTCGGTGCCGTGCCGGTAGATCACCCGGGCCGCCGTCGGGATGCCGACATAGGTCCACAACGCGGGATTGGCGCCCTGGACGAACTCCGCCAGCGCCCAGTTCAGGGAACTCGGCGTGCTGCTTCCCCCCAGTTCCGGAAGAACCCGCAGCCGCCACCACTCGGCGTCCATCCAGGTCTTGTACGCCGCGGCGAACGCCGGCGTCACTGTGACGGTCTTCGCCGACGCGTCGTACACCGGAGGGTTGCGATCCGCCTCCTCGAAGGACTCCGCAAGGTCCTCGCGGGACAACCGCTCCACCTCGCGCAGAATGAACTTCGCGGTGTCGAGATCCAGTTCGGTGTACGGCGCTTCCCCGAGAACCCGGTCGCGTCCGAGGAGCTCGAACAGGTTGAACTCGATGTCACGAAGATTGCTCTTGTAATGGCTCATGGCGACGTCCCTCACGCGTGTGGTCGACCCGGTTGAGGCCGGAAACGATCGCTGAACGATCCCCCGACTCGGGCCGGGGGACGCTGAACAGCGGGATCAGTGAACCATAACTCCAGCATGCGTTACCGGTCAACACGCCATAAGCTGCATCGATGCTAGCTATAGTGAATATGTAATATGCGCATCGCGCACGGAGGAGCGCGGCCGTCCGCCGTTGTGTCGGAGCGGCGATCCGCCCGCCGCGCGGATGCGAGACTGAATGCATGGCCCGACCGGTGGGAAGAAACGAGATGCCGCGACCGACAGCAGCGCGTGTGGAGACGGTGCGGGCTGCGCTTCGCAAGTCGGCGCGGGGCAGCCATCGCACCGAGCAGGTCGCCCGCGCCGCGGCAGACCTGTTCCAGGAGTTCGGATATCAGAACGTCAGCATCGATCGCATCGGTGCAGCCGTCGGACTGACGGGCCCGGCGGTGTACCGGCACTTCAAGGGCAAGCACGAGATCCTGGTGCATGCGTTGATGAGTCAGGTCCGCCTCGTCGAAGAGCTGAGCACCGTCGTCGCCGACGAAGGAACCACGCCCGAAGAGCACCTGCAGCTGCTGCTCGCCGGGTTCGGGGAACTCACGGTCAACGGCAACGAAGCGACCCTGTGGCGACGCGAGCAGCGACACCTGGAGCCGTCGGAGCGCGACGTGTTCCGCCGCCATTTCGCAAACACCTACGAACGCATCGCGGTGCGGATCCTGGCCGTCAAGCCCGAACTCGGCCGTCAGAAGGCCGACCTCCTCGGCTTCGCCGTGCTGGCGATGTTCTCCAACACCCCCGACATCCGGGGCAACCTGGCCGCCGACAGGCTGCAGGAGATCCAGACCGCGGTGGCGTGGGCCCTCATCGAGTGCGAGCTGCCCGAGACCGATCCCGAGGCCACCGCGCCGGTGGCTTCGGTGCGTCGTCAACCCGCGGGACGGCGGGAGCGCATCATCGACGCCGCGGCGCGCCTATTCAACGAGCAGGGCTTCTACAACGTGCACATCGACGACATCGCCCGCGAGTCAGGGATGTCGACGGCCACGCTGTACCAGCATGTCACGGGCAAGACCGAGGTGCTGCGCGCCGTCCTCGAACGGGGCGCCGAAGGGCTGCTCTATGTCACCGCGGATGCGCTGGCCTACGCGACCACTCCGCAACAGACCCTCGACGCCCTGATCGAGACCTACATCCGGCAGGCGGTAGGACCCTACGGCCGCATCATGCAGATCCTCGCCGCCGACCTGCTGTACCTGCCCGAGGAGGAGCAGCAGGCGCTGCGCGGTGCCCAACGCGAGTACATGGCCGAATGGGTGGAGGCGATCGAGGAACTGTCCGGCGGATTCTCCAAGGCCGACGCCCGCGCGCTCACCCAGGCCGCCATCGGTGTCGTCACTGACGTCACCCAGGACCCGCAGCTGCGTCAGCGTCCCCAACTTGCCGAGGAACTCACCGCTGTGGTGCGCGCCATGGTCCTGCCGCCCGGCCTCAAGCCCGTCTGAACGAGACGGTCAGCCCGGCAGTCCGGGCAGCAGACCCCGGGAGATCTCGACACGGATGTCCGCTGCGCTGAACTGCGCGACCGCGCTGACGACGGACGGGTCGGCGCCCTCGGCGTAGGCCCCGGCCAGCTTCTCGGCGATGGCGCGACGCTCGGCGGCAAGCGCGTCGATGCCGTCACCGGCCACCGTCGACTCCGCGCCGACGGCTGCGGCGAGATCGCGGGTGCGCGACACCGATTCCGACACACCGGCGCTGTCCCAGGACAATCGCGGGCTGAGGTTGTCGAGCATCTCGATCACCGCATGCAGCTCACCGCGCGCCGGCTCGGTGGCTACCGCCGGCAGCACCTGCTCGACCAGAGCCGCCCTGATCGTCTGGTGCACCTTGTCCAGATCCAGTGTGTACACCGTCATTTCACACTCCCCATTCTCCGTCGCGTAGCATCTGGTCGAGCCATCCCAGGCTGTAGTACGCGCTGTGGGCCATATTCGCGTAGCGCAGTTCGGGACGGTCGCCCCGCTCGTAGATCGCCACTGCCTGAAGGCATCCGATGGCGCTCTTGGCCAGCGACTGCACCGCCCACCACGTCACGGCCTCCGGCGCCGGGCGCCAGCCCGCCGCCTCGGCGTACTCGTCGAGGAAGTCGTCGACAGCCAGGACCTTGCACGCCAGCGGCGAGCGGCCCCTGGAGGTGCGCTGGAAGAACCATGCCAGATCCGCCACGGGATCGCTGAAATGTGCCGTCTCCCAGTCGAGGATCCCCACCAGGCTGCCGTCGTCGGGTGCCACCACGAGGTTTCCCACCCGGAAGTCGTTGTGCACCAGCGACACCCGACCCGAGACGTGATCGGCTCTGTGGTCCAGCCAGGCCAGCGCCAGATCCAGGATCGGAATGCGTACCGTCGCGACCTCTTCGTAGGTCTGCCGCCACAGCCCGTTCTCGACGCGCCCGGTGTCAGCCGCCGCCGGCGGCGGACCCAGCTCGGGCAGCGTCAGCGTCTCCGGAGCCGCGGCATGCAGGGTCGCCATCTCGCGGGCCACCCGCCGTCCCAGGGCGGCCCGGTGGCCGGGATCGGGGATCATCCGGGTCACGCTGTGCGGCATCGGAACGACGCCGAGAAGGCGCTCCATCACGAAGAACCCGCGGTTGCCCGGTTCACCGACCCGGTACGCGACGACGCCGGGAACCGGCAGTCCCAGTCCGTGCGCCGCGCGCAGCAGCGCGACTTCGCGCGCCACGTCGTAACTGCCCACGATCCCGCTCAGCGGTTCACGTTTGACGGCCAGGGATGCGGTCTGGTCGCCCCACGCCGCGGTGACCAGATAGGTCTCCCAGGAATTGCCCTCGCCGCGCTGGTCGACATCGACCAGTTGCACCGGGTGCCCGTCGGCGAGTTGGGTGCCGAGGACCTCGGCCAACTCGGTGAGGAACGCCGATGTGCCGTCGCCCATCGCGGTCTCCTCCGTCACTGTCACCGTCATGACGCTCTTCCTTCCGCGCTCAGACGACGCTGACCGGCCGGCCACCGCCGTCGACGGTGATCCGCTGCCCTGTCACGTATTCGGCATCGGCCGACACCAGGAACGCGACCGCGCCCGCGACGTCGGCCGGGGTGCAGACCCGGCCGAACGGATAGCGGGCGGCGATGTCCTCGATCGACCCGCCGCCGGTTGCTGCCCGGACCAGCCGACGCCCCATCTCGGTCTCCACCAGCCCGGGAGCGACGATGTTCGCGCGGATGTTGTGGGCCCGCTCCTCCTGGGCGAGGGTGCGCACGCACATCTCCATCGCGGCCTTGGCCATCGTGTACGGCGCCGAGAGCGCGGGCGCTTCACCGACGGTGCTGCTGGAGATCATCACCAGGTCGCCGCGGCCCGCGGCGCGCATATCGGGCAGCACCCGCTGTACCAGATGGATCGGGCCCAGCGTGTGCACCCGCAGCAGCGACAGGTAATCCGAACCCGGGGTGTCCCCCACGGTCTGGCCCTTGCTCGCGGTGCCGGCGTTGCTCACCACGATGTCGACCGGGCCGAGCTCGCTGCGCACGGCGTCGACCATCGCGTCCACCGCGGCTTCGTCGTCGATGGCCGCTCCGTAGGCCTTCGCCCGGCCGCCCGCGGCGACGATCTGCGCCACCACCTCGTCGGCGGCCTCGGCATCGCGCCGGTAGTTCACCGCGACTGCCGCTCCGTCGGCGGCCAGGCGCAGCGCGATTCCGCGGCCCACCCCCCGGGAGCTGCCGGTCACCACTGCCACACGTCCGTCCAATGTGGACATCAACCCACCACCGCTCGTCCGACGAGATCCTTCATAACCTCGTTCGCTCCGCCATAGATCCGCTGGATGCGTGCATCTCGCCACATCCGGGCGATCGGATACTCCTCCATGTAGCCGTAGCCACCGAACAGCTGCAGCACCCTGTCGAGGACATCCCACTGCAGTTCTGTCGCCTTGTATTTCGCGCCGGCAGCCTCGGCCGCGGTCAGCTCGCCGTCGTTGAGCGCCAGCACACAGCGGTCGACGTACTCCTGCAGCACGACGATGTCGGTGTGCATCTCGGCGATCTGGGTCCGCACCGACTGCAGCTGCGCCAGCGGGCCGCCGAATGCGTTGCGCTGGCGCGCATGGTCGAGGCCCAGCTCCAGTCCGTGGCGTGCCGACGCGACCGCCGCGACCGCGATCGAAAGCCGCTCGCGGGGCAGGTTGGCGATGGCACAACCGAATCCACGCCCCGGCTCACCGATGATGTTGGACACCGGAACGCGGCAGTCGTCGAAGAAGAGCTCGGCGGTGTCCTGCGCCTTGCGGCCGATCTTGTGCATCGGCCGGCCCCGCTCGAAGCCGGGTGTGCCGTTCTCGACGGCGACGAACGTCGTTCCGCGGCCGTCGCGTTCGCCGGTGCGCACCAGCACGATCGCGAGGTCACACGTCGCGCCGCTGGTGATGAACGTCTTCTGCCCGTTGAGGACCAGATGGTCGCCGTCGCGGCGTGCACTGGTCTTGATCGCGGCCAGATCCGATCCGGCGCCCGGTTCGGTCAGCCCGAGCGCGGTGACGCATTCGCCGCGGGTGAACGCGGGCAGCCACCGCTGCTGTTGTTCTTCGGTGGCCAGGTCACGCAGATAGGGCACGATGATGTCGTTCTGCATCGAGAACAGATCGCCGGCCATACCCGAGGCGACGACCTCTTCGGTCATCACCGCGTTGTACCGGAAGTCCTCGATGCCCAGCCCACCGAATTCCGGACCGAATTCGAAACCGAGGAAGCCGTTCTCGCCGGCCGCCCGGATGAAGTCGCGGTCGACGGTGCCGTTGAGCTCCCACGCGTCCACGTGAGGTACCGCTGCGTGATCGATGAACGCCCGGAACGCTTTCCGGAACGCCTCGTGCTCCTCGGTGTACAGCGTCCTACGCACGGGCCACGTCCTTCCAATACTCATCACGCAGTTGGCGTTTGTACAGTTTTCCGGTAGGCAGCCGGGGCATCTCGTCGATGAAATCGAACGAGCGCGGGCACTTGAACCGGGCCAGGTGCTCGGCGCAGAACTCGCTCAGACGTTGCGCCAACTCGGGGGTGCCGCCGTTCGGATCCAGCGGCTGAATGACCGCCTTGACCGCCTCGCCCATGTCCTCGTGCGGGACCCCGAAGACCGCGGCGTCCATGACCTCGGGATGGGTGATGAGGAGGTTCTCGATCTCCTGCGGATAGATGTTCACACCACCGGAGATGATGACGAACGCCTGCCGGTCGGTCAGGAACAGGTACCCGTCCTCGTTGAGGTAGCCGATGTCCCCGATCTTGGACATGGTTCCACTGGGATCCTGTGCCTCGGCGGTCTTCTCGGGATCGTTGAGGTATTCGAACGAGCTGTTGCCGCCGCGGAACCAGATGGTGCCGGGAACGCCGGCGGGTAGGTCGTTGCCGTCGTCGTCACGGATCACGATCTCGCCGAAGAAAGCTCGACCCACCGTCCCGGGGTTGGCCAGCCATTCCTGTGGTGTACATCCACAGGTGCCGTTGGCCTCGGTGCCGCCGTAGTACTCGTAGATCACCGGGCCCCACCAGTCCAGCATGTCCTGCTTGACCTGGCGTGGGCACGGTGCGGCTCCGTGCACCACGGCCTCCAGCGACGTGTAGTCGTAGCTGTCGCGAATCTCGCTGGGCAGCTTGAGCACCCGGGAGAACATGGTCGGGACCACCATGGTGTGGGTGACGCGGAACTCCTCGATCAGGGCCAGGAAGCCCTCGGTGTCGAAGCGTTCCATCACGATGATGGTCGCGCCCAGCCGCAGTCCGATCGAGATGCTGGACTGTGGGCCCGAGTGGTAGAGCGGCGCGGTCGACAGGAACGTCATGCCCTCACGCATCCGGAACAGCCGCCGGCCCATCGCCTCGATCCCGAGTTGTTCGTCCGGGGCCACATCGGGAAGCTGCCGTTTCACCGCCTTCGGCCGCCCCGTCGTGCCGGAGGAGTAGAACATCGGTGTGCCCAGCCGCTCGTGCGGCACCGGTGCCGGCGGGTACTGCTCGATGACCGCGGAGAACCCCTCGAACGGCGCGGCGGGTGCCTCCGCGCCGATCACGAGCCAGTACTCGACCTTCGGGCAGCGCTCGGGGAAGCCTTGCGCGACATCCATTTTGGCAGCCGTGGTGACCAGGAGCTGTGCACCGCAGTCATCGACGATATAGGCGGCTTCCTCGACGGACAGGAAGGAGTTGATAGGCGTGTAGTACAGCCCGCACCGCTCGGCCGCGGCCATCGTGACCACCATGTCGAGGTGGTTCTCGGTGAAGATCGCGATGTGGTCGGCCCGGCGCAGCCCGATGGCACGGAAGTAGTTGGCGACGCGGTTGGCCCGCTCGTCGAGCTGACGATAGGTCAGGCTGTCACGGCTGCCCGCCATGATCAGCGCAATGCGGTCGGGGTGTTCGCCGACGCGACGTCCGGGATACATCGGGTGCGGTTCCTATTTTGCCGGGAAAGCGATGGGGCGCAGGAACTCTGCGATCCCCCACCCGCCACGGCCGCCGGCGTACCGGACCGACATCTGTCCCATCCGCGCGGCGCGGTCGGCGGTGCGCTGTGTCACCGGGACGAAGTGGTTGATCGTGCCGTCGAGCACCAGCGACGGCAGCCCGTCGGCGGTGATCACAGCGGTATTGCGGCCGGAGTACGTGGCCTCGCCGGCATAGTCGGTGTAGACGGTGTAGTCCCGGATCGCGTGGAACACACCGTCCGGGGTGACGACCGTGCCACCGGACACCCGTTCGCCGGTGGGTTCGAACTCGCCGTACGCCGTGATCGCCGTGCCGTCGATCAGCCAGGCGGCCAACCACTCTCCGGTGTAGGACGCCCACTCCCTCGGCCCCCACGAGTGGTCGCGGAACGAGGTGGCCTTCTCGACGTGCCACGTGGTCGACCCCAGCCGGACCGAGCCGGTCACGTGACCGAACTGCTCATAGTGGTCGGTCGCGATCTGCGAGCTGCCCGGTGTGCAGTCGCCGCCCTCGGCGATGGTGAACATCGGCACCGACGCCTCGAACGTCAGCGAGATCTCACACTCGACCGACGGCGAGTTCTTCAGTGCCTGCCTCCCGCGGTCGGCCAGCAGCGACGGGGTGGCGATGACTGCGACGGTGTTGCGGTAGCTCACGTCCCAGGTGCGGGTCGCATCCCTCGGGGCGATCCGCAGACCCTGGGTGGACCACTCGTCGTTGGTCTCGTTGGCCGCCCGCCCGGCCCGCAGCGCGACCTTGCCGCCGGGCAGCGTCAGCTGCACGGTTGCCTCCGAGTACCCCATCGTGGGCCGGTTCCCGATGCGCATCAGCGCGCTGACCTCGCTGACCGGGTCGACGAAGTTGACGTAGACGCTTTCGTTGTAGTTGGCGATTCCCGCAGGGTCATGCGTGAATTCGGCATCTGCACCGTATTGGCATGCGGTGAAGGGGGCTGAGCGGTCCACGTGGTCCTCCGGGTTGCTGTGCTGGGTCAGAAGTAGTCGGCGGGGTCGGCGTCCAGGGGCGGGAACACCGCGGGGCGCCGCTCCAGGAACGACACCACCCCTTCGCGCACGTCGGCCGTGCGCAACCTGCTGGCATACACCCGTGACTCGTCCTCGGCGGCCGAGCGGGGCGTGGCGTGGCCCCAGCTACGGCCGAGCAGCCGGCGCGCCAGCGCCACCGATGTCGGTGAGGTGTCGGTGACGAACTGCCGGGCATAGGCCATCGCCTCGTCGAGCACCGCGTCCGGATCGACGACCCGGGTCAGCAGACCGGCTTCGTAGGCCTCGGCCGCGCCGAACACCCGCCCGCTGAGCACCCAGTCAGTCGCGCGGGTCAGACCCACCAGACGCGGCAGGAACCAGGACGACGCACTTTCGGGAACGACCCCGCGCCGGGTGAACACGAACCCGAAACGGGAAGTCTCCCCGGCGATCCGGATGTCGGTGGCGGCCATGATGGAAGCCCCGCCGCCGACGGCGTCTCCGTTGACAGCCGCGACGACGGGGGTGCGCATGTCGAAGAGCCGCTCACTGACCCGGCCGCCCGGCTCGCGGTAACCGGTCGGGGTGTGCCCCGGCCGGTCCTCTTCGAGAGCCTCGATCAGGGTGTCGGGCCCGGTCAGTTCCGCGCCGACACAGAAGTGTTTCCCCGCGCCGGTCAGCACGACGGCACGGACCTGCGGGTCGCGATCGGCGATGTCGAGCGCATCCCACAGGTCGCGCAACATCTGATTGCGCAACGCGTTTCGGCGGTGCGGTGCGTTGAACGCGATGACCGCGACACCGTCGTCGAAGCGGTAGTCGACTTCTTCGTAGACCGGCTGGGCCGGCTTCTGCTCGCTCACAGCCCGCCGCTGACCACCAGCGTCTGCGCGGTGATGTAGCTCGACTCGGGGGCGCACAGCAGGTACACGCCGCCCGCGGCCTCTTCCACGCTGCCGCCACGACCCAGAGCGATCTGGGTGGTCGCCGCCTCGTAGACGGCGGGGTTCACGCCGACCTTGATCTCGCGCCCGTCGACGTCGATCGTCTTCTCTTCGGTGGTCACCGTGGTCAGCCGGGTGTTGATCACGCCGTAGGCGATCGCGTTGACGGTGACGTTGTAGCGGCCCCATTCCTTGGCCAGCGTCTTGGTCATGCCGAGCAGACCGGCCTTGGCGGTCGAGTAGTTGACCTGCCCCGGGTTGCCCTGCATGCCGGAGGTCGAGGACGTGTTGACGATGGCGCGGCGCGATGCCTGCCCGTTCTCGGCTTTCTCCTTCTTGGCCAGTCCGGCGATGACGGGCTGCGCGGCGCGCAGGATGCGGAACGGCGCGGTGAGGTGCACGTCGATGATGTCGTTCCACTGCTGGTCGGTCATCTTCTGGATCACGCTGTCCCAGGTGTAGCCGGCGTTGTTGACGATGATGTCGAGCCCGCCGTAGGTGTCGACCGCCGTCGCGACGAAGCGCTCGGCGAAATCGGGCGCGGTGACACTGCCGACGCAGGAGGTCGCCTGTCCGCCGGCCGCCTCGATCGCGGCGACGACCTCTTTGGCCGGTTCTGCGTCGAGATCGTTGACGACGACGCGGGCGCCCTCGGCGGCCAGCTTCTCAGCGACCGCACGTCCGATTCCCCGACCCGATCCGGAGATCAGTGCCACCTTGCCGTCAAGCTTGCCTGCGCCCACGTCGGCGTCCTCTCATGTCGATCATCACAATGTGAAGTGAAGATTAACTTCAATGAGCGGCAGGGTCAACTGTGCTTTTTGCTGGGCTTATGACGCTTTGGTGAATGGAAAATATGGATTACAGGCATGTTCGGGGCGAGCTGGTCATCAGCCGTTAGCCAGCACCGCGACAGATCCGGTGTCCCTGAGCCAACGGTTCTGCAGCTCGACCAACGTGCCGTCGGCGCGTAGCGAATCCACCGCCCAGGACACGCAGCGGGTCAGCGGACTGTCGCGCGCCAACACGATGCCGAACTGCTCAACCTCGCCACCGGCGGATGGGAGTTGACCCAGCAGGACGCCGTCGCGGAGGTCCCCGGCCACGGCCAGCGCCGTCGGCAGATCGAGGACGATCGCGTCGATCTGCCGGTCGAGCAGCGCCATCTTGGCATCGATGAGGGTGCGGTAGGTCTGTACCGAGCCGGATCCGATCAGGTCGGCTGCGGCGGTGTGTCCGGTGCTGCCGACCTGCGTCCCCAGCGTGAGCCGGCTCAGCCCGGCGAGGGTGGTGACCCCGGCGGCCCGGGAGCCGCGCACGGTCACCACCGCCTGCGTGACGTCGAAGTACGGGCTGGAGAAGTCCACCGCCGCGCGGCGCTGTTCGGTGATGGAGAACTGGGAGAGGTTGACGTCGAAGGCCTTCGGCCCGGGTGCGAGGGCCGTGTTGAACGGCACCCGCACCCAACGCACATCGTCGGGGCCGTACTGCAGTTCGGCGGCGACGGCGTAGGCCAGCGCGGATTCGAAGCCTTCGCCGTTGGCAGGTTGGTCACCCTTGTACCAGGGCGGATAAACGGGCTGATCGGCGCCGAACGTCAGGATTCCGGGATACAGGGTGGCGAGCACACCCTTGCGGCATTTCGCGCCGTCGAGGGTCGGTGCGGTATCGGCGGTCGTGGGCGCGCACGCGGCGAGCACGACGGCCAGCGCCGCGAGGGCCGCCGTCCATCCCGACACCCAGGACGCCCGCATAGCCGAATCATCGCAGACTTTGCTCTTCCTGCAGTCTGGCGGCGGTACGGCGCGCGCGGCCACGTTCTCCGCGGTGCGTCGACAGGGCTTTCGGCGTCGTGGGCGCCGTGCAGAAATGGAGCGGCCCCCGAGCCGTCATTCCTGGTCGGACAAGACCAAGAGGCTCGGGGGCCGGGTGACTGCGGGGAATTCGCCAGCGCGCACAGGTGCGACAAGCGTCTCCCAGCGCTGCTAGCTCGCAGCCACCTCACATGTCCATAAGTCAATCAATTTCTCGGACCACCTCCTTCCCTGTGTACCCGCGACCGTACTCCCGCTTCGGCAGTGCGACAAGCGATTTACGCGGTCAGCGATCACACAGGATTGCCGCGTCGACCAGCGCCGCCAGATCGCCGGCCAGGGGTGCCGCGGGCAGCGGCCGCCCGTCCAGGGTGTGCACCCGCGCCGCGAGGGTGATGCTGGATACCAGCCAAACGCCTTCGGCGGCAACCAGATCCGCAGGAGTGAGGGCCTGGTAGTCGCAGTCGTACCCGTGCTCGCGCGCCACCTCGAACAGTGCCTGCTGGGTGGTTCCGCGCAGGATCGGATACCAGGGCGGCGGGGTGAGCAGGCAGGTGCGGCCGTCGGGCGACGACGTCGCGATCACGACGGTCGACCGCGGGCCTTCCAGGATGTGGCCGTCGGTGCTGACGAAGATGACGTCGCCGGCGCCGTGCCGTTCGGCGTGCCGAAGGGCGGCCATGTTCACCGCATAGGACAGGGTCTTGGCCCCGGCCAGCAACCACGGCATCGCGTCGATGCCGTCGGCGGCCAGACCCCGGTCCAGGGTCAGGGCGGCCAGACCGTCACGGCGCACCGCGGCGACCCGGGCGGGCACCTGGCCGATCGTCGCGTAGGCCGTCGGCGCCGACCCGTGCTCACGGCCGCGCGAGTACACCAACCGCAGTACGCCCTCGTCGCCGCCGGAGGCCAGCCATGCCTCGACCGCGACCGCGACCGCGGCACGCCACCGCCCGGCATCGGGCGCCGGAAGGTCGACCTGCCGCGCGGAGTGCGCCAGCCGCTCGAGGTGGGCGCCGAGCAGGCACGGACTGCCCTGTCGGATCAACAGCGTCTCGAAGATCCCGTCCCCGCGAACAGCCGCGAGGTCGTCGGCGTGCAGCAGCGGAACCTCGGGATCGTGCAGCTGACCGTCGAGGGTGACGAGGACGCCCGGATGGTCAGCCATGGGGCATCAGCGTAGCGGCGGGCCGCGGGCGGCGGCTCGTAGAGTTGATCCATGGCCTGGCAGACGTCGAAAGTTCCCGCCCCCGCCGACGGACCCGACGCGGGTGCGGTCTGGCACTACGGCGACCCGCTCGGGGAGCAGCGGACCGCCGACACCGGCGCTGTGGTGATCGACCGTTCGCACCGCGCCGTGCTGGTCCTGACCGGCAGTGAGCGCAAGGCCTGGCTGCACACCATCTCCAGTCAGCACGTCAGCGATCTCGCCGACGGCGCGGTGACCGAGAACCTCAGTCTCGACGGCCAGGGCCGGGTGGAGGACCACTGGCTGCAGACCCAGTTGGACGGCCGCACCGTCATCGACACCGAGGGCGCGCGCGGGGAGGCTCTGCTGGCGTTCCTGCGCAAGATGGTCTTCTGGTCCGACGTCACGGTCGAGCCCGCCGATCTCGGTGTGCTGTCGTTGCTCGGCCCCGCCGTCGCCGACACCCCGGTGCTGGAGACCCTCGGTCTGGACGCGCTGCCCGCCGAAGGCACTGCCGTCGAGTTACCCGACGGCGGATTCGTGCGCCGGCTGCCCGGGTCGGGCGTCGAGGTCGATGTGGTGGTCCCCCGCTCGGAGGTGGCCGGGTGGTTGGACAGGCTTGTCGCGGCCGGGGTGCGCCCCGCCGGAGTGTGGACGCACGAAGCTCACCGCGTCGCGGCCCAGCGCCCGCGCCTCGGGGTGGACACCGACGAACGCACCATCCCGCACGAGGTCGGCTGGATCGGGGGTCCCGGGGTGGGCGCCGTGCACCTGGAGAAGGGCTGCTATCGCGGCCAGGAGACGGTCGCGCGGGTTCACAACCTGGGCAAGCCGCCGCGGATGCTGGTGCAATTGCACCTCGACGGGGCGTCCGACCGGCCGTCACCCGGGGATCCGCTGCTGGTGGGTGGGCGCACCGTCGGGCGGCTCGGCACGGTCGTCGACCACGTCGACGAGGGCCTCATCGCGCTGGCGCTGGTCAAGCGCGGTCTTCCCGCCGACATGGCGTTGACGACGGGCGGCGACGTAGAGGTGTCCGCGGCCATCGACCCGGACTCGGTGCCACCGACCGACGCGGTCGGGGCCGGACGGCTGGCGGTCGACCGATTACGGGCCGGCGGACGGGCGCAGCAGTAGAGAACCGGCAGGTATGGGCCGCCACTGCGGGAGCGCCATTGTGAGAAGCGGCGCTCCTACAGGGCCTGCCAGCATCACGGCTCGCGGCACGGTAAGCTGACCGCAGGACAATAAACACACTCAGATCGGAGCCGCCTAGTAATTAGGCCGCTCCGTTATTGCGCGAGGGGGTTCCCCCATGGGCCGCGGCCGGGCAAAGGCAAAGCAGACCAAGGTTGCACGTGAGCTGAAGTACAGCTCACCGCAGACCGACTTCGAGCGGCTTCAGCGCGAGCTGTCGAACGCTTCCGACGACGACCACCGCAACGGTAGCGATGCGCCGTTCGACGATGGTTGGGTCGACGAGGACGACTGGCGGCGCTGAGGCTGTGTCCTCCCGGGTGTGACCCACACCCGGGAGCACCCTTCAGACCGGCTCCTCGGACCTCAGAAGCGCGGATGCTGCCCTACGAGCACAGCTCGTGAGCCGTCCTTGCTCCCCTTCTCGATGGTCCCGAGAGTCCAGCAATCCAGGTGACGTGCGGTCAGCACGGCCAGCGCGCGATCGGTGTCCTCCGGCGCGACGACGGCCACCATGCCGACCCCCATGTTGAAGGTCTTCTCCATCTCGGCCCGCTCGATGCGGCCCCGCTGGGCGATCATCCCGAAAACCGGGGCGGGCGTCCACGTGCCGCGATCGAGTTCGGCGACCAGTCCGTGCGGGATGACGCGGTCCAGGTTTGCGGCCAGTCCGCCGCCGGTGACGTGGCAGAAGGTCCGCACCTGGGTCTCGGCGACCAGCGCCAGGCAGTCCTTGGCGTAGATGCGGGTCGGCTCAAGCAGTTCCTCGCCGAGGGTGCGGCCGAACTCCTCCACGTGGCCGGCCAGGTTCATGTGGTCGATCTCCAGCAGCACGTGGCGAGCCAGCGAGTAGCCGTTCGAGTGCAGCCCGGTCGAGGCCATCGCGATCACGACGTCGCCCGGCTTCACCCGGTCCGGGCCCAGCACGTCATCGGCTTCCACGACGCCGATCCCGGTCGCGGAGATGTCGTAGTGGTCGGGAGCCATCAGCCCGGGATGTTCGGCTGTCTCGCCGCCGAGCAGCGCACAGCCTGCCTGCACGCAGCCGTCGGCGATCCCAGACACCAGCTCGGCGACCCGTTCGGGGACGGTGCGCCCGACGGCGATGTAGTCCTGCAGGAACAGCGGCTCGGCCCCGCACACGACGAGGTCGTCGACGACCATCGCGACGAGGTCGATGCCGACGGTGTCGTGCTTGTCCATCGCCTGCGCGACCGCCAGTTTGGTGCCGACGCCGTCGGTGGACGAGGCCAGCAGCGGCTCGCGGTAGCCGCTGCGAAGGGCGAACAGCCCGGCGAAGCCGCCTAGGCCGCCCCTCACCTCGGGCCTGGTCGCCTTCTTGGCCAGTGGCTTGAAGAGTTCGACGGCGCGGTCACCGGCCTCGATGTCCACGCCTGCCGACGCATAGGAAATGCCGTGTTGTTCGGCGCGCTCGCTTTGTTCGAACCCTTTAGTCATCGGGTGCAAGGTTACCCGCGCATTCCCGCCGAATTGATGCCAGTGTCGGTTGTCGGTGACCGGCATGCCGCCCGCGGTGCCCGTCCCCGGCACTGGTCGAGGGTTTGCGCAGCCCCGGAAGTGGTCATCCCGCGGCCATGCCTGACGAGGATGTCCGCTGCCTGGTGACGGGTGCCACCGGTTACATCGGTGGCCGGTTGGTTCCCGAATTGCTCAGCCGCGGCGCCCGGGTGCGGGCGATGGCCCGCACCCCCGCCAAGCTGGACGGCGCACCGTGGCGCGACCGGGTCGAGGTGGTGCGCGGTGATCTCACCGATCCCGACTCGTTGACCTCGGCGTTCGACGGCATGGACGTCGTCTACTACCTGGTGCATTCGATGGGCACCTCTCGCGACTTCGTCGAGGAGGAGCGCCGGTCGGCGCGCAACGTCGCGGAGGCGGCCAAGAGGGCCGGCGTCCGCAGGATCGTCTACCTCAGCGGTCTGCATCCCGAAGGCACCGCGCTGTCGCGCCATCTCGCGTCGCGCGTCGAGGTCGGTGAGATCCTGCTGGAGTCCGGCATCGAGACCGTCGTGCTGCAGGCCGGCATCGTGATCGGGTCCGGATCGGCATCGTTCGAGATGGTCCGCCACCTGACCGACCGGCTGCCGGTGATGACCACACCGAAGTGGGTGCACAACAAGATCCAGCCGATCGCGATCGGCGACGTGCTGCACTACCTGTCCGAGGCGGCCACCGCGGAATTCGGCGAATCCCGCACCTGGGACGTCGGCGGCCCGGACGTGATGGAGTACGGCGACGCGATGCAGGGCTACGCGCAGGTGGCGGGGTTGCGGCAACGGCTGATGGTGGTGTTGCCGTTCCTGACCCCGACGATTGCGAGCTGGTGGGTGGGTCTGGTCACGCCGATCCCGTCAGGGCTGGCGCGACCGCTGGTCGAATCCCTGGAGTGCGACGCGATCTGCCACGAACACGACATCGACGCGGTGATCCCGCCCCCCGACGGCGGCCTGACCGGATACCTCGATGCGGTGCGCGCCGAGTTGCGCGCGGAGGGACGCTCCGCGGACCGGAAGCGTCAGCTGCTGCGGTTCAGTCCGACGGTGCAGTAGATCGCCCGGCGGTGCGGTGATCGCCGCGGTCCGGCGGTCAGGGCCTGCGCAGCGCGGAGGCGTTGTCGTTCTCGGCGGTCACCGGGATGCCGGTGCGCGCGGCCGTCGCGAGCATGTGCTCGATGACGTTCTTGCCCAGCGCGGTCTCCCCCGGCAGCTCGATCGGGTAATCGCCGTCGAAGCAGGCCGAGCACAGCCGCGTCGGGGGCTGCTCGGTGGCGGCGATCATGCCTTCGCGGCTGATGTAGCCGAGGGTGTCGGCCCCAATCGCGCGGCGCACGCCTTCGAGCACCTCGTGCTCGTCGGCGCTGTTGCTCGCGGCGTTGGCGATCAGTTCGGCGGGCGTGGCGAAGTCGATGCCGTAGAAGCACGGCCATTTCACCGGCGGCGACGCGATCCGCACGTGCACCTCGACCGCACCGGCCTCGCGCAGCATCCGGACCAGGGCGCGTTGGGTGTTGCCGCGCACGATGGAGTCGTCGACGACGATCAGCCGCTTACCGCGGATGACCTCTTTGAGCGGGTTGAGCTTGAGCCGGATACCGAGCTGACGGATCGTCTGGGACGGCTGGATGAAGGTGCGCCCGACATAGGCGTTCTTCATCAGACCCTGCCCGAACGGGATGCCGGACTCCTGCGCGTAGCCCACGGCCGCGGGCGTGCCGGATTCGGGCACCCCGATCACCAGGTCCGCGTCGACCGGCTTCTCGCGGGCCAGCCGGCGGCCGATGTCGACCCGGGTGGCGTGCACCGAGCGTCCGACGATCGTGCTGTCGGGGCGGGCGAGGTAGACGTACTCGAAGACACAGCCTTTGGGCGTCGGGTTGGCGAAGCGGGTGGACCGGACACCGTCGGCGTCGATGGCCAGCAGCTCGCCGGGTTCGATGTCGCGGACGAACGAGGCACCGACGATGTCGAGCGCCGCGGTCTCCGACGCGACCACCCAGCCGCGGTCCAGCCGGCCGAGCGACAGCGGGCGCACGCCGTACGGGTCGCGGGCCGCGTACAAGGTGTTCTCGTCCATGAACGTCAGGCAGAACGCGCCGCGCACCGTCGGCAGAAGTTTCAGGGCGGCCTGTTCGAGCGACGAATCGGCGGCACCGTGGGCGAGCAGTGCGCCCAGGATGTCGGAGTCGGTGGTGGCCGCAGGCCCGCCGTGGTCACTCATCAGGCCCTCGTCGCGGGCGAGGGCGGCCAGTTCGGCGGTGTTGACCAGGTTGCCGTTGTGCCCGAGCGCGACGCCGGTGCCCGCCGCGGTGTTACGGAAGACCGGTTGGGCGTTCTCCCATGTGGTGGAGCCGGTGGTCGAGTAGCGGCAGTGCCCGATGGCGACGTGGCCGTGCATCGCGGCCAGCGTCTGTTCGTCGAACACCTGGCTGACCAGACCGAGGTCTTTGAAGACCAGCACCTGGGATCCGTCGGCGACGGCGATGCCCGCAGCCTCCTGCCCTCTGTGCTGCAACGCATACAGGCCGTAGTAAGTGAGCTTCGCCACCTCCTCGCCCGGTGCCCATACGCCGAATACTCCGCACTCTTCCTTGGGCTCGTTGTCGAGCTGTTCGGCGGTCACAATCAGGCTGCTCCCTGGGGGCTGGGGGTGACGCGGCCCAGTCTACGGTCTGATTCCGCCGAAACGGGAATCGAGGACCGCCGTTTCGCCGACGGGTGAACGCCCATGCCACGCACACACTCCGGCGTGGGTCACGAAAGCCGTTGGAAGCCGGGCGAAACCGGTCAGCTCAGCGGGACCAGCGGCAGCGCCGCGGCGATCTCGCGGGCCCGTGATCCGGACAGCTGCAGCGCTCCGGTGGCGGCCGCATCGTCGACGGAGAGCAATCCGGTGGCCAGCAGCAGCCAGGTCCGCGGGTCGGTCTCGACGACGTTGGGCGGATTGCCCCGGGTGTGTGCCGGTCCGGCGATGCACTGCACCGCGACGAACGGCGGGACGCGGACCTCGACCGAGGAGCCGGGCGCGACCGCTGCCAGCGTGCGCGCCGTCGCACGCACCGCCTCGGCCAGTTGGGTTCGCGGCGGCGCGGCGAGGGTGTCATCGCGTAACCAGTCGGCGACCGTGGTCACGGCGGCGAGGGTCTTGAGCGGGTCGACGGTACGGCGAGCGGCCATGAACGTAGCTTCCCAAAGCCGGCACAGCCGCGGAAAGACCGCCTCGATGTATCCCGCAGTCCTGACCGGAACGTTAAAAATCGTATCGATCCGATTGATGGCGAACCGCAACGCGCTCCGGCATGGTGACGCGGCCATACCTGCTCTCCAGGACGGCTCACCGCTTGTGGCGGCACGCGACGCTCGATCGAGCGCGTGTCCACGGGCCGGGGAAGCCGCGTCGCCGTCCTCCGAATCGAAAGACACGAATGCCTCCCACCCACTCCTCGCCTCGCCGTGCCACTTTCGGCTCGATCTCCCTGACCGCCGCCCTTCTTCTGGCTGGCTGCGGGACGTCGGCGGACAGCGACTCCGCGGCCGGCGACGCAGGCACCCCGGTGAGCGGGGGTTCGATCGTCTACGCCACCGACCGCGAACCCACCTGCTTGGATCCGCACAATTTCGGCGACATGCCGCAGACCTACGTCGCGCGCCAGTATCTGGACAGCCTCGTCTCCGAACGCCCCGACGGCTCAGTGGTGCCGTGGCTGGCCGACTCCTGGGAGATCTCCCCCGACGGCCTGACCTACACGTTCACCATCAAAGAGGGCGTGAAGTTCCACGACGGCACCCCGCTGGACGCCGAGGCGGTGCACGCCAACTTCGTGCAGATCCTCGACCCGGCCACCGAGTCGGCCACCGACGCCGGCTACCTGCGGCCGTACTACGAATCTTCGCGTGCCATCGACACCCACACCTTCGAGCTGAAGCTCAAGACCCCGTATTCGGCTCTGCTGCCGGTCCTTTCGCAGGCGTTCTTCGGTATCGAGTCGCCGAAGGCCATGGCCCGCGGCCTCGAGGAGAACTGCCAATCCCCCGTCGGCACCGGTCCGTTTGTCGTCAAGGCCTGGAACCGCGGCCAGAGCGTGGAACTCGTGCGCAACGAGGACTACAACTCCGCACCGGCCGACGCCAAGCATCAGGGCCCGGCTTACCTGGAGAAGGTCACCTGGAAGTTCATCGAGGACGGCTCGGTGCGCGCCGCGGCGGTGCAGGGCCGCGACGCCGACATCATCTTCAACCCGCCCCCGCAGCAGGTCGCCGCGCTCAAGGCCGACCCGAACCTGGACACCCAGGAGTTCACCCACACCGGCCTTCCCAACGGCATCGCGCTGAACACCACCCGCGCCCCGTTCGACGACGCCTTGGTACGCCAGGCGTTCATCCACGGGTCCAACGCCGAGGCCGCGGTCAAGTCCGCCTACCTGGGCGTCTATGACTGGGAGCACGGCCCCATCTCGTCCACCACGCCGACCTACAAGGATCTGCGCAGGTTCTACTCCTACGACAAGGACAAGGCCGACAGGCTGCTCGACGAGGCCGGCTGGACCGAGCGCGACGCCGACGGCTTCCGCACCAAGGACGGCAAGCGCCTGACCGCCGAACTGGTGTACTCGGCCGACACCGGCGACACCCCGCCCGCGGATGTGACGCTGTTCCAGAACATCCAGGCCGCCCAGAAGGAGATCGGCTTCGAAGTCGTGCTCAAACCGCTGCCGCAGGATCAGTACTTCGCGGCGTTCAGCGACAAGAACGCCTACGACGGCCTCACCGGCGCGTACTGGAACAGCCCCACCCCGGCGGTGCTGTCCATCGTCTTCAGCAGCGATTCGCTCAAAGCCGCCCCCGGTAACAACATGAGCTGGGTCGAGAACCCGAAGCTCGACGAGTTGGTGCGCGCCGCCGCGGCGACCACCGATGTCGCGGAGCAGGAACGGCTTTACGGCCAGACCCAGGACATCGTCGCCGAGCAGGCCTACCAGCTGGGCCTGTATCCGGTGGTCACCCGCCTGGTCGCTAAGAAGAAGCTCAAGGATGTGTGGATCGAGCCGTCCGAGGGTGAGCCGGTACTGCACGACGCCTGGCTGGCCCCGTGAGCCTGACAGCACCCGCTGTCGCCCGCCGCACCCGTCTCGGAGTGCGGCGGGTGCTCGTCCGTATCGCAGGGGTCGTCGGCGTGCTATGGGGCGCAGCGACTTTGACGTTTGTCGCTCAGCAGTTGATGCCCGGCGACCCGGCGCAGACCATCCTCGGCGGCGCCGGCGCACGACCCACCCCGGAGCAGTTGGCCGCGGTGAGGCAGCAGTACGGATTCGACGAACCGGCCATCACCCAATACCTGAACTTCGTTGGTGGTCTGCTGCGCGGTGACCTCGGCACGTCCTACATCCTCAAACAGCCCGTGGCTGACATCATCGGCCACCATCTCGGCCCGACGTTGACGTTGACCTTGGTGTCACTGGTCACGGCCTGGGTGGTCGCGGTGACGGTCACACTGCTCACCGTGCACCGGCAGCGGTGGCTGGCGTCGATCGGTTCGGGCATCGAGACCTTCTTAGCGGCATTGCCCCAATACTGGCTGGGCATTGTGCTTTTGGTGCTCTTCGCGATCCAGCTGCGGCTGGTGCCGGTGATCGGCGACGACGGACCGATCGGACTCGTGCTGCCGGCGCTGACGCTGGCGCTGCCATTGGCCGGCTATTTGGGCCAGGTCACCCGAGACGAGTTCTCGTCGGCCATGGAACAACCGTTCGCGGTCTCAGCCCGCGCCCGTGGCATGACCGACTGGGGGGTGCGCTGGCGCCATGCCCTGCGGCACGCCGTCCTGCCGGGCCTGACCCTGTCGGGATGGGCGCTGGGATCACTGTTTTCGACCGCGGTGATCGTCGAGTCGGTATTCGTCCGCCCCGGGCTGGGCCGCGTCCTGGTAGACGCTGTCACCAGCAAGGACATGCCGGTCGTGATCGGGGTGACGCTGTTCGTCGCCGCGGTCTATGTGCTGGCCAACCTGCTCGTCGACACCGGCTTCGTGCGCATCGACCCGCGATTGCGGGCGGTCCGATGACGATCGACCTGTCTCCCTCCACCCGGGGTGCGACGAAGCGCCGGTTCCGTCCGGCGGTCATCCTGGCCGCGGCCTACCTTGCGCTGATGATGGCCTGGGCCGTCGCACCCGGTGTCTTCACCGACGGCACGCCGTACGACACCGATATCGAAACCCCGCTCAAACCACCGTCGTTGGAGCACTGGTTCGGCACCGACGCCTCCGGCCGCGACATTTTCACCCGCGTGGTCTACGGAACACAGAGCTCGCTGGCCATCGGTGTCGGCGCGACCGCGCTGGCGCTGATCGCCGCGATCATCCTGGGTTTCGGTGCCGGTCTCGGCGGCCGCTTCGCCGACGGCGCCATCAGTCGTTTCATCGAGGTGGTGCTGTCCATTCCGGGACTGCTGCTCGCGCTGCTGTTCATCGCGATGTTCGGCCCCGGCGTGGTCACGCAGATCCTGGCGGTCGCGATCGGTTCGGCCGTCGGATACGCCCGCATGGTCCGCGGCCAGGTGATCGCGGTCAAGGACTCCGGATATGTGCACGCCGCAACAGCTCTGGGACATTCGCGGCGAAAGATCGTGGTACACCACGTATTCCCGAACGCGATGCGACCGCTCGTGGTTCTCGGCACCATGGGCGTCGGCCAGTCGATCGTGTGGGCGTCGTCGCTGAGCTTCCTGGGTCTCGGTGTCGCACCGCCCGCGCCGGAATGGGGGGCGATGCTCAATGCCGGCCGCGATTTCGTGACCACCGCATGGTGGTTGGAACTGTTCCCCGGACTGGCCATCGTCGGCTGCACGCTGGCGGTCACCGTGGTCGGCCGCTACCTGCAGCAGCGACTCGAAGGACGATTGACATGAGCGAGTTGCTGCGAGTCGAGGACCTCACGGTCGCCTTCGGCGACCGTGAGGTCGTGCACGGTCTGTCGTTCAGCGTGGCGGCGGGGGAATGCTTTGCGATCGTCGGTGAATCCGGATCGGGTAAGAGCGTCACCGCTCGCACCATCCTCGGCCTGGCCGGACCGTCCGCACACGTCACCGCAACCCGCCTCGAACTCGACGGAAAATCGTTGCTGAGTATCCGCGATCGTACGTGGCGCCGCATCCGCGGCCGCGAGGTCGGCTTCGTCCTGCAGGACGCCCTGGTGTCACTGGATCCGCTGCGGACGGTCGGCGACGAGATCGCCGAGGTGTTGCGGCTGCACAAGTGGGGCGACAAGACCGCCCGCCGGCGCCGGGTCCTGGAGCTGCTTGAAGCGGTCGGGGTCCAGGATCCGCAACTGCGGGCCCGACAGCTCCCCGGGGAACTGTCGGGCGGACAACGCCAGCGCGCCTTGATCGCATCGGCGATCGCGCTGGACCCGCCACTGCTGATCGCCGACGAGCCCACCACTGCGCTCGACGTCACGATCCAGGCGCAGATCCTGGATCTGCTGGCAGCACGCAAGGAGCAGGGCACCGGCCTGATCCTGATCAGCCACGACCTCGCGGTGGTCAGCCGACTGGCCGACCGTGTCGCCGTGATGCGCAATGGCCTGCTGGCCGAGCAGGGCCCCGTCGCCGAGGTGCTGGCCGAACCGTCGCACCCGTACACCCGGGCCCTGTTGGACGCAGTCCCGGCCGCGCACCGCAAGGGCACGCGATTGTCGAGCCAGCCGGCACGGCCGGTGCACGGGTCGCGCCGCACCGATACCGACGGCGTGCTACTGGCGGCCCGCAATCTGGTGAAACGGTTCCGCGGCCCCGACGGTGTCGAGCGCACCGCGGTGTCGGATGTCTCGTTCGAGATCCGCGTCGGCGAAACGCTGGGCATCGTCGGGGAATCCGGCTCGGGGAAGACCACCACCGCGCGCATGGCACTGGCACTGGCCCAGCCCGACGAGGGCACGGTGCACCTGCTGGGTGAACCGTGGAGCGAGCTGACCGAGAGGGAACGCCGTGGCAGGCGGCGGCGGATCTCGGTGGTTTACCAGGATCCGCTCAGCTCCTTCGACCCGCGCTGGAGTGTGCGCCGCATCCTCACCGACGCGCTGCCCGACGACACCTACCCCGACGCCCAGACCCGTGACAGACGTGCCGAGGAACTGCTCGACGACGTCGGTCTTGGCACAGAGCATTTGGACCGCCGGCCGTTGCTGCTCTCGGGCGGGCAGCGGCAACGGGTGGCGATCGCCCGAGCGCTGGCATCGGAGCCGTCGCTGATCGTGTGTGACGAACCCGTCTCGGCGCTCGACGTCACGATCCAGGCGCAGGTGTTGGACCTGCTCACCGATCTGCAGCAGCAGCTCGGCCTGAGCTATCTGTTCATCTCGCACGACCTGGGTGTGATCCACCACGTCGCCGACCGCGTGCTGGTCATGCGCCAGGGCAAGGTCGTCGAATCCGGCACGGCGGACGAGATTTTCGACACCCCACACCATCCGTACACCAGAGAGCTGCTAGCGAGCCTGCCCGGCGGCACCCGAGCACCCATCCCCGGAGGCACACTGTGACATTCGCGAAACGCCAGATGATCCTCAACGGGTTCGACATGAACTGCGTCGCCCACATCGTCGCCGGCACCTGGCGCCATCCCGAATCCCAGGCCGCCAGGTACAAGGACATCGAGTACTGGACCGAGCTGGCACAGCTGTTGGAGCGCGGTCTGTTCGACGGTCTGTTCATCGCCGACGTGCTGGGCATCTACGACGTGTACGGCGGTGGTCCCGAGGCCGCGCTGCGCTCCGGCGCCCAGGTTCCGGTCAACGATCCGTTGCTGGTGGTTCCGGCCATGGCCGCGGCGACCCGACATCTCGGGTTCGGGGTCACGGCGGCAACATCTTTCGAGCACCCGTACTCTTTCGCCAGGCGCATGTCGACACTGGATCACCTGACCAAGGGCCGCGTCGGGTGGAACATCGTGACCGGTTACCTGGAGAGCGCGGCGCGCAACCACGGCCTGGACAGCATCACGCCGCACGCCGACCGCTATGACATCGCCGACGAGTACACCGAGGTTCTGTACAAGCTGTGGGAGGGCTCCTGGGAGGACGACGCCGTCGGTACCGAGCCGGGCCGCGACCACTACGCAGATCCGGCTAAGGTGCACCCGATCCGCCATGAGGGCAGGCACTTCCGCGTCCCGGGCATCCATCTGTGCGAACCGTCGCTTCAGCGCACACCGGTGCTGTATCAGGCCGGAGCGTCCAACCGCGGCCGCCAGTTCGGCGCCGAGAACGCCGAGGTGATCTTCATCGGCGCACCCACCAAGGAGGTCCTGCGCGAGGCCGTCGCCGACATCCGGGGTCGCGCGGCAGCCGCCGGGCGGGATCCGTACGACGTCAAGATCGTCAACGGCTTCGTGGTGGTCACCGGCGCCACCGAAGCGGCCGCGCAGGCGCGCTACGACGAGTTCCGCCGCTACACGGACCCCGAAGGCGCCCTCGCGCTGTGGTCCGGATGGCTGGGAACAGATCTTTCGCAGTTCGATCTCGATGATCCGGTCGCCGTGACCGACAACGAGTTCCTGAAATCGTCGGTGGAGATGTTCGGCCAGGGACAGTGGACCCTGCGCGATTTCATCGACGCAAAGGCGATCGACGCCGAGGGGGGCTTCACCGTCGGTTCACCCACCCAGGTGGCCGACGTCCTGCAGGAGTGGATGGAGGACACCGACGTCGACGGATTCAACCTGACCAACGTGATCACCCCGGGGTCGTTCGTGGACTTCATCGACCATGTCGTGCCCGAGTTGCAGCGCCGCGGCATCTACAAGACCGCTTACACCGAAGGCACGTTGCGGCACAAGCTCTTCGGGCAGGGAACCCGCCTGCCCGAGAGTCACCGTGCCGCCGGCCACCGCCGCATCACCGAGGAGGCAACCCGATGACATCCATCGCATCCGAGCCGATCACGTACGGCTCGCAACGGCTGGCCGAGCTGATCGACGAGATCGGTGAGGGTGCTCTGGACCGCGAGCGCACCGGCGAGCGACCGTTCGCGGTCATCGAGTCGATCAAGCAGTCCGGCCTGGGCGCGCTGCGGGTTCCGCGTGCAGAAGGCGGCGGCGGAGCGACGCTGCGGGAACTGTTCGCGACCGTGATCGCGATCGCCGAGGTGGACGTCAACGTCGCACACATCCTGCGTGGGCATTTCGCTCACATCGAGGAGCGGTTGCGCCTCGACGGCGAGGTGCGGCAGCAGGGCATCGACCTGGCGCTGAGCGGCAAGCTCATCGGCAACGCTTCGACAGAGATCGGCTCCACCCCGGCCGGCGGGTTCACCTGGCAGACCAGGCTCACCCGCGGCGGGTCGAACTACCTGCTCAACGGCAGGAAGTTCTTCACCACCGGAACCTTGTACTCCGACTACGCCGAGGTTCTGGCCAGTGATCCCGACGGGGCGTCGGTGATCGCGCTGGTGCCCACCGATCATCCGGGGGTGACCGTCCTCGACGACTGGGACGGGATGGGCCAGCGCGCCACCGGTACCGGCACCGCGATCTTCGAGAACGTCCCGGTTCCAGCCGACCAGGTGATGCAGTTCGCGCCGCCTGGCGCCGACGACGAGGAGCAGTCGCTGTACCTGTCGGGGGCGTTCTTCCAGCTGTATGTGACGGCGCTGGAGGCGGGTGTGGTGCGCGCGCTGCGCAACGATGCGGTGGCGCACGTGCATTCGCGGGCCCGCAGCTTCGCCTGGGCGCCGCATCCGGTGCCGGCCGATGATCCTCTGCTGCAGCGTGAGATCGGCGAGATCGCCGCCGCGGCGTACGCCGGCGAGGCCACGGTGCTCAGCGCGGCCGATGCGCTCGCGACCGCGTTCCAGGCCGATATCGACGGCACCGACCCCGGTCTTGCGCTGGCACATGACGCGTCCCTGCAGGCCGCGGCCGCCAAGGTGGTCGTCGACGCGTTGGCCCAGAAGTCGGCGTCACAGATCTTCGACGTCGGCGGCGCCTCGATCGTGCGGCAGGCGCATCTGCTGGACCGACACTGGCGCAACATCCGCACCCTGGCGTCGCACAATCCATCGTCGTACAAGGCACGGGCGATCGGCGCGTATCACGTGCGGGGCACCCGGCTGCCGGGCAGCGGCTACTTCTGAGCCACCCTTGACCTGAAGTGCCGTTCAGGTTTTACGGTGCGGTGCATGACGTTCACAGCGTTCGAGATCGACTACCTCAACCAGGCGGACCTCGGCAGGCTGGCCACCATCCAGCCGGACGGCACGCCGCAGAACAGCCCGGTCGGGTTCACCTACAACGCCGAGCTCGGCACCATCGACATCGCCGGCTACGAGATGACCAAGAGCCGCAAATACCGCAATGTCGCGACGAACAACCGGGTCGCATTCGTCGTCGACGACATCACGTCCCGGGATCCGTGGAGGGTGCGCTGCCTGGAGATCCGGGGCACGGCGGTACAGGCCGAATCCGGCGGGGCGCCGATCATCCGCGTCATCCCGCGGCGGGTGATCAGCTTCGGGATCGACGACCAGCGGACCGAGCCGCACGACCTGGTCGCGCACGTGCGGAACGTCGGCGTTGGATAGCCAGTGCCGCAACGGCACCCGCCTCGTTGAGGACCAGATGGACGATCATCGGAGCGGCGAGGCTGCCTGATCTGGCGTGCAGCCGGCCCAATCCCCAGCCCGCGGCGCCGGTCACCAGCACCGTGCCCAGCACCGGATCGCCCGCGGCGCGCGCATCGGGGATGTGCGACAGCCCGAACACGGTGGCCGCGAACAGGTTCCCGGCGTCGGGCCCCCACGCCTGTTCGGCTGCGGTGCGCAATGCGGCACGGAACGCGACCTCCTCGGACCACACCGTCGCGAGCGGGATGCGCAGCAACAGCCAGCGCGCCGGGCTCGCCGGCAACTCCCGTGCGGCCATCCCCGCGCGCACCGGCGGGAGCAGAGTGGTCGCGGCGACCGCGGCCGCGACCGGCACCGCGACCGCACTCCCCCACCGGACGCCGCGCCACAGCCGAGGCGGGCGCAGCCCGAGAGACCGTCGGGACAGCACCGCCAACGCTCCCCCGAATGCCATCTGCGGCAGAGGGTTCCATCGTTGCGGCAAGCGCGGCGCGAGGACGCTCCAGCCCAGTACCGTCAGCGCAAGCCCGCCGGCGCGCAGCCCGTCACGCATCAGGAGACACCACCTTCGGATTCGGTCTCGGCGAGTGCGGCGCGAATTCGCTCGGTATCCGCGCCGGTCCAGCCGTCCGGCGGCGCGACACCAACCCAGCCGTCGAGGATGAAATCCCCGTAGTTGTGCCCGTGCCCGCCCGGCACCGACGCAGCATTGGTCATATCGGCAGCCACCTGCCAGAACGTGACGATCGGATACCAGCGCATCGAGGCGGTGCGGTCCCGACCAGGAGGTTCGGAGAGCCAGTCGGGCCGGGTGAACAACAGATCCTCGGACCACCACACGATCGGATCCGAAGAATGTTGCAGGAACAGCACTCTGGGCTCTTCCCACGGGGTCGCGGAGTCGGCCGCGATCTGCGCGGCGTCGTTGCCCTGGGAGAACCGCACGGTTCGCCCGCCGTCGTAACGAGGCTGGACCTGCGGGGAGCCGGGGTCGCGCCGCACGGTGACGGCGCGCCACAGCGGGCTGGCGTGGGGCGGACCGACCCACAGCACCGACGAGAACCCCATTCGGGCGACGTCGGGCAGCCACTCGAACGCGGCCTGGCCCGCCATCGACCCGAGACTCTCGCCGTAGAGCAGCAGCCGGGGACGGCGTTCGGCCGGCAGCCTCGCCCAGCGCTCATGGACGGTGTCGATCAGCAGCCGGCCGGCCGCCATCGACTTCTGCTGGTCGCCCATGAACGAAATCCAGCTCGGCAGATACGAATACTGCGAGGCGACGATCGCAGTGTCGCCGTTGTACATCATCTCCACCGACCGTGCGGCGATCGGGTTGACCCATCCGGTGCCGGTGGTCGGCACGATGACGAGGACCTCGCGGTCGAACGCGCCGGTGCGTTCGAGTTCGCTGAGCAGCACCGCCATCCGCGCCTCATCGGTCTCGGCGGTCTGCAACCCGACGTACACCCGGATGGGCTGCTGGGCCGGGCGCCCGTTGACACGGGCGAGTTCGTCGGCGCGCGGGCCGGTGCCGACGAAGCTGCGGCCCTGATAGCCGAGGGTGTCCCAAGCTGCGAAAGACTCTGGGCTACCCGACCTTTCGGACTCCTCCGGCTGTGTCACACCTTCGGCGGTGACGGTGTTCTGCGGCTGGAACACCCGATTGGCACCGGCCAGGAAGCCCCGCAACAACACGCCGTTGACGAGGGCGATGACCAGCACGACGACGACGGCGGTGCCGATGAACAATGCCATCTCGTCGGAGAGCCGCCAGCGCCGGATGAGCAGGCGGGCCAGCGTCTTGATGGCGTCGAGCAGCAACCGCGCCGTCGCGATGCACAGGGCCGCGACCACGACCGCGATGATCAGCAGCCGCAGGTAGCCCGTGGTGGTCGGGCCCTCCATCCCCATCAGCGCGGACACCTGCCGTTGCCAGGCGGCGGCGGGGATGACCATCAGCACCGACGCGCCCAGCGCACCCACCACCACGATGGCTTTGAGTGTCAGCAGGATTCGGCGCGGCGGCGGCCACCACAGCCGGTCCCGCAGCACGAAGCGGCGCACCATGCGCTCGACGAATACCCCGATGCCGTAACCGATCGCGGCGTTCAGACCGCCGATGAGACCTTGGAACAACCAGTCGCGCGGCAGCAGCGACGGGGTCAGCGACACACAGAAGAGCAGCGCCCCCAGCGCGACACCGGTGAAGTCCAGGCGGAGCAGGTGCCACGCCCAGACGTACGGGGGGCTCTTCTCGGTGTCGCTCGCCGTCACCCGAACAACCCGGGCAGCACGCCTTCCGACGTGCGCCGCAACTCCTCGAGGGTCACGGTGAACTGGCCCTGGACCTCGACAGCGGGTTCGCCACCCTCGGGTCCGTGGTCGACGACGCCGATGCGGGTGGCGGGCAGCCCGCGCGCCTCGCACATCGCGGTGAAGCGGCTCTCCTCGGTGCGCGGCACCGCGACGAGCACCCGGCCCGACGACTCGGAGAACAGAAAGACGAACGGGCCTGTGCCTTCGTGGAACTCCTCGGGAAGCACCAGCCGCACGCCCGTCTCCCCGGCCAGCGCCGCCTCGACGACGGCCTGGATCAGGCCACCTTCGGACAGGTCGTGGGCGGCGGAGACCAGCCCGTCACGGGACGCGGCGGTCAGCACCTCGGCCAGCAGTTGCTCGCGCTGCAGGTCCACCTTGGGCGGGACCCCGCCGAGGTGCCCGGCGGTCACCTCGGCCCAGATCGAGCCGTCGAGCTCGTCGTGCGTGTCGCCGAGCAGGATCAGCGTCTCGCCCGGCTCGGTGCCCAGGCCCGTCGGGATACGGCGCTTCACGTCGTCGATCACACCGAGGACACCGACCACCGGGGTGGGCAGGATCGCCGTGGTGCCGGTCTGGTTGTAGAAGCTGACGTTGCCGCCGGTGACCGGAATCCCCAGCGCCGCAGCGCCATCGGCGAGACCACGGACGGCCTGGGAGAACTGCCACATCACCCCGGGGTCCTCGGGTGAGCCGAAGTTCAGGCAGTTGGTCACCGCGATCGGGGTGGCGCCGGTGACGGCGACGTTGCGGTAGGCCTCGGCGAGCGCGAGCTGCGCCCCGGCGTACGGGTCCAGCGCGGTGTAGCGCCCGGACGCGTCGGTGGAGATCGCGATGCCGCGGCCGGTCTGCTCGTCGACCCGCAGCACACCGCCGTCGGCGTGCTCGGCGAGCACGGTGTTGCCGCGCACGTAGCGGTCGTACTGCTCGGTGATGAACGCGCGGCTGCACAGATGCGGGCTGCCGAGCATCGCCAGCAGGGTCGCACGCAGTTCGTCGCCGGTCTGCGGGCGCTCGAGCGCCGCCGACGTGTCGGCGATCAGCGCGTCCTGGCTGTCCGGGCGCGCAACGGGCCGTTCGTAGACGGGGCCCTCATGGGCCACGGTGCGCGGGGGCACATCGACGACGGTCTCGCCGTGCCAGGTGATCTCCAGCCGACCGCTGTCGGTGACCTCACCGATCACCGTGGCGAGCACGTCCCACTTGCGGCACACCGCCATGAACGCGTCGACGTTCTCGGGCGTGACCACCGCGCACATGCGCTCCTGCGACTCGCTGGACAGGATCTCCGCCGGGGTCATGTTCGCCGCGCGCAGCGGCACCTGATCCAGTTCGACCTTCATCCCGCCATCGCCCGCAGACGCGAGTTCAGAAGTGGCACAGGACAATCCGGCGCCACCGAGATCCTGGATGCCGACCACCAGGTCGGCGGCGTAGAGCTCGAGGCAGCACTCGATGAGCACCTTCTCGGTGAACGGGTCCCCGACCTGGACGCTGGGCAGCTTCTTGCGGCCTGCACTGCCGCTCTCGTCGCCGCCGAACGTCTCCGACGCGAGCACCGACACTCCGCCGATACCGTCGAGGCCGGTGCGGGCGCCGAACAGGATGATCTTGTTGCCGGCACCGGAGGCGAAGGCCAGCTTCAGGTCCTCTTTGCGCAACACGCCGACGCACAGCGCGTTGACCAGTGGGTTGCCGGCGTAGCTGGCGTCGAAGATCGTCTCGCCGCCGATGTTCGGCAGCCCCAGCGAGTTTCCGTAGCCGCCGACACCGCGCACCACGCCGTCGAGGACGCGCCGGGTGTCGGGGGCGTCGGCCGCGCCGAAGCGCAGCTGGTCCATCACGGCCACCGGGCGTGCGCCCATCGCCATGATGTCGCGCACAATGCCGCCGACGCCGGTGGCCGCACCCTGGTACGGCTCGATGTAGGACGGGTGGTTGTGCGACTCGACCTTGAACGTCGCCGCCCAGCCGTCGCCGATGTCGACGACGCCGGCGTTCTCGCCGATGCCGGCGAGCATGGCCTGGCGCATCTTCTCGGTGGTGGTCTCGCCGAAGTAGCGCAGATGCACCTTCGACGACTTGTAGGAGCAGTGCTCGCTCCACATCACCGAGTACATCGCCAGCTCGGCATCGGTGGGACGACGGCCGAGGATCTCGCGGATCCGCTCGTACTCGTCGTCCTTGAGCCCGAGTTCCCGATAGGGCTGGGGCTGGCCGGGGGTGGCCGCGGCCCGCTCGACAGTGTCTACCTCTTGGGTCAACCCAGACGTCACCGCGCCAGTCTAGCCAGGACGCCGGTGCGACTCAGGACACACAGAACGCGTTGCCCTCGGGGTCGGCCATCACCACCCATTCGAACTCTGGGCCGAAGTTGTTGCGGCCGGTCTCCCGCGCGCCCAGCCCGACCAGCCGGGCCACCTCCGCTTCGCGGTCCTCGGCGTGGAAGTCCAGGTGCACCTTGTTCTTCCCCGGCGTCGGGTCGGGCACCCGCTGGAACCCCAGCGTGGGACGTCCCTCGGCGACGACCATCACGAATTCACCTGGAGCCACGGCGTTCACGTCTCCACCCGCCGCGCTGGCCCACCAGCCGGCGAGCGCGTCGGGATCCACACAGTCGAAAGTGATCATCTCGATCTTGAGTGCCATGGTCCGACCGTAGGTCACGCCGGCGACAAAAATGCCGCGAGCGCGGCGGAGTAGTCGGCGACATCGGCCGCGCCCATCACCTCGCGCGCCGAATGCATCGCCAGCTGCGCGGCACCGACGTCGACGGTCGGGATCCCGGTGTTTGCCGCGGTCATCGGCCCGATGGTGGATCCACAGGGCAGGTCGGCGCGGTGTTCGTAGCGCTGCAGGTTCACCCCGGCCTGCGCGCAGGCCAGCGCGAACGCCGCGGCGGTACGACCGTCGGTGGCGTAACGCAGGTTCGGCTGCACCTTGAGCACCGGCCCCGCGTTGACCTCGATCAGATGGCCGGGTTCGTGCCGGTCCGGGTAGTTCGGATGCGTCGCGTGCGCCATGTCCCCGGACGCGACGATCGAGTCGGGCAGCCGGCGCAGGAAGTCCTCGCGGTGCCCGCCGGCGGCCAGGGTGATGCGCTCCAGCACCGTCAGCAGCAGATCGGACTGGGCGCCGTGGTCGGACTGGGAGCCGACCTCCTCGTGGTCGAACAGCACCAGCACCGGCACCACGCCGCAGCCGGGCTCGGCGGCCAGGAACGCCTCCAGCCCGGCGTAGCAGGTCGCCTGGTTGTCCAACCGCGGCGCGCTGACCAGGGCGTCGTCGGCGCCGACCAGCCGAGACGGGGTCAGGTCATGGGTCATCAGGTCGAAGCCCAGCACGTCGTCCTCGTCGACGCCGGCCTCGTCGGCCACGAACCCGAGGAAGGAGCGGGACCGGTCACCGACCCCCCACACCGCGTTGACGTGCCGCTGCGGGTTCAGCTCCACCCCCTTGCGGTCCTCGGACAGATGGATCGCCAACTGCGGCACCCGCAGGATCGGTGCGTCGATGCGGACCAACAGATGACGGATCCCTGTGCCGGTCCCGGTGCCCTCCCGCACGGACAGGCGTCCGCTGACGCCGAGATCACGGTCCAGCCAGGAGTTCAGCCAGGCGCCACCGTACGGCTGCAGCGCGACGATCTGCCAGCCCGACAGGAACCGGTCGGGATGCTGTTTGACCCGCAGGTTGGGGCTGTCGGTGTGCGCGCCGACGATGCGGAACGGCAGCGCGCGCTCGTCCTCGCCGCACCGCCACGCGATCAGCGATCCGGCCCGCACCACGAAATGATCCCCGGCGCCCGGCCACGGGTCGCTCTCCGACAGTTCGGTGAACCCGGCCTCGACCAGCCGGTCGGCCGCGGTGCGGCAGGCGTGGAACGGCGACGGGGACGCGTCGATGAACTGGCAGAGACCCTGGGGGCTAGCAGGCATCTTTCCATCTTCGTCGATCAACGCCTGCGATCTTGATTTAGGGTCGAAGCCGTGCCCGATCCCCTGCCGCAGCCGGTTCTGGCTCCGCTGACCCCGGCAGCGATCTTCCTGGTGGCCACCATCGACGAGGGCGGCGAACAGTCCGTGCACGATGCGCTGCCCGACATCGCGGGCCTGGTGCGCGCGGTCGGATTCCGCGACCCGGCCAAACGGCTGTCGGTCGTGACGTCAATCGGCTCCGACGCCTGGGACCGGCTCTTCTCCGGGCCGCGCCCGGCCGAGCTGCACCCGTTCGTCGAGCTCGACGGCGGCCGCCACCATGCGCCGTCGACCCCGGGTGATCTGTTGTTCCACATCCGCGCCGAAACCATGGACGTGTGCTTCGAGCTGGCGACCAAACTGGTCGCGGCGATGGGGGCGATCACCGTCGTCGACGAGACCCACGGCTTCCGGTTCTTCGACAATCGCGATCTGCTCGGGTTCGTCGACGGCACCGAGAACCCGGACGGTCCGCTGGCCGACAGCGCCACCCGCATCGGTGACGAGGACCCCGACTTCGCCGGTGGCTGCTACGTGCACGTCCAGAAGTACGTTCACGACATGGCGTCGTGGAACGCGTTGTCGACCGAGGAGCAGGAGCGGGTGATAGGCCGCACCAAGCTCGACGACATCGAGCTCGACGACGCGGTCAAACCGGCCGACTCCCATGTCGCGCTGAACGTCATCGCCGACGAGGACGGCACCGAGCTGAAGATCGTGCGCCACAACATGCCGTTCGGCGAGGTGGGCAAGGGTGAGTTCGGGACGTACTTCATCGGATACTCGCGCACCGCCGCCGTCACCGAGCGGATGCTGCGCAACATGTTCCTCGGCGACCCACCCGGCAACACCGACCGGGTGCTGGACTTCTCGACGGCCGTGACCGGGTCGATGTTCTTCACCCCGATCAACGACTTCCTCGACGACCCGCCCCCGCTGCCCACCGACGCCACCGGTCCTACCGGCACCGTGGAATCGGTCGGCTATCACGGCTCTCTGGAGATCGGCAGCCTGAAAGTCCGCCGTGGTTGAAAGGATGAAGCGATGAACAACCTGTACCGGGACCTGGCCCCGATCACCGCGGCGGCGTGGGCCGAGATCGAACAGGAGGCCGCCCGCACGTTCAAGCGGCATATCGCGGGCCGCCGCGTGGTGGACGTCAGCGAGCCGGGCGGTCCGGTCACCGCCGCGGTCAGCACCGGCCACCTTCTCGACGTGACGTCCCCCGGCGACGGTGTGGTCGCCCATCTGCGCGAGGCCCGGCCGCTGGTGCGGCTGCGGGTTCCGTTCACCGTCAACCGAACCGACATCGACGACGTCGAGCGCGGTTCGCAGGACTCGGACTGGGATCCGGTCAAGGAGGCCGCCAAGAAGCTGGCGTTCGCCGAGGACCGGGCGATCTTCGAGGGCTACGAGGCCGCGCAGATCAGCGGTATCCGCAAGTCGAGCTCGTGCCCGAGCCTCGCGCTGCCCGAGGACCCGCGCGACATCCCCGACGTGATCAGCCAGGCGCTGTCGGAGCTGCGGCTCGCCGGCGTCGACGGGCCCTACAGCGTGCTGCTGTCGGCCGAGGTGTACACCAAGGTCAGTGAGACCACCGCGCACGGCTATCCGATCCGTGAGCATCTCAACCGGCTCGTCGACGGCGACATCATCTGGGCGCCCGCCATCGACGGGGCGTTCGTGTTATCCACGCGCGGAGGCGATTTCGACCTGCAGCTGGGCACCGACGTGTGCATCGGCTACCTGTCGCACGATGCGGCGACCGTGCAGCTGTACCTGGAGGAGACGCTGACGTTCCTGTGCTACACCGCGGAGGCCTCGGTCGCGCTCGGCGCGTGAGGACTCGGCACCGCGAGCGCGCGGGTCTGCACGCCGACACTCCGTGTCGGGGCGTGCACGACCGCGCGCTCGTCGCGCGTCAGACCGCCAGGACGGCGTCCAGCACGGAGTAGAAGATGCCGAGCCCATCGTCGGACGGGCCGGTCAGGGCCTCGGTGGCATGCTCGGGATGCGGCATCAGGCCGACGACCCGCCCGTTGGCCGAGCTGATACCGGCGATGCCGCGCATCGAGCCGTTGAGGTTCTCGCGGTAGCGGAACACCACGCGGCCCTCACCCTCGAGTTCGTCGAGCACGTTCTCGCTCGCGACGTAGCGGCCCTCGCCGGATTTCAGCGGCACCAGCAGGTCGGCGCCCTGCTCGTAGCGCGACGTCCACGCCGAGGTGTTCGACGCGACCTCCAGCCAGGTGTCCCGGCAGATGAAGTGCAGATTCTGGTTGCGGGTCAGGGCGCCGGGCAGCAGGCCCGCCTCGCAGAGCACCTGGAAGCCGTTGCAGATGCCCAGCACCGGCATGCCGCGGCCCGCGGCGGCGACCACCTCACCCATCAGCGGCGCGAAGCGCGCGATCGCGCCGGCACGCAGGTAGTCGCCGTAGGAGAAACCGCCGGGCACGATGACGGCGTCGACGTTCTTGAGGTCGGCGTCGGCGTGCCACAGGCTGACGGGCTCGGCGCCGGCAAGGCGCACCGCCCGCGCGGCGTCGATGTCGTCGAGCGTGCCCGGGAAGGTGATGACGCCCACACGAGCGGTCATGCGTCCTCCCGGCTGATGCTCCAGTCCTCGATCACGGTGTTCGCCAGCAGGCTCTCGGCGATCTCGGCGAGCTTGTCGTCATCGATGTCGCCGTCGATGTCGAGCTCGAATCGCTTGCCCTGCCGGACATCTGAGATTCCCTCAAACCCGAGACGGCCCAGCGCCCCGACGATCGCCTGACCCTGCGGGTCCAGGATCTCGGTCTTGGGCATGACGTTCACCACCACTTTTGCCACGGCGACACTCTACCTGCGGCGACGCGGGGTCCGCTTCATCGGCATGAGCCCAGGTACGCGGTACACAGCGGAGCCGCCATCGCATCGAACACCTCCCGGTCCGGCGCGACCCCGCGCCAGTCGACGGCCGCCGGGATCGTCGTCCACAGCACCATCTCGACCAGCGTGCTGCTGGCGGGGTCGACAACGAGGTACACGCGCATCACGCGCCGGCCGCCGTCGCTGATCACCGCGGCGAACTGCATCGCCTCGCTGGTGGTCAGCGACGGCGACACCTCAGGCGTGGTCGTCTGACAGGACGCCAGCGCCATCCGCGCCCACTCCAGGCTCTGCAGCGCGTCGCGGCCGCCGGTTACGGTGTCGCCGCGCCAGTGCACCACCAGGACCTGCAGGTTCCACTGACCCGGCGGGTTGCTGACCTCGGCGCGCGCGGCGACGGCGTAGTCGCGGGGGTCGTCGGTGCGGGGCGGGCTCGCGCACCACGACTCGAACTCGAAGCGCGGCGTACTGACCGCAACGGCCCGGTCGCCGAGAGCGGGCCAGCGGTACACCGACGCGAGCGGGACCGCGCCGGGATAGATCCACGCCGAGTCGGGGATACCGTCACAGCTCGGCGGGCAATAGCCGGGAGCGGCGCGCCCGACGGCGGGCATGGCGACCACGCCCCACCACGCGACAGCCAGCACGACCACCAATCGCACGTACACCTACCTGTACCCCCACCTGCCGTGTACCCCCACCTGCCGTGTGAGCGTCACACTATAGGGATGCAGCTCACACATTTCGGTCATTCATGCCTCCTAGCGAGCTTCCCGAACCCGTCCGGTCAGGACACCACCGTCCTGTTCGACCCCGGCAACTTCTCGCACGGATTCGAAGGGATCACCGGCCTCGACGCGATCCTGATCACCCACCAGCACCCCGACCACGCTGACACAGCACGGCTGCCCGCGCTCGTCGAGGCGAACCCGCAGGCCGCGCTGTACGCCGATCCGCAGACCGCCGCGCAGCTCGGCGGGCCCTGGCAGGCCGTCAACGTCGGCGACGAGCTGCCGATCGGGCATCTGACGGTGCGCGGGGCGGGCGGCACCCATGCGGTCATCCACCCGGAAATCCCTGTCATCGACAATATTTCGTATCTGGTCGGCGACGGGGAACACCCGGCCAGGCTGATGCATCCCGGCGACGCGCTGTTCGTGCCCGGCGAACCGGTCGACGTGCTGGCGACCCCGGCGGCGGCCCCGTGGCTGAAGATCTCCGAGGCGGTCGACTATCTGCGCGCCGTGGCGCCGACCCACGCGGTGCCGATCCACCAGGCGATCATCGACCCCGTCGGGCGGCCGATCTTCTACGGCCGGCTGACGGAGATGACCGACACCGACTTCCAGGTCCTCGAGCAGGAGACCGCCGTCACCTTCTGACCGCGAGCAGTCACAAACTCGGGCGTGTCCCCGGCGTGTCGCGCGAGTTCGCGTCTGCTCGCCAGCCGAAAGTGCGGCGCTACCCGATGGACAGCGCCGCGTGCCTGCCCGCGGCGCGGCCGGAGAACACGCAGCCGCCCAGGAACGTGCCCTCCAGCGAGCGGTACCCGTGCACCCCGCCACCGCCGAACCCGGCGGCCTCACCGGCGGCGTACAACCCCGGCAGCACGCTGCCGTCGCCGCGCAACGCGCGCGCGTCGAGGTCGGTTTCCAACCCGCCCAACGATTTTCGGGTCAAGATGTGCAGCTTGACCGCGATCATCGGGCCGGCCTTGGGGTCGGTGAGCCGGTGTGGGGCGACGACGCGCACCCTGTCACCGAGGTACTCCCGCGCGGCACGGATCGCGGTGATCTGCCCGTCCTTGGTGAACCGGTTGGCGACCTCACGGTCGCGCGCGGTCACCTCGTGTTCGACGACGTCGAAGTCCAGCGGCAGCACGTCGGGCACCACGTTCATCTTCGCCACGAGTTCGCGCAGCGTGGTCGCGGTGACGAAGTCGACGCCCTTGTCGACGAACGCGTGCACGGGCGCTGGCCCCTTGCGGCTGCGTTCGAGCACCGCGCGGATGCTGCGTTCGGTCAGGTCCGGGTTCTGCTCCTGTCCCGACAGGCCGAACTCCTTGGCGATGATGCGCGAGTTCAGCACGAACCACGTGTAGTCCTGGCCAGTCTGGGCGATGTACTCGAGCGTGCCGAGCGTGTCGAAGCCCGGGTACAGCGGCACGGGCAGGCGCTTGCCGTACGCGTCCAGCCACAGCGACGACGGCCCGGGCAGGATCCGGATGCCGTGCCGCGGCCAGATCGGGTCGTAATTGGTGATGCCCTCGGTGTAGTGCCACATGCGGTCGCTGTTGATCACGCTGGCGCCCGCGGTCGCCGAGATCTCCAGCATCCGGCCGTCGACGTGCGCGGGCACCCCGCTGAGCAGCTGTTCGGGCACCCGGCCCATGCGCTTGGGCCAGTACTTGCGGACCAGGTCGTGGTTGCCGCCGATGCCGCCACTGGCGACGATGACCGCCTGGGCCCGGAATTCGAACTCGCCGACGATGTTTCGCGACGACGGTGCGCCGCGCACCGCGTCGGACGGTTCGAGCACCGCACCGCGCACGCCGACGACGGCGCCGTCCTCGGCGATCAGTTCGTCGACGCGGTGCCGGTGGGCGAACCGGACCCGCGGGTTGCCGACCAGGCGCCGCACGAAGATGTCGACGAGCGCGGGCCCGGTGCCCCAGGTGATGTGGAACCGCGGCACGGAGTTGCCGTGCCCGTTCGCGTCGTAGCCGCCGCGTTCGGCCCAGCCGACCAGCGCGAAGGTCTGCAGCCCGCGGTCGCGCAGCCAGCTGCGCTTCTCCCCCGCGGCGAAGTCGACGTAGGCGTGCGCCCACTGCCGGGGCCAGTGGTCCTCGGGCCGGTCGAACCCGGCGGAGCCCAGCCAGTCCTGCAGGGCCAGTTCGTGGCTGTCGCGGATCCCCATCCGGCGCTGCTCGGGGCTGTCGACGAAGAACAGCCCGCCGAACGACCAGTACGCCTGCCCGCCGATGTTGGCCGCGTTCTCCTGGTCGACGATCAGGACGCGCCTGCCTCGTTCGGCGAGTTCACACGCGGCCACCAGGCCGGCGAGCCCGGCACCCACCACGATGACATCAGCGACATCAGCAGTCATGCGGCCAATCTAGCGAGCGTCGACCGCTACGCGGCGCCGGTCAGCGCGGATCGCGGTGTCCATTCATAGACCCGCGGTTCGCACGAGTGCAGCAGCGCCAGGTCGACGGCGTCGAGCATGGCCTGCCGCGGACCCGGACGCCGTAGGTGCCGGGCCGAGACCGCGACGCGCACGACCCCGCCGCGGCGCGCGGTGCGCTCGGCGGCCAGCACGACCGAGCGGCACCACCACGGTTCGGTGAGAAAGCCTTCGCCGATGCCCAGTACCCGTGCCCGCACGGTGTCGCGGCGCACCAGGTCGGTGATGCCCGACCACCCGGCAAGCACACGGAACCCGTTGCGCGGCAGCACTTTCAGCACACCGTCGGAGACGTTCCAGCCGGGCGCCGCGAACAGCCGGGTACGCAGGCCGAGGTGTTCGAGGATCCGGTCGGCGGCCATCAGCCGCAGGTTCGCCTCATGGGCGGGCAGTGTCGCGAACTCGCCCCGGCGGGCCTTGGTGGCCGCGGCGTCGAACCCGTGCAGTACCAGCGCATCGCCCGCATCGCGCTGCGCCGCGAGCCACTCGACGGTCGCGGCGTCACGGTCGAGCCGGTAACCCGCTTTCAGGCGCGGCGCGACCAGCAGCGACGCCGGGACCGCGCGCCGGGCGAGTTCGGCGCGGAACGCCGCGACGTCGTCGCGTGTGCGGTCCCCGATGCCGGAGACCGAGACGATCAGTTGTCCGGTCACCTCCGCAGTGTGGCGACCCCAGATGTCCGGCCGGTGGATGACACGGCACGCGCGGGTGACGAACGCAGGACTATCGCGGCAGCACGGCCTCGATCGCGGCGACCACCTCGGGAGCGTCCGGGGTGGTGCGCGGGCGGAACCGCTTGACCACCTCGCCGCCGGGGGCCAGCAGGAACTTCTCGAAGTTCCACTGCACGTCGCCGGCCTCGCCGGTGTCGTCGGCGGCCTTGGTCAGCTCGGCGTAGAGCGGATGCCGCTCGGCGCCGTTGACGTCGGTCTTGGCCAGCAGCGGGAACGTGACACCGTAGGTGGTGGAGCAGAACGTCTGGATCTCCTCCGCGGTGCCGGGCTCCTGCCCCATGAACTGGTTGCACGGCACCCCGATCACGGTCAGTCCGCGGGGGCCGTAGTCCTCGGCCAGTTGTTCGAGCGCGCTGTACTGGGGTGTCAGGCCGCATTTCGACGCGACGTTGACGACCAGCGCGGCGCCGTCGGCCAATTCGGCCAGCGTGGTGGCGCGGCCGTCGAGCGTGGTCAGCGGGATCTCGGTGAGCGCAGAAGTCATGGCGCCGACGCTACCCGCGCTCGCCGCCGCCGTCGGATCCCGGGGTGAACAGCATCCGGGCCACGCGTTGGACGGTGTCGACGGGGTCGGCGCGGGTGTCCGGAGCACCCGGGATGGCCTCGTTGAGCCACAGCATCGCGAACCCGTGCACCAGAGACCACGCCGCCAGGCCGGCGGCCTGGGGGTCCTCTTTGGCGCGCGCGTCGTCGAGTGTGCCGACCCCGGCGGCCAATTCGGTGCCCGCAGCGGTCTGGGCCGCGATCAGCTCCGGGTCCTCGGGGTTGACCAGCGAACGGTCGAACATCACCTCGTAGTGGCCCGGGTGTTCCACGGCGAACCGCACGTACTCCAGTGCCGCGTCCAGGAACTGCGGTCCTGACTGCGCCAGCGCCGCCGCCAGCATCCGCCATCCCTGCGCGGCCAGCGCGGTGAACAGGCCACGCCGGTCGGTGAAGTGGTGCGCGGGCGCGGCATGCGAAACGCCTGCGGCGCGGGCCAACTCACGCAGCGAGACGCCGTCCGCGCCACGCTCGGCGACCAGCGCGGCCGCGTGACCGAGGATGACGGCCTTGAGGTCGCCGTGGTGGTAACTGCCCCTGGTCATGCGCGGGCTAGCCGGAGTGTTCGGCCTTCGCGACATCGAGAAGCCACGCGTACTGGAACGCGGTCTCCTTCCATCGCTCGTAGCGCCCGCTGATACCGCCGTGGCCGGCGTTCATCTCCGTCTTGAGCAGCACCTTCGCCGCGTCAGCGCTCGGGTTGGCCTGCGAATAGCGCAGCGCGGCTACCCATTTGGCAGGTTCGACGTAGTACACCCTGGTGTCGTTCAGCGACGTCATCGCCAGGATCGCCGGATAGTTCTTCGTCTCGACGTTCTCGTACGGCGAGTAGGACTTCATGTACCGGTAGACCTCGGGGTCTTCCAGCGGGTTGCCCCATTCGTCCCACTCGGTGACGGTCAGCGGCAGCGACGGATCGAGGATCGTGGTCAGCGGATCCACGAACGGCACCGCGGCCAGGATGCCTGCGAACAGGTCCGGCGCCATGTTGGCCACCGCACCCATCAAGAGCCCGCCCGCGCTGCCGCCGTAGGCCACCAGGTTCTCCGGCCGGGTGATCCCGGTGTCGACGAGATGCTGGGCCACCGCGATGAAGTCGGTGAAGGTGTTGCGCTTCTCCAGCAACTTTCCGTGCTCGTACCAGGGCCTGCCGAGCTCGCCGCCGCCGCGCACGTGGGCGACCGCGAACACCATGCCGCGATCCAGCAGGGACAGCCGCGCGATGGAGAACCGCGGATCCTCACAGGATTCGTAAGCGCCGTATCCGTAGAGCAGCGCCGGCGCCGGGAACTGCAGCCCGGCCCGGTGGATGATCGAGATCGGCACCCGGGCACCGTCGGCCGCGACGGCCCAGTCGCGGCGCTCGACGTAGTCCTCGGGCCGGTAATCGCCCAGCACCGGCTGTTCGCGCAGCAGCGTGCGTTCCCCGGTGACGAGGTCCAGATCGTAGATGCGCACCGGTGTGACGAAGGACGTCGCGCCGATCCGCAGTTTCGGCGCGCTCCAGTTCGGGTTGGCCGACAGCCCCACCGACATCAGCTCTGAGTCGAACGAGACATCCTGCGCCGTCCCGTATCCGGTGTCGGTCAGCGGCCACAGCTGGATCCGCGGCAAGGCCTGGCTGCGGTAGCTCAACACCAGATGGCTGTCGAACGCGTCGACGGCATCCAGCCGGACGTCGTCGCGGTGTCCGATCAGGGTGCGCACATTTGCCGGGTCGGCGACGGGCGCCTCGACGAGGGTGAAGTTCTCGGCTCCGTCGTTGTGCAGGATCAGAAAGCGGTCCTCGCCGCCGACCACGGCGTGCTCGACCGAATACTCGACCGCGTCGCGTCGCGGCCACACGACGGTGAACTCGGCGTCGGGATCGCTGGCGTCGGCGTAACGCAGCTCCGAGGTCACCGCGCTGCCGGCGGCGATCATCAGGTACTTGTTGCTGCGGGTCCGGCCCACACCGATCCAGTACCGCTCGTCGGGTTCGTGGTAGACCTTCTCGTCCGGCGTTTCGGCACCCAGCCGATGCCGCCACACCGTGTCGGGCCGCCACGCATCGTCAACGGTGACGTAGTAGACGGTCTGGTTGTCGGCCGCCCAGGTGGCGCCCGCACCGATGCCTTCGATCTCGTCGCCGTAGCGCTGACCGGTCCGTAAGTCCTTGAACCGCAGCGTGTACCGCTCATCGCCCTTGACGTCGACCGAGTACGCCAGGATGTTCCCGTCGATGCTGACGGTGGCCGCGCCGAGGGAGAAGAATTCGTGGCCCTCGGCCTCGATGTTCTCGTCGAGCAACACCTGCTCGCCGGGGATCTCGGTGTTCTCGTCGAGTTCCGGCGGGGTCCAGTCGTCGGGATCGGTGACGGGGCAACGGCATTGCACGCCGTACTGCTTGCCCTGGAAGCTGCGGCCGTAATACCACCAGTCGCCGCGGCGGGTGGGTACCGACAGGTCGGTCTCCTTGGTCCTGGTCTTGATCTCGTCGAAGATCTTCTGCCGCAACGGCGCAAGGTCCTCGGTGACGTGTTCGACGAACGCGTTCTCGGCTTCCAGGTAGTCGATGACGTCCTTGCTGGACTTGTCCCGCAACCATTCGTACGGATCGACGAAGACGTCCCCGTGATGCTCCCGGCGGGTGTCGACCCGCTTGGCGATGGGTGGTGCGATGTCACCGCTCACGCGGTGCCTCCAATCCAGTCGTCGAACCGCAGTCCTGAGATGCGTTCGTAGGCTTCGATGTACCGCGCCCGGGTGGCGGCCACGATCTCGGCGGGCAGCGGCGGGGGCGGCTGATCGCCGGTGCGGTCCCAGCCCGACTCCGGGCCGGTGAGCCAGTTGCGCACGAACTGCTTGTCGAAGCTGTTCTGCACCTGCCCGACCACGTAGCCCTCGGCGGGCCAGTAGCGCGACGAGTCCGGGGTGAACACCTCGTCGGCCAGCGTCAGTGTGCCGTCGTCGTCGACGCCGAACTCGAACTTCGTGTCGGCGACGATGATGCCCTTGGTCAGCGCGTGCTCGGCGCCCCGGCGGTAGGTCGACAAGGTGAGGTCGCGCAGTTCTTCGGCGCGCTCGGCGCCGATCAGCGCGACGACGTCGTCGAACGAGATGTTCACGTCGTGTTCCCCGAGATCGGCCTTGGTCGCGGGGGTGAACAGTGGCTCGTCGAACCTGCTCGCCTCGACCAGCCCGGACGGCAGCGCGATACCGCACACCGAACCCGTCTTCTGATAGTCGACGAGTCCCGAGCCGGTCAGATAGCCGCGGGCCACCGCCTCGACGGGCAGCATGTCCAGCTGTTTGACCAGCAGCGCCCGGCCCAGCACCTCGGCTGGGATGCGCTCGTCGTCGGGCGGTCCGGCGAGATGGTTCGGCGAGTCGATCAGGCCGAAGAAGAACACGCTCATCGCGGTCAGCACACGGCCCTTGTCCGGGATCTCGCTGTCCAGGATGTGGTCGTAGGCCGAGATCCGGTCCGTCGCGACGAACAGCAGGTGCCGGTCGTCGACGCGGTAGAGCTCACGAACCTTGCCGCTGGCCAGATGCTGGTAGTCGGACAGAGCGGGACGCATCGGGCCAGCCTATCGGTCCGCCGAAGCGCGTCTGTGTGCTGTGATCGATCGCATGAAGTCACGGTGGGTCCCCTACGCGTCGACGCCCGGTCGGCTGCTGTGGCAAGTGGTCAGCGATGTCGTCGTGCTCACCTGGATCACGATCTGGGTCTGGGTCGGGGCGGCGGTCCATTCGGCCGTGTCCACCCTCGCCGAGTTCGGCTACCAGGTGGAAAGCGGCGCCAATGGCGTGGCGGGCAACCTCGACAACGCCGGTGACAGCGCCGACGGCGTGCCGCTGGTCGGCGGTGCGCTGGCGGGTCCGCTGCGCGGCGCGGGCGACGCCGCACGGGAGATCGCCGGCGCGGGCCAGTCGCTGGGTGTCACCGCCGGCTGGTTGTCGTGGTTGCTGGCGCTCGCGGTCGCGGCGCCGCCGATCCTGGCGTTGGTGATGCCGTGGCTGTTCCTGCGGCTGCGCTTCTACCGGCGCAAGTGGACGGCGGTGACGTTGTCCTCGACCTGGGCCGGCGAGGAATTGCTCGCGCTGCGGGCGCTGGCGAACCGGCCGCTGCCCAAGCTCGCCGCGGTCAGCCCCGACCCGGTCGGTGCGTGGCGCAACCAGGACCGGATCGCGATCCGCGGGCTCGCCGCGCTGGAACTGCGCGCATCGGGGATTCGCGCCGCGAACCTCAAACGCGCCGACTAGCCGGCAGGTTTCATCGCCCGGTGGCGCCGTCGATCTGTTCGCGCAGGATGTCGAGATGGCCGGCGTGGCGCGCCGTCTCCTCGATCATGTGGGCCAGGGCCCAGCGCATCGACGGCGCGGTGCCGCGGCGCGCCGGTCGCGCGCACGGTGTGCTCAGGTCGTCGCACGCTGCGATGACGGCGTTCACGCGCGCGATCGTGTCCTCGTAGTCGGAGATCACCGACGTGACGGTCTGGTCGGCGCCGGCGTGGAACGTCGCGGGCCAGTCCGCATCCTGCCCGAGGAACATGAACCGTTCCACGTGCGCGAGGTGGTTGACCAGCCCCAGGCAGTTCGTTCCCGACGGCACCCCGGGCGTGCGCACGGCGGGCTCGGGTGTGCCGCTCAGCTTGGCGATCACGCTCGCCCGCAGATAGTCGAGAAAGCCGACCAACACCTCTTTCTCGGATCCGCCCGGGTTCGGCGGCGGGGTGTCGCGTCTGCGTGCCGGCATCGGTGACCTACTTGAGCAGCCGCTTGAGCGCCGTGCCGAACGGGTGTTTGGCGGTCACCGACCCGAACCGGACCTTGCCGGTGACGACGACGTGCAGGGATCGCGACGGCGGACTGGAGGTCACCTTCACCGCGGTCGACGACGCGACGTTGCCGATGCCGTCCAGATCGGCGGTCGCCCCGTCCGGCAGGATCAGCTCGGTCGAGCTGAAGTAGTCGTCGATGTCGATGTGCACGACCGGGCTGTGCAGCACCGCGGACGTGAAATCCAGCGCGGTCGAGCACATCCGGGTCACCAGCTGCATCCGGGCGGGCACGGTCCACTGTCCCTTGCGCTGGATGCTCGACATCCAGCTTTTGAGCACCTCGGGCGGCGCGGGCGCGGGCTGACGCCGCACGTGGGGCAGGTCGGCGATGACGGTGTCCAATTCGCGCCGGGTGCGCGCGGCGAGGACGACGTCGATCCGCTCGGTGTACTCGTCGAGGGTCAGCATCCCCTGGCCTACCGCGTGCTCGAGGATCTGCGTCACCGCGGCGCGGTCGGCGTCCGAGGCCCTGATGTCAGGTTGTCGGGAATCCATCGCACCCAGACTAGGCGGAGCCGCTGCGGCCGACCAGCCAATGTCGTTCGCCCTCAGCGGCTCTCACAGAATCGCGCCAGAGGTGTACTTCGCCGCGTCGGGATAGCGGGCCACCAGGTCGTCGACCTGGGCGACCACGCGGTCGACCTGGTCGGCGGCGGCACCGGTGAAGACCTGCTTGTCGGCGAGCGCGGCGTCGAGCGCCTGGCGGTCCAGCGGCAGCCGCGGGTCGGCGGCCAGCCGGTCGAGCAGATCGGGTTCGGCGCCCTTCTCCCGCATCGCGAGCGCCACCGCGACGGCGTGCTCCTTGATCACCTCGTGGGCGGTCTCCCGCCCGACGCCGGCACGGACGGCGGCGATCAGCATCCGGGTGGTGGCCAGGAACGGCAGGTAGCGGTCGAGTTCCCGCTGGATCACCGCGGGATAGGCACCGAACTCGTCGAGCACGGTCAGGAACGTCTCGGTCTGCCCGTCGATGGCGAAGAACGCATCCGGCAGCGCGACGCGGCGCACCACCGAGCAGAACACGTCGCCCTCGTTCCACTGCGCGCCGGCCAGTTCGGCGGCCATCGAGCCGTAGCCGCGCAGCACCACCTGCAGGCCGTTGACCCGCTCGCAGGACCGGCTGTTCATCTTGTGCGGCATCGCCGAGCTACCGACCTGCCCGGGGGCGAACCCCTCGGTGACCAGTTCGTGGCCAGCCATCAGCCGGATGGTGTGTGCCAGCGACGACGGACCGGCGCCCAGCTGCACGAGCGCCGAGACGACGTCGTGGTCGAGCGACCGGGGATAGACCTGCCCGACGCTGGTGAACATGTCGGTGAAGCCGAGGAACTGGGCCACCCGGCGCTCCAGGTCGGCGAGGCGCTCGGTGTCACCGTCGAACAGGTCGAGCATGTCCTGGGCGGTTCCCATCGGGCCCTTGATCCCGCGCAGCGGGTAGCGGGCGATCAGTTCCTCGACGCGCCGCAGCCCGACCAGCATCTCCTCGGCCGCCGAGGCGAACCGTTTGCCGAGCGTCGTGGCCTGGGCGGCGACGTTGTGCGAGCGTCCGGCCATCACGAGGTCGCGGTACAGCGCGGCGCGTTCGGCCAGGCGGGCGACCACCGCGACACCGTGGGCGTGCACGAGTTCCAGCGAGCGCCGGATCTGTAGCTGCTCGACGTTCTCGGTGAGGTCGCGGCTGGTCATGCCCTTGTGCACATGCTCGTGGCCTGCGAGTGCGTTGAACTCCTCGATGCGGGCCTTCACGTCGTGGCGGGTGACCCGCTCACGTGCGGCGATCGAGGCCAGGTCGACGTTCTCCAGCACCCGTTCGTAGTCGGCGACGACACCGTCGGGGACGTCGACACCGAGCTCTGCCTGCGCCTTCAACACGGCCAGCCACAATCGCCGTTCGGCGACGATCTTGGCTTCCGGTGACCAGATGGCCACCATCTCCTCACTGGCGTAGCGGTTGGCCAGAACGTTCGGGATGCTCACGAACACACAGCTTACGAGCCCCGCCGCCGGGCGATCGGGCACAGTATGCCCATGAACTTCGTCGGACTCGACCTCGCGTGGGGTGAGAAGAACCAAACGGGCGTGGCCGTGGTCGACACCGACGGGCGTCTGTTGCATGTGGGAGCGGCGACCGACGACGACAGCATCGCCGCGGCCGTCGCCCCCTACACCGACTCCGAATGCCTGGTCGCCATCGACGCCCCGCTGATCGTGAAAAACGCGACCGGGCACCGCCCGGCGGAGGCGCAGTTCAACAGGGACTTCCAGCGGTTCGAGGCAGGCGCCCGGCCCGCCTTCACCGACCGGCCCGAGTTCAAGCACCCGCGCGCCGCGCGGATCGCCGAACGCCTCGGGCTGGACACGGATCCGAACTCGGCCTCGCCGCGTCGGGCGATCGAGGTGTATCCGCACCCGGCGACCATCGTGCTGTTCGGTCTGGAGAAGACGCTGAAGTACAAGCGCGGACCGTTCGAGAGCCGCCACCGCGCACTGCTGCAGTTGATGACGCTGATCGAGGGGCTCGACGATGCGACGCCGAGGTTGCGCGTGAACCGCAGCGTGTCATGGGTGGAACTGCGCAAGCGGGTCGAGGCCGCGACCAAGCCCAGCCACCTCGACCGGGACGAGGACCCCGTCGACGCGGTGCTCTGCGCGTATGTCGGGCTGTACTGGTATCACCGGCCGCAGGACGTCACCATCTACGGCGACCACGCGTGCGGCTACATCGTCACCCCGTCGCTGCCTTCGGACCGGTTGCCCGAGACCCCGCCGCCCGCGCCGAAGCCGCGGGTCCGGGCCCCCGAGTCCACAGGCCCGTCGGCGGCGGTCACCGAGTACGCCGCGCGCCGGCCTGCCCTGGTGGAGGCCACCGCCCAGTACCTCGAGTTGGTGACCGGGTTGCTCGACGACGCCGGCATCAACTACCTGTCGGTCGCGGCGCGCACCAAGAGCGTGGACTCGTTCGCCGCCAAGGCCGAACGTCGCGGCCCCGACGGGACGCCGCTGTTCACCGAGCCGCTGGTGGAGGTCACCGATCTGATCGGGTTGCGTGTCATCACCTATCTGCGGGAGGACGTCGACACGGTCGCCGAACTGCTCGCCGAGGAGATGCGCCTGCTCGACGACCGCGACATGGGGCAGGAGACCGCACGCGAGGGCCGCTGGGGTTACGCCAGCAGGCATCTGCTGGTCGGGGTCGAGGGCATTCAGCAGCCGGCGTCGATCCAGGTGCGCACCGTGCTGCAGCATGCCTGGGCCGAATTCGAACACGAGATCCGGTACAAGGGTTCGATTCCCGCCGCTCATGTTCCCGATCTGGACCGTCGCTTCACCCTCGCCGCGGGTCTGCTCGAACTCGCCGACCGGGAGTTCTCCGCGGTGCGCGAACGGCTACGGACCTCGCTGCCCGAGACGGCCACCCCGGAGGTCACCAGCGATCCTCGGATCCCGACCCCGGTGCTGGCCACCTATCTGGGCAACCGGTTCCCGGATGCGGGGTGGTCGCGCACCGACCACTACACGTGGATCGCGGGGCTGCTGCTCGACCTCGGCATCGACTCGATCGACGAGGTCGACACGGTGCTGGCCGGCATCGACACCGACGCTGTGAACGCGGCGATGGACTACCGCTACCCGGCCGGCGCGGTCCGCCGCCTCGACGACGCACTGCTGGCCATCTACGGCCCCGAATACATTGCCCTTGAGGGCAATTCGCACCGCATCAAGTTGTTGGAGACGCGACTCGGCCGCCTGCACCAGGAGCCCTAGTCGGACATCGATCCCAGGGTGGTCGGGTCGGTGATGTGCCCGTCCTTGATGCCGAGCTGCTTGTTGATCTGCTGGGTCAGGAAGAACAGCACGATCCCGATGACGACCAGGCCGCCGGCGACGATGTACTGCTGGGCGGGCCGGCCCGAGAACGGCAGCACGAGATACAGCGACACGATGAACCCGATCACCGGAAGCGCGGTCGGGGTCTTGAAGTGGCCGCCGGTCTCACGGACATCGCGGCGCAGCACCAGCACCGCGACGTTGACGACGGCGAACACCGCGAGCAACAGCAGGCTGGTCGTGCCGCCCAGGATGGCGATCGCGTTGCTGCTCGCGGAGGTCGACACGTAGATGATCAGGCCGAAAGCGATCACGGTGGTGAAGATGATGGCCACCCACGGCGACAGCCGCTTCGGGTGGACCAGGCCCAGCACCGGTGGCAGCACGTGCTGGCGGGCCATGCCGTAGATCAGGCGGCTCGCCATCAGCATGTTGATCAGCGCGGTGTTCGACACCGCGAACATCGTCAGGAACGGCAGGATGGTGTCGATCGGCAGCCCCGGAGCTCCGGCGCGGACCACCTCGACCAGCGGGGTGTCGCTCTCCTCCAGCTTGCCGATCGGCACCAGCGCCACCGCGACGATGGACACCAGGATGTAGACGACACCGGCGATCGACAGACCCGAGAGCAGGATCTTCGGGAACGTCTTGACCGGGTCCTTGGTCTCCTCGGCCATGTTGACCGAATCCTCGAAGCCGACCATCGCGAAGAACGCCAGCGAGGTCGCGGCGGTGACCGCCAGGAAGGTGTTCTTGTCCTCGGCCGTCTCGAACGCGACGATGCGGGAGAAGTCGACGTCTCCGCCGCCGGTGAACGCCCACAAGCCCACGGCGATGACCAGGATCAGGCCCGTGATCTCGACGATGGTCAGGACGACGTTGAGCTTCACGCTCTCGCCGACGCCGCGATAGTTGATCGCGGCGAGGGCGGCCATGAACAGCAGCGCCAGGATCAGCACTCCGGCTTTCGGTGCGTCCTCCACCCCGACACCGGTGAAGAAGTTCGCCGCGAACGCCCTGGAAGCCGTTGACGCCGAGGTGATTCCGGAGCACATCACGATGAACGCGACCAGGAAGGTGATGAAGTGGATGCCAAACGCCTTGTGCGCGTAGAGCGCAGCGCCTGCGGCCTGCGGGTACTTGGTCACCAGCTCCAGGTAGCTAAACGCGGTGATCGTCGCGACGGCGAACGCGATGAGGAACGGAAGCCACGCCGCGCCACCGACTTCGGCGGCGACGTCGCCGACGAGCGCGTATACGCCGGTGCCCAGGATGTCACCGACGACGAACAGCAGGAGCAGGCCGGGGCCCATCACCCGCTTGAGCTCGGGTTGTTTCTCGGAACCCTTCGGGCCGGCGGTTTGTTCTGACATCACGCCCTCCTCACCGACTCGCGCAGATCACTCATCATCGAACAGCGCGTCGGCATATGCGGCACCAACGCGATAAACCGTGCCTGTGACGTGTCCGCGGCGAAATACGTGAGGTCACGGCCACCCGTGTCGAAGGCAGCGCGCAGCGCCCCGGCGGTTTTCACCCCGACGGTTTAACCGGAGCCGCCGGAATGCAAACGCCCTAGTTGAACGGGGCCAGGACATCGATCACGTCGATGAGGGTGGCCCGGGCGGTCGCGCGTGGCCCGTCCCCGTCGCCGACGAGCGCCGCGACCACCGCGCCGTCGACGGCACAGACCAGTGCGGTGACCAGTTCGGCGCGCACGGACCGGCCGGAACGTTCGACGACCTCGACGACCGCGTCGCTACGCTGGCGCAGGATCCGGCGCTGGATGTCGCGCAGGCCGGGTTGGCGCGCGCAGGCGATATAGCGTTCGTAGCGCGAGATCACCTGTTCGGTCACCCGTTCGGGATTGTCGCCGATGAGCAGGTCGACGAGGATGTCGGCGGTCGCCTCCGCGCCGCGGCGGCGCCGGGACAGCGCCGAGATGCGGTCGCGCAACTGTTCCCCTTCGCGGAGCCCGACGTGCTCGACCGCGCACGCGATGAGATCTTCCAGCGAAGAGAAGTAGTACGTCGTCGAGGCGAGTGGCAGCCCGGCGCGGCGCGCGACGGCGCGGTGCCGCACCGCGTCGAAGCCCCCTTCGCAGAGAAGGTCCGCGGCTGCACTGACCAGCGCATACCGCCGACGTTCTCCCTTGGGAGTGACCGCTGCCGTCACTCGTAGCATGCTGCCAGCCGCGGGGGTATCGCCACCGGGGTTTCGGCGAATCCCAGGGCCCCGGCCGGCCACGCCGACCGGGGCGGCGGCACGGTGGCCGGTGGCAAGATGTCGCCCATGCCGATGATGAACCGCCGGGGCGTGCTCGCGCTCGGCCTGCGCGCCGGGCTGATCGCCGCGGCAGGCACGGCCGCCGTGGCCGCGGTCGACCCGGCACCGGCCGCGGCCGCCCCCGGCGCGGCCACCGATCCCGCCGGATACGCCACCGGCTCCTTCGTGTCCGCGGCACGCAACGGCACGACGGTGAACTGGGCCATCGCCCGCCCACCCGGCCAGACCGCGCCGCTGCGGCCGGTGATCCTGCTGCACGGCAAGGACTCCTCGGCCACCTCTGTGATGTCGATGGGCGTCGAACGGTTCCTCGCCGACGCGGTCAGCGCGGGGCTTCCTCCGTTCGCGATCGCCGCGGTGGACGGCGGTAACGGCTACTGGCACCGACGGGCCTCCGGAGACGACTCGGGGGCGATGGTGCTCGAGGAGTTCCTGCCGCTGCTGTCGGCCGAAGGGCTCGACACCTCCCGGGTCGCCTTCCTCGGATGGTCGATGGGCGGCTACGGTGCGATGCTGCTCGGATCGCGGCTCGGTCCCGCCCGCACCGCGGCGATCTGCGCGGTCAGTCCGGCGCTGTGGACCTCCCCGGGCGCCGCGGCCCCGGGCGCGTTCGACAGCGCCCAGGACTACGCCGCCAACAGTGTGTGGGGGCTGACCGGACTCGACGGGATCCCGTTGCGCATCGACTGTGGTTTCGACGATCCGTTCGCCGCGGCCACCCAGCAGTTCATCGCGCAGTTGCCGACGCCACCGGCCGGCGGGTTCTCCCCCGGCGGACACAACGCGGCGTTCTGGTCCTCGCAGCTCACCTCGGAGCTGACCTGGGCCGCGCCGCTGCTGACCGCGTGACCTGCTGACCGCTAGCCCGGCAGCGAGATCCTGCCCTCGGCCGCGGCCTGGCCGATGTCGTGACGGAAGTGGCTGCCCGGCAAGCGGATACCGGCGATGGTGTGGTACGCGGACTCCCGCGCCGCGGCCAGGTCGGCGCCGACCCCGACGACCGAGAGCACCCTGCCACCCGAGGACACCACGCTGCCGTCGTCGCGGCGCGCGGTGCCGGCGTGCAGCACCCCTGCCGCGTCCGAGCCGTGGATCACGTCACCGACCCGCGGCCGGCCCGGATAGTTCTCCGCGGCCACCACCACCGCGACCGCGGATCCGTCGCGCCACTGCAGCGGCGGCCGGCCGGCCAGATCTCCCGTGGCGGCGGCGCGCAGCAGCTGGCCGAGCGGGGAATCGAGCAGGGCGAGCACCGCCTGGGTCTCGGGATCGCCGAAGCGGCAGTTGAATTCGACGACCGCGGGACCGTTCGAGGTGATCGCCAGGCCGGCGTACAACAGTCCGGAGAATGCGCTGCCCCGCCGGACCATTTCGGCGGCAACAGGCTTGACGACTTCGTCGACGATCTGCCGGGTCACCTCGGCGGGCAGCCACGGCAGCGGGGTGTAGGCCCCCATCCCGCCGGTGTTGGGACCGGTATCCCCGTCGCCGACCCGCTTGAAATCCTGCGCGGGCAGCAACGGAACCACCGTCTCACCGTCGACCACGCAGAACAGCGACACCTCGGGACCGTCCAGGAACGACTCGAGCAGCACCGGATGACCCGCGTCGAGCAGGCTCGCGGCGTGCGCGCGGGCGGCGTCGCGGTCGGTCGTGACGACCACACCCTTGCCCGCGGCCAGGCCGTCGTCTTTGACCACCCAGGCCCGCTGGCCGGCCGGCGGGCCGAAGCGGTCCAGCGCCGCGTCGAGGTGGGCGGGATTGTCGACGATCTCGCTGCCCGCGGTACGCACCCCGGCGGCGGCCATCACGTCCTTGGCGAACGCCTTGGACCCCTCGATCCGAGCGGCGTCCTTCGTCGGGCCGAAGCAGGCGATACCCGCGGCACGCACGGCGTCGGCGACGCCGAGCACCAACGGCACCTCGGGCCCGATCACGACCAGATCGGCCCCGACCCGCTCGGCCAGCGCGACGACGGCGTCACCGGAGGTGACGTCGAGGTCGTACTGATCGGCGATCGAGGCGGTGCCGGCGTTGCCGGGCGCGACCGACAACCCGTCGACCTCCGGGTCTCGGCGCAGAGCAAGCAGCAGCGCGTGTTCACGGGCTCCGGATCCAACTACCAGGACGTGCACAGATGCCCACCCTAGTGGCAACGGGCCGGGCGACATCCACCCGATTCGGCCATACAATTCTCACGTCAGTGTATGGTCTTCTCCGAGTGCCGTACGTCACAGAGGAGGACACGCCGATGACCGTCGAGAATGCCGCGGCGCCGAGTTGCCCGTTTCTCCCCCACGGATACGACTTCACCGATCCGGATGTGCTGCTCAGAGGCATCCCGGTCACCGAGTTCGCCGAGCTGCGCAAGACCGCACCGGTGTGGTGGAACGCGCAGGAGGAGTCGATCTTCGACGACGGCGGCTACTGGGTGATCTCCCGCCACGAGGACATCAAGGCGATCTCCCGCAACGGCTCGGTGTGGTCCACCAACGCCAAGGGCGCGGTGATGCGGCTGCCCGACGGGGTCACCGCCGAACAACTCGACCTGACCAAGGCGCTGCTGATCAACCACGACGCCCCCGAACACACCCGGCTGCGCAAGATCATCTCGCGGCTGTTCACCCCGCGCGCCGTCGCCGGCATGGAGGCCAAGCTCGCCGACGCCGCCCGCGAGATCGTGCGCCGCGCCGCCGAGAAGGACCGCGGCAACTTCGTCGACGACGTCGCGATGATGCTGCCCCTGCAAGCGATCGCCGATCTGATCGGCGTGCCCGAAGGCGACCGCGAGAAGCTGTTCGGATGGTCCAACGCGATCATGAACACCGACGACCCGGACTTCGACGCCGACCCGACGATGGCCAACGCCGAGCTGATGGGTTACGCGTACACGATGGCCGAACAGCGGCGCCGCTGCCCGGCCGACGACATCGTGACCCGGCTGATCCAGGCCGATCTCGACGGCGACTCGCTCGGCGAGGTCGAATTCGCGTTCTTCGTGATCCTGCTCGCGGTGGCGGGCAACGAGACCACCCGCAACGCGATGACCCACGGCATGAACGCGTTCTTCGACAACCCCGAGCAGTGGGAGCTCTACAAGCGGGAGCGCCCGGAGACCGCGATCGACGAGATCATCCGGTGGGCCACCCCGGTGCACTGCTTCCAGCGCACCGCGCTGGAGGACGTCGAGGTCGGTGGGGTCACGATCGCCAAGGGGCAACGGGTCGGGTTGTTCTACAGTTCGGCGAACTTCGACGAAGAGGTGTTCGCCGATCCCTTCACCTTTGACATTCTGCGGAACCCGAACCCGCACTTGGCCTTCGGCGGCAACGGGGCCCACTTCTGCATCGGCGCGAATCTGGCGCGGATGGAGATCAAGCTGATGTTCGACGAGATCGCCGACCAGATCCCCGACATCTCGAAGCTCGCCGAGCCGCAACGGCTGCGGTCCGGCTGGATCAACGGGGTCAAGGACCTGCAGGTCGCCTACAGATAGCCGACCGCGGGATCGATTCCGGCAGGTGGCCTAGAGTTCGTTCGTGCGCACCCACGGTTGGTCAGGAGCCAAGCCGGCCTCCGACGAGGAGGCCGTCGCCCGGATCCTGGCGGCGGCGGGCAAGGTGATCGAGGACCGCGGCGCCGACTTCAGCATCTCGGACGTCGCGCGCACCGTCGGGGTGACCCGCCAGACGGTGTACCGGTACTTCCCGTCCACAGAGGCCCTGCTCGTGGCGGGGGCCGTGCACGCCGTCGACGGTTTCCTCGACCGCCTGACCGCGCACATGGCCGGTGTCACCGATCCCCGCGAGGCCGTCGCAGAGGCGGTGGCGACCGCGTTGGAATGGCTGCCCCGGGAGAAGTACATCGGCCTGATCATGGTGCCGGGCCGTTCGACGCACGTGCAGTCGGTGACGTCGGACATCGCGTTGCGTTTCGCCCGCGACATGGTCGGACGGCTGGATGTCGACTGGACGCAGGCCGGTTTCGACGAGGACGAACTGGGCCAACTCTCCGAGCACCTGCTGCGCATCATCCAGTCGTTCGTCCTCGATCCCGGCCGCCCACCGCGCCACGGCGACGAGCTGCGTGGCTATCTGCGGCGATGGGTCGGTAACGCGATACTCCCGCACTGAAATTGGTGCCCAAGGGGTCGCATCGCCCGTCCTAGACTCGAGAAATGAGCGTGCTGGGCGGCTTCTTGACGACATGGTCACAGGCCCGCGCGACCTTCGGTGCCGGAATTCCCCGACCGGGCAGCGGATTCGACGACAGCCCGACATTGCGCGCGCTGGAGACCGAAACCCGGTCGGCGAGCCCGGGCGCCGCCTGGAGTGGCACCGCAGCCGACGCCTATGACGCCAGGAACGCTTGGCACGCCCGCACCCTGGCCAGGTTGGCCGACCTCGACCGGCGCGTCGGGGCCGAGGTGGACCGCTCGGCCGCGGTGGTCGCTCACGGACGTGAGCGGCTCGACGCGATCCGGCAGTGGGTGCAGGACGCCGCGGCGGCGGTGCCGAAAAGCGCTGTCGGGGAACAGATGTTGTTGCCCATCGTCGGTAAGGGCTCCGGAGCGGTCGCCGAGATCGTCACGGCATCGAACAACGAGCTGGCTGTCATCGCCGAGCGGATCCGCGGGATCGGCGCCGAGTACGCCGACTTCGACGGGGCCGGCGGGGCCGACGGGGTCGACGCCCTCGGAGTCGGTGACGATGCCGAAGCCGACAGTGCCGTGCCGGAGACCACGCTGGATCTGACCGACATCGTGTATCGAGCCCCGGGCGAGCTCGGCAGGCCGTGGGAGATGGAACTTGTTGCGGGATCGGGGGTCTGGGTGCCGAACCCGAACGCACCCGGCTACCGGCCCAAGCCGCCCCGCGCGCCGCTGGATCTCGACGACATCGTCTACCTTCCTCCGGTTCCGGACGAGAACGGCAAGCTTCCGTTGGGGCCCGCGAATCACATGGAGCTGGTTCCCGGTTCGGGCGCCTGGGTTCCCGACCCGAACAGCCCTGCGTACCAGCCTTCGATACCCGAAGCGCCGGTCGACCTGTCGAAGATCCGAACGGGGGTCGACCCTAACGCGTTGATCCCGGCGGGCACCGTCGAGCTCTGGCCCCATGCCGGGATCATCATGCCGGATCCGGCGCTGGGCCGTCCGCGCTAGCGGCCCCGCACGGCCGCAACGGCTTTGACCAGAAGGTCCGGCACCAGCGGCTCGTACTCGGCGTCTCGGTCCAGGCGGGCCTGGACGCTGACGTACACATGACTTTCCAGACCCTCCGGGTCCTCCAGCAGCGCCCCGTAGTAGTAGTCGGCCAGCGCATTCTCGTCGACCTGGTTCTTCAACGCCACCAGGCCGGCATCATCGATCACCGGAGGAGTCAGCTGCTGCACCGTTCCCTCCACGTGCAGCTGCGGTGCGGAGTACCGGAACCGTTGGCAGGCCGGATTCATCAGCTCGCTGGTCTGCACGGTGTCGGTGTACGCGACGATCCGGATTCCACCGTCACCCCGCACGGGATCGCCGGAGACCCGCATGCCGCTCGACCCGGGCTGGACCTTCACCGGCTTCAACTGCAGCACGCACTCCTGCGGCTCCGCCTCGGCGGGTGTCCCGAAAAGAACGAAGTCCTCGGCGATCTCGGTGTTCTCCTCCGGATAACGGGTCAGCCTGCCGGTCTTGACGATGTAGTCGGCCTCGGGGAGCTCGGCGGCGACCTCGGAAAGCCGGGACACGTCGAGCCCGGTCTGCGCCGTCGACGCGTCGGGAGCCCCGCACGCGGTTGCTGCCGCCGCCGACAGCACGATCACCGACATCAGCCTCGCCGTCGCCACCATCGGTTCAGCCTAAGCGCCTCGGCCGACCCCGAGGCGCACCAATCGACGATGCACTAGACCACGGTGAGCGGCAGCGACTTCCGGTCCTCGAACACCCATGACGCGCCGCCGGACATCTTGCACACCTGCACTTCGGAGAACTCCTTCGCCGGGGTGTCTGTGTGGATCACCCGCACCGTCCAGTCCGATTCGGTGCCGTCGAGCTCGGCGCGCAGGTGCGGGTCGACGCCCTGCACGACAGCCTGCACGGGAGAGTCGGCCATCGGGGACACCAACGAGATCCAGGCGCCGTCGTCGTGGGCCGGCGATCTGCGCACGCGCAGATGGTCGCGGTCCACGTCGACCGACACGTAGGCCGCGGGGTTCAGCATCGGGTGCAGTTCCAGCACCCGCAACGCCCCGGCGGCATCGGCGGGAATCTTCAGCGCGTTGCGGATCCTCTCGGCGGCCACCCCCGCGATACCGATCAGGGACCTGTAGCGGACCGACTCCTCCAGCGCCGCATCGCCCTTCGTCCTCGCCCTGACCGCCAGGTTGAACGACAACGTGAGCAGGTGCATCTGCAGGCACACCTCGTCGGCGATCCGCACGAGCGCCGAATGCGAGAACGCACCGAAGTCGAAATCGGACACCAACGGCCCCGCGTAGTCGGCTTGCCCTTCGTCTGCCGGATCGATCGGATCGAGCTCGGTGTGATAGGCCCGGCTGGCGCCGACGATGTCGAGCTGCGGGATGAAATCCACCTCGGGGTACGACTCGTCGATGGTCACCGTCCACCGGCAGTGCGGGTGGCGGTCGGCGGGTGTGCGCGGCGGACGGTGTACCGGCCGCACCTGACACTTGCGGTTGGTGGCCAGCGCGGTCGCGTCGAACGTCGGGTCCTCGATGTCGTGGCACATCCCGCGGACGTAGTCCTCGCCCATCGGCTCGACGTCGAGCAGGGCGCCGCAGTGGTCGAGGTGGAACTCACCGTGCCAGCGGTCGTGCACGGTGTAGCGGAAATCCATGAACTGCGGCGGCGCGCCGATGTCGAGCTGCAGCCCCTTGAAGATCGTGATGACATCGACGCCCTCGTACTTGAGCGCCTTCTGCATCCGCTTGGTGTAGAGCGGGCTCGCGCCGGCCCATTCCTCGATAGCGATCTGCAGCATCTCTTCGCGACCGAAATTGCTGATACACCAGGCCATTCCGGAGCGGTCGATCAACTGGCCGATCAGCAGCAACTCCGGGACGAGGGTGGCCAGCTCGTCGCGGGTCAGCGCCGCGTACCTACTCATCACGCTCATCGTGCACCTTGCTTCCGGAGTGCATCTGGACGGCGGCGTTGACGTTGGCCTTACGGTCCTCGTCCTCACCGCGTTCGGCAGCCTTCTGGCGTCTCTTGATCACCTTGCTCACCGCACCGTCGAGCTTGGAGCCCAGCGGGAAGCCCAGGTACTGCGTCAGGAACACCGCCATCTCCTTGAGCTCCTCGCCGGTGAGCTCGCCGTTGTGCAGCGCCGCGTTCGCCTGGATCTCGGCGAGGTCGGAGTTGCCCAGCGCGGCGACGGCGGTCAGCGTCATGATGCGCTTGTCGCGCATCGAGAGACCGGGACGGGTCCAGATGGTGCCGAAGAGGTGGTCGACGGTGAGATCGAAGTACGGGTCGCCCTCGATGTTCGGCATCTCCCAGCCGTACACCTCGTTCATCTTGTCCAGGCCCTTGCGCCGTAGCTCGTCCATCTCTTACTCCTTCGTGCTCGAACTCGTATGGGGCACGCCGAGACCGGCGGCCAGATCCCGCAGGGCGATCTCGGCCAGCGGCAGCTCCACGCCGGTGGCCTCGCCGAGGCCGAGCGCCAGCTTCAGATCCTTCTCGGCCAGCCCGCGGGTGTGAACGAACATGTCGTACAGGAAGTGGTCGGGTGCCAGCGGCGCGGTGTCGTCGCGGGCCATGATCGCGCCCGGACCGCCGCTCTGCGCGTCGCTGTGGCGCACCACCCGGCCGAGTTTCTGCAGATCGATTCCCGCGGCCTCGGCCAGTCGAGACGCCTCGCATGCGGCGGCGAACCCGATGAACGTCAGCATGTTCCTGGCGATCTTCATCCGCGTTCCCGCGCCGGGTTCGCCGGCCCGCACGACCATCGAAGCCCACTTCTTGAACACCGGCTTCACGATGTCGTAGGCCGCATCGTCGGCGCCGACCATCACGGCGAGCTCCCCCTTGTCGGCGGCACCCGCACCTCCGCTGACCGGGGCGTCCACGACGTGAACACCCTTGGGCCGCAACTGCGCCGCGAGCTCTGCGGCGGTTCCGGGCTCGATGGTGGAGTGGATCGCGATGACGGTGCCCGCCCTGGCGTGGGCACCGAGTTCGGTGACGACGTCGCGCACCTGGGCGTCATTGAGCACGGTCACGCTGATCACGTCGGCGGCCGCGACATCGGCGACGGTGTCGGCCAGCGTGGCCCCGAGCTCGGCGAGCGGTGTCATCGCATCGGTGCGCACGTCGAACACCACCAGCCCGCCGGGCCAGTCGACGAGCCGCTTGGCCATCGGCGCCCCCTGGTTACCCAGGCCGATGTAGCCGAGTTTCGGTTCGGCCGTGTTGGTCTGCTCCTCGCGCGAGCGCTCGCCGGTCACCTGATGATCTGCCCGCCGTCGACGTTGAAGATCTGGCCGGTGACCCACTTGGCCTGATCCGACAGCAGGAACAGCAGCATGCCGACCAGATCGTCGGGCTGGCCCATGCGCGACAACGGGATTCCCTTGACGATGTCGGCCACCATCTCCTGCGGGGTGGTGGTCCGGTTGGCCTCGGTGTCGATGGGCCCCGGCGCGATCGCGTTGACCCGGATGTTCTGTCCGCCCAGCTCGGTCGCCAGCTGCTGGGTCAGGCCGTTGATCCCGACTTTGGCCAGCCCGTAGAAGTTGGAGTACAGCCACGCCGCGGTGGACGACTGGTTGACGATCGCGCCGCCACCGCGCTTGGCCATCTTGCGGTAGACCGCGCGCGTGCACACCAGCGCACCGTCGAGGTTCACACTCATGAACTTCTTGTAGTAGTCCCAATCGACGGTGATCAGGAAGTCGAGCTTCATCCCGCCGAAGATCGCGGCGTTGTTGACCAGGTAGTCGATCCCGCCGAACTCCGAGAGCGCTTGGGCGGCCATCTCTTTGGCGGAGTCCGGATCGGACACGTCGACCCGCACCGCGAGCGCGTTGCCGCCCTCGCCCTTGATCCCGTCGGCGACCTTGCGGGCACCTTCGGTGTTGATGTCGGCGACCACGACGGCGGCGCCCTCACGCGCCAGCGCCTCGGCGTACGCCTGCCCGATACCGCCGCCGGCACCGGTGACGATGGCCACCTTCTCCTTGAACTGATCTCCGTATAGACCCACTGTGTCTCCTTCTCAGACAGCCGTGGCGATCGCTTTGATCTCGAGGTACTCCTCGAAACCGGCGAGGCCCATCTCCCGGCCGATGCCGGATTGCTTGTAACCGCCGAACGGCATGTCCGCCGAGTACCAGACACCGCCGTTGACGTTGACCGTGCCGACCCGCAGCCTCGCGGCGACCGCGTTGGCGCGGTCGAGATCCGGCGAGAACACCGTGCCGGACAGGCCGTAGAGCGAATCGTTGGCGATCCGCACCGCGTCGTCGTCGCCGTCGTGCGCGATCACCGTCAGCACCGGGCCGAAGATCTCCTCGCGGGCGACCTTCGCGTTGTTGTCCAGACCGGCGATCACCGTCGGCTCGATGAAGAACCCGGTGTCGCGGCCCGCGGGACGGCCGCCGCCGCAGGCGAATCGGCCGCCCTCGGCGAGCGCCGAGTCCAGGTAACCCTGGATCCGGTCGCGCTGGCGGGCCGAGATCACCGGGCCGCAGATCGTGCCGGGGTCGGTGGGATCTCCTGGCTTGAGGCCACCCATGGTCGCGGCGGCGGCCTCGACCGCCTCGTCGTAGCGATTCCTGGGAACCACCAGCCGGGTGGTGATCGCGCATCCCTGCCCCGCGTGCATCGATGCGGTGAACCCCGCCATCGCGCAGGCGCCGGCCAGGTCGGCGTCGTCGAGGACCAGGAACGCCGACTTGCCGCCGAGCTCAAGGAAGACCTTCTTCAACGTCGCCGAGCCGTCGGACATCACGGCGCGGCCGGTGTTGGTGGACCCGGTGAACGAAACCATGTCCACGCGCAGGTCTTTCGACAGCAGCGCACCGACGGCATGGTCGCTGGAGGTGACGATGTTGACCACCCCGGCGGGGAAATCGGTGTGCTCGGAGATCAGTTCGCCCAGCACCGCGGCCACCCACGGCGTGTCCGGCGCCGGCTTGAGTACCAGCGTGTTGCCCGCTGCCAGTGCCGGGCCGATCTTGGCCAGGTTGATCTGGTGCGGGAAGTTCCACGGCGTGATGGCGCCGACGACACCGACCGCCTCGCGGGCGATCCGGCGGGCGGTCTTGATGCCCATCGGGGACGCGACACCGAGATCGGTGCTCCATTCGTAAGACTCGGCGGTGTCCGCGCAGAACGTCAGGTCGTCGATGGGACCTTCGAGCTGGGCCGCCGCGGTCAGCATCCGCGGCGCGCCGACCTCGGAGATGGTGAGGTCCCTCAGCTCTTCGACATGGTCGCGCATCGCGGTCTGCAGCTGGCGGAGGCACCGCACCCGCAGCTCGGTGTCGGTCGACCAGCCGGTTTCGTCGAAGGCGCGCCGCGCCGCCCCGATCGCCGCGCTCATGTCCTCGGCGCTCGCATCGGCGGCGACGCCGAGGGTCTCCTCGGTCGCCGGATTGCTGGTGGTGAACGTGCCCGCGCTCCCGTCGACGAGCTTGCCGTCGACGAGCAGCTTGCTCTCGCGATCGGTCAGGATTCCCATCCGACCTCCTGTTTCATTCTGGACAACTGTCCGACAGAGTTCCCCGGAACCATAACCGCACACGGCGACGGCAGGCAAGGATGTGCCGCTGTACCTACCGAGTAGTCCTGTCTAGCTGTGGTTTTTGCCGCTAGCTTGCCTCAGGTATGCACCGTCGGATAACTTGGACATGTGTCCAGCGATGCTGTTGCCGCGCTCACACCCGAGTCGGGGCACCCGCCACGAAACCGTCGGCAGGAGGAGACCTTCCGCAAGGTGCTCGCCGCCGGGCTGGAGATGCTGCGCGAATCGTCGTACGCCGACCTGACCGTGCGCGCGGTCGCCGCGCGCGCCAAGGTGGCCCCCGCGACCGCCTACACGTACTTCTCGTCGAAGAACCACCTGATCGCCGAGATTTATCTGAACCTGATCAAGCAGGTCGACTACTTCACCGACGTCAACGACAGCACTGTGGCCCGGGTCGAGAAGACCCTGCGCAGCATGGCGTTGATGGTCGCCGACGAACCCGAGGTCGCCGCCGCATGCACCACGGCTCTGCTGTCGGGTAACGACGCGGCGGTGCGCTCGGTCCGTGAACGCATCGGCGCCGAGATCCACCGCCGCATCCGCGCCGCCGTCGGGCCCGATCCCGACCCGCGCACGCTGGCCGCGCTCGAGATGACGTTCTTCGGCGCGCTGGTCAACGCCGGCAGCGGCGCCTTCACCTATCACCAGATCGCCGACCGGTTGAGTTATGTGGTCGGGCTCATCGTGGGAGACGACAAATGACGATCAGCGACGTGACGCTGGACCCTTACGACTACGACTTCCACGAGGATCCGTACCCGTACTACCAGCGGCTGCGCGACGAGGCGCCGCTGTACCACAACGCCGGGCTCGGGTTCTGGGCGCTGTCGCGGCACGCCGACGTGCACAAGGGCTTCCGCAACAGCACCACGCTGTCCAACAAGTTCGGCGTCTCCCTCGATCCGGCGTCGCGGGGTCCGCACGCGTCGAGGACGATGTCGTTCCTGGCCATGGACGACCCGGATCACCTGCGGCTGCGCACCCTGGTCTCCAAGGGCTTCACCCCGCGCCGCATTCGCGAGCTGGAACCGCGCGTCACGGAGATCGCGGTCGAGCACCTCGACTCCATGCTGGAGATCGCCCGCGACACCGGATCCGTGGACTACGTCGACGAATTCGCCGGCAAGCTGCCGATGGACGTGATCTCGGAACTGATGGGGGTGCCGAAGGCCGACCGCACGCAGGTGCGCGCGTGGGCCGATGCGGTGATGCACCGCGAGGACGGGGTCACCGACGTGCCCGACTCGGCGATCGAGGCGTCGCTGAACCTGATCGTCTACTACCAGGAGATGGTCGGGCAGCGCCGCAAGCAGGCGACCGACGACCTGACCACGGCGCTGCTGGAGGCCGAGATCGACGGGGACCGGCTCACCGACGACGAGATCATCGGCTTCATGTTCCTGATGGTCATCGCGGGTAACGAGACCACCACCAAACTGCTTGCCAATGCCGCGTTCTGGGGCCACCGCAATCCCGACCAGCTCGGGCCGGTCTACGACGATCTGGAGCGGATCCCGCTGTGGGTGGAGGAGACGCTGCGCTTCGACACGTCCAGCCAGATCCTGGCCCGCACGGTCGTCGGTGAGCTCGAGCTCTACGACACGGTGATCCCCGACGGCGACGTGCTGCTGCTGCTGCCCGGCTCGGCGCATCGCGACGAGCGGGTCTTCGACAATCCCGACGATTTCGTCATCGGCCGTGAGATCGGCTCGAAACTCCTGAGTTTCGGCAGCGGCGCCCACTTCTGCCTCGGCGCGCATCTGGCGCGTATGGAGGCCCGGGTGGCGCTGGCCGAGTTGTTCAAGCGAATCCGCGGATACGAAGTGGACGAGGCCAACGCCGTCCGCGTCCACTCCAGCAATGTCCGCGGGTTCGCTCACCTCCCGATGTCCGTCAAGGTCCGCTGAAAGGCCTCTGTGCATGCCCCGTTTTGACCCGCTGCCCGACCGTCGCCCCGCACTGGTCGCGGGGGCGTCCTCCGGAATCGGCGAGGCGACCGCGATCCGGCTCGCCCGCAACGGCTTTCCGGTTGCCCTCGGCGCCCGTCGGGTGGAGAAGCTCGAGGAGATCGTCGGCAGGATCCGCGCCGACGGCGGCGAGGCGATGGCCGTGGCGCTCGATGTCACCGACCCGGACTCGGTGAAGGGCGCCGTCGAGCAGACCACCGCCGAACTCGGCGAGATCGAGGTGTTGGTGGCCGGGGCGGGTGACACCAACTTCGGCAAGCTGCACGAGATGAGCACCGACGAGTTCACCGATCAACTGCAGATCCACCTGGTCGGCGCCAACCGGCTGGCCACCGCGGTGCTGCCCGGCATGCTCGAACGCCGCCGCGGCGATCTGATCTTCGTCGGATCCGATGTGGCGCTGCGGCAACGGCCACACATGGGTGCCTACGGTGCCGCCAAGGCCGGGCTGGTCGCGATGGTCAACAACCTGCAGATGGAACTCGAAGGCACCGGCGTGCGCGCCTCGATCGTGCACCCGGGGCCGACCCGCACCTCGATGGGCTGGAGCCTGCCCGCCGAGAAGATCGGTCCCGCCCTGGAGGATTGGGCCAAGTGGGGGCAGGCCCGGCACGACTACTTCATGCGTGCCGACGACCTGGCCCGGGCCATCACATTCGTGGCCGAGACGCCGCGGGGCAACTACATCGCCACCATGGAGTTGCAGCCGGAGGCCCCGCTGGCCGACGTCAAGGACCGCCAGAAGCTTGCTCTCGGCGAGGAGGGAATGCCGTCATGACAACAGCGATCGTGCCCCGGGTGTCCGGCGGCGAGGACGAGGAACACGGCCACCTGGAGGAGTTCCGCACCGATCCGATCGGCCTGATGAGCAGGGTGCGGCAGGAATGTGGGGATGTCGGCTGGTTCCAGCTGGCCGGCAAGCAGGTGGTGATGCTCTCGGGCGCCGACGCCAACGAGTTCTTCTTCCGCTCCACCGACAGCGAACTCAACCAGGCTGAGGCCTACCCGTTCATGACGCCGATCTTCGGCGAGGGCGTGGTGTTCGACGCCGACCCCGAACGGCGCGCGGAGATGCTGCACAACACCGCGCTGCGCGGTGAACAGATGAAGGGTCACGCCGCGACCATCGAGAACGAGGTCAAGCGGATGATCGCCGACTGGGGTGACGAGGGCGAGATCGAGCTGCTCGACTTCTTCGCCGAGCTGACCATCTACACCTCCACCGCGTGCCTGATCGGGCTCAAGTTCCGCAACCAGCTCGACTCGCGATTCGCGAACTACTACCACCTGCTCGAGCGCGGCACGGATCCGCTCTGCTACGTCGATCCGTATCTGCCGATCGAGAGCTTCCGGATCCGCGACGAGGCCCGCGCCAGCCTGGTCGAGTTGGTGCAGGAGGTCATGCACGGCCGGATCGCCAACCCGCCCAAGGACAAGAGCGATCGCGACCTGCTCGACGTGCTGGTGTCGATCAAGGACGAGGACGGCAATCCGCGGTTCTCGGCCAACGAGGTCACCGGCATGTTCATCTCGCTGATGTTCGCCGGGCACCACACCAGCTCCGGCACGTCGTCGTGGACGCTGATCGAGCTGCTGCGCAACCCCGAGTTCTACGCGAAGGTCCAGCAGGAGCTCGACGACCTGTACTCCGACGGCCAGGAAGTCAGTTTCCATGCACTGCGCCAGATCCCGAATCTCGACAACGCGTTGAAGGAGACGCTGCGGCTCCATCCGCCGCTGATCATCCTGATGCGCGTGGCCCAGGACGAATTCGAGGTCGCGGGCCATCCGATCCACAAGGGACAGATGGTCGCCGCGTCACCGGCCATCTCGAACCGGATCCCCGACGACTTCCCTAACCCGGACGTCTTCGATCCCGATCGCTACAACAAGCCGCGGCAGGAAGATCTGATCAACCGGTGGACGTGGATCCCGTTCGGCGCGGGCAAGCACCGCTGCGTCGGGGCCGCGTTCGCGCAGATGCAGATCAAGGCGATCTTCTCGGTGCTGTTGCGCGAGTACGAGTTCGAGATGGCGCAACCGGCCGACAGCTACCGCAACGACCACTCGAAGATGGTGGTGCAGCTGGCCCGGCCGGCGAAGGTGCGCTACCGCAAGCGCGCGAAGGCTTGAGAAAAGATGAGCGGAAACCGCAGCTACAGAATCCATCTCGACGCTGACCTGTGCCAGGGCCACGCGATGTGCGAGCTGGAGGCCCCGGATGTCTTCCGGGTGCCCAAACGCGGCGTCGTCGAGATCCTCGACCACGAGCCGCCCGACGAATTACGCGACGCCGTCGAGATGGCCGTCGAGATGTGTCCAACCCGGGCACTGACCCTCAAAGAAAAGGAATGAACGTGACTTCATCCTCCACAAGAGAGCAACTCGAAGACTGGGTCGAGCGCTGGCTGCAGGCCAACAAAGACTCCGAGGCGGCAGGCGACTGGACGAACCTGGCCGACTTCTACACCGACGACGCGACCTACGGCTGGAACATCGGCCCGAAGGAGGACGTGATGTGCGTCGGCAAGCAGGAGATCCGCGATATCGCGCTCGGGCTGGAGATGGAGGGCCTGGAGAACTGGTATTACGAGTACCAGCGCACCCTGATCGACGAGAAGCAGAACGAGATCGTCGGGTTCTGGAAGCAGATCGCCAACAAGAGCGACGGCGGCACCGCCGAGATCTACGGCATCGGCGGCAGCTGGTTCCGGCTCAACGACCAGCTGCTGATCGAGTGGCAGCGCGACTTCTTCGACTTCGGGCATGTCGCCAAGGGCTACGCCAAGCTGATCGAGTCCGGCGATCTCACCCCGGCGATGCAGAAGCGCATCGAACGGTCCCTCTCGGGCGAGCGGCTGCCCGGTTACTACCCTCTCGGGCAGGCCCCGGTCCCGATCTGGTAGAAACTCGACAGGTGTCAAGATGTGGCCCCGGTGACACCACGCAGGTGATGGAGGTCATAATGGACCGCAGAACAGGAACACGTTCCAATTTGTGCCTAGATTGACCATCCGGCGTGGCCGGCCGCCCCGGAGAACGCCGGGGTCGGGTTTCGCGAGTGGAGGTTCGAAGTGAAGACAAAAGGTGCTCTCATCTGGGAGTTCAACCAGCCGTGGTCGATCGAGGAGATCGAGATCGGCGACCCCGTCAAGGACGAGGTCAAGATCCAGATGGAAGCTTCGGGCATGTGTCACTCGGACCATCATCTGGTCACCGGCGACATCCCGATGGCAGGTTTCCCGGTGCTGGGCGGCCACGAGGGCGCCGGCGTCGTCACCGAGGTCGGCCCCGGCGTCGAGGGCCTGGAGCCCGGCGACCACGTCGTGCTGTCGTTCATCCCGTCGTGTGGCGCGTGTCCGTCCTGCCAGGCCGGCCTGCGCAACCTGTGTGACCTCGGCGCCATGCTGCTCCAGGGCACCGCGGTCTCCGACAACACCCACCGCATCCACGCCACCAAGAACGGTCAGCCCGTCATCCCGATGACGCTGCTGGGCACCTTCAGCCCGTACATGGTCGTGCACAAGAGCTCGGTCGTGAAGATCGATCCGTCCATCCCGTTCGAGGTCGCCTGCCTGGTCGGTTGCGGCGTCACCACCGGCTACGGCTCGGCGGTGCGCAGCGCCGACGTCCGCCCGGGCGACGACGTCGTCATCTCCGGTATCGGCGGCGTCGGCATGGGTGCGCTGCAGGGCGCCCTGAACGCGGGTGCGCGCAACATCTTCGCCATCGACCCGGTCGAGTGGAAGCGCGACCAGGCGCTGAAGTTCGGTGCCACCCACGCCTACCCCGACATCTTCAGCGCGATGGCAGGGGTCGCCGAGGTCACCCAGGGCCGGATGGCCGCCAAGACCATCATCACCAGCGGCGAGCTGCACGGCGAAGAGATCGACAACTACCTCAACATCACCGCCAAGGGCGGGACGTGCGTGGTGACCGCGGTCGCGAACATGGCCAAGTCCGATGTGACGCTGAATCTGTCGATGCTGACCCTGCTGCAGAAGAACCTGCAGGGCACCATCTTCGGCGGCGGCAACCCGCACCACGACATCCCGCAGTTGCTGTCGATGTACAAGGCCGGGCGCCTGAACCTCGACGACATGGTCACCCGGCAGTACAAGCTGGAGCAGATCAACGACGGCTACAAGGACATGCTGGAAGGCCGAAACATCCGCGGCGTCATCCGCTACACCGACGCCGACCGGTAACCCCACCCCTTCTCGCGAAATTGCATTCCAGCAGCGGAAGTTCGAGTAGCGCCCTGCTGGAATGCAATTTCGGCGGAGGCCGGACCGAAGGAGTCCCATGACAGAGACGGCAGAGGACCTGTCACCGGTGGTCGCGGCGTCACGGAATTCGTGGCGCTGCGTGCAGACCGGTGACCGCGAGGGCTGGCTGGCGCTGATGTCCGACGACGTCGTCGTCGAGGACCCGATCGGACAGGCCGTCACCAATCCCGACGGGACGGGTGTGCGCGGCAAGGAGGCCCTGGCCGCCTTCTACGACACCAACATCGGGCCGAACACGCTGCGCGTCACCTGCGAGGAGACGTTCCCGTCCAGCAGTCCGTCCGAGATCGCCTACATCCTGGTGCTGGAGACCACGTTCCCGAACGGTTTCGTGGCCACCGTGCGCGGGGTGTTCACCTACCGCGTCGACGACGCCGGGCTAATCACCAATCTGCGCGGCTACTGGAACATGGACGCGATGACCTTCTCCGAGGCGGGGAAGACGGATTAGCGCCGTGGCCGTCAGGCCGCTGGACAACCGGGCCGCGGTGGTCGTCGGCGGTACTCGCGGCGTCGGTCTCGCCGTCGCCGAGTTGCTGGCTTCCCTGGGCGCCTCCGTGGTGGTCAACGGCCGCGACGAGGCCGCGGCGATCGAGGCCGCGCAACGCATTCCGGGCGCGATCGCTCATCCTGGCTCGCCCGCCGACCCCGCGGTCGCCGATGCGCTGATCGAATCCTGCATCCGCGAGTACGGGCGCATCGACATCCTGATCAACTGCGCGGGCACCGCCGAACCGTCCGGCTCCTCGATCCTGAACGTGACCCCGGCGCAGTTCCAGGACCTGATGGACGCACACCTGGGCACGGTGTTCCAGACCTGCCGGGCCGCGGCACCGGTGATGGTGGCACAGGGCGGCGGCGCGATCGTGAACACCAGCTCCTTCGCGTTCCTCGGTGATTACGGCGGCACCGGCTATCCGGCGGGCAAGGGAGCGGTGAACAGCTTGACGCTGGCGATCGCCGCCGAACTCAAGGAGCACGGCGTACGCGCCAACGTGGTGTGTCCGGGGGCGAAGACGCGCTTGTCGACCGGCGCCGACTACGAAGCGCACATTCACGAACTGAACCGACGCGGACTCCTCGACGACGTCAGTTTCCAGGGTGCGCTCGACGCCGCCCCGCCGGAGTACGCCGCCCCGACCTACGCGTACCTGGCCAGCGATCTGGCCCAGGATGTCACCGGCCAGATCTTCATCGCCGCAGGCGGATTCATCGGCCGCTTCGAGCGGCAGACGCCGTCGATCGTGGCCTACCGGGGCCACCACGACGAGCCGCCGTGGACTGTGGACGAGATCGCCGCCCAGGTGCGCTGATCAGGGCAGCTGGGGTTTGATCTCCTCGATCACCCACTGCGCGTAGTCGAGATACTCGTCGACGCCCCCGACCCTGGGGATCGGCACCGCGCTGACGGTGACCCCCTGCTCCCCCAGCCAGCTCAGCTTGTCGACGATCTCGGCCGCGCTCATGCCCGGACGTGCGTGCGGATCCTTCTGCGCGACATGGCCTTCGCCGACCCGGTTGGTGCCCAGGCCGTGCACGACGTCGAACGGACGGCCGTCGTAGTCGGGTTGGGACTTGATGAACTCCACCCGTTCGGCGATCTGTTCGGGCGGGGTCAGGAACGACCACCACCCGGACGCGTACTTCGCCGCCCGCCGCAGCGCGGCATCGGCGTCCCCGCCGATCCAGATCGGCAGATGGGGTTTCTGCACGGGTTTCGGCTCGAACGCGACCTGGTCGAACGAGACGTACTTCCCCTGGAAGCTCGGAGTCTCGCTGGTCCACAGCTCCTTGATCGCCGCCAGGTACTCATCGGCGATCCGCCCGCGTTCGCGGAACGGGACTCCGAGCGCGTCGAACTCGCCCTGCAGCCAGCCCACCCCGAAGGTGACCATCATCCGGCCACCGCTCATCCAGTCCGCGGTGGCCAGCGCCTTGGCCAGCACGATCGGATGCTGCAGCGGCAGCACGGTGATACACGAGTTCAGCCGGATCCGTTCGGTGGCGCCTGCGAGATACGCCTGCGCCACGGTGGACTGCAGGTAGTGCGGGCCGGACAGTTCCACGTGCTCGGTCGGGATCACGAAATGTTCGGGGACAGCGATCATGTCGTAGCCCCAGGCATCCGCACATTTGGCCATCCGGGTCTGGTCCGCCCCGGTCACCGACGCCTCCCACGGTTGCGACATCGCCGGCAGCCGCAGCATGTGCGGCAGCGCGAAGACGAGCTGCATGTCCGGCGCTACTTGAGCATGCTGCCGGCGTCGACGGTCATCGGCAGACCGGTGACATAGCGGGCTTCGTCCGAGGCCAGGAACAGCACCGCGTTGCTGATGTCGCGCGGCTCCACCCAGCCGACCGGCAGCACATGCATCATCTGGGCCACCACTTTCATATCCTCGGGGCCCGGGTTCTCCAGATCCGGCCGGAACAGCTTCATCGTGCCCTCGTTCATGAACAGCGGGGTGTTCACGTTGGTCGGATGCACCGAGTTGACCCGGATCGAATGCTGACCGAGCTCGACGGCGAAGGTACGCATCAACCCGACGACGCCGTGCTTGGCGGCGATGTAGTGGCCGGTGTGCGGGTACGCCTTGAGCCCGCCGACCGAGCTGGTCAGGATGATAGAACCACCGCGACCGCCGGAGATCAGGTGCGGAACAGCGGCTTTGACGGACTTCCAGACTCCGGACAGGTTGACGGCGATCATGTCGTCCCAGTCGGCTTCGCTGGTGTGGTCCAGCGTCTGGCCACCGTTGCCGATGCCCGCGTTGGCGACGACGATGTCGAGGCGGCCCAGCTGCTCGACCCCCGAGTTCACCGTCTCTTCGACGGCGGCGTAGTCGCGGACGTCGACCTCGGCGGCGACGATCCGGCGGCCGGTGCCCTTGACCAGGTCGATGGTCTCGGCGAGGTCGTCCGGCGTGGCCGGCGGGATCTGCGGGTTCGAGCTGATCGGCCCACACACATCGATCGCGATGATGTCGGCACCCTCTTCGGCGAGGCGAACCGCGTGGCTGCGCCCCTGTCCACGCGCCGCACCCGTGATGAACGCGACTTTGCCCTCGACCCGACCGCCCATGTGCCACCTCGATTTCAGACATCCATCGACTATTTGTCGATCGATCAGGAGATTGACACCGATCGCCTTGACTGTCAACCGCCTGACGCGGATCCGAAGGACTTGAGATGACGGTCGACATAGGCGCGCATCTCGTCGTGCCCGAGCGTGACCCCGACCGCGCTCTCGTTGCACAGGCTGCGGGCGATCTGCGCGATCAGCATCGAGATCACCACCGGAGGATGCTCGTCGAGATCGATTCCGTTGGCGCGCAACGCGACCGTGACCGCGGCGGTCTCGATATCGCGGACCCGTTCGGCGTAGGCACGCAATTCGACGCGAATCACCTTGCGGTGGTTGGCCAGTGCCATGAATTCGGTGTTCAGCCCGGTCCGGCTGGCATCACTGTTGATCAGCCACAGTGCGCGCAGCGGATCGTCGTCGGCCAGCGCGGCACGCATATGTTCCAGGGAGGTTTCCGCACCGACGCGCAGCACCTCGACGAACAGGTCGTCCATCGTCGGGAAGTAGTAATAGACCAACGCCTGCTTCACGCCGGCCTCGGCGGCGACACGGCGCGACGTCGCCGCGGCATAACCCTCGTCACGCATGATCTTCGCGGTGGCTTCGATCAGGCGCTGGCGGGCATTGAGGTCACCGCCCCGGGTTCTCGGTGAGGTGGCCATTCAGCCGCCGTCCGGGCCGTCGATGCTTGACCGTGCCTCGAACGCCGTGGTAAGCATGGCGCATTCTAGCAGTCTGATCGATCGATCAGGCAAGCGAAAGGATCGCCTCGATGACCGACCTCGCGTCGATGGACTTCTTCTCCGATTTCGCGCTCAGCCAGGATCCCTACGCCTACTGGGACCACCTGCGCGCGTTGGGGCCGGTGTACCAGGAGCCGCATCACGGAGTGTGGGCGGTGACGGGCTATCAGGAGGTGCTGGCGGCGTTCAAGGATCACGGGTCGTTCTCGGCGGTCAACGCGATCGGCGGACCGTTCCCGCCCCTGCCGTTCACGCCCGAGGGCGACGACATCTCCGAACAGATCGAGGCGCACCGCCACCTTTTCCCGATCCACGAGCACATGGTCGTGATGGATCCGCCCGCCCACGAACGGGCCCGCTCACTGCTGAACAAGCTGCTGACTCCTCGTCGCCTGAAGGAGAACGAGGACTACATGTGGCAGCTGGTCGACAGCCAGATCGACCGGATCGCCGGTAACGGACGCTGCGAGTTCCTGACCGAGTACGCCAAACCCTTTGCCACCTCGGCGATCATCGACCTTCTCGGGGTGCCGCAGGAGGACCGCGCGGAGTTCCTCGCCGCGCTGGGCGCCGAGCAACCGGACGGCTCCCGGGTCGGTGCGCTCGACGGCGCGCCCGTCGGATCCGACCCGCTGCAGTACCTCGACGACAAGTTCCTCGGCTATCTCACCGAACGCCGTCGCGAGCCACGCGAGGACGTGCTGTCGGGGATGGCGACCGCGGTGTACCCCGACGGGTCGACACCCGAGCTCATCGAGGTGGTCAAACCCGCGACGTTCCTGTTCGCGGCGGGCCAGGAGACGGTGACCAAACTGCTCAGCGCGGCCGCCAAGACACTGGCCGAACAGCCCGAATTCCAGGATGTGCTGCGGGAGAACCCGGACCGCATCCCGAACTTCATCGAAGAGTCGCTGCGGATGAACTCCCCCACCAAGGTGGACTTCCGCCTGGTGCGCAAGTCCACGACGCTCGGCGGGGTGCACCTGAAGGCAGGCAGCATCGTGATGCTCTGCCTCGGCGCCGCCAACCGGGATCCGAGCAAGTTCGAGGATCCGCACACCTTCCGGCCGGAGCGCAAGAACGTCCGCGAGCACATCGCGTTCGGCCGCGGCATCCACACCTGCGCGGGCGCGCCGCTGGCGCGGGTCGAAGGGCAGATCACGGTGCGGCGACTGCTGGCCCGGCTGCGCGACATCCGGTTCGACGAATCGGCCCACGGCTCGGCCGACGAGCGCCGGTTCGCCTACGACCCGACGTTCCTGCTGCGCGGCCTGTCGGCGCTGCACCTCGAATTCGACCCGGTGCCATGACCTCTCGACGGGTGCTCATCACCGGCGCCGGGCAGGGCGTCGGCCGCGGACTGGCGCTGGCCTTCGGCCGGTCCGGAGCCGAGGTGTTGGTCAACGATCTGCACCGGGAGCGCAGCGACGAGGTCGCCGACGAGATCCGGTCCGCGGGCGGCAGCGCGGTGCCCGCACCGTTCGACGTGTGCGACTACGGGTCGGTGGTCTCCGCACTCGCCGACGCCGGACCGGTGGATGTGCTGGTCAACAATGCGGGCAACGCCGGCGCCGAGGGTTTCGGCGGCCGCGCCAAGTTCGCCGACACCGAACCGGCCGACTGGGAACCGTTCCTGCGGGTCAACCTCTACGGCGTGCTGCACTGCACCCGCGCGGTGCTGCCGTCGATGATCGCCAACACGTGGGGACGCATCCTGACGATCGTGTCGGATGCGGGCCGCACCGGTGACCCCGGCGGTGCGGTCTACGGCGCCGCCAAGGCGGGTGCCGCCGGCCTCACCCGGTCGGTGGCGCTGGAGAACGGCCGTCACAACATCACCGCCAACAACATCTCGCTCGGAACGATGCGCACGCCGATGACCGAGCCGTTGTGGGCCGAGCACGCCGATTCCCCTCAGGCCAAGGAGATCCTGCGCAACTATGCGGTCCGCAGGCCCGGCGTTCCCGAGGACGTCACCGAGTTGGCGCTGCTGCTGGCCGGCGATCAGGGGTCGTGGATCACCGGCCAGACGATCTGTGTCAACGGTGGCTACTCATTCGGCCTGTGAGCCATTCCGATCGCGGAACTGTTCGCGCAGTTTGACTTTGAGCACCTTGCCGGTGGCGGTGTGCGGCAGCTCGTCGACGAACACCACATCGTCGGGCAGCCACCACTTCGCGACCTGACCGGACAGGTACTCCAGCAGATCCTCGCGGGTGGCGTCGTGCCCGTTGCGCAGCACCGCGATCAGCAACGGCCGTTCCTGCCATTTCGGGTGCGGCACACCGATCACCGCCGCCTCCGCGACGGCGGGATGGCCCATCGCGGCGTTCTCGAGGTCGATCGAGCTGACCCACTCCCCGCCCGATTTGATGACGTCCTTGGTGCGGTCCACCAGTTGCAGGTACCCGTCCGGGTCGATGGTCGCGACGTCACCGGTCGGGAAGAACCCGTCGCCGTCCAGCTTGTCGCCGCCCTCACCCCGGAAGTAGCCGCTGGCGATCCACGGCCCGCGTACCCACACCTCGCCGAAAGCCTTCCCATCCCAAGGGAGTTCGTTTCCGTCGTCGTCGACGATCTTGAAGTCGACGCCCCACACACCGCGGCCCTGTTTGAGCCTGAGCCGGTGCTGCTCGTCGAGGCCCAGCCCGGCGTGCTTGGGCAGCGGTCGCCCGACGACGCACAGCGGGCTGGTCTCGGTCATCCCCCAGCCCTGGAACGTCTCCGCGCCGAAGTCCCGCTCGAACCGTTCGATCATCGACAGCGGCAGCGCCGCACCCCCGGTCCCTGCGTAGTCCAGCCCGAGCTCGCGCGGGTCGATCTCGGGGTGCTCGTCGAGATAGGCGAACAGCATCATCCACACCGTCGGCACGCCCTGGGACTGGTTCACCCCTTCGGTTTTCATCAGCTGGTAGACCGATTCGCCGTCCAGGTGCGGGCCCGGCATCACCAGTTTGGCGCCGACCATCGCGGCGGTGTACGGCGTGCCCCACGCGTTGGCGTGGAACATCGGCACCACCAGCAGGATGACCGATCCGCTGTGGATGTCGATGGCGTCGCGCGCGGCGGTCATCAGGGTGTGCAGCATCGTCGAACGGTGCGAGTACAGAACGCCTTTCGGGTTTCCCGTGGTCCCCGAGGTGTAGCACAGCGAGGACGCGCTGCGCTCGTCGAACTCGGGCCAGTCGTAGTGGGTGGACTGGCGGCCGATGAACTCCTCCCAGCACAGGAGCCGCTCGGCGGGCACGCCGGGCACGTCGGGCATGTGTGCGCGGTCGGTCATCACGACGAAGTGCTCCACGGTCTCCAGCGCGGGCGCCAGCGCGCCGACCATCGACGCGAAGGTGATGTCGAAGAACAACACCCGGTCCTCGGCGTGGTTGATGATGTAGGTGATCTGCTCCGGGAACAGCCGCGGATTGACGGTGTGCATCACCGCGCCCGACCCCGAGACACCGAAGTACAGCGCGAGGTGGCGGTCGCTGTTCCACGCCAGCGTCGCGACCCGGTCGCCGCGCTCGATGCCGAGCTCGGTCAGTGCGTTGGCGACCTGCTTGGAGCGCTCGCCGACGTCGCGCCAGGTGGTGCGCCGGACGTTGCCCTCGGGCAGGCGCGACACCAGTTCGGTGTCGCCGTGGAAGGTCGCCGCGTGGTCGATCAGCGACGAGATCATCAGCGGCCGATCCTGCATCAATCCCAGCATGCGGCCAGGCTAGAGCGAATCCGGCGCGAAAGGTGACGCTTGCGTGCGTTTTACGCGCCTGATCCGCACCACGCCGGTAGCGTCGACGGCAGCGACGGGAGACGACCATGAGGCCGACGACGAAACGCGGTATCGCCGCCGGGTTCGCGGCTGCGCTGCTGCCCGCGGTGTTGCTGACCACGGCGCCGACGGCCGCCGCCGGCTGCGTGTACGGCGGGCCGGTGCTGGGCAAGTGCGACGGGCCCGTGCAGGCCGACGGCAACTGGGAGCGGTGCGTGACCGTCGCCCAGTACGTGCCATCGGGTCTGAGCTCGCACCTGGTGCCGGTCCGGCGGTGCGAGCTGATGGGCCCGTCCCGGCCGCCCGGTGATCCGTCGTTCGCCGACCCTCCGTGGCACATCGACGGCTGATGCGGCACCGGTTAGCGTGAGCGCATGGCGACCATCTTCACCAAGATCATCAACCGCGAGATCCCCGGCCGATTCGTCTACGAGGACGACGACATCGTGGCGTTCCTGACGATCGCGCCGATGACGCAGGGCCACACGCTCGTCGTGCCGCGCGCGGAGATCGACAACTGGCAGGATGTCGAGCCCGCGGTGTTCGCCCGGGTGATGGAGGTGTCGCAGCTTATCGGCAAGGCGGTGTGCAAGGCGTTCGACACCGAGCGCGCCGGCGTGATCATCGCCGGGCTGGAGGTACCGCACCTGCACGTGCACGTGTTCCCGGCCCGGAACCTGTCCGACTTCGGGTTCGCCAACGTCGACCAGAATCCGTCGCCCGAATCGCTCGACGAGGCGCAGTCCAAGATCAAGGACGCACTGGCGCAGCTGAGCTGATCGGCTCAGTCGTCTCCTCGCTGGAGCGCTCGTCGGTGCCGGTATCGGTGCCCGTCTGCTCCTCGCGCAAGCGCTCGTCGGTGCCGGTCTGCTCCTCGCGCAAGCGCTCGTCGGTGCCAGACTGCTCCTCGCGCAAGCGCTCGTCGGTGATCCGCGGGAGCATCACGGTGAACCTGCAGCCGTGGCCCGGCGCCGTCGTCACACTGACCCGCCCGCCGTGCGCGAACACCAGCGAGTCGACGATCGACAGGCCGAGGCCGGTGCCGCCGCTGGCCCGGGCACGGGACGAGTCTGCGCGGTAGAACCGCTCGAACACCCGCTGGGCGTCCTCGGGGGTCATACCCGGACCCTCGTCGCACACCTCGACCACCGCGGTCGCATCGCTGGTCCCGACCCGGATGGTCACCCCCGCGGTCTCGGGGGTGTGCTGCAGTGCGTTGGCGACCAGGTTCGACAGCACCTGCCGGAGCCGGGGCTCGTCGCCGAGCACCTCGGGCGTCCCCGGTCCGTCGAAGACCTCCATCCGGATGGCGCGCTTCGGCGCGATCGACTGGGCGTCGTGCACGGCGTCGCTGGCAAGGGCCAGCAGATCGACCCGGCGACGTTCCAGCGGACGCTGGGCGTCGAGGCGCGCCAGCAGCAACAGGTCCTCGACGAGCAGACCCATCCGGCGCGACTCACTTTCGATGCGGCCCATCAGCATCTCGATGTCGCGCGCCGCACCCTGGCGGTAGAGCTCGGCGAAGCCGCGGATGGTGGTCAGCGGGGTGCGCAGTTCGTGGCTGGCGTCGGTGATGAAACGCCGCATCCGGTCCTCGGAACTGCGCGCCTTCTCCGCCGAGGACTCCGACAACGCCATCGCACGCTGGATCTGGGCCAGCATTCCGTTGAGCGCCAACGACAACCGGCCCACCTCGGTGCGCGGGTCGCGTTCGGGCACGCGGCGGTCGAGCTGACCGGACGCGATCGCCGCCGCGGTCTGTTCCACCTCCGACAGCGGGCGCAGGCTGCGGTGCACCACCGCGTAGCCCGCGATGCCGAGCACCAGCAGCACCGCGGCGCCGATCCCGACCTGGGTGTACACCAGCGAACGCATCGTGGACTTCACGTCGGACAGGTCGATCGCGACGGTGGTCAGTTCACCGCGCAGCCCGCGGACAGTCATCGCCCGCCACTGCACATCGGAGTGGTCGACCGAACCGACCGTCACCGGCTCGGGGCCCACGTCGTTGTCGGCGGGCAGCACCGGCTCGGCCTCGCGGTCGTTGATCACCATCCAGATGTGCCCGTCGGGATCGATGCCGCGGACATAGAAATCCGACGGCGGCCGGGCCGGGTTCGGATCGTCGGCCGAAGCCGTGGTCAGCCGGCGCGGAACCTGCGCCCAGCCGCGGGACGCGTCGAGCAACGTGTCGTCGACGCGGTTCATCAGGCTGTGCTGCATGATCGTGGTGACCGCGATGCCGGACGCCAGCAGGCCGCACGCCACCAGCAGAAGCGTCGCCGCCACGAGACCGACCCGCAGCGGGACGCCGCGCCTCAGATGCCGAACGTCTCCCGCCACATAGCCATTGTCCCGCTCAGCGCCACCCATTGCTCTTCGCGCAAGCGCTCATCGCGGTTCCCGAAGGACATAACCGACACCGCGCAGCGTATGCAGCAGCCGCTTCTCGCCGGTGTCGATCTTGCGGCGCAGGTAGGAGACGTAGGACTCGACGACGTTGACGTCACCGCCGAAGTCGTATCGCCAGACGTGGTCGAGGATCTTCGGCTTCGACAGGACCGTGCCTGCGTTGATGATGAAGTAGCGCAGCAGAGTGAACTCGGTCGGCGACAGCGACACCGGTTCGCCGGCCTTCCAGACCTCGTGGGTGTCCTCGTCGAGCTCGATGTCAGCGAAGGTCAACCGCGACGTGCGGGCCTCCTGGATGCCTGCGCCGGCGCGGCGCAGCACCACCCGCAGCCGGGCGACCACCTCTTCGAGGCTGAACGGCTTCGTGACATAGTCGTCGCCGCCGAGCGTCAGACCGGCGATCTTGTCCTGCAGCGAATCGCGCGCGGTCAGGAACAGGGCGGGGGCCTCGATGCCGTCGGCGCGCAGCCGGCGGAGCAGCCCGAACCCGTCCATCCCGGGCATCATCACGTCGAGGATGATCGCGTCCGGACGGACCTCACGCGCCTTGTCCAGGGCGGCGGGGCCGTTGGACGCGGTGTGGACCTCGAATCCTTGGAACTTCAGACTCACGGAGAGCAGCTCGACGATGTTGGCCTCGTCGTCGACCACTAGTACTCGAGCCTCGGGCACGTTCTCTGGTACGGGCATGGCCATGCCGCCTCATGTTTCTCCGCACAGTTGGAAATACGCTGCCTGCTACCTGTGCGCTTCCTGTGAGTTTACGTTTGCGGCGTCCATAGACTGAGCGGATGAACTTCGCCAAAGCGCTGACCGACCTCGCGTTCGCGCCGATGCGCGCAGGTCTGGCGGTCGCCGATGCCGGCATCGCGGTGGCAAAAAGCGGTATCGACCTCGCGGAACGTGCTCTCGGGGAGAGCAGGGACGGCACCCACCAGACCCCGACGTCGTTCGCGTCGATGCTCGGCGTCCAGGATGCGGTGGAGCGCGCCAACCGGCTTGCCAAACTGATGGACGAGGACCAGCCGCTGGGCCGCGCACTCGCGCCGGGCGGACCGATCGACCGGCTGCTGCAGCCCGGTGGCGTCATCGACCGGTTGACCGCCCCCGGCGGCGCGCTGGACCGGATGACGCAGGAACAGAGCGGCCTGATGCGGGCCATCGAGCCCGGCGGGCTGGTCGACCAGCTGCTGGCCGAGGAGGGGCTGGTCGACCGCTTGCTGGCCGAGGAGGGCATCGCCGACCGGCTGTTCGCCGAGGGCGGTGTCGTCGACACGCTCACTGCCCGCAACGGCCCCCTGGAACAGCTGGCCGCGGTCGCCGACACGCTGAACCGCCTGGCGCCGGGACTGGAGGCGCTGGAGCCGACGATCGAGGCGCTGCGCGAAGCGGTGATCGTGCTCAGCCAGGTGGTGAACCCGCTCAGCAACATCGCCGACCGGATCCCGCTGCCGGGCCGCCGTCCGCGCAGCCGACCGATGTCCCGGCCGGTGCCGTCGCAGCGGATTGTCGAAGCCGAGGACTGAGCCGATAGGATCTGGCACGTCCTCAACCGAGGACACGCCTCCTTAGCTCAGTGGTAGAGCACTCGCCTTGTAAGCGAAAGGTCGTCAGTTCAATCCTGACAGGGGGCTCCGCATCGGCGGTCCGGTTGTCGGTGGCCGCCCGTAATGTCCGGAGTGTGAGACGGTGCCGGGCGTGCGGTTCCCAACTTCTCAAGCGCAGCCAGAAGATCTACTGCAGCAATGCCTGCCAAGCATTGCTACGTCGCGATGACGGAACACAGCGTTGGCTGGAGACCGGCGAGGCGTGGATCGACACCCGGCCCGATCACTACGTCCGGCAATACCTCCTTGACGCCCAATCGGGCCATTGCGCGATCTGTGACGGAGCGGCTATCTGGTCGGGGCTGCCTCTGGTGTTCGTGGTCGACCACATCGACGGCAACCCGTCAAACAACAGGCGGGAGAACCTGAGGTTGATCTGCCCGAATTGTGATTCGCAACTGCCCACCTACAAGAGTCGGAACCGCGGCAACGGACGCTACTACCGCCGACAGCGATACGCCGACGGCCGGTCATTCTGAGTCGGACACGCTTCGCTCCAGTTTCAACACCGCCCGGACGCGGCAATACTCGGTAACGGTCGTACGAACCCAACCCTTGCGAAGGCGGAATCTTGTCTCAAGCCGTGGAGTCGGACCCCGAAGACCAGGGCAACGAGGCGCCCGAGATCACCTACGACGAACATCTGCACCCGGCGCGGCCCCGTTCGTTGCGGTTCCGGCCGCGCGTGCGCACGCCGTTCACCCGCCGGTCGGTGGCCAGGGACGGGACACCGACCGGGGACAATCCGGCCTACGTGTCGTGGCTGATCAGCCAGTCGATGCTGGCCGACGCCAACGAGATCAGCCAGCAGTTCTCCGGGCAGGGCTCGATGTGGCAGAACCCGTACGCGACGCCGAGCGCGCGCGGCGCCGTGGAGACGGCGTCGGTGTGGTTCACCGCCTACCCACTGTCGTTGATCACCCGGTCCAACGAATCCTTCCTCAAGGCGATGGCCGACCCCGAGATGTGGAAGGCGTTCGCCGAGATCGGCATCGAGGCCATCCACACCGGACCGGTCAAGCGGGCCGGCGGCATCTCGGGCTGGGAGCTGACCCCGAGCGTCGACGGGCACTTCGACCGGATCAGCACACAGATCGACCCTGCGTTCGGCACCGAGGAGGAGTTCCGCCAGATGTGCGGAACCGCCAATTGGTACGGCGGCACCATCATCGACGACATCGTGCCCGGCCATACCGGTAAAGGCGCGGACTTCCGGCTCGCTGAGATGAAGTACGCCGACTACCCCGGCATCTATCACATGGTCGAGGTCGACCCCCGCGACTGGGAGCACCTGCCCGACGTCCCGCCGGGCGCCGACTCGGTCAACATCGACTCCGACACCGAGGACTGGCTCGACAAGGCCGGCTACATCATCGGCAAGCTGCAGCGGGTCATCTTCTACGCCGAGGGCATCAAGGAGACCAACTGGAGCGTCACCCGGCCGGTTGTCGGGATCGACGGGGTCGAGCGGCGCTGGGTGTACCTGCACTACTTCAAGGACGGCCAGCCGTCGATCAACTGGCTCGACCCGTCGTTCGCCGGGATGCGACTGGTGATCGGCGACGCGCTGCACTCGCTGACCGATCTCGGCACCGGCGGCCTGCGTCTGGACGCCAACGGCTTCCTCGGCGCCGAGAAGACCGCGGCCGAGGAGAGCGCCGCGTGGTCTGAGGGCCATCCGCTCTCCGAGGCGGCGAACCATCTGATCGCGAGCATGGTCCGCAAGGTCGGCGGCTTCACGTTCCAGGAGCTCAACCTGACCATCGACGACATCCGCCAGATCGGCGAAGCCGGGGCGGACCTGTCGTACGACTTCATCACCCGCCCCGCGGTCCAGCACGCGCTGGCCGTCGCGGACACCGAGTTCCTCCGGCTGACGATGCGCACCACCCTCGAGCTCGGTATCGATCCGGCGTCGCTGGTCCACGCGCTGCAGAACCACGACGAACTCACCTACGAGCTGGTGCACTGGTCCAACGGGCACCGCGAGGACCTGTTCACCTACAAGGGCGAGGAGATCACCGGCGAGGTCCTCGGCGAGATCGTGCGCACCGATCTTCGGGAACGGCTCTCCGGTGACAACGCGCCGTACAACCTGGTCTTCACCACGAACGGAATAGCGTGCACGTCCGCGACGATCATCGCCGCGACGCTGGGGATCACCGCCCTCGACGACATCACCGAGCCGGAGCAGATCGACCGGGTCCGGCGGGCGCACCTGCTACTGGCGATGTTCAACGCGCTGCAGCCCGGCGTGTTCGCGCTTTCGGGGTGGGACGTGTGCGGCATGCTGACGCTGCCGCCCTCACAGATTCCCGAACTGCTCCGCGGCGGAGACACCCGCTGGATTCACCGCGCCGCGCACGACCTGATGGGCGTGAACCCCGACGCGACCCAGTCGCCGGCGGGAATGCCCAGGGGCCGAAGCCTTTACGGGTCCATCCCGGAGCAGCTCGCCGACGACACCAGTTTTCTGCGCCAGCTGCAGGCGATCCTGAAGGTCCGCTCGCACTACGGCATCGCCACCAGCCGCCAGATCGACATCCCGGAGGTGTCGCAGCGCGGGATGCTCGTGCTCGTCCACCAACTCGACACGGCCAACCAGTACCAGCTCACTGTGCTGAACTTCGCGAACGAAGACGTCACCGGCACCGTACGGTCGGAGAAGCTGCCGCCGGGCAGCGAGGTGTCCGACATCTTCTCCGGCCGCCACCTCGCCACCGTCGATGACCTGCACAGCTTCAGTGTCGAACTGACCGCACACCAGGGCATGTCCCTGCTCGTGGACGCCCCCGCCGGGGACGACCAGCTCGACTGAACCTCACCCGGTGAGCAGCACGACGCCCAGCATCACCGGGACCGACAGCAGCGTGCTGACCAGCGTCGCGTCCCGCGCCAGGTTGTCGCCGCGCTGGTACAGCGCGGCGTAGGTGTTGATGTTCTGCGCCGACGGCAGTGCGGCCAGCACCGTCACCACCATCAGCTGGTGCTGGTCGGCGCCGAAGCCGAACCGGGCCAGCGAGTAGGCCAACGCCGGCATCACCACGAGTTTGCACACCACCGCCGCACCGAGTTGGCGTCGGTCCGTACGTTCGGTAGGCGTGCCGCGGGCGGTCAGCGAGATCCCGAAGGCCAGCAGCACCGTCGGGACCGCGAGCGCGGCCAGCAGTTCCATCGGGTCGCGCAACACCTGCGGAATCCCGATATCGGTGCTTGCGAGTACCAGACCGACCGCGCTGGCCGCGATGATCGGGTTGGTGATCAGTGCGAGGAGCCGGCGACCGACCGAAAGATGTTGCCCCGCCTCGGAGTCCAGCAACCCGACACTCACGGGTACCAGGACCAGCACCTGGAACAGGATCAGCGCCGATACTTCGGTGGTACTGCCCAGCACGTAGGCGCTGATCGGGATCCCGAGGTTGCCCGCGTTGACGTACGACGCCAGCATCGCCCCGATCGTGGCCTCCCCCGTCGGCCGGCGGGTCAGCTTGGCGAGGACGAAGTACGCCCCGTACACGGTGACCGCGGCGATTGCGGAGACGAGCAGCGTCAGCGAGAACACCTGCTCGGGGTGCGCGTCGGCCAGGCTGATCAGCAGCAGCGCGGGCACCCCGATATGGAAGGCCGTGCGGTTGAGGACCATCCTCGCGTTCTCGCCGAGCACTCCGCGCCAGCCCGCGATCACACCGACGAGGATGACGACGATGATGACCGTGAAGGCCTGCAGGACCGCGAGCACGCTATCCGCCTCTCAGTCATCCGGCCGTGTCGGGTGACGAGGTTATCGGGGTCGCCGGCGGCCGGCGAGACGGACGTACACCGAGTTGCCAGACATCCTGCCCGCGCTCCCCGGCAGGCAACGACACGTCGATCCCGGGGCAAAGAGGCGCGGCCGCCGCGCGATTCCGGAGCGGCATTGCCCGACCCGGACAACACGCCGGGAACGCCTGCCAGATCACGTACCAACACAGCAGCTGGATGTTTGCTGAAAAATCGGCTGTCGTCGATTTCGGCCCAGATTGCGCATGATCACAGTAACGAAACGAATTCCGCGCCGATTTAACCTTTTGCTCGCCGCGCTCGCTGGGATGCGATTGAATGGTCTACGACGACGGGGGCAATCAAGGCTGTATTGAAGGGAACCCATGAGTGCGGCAACGTACGTCGGTCGGGTCGGCGCCTTAGCCGTCGCGCTGGGCGTCGGATCAGCGATATTTGCAGGACAAGGCGTGGCGATGGCCGACGAAGGGTCGTCGGCGTCGGCGAAACCCGCCGCCTCGGCGACCACCCCGAAGGACACGTCGGGCGGCACGGACGGCGCGGACACCGGTGGCACGAAGAACGCCACGGACCGCCCCGCCGCGGATGACTCAGATGACGCGGACGACTCAGATGACGACGCCGCGGCCGAGGACACCGCCGGCGCTGCGGATGACGCCGAGCCCGAGGACGACGACTCCGTTCCGGCCGACGATCCCGACACCGAGTCCACCCCCGAGTCCACCCCCGAGTCGGACCCCGACCCCGACACCGAGCCGGAGCCCGTTGCCGCTGACGATCCCGCGCCGCGCACCTCGGCCAAGCCGACCGGCACCCGCCCGCGGGCGACGGAGACGACGGCTGCCCCGGTGGCCGAGCCCGACGCGCCGGCGCCGGTAGACGGCACGAGCGGCGGCGGGCACACCGCAACGGTCGATCCGCCCGCACCGCCGGCCACGGCGACCGCAGCCGATGACTCAGGTGACGACACCGCGGCCGCCACCGGGGACCCGCAGGCGTCGCAGCAGGAGGCCGCGACCATCACCGTGTCCGCCGCGACCGTGGCGGGCACCAGCGAGGTTCAGGCGGTGGCGAAGAAGCCCAACCTGATCACCGCGGTCGTCAACGTCGTCAACAGCATGCTGGACTGGGCCAAGCAGAAGGCCGCGGCACAGCCCGGCGACGCCCCGCAGCCGCCGTTCCTGTGGGCGCTGATGGCGTTCGCCCGCCGCGAGCTCGACACTCTGTTCGCCGCGCGGACGACGAACTCTCCGCGCGACGCGTCGGTCCCCTCGACCAGCCTCGCGGTGTCCGAAGCGGCCAACGCAGCCGCCGCACCGGTCCCGTCGTACTCACCGTGGCTCAACCCTCAGGTCAGTGAATCGACACGCTTCATCAGCTGGGTGACCGGAGCCAGGGTCTACCCCGGTGACCCGCTGCTGGCCAACACCCTCGGCCGGTTCGGCGTGTACGGCACCGACGTCGGCACGATGTGGGACAACGGCATCGCCGACGATCCGTCGACCCCGTGGAACGAGAACCAGATCCTGATCGCCGTCGGCGACACGTTCGGCGCCGCCGGTATGTCCGGCCGCCATCTCTACAACACACTGTTCCGCAGCGGCGACACCGACCTGTCCGACGGTATGACCATCCCTAACGGAGAGTGGTTCAACGGCAACATGTTCGGCGGCGCTCCGCTCGAATCGCCTACCCAGGCCCGGCCGATCATCAACCGGCCGTGGTGGGCACCGGGGTCGGTGACACTGATCCCGACCGCGGGTGTGTCCGTGCCGACCGAGGTCACCGAGGCGACCCCGTACGGCGCCATCCAATACGTCAGCTTCATGTCCGTCACCAGATGGGGCTCGTCGGGACGGTGGACCACCAACTACTCGGCGACGGCCTACTCGACCGACAACGGCGAGAACTTCACCGTCGCCCCGGAAAGCGTGCGCTACAACTCGTTCCTGAGTGGTAACCGCAACTTCCAGCAGTCCGCGTACGTCAAGGGCGACGACGGTTACGTCTACGTCTACGGCACCCCGAACGGTCGCCAGGGCGCGGCCTACCTCGCCCGTGTCAAGCAGGACGACATCCTCGACGTCTCCAAGTACGAGTACTACAAGAAGGCGTCCTCGGGGTGGTTCGGCTCCAGTCCCGCGCGGTGGGTCGCGGGCAGCCCGTCCTCCGCGTCGGCGATCATCGGCAAGTCCGGCGGCCTGTTCGGCTTCCTGAAGCCGGGCTACACCGTGAGCGAGATGTCGGTGCAGTACAACGAATACCTGCAGAAGTACATCGTGCTCTACGGCGATCAGGCCAACCGGATCGTGATGCGCACGTCGGACACCCCGGAGGGTGGCTGGTCGGATGCGATCGTGCTGATGAACCAGCAGCCCGGCGGGATCTACGCCCCGATGGCACACCCGTGGTCGCCGTCCACCCTGGGAACCGGTTCGGATCTGTACTGGAACCTGTCCCTGTGGTCGGAGTACAACATCATGCTGATGAAGACCGACCTGACCAAGATCTGACGGCCGGAATCCTCAGTCCGCGAACGAGATCGATGTCGTCGAGCATCCGGTGACGGGCCGGTCCGGGAACGTCGCCGGGTCGGCATCGGCGATGACCATGTCTCGGTAGAAGGCCCTGGTGGCGTCGGCGGAGCATTCGAAGTTCGCGTTGAGAACCTCGAAGCTGCCCGGATCCGCACCGTCGATGGTCCTGCCCATCCAGTAGACCCGCGCGTCGTCGACGGCATACGGCCCCTTCACCGTGCGGAAGCTCGCCGGATCGGCGTCGGCGATCTGCGCGTCGAAAAAGAAGATCCGGTCGTCGTCCCGGGTGTAGGCGCCGTCGAGGACGCGGAACGTGGCCGGCGCGGCGCCGGCGATCACGTTGTCGTTGACGAACACCTCGCGGCTGTCCATCGCGTACAGGTATTGGTCCGTATCCGAGATGATCACGAAATTGGTTGGGTCCTCGGACAATACGGTGCCGTCGCTCCAATACACGTTGACCCTGTCGCGCGCCAGCTCCCCGGGCAGCATCTCGAAGTGGTCCGGATCGGTGCTGATCGGCTGGTCATGCTGGTACACCCGGTCCCGGTCGCGGGACAGCCCGGGACGCTCGAGCAGCCGGAACGAGTCCGCGAGCGCACCCTGCAACGGATGTCCGTTGATGAACACGCGCTCGCGATCTTTGCCGTAGGTCCGGTCGAATGCCTCGAAGGTCGGCGCGTCCGCATCCTCGACTCGGAATGCCTTGCCGGGAAAAGGATTCAGATAGTAGACCGCGTCACCTCGGACGTGGTAGCCGGGGTCGTCGGTCAGCGAGCTCGGCTCGTCGGTGCCGGCGCATCCCGCCGACAGCGCGACGGCCACGCCGAACAGCGCAGCGACGGCTGTGGCCACAAGTCTGCGCATAGCACCATCGAAGCATCTAGACGACCGGGACATCGACTATCGGGTGATCGATTCCGGCGCCTGGCCCGTCGAAATGCCACCATTCACCGTCATAGACGGTGAATCCGCCCGCGATCATCGCCTCGCGCAGCCGCGCCCGGTTGGCCTGCGCGGCGGCACTGACCCCGTCGGTCGCGTACGCGTGGCTGCGCGCGGTGAAGTCGTCGAAGCCGGTACCCATGTCGACCAGCCCTCGCGCGTCGGCGAGCGTCACGTCCACGGAGCGGGCTGCGACGTGGCTGCGGGCATACAGTCCGGGCCGGGCCACCCAGGCCGGGTTGGGTACCGCCTCGAACATCCGCACCTGCACCCGGTGTGGCCGGTAGCAGTCCCAGAAGACCAGCCGTTCCCCGCCGGCACGCAGCCGATTCGCGGCCGTTACCAGTCCCGGCACCAGCGATTGGTGGACCAGGCAACGCGCCCCGGCCGGATAGAGCTGGATCCCGACGAAGTTGTTCGTCGTCGCGTAGCGCAGGTCGATCACCGCGTCCGGTACCACACTGCGCACGTCGACGAAACCGGCTGCGCGCGCGGCCTCCGACACCGGCGGGACCGGCGCCGCCGAGCCCGTCGCGGAGGTGCCCACCGCGGCGACGGTGGCCAACACTCCAATGATCAAGTAGCGCAGCGAGAGAACGCTCATGGGTTCAGCGTAGGCATACACTGCGCACGTGCGCGACATCCTCGACGAGTTGCTGGCGGTATGGCAGGCAGACGGCACCGCCGGACTCTCGACCGTCGTGCGGACCATGAAGTCGGCCCCGCGCCCGCCGGGAGCGGCGATGGTGGTGTCCCCCGAGGGCACCGTCGCCGGATCGGTGTCCGGCGGCTGCGTCGAGGGTGCCGTCTACGAGACCGCCACCGAAGTGATCACGGGCGGGCACCCGGAGCTGCAGCGTTACGGCGTCAGCGACGACGACGCGTTCTCGGTCGGGCTGACCTGCGGTGGCATCATCGACATCTTCACAGAGCCCGTCTCGCGCAATACGTTTCCGCAACTGCAAGCCGTCGCCGACGACATCGCGGCCCACCGCGCCGTGGCCGTCGCGACGGTCATCGCGCACCCCGACCCGCAGCGGGTGGGCCGTCGGCTGATCGTCAGGAAGGACGACCGCGAGGGCTCGCTGGGCTCGGCGCGCGCGGACGACGCGGTCGCCGACGACGCCCGCGGCCTGTTGCTGGCAGGGCGGACCGCCGTGCTGACCTACGGGCCGGACGGCCAGCGTCAGGACGCCGGCATGGAGGTGTTCGTGTCCAGCTTCGCGCCGCGGCCGCGGATGCTGGTGTTCGGCGCCATCGACTTCGCCGCCGCGCTGGCGCAGCAAGGCGCTTTCCTCGGCTACCGGGTCACCGTGTGCGACGCGAGGCCGGTGTTCGCCACTCCCGCACGCTTCCCCGCCGCCGAGGAGGTGGTCGTCGACTGGCCGCACCGCTACCTCGCCGCTCAGGCCGAACAAGGCAACATCGACGGCCGCACGGCCATCTGCGTACTGACCCACGATCCGAAGTTCGACGTACCGGTCCTCGAGGTGGCGTTGCGCCTGTCGGGGGCGAACCAGCCCGGCTACATCGGCGTGATGGGGTCGCGGCGCACGCACGATGACCGGATGACGCGTCTGCGCGAGGCCGGCCTGACCGAGACCGAGCTGAGCCGGCTGGCCAGCCCGATCGGACTCGACCTCGGTGCCAGGACGCCCGAGGAGACCGCGGTGTCCATCGCGGCGGAGATCATCGCGCGCCGCTGGGGCGGACGCGGACGCCCGCTGACGGAGACGGACGGACGCATCCACCACGAGACCGAAAGCGTCTGAACCGTGGTGCCACCAACCGTGAGACACGAGTGGTGGAAATGTCGCTCTCCAATGCGATAACGTCACTCTCTACAGCCCCAGGAGAGTGATCCACGTGACAGACACCGCAGCCGACTCCGTCACCCCGCGCTACGCCGGCCAGCGTGTTCCCCGGGTGGAGGACAGCCGCCTTCTCACTGGTCACGGTCGTTTCGTCGACGACATCATCCGCCCGGGCATGCTGCACGCGTGCTTCGTGCGCAGCCCGTTCGCGCGCGCCACCATCGCCGGGATCGACGCATCCGCCGCACTGGCCCTGCCCGGCGTGCATGCGGTGTTCACCGCGGCCGATCTCAACCCCGACGTGCGCGAGGCATGGCACGCGGTAGCAGGCAAAGATGTGCCGGACACCCCGCGCCCGCCGCTGGCCGAGGGCGAGGCCAAGTTCGTCGGCGACCCGGTCGCGCTCGTCATCGCCGACAGCCGCTACATCGCCGAGGACGCCGTCGATCTGGTCGACGTCGACTACGAACCGCTGCCCGCCGTCGCCGATTTCCGCAGAGCCGTCGGCGGCGCCGAAGCAGGCGTCGCGGTGGTGCACGACGCCTACCCCGACAACGTCGCCGGCGGGATGGGTGGGATGCCGCCGGACGAGGAGTTGTTCGCGTCGGCGCCGCACGTGGTCGAGGAGCACATCTATCAGCAGATGTACGTGCCGGTCCCGATGGAGACCCGCGGCCTCGTGGTCGAATGGACATCGACGACGGACGAACTCACGATCTGGGCGTCCACCCAGACACCGCACGAGCTTCGCGCGTTCGCCGCGCGCCTGCTCGGAATCCCGGCCCAGGGTGTTCGGGTGATCATGCGCGACACCGGCGGTGCGTTCGGCCAGAAAGTCGTCCCGATGCGCGAGGACATGTGCATCCTGCTCGCCGCGCGCAAGGTCCCGGCGGCCTTGAAGTGGATCGAGGACCGGCGCGAGAACCTGATGTCGGCAGGGCAGTCCCGCCACGTCGACGGCAAGGTCCGGATGGCGTTCGACGAGGACGGCAAGATCCTGGCCGCCGACATCGACTTCATCCAGGACGTCGGCTCCTATCCGACTCCGTATCCGGTGCTGACCACCGCGGCGATCGGCATGTTCTTCCCCGGCCCGTACCGGGTGCCGAAAGCGAGCTTCAACTACAAGACGGTGTTCTCCAACACTCCCGGCCTGCACGCGTACCGCGGGCCGTGGCAGTACGAAACCCTCACCCGGGAGATCCTCCTCGACTGCGCGGCGCGCAAGATCGGGATGGACCCCGTCGAACTGCGCCGCATCAACATCCTGCGCGGCGACGAGATGCCGTTCTTCAACCCGAACGGGATGCCGTACGACAACTGCGCGCCCGCAGACACTTTCGAGCAGGCGGTGAAGATCCTCGACCACGAGGGCTTCCGCAAAGAGCAGGCCGACGCGCTGGCCGAGGGACGGTACATCGGGCTCGGTTTCTCGGCCTACATCGAGCCCACCGGTGCGGCCACCGGCAACCTCGCGACCGAGGGCGCAACCATCCGGATGGAGTCCACCGGGAAGATCAACGTGTATGTCAACGGCGGCTCGGCGGGCAACAGCATCGAGACCACGGTCGTGCAGCTGACCGCGGATGCGTTGGGCGCCAACATCGAAGACGTCGCCACCATCCAGGGTGATACGGCGGTCACGCCGTACGGGGCCGGCACCCAGGGCAGTCGCAGCGGGCCGATGACCGCCGGTGCGGTCAACGAGGCGGGTTCGATCCTGCGTCGGCAGATTCTCGCCATCGCCGCGCAGATGCTCGGGGTCGAGGACACCGACATCGAGCTCTCGAACTCCAAGGCGTCGGTGCGCAGCGACCCCGACAAGAGTGTCAGCTTCACCGATATCGCCTACCGCTCGTACTACGACCCGGCCCAGCTCGGTGGCGTCTCCCCCACACTGGAGGCCACCGCCCGGTTCAATTCTCAGGCGATGATCCACTGGGCCAACGCCACTCACGTCTGCACCTGCGAGGTCGACGTCGAGACCGGGCAGGTGTCGCTGACCCGTTACATCGTCAGCGAGGACGTCGGACCGATGATCAACCCCAACATCGTCGAGGGCCAGGTGGCCGGCGGCACCGTCCAGGGCATCGGCGGGGCGCTGCTGGAGAAGCTCGCCTACGACGAGGCGGGCAACCCGGTCGCGTCGACGTTCGTCGACTACCTGCTGCCGACGGCCACCGAGGTTCCGCCGATCGAGTTCGGCCACGTCGAGATCCCCGGACCGGGCGTCGGTGGCTACAAGGGCGCCGGCGAAGGCGGTGCGATCGGTTCGCCGCCCGCGGTCATCAACGCGATCAACGATGCGCTCGCGCCGCTCGGCGTGACCGTCACCCAACTACCCGCCACCCCGGCCACGATTGTCGAGCTCATCGAGCAAGCGTCCAGAAAGGACCACTGACGGTGGAACTGAACAACGAATTCCGCGTCGCGGTGCCGACCGCGAAGGTTTGGGAGATGTTCACCGACGGTGAGCGAGTCGCGCCGTGCCTACCCGGCGCCACCCTGCTCTCCGCCGAAGGGGACACCTTCCACGGCGCGGTCAAGGTCAAGGTCGGTCCGATCACTGTGTCCTACAAGGGCACCGCGACCTACAAGGAGAAGGACGCCGCCGGCCGGCGGATCGTGCTGCGCGCCGAGGGCAAGGAGACCAGGGGCAGCGGCACCGCGGCCGCGACGGTCACCGCCCAACTCAAGGACGAGGGCGACGCGACCCACGTCGGTATCACCACCGACCTGGCGATCTCCGGAAAGGCCGCCCAGTTCGGCCGTGGCGTGCTGGCCGACGTGGCGGGAAACCTGATCGCCCAGTTCGCCCGCAGCCTGGAAGCCGAACTCGGCGGCGGCACCACCCCCACCGCTGGGACGGCCGCTCCGACCGCCGAGAATGCCACCGCCGCAGCGCAACCCGCCGGCGACTCGGTCGATCTGCTCAAGGTCGTCGCGGTGCCGATGGCGAAGCGCTTCGCCCCGGTGATCGCCGCGGCCGCGGCGGCGGGCACGGCCGGTTTCCTGATCGGCTTCCGCAGGGGTAGAGGCAGGCACAAAGCACCTGCCGCGGTGCTCGCCGACGACCTGCAGGCCGCGCTGGCCCGGTTGTTGTCGTCATGAAGGCCGCCCCGTTCGCCTACCACCGGCCCGACAGCATCGCCGAGGCGGCCTCACTGCTCGGCGACCTCGGTGAGGACGCGAAAATACTTGCCGGCGGCCAGAGTCTGGTCCCGATGCTCGCGATGCGCCTGACCCATTTCGAGAACCTGATCGACATCTCCCGCATCGAGGAGCTTCGCGACATCGAGCTCCGCGACGAGGCGGTGTGGATCGGCGCGGGCACCCCGCACGCGTTGGTCGGGCTGGACGACGAAGTCGCGGAATCGGTTCCGCTGCTGACGTTGGCCACTCCGCACATCGGGCACTTCCAGATCCGCACCCGGGGCACCCTCGGTGGCGCGATCGCGCACGCCGACCCGGCGGCCGAGTACGCCGCCGCCGCGCTGGCGCTCGACGCCGAGATCGAGGCGACGTCGACGCGCGGGACGCGCCGCATCCCGGCCGCCCGGTTCTTCACCGGGCTGTGGGAGACGGCGCTGGCCGCCGACGAGATCCTCACCGCCGTCGCGTTCCCCGTGTGGTCGGGCCGCTGTGGGTTCTCCGTGCACGAGTTCGCGCGCAGACACGGCGATTTCGCGATCGCCGGAACCACGCTCGCCGTGCAGCTAGACGACCAGGACCGGGTGTCGCGCTGCGGGATCGGTCTGCTCGGCATGGGTTCGACGCCCGAACGCGGCACCCCCGCCGAGTCTGCGGTGCTCGGCAGGCATCTTTCCGACATCACCGCAGAAGAGGTCGGGCGGCTGGCCGTCTCGGCCCTCGACGACATCCCGGCCGACCTGCAGGGCACGGCCGCCTACCGCTCCAAGGTCTGCGCGACGATGGTCGCCCGCGCGTGGACCGAGGCGATCACGGCCGCTCTTGAGACGACGGAGGCTGTCCATGCATGAGATCCCGGTCGAGGTCACGATCAACGGTCGCAGGCATTCGGCGACCGTCGAACCCCGGCTGACACTGGCCGACTACCTGCGGGAGAAATGCGGGCTCACCGGCACTCACCTGGGCTGCGAGCACGGCGCGTGCGGCGCGTGCACGGTACTGCTCGACGGCCAGGCGGTGCGCGCGTGCCTGGTGTTCGCCGTGCAGGTGGACGGCCAGGAGATCACGACGGTCGAGGGCATCGCCGGCGACAACGGTGAGCTGTCCCCGGTGCAGGCCGCGATGAAGGAGTGCCACGGCCTGCAGTGTGGCTTCTGCACCCCGGGGTTCGTCACCAGTATCACCGCGCTGCTGCGGGACAACCCGTCCCCGACCGACGAGGAGATCCGCGAGGGCCTTTCCGGCAACTTCTGTCGTTGCACCGGGTACCAGGGCATCGTCAACGCCGTAAAACGAGCTGCCGAGGCGACCGGCTAGGGGCATCCTCGAGTCCATGAGAATCGGATTCATCGGCCTCGGCAACATGGGCTCGGGTATGGCCGCCAACCTGGTGTCGGCGGGCCACGAGGTGCTCGCCTACAACAGATCCCCGGACAAGGTCTCCGCGCTCGCCGAACGCGGCGCCATACCGGCTGCCACCGTGGCGGCCGCCTGCGACGCCGATGTCGTGGTCACGATGCTCGCCGACGATCACGCCGTCGAGGCGGTGACGTTCGGCGACGCCGGCATCCTCGCATCCCTGCAGCCGAACGCGGTCCACGTCTCGGCGAGCACCATCAGCGTCGCGCTCGCGGAGCGCCTGACCACCGAGCACGCACAGGCCGGTCAGCGCTTCGTGTCCGCGCCCGTGTTCGGACGACCGGACGCCGCCGCGGCGGCCAAGCTGTTCGTCGTCGCGGCGGGTGACCCGGGCACGGTCGCCGACCTGCAGCAGGTGTTCGACGCGATCGGTCAGCGCACCTTCGAGGTCGGGCAGGACCCGACGGTCGCCAATCTGGTCAAGCTGTCCGGCAACTTCCTGATCGCATCGGTCATCGAGTCCCTCGGCGAGGCGATGGCGCTGGTCGGCAAGGCCGGTGTCGACAAACAGGCCTATCTGGAGCTGCTCACGTCGACGCTGTTCGCCGCCCCGGCGTATCGGACCTACGGCGGTCTGCTGGCTCGTGGGGAGTTCGAGCCCGCCGGGTTCGCGGCGCACCTCGGCCTCAAGGACGTCCGGCTGGTGCTGGCCGCCGGGGAAGCGCTCGAGGTGCCGCTGCCGGTCGCGAGCCTGCTGCGCGACCGCTTCCTGACCTTGCTGGCCGGCGGCGGCCGCGACCTGGACTGGTCGGCACTGGGCGCGCTGCCCGCGTGGGAGGCGGGCGGGCCTAAGCCCGGACACTAAGCCCGGACACTGACCCCGCCGAAATTGCATTCCAGCAGGCCCGCACTCGAACTTCCGCGGCGCAGGCGCAAGCTCGGCGATAGGCGCTACTCGGCGACGACGCCGCGCAGACCGTCAGCGCCGAACAACGGCTCCAGCATCGCGGACAGGTCGGGTCCGCGGCGCAGTCCGTGACCACCGTCGACGTTGATGACCTGGCCGGTGATGAAGCCGGCCGCGTCGCTGAGCAGGAACACCGCGAGGTTCGCGACATCCTGCACTTCGCCGACGCGCGGCAGCGGCGTGCACTCCCGGTAGTCCTCGCTGAGCGCGGGCGTGTCGATGATCGGGGCGACCATGTCGGTTTTGGTCAGGCCGGGCCGAATCCCGTTGACCCGCACCGAGGACGGACCCAGCTCGTCGGCCGCGACCATCATCAGGTGGTCCAGGGCGGCCTTGCTCGGCCCGTACGCGCCGAACCACCGGTGGGTGTTGCTGGATGCGATCGACGAGATGCCGATGAACGATCCGCCCCCGCCGCGGACGAGTTCGCGCGCGGCGTGCTTGAGCACGTACATGGTGCCGTTGACGTTCAAATCGACGGTGTTACGCCACGCGGCGGAATCGATCTGGGTCAGCGGCCCGATGGTCTCGGAGCCGCCGGCGCTGTGCACCACCCCGTCGAGCCTGCCCCGCCAGGCGGTCGCCGCCGCGACCAGTCGCGCCGCGGAATCCTCGTCGGTCACGTCCGCCGACTCGTAGATCACCTGACCGGCACCGGCACCGGCCGACGCGGTGATCTCGTCGGCTGCCGCGGCGAGTTTGTCGGTGTTGCGCCCGGCCAGCACCACGTTGCCGCCCGAGGCCACGACGGCTGCCGCGACCCCCTTGCCGATTCCACTACCGCCGCCGGTCACCAGCACGGTCCGATCCGCCAACGAAAGCAGCACGGGTCCCTCCGAATATCTAGGTCGTATAACTAGAACAGGTTCCAGTTATACGTCACGGCTCGTCGCGGCGGGCCAACTTCGGGACACCGAGTGTGCGCCAATCCGGCACGTTGGGCGGCAGACCGACCGGGTAGCGGTTCTCGTTGTGCGCCGCCCAGTGCGCGTGACCGAGTTCGTGGATGTGGAACGCGTGCCGCAACGCCTCGGCGAAGCCCATCGCGTCGCTGGCGGCGTTGACGGAGTCCTTGACCAGCAGCGCGGCCATCGTGGGCCGCTCGGCGATACGCCGCGCGAACTCCAGGGTCTTGTCCTCCAGTTCGGCATGCGGGAACACCTTCGACACCATGCCGAGCCGGTATGCCTCGTCGGCGTCGATCGCGTCGCCGGTGAGCAGCAGTTCCTTGGCCTTGCGCGCACCGAACTCCCACGGGTGCGCGTAGTACTCCACCCCGGGCATACCCATCCGCACCGCGACGACGTCACTGAAGCGCGCGTCGTCGGAGGCGACGATGAGATCGCAGGCCCAGATCAGCATCAGCGCCGCGGAGATCGCATTGCCCTGCACCTGGGCGATGGTGATCTTGCGCAGGTCCCGCCAGCGGCTGGTGTTGTTGAAGAAGTAGTGCCATTCCTGCAGGTAGGTGCGCTCGGAGATGGCCTCGCGGGTGGCGCCGTTGAAAGCGAACGTCGGGTGCTGACCCGGTCCGGGGGTGCGCTCGGCGATCGCCTGCTCAGAGCCCAGGTCGTGTCCGGCCGAGAAGTTCTTGCCGCGCGCGGCGAGGATCACCACGCGCACGTCGTCGTCGGCTTCGGCCCGCCCGAACGCCTCGTCCAGCTGCACCAGCAGGGTCCGCGACTGCGCGTTCTGCGCGTCGGGCCGGTTCAGCCATATCCGCGCGATCCTGCCCTCGTCGAGGGTCTCGTACGTCACCTGTTCCTGATCCGCCACGCGTGACACATTACGGCCGAACTGTCACGTTGTGGAACGTAGGGGCCGGTTCGCGTCTCGCGGCCGTTTGCAGTGGTTGGCTAAGGTTGGTTCATGCCTGCGAAACCAGACCCCGCCGAGATCGGCGACGTGGAGCCCATCGCCGACAGCACCGAGCGTCAGGCGCGCCGTGTGGTCGCCGCGTACGCCACCGACGCCGACGAGTGCCGCGTCTTCCTGTCGATGCTGGGCATCGGACCGGCGAAGCTCGCCGACGCGTAATGACAGCCGAGAGCGGTCCCGAGGTCCGCTCCGGTACGGCGGAGCCGTCCACGGCAGGGCAGTCTCTGCCGTCCACGGCAGGGCACTCTCTGCCGTCCACGGCAGCTGCCGACTTCGTCGTCGTCGCCAACCGGCTGCCGATCGACCAGGTCCGCCTGCCCGACGGCAGCGTCGAGTGGAAGCGCAGCCCCGGCGGTCTGGTGACCGCGCTGGAGCCCTTGCTGCGACGCCGCCACGGCGCGTGGATCGGTTGGCCGGGAGTCCCCGAAGACGCCGACGACCCGGATGCGGCCACCGAGCCCATCGAGCAGGACGGTATGACCCTCGTCCCCGTCCGGCTGTCGGCCGATGATGTCGAGGAGTACTACGAGGGCTTCTCCAACGCCACGCTGTGGCCGCTGTACCACGACGTCATCGTCAAGCCGATCTACCACCGCGAGTGGTGGGAGTCCTACGTCGACGTGAACCGGCGCTTCGCCGAGGCCGCCGCGCGCACCGCGGCCGAGGGCGCGACGGTCTGGGTCCAGGACTACCAGCTGCAGTTGGTGCCCAAGATGCTGCGCATGCTGCGCCCCGATCTGACCATCGGCTTCTTTCTGCACATCCCGTTCCCGCCGGTCGAACTCTTCCTACAGATGCCGTGGCGCACCGAGATCATCGAGGGACTGCTCGGCGCCGATCTCGTCGGCTTCCATCTGCCTGGTGGCGCGCAGAACTTCATGATCCTGTCCCGCAGGCTGCTCGGTGCGCAGACCTCGCGCGGCAACGTCGGGGTGCGGTCGCGCTTCGGTGAGGTCCACTTCGGTTTCCGGACGGTCAAGGTCGGCGCGTTCCCGATCTCGATCGACTCCGCCGAGCTCGACCAGCAGGCCCGCACCCGCGCGGTCCGCCAGCGCGCCAAGGAGATCCGCGCGGAACTGGGTAACCCGCGCAAGATCCTGCTCGGGGTGGACCGGCTCGACTACACCAAGGGCATCGACGTGCGGCTGCGCGCGTTCTCGGAGCTGCTGGAAGAGGGGCGCATCGACCCGTCGGACACGGTGCTGGTGCAGCTGGCGACCCCGAGCCGGGAGCGTGTCGAGAGCTACATCGCGATGCGCGAAGACATCGAACGCCAGGTCGGCCACGTCAACGGCGAATTCGGCGAGGTCGGCCACCCGGTTCTGCACTACCTGCATCGGCCGGTGCCCCGGGAGGATCTGGTCGCATTCTTCGTCGCCGCCGACGTGATGCTGGTGACGCCGCTACGCGACGGGATGAACCTGGTCGCCAAGGAGTACGTCGCCTGCCGCAGCGATCTCGGGGGCGCGTTGGTGCTCAGCGAGTTCACCGGCGCCGCAGCGGAGTTGCGCCAGGCCTACCTGACCAATCCGCACCACCTCGAAGGGGTCAAGGACGCGATCGAGGCCGCGCTGACCCAGGCTCCCGAAGAGGGCAGGCGCCGGATGCGGGCGATGCGCCGCCAGGTTCTGGTCCACGATGTGGACCGGTGGGCGCGTGCGTTCCTGGACGCGCTCGCGTCGAAAGAACCGCTGGACGCGGAGTGACGCCGCAGCGGCGATAGCATTCCGACGGAATTACACCACCGGGACTTCGGCGAAAGGCATACCGATGGGCACCTACGCGATCACCGGCTCCGCGTCCGGAATGGGCGCGGCGGCGGTCAAAAGGCTTCGCGCCGATGGGCACACCGTGATCACCGTGGACATCAAGAACGCCGACGTCGTCGCCGATCTGTCCACGGCGAGCGGGCGCAGCCATGCCGCCGAGCAGGTGCTCACGTTGTGCGACGGCCGTCTCGACGGCGCGGTGCTGGCCGCGGGCCTCGGCCCGAGCAAGGGAGCCGACCGGTTGCGGATGATCGCCACCGTCAACTACCTCGGCGTGGTCGACTTGTTGACCCGCTGGCGCGGCGCGCTCGCGGCCGCGACGAACGCGAAAGTCGTGGTGATCGGCAGCAATTCGACCACCACCACCCCGGCCGTGCCGGGCCGCGCGGTGCGCGCGCTGCTGGCCGGCGACGTCGAGCGGGCACTGCGGGCAGTGCGCCTGTACGGCCCGGGCAAGCCGGCGATGATGTACGCGGCGTCGAAGATCGCGGTGACCCGCTGGGCACGCCGCCATGCCGTGCTCCCGGAGTGGGCGGGCGCCGGGATCCGGCTCAACGTGCTCGCGCCCGGTGCGGTGATGACGCCGCTGCTGCAGGAACAACTCGACAACAAGAGTCAGGCCAAGTTCGTCGAACGGTTCCCGGTGCCCGTCGGCGGATACGGTGACCCCGATCTGCTCGCCGCGTGGATGTGTTTCCTGCTGTCCGATGCCGCCGACTTCGTGTGCGGCAGCGTCATTTTCGTCGACGGCGGGACGGATGCGCTGTTCCGCGGCGACGAGTGGCCTCGCCCGGTGCCGGTGCGCCGGATCGGCGGCTACCTCAAACGGTTCCTGGGTCGGCGCTGACCCGCGCCGCCGCGAACGATTCGATGATCGCCTGTTGCGGCGACCGCCACGTCAGGCCGAGATCCTCGGTGGTGGCCCGATCGTCGGTCGGCGTGGCCGAGGTGAGCAGCAGCGCCGCCTCGTAGCTGAGCCCGTCCCCGAGCGGCACGTAGCGGCCGACGACGTCGGAGATCCGCCCGAGCGCCAGAAGCGCCTTCGGCGGCAACGGAATCCGCCGCACCGGCTGCCCCAGCCCGGTCTCCAGCGCATCGATCATCTGGTCGAACGTCAGCATCACCCCGCCGCAGACGTAACGGCGCGGACCGCGTCCCGGCCGCATCAGGCGGGTGTGCACATCGGCGACATCACGCACGTCGATCATCTGCATGCCCGCGCGGACCCGCGGTGCGATCCTGGCCCGCACGATGGGTGCCCAGCCGCGTTCGGTGACGCCCGCCGCGGTCCCGAACGCGCGCCCGACCACGCTGGACGGGTAGGTCACCACCACAGGCGCGCCGGCGTCCTGCAGCTTGCGCGCGGCGCGGTCGGCGTAGCCCTTGGTCTTGGCGTAGCTGCTGCGCCCGTCGGAGGTTGGGGTGTCGGCGGAGATGACACCGTCGGACGGCGGGAACAACGCGCTGTAGCTACTCACCGACACGACCGGGTCGAGACCGAGTTCCGATGCGCGGGAGAGGATCTGCTCGGTGGCGTACGCGTTGATGTCCCACATCAGCTGCGCGCGACGCTCGTCGGTGCCGACCACGCCCGCCGCGTGCACCACCGCGTCCATCCCGGCGAGCAGCTCGGTGACCGTCGCCTCCGACCGGATGTCACCGACGACGATCGAGACGTCGCCCAGCGCGCGCAGCCGGGTGATCACCGGCGCATCCTGCTCCTGGGGCAGGACCAGCAGCCGGATGCTGTGCTGAGCTTCCAGCAGGGCGCGCACCGTGTGCGCGCCGAGGTAGCCGATGCCACCGGTGACTGCGATATGAATGGTTGCTCTCCTCGTCACGCCGCGGGATCGGCGATGGGCCTGCTCAGATCGGGGTGATGTAGGCGATCAGCCACTTGCCGTCGACCTTCTTGTAGTCGACACGCAGCCGGCTGCCGTCGTAGACCGACTCCTTGGACTTGTCGGTCACCGTGCGATTCATGTACACCATCACCGACGCCGAAGTGCGTTGCGCATCAAGGACACCGGTGCCGACGGTGTGAGCCTGACTGATCAGCTGGCGGTCCCTGGCCTGCGGGATGATCTCGTTGGTGACGCGGTCCTCGAACTCCTGCCGGTATTCCGGGGTCAGCATCGGGTACACCTCGGCGAAATTGCGTTCCACCGTCTGGTAGTCGAATCCGAACACCCGCGGGATCTGTTCGGAGGCCAGCGTCGGCAGTTCGGCCCGCGCCTGCTCCTCACCGTCGAGTTGCACCCGGGTCCAGTACAGCCAGCCACCGACCGCGGACAGCGCCACGAAACCCGCGGCCAGCACGACTGCAAGCGACCCGATCAGCCTGCCGCGCCACCCGGTCATCAGTTGCCCCCGTCGGGGTATTTGAGGTCGTATGCCGTCATGTGCCCGTTGTCGTCCTCGTGGACGATCACCCGCATACGGTAGGGCTCCGACGGTGCGTTGTTGCCGTCGAGGTCGGTGACGGTCACCCGTACCGACACCAAAACCGCCGCATTGTCCGCGATCTCGTCGATCTTCTCCAGAGCGGCGCCGTTGACGACCGCTTCCGAGGACGCGTTGGTGTCGCGGAACAGCAGCTTGAGGTTCTCGACGTTGCCGTCCTGCGTCATCATCGCGCGCAGCGGGCCACTGGTGCCGTCGACGAACCGGTTCACGCTCTCGTCGATGGTGTTCTGGGTGTAGCTGAACATGTTGACCACCGACTGGGCCGCGGTGTCGACGAAGCGGCGCTCACGGTCCTGTTTGGCCTCGATGCCGCGCTGCTGATCCAGCATCACCATCACCGCCGCGACGAGCGCGACGACGGCGACGAACGCGACCGCGATCGACGCGATCGCGACCAGGCGCCGATTCGGTTGCCGCCGCGGCGGAGGGCCCACCGGCGAGACCCGGCGCACGGGCTGCGGCACCTCGATGCTGACCCCGGTCGGCGCCGGGACCGCCTCGATCTTGGCCGGACCCGCGGCACGGGACGCGCGGCGGCGCACCCGCTTGGGGGGCTGAACAGATTCTTGCACTACCTACACCTGCTTCGGCGCCAACATCAGGTCGACCCAGTTCTCCGCAGGCGCCAGCTTGTCGGAACCAGGCGCGTACACGCCGACTCCACCTGCCGGGTCGACGAACTTGCCGTTCTGATCGTAGGTCGCCACCGATGTCGAGCTGGCCAAGGGGGCCTCGGCCGGCAGCGGCGCAGCTCCGGCGGGCGGTGCAGGCGCGGGCGGCGCCAGCGGCGGCCGGCCGTACGGCGGCACCACCTGATCCGGCGGCGAGAAGTACGGCCACGGAGGCGGCGGCGGACCGTCGGCGGGCGGCACCGGCAGCGGGAACGGTGCGTGCGGCGCAGGACCGGGCCCGGGCGCCACTCCCGGCGGCAGCTGCACCGCAGGCGGGCCCGGATCCGGATCGACCTGCGGCGGGATCATCGGGAACTTGTTGGGCGGCAGGATGTTGCGGCCGTCCTCGATGGGGGTGCCGACCGGGACCGGCGGACCGCGCCACGGGTTGTTGCCCAGCGGCACATACCCGCGAGGGTCGCGGCAGAGCTGCACGGTCGGCGCCCGCTTGCCCGGGAACTCCTGGCACGGGTAGTTGCGGGCACCGCGCACGACGCTCGGATCGTTCTGCGGCACCTTGCAGTACAGGTCCGTGGGCAGTTCACGCAGCGTGGTGTCGGCCGGCGAGCGGATCTGGGTCGCCGGGACGAAGCCGGTCGCACACGGCGGCGGATCCTGCAGGTGGATCTTGAAGTCCAGCTTGCCGCCCTCGTCGGTCGGCACGCCGCCGGCCACGGTGTTCAGTGCGGCCAGCAACGCCGGGAACACCACCAGGGCGTGCTCGAGGGACTTGTTGTAGATCACCCCGATCCGGCCGAAGTTGGCCAGGTTCGCCGCCAGCATCGGGAACGACGGCCGGATGCCGTCGAACGTCTCGTTGGCCACCTCGGCGGTGCCGGGCACCGTCTGCAGCGTGGTGCGCAGCTGCGGATCGGCGTTGGCCACCTCGGTGGTGAGCCTGCCCAACCCCTCGGCGAGCGAACGGATGTCGTCGCCGCTGCGGATCTGCGCCTGCAGGAACGGACCGGCCTGATCGATCAGCTGCGAGACCTCGTCGTAGTTCGCGTTGGCCTCGTCGACGAGCAACCTCGACGACTGGATCAACCGAGCCAGTTCCGGCCCGGATCCGTTGAACGCCTTGAACGTCTCGCCGAGCAGGTCCTGCAACCGGCTGTCGGTGACGCTCTGGACCAGGTTCTCGGCTTCCTGCAGCAGGCCGGCGACGTCCTGGCCGATCGCGGTGCGGTCCACCGTGATGTCGGATCCGTCGCGCAGCATCGTCTCGGACGCGTCCTCGGGCGGCACCAGGTCGACGTACTGCTCACCGATCGCCGACACGCTCTTGACCGTCGCGGTGACGTTCTCCGGAACCGGTGTGCCGCTGTTCAACTGCATGTGCGCGACGACACCGGAGTCCGACAGGCCCACCGACGTGACGTGCCCGATGGTCACGCCGCGGTAGGTCACGTTGGCGTTCTGGTACAGGCCGCCGCCCGCCTCGAAGTTGGCGGTCACGTCGTAGGCGCCGATCCCGACGGCCGACGGCACGCGCAGGTAGAACAGCGACACCGCGCCGACGCTGAGCACCGTGACGATCGCGAAGATCATCAGCTGGATGCGGGTCAGACGGCTCAGCATTACGGCGCCCCCTCGTGTTGCGTCGCGGTGCCCGGCGGGATCTTGAACGGATCCGCCGCCTGCCCGGAGAGGTTGGCCATCGCACCGGTGAGGAAGTCCGGAGGATTGACGACCTCGCTGATGCGCTTCATGTTCGGGTCCAGACCCAGCGAGGTGGTGAAGACCGACTCACCCACGCGTCGCAGGGTCAGGTCGAACGTGGTGTACACGTTCAGATAGTCACCGCGCACGGCGTTGCGCAGGTACTTGTAGTGGAACGGGAACGTCGGCAGGAACTCCAGGTCCTTGATGAAGAAGTCCGCGTTGTCGTTGAGCGCCTTGATGACCGGGAACAGATCCTTGAAGTCCGCGGCGAAATCGTCCTTGGTCTCCCGCAGCACCCGCGACGCGACCTCGGCGAAGCTGCGCAGCGCTCCGAACGCGTCGACGAGCTGGGCGCGGTTGTCGTTGAGCACCTTCAGCGCCTCGGGCAGCGTGTCGAGCGTGCGGCCCAGGCTGTCCTTGCTGCCCGCCAGGATCCCGGCGAAGCGATTCAGTCCGTCAGCCGCGGCGATGATGTCGTTGGTCTGGCGGTCCAGTGACGCGGTCAGCTCGGCCAGCCGCGGGATCAGGCCTTCGAACGTACCCGTCCGGCCTGCGACGGCGTTGTAGGTCTCATCGGTGATGTCTTGCAGCGCACCGAGATTACCCTTGTTGACCACGACGCCGAGCGACGACAGCACCTGTTCGGTGGTCGGATAGTTGTCGACGTTCTCGATCGGGATCTGCGCGCCTTCGACCAGTTCGCCGCTGCCGCCGTCCAGCGGTTCGGCGAGCTCGATGTGCTGCGAGCCGAGCAGCGAGGTCTGCGCCACCCGCGCGATCACGTTGGCCGGCAGCTTGACGTTGCCGTCCAGCGACAGCTGCAGTTCCGCGAAGAATGTGCCGTCGGCGCGCTGCACGGCGTCCACGCCGGACACACTGCCGACGGTGACGTCGTCGACCATCACCGGTGAGTTCTGCGGCAGCGTCGCGACATCGGGCAACTGGATGCTGACCTTGTACCCGCCGCTGCCGTGCCCGGCGGTGCCGGGCATGTTCAACGAGTTCAGACCGCCGAATTGGCACCCGGTCAGCAGCAGCGCGACCGACGACAGCCCCAGGGCGCGGCGGATCATCGGCCCGCCTCCGCCGGTCCGGGCGCCACCGGTGCCGGATCGGGCTCGGGACCGCCCGCGTGCGACGCGGACGTCTCCGGACCCTGCGTCGGGACCAGCAGCGAGGTCAGGTCGGCGTCCGGCGCGACCTTCGGGGGCGTGACGCCGGGGGCGTTCTGCCACTGCAGATACGGCACAGGCGTTCTGGCCTTGGCCTCGGTCTCCGGGGTGTCGTAGATGATCTGCCCCTTGTAGGCGGTGATGCTGTTGATCGGGTGGAACATGATCGGCGGGTAGTTCATCGTGATGCGCTTGAACACCGGACCCATCCGCTGGCGGCAGATCTCGGCCCTCTTGTAGTTGTCGGGGGTGGCGGCCGCGTCGAACGTGCCGCCGCAGATGAACTGCACCGGGTTCGCGAAGTTCGGCAGCGTCAGCAACCCGCCGACCGTGCCCTGGGCGGGGTTGTAGATGTTGTAGAAGTTGCTCAGACCGTTGGGCGTGATGTGCAGGATCTGCTCGATGTCGTCACTGTGCTCGGTCAGCAGGTTCGTGAACTCGGTCAGCCGGTTGACCTGCCCGATCAGCGCCTCATTGCTGTCCCCGAGGAAGCCACGCACGTCAGACAGCGCCTGGTTCAGGGTTCCGAGGGTGACGTCGAGATCGTTGGACGCGTCGGCCAGCACCTGGGACACCGACGCGACATGGTTGGAGAACTGCACGATCTGCTCGTTGCTGTTCGACAACGCGTCGACGAGCACCTGAAGGTTGCGGATCGTGCCGAACAGGTCCGCGCGCGAATCGCCCAGGCGCCCGGCGGTTTGCGACAACTCGCGCAGAGCATTGCGGAAGCTGTCGCCGTTGCCGTCGAAGGTGTCGGCGGCCTGGTTGACGACCTCGGTCAGCGGGCCCTGCACCGAACCCTGGTGGGGTCCGAGCTGGGCGCTCAACGCGGTCAGTTGCTCCTTGACCTCGTCCCACTCCACCGGCACCGCGGTGCGGTCCAGTCCGATCTCCGCGCCGTCCGCCATCGCCGCGCCGCCGGTGAATGCCGGCGTCAGCTGAATGAACCTGGCGGACACCAGGTTCGGTGAGATCACCAGCGCCTTGGCGTCGGCGGGCACCTTCACGTCGCCGTCGATGGTCATCGTGATCTTGACGTCACCGGCCCGGGGTTCGATCTTGTCGATGGTGCCTACCGGCACGCCGACCACCCGGACGTCGTCGCCCGGGTAGAGCCCCACCGCGGAGGTGAAGTACGCGACGACCTTGTGCCCGGCGCGGTTGGGCCACACCAGGTACGCGCCGACCGCCAGCGTGACAACCAGCACGCCGGCAAGCGCGGTACGCACCCATCGGTTCCGCTTCAGCGAATTCTCCTGCGTCATGGTGACTTCGGCCTGATGATCATCCGCTCCGAGATGTAACCACGGAGCATGTCCGACAGGCTGTCAGGCAGCTTGCCCGGCTGGAAGTAGGTATCCAGCAGCACTTCGGCGATCGGGGCGGGCGGTAGGCCGTACAGGTTGATCTGGAAACCAGGACCGGATCCGACCACCTCGCCGAGCGCCGTCGCGTAGGCGGGCAGCCGCTTGAGCGCCTCACTGAGGTGCTCACGACGTTCGAGCAGGTTGTCCAGCACCAGGTTCAGCTTCTCCAGCGCCGGCTTGAACTCGCGCCTGTTGTCGGCGACGAACCCCGAGATCTGCTCGGACACGTCGTCGATGCCCGCGATCAGGTTGCTCAATGCCTGGCGGCGCTCGTCGAGGGCGGCGAAAAGCAGGTTGCCGTCGGTGATCAGCTGGTTGACCTGACCGGAGCGCTCCGCCAGCGTGTCCGACACGTTCTTGGCGTGGCCGAGCAGTTGGGCGAGCGCCTCGTCGCGCGCGTTGAGGCTGCGGGACAGGCTCGTGACTCCGTCGAGCGCCGAGCGCAGCTGCGGGGTCGCCTCTTTCAGCGAATCGGTGATCGTCTGCAGCGCCTGCTCGAACTTCGGCTTGTCCAGCTCGCTGACGTTCTGCCCGAGGTCCTGCAGCGCGGTGTTCAGCGTGTAGGGCGTGGTGGTGCGGCCCAGCGGGATGACTGTGGAGTCTCCTCCGCCCTTCGGCGTGACGGCCAGCGATTTCTCGCCGAGCACGGTGTCGGTCTTGATCGCGACCAGAGACTGGTCGCCGACCTTGACGTCGCGGTTGACGGTGAAGGTGATCTTCGCCGCGTCGCCGGCGAGTGCGACGTCGGTGACCTTGCCGACGACGATGCCGGACACGTTGACCTCGTTGCCCGGGATGATGCCACCCGCGTCGGCGAAGTACGCCTCGTACGGCTTGCCCTGCGGGAAGAACGGCAGGCTCGAGTATCCGAACGACACCAGCACCAGGCAGGCGACCAGGACGATGCCGAAGATGCCGGTGCGCAACGGGTTCGAGTCGTCAGTTCTACTCATCTTCAGCACACCTCCCCTTGCTCGGATCCGGCGGTCCGCCGAACGGGACCAGGATGTCGCTTCCTGCCGGGCCGTTGATCTTCAACCGCGTCGAGCAGTAGAAGATGTTGAAGAACGAGCCGTACGCACCGAGTGCATTGAGCCGCAGGTAGTTCTCGGCGAGTGGTTCGATGACCTTGTTCACGTCGGCCTTGCGCTCGTCCATCCGCTGGGCGAACGGCCGTACGTTCTCGATGACGCCCTGTACCGGCCTGCGCGAGGTCTCCAGCATCTCGGTCAGGTCGTTCTCGGCGGCGGCCAGCGGGCCGATCGCGCCGGCGATCGGGTCGCGGCCCTGGGCGAGCCCGGTGATCAGCTTCTGCAACTGGTCGACGCTGGCGTTGAACTGGGCGCCCTTCTCGTCGACGGTGCTCAGCACGGTGTTGAGGTTGGTGATCACGTCGCCGATCAGTTGGTCGCGGGCCGCGAGGTTCTGGGTGAACGCGCTGGTGTTGGCCAGCATCGCCGACAGCGCGCCACCCTCCCCCTGCAGCAGTTCGATCACCGCGTTGCTGATCTCGTTGACCTTCCCGCCGTCGAGACCCTTCAACACCGGCTTGAGCCCGCCGAGCAGAGCGTCGAGGTCCAGCGCGGGCTGGGTGTTGGTGATGGTGCCGCCGCTGGGCAGCTTCACGAGATCGCCCGGGCCCGAAGTGATCTCGAGGTACCGGTCACCGACCAGGTTCTCGTAGCGCACCACCGCCCTGGTCGAGGTGTAGAGCTGGTAGCGGTCGTTGACGGTGAACTCGACGTCGACGGAGTTGTCCGGGTTGAGTTTCAGCCCCTCGACGGTTCCGACCGGCACTCCGGCGATCCGGACGTCCTGGCCGGCCTTCAGTCGGGACGCGTTCTCGAACTTGGCGTGGTACTTGTCCTCCGACGCGAACCGGAACTCGCCGAAGACGACGATCAACGCGCCCGCGACCACCAGCATCACCACGGTGAACACGCTGACGCTGATCAGGGTTCTTCTGTCGCGATTCATCAGAAGTCGTCCCTTTCCGCGAAGGCCCCGTTGAACAGGAACTGCAGCGTCGACGGTGCGTCGAACTGGAGCTCGGTGTTCGGCTGGTACGGCACATAGGCGTTGTCGGTGACGAGGAACGGCGTGTGATACCAGGATCCGCCGTACTGCTTGCTCGGAACGTCGGGAAGGCCGCGGCAGTTCGGGCCGCCGGACGCGTTGACGACCGGCAGGCTCTCCGGGTACGTGTACGCCGGGGAACCCGGAAGGAAGTTCGACGACACGAACAGGCCCGGACGGATACCGCCGATGATCGGGGCGAACCGGTCGATCGCGTTCGCGGTGCCCTTGAGCGTGCACCCGATCACCGGGGAGTACTCACCGGCCACCTTCAACGGTGCGCGCAGCCGCTGTACGGCGGCGATGTAGTCGTCGGCGCCGGGCTCCAGCGTCGCGGTGCCGTTGTTGGCCAGACCCGTCGCGGCCAGCAGCGCGGCGTTCAGGTTGTCCTGCTCGTCGACGATCGTCTTGCTGATCGCCGGCGCGTTCTCGAGCACGCGCACCAGATCGGGTCCGGCGTCGGCGTAGATGTCGGCGACCACCGCGGTGCGGCGCAGATCCTCCTGCAGTGTGGGCAGCTTCGGATTGAGTTGGCTCACGTAGTAATTCAGGCCCGACAGCAGCGCCCCGACGTCATCGCCGTGCCCGCGCATGCCCTCCCCGATCGCGGACAGGGTCGCGTTGAGGTTGATCGGGTCGATCTTGTCCAGCAAGTCGGTCAGGGTCTGGAACAACGTGTTGACCTCGAGCTGCACGAAGTCGGAGGTGACCTCCGCGCCCGGGCGCAGCCTCTCGCCGCTGGGCCGCTCCGGCGGCAGGAACTCCACCGCCTTCGCGCCGAAGATCGTGGTGCCGCCGATGCGCACCGGAGCGTTCTCGGGGATGTACCGCATGTCGCCGCGGTTGATCGCCAGCGTCAACTTGGCCCCGTTGCCCGCGTATTCGATCGACTCGACCTTGCCGACCTGGATCCCCCGGTACTTGACCTTCGCGTCGACATCCATCACCAGGCCCGCCCGCGGGGACAGCACGGTGACCTTGTCGGTCGGGGTGAACGCGGCGGTGTAGGACAGGTAGGTGAACACCACTGCGGCGAAAACCAGCGCAGCGAGGATCGCCGCAGCGATCCTCACATGGCTGCGCTTGGCGTCACCGTCGGCCATCGTGTTGCGTCCTTATCCGGAGAGGTTGAAGTTGCCCGAGGCGCCGTAGACGGCGAGGGAGATCAGCAGCACGATCGTGACCACCACGATCAGGGAGGTGCGCACGGCCTGTCCGACGGCGATGCCGACGCCGACGGGTCCGCCCGAGGCGTTGTAGCCGTAGTACGTGTGCACCAGCATCACCGCGATCGCCATCACGATGGCCTGCAGGAACGACCACAGCAGGTCGCTCGGGATCAGGAACGTGTTGAAGTAGTGGTCGTACAGGCCGCCCGACTGGCCGTTGATGTACACCGTGGTGAAGCGGGCGGCGAAGAACGCGGCGAGCACCGACAGCGCATACAGCGGCACGATCGCGATCAGCCCGGCGATCAGCCGGGTCGACACCAGATACGAAACCGCGTGCACCGCCATCGATTCCACCGCATCGATCTCCTCGGCGACCCGCATCGCGCCCAACTGGGCGGTGGCGCCCGCGCCGATGGTGGCCGCGAGCGCGATACCGGCGATCACCGGCGCGACGATGCGGACATTCAGGAACGCCGACAGGAATCCGGTGAGCGCCTCGATGCCGATGTTGCCCAGTGACGAGTAGCCCTGCACGGCGATGACGCCGCCGGAGGCCAGCGTCATGAACGCGGCCACCCCGACGGTGCCGCCGATCATCACCAGCGCTCCGGTGCCCATCGACATCTCGGCGATGAGCCGGATCGTCTCCTTGCGGTACCGGGTCAGCGCGTTGGGGACGTAGCGGAACGTCTCGCCGTAGAACAGCGCCTGCTCCCCGACCGTGTCGACGATGCGGGGGAAGACCCGAAGCAGCCGGCGGAACCGGATCGTGGCGTCGTAGCTCACCGCACCAGCACCCTCACCCCGATCGCCGTCATGATCACGTTGATCACGAACAGGCAGATGAACGCGTAGACCACCGTCTCGTTGACGGCGTTGCCGACGCCCTTGGGGCCACCCTGCACGGTCAGGCCGCGGTAGCAGCCGACCAGGCCGGCGACGACGCCGAACAGCAGCGCCTTGATCTCGGCGAGGATCAACTCGGGCAACCCGGTGAGTACCGTCAGCCCGTTGATGAACGCCCCGGGGTTGACCCCCTGCAGGAACACCGAGAACACGTAACCGCCTGCGAGGCCGATCAGGCAGACCAGGCCGTTGAGCAGCAGCGCGACGAACGTCGACGCCAGCACGCGGGGCACGACCAGACGCTGGATCGGGTCGATGCCGAGCACCCGCATCGCGTCGATCTCCTCGCGGATGGTGCGCGCCCCGAGATCGGCGCAGATCGCGGTCGCGCCCGCGCCGGCCACGACGAGCACCGTCACCACCGGACCCAGCTGGGTGATGGTGCCGAACGCGGTACCCGCCCCGGACAGATCGGCGGCACCGATCTCGCGCAGCAGGATGTTCAGCGTGAAGGCGACCAGCACGGTGAACGGGATCGCGACCAACAGCGTCGGCACCAGCGAGACGCGCGCGATCATCCAGGTCTGCTCGAGAAACTCCCGGAACTGGAACGGGCGGCGGAACGTCTTGACGAACGTGTCCAAGGACATTTCCACGAACCCGCCCACGGCCCGCGCTGGCGCCGCAAGCTGTTCGATCAACCTCGGCTCCGTTCTTAGGTCAAACAGGGTTCTCGGGTCAGCGGGGCGAACGAACGGGGAGCGATCCGTGTGGCGAAGTGCCAGGGACGTACCGTCCGCGTCGTGTTCCTACCCTTGGTCTAAGCGTTGCTCTTAGTGAGCCGGATCATACTAACTAGAACGTGTTCGCAGTGTCAAAGCGCGCAATATCCGGTTCACACTCTTAATTTACGCAGCTCACAGCATGTGTGACGCAGGTCATTCTAGAACGTGTTCTAGCAGCGTCGGAGCCGCGCGAGAAGGCCGGGATCAGGCCGGATCCCCCAGCCCCATCGCCGCCGAGAAGCTGCGTCCCGGATCCCTGTCAGCAAAGTAACCCTGCAATGTCGAGGACAACGCTGACGGATCCCAGGCGTCGCCGTCGGCACTGAATTGCGCCTCCGCCGTCGGAGCCGCGATCAGCGTCACCGTCGGACCATAAACGATGAACAGCTGTCCGTTGACCCCTTCGGCGGCCGGAGAGGCCAGGAACCGAACCAGGTTCACCACATGCTCTGGCGACAGCGGGTCGACCCCGCCGTCGGGCAACTCCGGCGCGTCACCGAACACACCGGCCGTCATGGCGGTGCGGGCTCGCGGCGCGATCGCGTTCGCCCGCACCCCGAACCGCTCCAGCGCCCGGGCGGCCGACAGTGTCAGGGCCGTGATCCCGGCCTTGGCGGCGCCGTAGTTGGGCTGCCCGACCGGGCCCGACAGGCCGGCCTCCGATGAGGTGTTGATGATCCGGCCGTAAACCGTCCCGTCACCGGCCTTGGCCTTCTCCCGCCAGTAGGCCGCCGCATTGCGGGTCAGCAGGAAGTGTCCGCGCAGATGCACGGCGATGACCGCGTCCCACTCCTCGTCGGACATGTTGAACAGGATGCGGTCGCGGGTGATCCCGGCGTTGTTCACGACGATCGCGAGACCGCCGAGCCCGTCCGCGGTCTCGACGAGCTCGTCCGCGGTGGAGCGCTGGCTGATGTCGCCGGCGACCGCGACGCCCTTGGCGCCTGCCGAGGCGATCTCGTCGAGCACATCGGACTTGTCGAGTGCGGCGGCGATGTCGTTGACGACGACGGTGGCGCCGGCTTTGGCGAGGCCGACGGCTTCCGCGCGGCCCAGGCCGGCGGCCGCTCCGGTGACCACCGCGACGCGGCCGGACAGATCAGTTTCAGTCAACTTACGAATACCTCTAGTCGTGTCGGATCAGGGCGGCGCGGGGGCACTCGGCGATGGATTGTTCGGCCAGCGCCTCTTCACCGGGGGGCACCGGGTCGGCCTTCACGACGGCGTAGTCCTCGTCGTCGAGCTCGAACAGGTCGGGGGCAATTCCGACACACACGGCGTTGCCCTCGCAACGGTCACGATCCACTTCCACTCGCATGAGCATCTCCTGTCGGTCCGGGCTGCTGGTCCGATCTTGCTTGGCGTCCAGTGTGTCAGCACCTGGACCCCAAGACTAGAACGTGTTACAACGAGGGTGGACCGGAGGTACGCGTTCGGCGCGCATCGATCCACCCGGGACTAAGGCTTGCAGACTAGTGAGGACGACGCGATGCGGATCGGCTACACCCCTGAACAAGAGGAGTTGCGGCGCGAGTTGCGGGCGTACTTCACCAAGCTGATGACGCCCGAGCGGGCGGAGGCGTTGGCCGCCAGCGACGGTGAGATGGGCCGCGGAAACGTGTACCGCGAGACGGTCGCCCAGATGGGCAAGGACGGCTGGCTGACGCTGTCGTGGCCGAAGGAGTTCGGCGGCCAGGCGCGGCCCCCGATGGACGGCCTGATCTTCAACGACGAGGCCTCCATCGCGAATGTGCCGGTCCCGTTCCTGACGATCAACAGCGTCGCGCCGACGATCATGCACTTCGGCACCGAGGAGCAGAAGAAGTTCTTCCTGCCGCGCATCGCCAAGGGCGAACTCCACTTCTCCATCGGCTACTCCGAGCCCGGCGCCGGTACCGACCTCGCGTCGCTGCGCACCTCGGCGGTGCGCGACGGCGACGACTACGTGATCAACGGCCAGAAGATGTGGACCAGCCTGATCGCGTACGCCGACTACGTGTGGCTGGCCGTGCGCACCAATCCCGAGGCCAAGAAGCACCGGGGAATCTCGATGCTGATCGTCCCGACCACTGCCGAGGGCTTCTCGTGGACACCGGTGCACACCATGTCGGGTGTGGACACCAGCGCGACCTACTACCAGGACGTGCGGGTGCCGAAGTCGGCTCTGGTCGGCGAGGAGAACGGCGGCTGGAAACTCGTCACCAACCAGCTCAACCACGAACGCGTCGCGTTGGTGTCCGCGCAGCCGATCTTCGTGGCCCTCAACGGTGTCCGCGAATGGGCGCAGAACACCAAGGACGTGCACGGCAAGCGGCTGATCGACTCCGAATGGGTGCAGCTGAACCTGGCTCGGGTGCACGCCAAGGCCGAGGTGCTCAAGCTGATCAACTGGGAGCTGGCCTCCGCCTCGGACGCGGCGCCGTCGCCCGCGGACGCGTCGGCGGCCAAGGTGTTCGGCACCGAGCTGGCCACAGAGGCGTACCGGTTGTTGATGGAGGTCCTCGGGACCGCTGCCACGCTGCGGCCGAACTCCCCCGGTGCGCTGCTGCGGGGCCGGGTCGAGCGCATGCACCGCTCCTGCCTGATCCTGACCTTCGGCGGCGGCACCAACGAGATTCAGCGCGACATCATCGGCATGGTCGCGCTCGGGCTTCCCCGAGTCAACCGGTAAGGACGTTCACATGGATTTCAGGACCACAGAAGCCAGCGAGGATCTCGGCGGCTTGGTGCGCACCATCACCGAATCGGTGTGTACGCCGGAGCATCAGCGTGAGCTCGACGGGCTCAGTTCCGAATCCGGCGGCCGTTTCGACCGAACGCTCTGGAGCAAGCTGATCGACGCCGACATCCTGTCGACCACCGCCCCGGAGTCGGTGGGCGGCGGCGGATTCGGCGTGCTCGAAGAGGTCGCCGTACTGGTGGCCCTGGGTCGTCAGCTCGCGGCGGTGCCGTATCTCGAGTCGGTGGTGCTCGGTGTCGGAGCGCTGGCCCGGTTCGGCTCGGACTCCCTGCAGCAGCAATGGGCGGCGCCGGCGATCAAGGGCGAGAAGGTGATCGCGATCGCCCTCGACGGTGAGATGGGTGACGGACCGGTGCGCGCCACCGGTTCCGGCGACGGGTTCACGCTGACCGGCACGAGGACGCAGGTCGCGTTCGGCGCCGGGGCGGATGCGTTCCTCGTGCCCGCCGAAACCGATTCGGGCGTGGCGGTTTTTCTGGTCGACGCCACCGACGCCGGCGTCGGCGTGACCGCACTGGACACCACCGGCCACGGCAGCGTCGCGCGGCTTCAGCTGCAGGCGGTTGGCGTCGCAGCCGACCGCAGGATCGGCGGCGCTGAGGTGCTCGACTGGCTGGTGACCCGGAACGCGCTGGCGCGCAGCGCCTATCAGCTCGGCGTGGTGGAACGCGCGCTGGAGCTGACCGCGACGTACGCACGCGAGCGCGAGCAGTTCGACCGGCCGATCGGCAGCTTCCAGGCGGTGTCGTCCCGGCTGGCCGACGGCTACATCGACATCAAGGGACTGCGGCTGACCTTGACGCAGGCCGCGTGGCGGGTCTCGGAGGATCTTCCCGCCGACGTGGACGTCGCCAGCGCGGCGTTCTGGGCGGCCGAGGCGGGACACCGCGTCGCGCACACCGCGGTGCACGTGCACGGTGGTGTCGGCATCGACGTCGACCATCCCGTGCACCGGTACTTCCTGGCCGCCAAGCAGACCGAGTTCGCGCTCGGCGGAGCCACCGGGCAGCTGCTGCGCATCGGCCGCACTCTGGCCGACACCCCGGCTTGACCGCGGCCACCGCACCGACCGTCTCCGCGCTGCTCTCGGACCTGACCGAGGTCGACGACCGGGGAGTGCGCTGGGTCGACCCCGACTCGGGCTCGGTGTCGTTCGTCAGCTGGCGCGACCACATTCGCGACGGTGCGGCGCTGGCGTCGGCGCTGCGCGACCGCCTCGACGGCGACCGGCCCGCCCATGTCGGCGTGCTGTTGGGCAACACCCCGTTCTTCGCTACCGTGCTGGTCGCCGCGGCCCTGTCGGGGATCGTGCCCGTCGGGCTGAACCCGACCCGGCGCGGTGTCGCGCTGCAACGCGACATCGACCACGCCGACTGCCAGTTGGTGCTCGCCGATGCCGAGAACGCGCAGCCCGGCATCGAGGCGATCGACGTCGAATCCGGCGAGTTCGCCGCCGAACTCGCCGCGCGCCGGGGCGCACCGGTGGACTTCGGGGCGAGCGATCCCGACGACCTCTTCATGTTGATCTTCACGTCCGGGACCAGCGGGGACCCGAAAGCCGTCCGGTGCACCCACGAGAAGGTCGCGTTTCCCGGGCGGATGCTCGCCGAACGTTTCGGGTTGGGACCCGCGGACACGTGTTATCTGTCGATGCCGCTGTTTCATTCGAACGCGATCATGGCGGGCTGGGCGCCCGCGGTGGCCGCCGGTGCCTCGATCGGGCTACGCCGCAAATTCTCGGCGTCGCAGTTCTTTCCGGATGTCCGGCGGTTCGGCGCGACGTACGCCAACTACGTCGGCAAACCGCTGTCCTACATCCTGGCCACCCCGCAGCGCCCCGACGACGCCGACAACCCGCTGCGGATCGCGTACGGGAACGAAGGTGCGCCACGCGATCTGGTCAGGTTCGCCGAACGCTTCGGTGTCCGGGTGGTCGACGGGTTCGGCTCCAGCGAGGGCGGGGTGTCCATCGCCCGCACCCCCGACACGCCCGACGGCGCGCTGGGCCCACTGCTGGGCGGGGTGACGATCGTCGACGTCGACACCGGCACCGTGTGCCCGCCGGGTGTGGTCGGCGAGCTCGTCAACACCGACGGTCCCGGTCAGTTCCGCGGCTACTACAAGGATCCCGATGCCGAGGCCGAGCGGATGCGTGGCGGCGTGTACCACAGCGGCGATCTGGCCTACCGCGACGAGAACGGGTTCGCGTACTTCGCCGGGCGCCTCGGTGACTGGATGCGGGTCGACGGCGAGAACATCGGCACCGCACCGGTCGAGCGGATCCTGATGCGCCATCCCGACATCAGCGAGGTCGCCGTCTACCCGATCCCGGACCCCGCCGTCGGGGATCAGGTGATGGCCGCCGTGGTGCTGCGCGACGGCGCCACCTTCGATCCGGTGCGATTCACCGAATTCCTGTCCTCGCAAACCGATCTGGGCCCCAAACAGTGGCCGGCATACGTGCGGGTGTGCACCGAGCTGCCGCGCACCGAGACGTTCAAGGTGCTCAAGCGCCACCTGTCCGCCGAAGCCACCACCTGTGCCGACCCGGTCCATCCGGTTCCCCGGTCGCGGCGCTGACAGCGTGGCCCACGAGGTCAATGTGCGGGAATTCGAGGTCGACCGCACCGCCGTCGACGATGATTCCCTGGTGACCGACGGATCAATGAAGGCGATCGCTCCGCGGCAGTACCTCGGCCAGAAGATCCATGGCTGACCGGCATCCCGACGTTGCCTCGATGCTGCTCGCCCGCCTCGGCGACGAGCGGCTCGGGCTGCGGACCCGGGACCGCGACTGGACGTGGGACGAGGTGGTCGGCGAATCGGCTGCCCGCGCCGGGCTGGCTCGGCATCTGCGCGTCCCGGGCCCGTTCCACGTCGGGGTTCTGTTGGCCAACGTCCCCGACTTCGTGTTCTGGCTCGGCGGAGCCGCGCTCGCCGGGGCGACCGTCGTCGGATTGAACCCGACCCGCGGCGCGGCCGACCTGGCCGCCGACATCCGGCACGCCGACTGTCAGCTGATCGTCACCGACACCGACGGGGCGGACCGGCTGCGCGGTATCGACCACGGCCTGCCCGAGGAGCGTGTACTGATCGTCGACGACCCCGGGTATCGCGCCGCTGTGGCCGCGCACCGCACGGCACCGGTCGCGGCGTCCGGCGTCGGCCCCGCTTCCCTGTTCCTGCTGCTGTTCACGTCCGGAACCACCGGGACGTCGAAGGCCGTCAAGTGCAGCCAGGGCCGGCTGGCCAGGATCGCGTACGCGGCGACGGAGAAGTTCGGCCACCACCGCGGCGACGTCGACTACTGCTGCATGCCGCTGTTCCACGGCAACGCCATCATGGCGCTGTGGGCACCGGCGTTGGTCAACGGCGCCACCGTCTGTCTGACACCGTCGTTCTCGGCGTCGCGGTTCCTGTCCGACATCCGGTACTTCGGGGCCACGTTCTTCACCTATGTCGGCAAGGCGCTGGCGTACCTGATGGCGACCCCCGAAGAGTCCGACGACGCGGACAACACGTTGACCCGTGGGTTCGGCACCGAGGCCTCGCCGGAGGACCAGGCCGAGTTCCGCCGCCGTTTCGGCGCCGAACTGTTCGAGGGGTACGGCTCCAGCGAGGGCGGCGCGGTCGCGACCCCCGATCCCGCCGCGCCGGCCGGCGCGCTCGGCCGGCCCGCCCACCAGGATGTGGTCGTCGTCGACCCGGAGACGCTGACTCCCTGCCCGGCAGCGGTTCTCGACCCGCAGGGCAGGGTGACTAACGCGGACGAGGCCATCGGCGAGATCGTCGACCGGCGCGGCGCCCGGGATTTCGAGGGGTACTGGCGCAACGACGCCGCCGACGCGGAGCGGGTCCGCAACGGCTGGTACTGGTCCGGCGATCTGGGATACGTGGACACGCAGGGGTTCCTGTACTTCGCAGGCAGGCGTGGCGACTGGATCCGCGTCGACGGTGAGAACACATCGGCGCTCGCGATCGAGCGGGTGCTGCGCCGCCATCCCGAGGTGATCGCCGCGGCGGTCTACGGGGTCCCGGATCCACGGTCGGGAGACCAGGTGATGGCCGCGGTCGAGGTCGCCGAGCCGGGCACGTTCGACGTCGACGCGTTCGCGGTCTTCGTCTCCTCCCAGGAGGATCTGGGCTCCAAGGGTTTTCCACGGTTGCTGCGGGTGTCGCCACGACTTCCGGCGACCGGGTCGAACAAGATCCTCAAGCGCGATCTGCAGGCGCAGCGCTGGCACACCGAGGAGCGGGTGTACCGCTGGGCGGGCCGCGGCCGTCCGGACTACCGGCTGATGACCGCTGAGGACCGCGCAGCATTGGACGAGGAGTTCGCACAACACGGAAGGGCGAGTTATGTCGGATGAGCGCTTGCGCGAAGACCAATCACACACGGATGAGCGCTTGCGCGAAGACCAAACCCATTGGGATGAGACGACCGACGTCCTCGTCGCGGGGTCGGGTGCGGGCGGGGTCACCGGTGCCTACACCGCAGCGCGCGAGGGTCTGTCCGTGATTCTCGTGGAGGCGACGGAGAAGTTCGGCGGGACCACGGCGTACTCCGGCGGCGGCGGGATGTGGTTCCCGTGCAATCCGGTGCTGAAACGGGCCGGCGCCGACGACACCATCGAGGACGCACTCGAGTACTACACCGCCGTGGTGGGTGACCGCACCCCACGCGCGCTGCAGGAGGCCTATGTCCGCGGCGGCGCACCGCTGATCGAGTACCTGGAAACCGATGAGCTGCTGAAGTTCTCGCTGCTCCCGTGGCCCGACTACTTCGGTAAGGCACCGAAGTCACGCGCGGACGGGATGCGTCACATCGCGGCCAAACCGTGGAAGGTCGCCGCTGCGCCGAAGTTCCGCGAGCTGATCCGCGGGCCCCTCGACACCGACCGGCTGGGCCATCCGGTTCCGGAGGACTACTACGTGGGCGGGCGTGCGCTGATCGCCCGGTTCCTGGCCGCCGCCGAACGCCATCCGGGATCCTCGGCACGGCTGAACACCGCACTGGTGGAGCTGGTCGTCGAGGACGGCAGGGTCGTCGGCGCCGTCGTGGAGACCGACGGCCAGCCCCGCAGGATCCGGACCACCCGCGGTGTCCTGTTGGCGGCCGGGGGGTTCGAATGCAACGACGACATGCGGGCGCGCTACGGCGTACCGGGCAGCTCCCGGGACACCATGGGGCCGTGGGGTAATCGCGGCCTGGCCCACCAGGCCGCGATCGCCGTCGGCGCGGACACCGACCTGATGGATCAGGCCTGGTGGTCCCCCGGTCTGACCCATCCCGACGGCACCTCGGCGTTCGCGTTGTGGTTCACCGGCGGGATCTTCGTCGACGATCAGGGCCGTCGGTTCGTCAACGAGTCGGCGGCCTACGACCGGATCGGCCGGGCCGTGCTGGACGCGATGGCCGACGGCCGGGTCACATTGCCGTTCTGGATGATCTACGACGACAGCGACAACGGTGTCCCGCCGGTCAAGGCGACCAACGTGTCGATGGTCGAACCCGAGAAATACGTGGCGGCGGGGCTGTGGCGCAGCGCGGACACGCTGGAGGAACTCGCCACCGCGATCGGCGTGCCCCCGGCCAATCTCGTCGAGTCGGTGTCCCGGTTCAACGACTTCGTCCGCGACGGCGTCGACCAGGACTTCGGTCGGGGCGACGAGGCATACGACCGAGCGTTCTCCGGTGGCGCCCCACCGCTGTACGCGATCGAGAAGGGCCCGTTCCACGCCGCCGCGTTCGGCGTCTCCGATCTCGGCACCAAAGGTGGGTTGCGCACCGACACCGTCGGGCGTGTACTCGACGCGGCGGACCACGTGATCCCGGGCCTGTACGCGGCTGGCAACACGATGGCCGCGCCCAGCGGGACGGTGTATCCGGGCGGCGGAAACCCGATCGGCACCAGCATGGTGTTCAGCCATTTGGCCGTGCTGGACATGGTGAGAGGAGGCACGCCATGAGCGGTACGGACACGGTGCGTCACATCGACACCGGGCAGGAGATGACACGGTTCGCGCGCGGCTGGCACTGCCTGGGTCTCGCGGAGTCCTTCCGCGACGGGCGCCCCCACGGCATCGACGCGTTCGGCACCATGCTGGTGGTGTTCGCCGACTCCGACGGCCAGATCCACGTGCTGGACGGCTACTGCAGGCATATGGGCGGCAACCTGGCCCAGGGCGAGATCAAGGGCGACCAGATCGCGTGCCCGTTCCACGACTGGCGCTGGGGTGGCGGCGGCAGATGCACGCTGGTCCCGTACGCCAAGCGCACACCGCGGCTGGCGCGCACCCGGGCCTGGCCCACGACGGAGGTCAACGGCCAGCTGCTGGTGTGGCACGACCCGGAGGGTTCGGCGCCCGCGACGGAACTGATCCCGCCGACGATCGAGGGTTTCGACGAGGGCCGCTGGTCGCCGTGGCAGTGGAGTTCGGTGCTGATCGAGGGTGCGCACTGCCGCGAGATCGTGGACAACGTCGTCGACATGGCGCATTTCTTCTACATCCATCACGCGTATCCGACGTACTTCAAGAACGTCATCGACGGCCACACCGCGAGCCAGTTCATGGAGTCCAAACCGCGCCCGGACTACACGCCGAATCCCGAGAAGCTCTGGGATGGAACGTATCTGCGGTCCGAGGCGACGTACTTCGGTCCGGCGTACATGATCAACTGGTTGCACAACGACCTCGGCCCGGATTTCACCGTCGAGGTCGCGCTGATCAACTGCCACTACCCCGTCACCCATCACTCGTTCATGCTGCAGTGGGGTGTTGCGGTGCGGGAGATGCCGGGACTGCCCGCCGACAACGCCGCGAAACTGGCCGGCGCGATGAACAGTTCGTTCGGTGAGGGCTTCCTCGAAGACGTCGAGATCTGGAAGAACAAGTCGCCGATCGAGAACCCGCTGCTCACCGAGGAAGACGGACCGGTGTACCAGCTGCGGCGCTGGTACGAGCAGTTCTATGTCGACGCGGCCGATGTGACACCGGACATGACCACCCGCTACGAGCAGGAGGTCGACACCACCCACGCCTACGAGCTGTGGCAACAGGAGGTGGACCGCAACATGGCGGCGCGGAAGACCGGCATCCGCTGACTTCTGCCACTCGACGAGCACATCGCCGATCTTGATCTACGCTTCGATCGACAGCACGAAATGTTCTCCGACAGGGGTTCGGCCATGAAGCGTAGCGTCGTCACCTGGTCTGCCGCGGTCGTCGCGGCGCTCGCGCTCGTCGTCTCCGGCTGCGGCAGCGGCTCGGAGACCTCATCCTCCCCCGCGTCCTCGCCGGAGACCACATCCTCCCCCGCATCCGAGACGTCGACGAGCACCGCCCCGCCCAGCACGGCGCGTATCTCGCCGCGCGAGCAGGCCCCGGCCGGACCCGCGCCGACGATCGCCGACTACATCAAGGAGAACGGCATCGAAGAGTCGCCGGTGAAACGCGGCGATCCCGGCGCTCCCCAGATCGACCTGCCGCTCCCGGAGGGCTGGGAGGACGCCGGCGCGGACAAGCCGGAGTGGGCATACAGTGCGATCATCTACACCGGTCCGGAGGCGGCCGAATACTCACCGAGCATCGTCGCACTGCTGTCGAAGCTGGTCGGTGACGTCGACCCGCAGGCCGTCCTCGATGCCGCCGCCGGCGAGGCCAGCAATCTGCCCGGCTGGGAACCGATGAACGAGGGAAAGATGACGACGCTGGGCGACTACCCGGCCTTCCAGCTCGGCGGCACCTGGGTTCAGGACGGGGTCACGAAGATGGCCGCGCAGAAGACAGTCGTGATCCCGGGCGGCGACGGGTCGTGGTATGTGTTGCAGCTCAACGCCGACTCACTGGAAAGTCAGCTCGACGTGCTGGGCCCGGCGACCCTCGCGATCGACGACGAGACGGTGATCACCCCGCGCTAGCCCCGCGACCGGACCGTCAGCCCGACACCAGTGACGGCAGCACCACCTCGATCAAGTGCGGTCCCGGTTCGGCGAACGCCGCGGTCAGGGCGGCCGCGAGTTCCTCGGCGGTGGTGGCGCGCCGGGCAGGCACCCCCATACCCTCGGCAATTTTCACGAAATCGATTGTCGGACTTCCGAGATCGAGGAGCCGCTGTGCCTGGGGGCCAGCCGGTGCGTCATCGGCCGCGCCCACGCGTTGCAGTTCGATCCGCAGGATGTCGTAAGCACCGTTGTTGAGGATCACGGTGGTCACGTCCAGTTGTTCGCGGGCCTGCGTCCACAGCGCCGACAGGGTGTACATCGCCGAACCGTCGGCCTGCAGCGACAGCACCGGCCGCCCGGGCGCGGCGATGGCGGCACCGATCGCGGCGGGCATACCGTAGCCGATCGCGCCGCCGGTCAGCGTCAGCACGTCGTGGGCGGGTGCACCCGCCGTCGCGGCGGCCACCCCGATGCCGGCGGTGTTCGATTCGTCGACGATCACCGCGTCCTCCGGTAGCAGCGCACCGATCGCCGCGGCGGTCGAGAACGCGGTGAGCGCGCCGGTCGGCATCTCGGGCCGCCGCAACGGCGCGACAGGGACCACGGTGTCCCCGCCGAGTTCGTCGGCGAGCGCCTCAAGCGCCGCGGTGGCGCCGGAATGCGTTGCCAGTGTGTGCACTTCGCATCCGGCGGGCACCAGGTCGCTAGGACGTCCGGGATAGGCGAAGAACGACACCGGCGATGCGGCGCCGGCCAGGATCAGATGCTCGGCCCCTGCGAGCTGTTCCTCGGCGGCTTCGGCGAAGTACGCGAGGCGTTCGATCGCCGGCACGCCCGCCCCGCGCCGCAGCCGGGTCGGGAACGTCTCGCACAGCACGCGGGCGCCGGTGGCCTCGGCGATGCGCGCGGCAGCCGACAGGCCCGCGTCCCTGGTCGCGTCGCCACCGATGAGCAGCACCGTGGCAGCACCGGAATCCAGCGCGGCGACCGCGTCGCGGACCGCGTCGTCGTCGACCACCGCCGCAGCGGCCGGAGTCGGGAACGGATCGGGAACATGGTCGCTCCGCAAGCTCCGCTCCGCTGGCTCACTGTCGGTCCACGACACATCGGCGGGCAGGATCAGCGTCGAGACCACACCGGCCCGGCCGGCGGCCACCGCGGCGGCCACGTCGACGGCGATGTCGCCGGTGTCGAGGGTGCGGCGCACCCAGCCCGACACCGTGCGCGCCACCGCGTCGATATCGGATTCCAGTGGTGCGTCGTACTTCTTGTGGTAAGTCGCGTGGTCGCCCACGACCACGACCATCGGCACATGTGCGCGCCGCGCGTTGTGCAGGTTGGCCAGCCCGTTACCGAGACCCGGCCCGAGGTGCAGGAGCACGCAGGCGGGCCGGTCAGCCATCCGGGCGTAGCCGTCGGCTGCGCCGGTGGCCACCCCTTCGAACAGCGTGAGCACGCCCCGCATCTGCGGCACCGCATCCAGCCCGGCGACGAAGTGCATCTCCGAGGTTCCGGGGTTGGCGAAACACACGTCCACACCGTGGGCGACGAGTGCGCTGAGCAGAGACCGGGCGCCGTTCACCCCTGTGGTTATACGCCGGGGCTAGTTGTCGCGGATGCCATCCAGACGTTTCGTGGCCTCTTCGAATCCGCTGACCAATTCGGCGACGATGTCGGCGACGGGCCGGATCTCGTTCATCCGGCCGACGATCTGGCCCACCGGCATCGCGACCGTGGTCGGATCACTGGATTCGCTCATGCGCTGATGCGCCTCGCTGACGAGGATGTTCTGCAGCGGCATCGGCAGCGGATCGGGGGCGCCCTCGGCGTCCCACGCGTCGGTCCAGCGGCTCTTGAGCAACCGGGCAGGCTTGCCCGTGTAGATACGGCGGCGCACCGTGTCGGCCGAGGTCGCGTTCAGCATGGCTTCCTGGATCACCGAACGGCCCGACGGCAACCGGACACCGAGGTCGTACTCGGCGGAGGTCAGGAACGCCGACCCCATCCAGACACCCTGCGCGCCGAGAGCCAGCGCGGCGGCCACCTGCCTTCCGGTACCGATCCCGCCCGCCGCCAGCACCGGCGCCTTGCCGTCGAGGGCGTCGACGATCTCGGGCCACAGCACCATCGAGCCGATCTCACCGGTGTGCCCACCGGCCTCGTGGCCCTGGGCGACAACGATGTCGACGCCGTTCTCGACATGGCGCAGAGCGTGTTTCGGCGAGCCCGCGAGCGCGGCGACCGGCACTCCGGCCGCGTGCACCTGGTCGATGACATCCTTGGGCGGTGAACCCAGCGCGTTGGCGATCAGCTTGATCGGATGCTTGAGCGCGACCTCGACGTGGCTGCGCGCCACCGAATGCAGCCAGCCCAGAACGCCTTCGGAGCGCTCCTCGTCCTCGGGCAGCGGCGGCACACCGAGGTCGGCGAGCGTCTTGTCGACGAACTCGCGGTGCTCGGCCGGGATCAGCTTGTTGATGTCGACGGAGGTGCCCTCGGTCGGGACCTTCGCCGGCATCACGATGTCGACGCCGTACGGCTTACCGTCGGTGTTGGCGTCCATCCACTGCAGGACGTTCTCCAGGTCGTCGGCGTCGTTGAACCGCACGCAGCCCAGCACGCCCAGACCGCCGGCCTTGCTGACCGCGGCGGCCACCTTCTCCGACGGGGTGAAGACGAACAGCGGGTATTCGATGCCGAAACGGTCACACAGTTCGGTTTTCACTTCGCTCCTACATGCTTGGCGTGGACCTCGTCGGCCGGCCGTTCCTCGGTGGTGTCCTTGGCCCAGCGGTAGTCGGGCTTGCCCGCGGGTGAACGCTTGACCTCGCCGACGTACCACAGGCTGCGCGGCACCTTGTAACCGGCGATCTCAGAGCGCACGTGCGCGTCCAGTTCCGCGAGGGTCGGGCGGGTGCCCGCACGCGGCTGCACCACGGCGGCGACATGCTGACCGAACCGCTCGTCCGGGACGCCGACGACAAGCGCGTCGAACACGTCGGGATGCCCCTTCAGCGCGGCCTCGACCTCTTCGGGGTAGATCTTCTCGCCGCCGCTGTTGATCGACACCGACCCGCGGCCGAGCATCGTGACGCTGCCGTCCTCCTCGACGGTGGCGTAGTCACCCGGGATCGCGTAGCGCACACCGTTGATGGTCCGGAACGTCTCGGCGGTCTTCTTCTCGTCCTTGTAGTAGCCGACCGGGATGTGGCCCCGCTTGGCGATCACACCGCGCACGCCGCTGCCGGGCTTGACCTCGTTGCCGTCGTCGTCGATCACGACGACGTTCTTGTCGATGGTCACCCGGGGGCCACCGGTGTGGGACTGACCCTTGGCGACGACGCTGCTGCCGCCGAAGCCGGTCTCCGACGAGCCGATGGAATCGGTGATGATGCGGTTGGGCAGCAGCTCGAGGAACTTCTCCTTGATGCTGGTGGAGAACAGCGCTGCGGTGCTGGCCAGCAGGAACAGACTCGACAGGTCGTACTGCTTGCCCTCCTCCTGATGCGCGATCAACGCGTCGAGCAGCGGGCGGGCCATCGCGTCGCCGGTGAAGAACAGCAGGTTGACCTTGTGCTTGTCGATGGTCTCCCAGACCTCTTCAGGGTCGAACTCGGGCACCAGCAAGGTGGTCTGCCCGGCGAACAACGCCATCCAGGTGGCCGACTGCGTCGCACCGTGAATCATCGGGGGAATCGGGTAGCGCACCATCGGGCCGCTCTCCACTGCCTGCTTGGCGAGCCCGTACTCATCGGCGATCGGCTCACCGGTGGCGAAGTCGGTGCCGCCGAACAGGACTCGGTAGATGTCCTCGTGGCGCCACATCACGCCCTTCGGGAACCCCGTGGTGCCGCCGGTGTAGAGCAGATAGATGTCGTCCTCGCTGCGCGGACCGAAGTCCCGCTCCGGCGATCCCTGGGCCAGCGCAGCGTTGAACTCCACCCCGCCGTAGCGCTGGAAGTCGTCGTCGGATCCGTCCTCGATGACGATCACGGTCTTCACCGCCGGCGTCTCCGGCAGCACGTTGGCGACCCGGTCGGAGTACCGGCGCTCGTGGATCAGGGCGACCATGTCGGAGTTGTCGAACAGGTACTTCAGCTCGCCCTCGACGTAGCGGAAGTTGATGTTCACCAGGATCGCGCCGGCCTTGATGATGCCCAGCATCCCGATGACGATCTCGATGCGGTTCCGGCAGTACAGCCCGACCTTGTCGTCTTTCTTCACACCCTGGTCGAGCAGGTAGTGAGCCAGCCGGTTGGCTCTCTCCTCCAACTCGGCGTAGGTCAGCGTCTCGTCGCCCGAAATGAGGGCGACGCGGTCAGGCACAGCGTCAATGGCGTGCTCGGCGAGATCGGCGATGTTCAGGGCCACGGCTCTAAACTAGAACGTGTTACATTTCCAGACAAGTCTGTGGCATCGACGCTGGAAGGCGGATCAATTCGTGAGCGACGAACAAAACCCGGAAAAGGCTCCCGACGCCCTCGTCGAACAGCGGGGACACACCCTGATCGTCACGATGAACCGGCCGGAAAAACGCAACGCGCTGTCCGCCGAAATGATGCAGATCATGGTCGAGGCCTGGGATCGCGTCGACTCCGATCCCGAGATCCGCAGCTGCATCCTGACCGGCGCGGGTGGGGCGTTCTGTGCGGGCATGGACCTCAAGAAGGCCGACAGCCAGTCCCCCGGCGACTCGTTCAAGAGCGGCTACGACCCGTCGAAGATCCCGGCGCTGCTCAAGGGCCGTCGGCTGAAGAAGCCACTGATCGCCGCGGTCGAGGGCGCCGCGATCGCCGGCGGCACCGAGATCCTGCAGGGCACCGACATCCGCGTCGCGGGTGAGAGCGCCAAGTTCGGTGTGTCGGAGGCCAAGTGGAGCCTCTACCCGATGGGTGGTTCGGCGGTCCGGCTGGTCCGGCAGATCCCTTACACCGTCGCCTGCGACATCCTGCTGACCGGACGCCACATCAGCGCTGCCGAGGCCAAGGAGTTCGGCCTGATCGGGCACGTGGTTCCCGACGGGCAGGCGCTGACGAAGGCGCTCGAGATCGCCGAGGTCATCAACGGCAACGGCCCCCTGGCCGTGCAGGCGATCCTGAAGACCATCCGCGAGACCGAGGGCATGCACGAGGAGGAGGCCTTCGGGCCTGACACCGCCAACGGCATCCCGGTGTTCCTGTCCGAGGACTCCAAGGAAGGCCCGAAGGCGTTCCTGGAGAAGCGCAAGCCGGTCTGGAAGCTGAAGTAGGCAAGCACCACGCAAATGTGGGCCTTGTGTACGCGGATCGCTCGAAACCCGTACACAAGGCCCACATTCACAACTGTCGAAGGCGGACCCCTCAGTCCAGGACCTTCGCCGTCGGCGTGAAGACCACCGGCATCGATTCCAGGCCGCTGACGAAGTTGGCCGGCCGCAACGGAAGCATGCCCGGGTCGGCGAGGCGCAGATCCGGCAGCCGTTGCAGCAGCTTGCCGAGCATCAGCTTGAGCTCAAGCCGTGCCAGCTGGTTACCCAGACAGAAGTGGGTGCCGAAGCCGAACGCGACGTGGTTGTTCGGGCTGCGGTGGATGTCGAAGGACTCCGGGTTCTCGAAGACGGCTTCGTCGAAGTTCGCCGATTCGAACATCAGCATGATCTTCTCGCCGGATTTCAGCTCGGTGCCGTGGAACTCGGTGTCGGCGGTCAGGGTCCGGCACATGTTCTTCACCGGCGACGTCCAGCGCAGCATCTCTTCGATCGCACTCGGCAGCAGTTCGTGATTCGCCACGACCTGCTGCCACTGATCCTGATGGCGCAGAAGCTGTTCGGTGCCGCCGGACAGAGTGTGGCGGGTGGTCTCGTCACCGCCGATCAGGATCAGCAGCGTCTCGAACACGATCTCGTCGTCGGACATCCGCGAGCCCTCGACCTCGGCGTTGACCAGGATCGAGAACAGGTCGTCGCGGGGGTTGGCGCGCCGGTCGGCGATCACCTCCATGGTGAACGCGGTGTAGGCGGCGAAGGTGTCCATCAGTTTCTGGATGACCTGCTCGTCCACGGTGGAGGAGAGCCCGCACACCAGATCGTCCGACCACGTCAGCAGCATGTCGCGTTCGTCGGGCAGCACGCCGAGCATGTCGCCGATCACCGCCATCGGCAGCGGCGCCGCGATGTCGCGGACGAAGTCGCATTCGCCGCGTTCACACACCGCGTCGATCAGTGTGTCGCAGAGCTTTTCGATCGACGGCACCTTGTCCATCACCCGCTTGCGGGTGAATCCGGAGTTGACCAGCTTGCGACGCAGCAGGTGGGCCGGATCGTCCATGTCGATCATGTACGGCATACCGGGCTGGTCCGGGCGGATCCCGCCCGTGCTGGAGAACAGCTCGGGGTTGCGCTCGGCGTCGAGTACCGCCTGATGCGTGGTCGCGGCGGCGAGTCCGTTGCGGTCGCGGAACACCGGCTGATTGGCGCGCATCCATGCGTACGCCGCCCGCGCCGCGGGTCCGTCGGCGTAGAAATTGCCATCGGCAAGGTCGACGTCCAGACCGGTCTCAACAGTGGATGTCATTATGCTCCTACGATTTTGGCGTCGGCGAAGGTCATGTCGACGTTGGCTGCCGAACTCGACACGAGTGCGCGCCGGGGCAAGCCTAGGGCGGCGAGCTCGGCCGCGTAGGGATGTTCGCCAAGTCGCAGCGAAACGCCCCCGGGGCGGTACCGCACCCCCGAGAGCACCATCTGGCCCTCGGTCTCGCGGGCGACGCCGTCGAGATACGAGTAGGTCGAGTGGACCTGGGGGCGGCCCGCGAACCTGTCGGGAATCGGCAGGCCGGGTGCGAACTCCATGCTCACCACCCGCTGGCCGTCGATGCTGACGTCGAACCCGAACCGCCGGCCGTCCCTGACTTCGGCCCCATTGTCCGCTCCGCGGACTTCGGCCCCATTGTCCGCTCCGCGGACGGTGAAATCCGCCATCACCTTCGGATAGCCCCAGATCGTCCGGCCGGCTTCGAGGGTGAACGGTTGGTCGACGGGAAGGTGGTGGACGAACGCGCCGGCCGACTGAAGCGCACGCACGCCTGTGGCCTGCGACCCGGGCGGGTTCACCATCACATTGGTGCCGTACTCGTAGTACTCGCCGAGGTCGGTGTCGAGGTAGCGCATCAGCATCAGCACGACCAAGGCGCGCCGGCCTCCCCTGCCGAATCGGCAGACCCGCATTCCGCTGTAGTCGATCATCCGCTGCGCGGCGTCTGCGTCGACGACGAACATCGCGGTGTGCTGATGGGCGGTGCGGACCCGCACGGGCATCGTCAGGACGGTGCCTGCGATCGTGTGCTGGGAGCGCGAAGACACAGTGTCATCGGTCACACCGCCAATCTAGAACCTCACTAGACAGTCGGCAAGAATCTGTCTAGTCGAGTGTGTTCAGACCAGGGCGGCGAGGTCCCGAATCTGCTCGGTGGAGCGCGCGCCGACGACCATCATCGTGACCCCGGACGCCTCCCACGCCTTGATCTGCTCCTGTACGTAGCCCAGGTCGCCGACGATCGCGGAGTCGTCGACCAGCTCGTCCGGGATCGCCTTGGCGGCTTCGTCTTTGCGGTCACTGCGGAACAGCCGGGTCACGTCCTCGACGACCTCGGCGTAGCCCATCCGGCGGTACACGTCGGCGTGGAAGTTGGTGCCCTCCGCACCCATCCCGCCCACGTAGAGCGCCAGGTGCGGCTTCATCAGCTCCATGATCGCGGGACGGTCGTCGGTGACGACCACCTGCGCGGTCGCGCAGATCTCGAACGTCTCCCGCGTCCGCCGCGCGCCGGGACGGGCGAACCCTTCGTCGAGCCACTCGTTGTACATACCGGCGATGCGGGGCGAGTAGAAGATCGGCAGCCAGCCGTCACAGATCTCGGCGGCCAGCGCGACATTCTTGGGCCCCTCGGCGCCGAGCATCACCGGGATGTCGGCGCGCAGCGGGTGCGTGATCGGCTTGAGGTTCTTCCCGAGCCCGGTGGTGCCCTCGCCGGTCAGTGGCAGCGGGTAGTGCGGCCCGTCGCTGTGCACCGGAGCTTCGCGGGCCCACACCTGCCGAAGGATGTCGATGTACTCGCGTGTGCGGGCCAGCGGCTTCGGGAATCTGGCGCCGTACCAGCCTTCGACGACCTGCGGTCCGGACACCCCGAGGCCGAGGATGTGCCGTCCCCCCGACAGATGGTCGAGCGTCAGCGCCGCCATCGCGCACGCGGTCGGGGTGCGCGCGGACAGTTGGACGACCGAGGTGCCCAGTCGCATGCGTTTGGTCTCGCGGCCCCACCACGCGAGCGGGGTGTAGGCATCCGAGCCCCACGCCTCGGCGGTGAAGACGGTGTCGAAGCCGGCGTCCTCCGCGGCGGCGACGAGCTCGGCGTGATTCTCGGGCGGCTTCGCGCCCCAATAGCCCAACTGAAGACCCAGTTTCATCGCCTACTCACTTCCGCCGACGGACACCTTCTTGAAACCATTCTTAGAACCTGTTCTACTCGATGCCGTGACCACCAGCCAAAGCAGCCCGGTGCAGATCGATACGCATGAGCCGCCGCTATCCGCGCCGCTGAAGCTCGCATTCGACTACACCCGTTCAGTAGGACCACTCCTGGGCGCGTTCTTCACCGCACTGCGTGAGCGGCGCATCGTCGGAGTGCGCGGATCAGACGGCAGGGTGCATGTCCCGCCGGCCGAATACGACCCCGTCACCTGGGAGCAATTGACGGAGATCGTACCGGTCGCCAGTGTCGGCACGGTGCTGTCCTGGACGTGGCAATCGCACCCGCTCGACGGCCAGCCGCTGGATCGGCCGTTCGCGTTCGCGCTGATCAAGCTCGACGGTGCCGACACCCCGCTGCTGCACGCCGTCGATGCCGGAACCGCCGACGCCATCAGCACCGGTGCGCGCGTGCACGCACACTGGGTCGACGAGCCCGTCGGCGCGATCACCGACATCGCGTACTTCGCGCTCGGCGACCAACCCGAGGACGTACCGCCCGCCCCCGAGGGCCTGGACCCGGTGACGATGGTCGTGACCCCGTCGGCGATCGAGATCCAGCACACCGCTTCGCTTCCCGAGAGCACGTTCCTGCGCGCCCTCGAACAGGGCCGCCTCCTGGGGGCCCGCAGCGGCGAGAACGGCAAGGTGTACTTCCCGCCGAAGGAGGCCGACCCGGCCACCGGGCTCGAGCTCGACAACTTCGTCGAGCTGCCCGACAAGGGCACGGTGACGACCTTCGCGATCATCAACATCCCGTTCGCCGGTCAGCGCATCAAGCCGCCGTACGTCGCGGCCTACGTGCTGCTCGACGGCGCCGACATCCCGTTCCTGCACCTCGTCACCGAGATCGATCCGTCCGAGGTCCGGATGGGAATGCGGGTCCAGGCGGTGTGGAAACCCCAGGAGGAATGGGGCCTCGGCATCGACAACATCGATTACTTCCGGCCGACAGGTGAACCCGACGCCGACTACGACACGTACAAGCATCACCTGTAGACAAGGGAAAACCCCATGACTTTCGACAATTCAGTTGCAGTGGTCGGGTTCGCGCACGCGCCCCACGTCCGCCGCACCAACGGCACCACCAACGGTGTCGAAATGCTGATGCCGTGCTTCCGTCAGCTGTACACCGAACTCGGCCTGAAGCAGACCGACATCGGTTTCTGGTGCTCGGGTTCCTCCGATTACCTTGCCGGCCGCGCGTTTTCGTTCATCTCGGCGATCGACTCGATCGGTGCGGTTCCGCCGATCAACGAATCGCACGTCGAGATGGATGCGGCCTGGGCGCTCTACGAGGCCTACATCAAGATCCTGACCGGCGAAGTGGAGACCGCGCTGGTCTACGGGTTCGGCAAGTCGTCGGCAGGCGTGCTGCGCCGGGTGCTGGCCCTGCAGACCGACCCGTACACCGTCGCGCCGCTGATGCCGGATTCGGTGAGCATCGCGGGCCTGCAGGCCCGTTTCGGTCTGGACGCGGGCAAGTGGACGGCCGAGCAGATGGCCCAGGTCGCGCTGGATGCCCAGGCCGCCGGGCCGCGGGTGGACCGTCTTGAGCCGGGTACCAGCGTGCAGGAGCTCCTGGATCAACCGTTCTTCGCGGATCCGCTGCGCCGCCACGACATCGCGCCGATCACCGACGGCGCGTCGGCGATCGTGCTCGCCTCCGGCGCCCGGGCCCGGGAACTGCGCGAGCGGCCCGCCTGGATCACCGGGATCGAGCACCGCATCGAGACCCCGGTGCTGGGTGCCCGCGATCTGACCACGTCCCCGTCGACCGCCGCGTCGGCCGCCGCCGCGACGAACGGCGACCCCGGCTCCATCGAGATCGCGGAGCTCTACGCGCCGTTCAGCCATCAGCAGCTGATCCTCAAGGAGGCGATCGGGCTGGGCGACGCGACGAAGATCAACCCGTCCGGCGGTGCACTGGCCGCGAACCCGATGTTCTCGGCCGGCCTGGAACGCATCGGTTTCGCCGCCCGGCACATCTTCGACGGCAATGCCTCGCGGGTGCTGGCCCACGCCACGAGCGGGCCTGCGCTGCAACAGAATCTGGTCGCGGTCTTGGAAGGTGAAGTCTGATGGGTAAGAGGCTCGCAGCCGTTCTGGGCACCGGACAGACGAAGTACGTCGCCAAGCGCAAGGACGTCTCGATGAACGGCCTGGTGCGCGAGGCGATCGACCGCGCACTCGAGGACGCCGGGGTGACCCTGGCCGACATCGACGCCGTGGTCGTCGGCAAGGCGCCGGACTTCTTCGAGGGTGTCATGATGCCGGAGCTGTTCATGGCCGACGCCACCGGCGCGACGGGCAAGCCGTTGATCCGGGTGCACACCGCAGGCTCGGTGGGCGGTTCGACCGCGATCGTGGCGGCAAGCCTGGTCCAGTCGGGCAAGTACCGCCGGGTGCTGACGATGGCCTGGGAGAAGCAGTCCGAGTCGAATGCGATGTGGGCACTGAGCATTCCGGTGCCGTTCACCAAGCCGGTCGGCGCGGGTGCGGGTGGCTACTTCGCACCGCACGTGCGTGCCTACATCCGGCGCTCGGGCGCCCCGACGCACATCGGTGCGATGGTCGCGGTCAAGGATCGCCTCAACGGAGCCAAGAACCCGTTGGCACACCTGCATCAGCCCGACATCACCCTGGAGAAGGTGATGTCCTCACCGATGCTGTGGGATCCGATCCGCTACGACGAGACGTGCCCGTCCTCGGACGGTGCCGCGGCACTGGTGATCGGCGACGAGGCGAGCGCGGACGCCCGTGTCGCCGAAGGGCATCCGGTCGCGTGGATCCATGGCACCGCGCTGCGCACCGAGCCGCTGGCCTACGCCGGCCGTGACCAGGTGAACCCGCAGGCCAGCCGCGACGCCGCGGCGGCACTGTGGAAGGCCGCCGGAATCACCAGCCCGATCGACGAGATCGACGTCGCCGAGGTGTACGTGCCGTTCTCGTGGTACGAGCCGATGTGGCTGGAGAGCCTCGGCTTCGCGCCCGAGGGCGAGGGCTGGAAGCTGACCGAGGCCGGTGAGACCGCGATCGGCGGCCGCATCCCGTTCAACCCGTCCGGTGGTGTGCTGTCCTCCAATCCGATCGGCGCGTCGGGCATGATCCGCTTCGCCGAATCCGCCATCCAGGTCATGAACAAGGCCGGCGAGCATCAGGTGCCGGACGCACGCAAGGCCATGGGCCACGCGTACGGCGGTGGTGCGCAGTACTTCTCGATGTGGGTGGTCGGTTCCGACAAGCCCGCCTGACGGATCAGGCCAGGGACCCGTTCCAGACGGTGCGGACCAGACGGTCGATCGCCTCGTCGTTCAGCGCGGGCATGCCGAGCATCAGCCGGTAGTACGGCGGGGACACCACGGCGTCGACGACGAGTTCGACGTCGGTGTCCGCCGGCAGTTCGCCGCGCTCGACTGCGGTAGCGACGGTCACCGCGACGGCGCCCCGTCGGGGCCCGATCCACTGGTCGCGGAGTGCTTGCTGGATGGCGGGTTCGGACTCCGACGCCGCGATCACATTGCGCAGCAGGGGCCCGACCGTCGGGTCGACGAGGATCGTGTTGAGGGCGCGGACGTGATGGATGACCGCCTGCACTGATGTGCTGCCGGGCGGCCGGGTGATCGAATCGCGGACCGACTCGAGCAACCCTTCGAGCACGATCGCCGCCGCCGACGGCCACCACTTGTAGATCGTGGTGCGACTGACCTCGGCGCGTTTGGCGATCGCCTCGACGGTCACCGCCGAGGACCCGCCTTCGAGGGCGAGTTCGGCCGCGGCCGCGAGCACAGCGGTGCGCACCGCCTCACTGCGGGGGCGTCCACGACGGCTGGCCACGGGGTCAGCTTAAGGCGGCGGTCCGTCTCGATCCGGCCACGGCGACGATCACGCAGACACCGGCGGCGAGGGCGCCGAATCCGAACATCACCGGATAGCTGACGTGCGCGGCGAGCAGCGCCATCGCGGCGGGCACGCCGAAGCCGAGGTAGCTCAGGCTGTAGAACACGGCGGTCAGGCCGGCGAGGTCGTCAGCGGTGGCGATGCGCTGGATCTCCTGCAGACCGGCCAGCAGTGCCATCCCGTACCCGGCGCCGAGCGCGGCGGCGGCGATCAACGCTGCCCAGACCGTCAGCAGTGACGCGGCCGCGACGGCCAGCGCCATACCGACCGCCACCAGTACGAGAGCGACGAGCGTGCCGCGGCGACCGTCGGCGACGATGTGGCGGCCGAGGTGCTGGACGGCGAACCCGACACCGAGCGTCACCGCGCACAGCAGCGCCGAGAACGCGATCGGTGCGGCCCCGACATGCTCGGTCATCAGTGCGGGAAGCACCGCATACGCCGACGCCCCGGCACCGAAGACCCAGGGAGCGACCGGTACGACGACGAACAGGAACCGGCGATGCGATGCGCTCGGAATCGCCAGATCGGACCACCATGGCTTTCCCGAAGCAGCTCCCGGGTCAGATCGCCGCCTGGTCTCCGGAGCGGTGATCAACAGCGCCGCGGCGACGAGCGCCATCACCGCGTTGATCGCGTACGGCAGCACCGTCGGTGCGGGACCCCACTGTGCGAGGGCACCCGCGACGGCGGCGCCGAATCCGAACCCCGCGGTCAGGCTCATCGCGGCCCGGCGCGCCCCCGCATCGCCGGCATCCCAGGGTGGGGTGGACAGTTCTTTGATCCAGCTGCCGCCGACGGCCATCGCCAGGCCGAGCGCGAGTCCGCTGAACACCCGGCCCACCCCAAGCGTCCAGGCGGATTCGGCGCCGACGGCAAGGATCAGCGAGCCGATCCCGGCGAGCACCGGGGCGGGCAGCATCAGCGGGCGGCGACCGAAGCGGTCCGACAGCGGTCCCCCGATCAACAGCGCGGGCACGATGCCCAGCACGTAGGCGAACAGCAGAAGATCGACCGTGACCGGCGAGAAGCCGCCCTCGGTGCGGTACATCACCAGCAGCGGAGTGAACTCGTTGCCGCCCCACGCGATCGCGAAGGTCGCCGCCGCGACGGCCGCCCACCGGCGAGAGCGCCCGGTGGAGGCCTGCGCACCGACCACGGCAGTCACGGCACCCCCCTCACATTTACTGAACACTTTGTGCACTATATAACTGTCTCCCAGCGGGTACCCGTCGGGCGACAGCGGGATACGAGTGGGATGCGCAACATTCCGCGCAGGTGGAGAGGGTTCGATTGCGCCGCAGCGGGAAAAAACTGTAACGTGTTCTAGTTAGAAGCCACACACACTGGGAGGCCCGAGGTGAGCACCGAAACGGCTGGCATTCGCGAGATCGACACCGGCGCCCTGCCCGACCGGTTCGCCCGGGGCTGGCACTGCCTGGGCCCGGTGAAGAACTTCCTGGACGGGAAGCCGCACGGCATCGAGATCTTCGGCACGATGCTGGTGGCCTTCGCCGATTCCCAGGGCGAGGTGAAGGTCCTCGACGGTTACTGCCGGCACATGGGCGGCAATCTGGCCCAGGGCGAGATCAAGGGCGACGAGGTCGCCTGCCCGTTCCACGATTGGCGCTGGGGCGGGGACGGCAAGTGCAAGCTTGTCCCCTACGCCAAGCGCACCCCGCGGTTGGCCCGCACCCGCGCGTGGCACACCGACGTGCGCGGTGGCCTGCTCTTCGTGTGGCACGACCACGAGGGCAACCCACCCCAGCCCGAGGTGCGGATCCCCGACATTCCGGAGTGGTCCAGCGGCGAGTGGACCGACTGGAAGTGGAACACGATGCTCATCGAGGGCAGCAACTGCCGCGAGATCATCGACAACGTCACCGACATGGCCCACTTCTTCTACATCCACTTCGGGCTGCCGACGTACTTCAAGAACGTGTTCGAAGGCCACATCGCCAGCCAGTACCTGCACAACGTGGGCCGCGCGGACGTCAACGACATGGGCACCGCTTACGGCGAGGCGTCCCTGGACTCCGAGGCCAGCTACTTCGGCCCGTCGTTCATGATCAACTGGCTGCACAACAAGTACGGCGACTTCAAGGCCGAATCGATCCTGATCAACTGCCACTACCCGGTCACCCAGGACTCGTTCGTGCTGCAGTGGGGCGTGATCGTCGAGAAGCCCAAGGGCCTCGACGACAAGACCACCGAGAAGCTCGCCGACGCTTTCACCGACGGTGTCAGCAAGGGCTTCCTGCAGGATGTCGAGATCTGGAAGCACAAGACACGCATTGACAATCCGCTGCTGGTCGAAGAGGACGGTGCGGTCTATCAGATGCGCCGCTGGTACCAGCAGTTCTATGTCGACGTCGCCGATGTGACACCGGAGATGACCGACCGCTTCGAGATGGAGGTCGACACGACGGCCGCCGTCGAGAAGTGGAACGTCGAGGTCGAGGAGAACCTGAAGAACAGGGAAGCCGAAAAGCAGGCCACATGAGCGACACTCCGGATGTGGACCGCCTCGCCAGGTCGATGCTGCTGCTTCACGGGCACGACGACGAGGAGCACGAACACGGCCACACTCCGAGCCCCGGTGGACCGGGATCCTGGCGCAAGGCACCGGATTTCGCGTCCGATCCGGAACGTGCCGCCGCGGTGCGGGAAGCGACCCGCCGCGACCGCGAGCGCTACCTGTCTTCAGGACTGGTGTCGATCGACTGCCGCTTCTGTCACGTCGCGGTGCAGGTGAAGAAGCTCGGTCCGGCCCACACCTCGGTGCAGTGGAACAGTGAGGCCACCGCGCGCTGCGCGCACTTCTCCGAGATCCGGGCCTCCGGCGGCGATCCGGCTCGCGAAAGGGCTTGCCCCCGGCTGGCCGACAGCATCCGTCACGCGGTGGCCGAGGGTTGCCTGGAGGAGTACTCCAGCGCCCCGGCCCCCGGCGACGGCTGAGTAGCCGCGCTCAGAGCCCGGCGAACCGCTCCCGGACCTGCTCGTCGGTGAGACCGTAGTCGGCCAGCGAGTAGGTGTGCTTGGGCGCCCTCGGCCCCTTCTTGCTCTCCTCGTGGGTATCGGCGACCGCTGCTCGGGCAGAATCCGGGAAGTCGATGCCGAAGGCGCGGTAGATGTCCTCGACGGCACCGACCGGATCCTTGATCAGCTCGAAGTAGTCCAGATCGTAGAACTGCGCCGGATTGTGTTTCGGCCGTTCGGCGTTGAACAACTCCAGGCCGCGCGACCACGTCTCCATCGAGTCGGCGCCGATGACCTCACCAATGAACGTGTTCGACCACCCCTCGGTGGTGTGCTGGGCGAGCGAGCACATCGACGCCATGATGGTCTCGACCGGCCGGTGGCACTGCACCACCAGCGCGTCCGGATAGGTTGCGAGCAGCGCGTCGAGAGCGAACAGATGGCTGGGATTCTTGAGGACCCAACGCTTCTCGGGATCGTTGAGCCCGATCAGCTGCAGATTGCGGCGGTGCCGCTGATACGGCTTGGTCCAGTCCTGTCGCGACAGCCACTGGGAGTAGGTCGGCACGTGCGCGAGCGTCTCGTAGGACACCGAGTGCAGAGATTGGCGCAGGAGCTGCCAGCACTCCTCGACCTCGTCGGCGGTCATGAAATGCAGGCCGGTGTAGTCCGGGTTCTCCTCGTGCGCCTTCGTGAACTGGGCATCGAGCTGCTGGAAAACCGGGTTCTGCGACCAGGTGTCGCGCGGCGGACGGGGCTGCGGGAACTCTGCGAGCCACAGCTCGAGACCCTGATGGCGAGGGTCCGCGGCGAGCAGACGGTGCACGGCGGTCGTGCCGGTGCGCGGCAGACCGGTCACGAAGATCGGGCGCTCGATCGTCACGTCGGCGTGTTCGGGGTGCTGCTTGAAGGCCGCTTCCGAGACCAGCCGGGCGACCAGCGCGTTCCTGGCGAAGAACCGCTGCATCTTGCTGCCCAGCTCGGTCAGGTCCGCGTCCCGTTGGTAGGACTCCAGGAGCACACCGAGCGCTTCACGATAGTTGTCGTCGTCGGAACCGAAATCGTCGAGACCACAGGCCTTCACCGCTGAGGCGTGTAGATCCTCGACGGTCCCCACATTTGTTCTCGGACTCACGCCTTGAACTCCCCGCAGTTGACGTCGAGCGCCTGACCGGTGATGCCGCTGGACAGATCACTGGCCATGAACAGGATCGCCGAGGCGACCTCGTCCTCGGTGGGCAGCCGCTTGAGATCCGACGCCGCCGCGGTGGCCTTGTAGATCTCCTCGACGGTGGTGCCGTACTTGCCGGCCTGATGGGTGAAGTAGGACTCCAAGGTGCCGCCCCAGATGTAGCCGGGCAGAACGGAGTTCACCCGGATCCCCTGATCCCCCAGTTCGGTGGCCAGAGTCTGCGACATCGCCAGCAGAGCGGACTTGGCCATCTTGTACGCGCCGTACTTGGCCTGCGAATGCCGCACCACCATGGAGTTCACGTTCACGACGGAACCCTTGGTCTCGGCCAGTGCCGGCGTGAACGCCTGCACCATGCGCAGCGCGCCGAACACCGTCAACTCGATGGCATCTTTCATGTGCTCGAACGTGGTGTTGGCGAACGGCTTCATCGACGGAACGCGGAACGCGTTGTTGATCAGCACATCGACCCGGCCGTACGCCTCCAGCGTCTCGTCGACGAGGTTGGCGACCTGCGCGTCGTCGGTGATATCGGTACCCACCGACAGCGCGCGCCTTCCGAGGTCGGTGACCTGCTTGGCGACGTCCTCGAGCCGCTCCACGGTGCGCGCGGCCAGCACCACGTCGGCACCGGACTCCGCGCAGCGCCGCGCCAGCGTGGTGCCCAGCGCGGGTCCGACGCCGCTGATCACGACGACCTTGTTCTCCAGCAGGGGAAGCGCACCCGCCATCTGTCAGCCCACCATTCTTTCGCCGATCTGTTTCTGGCGCAGCGCGATCCGCGCCCGCCATTCGTCATCCGAGATCTTGTTCGACTCGTAGTACGGCAGCGCCGCGGCAACGTCGTCGATCTGCACCAGGTCCACCGTCGGGCCGTCGGCCGGGGTCATCTCACGCGAGACCCGTTGCCACCGAAATTGCAGGAATCCCTTGCGATGCCCGAGTGTCTCCACCCAGTTCGTCACCCCTGGACTACGGTCGGCGACCACGATCCGGATCTTGCCGTCCGGATCGGCCTGGGCCTGCGTGCCGTTCAGCGAGGTCTGGTGATTGATGTAGTCCATCGAGATGTACCAGAGGCTGCCGAGCTGGAATCCGAGATACGGTGCGTCGCTGACCGGCAGCGTGATGACCAGCGCCTGGTCGTCGGCGAGCTCGAACCTGCCGACCGATGAGTACTGCGTCGCGAGCCCGCCCGGGGTCAGTCTCGGCGCGACCATCGTGTTGGGCACGCTGTCGTTGTAGAACCATTCCGGGAACTGCAGCCAGGTCTTCACGCGCTGCACCAATTGCTTGCCCGCGACGGCGTAGCGCTTGTCGATGAGCTCGCGGGTCAACGGCGGCGGGGCGGTTCCCGCGGTGTCGGTCCGGGCGATCGCGAAAGTGCCGCGCTGCGCCGACCAGTCGTTGTACACCTCGCGGATGACCAACTGCGACGGCACTGCCGGGGTGAACCGCCATTCGAAGGTCCCGTCCGCGGCGATGTCGAGTTTGCGGTCGTCGAAGGCGGTTTCACTGTCGGGCACGACTTCGTCGGTGTACTCGCCGCCGAGCAGTTGGAAGCTCACGTCGGTGGTGGTTCCGCGACGTCCGGTGACGACGTACTCGTAGCCGGGCTGCACGCGGGTGCCGAAGTACAGGGTGTCGGGGTTGTCGAGGGCCATCTTGGTGAACGGCCCGGTCCCGCTGTGCAGGAACGGATGATCGCGGTCGTAGTCGAAGGCGACGTGGGTGCAGGCAGCGATACAGCCCGCCAGATACTGCAGACCCTCGAGCAGATCGGCCTCGGATTCGATGAAGGACGCGGAGCAGACAAGGTTCTCGGCTTCGGCGATGGCGTCGGCCAGTGGCTGTGCGAACACAGTGGAGAAACTAGAACTCGTTCCATCAGGAGTCAATATATCGACCACGGTGGTTCATATTTGGAACGAATGACCGCTATAGTTCCGCGCATGCTCCCATCGGTGCAGCCGGGCCGTGCCTCCCCGCCCACCCATCGCGTGGTCCAACTGCTGGACTTCCTCGCGGGCCGGCCCACGGAGCGGTTCGGCATCAGCGATCTCGCCAGAAGGGTCGGGCTCAGCAAGCCGACCTGCCTCGGCATCGTCACCTCGTTGACCGAGGCGGGATATCTGGTGCGCGATCCGGCCGACAAGACCTACCGCCTCGGTCCGTCGCTGATCACGCTCGGTCATCGGGCCCAGGAGTCGATGCGGGTCAGCCCCGCTGCCCGCGAACGACTGCGGCAGCTGTCCGCGCGCTACGGTGCGACCGCCGCACTGTCGGGCGTCGTCGACGACCGGATCACGCTGCTGGACCTGGTGGCCCCGGCGGGCGTGCGTCCCGGGGTGGAGGTCGGGCAGAGTTACCCGTTCGCGCCACCGGTCGGGTTGATGTTCGTGCTGTGGGATGACGAGGCCGAACGGGACTGGCTCAGAAGGCAGCCGACGATCCCGCTGCGCACCGATTCCGAGCGGCTCCGCCGCGTCGTGGCCTCGTGCCGCGCGCACGGGTATCTGGTGGAGCGGCAGACCCCGGGCGGACGGCGGTTGTACGCGCTGATGGCCGGGATGCCGACCGACCTGCCCGACGAACTCCGGGCCCTGCTGGGCGAACTCGTCTCCGATGTCGGTGAACGGGTGTATCTGCGCGAGGAGAATCCCGGCCGCGGCAGACACGACATCGCCGTGATCTCGGCTCCGGTGTACGACCACTACCGCCGACAGGTGATGGTCACGTCCATGCACATCGGAAAACCGTTGACCGACAGTGAGATCAGCGAACGTGCTCGAGCGGTCGTGGCCGCGGCCGACGCCGTGACCGAACAACTGGGCGGCGTGAAACCGACGGGCTGGCCGCCGCTCAGCGGTGGGCGCGCCGCCGCAACGTGACCGGTAGGCCGTCGGCCGGGGTCGGTCCTGTCCCCCAGCTCAGCAGCGGCCGGTAACCGGGAGGGACGCGCCATTCGAAGTGCCGAAGCAGTTGGTGCAAAACGACCTTGACGTTCATGTCGGCGAACTGTTGACCCAGGCACTTGTGCACTCCGCCGCCGAACGGCGCGAACGCGTACCGGTGCACCGGCGCGGCATCGGCACCGCCCAGGAAGCGCCCGGGATCGAATCGGTCGGGATCGGGCCACCAGTCCGCCAGGCGCATCGAAGCGTAGACGTTGATCGCCACCTGGGTCTTGCGCGGCACGAAGTGTCCGGCGACCTCGGTGTCGGTAACCGTCTGCCGGAACAGGGTGCCCGCCGGCGCGTACATCCGCAGGATCTCTTTGAACGCGGCGTCCAACAGCGGGAACGCCCCGTCCAGATCGGCCAGCGTCAGTTCATCATCGGGCGACGCGAGCGCTTCCTCACGTAATGCGCTCTGCCACCCGAGGTTTCGTCCCAGCTCGTACGCCAGCATCGAGATCGCTATCGCGCTGGTGTCATGTGCGGCCATCAGTAGGAAGATCATGTGGTTGACGATGTCGGCGTCGGTGAAGCGTTCACCGTCGTCGCTGCGGCTGTGGCACATCATCGAGAACAGGTCGGTGCCACCGCCGGCGCGTCGCGCGGGAATCTGTTCGGCGAAATAGCATTCGAGGCGTTCCCTGGCACGCAACCCACGTGCCCAGATTCCGCCGGGCACATCGGCGCGGATCATGGCCTGCCCGCCACACACGGTGTCGTGGAAGTCCGCCGCGAGCTGATCGGCCTCGGGCCCCAGCACCGCCCCGACGAACACTTCCGCCGCCTGGTCCAGGAGCAGTTCCTTGACCGCGGTGTAGAACGGGAACCCGTGCGCGGACGGCCAGCCCGTCACGGTGCGGACGATGCCGGGCCGCATCAGGTCCAGGTATCCGTCCAGTGCGCTACGGGTGAACGCCTGCTGCATGATCCGCCGGTGGTCGCGATGCTCCTCGAAGTCGAGAAGCATGATGCCGCGGTGGAAGAACGGGCCGATGACCGGCGCCCATCCGCGGGTACTGGAGAACGCCTTGTCCCTGTTGATCCAGACCGTCTCAAGCGCTTCGGGCCCGATCGCCTGGACGACACGGAAGCCGACACCCCCGGCCCACGACACCGGGCCGAACTTCTCATAGCGCTCGCGCGCGAAATCCAGCGGCTCGACGAGTGTGCTCAGGATGTGCCCGAGCACCGGGAATCCGTAGTTGCCCATCACCGGCCGCAGGCCCGAACCTGCGGGCGGGTGGGCCAGTTCCCGGACGGGACTGGGGTAGCGGGCCGCGAACGCAGCCGCGGTGCTCTGCAGCCGCCGCTTGGCCGCTGTCACCGGATCGGCGATCAGGCTGGTCATCGGCCGATCCGGTCGAGGTAGCCCCTGCGTGCGTCCTCATCGAAATCGCCGGGCGGCCGCCGGAGTGTCGCCAGACGCTTGAGCTGCTGCAGAACCGGTTCCGGGAGCGCCTCTTCGACCGCACCCATGGGGGCGAGCCAGCGCGGCACCGTGATCTCGCGTCGCGGGCGGCCGGCACTGTCGGCGATCGCCGTCGCGATCTGTTCCGGCTGCCGGGTGGGCAGCAGCTCCAGCGCCACACCGGCGGTCAGTTCGGTGTGCACCGCGGTCGGCATCACCGTGCTGAGAGTCACCGCGGTGTCGGCGATTTCGGCGCGCACTGCCCGGGACAGCGCGGCCACCGCGTACTTGGTGGCGCAGTACACCGCGATGCCCGGGGTGGTGACCTTGGCAGCCATCGACGCGACATTGACGATGTGCCCCCTGTCCTGCGCGAGCATCGCCGGGAGGAACGTGTGCATGCCGTTGATGACCCCGACCAGGTTCACCGCCACCTCACGCTGCAGCAGGTCCACGTTCTGGTCGACGAACGTCCCCATCACCTGGATTCCGGCGTTGTTGACCAGCATCGCGACCGGCCCGTCGGAACGCGCGGCGGCATGGAACGCCTCCATGCTCGTCACCTGGGTGACGTCGAGATGCGCCGACCGGGCTCCGATCTCGCGCGCGGTGCGCTCCGCCTCGTCGGCATCGACGTCCCCGATCCAGACGCGCGCACCCCGTCGCAGCAGTTCCACCGCCGTCGCTCTGCCGATACCGCGCGCTCCCCCGGTCACGCACGCGACGGCCCCGTCGAGGTCGATCATGGCTGTTGTCCGCGCTCGTGGCTGAACTCACGCAGCGCGAAGTATCCGATGAGGCGGATCTCGCCGCTCGGCATCGTCAGCAGCGCACGACCGAGGTACAGGCCGGGCAGTAGTTCGACGATCTCGTCGCGGGTGCGTTTGATCGGGAAGGTCCGCACACTCGGGTTGCGATACTCCGCAGGTGAGTAGTCCAGCGCCCGAACCTGATTGAACGGTGCGATGGCAGCCCTGTCGATCCGGTGGTTGAACCGGAAGCCAACGACCTCGGAACCGTCGCTGCGTAGACCGCCGTACAGGGGAGCCACCGCCCGCAGCGCGTACTTGGCCGGGGGGCTCAGCCTGTTGAAGCCGGTATCGGCATCGAAGGTCTTTCCACGCCATGTCGGGTCGATCTTCATCAGCGGGTTGGCCAGGCGGGCTTCCGGTATGCCGAACAGCTTCCCCACGATCAGCCCCTCCATGGCGCCGTGCGGTCCCTCGGGCGCGGCGCCGAGCGCGAACAACGCAGCGAGTTGGTCGTGGCGCGCGCCGTCCCCGAGTTCTCGCAGGTAGTCCCACGCCCAGCGTCGCGCAAGGGTCGGTGCGTCGTCGGCGTAGTGCCGAATCTGCGCCAGTACCGATTCGCCGGGCCGATGGCCGGTGTCGGGGGCGAGGGATGCCTGGTGGGGCAGGGTGCTCACGTCACACTCCGATTCTGTTTGGTACTAATCCGTGCCAGATTGCTTTGGTACGGAACCGTGCCAGAATGGTGGGGTGATGTCAAGGTTTCTCGCCGGTCACGCGAATGCGACCATCGTCCGGTGACCGACGCACCGCGCACCTACGGCGGCCAGAGCGCTGATGCGCGCCGCCGTTCGCGTCGTACCCGGCTACTCGACGCCGCCACGGAGGCGATCGCGGACAACGCTTGGCGCACGTTGACCGTCGATCGACTCTGCGCAGACGCCGGCCTGAACAAGCGGTACTTCTACGAGAGCTTCGCCAACCTCGACGAGGTTGCGGCCGCCGTCGTCGACGACATCGCCGAGGACGTGCGCACCGCGACGATGAGCGCAGCAGCACAGATGGCCACCGAATCACTCGACCGCCAGGCCTGGGCGGCCGTCAACGCGTTGGTACACGCACTGGCCGAAGATCCCCGGCGTGGGCGCATCCTGCTCGGCGGCGTCGCGAGTTCGGTTGCGCTGCAAGAACATCGAGCCGCCGTGATGCGCGGACTGACAGCTGTCCTGGTGTCACACGCCCGCAGTGTGCACGGCGTCGAACTGGAAAAGGACCCGCTCGCCGAGGTTGCCCCGGCATTCATCATCGGCGGAACCGCCGACGCGATCCTGGCCTACCTCGACGGACGCGCCAAACTCTCCCTCGACGACCTCGTCACGGCCCTGACCACGCTGTGGTTGATCACCGGCAACGGGGCGGCCGAGGTCGCGCGGCACCGGCTGGGCGACTAACGGAGCCGGCTCTTCACCAGCTTGCCGGTCGGCGTGCGCGGCAGTTCGTCGACGAAGTCCACCAGTCGCGGGGCCTTGTAGTGCGCGATGCGTGACCGCGTGTAATCGATGAGTTCCTGGGCGAGTTCGTCGGATCCTGTTATCCCGTCGGCCAACTGGACGACAGCCTTCACCCGCTCCCCCATCTCGGGGTCCGGCACACCGATGACGGCCACGTCGTGCACCGCGGGGTGCAGCGCGAGGACGTTCTCGGCCTCCTGCGGGTAGATGTTCACCCCGCCGGAGATGATCATGAACGATTTGCGGTCTGCCAGATACAGATAGCCGTCCGCGTCGACGGATCCCAGGTCACCGACAGTGGTCCAGGTCGGGTGCTGCGGATGCTGGGCGGCCGCGGTCTTGTCCGGGTCGTTGAGGTAGCGGAACGGAAGACAATCACGCTCGAAGTAGACCGTGCCCACCTCACCGGGCGGCAATTCGTCGCCGTCGTCGTCGCAGATGTGCAGGACGCCGAGCACGCTGCGCCCGACCGAGCCCGGATGTTCGAGCCAGTCGGCGCTGTCGATGAAGGTCATACCGTGCGCCTCGGTCGAGCTGTAGTACTCGTAGACGATGGGGCCGAGCCAATCGATCATCGCCTGCTTCGCGTCGACCGGACACGGTGCCGCAGCGTGGATCACGGCCCGCAGGCTGCTCAGGTCGTGGTGATCGCGGGTCGCGGGGTCGAGTTTGAGCATCCGGATGAACATGGTGGGCACCATCTGGGTGACCGTGACCCGGTAACGCGCTATGTGCTCCAGCGTGCGTTGTGCGTCGAACTTCCTGGCCAGCACCACGGTTCCCCCGAGGGCGTGCACCATCGAGCACCATCGCAGCGGTGCGGCGTGGTAGATCGGGGCCGGCGAGTAGTACACATCCGTTTCACCGATGTCGTACAGCACGCGCGCGATGCTGACGATCGGATCGCCGGGTTCGTCGACACTGCGCCCCGGTAGCTCGGGCTGAATCCCCTTGGGAAATCCGGTCGTTCCCGACGAGTACAACATCACCGCACCGCACGGCTGGTCGACCAGGCGGGGTCCGGCGCCGGCGAGGGCTTTCTCGTAGGAGTCGTAGCCCTCGACGGCGCCGCCGAACGCCAGTCGCATGTCCGGGCCCGCCTCGACACCAGCCGCGAGGTCGCGCAGCGTCGCGGACGCGATCAGTACCTTCGCCCCCGAGTCGCCGACGATGTACCCGGCTTCGGATGCGGTCAGGTGATGGTTGATCGCCGTGATGTAGAGACCCGACCGCATCGCCGCCCACAACACCACCAGCGCTTCGGGGGCGTTGTCGGACAGCAGCGCGACGACGTCACCCGGACGTAGGCCGGCGTCGTGCAGCACCCGGGCCAGCGCCGCGGAGTGGTCGTCGAGCTGCCGGTAACTCATCTGCTCACCGGTCTCGGCGACGATCACCGCGGGTCGCTCGGGTGAGCGTTGGGCATGGACTCCCGGATACATGGTATTCCTCAGTGGCTTTCAGTCGGCCAGTGCAGCAGACACCACGACGGCGTAGGCACGCTTGCGGCGCTCGTTGGTCAGGTCGACGTGGATGAACTTCGGTTCGGTGTACTCGTCGAGCGCATCGGGCCCGAGTTCGCGACCGAGACCGCTCTGCTTGACCCCACCGAACGGGTACATCGCGTTGACCATGTGCCAGTCGTTGATCCACACCGTCCCTGACTCCAGCCGACGTGCGATCCCCAGCGCACGCCCGTTGTCGGTGCTCCACACTCCCGCGGACAACCCGTACTCGCTGTCGTTGGCGATGGCCACCGCATCGTCGTCGTCGGTGAACGGGATGACCACCACGACAGGACCGAAGATCTCCTCACGCGCGACGCGCATGTCATTGGTCACCGCGGTGAGGATCGTCGGCGGAACCCAATGCCCTTCCGCCAGTTCGATGTCCGTCGGCGCAGTACCTTGGAAGGCCAGCTTGGCACCCTCCTCTTGACCGAGCGCGATGTACTTCTCGACACGCGCCTTCTGCTTGGCCGACACCAGCGGCCCGAGATCGGTGGCCGGGCTCATCGGGTCCCCCATCACCAGCGTCTCGGCGCGCGCGACGAGGCGACCGACGAACTCGTCGTGGATGGATTCGTGCACCAGCAGCCGGGTACCGGATTCGCAGGCCTGGCCGCTCATCATCAGGAACGCGAACAGCGACCCGTCGACCGCGAGGTCGAGATCGGCGTCGTCGAGCACGATGTTGGCGCCCTTGCCGCCGAGCTCCAACGTGACCTTCTTGACGTTGCCGGCGGCGGCGCGCATGACGCCCTTGCCCACCTCGGTGGACCCGGTGAACGCGATCTTGCGGACGTCGGGATGCTCGGCCAGCCGGGCGCCGACCACCGGGCCCGGTCCGGTGACGACGTTCAGCACTCCCGCCGGCAACCCGACTTCCTCTGCCGCGCGGCACAGTTCGAGCAGTGTCAGCGGTGTCTGGTCGTCCGGCTTGAGGACCACCGTATTGCCCGCTGCCAGCGCGGGACCGAGTTTCCACATCGCGAGCAGCAGCGGGAAGTTCCACGGGATGATCCCCGCGCACACCCCGACCGGTTCGCGAACGGTCACACCGGAGGCGAGCGTCGGGGCCTCGATGAGCGGACCGCTGGCCTGGAACTGGTACGTCCGCGCCAGCGACGCGAAGTACTTCAGGTTCGCGATGGCGTAGCCGATCAGGAACGCACCGGCGCCCCGAAGCGTCGCGCCGTTCTCGTTGACCTGCAACGCGGTCAGTTCATCAGCGCGGGCGGCGAGATTGTCGGCGATCGCGTCGAGGATGTCGGCGCGCGCGTGCGGCGGCGTGTTCCGCCACACCCCTGATTCGTGCGCCGCCTTCGCCGCGGCAACCGCGTCGTCGACGGCGGCAATGTCACCGTAGGCGACGGTCGCGACCGGTCGGCCGGTGGCGGGAGAACGCACCTCGATGGTCTGCGCGGCGTCACGCCACACGCCATCGACGTACATCCGGTAATACGGAAGGGCTGTCATCTGCTACTCGCTCTCACTTCTGTCATATGGCGCTGGAATCGCCCGATCCTCGGCGGCCCCGGTAGGTAGCCGGCCGTCCAACGGTCCCAGCCCTCGGTGTACGCCTCGCGCCGGTCGATCCGGAAACCCCCGACGAAATCACCCCGGTCGTTGGCGACCGTCAGGATCCGTTGCCGAAGTTCCTGTACGGCTTCGTGTCTCGGCATCTCACCGGGAAGGGAGAAATCGAAGAACTGCCAGCCGACAATCTGGCGGCCGGACGAATTCCCGTCCATGGCTGTCAGAACCTGATGATCCCGCGCAGGTTGCGTCCGGCGTGCATGTCCTCGTAACCCTGGTTGATCTCGTCGAGGCTGTACTCGCGGGTGATCAACTCGTCCAGCTTGAGCTTGCCGGCGCCGTACAGCTCGAGCATCCGGGGGATGTCCAGCCGTGGATTGGAGGACCCGAAAAGGCAACCGCGCACCTGCTTTTCGTACAACGTCAGGTCGAACAGCGACATGTCGACCTGCATGTCGGTCGGATGAGGGATCGCGGTCATCACCACCCTGCCGCGCTTGCCGACCAGGCTCAGACCCTGCGCGACGTACGCGCCCTCGGCACTGTCGGTGGTGACGACGCAGACGTCGGCCATGGTGCCGCGGGTCAGGTCGGTGATCAGCGCGTGCGCTTCCTCGACAGTGGCGGCGGCGTGGGTGGCACCGAACTCGAAGGAGCGTTCCCGCTTGTAGGCCACGGGATCGAGGGCGATGACGTGCCGCGCGCCGACGAGCTTGGCACCCTGCACGGCGTTGATGCCGAGACCGCCGACACCCATGACCACGACCGTGTCACCGTCGCGGGCCTCCCCGGTGCGCACTGCGGCGCCGTAACCGGTGGTGACCCCGCAGCCGACCAGCGCGGCCTTGTCCAGCGGAATGTCCTTGTCCACCTTCACCACCGATGCGATCGGCACCACGGTGTACTCCGAGAATGTGCCGAGGACGCACATCTGGCCGACGTCCTGGCCGCGGGCGTGGAAGCGGAAGGTGCCGTCCAGCTGCGGGCCGGCGACGATCGCGGCGCCGTAGACGCACAGGTTGCTGCGGCCCCGGGCGCATTCGGTGCAGCGGCCGCAGGCCGGGATGAAGCTCAGCACCACGTGGTCGCCGACCTCGACCTCGGTGACGCCGGGTCCCACCTCCACCACAACGCCGGCGCCTTCGTGGCCGCCGACCACCGGCAGGTTCATCGGCATGTCCCCGGTGACCAGGTGATCGTCGGAGTGGCACAACCCGCTGACGGTCAGCTGGACCATCACCTCCTGGGCTTTCGGCGCGTCGAGCTCGAGTTCCTCGACCTCCCACTTCTGCTGCAGACCCCACAGAACGGCGGCTTTGGTCTTCATGGGTGTGTTTCCTTTCGAGAAGCTCAGCGGGACTCGGGGGTCCAGGTCGCGGGCAGGCTGTTGATCCCGTTGATGAAGTTGGCGACCTGGAACTTGGGTTCGGTCGCGGTGATGTCGGGGATGCGGGTGTACACCTCGGTCAGCAGCGAGCGCAGCATGGTGCGGGCCAGCGCGGCGCCCAGGCAGAAGTGCGGTCCGCCGCCGCCGAAGGCCAGGTGCGGGTTGGACTTTCGCTCGATGTTGAACGTGAACGGGTCCTCGAACACGTCCTCGTCCCGGTTGGCCGAGCTGTACCACAGCACCACCTTGTCGCCGGCCTTGATCTCCGACCCGCGCACGGTGACGTCCTGGGTCGTGGTGCGCCGCATGTGGATCAGCGGGGAGGCCCAGCGCAGCGCCTCCTCGACCGCGCCGTCGACCCGGCCTTCGACGTCGGCGACCAGCAGGTCCCGCTGGTCGGGGTGCTGGGAGAACGCGTAGATGGCCTGTGCCGACGCATGTCTGGTGGTGTCGTTGGCGGCCACCGCCAGCAGCGTGAAGAACGCCTTCAGCTCGTCGTCGGTCATCTTCTCGCCGTCGAACTCAGCCTGCACCATCCAGGACAGCAGATCGTCGCCCGGTTTGGCGCGGCGTTCGGGAGCCAGTTCGGCCACCGTCTGGTGCAGGTCCATCACCGCTCCGGCGAACAACTCCAGGGCGGTGCGGTCACCGCGCACCTCGGGGTCGGTCCAGCCCAGCGTGCGTTGGGCGGCACTGATGGTGCGGTCGTGGATCTCACCCGGCGGCAGGCCGAAGAAGGATCCGAAGATGCGGCCGGGCAGCTGCACCGACACCAAGTCGACGAAGTCGCCCTCCCCCAGGCCCGACATCTCGGTGACCAGATCGCGAGCGTGCTGTTGGATCCAGTCCTGCAGACGCCGCATGTTGCGCGGTTTGAAGGCGTCCAGGGTGATCCCGCGCAGCTGGGTGTGCCGGGGCGCGTCCATCGCGATGAACGACTGCGACATCATCAGGATCTCGGGCGGGAAGTCCTCCATCGTGATGCCCTGCGCCGACGAGAACACCTCGGGGTGCCGGCTCGCGTACCGGATGTCCTCGTGCTTGGTCAGTGACCAGAAGCCCTTGAGGTTCTGCTCGGGTGGCAGCAGATCCGAGTCGGCGGGCCGACTCCACGCCACGGGGTTCTCGCGGCGAAGCACCGCGAAGGCCTTGTCCCGTTCGGCGGGCGGCTTGGCCCAGAAGTTGCGGTCGGCCAGGTCGATGTCGCCATGCGTGGTGGCGGGGAAGACGGTCGTCATCGCGATCCTTTCTGCGTTCTGCGCTGTGGCGCAGCTCACGACGACGCCCAGTGTTAGGCAGATCACGCGGGTGTGGAGACGGCAGACGGGCCAACTGTCGGCCCGCACGGGCCAGTTCTCAGGCCACGGGGACCGTGAACGACGCGGCCAGGCCGCCGCCGTCACGTGCGGAGAACGCGAGTGTGCCGCCGAGGGCGTCGACGATCTGGGCCACGATCCACAGGCCCAGACCGGCAGTGCCCCGCCGGTCCGACAGGCTGACGAACTTCCCGGTGATCGCCCCGATCTCGTCCTGCGGCACACCGGGTCCGCGGTCGAGTACCGACACCGACAGCAGGTCCGCGGTCCGGGTGCAGTCCACCTCGATGGGCAGCCCGCGGCCATGCCGGGCGGCGTTCTCCAGCAGGTTCGTCAGGACCCGGCGCAACCCCTGCGCGTCGAGCCTGATCGCGGCGGTGGCACCCGTGACGACCACCCGCAGCCGCGCCGGCTCGATTCCGGCGGCGTCGGCCGCCTCGGTGATCAGATCGGCCAGGTCGACGGTTCGCACGCGCCCGGTCGAGAACGCGGGTCGACGGCTGAGACTGACGTCGGAGAGCGCGTCGAGCATGTCGGAGAGGTGGCGGGCGTGGCGCCGGATGAGTTCCGTCGTCGCCTCGTTGTCGGGGGCCGCGGCGGTCAGCGCGTCCAATGATGCGACGGGGGTTCGGAACTCGTGCAGCAGGACCTTGAGGCCCTCCTGCTGCGCTTCGTAGGACCGCAGCAGCCGGGCCCGTAGGTCGCGTTCCTCCTCGGCGGCGGCGTGCTCGGCCTCGGCCTCCACCAGGGCGCGAACGTGGGACTGGTGCTCGTGTTCGAGCAGCCTGGACAACCCGCCACTCAGCAGCGCGATGAACACCACGTACAGCGCCCACCACAAGCCGATCGCCCACGGCGTCAGCACCGTCCCGGTGGATCCGACGGTCAGCACGATCACCACATATCCGGCACCGACGAGTCCGGACAGCAGCAGGCATTCCCGCAGCGGCAGCCTGGCGGCCGAGGCGATCACCACCAGCGCCAGCACCGACGCCACCGGACTCGAAGCCCCACCGGTCAGCGCGATCAGCGCCAATGTGAACGCCGCGTCGAAGACGGACACCAGCCACGCGAAGCGGGTGCGGCGCACCTCGTAGCGGGGCCGGGTCATCAGCACCACCGCGTACAGCAACGCCGCGACCAGCACGGCGGCGGTGCCCGCCGCGTGGGCACTCAGCCAGTCCGGCCCGAACGCGACCAGAACCGCGATCGACACCACGACGGCGAACCGGACGGCGACGACGACCCGTGCCAGTCCGTAACCGTCGAGCACCGTGTCCGTCGGCGTCATGCTGTCCACGCGGCCGACCCTAGACATTCGAGAACCGCGCGGCGATCACTATCATCCGGCGGGTGAACCCCAGACCCGACCGGAAGCCGTACGTCGTCGTCATCGTCGACGACCACGAGCTGTTCGCCGAGGGTCTGGAACTGCTGCTGGTCCGCGACTGGGGCGAACAGTTCGTGATCGGCGGTCGGACGACGTTCGTCGAGGAGGCCGCGGAACTGGCGACCTCCTGCGACGCCGACCTCGCGATCGTCGACCTGTCCATGCCGCCGCTCGGCGGCGTGGCGGCGATCCGGCACATCAAGGCACGGCATCCCAGGACCAAAGTGCTGGCGTTGTCGGGAACCGGCGACCACGAACTCGCCGAGGAAGCGCTGCGCGCCGGGGCGGACGGGTTCCTGTCCAAAACGGTGCGCCCGGATGCGCTGGCCGAGCCGCTTGCGACGATCGCGGCGGGTCTGCGCGTGATCGACCCGGCGCTGCTCGATTCACTGCTGTCGGGCACACGAAGGCCGTCGGCGGAGATCCTGGAGACGCTGACACCGGCAGAGCTGCAGCTGTGGACGCTGCTGGCGACCGGGATGGAGACCGGCGACATCGCCGAGCGAATGGTCGTGTCCGAGCGGACAGCCAAGCGCATGGTGGCCGCGCTGCTGCGCAAAATCGGTGTCTCGAACCGGATTTCGGCGGCCGCACTGGCCGGCCGGTGCGGATTGCTCGACGACTGAGCGCTCAGTCGACGGTCAGAGCCTGAGCCGGGCACATCGCCGCCGCGCGCACGACTGCCGGTCGTGCGCTCTCGTCGGGATCAGGATCGAGGACGACGACCTGCTCCGCGTCGTCGGGAACGTCGAAGACCTCCGGGGCGGCCATCAAGCACTGACCGTGGCCCTCGCACAGCGTGTAGTCGACAGTGATAAGCATGGGTTCCTCCTGGCTCTGGCCAACCCGAGTATGGGTCTGGCACGGCCACGTGAACCGGACTGCCCGCGCCAAAGGTGGCCTGCGCGGGCCACCCACGACGTGTGCCGTGCCTGCGAATCGCAGGCACGGCACACGTGCGGTCGTTCTATCAGGCAGTCGGTGCGGCCGGCGTCTCTGCCGGCGCGATCACCTCGGGAGCCTGCGGCGCGACCGGGGTCGCCTCCGCCGATCCGGCGCTCCACACCGCCTGCGCCACCGGCGTCGGCTCGACCTTCAGGCCGCACTGTTGCTCAAGCGCGCTGGCAGGCTGATGGATCGCCTTCAGCTGCTCCTCGACCTGCGGGTTCTGCTGGAAGTACGCGGCATACGCGGCCTGCGCCTCCGGCTTGGGCTGCGCCGAGATCGCGGTCAGCGCATCGTTCGTCTGGGGATTGGCCGCCAGGTAGGCGCCCTCGGATGCGGCAACCGAACTCACGGTTCCGGCGACGTTACTCGCCGTGCACTCCTCGGCCGGTTGGGCGCTCGCCACCGGGGCGACGATGGCTGCGCTACCGAACGCCAGCAGGCCGCCGGCGAACATTCCGAACAGGCCCCGGCGCACGTTGGTCACGGTCGGGTTCATCGAGAAATCACTCCTCACAGTCTGCGGTCAGACGGTCCCCCAAGGGCTAACCGCTCCGCCGACGGATCAAACCCGCGGCCACCGGGCAACGTCCGGCACAGGCCGTCATCCCCGCAGTTCAGAGCGTCGAAACGACCGACCGAAATTTCCCGGAATCTCAGGACGTCGAGGTCACAGCGAACGGCAGCACCTGCGGGGCACCCGCGGCCCGCAGGACCCGGGCCGCCATCGTCAGGGTCCAGCCGCTGTCGGAGATGTCGTCGACCAACAGCACGGGGCCGTCCACCTGAGCCAGCGTCGCGGCATCGGGGGTGGCGAACGACCTGTACAGCGCGGCGACGCGGTACGCGGAGTTCGCGGCGGTCACCGGGCGCCGGTCCGGCGCGTACCGCAGTACCCCGAGGTCGGTGAGCCGGCCGAGTTCGGCCAGCCGCCGAGCCAGCGACGAGATCAGCACCGGGTGGGTATCGGAGTCGACCGCCATCACCGCCGTCGGCCTGGTCTCCCAGTCCCACGCCGCCAGCACCTTGACGGCGGCCTGCACCACGTCGTCGGGGACCTCGGCATCCTCGGCATCGAGCAGTCGCCGCAGCCGCGCACCCCAGCCCAGGTCGGTGAGCCGACCGATCACCCGGCCCGGTGCGGGACCGTCGGTGATCCTGCCGCTGAGGTCGATGCCCAGCTTGCTCAGACCCGTCGGCCACTGTTTGCGTGGGGAGAGCACCACCCCGGGCCGCATCAGCCGCTCCCGGGAGTCCTCGACGACGGCCGAGTCCACCTGGGCCAGATACCGGGCGCCTGCGCAGTTGTCGCATCTGCCGCACCGCTCATCGGCGGCGAGCTCCGGGTCGTCGAGCTGGCGGCGCAGAAACGCCATCCGGCACTCCCCGGTGCTCTGGTAGTCGAGCATGGCCTGCTGTTCTCGCCGGCGGGCCTCGTCGAGTGTGCGGTACCGCTGCTCGTCGTAGCTCCACGGTTCTCCGGTGCGGATCCAGCCGCCTTTGACGCGCCGCACCGCCCCGTCGACGTCGAGCACCTTGAGCACCATCTCCAGCCGGGAGCGGTTCAGGTCGACCAACGGCTCCAGGGCCGCGGTCGACAACGCACGGTCGGGCTCCAGCGCGCTGATCACGTTGCGCACCAGCGCTTCGGGAGGAAAGGCCACCGATGCGAAATAGCGCCAGACATCCTGGTCCTCGCGGCCGGGCAACAGGACCACCTCAGCACTGGCGGTCGAGCGGCCGGCGCGGCCGACCTGTTGGTAGTACGCAATCGGCGAAGACGGCGCGCCGAGGTGGACGACGAAGCCGAGATCGGGTTTGTCGAAACCCATACCGAGCGCCGACGTCGCGATCAGCGCCTTCACCCGGTTGGCGAGCAGGTCGGCTTCGAGCTGCTCCCGCTCCGAGGCTTCGGTGGCCCCGGTATAGGCGGCGACCTTGTGACCGTGTTCGGCCAGCAGCGCGGCGACATCGTTGGCCTGGGCGACCGTCAGCGTGTAGACGATGCCGGAGCCGGGAAGCGAATCCAGTTGCGAGACAAGCCATGCTGCCCGCTGAGCCGGATTTCCGGCGTTCACCACCGACAGCCGGAGCGATTCCCGGTCGAGCCCGCCACGCAACACCAGGGTGTCCCGGTCGGCGGAGCCTCCGACACCGAGTTGGGCGGCGACATCGGCGACCACCCGGTCGTTCGCGGTGGCGGTCGTGGCCAGCACCGGCACGTCGACGCCGAGATCGGCGATCAGGGTGCGGATGCGCCGGTAGTCGGGACGGAAATCGTGGCCCCAGTCCGACACGCAGTGCGCCTCGTCGACGACGACCAGGCCCGCGTCGTGGGCGAGCGCGGGCAGCACCTCATCGCGAAAGTCCGGATTGTTCAACCGTTCCGGGCTGACCAACAGCACGTCGAGTTCGCCTTGCCGGACCCGGTCATGGATCTCCGACCAGTCCGCGACGTTACTGGAGTTGATCGTCGCGGCGTGCACGCCGGCCCGTTCCGCGGCGGCGACCTGGTTGCGCATCAATGCCAGCAGCGGCGACACGATCACCGTGGGCCCATGGCCCGCGGCGCGCAGCAGCTTTGCCGAGATGAAGTAGACCGCCGACTTACCCCAGCCGGTGCGCTGCACGACGAGTGCCCGGCGCCGGTGCACGACCAGTGCCTCGATCGCCGTCCACTGGTCGTCACGCAGGATCGCGTCCGGGCCCGCCAGTTGTTCGAGGATCGTTTGAGCGTCGGCCCGGGTGGCAGTCATGGTCCTATCGTGCCCGGCGGGTCAGACAGGCCCGGACCGGCCCGGACAGCTACGACGCGGACGCTTCCTGCTCGCGCTTGATCTCCAGCGCGATGTCGATCAGTTGGTCCTCCTGGCCGCCGATCAGCTTGCGCTGACCCGCGCGGTGCAGCAGCTGGTGCGCCGGCACGCCGTAGCGTTCCGACTGCCGGATCGCGTGCTTGAGGAAGCTGGAGTACACCCCCGAGTAGCCCATGATCAGCGCGTTGCGGTCCAGCAGGCACTCGGCGGGCATCGCGGGGGCGACGACCTCCTCGGCGGCGTCGGCGATGTCGAAGAAGTCGATGCCGGTCTTCACGCCGATCTTGTCGAACACGCCGATCAGCGCCTCGACCGGCGCGTTGCCCGCCCCGGCACCGAACCGCCGGCACGATCCGTCGATCTGCTTGGCGCCGGCACGCACCGCCTCGATGCTGTTGGCGACGCCGAGCCCGAGGTTCTCGTGGCCGTGGAATCCAACTTGGGCATCCGACCCCAGCTCGGCGACCAGCGCCGACACCCGATCGGCGACACCTTCGAGGACCAGGGCGCCCGCCGAGTCGACGACGTAGACGCACTGGCAGCCGGCGTCGGCCATGATGCGGGCCTGCTTGGCCAGCTTCTCCGGCGGGATGGTGTGGCTCATCATCAGGAAGCCGACGGTCTCCAGGCCCAATTCGCGCGCGAGTCCGAAGTGCTGGATCGACACGTCGGCCTCGGTGCAGTGCGTGGCGATCCGGCAGATCGACCCGCCGTTGTTCTGCGCCTCCTTGATGTCTTCCTTGGTGCCGACACCGGGCAGCATCAGGAAGGCGATCTTGGATTCCTTGGCCGTCTCGGCGGCCAGCTTGATGAGCTCCTGCTCGGGGGTCTTGGAGAACCCGTAGTTGAAACTCGACCCGCCCAGGCCGTCGCCGTGGGTGACCTCGATGACCGGCACACCGGCGGTGTCGAGCGCAGCGACGATCGAGCGGACCTCGTCCTTGCTGAACTGGTGACGTTTGTGGTGCGAACCGTCGCGCAGGGACGTGTCCGTCATCCGGACGTCCCAGATGGGATTGAAGTAGATGCCCTCGGTCATCGCGCACCTCCTGCGGTTGCGGCCTGGCGAACCCGGGCGATTTCTTCGCCCACTTTGGTGGCCGCAGCGGTCATGATGTCCAGGTTTCCAGCGTAGGGCGGCAGATAGTCGCCCGCACCCTCCACTTCGATGAACGTGGTGACGAGATGGTTGCCGCCGTTGTACACCGACGGCCCGTCGAACTGCGGCTCGTTGAGCAGTCGGTAACCCGGTACATAGGTCTGCACCTCGGCGACGACGTCCTTGATCGACTGCGTGATCGCGTCGTGGTCAGCGTCCTCGGGAATCGCGCAGAAGATGGTGTCGCGCATGATCATCGGCGGATCGGCCGGGTTCAGGATGATGATCGCCTTGCCCGATTTCGCACCACCGATGTTCTGCACACCGGCGCTGGTGGTCTTGGTGAACTCGTCGATGTTGGCCCGGGTGCCCGGTCCGGCCGACGCCGAGGACACCGACGCGACGATCTCGGCGTACGGCACGTCCACGACGCGCGACACCGCGTGCACGATCGGAATGGTGGCCTGGCCGCCGCAGGTGACCATGTTGACGTTGGGCGCATCGAGATGCTGCCGCAGGTTCGCCGGTGGGATCACCCCGGGCCCGACCGCGGCCGGAGTCAGGTCGATCGCGGTGATGCCGGCTTCGGCATAGCGCGGCGCGGCGTCACGGTGCACGTAGGCACTGGTGGCCTCGAAGACCATGTCGGGTTTCTCGGCCTGGTTCAGCAGCCAGTCGACACCCTCGTGGGAGGTTTCCAGACCGAGCTTGCGCGCCCGGGCCAGACCCTCGCTTTCCGGGTCGATGCCGATCATCCAGCGCGGCTCCAGCCACTCCGAACGCAACAGCTTGTAGAGCAGGTCGGTGCTGATGTTGCCCGAACCCACGATCGCCACAGACGCTTTGTCCGCCATCATCCGACTCCTACTCGAAATCCAGTCGTACTGAACCTAACCCGGCGAAGTCGGCGACGAAACGGCTGCCCGGAGGTGCATCTATCGCACGGGTGCACGAGCCGGGGAGCACGATGTCGCCGGCCTTGAGCCGGACGCCGAAACTGTCCACCTTGCGGGCCAGCCACGCGACCGCCGTGACGGGGTTGCCCAGCACCGCATCGCTGCGGCCCTCGGCGACGACCTCACCGTTGTTGGTCAAAGTCGCATTGATGGCCCGGATATCCACGTCCTTCGGCGAGACCCGCGCCTCGCCGAGCACCCACCCCGCCGACGACGCGTTGTCGGCGATCGTGTCGCACAACTTGATCTGCCAGTTCGTGATGCGGGTGTCGATGAGTTCGATCGCGGGTGCGAACGCAGCCGTCGCGGCCAGCACGTCATCCTCGGTGCACCCCTCGCCGGGGAGGTCGTCGGAGAGGATGAACCCGACCTCGACCTCGACGCGGGGGTACAGGAATTTCGACGACTGGACCGGGACGTCTTCGAAGACCTCCATCTCGGCCAGCAGATGGCCGTAGTCCGGTTCGTCGACATTCATCATCTTCTGCATCGCCTCCGACGACAGACCGACCTTGTGGCCGATCACGCGTGCCCCGTCGGCGACCCGCTGACGGATGTTGATCAGCTGGATCTCGTAGGCGTCCACGACGTCGATATCGGGGTGCGCATCGGTCAGCGGGGCGATGGGTACGCGGGTCCGCTCGGCCTGCGCCAGGTCGGCGGCGAGCTTCTCACGGACCTCTGCGGGCAGCATGAAAGTGAAGTCCCCTCGTTCGTCGGACCGGCCCTGTTGTCGTTCGGCCGGGCAATTCTATAACGTGTTCTACATGACGGAGCAGGAGTATGACGTCGTCGTGGTCGGTAGCGGCGCCGCAGGCATGGTCGCCGCCCTCACCGCCGCCCACCAGGGCCTCTCGACGATAGTCGTCGAGAAGGCCCCGCACTACGGTGGTTCCACTGCGCGGTCAGGTGGTGGCGTGTGGATCCCGAACAACGAAGTACTCAAGGGCGCGGGGGTGAAGGACACCGCCGACGCCGCCCGCACGTATCTGCACGCGATCATCGGCGACGTGGTGCCCGCCGAGAAGATCGACACCTATCTCGAGCGCGGCCCCGAGATGCTGTCCTTCGTGCTCAAGAACTCCCCGCTGAAGCTGTGCTGGGTGCCGGGCTACTCGGACTACTACCCGGAGACACCGGGCGGCAAGCCCACCGGCCGCTCCGTGGAACCAAAGCCGTTCGACGCCAAGAAGCTCGGCGCCGACGAGAAGGGCCTGGAGCCGCCGTACGGCAAGGTGCCGCTGAACATGGTGGTGATGCAGCAGGACTATGTCCGGCTCAACCAGCTCAAGCGCCATCCGCGCGGCCTGCTGCGCAGCCTGAAGGTCGGTGTGCGCTCGGTGTGGGCCAATGCCACGCGCAAGAACCTCGTCGGCATGGGCCGCGCCCTGATCGCGCCGCTGCGCATCGCGCTGCGTGAGGCCGGGGTGCCTGTCGAGCTGAACACCGCGATGACCGACCTCTACGTCGAGAACGGAGCGGTCCGGGGCATCTATGTCCGGAAGACGACCGCGCCGGAATCCGCCGAGCCGCAGCTGATCCGCGCTCGCCGCGCCGTCATCCTGGGCAGCGGGGGCTTCGAGCACAACGAGCAGATGCGGGTGAAGTACCAGCGCGCGCCGATCACCACCGATTGGACGGTGGGTGCTGTGGCCAACACCGGCGACGGCATCCTTGCCGCCGAAAAGCTCGGTGCCGCACTTGAACTCATGGAGGACGCATGGTGGGGGCCGACGGTCCCCCTGGAGGGCGCTCCGTGGTTCGCGCTGTCGGAGCGCAATTCGCCCGGCTCGATCATCGTCAACATGGCCGGCAATCGCTTCATGAACGAATCCATGCCCTATGTGGAGGCGTGCCACCACATGTACGGCGGACAGTACGGTCAGGGCCAGGGCCCCGGCGAGAACATCCCGGCCTGGCTGATCTTCGACCAGCAGTACCGGGACCGCTACATCTTCGCGGGTCTGCAACCGGGACAGCGCATCCCGTCCAAGTGGCTGGAATCCGGCGTGATCGTCAAGGCGGACACCCTCGACGAGCTGGCCGCCAAGACCGGGCTGCCGGCCGACCAGTTCAAGGCCACCGTCGATCGTTTCAACGGGTTCGCCCGCTCCGGTGTCGACGCGGACTTCAAGCGCGGCGAGAGTGCCTACGACCGCTACTACGGCGACCCGACCAATAAGCCGAACCCGAACCTGGGCGAGATCAAGCACGGGCCGTTCTACGCGGCCAAGATGGTCCCCGGCGACCTCGGTACCAAGGGCGGGATCCGCACGGATGTCAACGGCAGGGCGCTGCGCGACGACGGTTCGGTGATCGACGGACTGTACGCCGCGGGCAACGTCAGCTCGCCGGTGATGGGCCATACCTACCCGGGCCCCGGAGGCACCATCGGCCCCGCGATGACCTTCGGTTATCTTGCAGCCCTAGACATTGCAGCAGCGAAGGGATAAGCGTGCCCATCAATCTCGACGAAGCCATCGGCGCCGAACTCGCGCCGGTCGAATTCTCGTGGACGAGCAGCGACGTCCAGCTCTACCACCTCGGGCTGGGCGCCGGCGCCGACCCGATGGACAAGCGCGAGCTGCGCTATCTGGTCGACGACACCCCGCAGGTGCTGCCCACCTTCGGCAACGTGGCACAGAGCTTCCACATGACCGAACCGCCCGCGGTGAAGTTCCCCGGCATCGACATCGAGCTGTCCAAGGTGCTGCACGCGAGCGAGGCCGTGTCCGTTCCCGGCCCGATCCCGGCCGCGGGCACCGGCGTCGCGGTCACCCGGTTCACCGAGATCTGGGACAAGGGCAAGGCCGCGGTCATCTGGTCAGAGACCGAGGTGAAGGACCCCGAGGGCACCCTGTTGTGGACCCAGAAGCGGTCGATCTTCGCGCGCGGTGAGGGCGGCTTCGGCGGGGACCGCGGTCCGTCGACGTCGGGTGCGGCACCCGAGCGTGCCCCGGACTTCGAGTTGACGATCCCGACCGCACCGCAGCAGGCGCTGCTCTACCGCATGTGCGGGGACCGCAACCCGTTGCACTCCGATCCCGATTTCGCCGCCGCGGCCGGGTTCCCGCGCCCGATCCTGCACGGCCTGTGCACCTACGGCATGACCTGCAAGGCTCTGGTGGACAACCTGCTCGACGGCGACGTCAGTGCGCTGAAGTCCTACGGCGCCAGGATGGCCGGCGTGGTGTTCCCCGGTGAGACCCTGCGGGTCAACGTGTGGAAGAACTCCGGTGAGGCCGCCGGTTACAGCGCCGTCGTGACCACGCCCGACCGCGACGATTCCGTCGCGCTGGCCGGCGTGGAGTTCGTTCCGGTCTGACGGGGCCCGCGGACTACTCGCAGAGCTCGCTGATCCGGGTCGCGGTGGTCTGCGCCTCATTCATCCGCCTGACCTGGTTCGGGTCGTCGGCGGCTGCGCCCGCGAGCTGACCCATGCCGATGTACTCCAGGTTCGTCGCAAACGACGCGACCGCGTCGGCCAGATCGGACGACACGTCACCGTCCAGGCGGGACAGCAGGAACTGGCCCCCACCGAGGGTCGCCAGCCGCGCATTCGCGGCCACCGCCTGAACCGCGACGGGCTCGGGCCCCAGGTTGGCGTTCGTCTGCAGGGAGACCGCATTGCGGACCAGGGCGAACGCGTCGCACACCCGGGCCTTGGGATCGGAACTCTGATCGCCACCAGTCCCCCACGACTGGTCCGAGGACGGGGAACGCACCAACGCGAAGACCGCGACCGCGAGCGCCACGACGGCGACGACCAATGCTGCGATCAGAAGTTGACCAGTGCGACGCGAAGATGCGAGGGAATCCGACACCGGGCGATCATAGCCCGGGGGTTCCCCACGAAAGCGCCGAGCCGGCAAAGCTTTTGCGTGTCGCCGAAACGAACAGCGGGTTCACCGGCGATGACCGGTGAACCCGCTGTCGTGTCAGTTGACCGTCAGTCGTCGGCGCCCGACGACCCACCGCTGCCCGACGAACCCGAATCACTGTTGGAGTCGCTCTCCGACCCGCCGGCGTTGCTGTCGGTGGTCCCGTCCGAGCCGTTCTCACCGTTGGAGCCGATCGCGCCGCGCGATCCGCCGGTGCCGCCCTTGCCCGCGGTCGGGGTGCCCTTGCCGCCGCTCTGGATCAGGCCGTCGCCACCGTCGCCGCCACTGCCGCCGCTGCCGACCAGGCTTCCGCCCTTACCGCCGCTGCCGCCGTTGCCGCCCTTGCCGTTTCCGTCGCCGACCGGGCCGCCCTCTTCGTCGGGCACACCGCCCCAGCCGTAGCCGCCGTCACCACCGGCGCCGCCGTCACCGGTGACGGTCGAATCGCCACCGGCACCGCCACGGCCGCCGGTCGCGTTGCCGTCGAGGCTCTCGGCCACACCGCCGTTGCCGCCGGCACCGGCGTCGCCGGTGAACGTCGTACCGCCGGCACCGCCCGCGCCGCCCTCGGCGTCCGCGTCCTCGTAGCCCCAACCGTTACCGCCGTTGCCACCGGTGCCGCCCGAGCCGCTGCCGTCGGAGCCGCCGCCGGTACCACCGGCGCCGCCTGCCCCGGCCTTGCCGTCGGCCCACGCGGACCCGTCGCCGCCGTCGCCGCCCTTACCGGCCTTGCCGTAGCTGGTATCGCCGCCGTCTCCGCCGCGGCCGCCGGTGGCGAACCCGTTGTCCGACCAGGACTCGCCACCCTTACCGCCGTCGCCGGCCTGGCCGAACTGGCTGTAGCCGCCGTTACCACCGCGGCCGCCCGTCGAGTTGTTCTTGTTGACGCCGTCACCGGTGAAGCTGTTGGTGTTGTCGTCGTCGCCGCCGGCGCCGCCGTTGCCGCCGCGCCCGAACAGCGAGCCGGCGCCGCCGTCACCGCCGCGGCCGGCAGCCGAGGTGCGGTCGCCGTTCGCGGCGTACACCGCATCGGCGCCGTCGCCGCCGTTGCCGCCGTTGCCGAACCAGAAGCCGGCGTTTCCACCGTTTCCGCCGTTGCGGCCGGCACCGCCGTTGCCACCGAGCAGGCCGCCGTCACCACCGTTGCACGCGTCGCCCGTGCAGTCCTCGGCAGCGTCGAGCCCGTTGCCGATCAGCCATCCGCCCGGGCCGATGATCGGCCGGAAGACCGGGTTCGCGCTCGCCTGCGCGAGGGCCAGCGGCGTGGCCGCGTTCGCGGTGGCGCGGTCCTTGTGGTCGCTACCCGACTGCAGGTTGAGCCACAGCAACTCTTCTTCGTTCGAGACGAGTTGCACCTGTAGTTCGGTGGAGGTCGGCGCGTCGTCGGTCAGCATCAGCGTGCCCACACCCGCGAGCGCGGCACCGGTGACGCCCGCGGTGATGCCGGCGCCGAGATAGGTACGAATTGCCGCAGAGCGATCACTCTTCTTGGCGTGCCTTGCCATGGTCCATGCTCCCTGAGTTCGTTCATTCGGATGGGTCGCCACAGCCTGTGAGCCAGGCAACGCCCAGTAAGTCTTACCAGAGCGGCCGGACGATGTGGGAACTTTTGCTGGACGGGATCGCAAGCGTTCACCTCGCGAGCACCTGCCGCTAACCGGGCAACGCTGCTGTCCGCCCAGCTCAGCACCCTGAAACATGCGGCTTCCGCCAGCTGAAGGCGCCACTGCGCCCTCACCTGTCACAGTCGATCTGCACAAATCCGCCACCGCGGGTACCGAAAGCCCGCCCGGCCAGCAATTAACACTGCTGTTAAAACATAGCTGATTCTCAGAAACCGGCGGCGATCCGCCCCCTCGCCCGGCGGCCCGGCCGTCGACCGGAAACGAGTTTGCCGGCCCAGGGTCGCGCACCAGCTCGGAGCAACTGATTGAGGGCAAACGGATCAGAGTTTGCGCCTGACTTCCAATCGCCGGTCGCGGTCACATGGCAGATAGCTGTCGGCGAAGCCGCAACGGGGGCCGCGAGACAGGCGCTCCCCGGAGCGATCCCCCGTTACCCACGTGCGCCCGCGATGCCCGAATTCTCGAATTCGATCCATTCATGCCGACGGAATTCCTGGAAAGCGGTTTCGGCGGAAATTCACAACGGCCGACGACCGGCCGTGAAGCGAAACCACGCAAATTCAATGGAATTCGCCGTATCCGTTTTCGTCCGGGTTCCGGGTGTTTGGGGATGTCGCGAAACGCCGATGAGGCAAAGCGACGCCCGGGCCCTCGGCGTGGCATCTTCCCTGCGTTCGCAGCACAGGCAATCCGCTGCCCGCACAGGTGACCTGTCATGCAATACACGCGAACTGTTACTTTGCCGGTGGGGAATGACCTCGCTGCTCGCTCAACGAACACAGGAGGAAATCACGTGAATTTCAGATCCGCATTGGCCGCCGCAACGACGGCCGCGGCTGCCGCATTGGCATTCGGCGGAGCATCCGTGGCATCGGCGGACCCCGCGGTGCAGTGGCTCGGTCAGCCGGGCGAACTCGTCAACGGCGGCGTCGTCCAGCACTGGACCGTGAGCCATCTCAAGCCCAGCACCGACACCATCCCGTACATGCCGGTCGGCACGCTGTGGGAAGCCACAGCCAGCGACGAAGCGGTCTCCGGTGACGTCACGCCGATCATCTCGAACCTCAATGCGCGCGCCGCCAACGGCGACACCTACCGCGTGCTGTTCGGAGTCGCCTCCGAGCAGGGTGTGAACCCGGCGACGCTGGCGCAGGGACAGAAGACCTCCGGAAAGATCTACTTCGACGTGACGGGCGAGGCGCCCGACAGCGTCTTCTACAGTTCCGGCGCCGACGAGGAACTGCTGTGGGTGCAGGCACCGCCGGCCCCGTCAGGTGGCACCGGCAGCACGACCGCGTCACCGTCGTCATCGGGGGCCTCTGACGCCCCTGCTGCGGCCGCCGAGAGCCCGCAAGCGGCTCCCGCCGCGGGGACGCCGACCGCGGCGGAGGCAACCCCGTCACAGGTTCCCGCGAGTTCCGGTACGCCGCTGCCGGAGGGCAGCTCGGGTACCCCGCTGCCGGAGGGCAGTTCGGGGACACCGCTGCCCGAGAGCGCACCGGCCGAAGCGTCACCGGCACCCGCGCCCGCCGCGGCGCCTGAAGGCAGTTCGGGCACCCCCCTGCCGCAGAACGCGGTACCGCACGCACCCGGGGTGCCGACCACGACGGTCGTCGTCCCGGCGCCGCCGGCCTGACCCGGCTCGACCATCGACCGTGCCGCCTGCCCCGCAGGCGGCACGGTTCGTTTCAGGAGTGCGACGACCACCAGGTGTAGAGCTGGACCATGTTGGGGCCCTGAGGACCGGACTGGACCTCGCTGACGGCGAGGTCCGCATCGGTCGTCCATGCCACGGCCGGTTTACTCTCCTGGAATCCGCACACCAGGGTTCCGACCGGCCGGTCGGGGTCCGCATTCCGCCGCCACGGCCCCGGCGACTGGATGTTGCCCGGGCAGTTCACCACCGACATATTCGCCACGATCTCGTCGAAATATGCCTTGACCGCATCGCGGTCGGCCACCAGCGTGTAGGTCGCCGTCAGAGGACCGCCGACGTCGTGGTTCTCGGTGCAACGGACTTGTGCCAGCGCACCATTCGACGGTGCGACGGACTCACAGGCGTCGGCGGTATAGCCCTCGGGCAACATCGCCTGCAATCTCTGCGCCGCCTGCTGCGCTTCGGCTTCATCGGCCGAAGGGCTTTCCGCCGCCGGCGTGTCCGCGCCGCCGTTCGTCGGCCAGAACGTCCATGCCAGTGCCCCGAGACCGACGACCGCCGCTGCCGCCGCCACGATCGGACCGACTGGCACCCGATTCTTCTGCGACGGACGCGGATTCACCGTCACCGGTGCTTCGTAGTGGGGCGGTGGCTGGCTCGCCGTCGAGCCGATCCTGTTGACGCTCAGCGGCCCGGTGTCGTCATCCTCGGGATTCGGCTCGTGGGAGCTCATCTGGCCAAGGGTAACCGTCCCCGTCTCGGATCGGGCGTCAGCCCAGGATCAGACCCGATGTCGGCACGCCCGTTCCGGCGGTGACGAGGACGTGCTCGACATCGGGAACCTGGTTCACCGAAGTGCCTCGCAGCTGCCTCACACCTTCGGCGATTCCGTTCATCCCGTGGATGTATGCCTCGCCGAGCTGGCCGCCGTGGGTGTTGATGGGCAGTCGGCCGCCGACCTCGATCGCGCCGCCGGCGATGAAATCCTTGGCCTCGCCCTTGCCGCAGAAGCCGAGCTCTTCCAGCTGGATCAGCGTGTACGGCGTGAAGTGGTCGTACAGCACCGCGGTCTGGATGTCGTTCGGGGTGAGTCCGGACTGCTGCCACAGCTGCCGGCCGACAAGACCCATCTCGGGCAGACCGAGTTCCTCGCGGTAGTACGAGTACATCGTGAACTGGTCGGCGCCCGCAGCCTGCGCCGCTGCCTCGATGGTCACCGGGCGGTGCTTGAGGTCCTTGGCACGTTCGGGCGTGGTCACCACGATCGCCACCCCACCGTCGGTCTCCTGGCAGCAGTCCAGCAGCCGAAGCGGTTCGGCGATCCACCGGGAATTCTGATGGTCTTCGATGGTGATGGGCTTGCCGTAGAAGTGCGCCTTCGGGTTGGTGGCCGCGTGCTTGCGGTCGGCCACCGAGATGGCCCCGAAATCGGCGCTGGTGGCGCCGAACTCGTGCATGTACCGGCGCGCGATCATCGCCACCGACGCCGCGGGGGTGCTGAGCCCGTGCGGATAGGACCAGCTGTACTCGACTCCGCGCGAATCGGCGTTGACCGTCAGGCCGGTCATCACTTGGCCGAACCGATGTTCGGAGCGTTCGTTGAACGCGCGGTACGCGACGACCACCTCGGCCACACCGGTGGCCACCGCGATCGCGGCCTGCTGGACCGTCGCTGCGGCGGCGCCTCCGCCGTAACCGATCTGGCTGAAGAACTTCAGCTCCCCGATCCCGGTCGACCGCGCGACGGCGGTCTCCAGGTTCGAATCCATGGTGAAGGTGACCAGACCGTCGACGTCCTGCGGAGACAGGCCGGCGTCGTCGAGCGCGTCGAGGACCGCCTCGGCCGCCAGTCGCAGTTCGCTACGGCCGGAGTTCTTCGAGAAGTCGGTGGCGCCGATTCCGGCGATCGCCGCCCTGCCGGACAGGCCGGTCATGAGTCTGCCCCCAAAGTGAGTGTGGCCGTGGCGATGACGTGGTTACCGAGGCTGTTGGCACCGACCACCTTCACGGTGGCGACGCCATCCTCCACGGCGGTGACCTCCCCGGTGAAGGTGATGGTGTCGTAGGCGTACCACGGCACGCCGAGACGCAGCCCGATCGACTTGATCCGCGCCGTCGGACCCGCCCAGTCCGTCAGATAGCGCTGCACCAGGCCGGTGTCGGTGAGGATGTTGACGAAGATGTCCTTCGACCCCTTCGCCTGCGCCTTGTCCCGGTCGTGGTGGACGTCCTGGTAGTCGCGGGTGGCGATCGCGGTGGAGACGATGAACGTCGGGTCGCCGTAGATCTTCAACTCCGGCAGAGCGGTGCCGACTTCGAGTGCGGGGGCGCTCATCAGGCCGGCTCCCAGGCATACAGCGTCCAGGCGGGGCTGACGTCACTGTCGGGGAAATCGATGTACGTTGCGCGCACCGGCATTCCGATCTTGACGGACGCCGGATCGGCGCCCCGGAGTTCACCGAGCATCCGGACGCCTTCCTCCAGTTCGACGAGAGCGATCACAAACGGCAGAGAGCGCCCCGGCACCTGCGGAGCGTGGTGGACGACGTAGCTGAACACCGTGCCGTTGCCGCTCGCGACGACGTAGTCGGTGGTCTCGTCCTTCGCCTTCCACAGCGCGGGCACCGGCGGATGTTGCAGGCTGCCGTCGGGCCGCTTCTGGATACGCAACTCGTGGGCGTTGACGCCCTCCCAGAAGAACCTGGTGTCCTTCGACGACGCCGGACGCATCAGCTTGTCCGGGTCCAGATCCTCGGGAACCGCGGGCTTGTCGTCCGCCCGCGGTTTGAACTTCATGATGCGCCAGTTCATCTCGGCGACCGATTCACCACCGGCCGCCGTCCAGGTGATCAGCTGGTTGATGAAGAAGCCCTCGCCGAGCGCGGTCTGCTTGGGTCCCACCACATCGGTGATCTCGGCGTGGATGGTCAACTTCTCACCGGGCTGCAGGTACCGGTGATAGGTCTGCTCACAGTTGGTCGCGACCACTCCGACATATCCGGCCTCGTCGAAGAGGTTCATCATCTTCGACAGTGGATCGTCGTCGGCGCGGCCCTGGCCCAGCCCGCCCATCGTCCACACCTGGATCATCGCCGGCGGTGCGACGATGCCGGGATGGCCGGCGTCCCTGGCCGCGGCCTCGTCGACGTAGATCGGGTTCTTGTCCCCGATGGCGTCGACCCAGTGGTGGATCATCGGCTGGTTCACCGGGTCTCGGCCGTCACGCGGTTCGCTCTTGCCCGCCGCCTTGATCTGGTCGATACCGGTCTGCAGATCGCTGCTCATCGGCGTACTCTGCTCTTCGCGCAAGCGCTCATCGCGGAACCCTCGGGACCCTCAGCCCGCTCGCCGCGATCATCTCTCGCATCACCTCGTTCACCCCGCCGCCGAACGTGATGACCAAGTTGCGCTTGGTCATCTTGTCCAGCCAGTCCAGCAGCTCGGCGGTCTCGGAGTCGGCCGGGTTGCCGTAGCGTCCGACGATCTCCTCGGCAAGCCTTCCGACCTCTTGAATGCGTTCGGTGGAAAAGACTTTCGTGGCCGCGGCGTCAGCGACGGCGATGGTCTCACCCGATGCGGCCACCTGCCAGTTCAGCAATTCGTTCACCCGCCAGATCGCCTTGATCTGACCGAGCAGCCGCTGCACGTCCTCGTGCTCGAGCGGTGTCACGCCGTCCGAGCCCGGCTTCGACGCCCACGCATGCACCTGGTCGTAGATGCCGGCCACCCGACCGGCCGGGCCGAGACCCACCCGCTCGTGGTTGAGCTGCGTGGTGATCAGCTTCCAGCCACCGTTCTCCTCGCCGACGAGCATGTCGGCGGGCACGTGGACGTCGTTGTAGTACGACGCGTTGGTGTGGTGGGCGCCGTCGGACAGGATGATCGGCGTCCACGAGTAGCCCGGATCTTTGGTGTCGACGATCAGGATCGAAATGCCCTTGTGCTTGGCGGCTTCCGGATCCGTACGGCAGGCCAGCCAGATGTAGTCGGCGTCGTGCGCGCCGGTCGTCCACATCTTCTGGCCGTTCACGATGTACTCGTCACCCTGTTTGACGGCCGTGGTCCGCAGCGACGCCAGGTCCGTACCGGCCTCGGGTTCGGAGTAACCGATCGCGAAATGGATGTCGCCGGAAAGGATGCCGGGAAGGAACTTCTTCTTCTGCGCCTCGGTGCCGTAGACCTGCAGCGTCGGACCGACCGTCTGCAGGGTGACCAGCGGAAGCGGCACGTCGGCTCGGTTGGCCTCGTTGACGAAGATCTGCTGCTCGACCGGACCGAACCCAAGGCCGCCGTACTCCTTGGGCCAGCCCACGCCGAGCTTTCCGTCGGACCCCATCCGTTTGATCACGGCCCGGTAGGCATCGTTGTGCCGGTCGGTCGCCATCGCCTCGGCCTCGTCGGGCGTGATCAGAGTCGAAAAGTATTCGCGCAGCTCGGATTGCAGCCGACGCTGCTCCGGCGTCAGTTCGATGTACACGTTATCTCCCGTCGCTTCGCTCACCCAGGCCGGCGCCCACCAGATCCAGCCGGTGCGAAGGGCCGCCGAGCAACCTCGTCACGTCCTTGATCGACGAGTAGTAGCGGTCCATCGGGTAGGTGATGTCCATGCCCATACCGCCGTGCAGGTGGTGGCACAGCCGCATAGCCGGCGGCGCCTGGGAGGTCAACCAGTACCCGAGGATGGCCAGATCCTCGTCGGCGTCCAGTCCCTCGGACAGTCGCCACACCACCGAGTTCGACACCAGATCGATTGTCCGCGAAGCGATGTAGACCTCCGACAGCTGCGCCGCCACGGTCTGGAACGTCGACAGCGGACGCCCGAACTGCTCCCGGTTGGCGACATAGTCGGCGGTCAGCCGCAGCGCACCGGCCACCAGCCCCGCCGCGAAGGCTCCGGTCACCGCCAGCACGAGCTGGTTGACCCGCGCCGCCGTCCCGCCCTGCAGCACGTCGGTGTCGGCGACGGCGACGTCGTCGAATGTCAGCACGTACTCGTCGGAGCCGTTGGCCGCCGGGGTCTTGCTCACGGTCAACCCGTCGGCATTGCCTGCCACCACGACGACGCCTGCGTCAGCGGTGACGAGGATCCAGTCCGCCTGCTGCGCATAGCCGACACCGATCTTGGTGCCGTTGAGCCGACCGTCGGCAAAGCTCACCGCGGGCTGGGCCGGCAGCTGGTCACCGGGCTCGTTGAGCGCCAGTGACAGCACCGAGCCCTTCGCCACGCCCGCCAGGAACCGGTCCTGCTGCTCGTCGGAAGCCAGATCGAGCAGAATCGCGGTGGCACCGAGAGTGACCAGCGCGGGACTGATCGTCCCGTGCCTGCCGATCTCGGTGAGCGCCGTCGCGATCTCGGCGAGCCCTACCCCGTCTCCGCCGAGCCGCTCGGGCACCCCGAGCGCGGCCACACCACCGGAAACAAGGGCATCCCAGCTGTTCTCACGCTCGAGCACCGACGTCACCACATCGGCGACAGCCTGCTGCCCCTCGTCTGGACTGAAATCCACCCGACTCCTCCTTGAGCCTTCGAGCCTGTCAGCGCGTCAGTGCTGAACCGGGCACTTGCCGGTGTAGTCGACCTGCCAATGCTTGATTCCGTTGAGCCACCCGGACTTCAGTCGCTCGGGCTCGCCGATCGGCTTCAGGTCGGGCATCGCGTCGGCGATCGCGTTGAAGATCAGGTTGATCGTCATCTTGGCGAGGTTGGCGCCGATGCAGTAGTGCGCACCGGTACCGCCGAAACCGACGTGCGGGTTCGGGTTGCGCGTGATGTCGAAGCTGTGCGGGTTGTCGAAGACCTCTTCGTCGAAGTTGGCCGAGCGGTAGGACATCACGACGCGCTCGCCCTTCTTGATCTTCACGCCGCCCAGTTCGGTGTCCTCCAGCGCGGTCCGCTGGAACGCCGACACCGGGGTGGCCCAGCGGACGATCTCGTCGGCCGCGGTCTCCGGGCGCTCCTTCTTGTAGAGCTCCCACTGCTCGGGGTTCTGCGAGAACGCGATCATGCCGTGCGTGATCGAGTTACGGGTGGTCTCGTTGCCTGCCACCGCGAGCATCACGACGAAGAAACCGAACTCGTCGTCGGAGAGCTTCTCGCCGTCGATGTCGGCCTCGATCAGCTTGGTGACGATGTCCTCGGTCGGGTTCTTCGCCCGCTCCTCGGCCATCTTCATCGCGTAGGTGATCAGCTCGAACGACGACATCGCCGGATCTACGTCGGCGTACTCCGGATCCTCACCGGCGGTCATCTCGTTGGACCAGCGGAACAGCTTGTCGCGATCGTCCTGCGGAACGCCCAGCAGTTCCGCGATCGCCTGCAGCGGCAGTTCGCACGAGACCTGCTCGACGAAGTCACCGGACCCGGCGGCCGCGGCGGTCTCGGCGATCTTGCGGGCGCGGGCCCGCAGCTCATCCTCCAGCCGGCCGACGGCACGCGGCGTGAAACCGCGGGAGATGATCTTGCGCAGCCGGGTGTGCTGCGGGGCATCCATGTTCAGCAGCACGGCCTTCTGCAGATCGATGGCATCGCGCGTCATGTCCTGCGGCCACACCGGGATGGCACCGTCGGGCGAGCTGCCGAAGATGTCGTTGCGCTTGGACACCTCTTTGACGTCGGCGTGCTTGGTGACGAGCCAGTAGCCCTTGTCCCCGAACCCGCCCGTACCGCCGGGCACGTCGACCCAGTGGATAGGCTCCGACTTACGCAGCTCCGCCAATTCCTCGACGGGCAGGCGTTCGAGGTTCAAGGTCGCGTCGAGGAAGTCGAACTCGGGCGAAATGGGACAGGAATTCGTGCCTGACATAGGTATGGGCTCCTCAAATGCAACGTGTTCTAGTGCCAGTAAAACATGCCTCCACCGCAGATGAAAGGCACGCAGGCATCGCTGCTTGTCAGACTAATGGAACGTGTTCTAGCCTGACGCAATGGGTAACCCTGTCATCGTCGAAGCCACTCGCAGCCCCATCGGTAAGCGCAACGGCTGGCTCTCCGGACTGCACGCGACGGAACTCCTGGGCGCGGTGCAGAAGGCGCTCGTGGAGAAGGCCGGGATCGACGCCGGCGACGTGGAGCAGATCATCGGCGGCTGCGTCACCCAGTACGGCGAGCAGTCCAACAACATCACCCGGGTCGGCTGGCTGACCGCGGGGCTGCCCGAGCACGTCGGCGCCACCACGATCGACTGCCAGTGCGGCAGCGCCCAGCAGGCCAATCATCTGGTCAACGGCCTGATCGCCACCGGCGCCATCGACATCGGCATCGCGTGCGGCATCGAGGCGATGAGCCGCGTCGGATTGGGCGCCAACGCCGGGCCTGACCGCGGCCTGATCCGCGCCTCCTCGTGGGACATCGACATGCCCAACCAGTTCGAGGCCGCCGAGCGGATCGCCAAGCGACGCGGCATCACCCGCGCCGATCTCGATGCGTTCGGGCTGGCCTCACAGAACAAGGCCAAGCAGGCCTGGGCCGAGGGCCGTTTCGACCGCGAGATCTCGCCGATCTCGGCGCCGGTACTCGACGAGAACAAGCGCCCCACCGACGAATGGGCTCCGGTCACCCGCGACCAGGGTCTGCGCGACACCACCGCCGAGGGCCTGGCATCGCTGAAACCGGTGATGGAGGGCGCCATCCACACCGCCGGTACCTCGTCGCAGATCTCCGATGGCGCCGCCGCGGTGCTGTGGATGGACGAGGACAAAGCGAAAGCGCTGGGACTCAAGCCGCGCGCCAGGATCGTCGCGCAGGCCAACGTCGGCGCCGAGACCTACTACCACCTCGACGGCCCGGTGCAGTCGACCGCGAAGGTGCTGGAGAAGGCCGGGATGAAGCTCGGCGACATCGACCTGGTCGAGATCAACGAGGCGTTCGCCTCCGTCGTGCTGTCGTGGGCGCAGGTGCACGGCGCCGATATGGACAAGGTCAACGTCAACGGCGGTGCGATCGCACTCGGACACCCGGTGGGATCCACCGGCGCCCGCCTGATCACCACCGCGCTGCACGAACTGGAGCGCACCGGCAAGGGCACCGCGCTGATCACGATGTGCGCCGGCGGTGCGCTTTCAACCGGCACCATCATCGAGCGGATCTAGTGCCCATCCCCGAACAGGAGCGCATCGCCGCGGCGCAGAGCTACATCAGCGCACTGGCCAGCCATCGCGCCGACGACGTGCCGTTCGCGCCGGGCTGCACCCGTGTCGAAGTCGGCCTCAAGACCGGGTTCTCGGGGGAGCATCTGCGCCGCAGCCTCAACCGCGGGCTGCAGTACAAGGTGATCAAGTCGGTCACGACCCCGGAGTTCACCGTGGACGGCGACACCGTGCGGGCGCGGTTCGAACTGTCGACCAAGCCGTCGCTGGCCGGCCGCAGCGTCGGCGCACGCATCGACGAGACGTTCCTGATCCCCGCTGACGATCCGTCCGGACGGGCGCAGATCCACCACATCAACGCCTCGATCCGCCCGTTCCTGAGCCGATAGGATCCCGCCATGGTCGAAGCGCCCAAGCCACTGAGCCCCAAGCAGGTCGAGAGCCTCAACTCGAAGGCGGTCGGCACCGGCATCAAGTGGATGTCGAAGTTCAACACCTGGGCCTACAAGGCGACCGGCGGCCGGCTCGGCTACAAATGGCGCGGCGGCTCCAACCGCTTCAGCGCGCCGCCCCCGGTGGGCATCCTGACCACCATCGGGCGCAAGTCCGGTGAGCCGCGGGACAGCCCGCTGCTGTTCCTGCGTGAGTGCGACCGCATCGTTCTCGTCGCGTCACAGGGTGGCCGGGCCACGAACCCGATGTGGTACCTGAACATCCAGGCCAACCCGAACGTGACCTTTCAGGTCAAGAACGAAAAGCTCACGCTTGTGGCGCGTGACGCCACCGATGCCGAACGTGCCGAGTACTGGCCCAAGCTCGACGCGATGTACCCGGACTTCATCAACTACCGGACCTACACCGACCGCAAGATCCCGATCCTGATCTGCGACCCGGCCTGACCGTCGTCGCTGCCGTTTCCCACCGGCCGCCGGCGAACGGTCGTCTAGGCTTTCCGGCATGGGCGAGACGGACGGTGGGGGGCCGGACCAGGATCGCGTCAAGATCGGCGTCGCCGTCACGACGGTCGGCCGATGGGAACCACTGCGTGAACTACTCGGCGACCTCGCCGCGCAGACATTGCGCCCGTCTGCCGTCGCGATCGCGCACCATGATGCGGCCGATCACCCCCAATTGGAGAAACTGGTCGAGTCCTTCTCCGGCACGCTGGATATCCGCACCGTCGTCAGTCCCCGCGGCATCTCCAACGGACGCAACGCCGCGGCCGCGGCGCTTGGCCCCGATGTCGACTGGCTGTGGTTCCCCAACGACACGACCCGTATCGAGCCGGACACTCTCGCGCAGCTGTCCCGGCACTGCGTCGCCGGGAATACCGCGGTCGCCGCACAGCTCGTCGACTCCGAAGGTCCGAGAAACCCTCTCCCAGAGCCTGGTTCGACGCTGACCCGACGAAATGTATGGGGCGCGATGGAACCCGCTACGCTGCTCGAGCGCACCGCGTTCGAGGCAGCGGGCGGCTGGAACACCTCACTGGGATCTGGGTCCGACACCCCGTGGCAGTCCGGCGAAGGGCCCGATCTGCTGCTGCGGATGGCCGAGCGTGACAACTTCGCCATCACCTGGGTCCCCGACATCGCGATCTCGGCCCAGACCGAGTTCGCTCACCTCCCGCCGCGCGAACGCCGGCGTAAGCAGCGCAGCTACGGGCGCGGGCACGGGTACGTGCTACGGCTGTGGCACTACCCTTGGTGGTACAAGGCCGTCAATCTCGTTGCCGCAGCGCTGATGCCACTGCGCAAACCCGAGAAGTTCGGTCCGGGAGAGGCTTTCGCACTGCTGGTGGGCCGCACTGAGGGTGTACTGGGACGACCGTTCACCCGCGCCACCGACCACCGGGCGATCCTGCGATGACACGGATAGCACGACGGCTGGTGTCCCTGCTCCTGATCTGCTTCGCGGTGATGTCGTGCCAATCACCGCAACCGCAGAACCCTGCTGAGATCGGCATGGTCCTCCACTTCCGAGGCGCCGACGACACCATGCTTGGGCGGCAGTTCGACCTGATGGAAGCCATGGATGTCGATTGGGTCCGGATCGACCTGGACTGGTCTGCCATCGAAAACGAACGTGGCCGATACGACTGGACAATCACCGACAAGCTGGTCGATCAAGCGGAGTCCCACGGCATCAGTGTTCTTGGCGTCATCGCCTTTACGCCGGATTGGGCGCAGTCCTCGACAGAAAGCACGCCGGAGATCCGCCGCCACCAGCGGCCGGACCGGCTGTCCGACTACGCCCAGTTCGCAAAGATGGCCGTGCAACGCTACGCACCGAGAGGCGTGCACAGCTGGGAGGTATGGAACGAGCCCAACACCGGCAAGTTCTGGCCTCCGGTGCAGGATGCCGATGAGTACGGTGAGTTGTTCCGCCACGCCGCCGATGCGATCCGCGGTGTCGATCCTGACGCGACAGTGTTGATCGGCGGCTTGACCACCCAACCCGATGCACCGGATCCCGGTCTATCTCCGACAGAGTTCCTCGGACTGCTCTACGACAACGGCACAGCGCAACTCGCAGACGGAGTGGCCGCTCATCCGTACAGTTTCCCCGCCCTGCCCCTTGACCCCAGTCAGCAGAGGCTGGGCGGATTCAGCGATCTCCCCGCGCTGCACGAGGTGATGAACGCCCACGACGACGGTGGCAAGAAGATCTGGATCACCGAGTTCGGGGCACCTACCGGGTCTTCTGACCGCGCCCTATCCGAGGAAGATCAAGCGACGACGCTCTTCCAGGCACGCGGGCAACTCGACCAGTGGGCGTGGGCGGGGCCGCTGATCTACTACGAACTCGTCGACGGCGGGACGGATCTCGCTGATCCCGAGCAGAATTTCGGCGTACTCCGGGAAGACCTCGCTCCGAAAGCGGCGGCGGTAGAGCTTCTACTCGCCGCGTCGCGTAAGGACGATTGACGCAGTCCGCTAATCGATCTCGTCGGCGACCGCTCGCGCGGCCGCGCCGAAGTCGATGCTCGATTGCCGCGCGGCGACGTGCCGCCATCCGCGTTCGGCGAGTACGGCGGTCTTCTCAGCGTCGCCACAGTAGGCCCGCAGCAGCCTCACCAGCGCCTGCCGATCCCGGGGATCGAAGTAATCAGCACCGTTGCCACAGGTTTCGCGTAACGAGGGGATATCCGATGCGAGCACGGCCGTGTGCGAGGCCATCGCCTCGATGGGAGGCAGACCTGCACCTTCGTGCAGGGACGGCATCACGAGCAGGTCGGCGCCCGACACCAACGACCGCAACACCTCGAAATCGAGACGGCCCATCACCACCACCCGCTCGCCCATCTGTGCGGCCAGCTCCGTGACCCGTTGGTCCCCGCCGCGCAGCGCCTCCCCGCTGCCGGCGATCACCAGTTTGTGCGGGACGTCGTCACGGATCTCCTCGAAGGCTTCCATCAGCACGGGAAGGTTCTTGTGCCACTTCGAGTTCCCGACATAGAGGATGTACCGTCCCGGCACGGGGGCGAGGGCTGGGTCCGCTGGCCGGAACCAGTCCTCGGCGACCGGGATCGGGGTCACACAGGTCCGCGCCGTCGGCGCGACCTCTTTCAGCGTGTCGACCGTCGCCTGCGAGGGCGTGAAGATCACCCGACTCCGGCGCGCATCCAGTTCGAGCATGGTGCGGGCGTAGTACTTGCGCGCAGCGCTCATACCGCTGATCTGTTTGTCCGTCACGTGCATCGTGTCGTGCACGGTCACGAACAGCGCCATCTTCCGGTGTGCGGGGCGCAGCATGGTCAGCGGGAACGGGTAATGGGGAACCCAGAAGCCTCGTGGCCGCACCGACCGCAGCACCTGATCCCAGACACGTTGCTCGGCAACTGAATACATCGCCGATACGCCGCGCTCGACCACCACCGTGGTGCTTTCGCGCAGCGTCGGCGCCGTGTGTTCGCCGACCAGCACGCCCAGCGACAGGCCGCGCTGTGCGAACGTCTGCTCCAGTTCGGGGAGAAGCAGACCGATGTACGTCCCGATCCCGCTCTGCCGGATGTGGCGGGCGTCGAACAGGAGGTCCATCGGTTAGGTCAGTCGCCCTTCCAATTGGGGCAGGAAGTCGGGGTTGTCCCACATCCGCCGGAGTGTCTCGTCGAGCTGGTGTTGCGGACTCCAGCCGAAGACGTCACGGATCCTGGAGATGTCGGCGCCGAGGAAGGGCCGGTCGACCGCGCGCATCCGACGTTCGTCCTGACGTACCTCGAACTCCAGACTGAGCACCGAACGCATCCTGTCGACGATCTCACTGACCGAATATTGTTGTCCGCTCGCGAGGTTGACGATTTCGCACTTGCCCGGCCCAGGTTCGTTCCCGAGTGCTGCCGCGGCGAACCCGCTCGCGGCGTCCAGTACATCGATGTAGTCGCGCTTCGGCCATATGTTGCCGAGCGCAATGCTTTCCGGGTTTCCTCGTAACTGGGCGACGATGGCGGGCAACAGGTGGGGGTTGGTCTCGCCCGGACCGATGACGTTGAAGAGCCGTACGATCACGCCTGCCAGGTCGCGACTTTCGGCGAGCACGCGCAGGTAGATCTCGCCCTGATGTTTGGTGTGCCCGTAGATGTCGACCGGCTCCACGACGGACTCCAGCTCGCGGTGATCGGCCTCGTCGGGCCGGTAGACGGCGCCGCTGCTCGCGAAAACGAAGCGGGTTCCCGGGGCGCAGGCTGCCAGCAGGTTGACCGTGCCTGTGACGTTGGTGGCGACGGCGTTGGCCGGATCGCTGTCACATTCGGGGATGTAGTGGATCGCCGCGAGGTGCACGATGACGTCCGGGGCGAACTCCTCGACCAGGGCACGGGTTGCAGCGGCGTCCCGGATGTCGACCCGCCGAAACGAGAAGCCGTCCAACTCGCCCTGCAGCCAGTCGGGGGTGCCGTAGCGCAGCAGATCCGCGACCAGCACATCGGCCCGGTCCTTGAGGACGCGCACCAACTGCTTGCCGACAAACCCGGCACCGCCCGTGACCATCACCCGCATGGACCGTCCCCCGTTCTCCGACCGCTAATTCCGCCCCGCGACTGCGGAGGCGTGTTCTTCCAGTGTTTCGGCGACATGTTCCCAATCCAGTGATTGCGCACCCTTGAGCCCCGTCTGCGAGAAACCTTCCCAGTTCTCTGCCGCTGCCAGAAGCGCTTCGGCGAAATCGGCCGGCTCGGTCCCACAGACGACCCCGCAACCGTACTGCCGGACCACGTCGCGGGCACCGTTCTCAGCGAAGTCGGCGGTCACCACGGGCAGCCCGCTGGCCATGGCCTCGGCGATGACCCGCGGGAAACCCTCGCGGCGACTGGGCATTCCGAGCACAGCGGCGCGGGACAGCAGATCGATCTTCTGGTCCTCGTCCACCGAGCCGAGCACGTGGATGCGCGAGGCGAGCTTCGACCGACGTGCACAGTCGTCGATCTCGTCCCGCGACGGGCCGTTGCCCGCGATCATCAGATCGCCGGCGAATCCACGGCCCGCGGCGATCTCGAAGGCCTGGATGAGCAGCGGCAGGTTCTTGTGCGGCGCGAGCCGCCCGACGTACAGCACTCCCGAGCGGTCCTGGTATGGCACCGACCGGTATCGCGAAGCGACGATCCCGCTGGGAAGCACACCGCAATCACGTTGCGACTGTTCGCGTATCGCCGCAGCTACTGCTTCGCTGACAGCGAAGTTCATGCCGACCAGTTTGGGTAGCTGTGCCTGCAGCACCCGCAACAACCGGTCCTCCCGTATCTCGCACCAGTGGATCGCGCTGCGTGCGCGGACCTGCTTCGGAAGCGCCGGGATGTGCAGCAGCGGCCATTCATTCATCAAGAAAAAGTCGTGCTCTTCACCGGTGGCCATCCGGCGGGCTTCGGCGCTGAACTTGACGATGTCCGACCAGTCCCGCCGAAGCGTGGCGATCCGCGGCTTCATGTAGCGACCTCGGTTGATATGCCGACGGACTCTGACACCGTTGAGCATCTCGTCGGCCGGCAGGCCCGGCTCATGCCCGATGCAATGGACGTCGACCTGGTGGCCGCGGCGCACCATCGCCTCGGCCAACTCCTGGAAGAACACCTCCTGGCCACCGACGTGTGGGAAATACACCTCGGTCAGGAACGCAAACTTCATCGGCATCCTTCACCTGAAATCGAGCCCCGATCGTACCTGGGCGCCCCGGAGCACGACGCCCTTTGCTGGTCGCGCGAGCAGCTTTCCGCCGCACGTACATCGTCCGATCGTTATGGTTGCGGTGTGTCTCCCCTCGCCGGTTTCGACGACTGGCTCCACAGCGCGCTGGCCGACCAGGCCGACAAAGCGGGGCAGTCGGTCGATGCGTATGTAGCCCAAGCCGTCGCAGCACGCCTGATGGACGACGTCACGCGTCGGCACGGGGACACCGGAGATTTGCTCGCTCGTCTCACCGGCGCCGGTATCGCCGTCCCTGGGTACGTCGACGCACCCGATCCTGTCGTCGCCGATCCGGAGCGTCTGCGGGCCCTCCATGCGACGGGATTGCTGGACGCTCCGCGGGAGGTCGCCTACGACCGGATCGCGGATATGGCCGCGACCGCACTGGCCACCCCCGGTGCCGCGGTGACGCTGGTGGATCGCGATCGACAGTTCTTCGTCGCGATGCACGGGGCGGCCGGCGATTCGCCCGAGGAGCGGCAGACACCGCTGGACCGTTCGGTGTGCCAGTACGCGGTCGCCACAGGGGAGCCGCTGGTGGTCACCGATGCCCGCATCGACCCGGTGCTGAAGGACAACCCCGCGGTCACCGACGGTACCGTCGTCGCCTATCTCGGCATCCCGTTGATCGATGCCGGTCAGCATGCGATCGGCACGCTGTGCGTCTGGGACACCCACCCGCGTGATTGGACCTCAGGTCACGTGAACACGTTGCGCGATCTCGCCCAGCTGGCGAGCAATCGAATCTTCAGCGCATAGCGCCGATCAGGCGCCGTACACCGGCACCGGGGTCCGCGCCTTCGCGAGCAGATCGCCGACGACGGGTCCCAATTCGGCCGGATCCCACCGCGCACCCTTGTCGATCTCCGGGCCGTGGGCCCATCCTTCGGCAACCCGGATCTTGCCACCCTCGACCTCGAACATCTTGCCGGTGACATCGCGGGACTCGACGCTGCCGAGCCACACCACCAACGGCGAGATGTTCTCGGGCGCCATCGCGTCGAACTCCTTGTCCTGGGTGGCCATCATGTCCGCGAACACCGTCTCGGTCATGCGCGTGCGCGCAGACGGGGCGATCGCGTTGACGCTGACGCCGTAGCGACCCATCTCCGCGGCGGCCACCAACGTCAGCGCCGCGATCCCGGCCTTGGCCGCGCTGTAGTTGGCCTGCCCGACGCTGCCTTGCAGGCCGGCACCGGAACTGGTGTTGATGATCCGCGCGTCGACGCTCTCGCCGGCCTTGGACTTGGCCCGCCAGTACGCCGCGGCGTGCTTCATCGTCGCGAAGTGCCCCTTGAGGTGCACGGCGATCACCGCGTCGAACTCGTCTTCGCTGGTGTTGGCGAACATCCGGTCACGGACGATGCCGGCGTTGTTCACCAGCACATCGAGTCCGCCGAAGGAGTCCACGGCGGTCTGGATGAGGCCCTCGGCCTGCGCCCAGTCGGCGACGTTGGCGCCACTCGTCACGGCCTCTCCCCCGGCGGCGACGATCTCGTCGACCACTGCCTGCGCGGCGCTACCGCCGCCGGCGGGCGAGCCGTCGAGTCCGACGCCGATGTCGTTGACCACGACGCGGGCCCCCTCGGCGGCGAACGCGAGCGCGTGCGCGCGCCCGATTCCGCCACCGGCACCCGTCACGATGACCACGCGGCCGTCCAACAATCCCATCCCTGAAACCCCTTCGTTCGGAAGTCGCCGTTACTTGGCGATGTCGGCAGTGGTGGTCGACAGATAGTGCGGCGGCTCTCCTCCGCCGTGCACCTCCAGCGACGCACCACTGATATAAGAAGCCGCATCGGAGACCAGAAATGCTGCGGCCCAACCGATGTCATCGGGCCGGGCAAGCCGGCCCAGCGGCACGTTCTTCGAAATCGCGGCGATCGACTCGGCGTCACCGTAGAACAGTTCAGACTGCTCGGTCTCCACCATGCCGACCACCACGGAGTTGACCCGGACCTTCGGCGCCCATTCGACCGCGAGGGTCGAGGTCATGCTCTCCATACCGGCCTTCGCGGCACCGTACGCGACGGTACCGGGAGTAGGCCGCCTGCCGCTGACGCTGGTGATGTTCACGATCGCGCCGCCCGTCTCCTGCTTCTGCATCACGGCGTTGGCGTGAACGGAAACCGACAGCGCACCAAGGAGATTCAACTCGACGATCTTGGTACTGAACTTCGCTGAGGCTTCGGCCGCGGGCACATACGGAGACCCGCCCGCGTTGTTGACCACGATGTCGAGGCGGCCGTGGTCGGCCGCGATCCCGTCGATGAGCGCCTTGACGGCGTCGTCGTCGCGGATGTCGCACGGCCGGAACTCGTACGGCGACCCCTCGACCGGACGTCGGGCACACGTCACCACCGTCGCGCCCTGCTCGGTGAGGACCTTGCTGATGCCGGCTCCGACGCCGCGCACCCCTCCCGTCACGAGGGCAACGCGTCCGGCGAGGCCGAGTGCAATGGCGCTGTGGCCCGAAACGGCCCTGTCGACGGCGTCAGTCACTGTGCTAGCGTACCAAGCAAGTGCTTGCTTAGGTAGCGACCCAGGAGTTTGCATGCCAATCACCACAAAGACCGTGGAACCGGGCATCGTCGCGGTGACCGTCGACTACCCACCGGTCAACGCCATCCCGTCCCGCGGCTGGTTCGAACTGGCCGACACCATCACCGCCGCCGGCCGCGACCAGAGCACCCACGTGGTGATCCTGCGCGCCGAGGGCCGTGGCTTCAACGCCGGCGTCGACATCAAGGAAATGCAGAACACCGACGGCTTCACCGCCCTCATCGACGCCAATCGTGGCTGTTACGAAGCCTTCCGGGCGGTCTATGAATGCGCCGTCCCGGTCGTCGCAGCGGTCAACGGGTTCTGCGTCGGCGGCGGGATCGGGCTCGTCGGCAACTCCGATGTGATCGTCGCGTCCGACGATGCGAAGTTCGGCCTACCCGAGGTCGAGCGCGGCGCCCTCGGTGCCGCGACGCACCTGTCCAGGCTCGTCCCGCAGCACATGATGCGCCGACTGTTCTTCACCGCGGCGACCGTGAGCGCCGAGACGCTGCACCACTTCGGCTCGGTTCACGAGGTGGTGCCGCGCGCCGACCTCGACGAGGCCGCGCTGCGCGTCGCCCGCGATATCGCGTCGAAGGACACCCGGGTGATCCGCGCCGCCAAGGAAGCGCTGAACTTCATCGACGTCCAACCGGTGACCGCGAGATACCGCATGGAGCAGGGCTTTACGTTCGAGCTCAACCTGGCGGGAGTCTCTGACGAGCACCGCGACGCATTCGCAGGTACGGACAAGGGATCCAAGAACCAATGATTCGGCGGGCACGAGCGCAGCGAGCGGGGAAACAATGACAGACAAGAGGACAACCCTCGACGAGGCGGTCTCCGCGATCGAAAGCGGGATGACCATCGGTATCGGCGGCTGGGGCTCGCGGCGCAAGCCGATGGCGTTCATCCGCGCGCTGCTGCGCACCGACGTCACCGACCTGACCGTCGTCGCCTACGGCGGACCGGATCTCGGCCTGCTGTGTTCGGCGGGCAAGGTCAAGCGGGCCTACTACGGTTTCGTCTCGCTCGATTCGCCCCCGTTCTACGATCCGTGGTTCTCGAAAGCGCGCACGTCGGGCGCGATCGAGGCCCGGGAGATGGACGAGGGCATGCTGCGCTGCGGGCTGCAGGCGGCAGCCCAGCGACTGCCGTTCCTGCCTATCCGCGCGGGCCTGGGCAGCGACGTGCGCGCGTTCTGGGGCGATGAACTCAAGACCGTGAAGTCGCCCTACCCCACCGGCGGGGGCTACGAGGAACTCGTCGCGATGCCCGCACTGAACCTCGACGTCGCGTTGGTGCACCTGAATCTCGGTGACGCACAGGGCAATGCCGCGTACACGGGCATCGACCCGTACTTCGACGACCTGTTCCTGATGTCCGCGCAGAAGCGTCTGCTTTCGGTGGAGAAGGTGGTCTCGACCGAGGAACTGGTCAAATCGGTCCCGCCCCAGGCATTGCTGGTCAACCGGATGATGGTTGACACCGTGGTCGAGGCCCCCAACGGTGCCCACTTCACCACGGCCGAACCCGACTACCGCCGCGACGAGAAGTTCCAGCGCCACTACGCCGAGGCGGCCGGCTCCGACGAGACGTGGGCCGAGTTCGTCAAGACCTATCTGTCGGGCAGCGAAGCCGACTACCAAGCGGCGGTGCGTAAGTTCGCAGAGGCACAGAAGGAGTCGAAGTGATGACCACAACGCGCGCCGAGATCTGCGCCGTCGCCTGTGCCGAGCTCTTCCGCGACGCCGGCGAGATCATGGTCAGCCCGATGACGACGATCGTGTCGGTCGGCGCCCGGTTGGCGCGGTTGACGTTCTCCCCCGACATCGTGCTCTCCGACGGCGAGGCCAGACTGATCGCGGACACCCCGGCCATCGGTGCGGCAGCAACGATGGAGGGCTGGATGCCGTTCGGCCGGGTGTTCGAGACCCTGGCCTGGGGACGCAGGCATGTCGTGATGGGCGCCAACCAGATCGATCGCTATGGAAACCAGAACCTGTCGGCGTTCGGTCCGTTGCAGCACCCGACCCGGCAGATGTTCGGCGTCCGCGGCGCACCGGGCAACACGATCAACCACCGGACCAGCTACTGGGTGGGCAATCACTCGAAGCGGGTGTTCGGCGATTCCGTGGATATCGTCTCCGGAATCGGCTGGGACAAAGTCGATCCCGACAACCCGGCCTACCGGTTCACCGACGTCTACCGCGTGGTGACGAACCTCGGCGTCTTCGACTTCAACGGGCCGGACCACCAGATGCGCGCGGTCTCGCTGCACCCCGGTGTCGAGGCACAGCAGGTCGTCGAGAACACCTCGTTCGACGTGCACGGCCTCGACGAGGCGGAAACCACGCGGCTGCCGTCGGCCGAAGAGCAGCGCCTGCTGCGCGAGGTCATCGATCCGAAAGGCCTGCGGGACAAGGAAGTAAAGGTCTGATGAGCGCTCGCGCAAAGAACGGACAGCGCTGACCATGGCCGCACTGAAGACGCCGCTGACCGAACTGGTCGGTATCGAACATCCCGTCGTCCAGACGGGTATGGGATGGGTCGCCGGGGCGCGGCTCGTCGCCGCGACCTCCAATGCCGGCGGGCTGGGCATCCTGGCCTCGGCGACGATGACGCTCGCGGAACTCACCACCGCCGTCGCGAAGGTGAAGGCCGCGACCGACAAGCCGTTCGGCATCAACATCCGCGCGGACGCCGGCGACGCGAACGAGCGCGTCGACCTGCTGATCCGCGAAGGCGTCAAGGTCGCGTCGTTCGCGCTGGCCCCCAAGCCCGATCTCATCGCCAAGCTCAAAGATGCGGGCGTCGTGGTCATTCCGTCGGTCGGGCTGGCCAAGCACGCGAAGAAGGTTGCCGGCTGGGGCGCTGACGCGGTGATCGTGCAGGGCGGCGAGGGCGGCGGCCACACCGGTCCGATCGCGACGACGCTGCTGCTGCCGTCGGTGCTCGACGCCGTGGCCGACACCGGGATGCCGGTGGTCGCGGCGGGCGGATTCTTCGACGGCAGGGGCCTCGCGGCCGCGCTGTCCTATGGCGCCGCCGGCGTCGCGATGGGCACCCGGTTCCTGCTCACCAAGGACTCCACCGTCCCCGAGGCGGTCAAGCGCCGCTATCTGGAGGCGGCCCTGGACGGCACCGTGGTGTCGACGAAGGTGGACGGCATGCCGCACCGGGTGCTGCGGACCGGACTGGTCGAGAAGCTGGAGGGCGGCTCACCGGTGCGGGGGCTCGCGGCTGCCGTCGTGAACGCGCAGAAGTTCAAGAAGATGTCCGGTATGACGTGGAAGTCCATGATCACCGACGGCATGGCGATGCGGCACGGCAAGGACCTGACCTGGTCACAGGTGATCATGGCGGCGAACACGCCGATGCTGCTCAAAGCCGGCCTGGTCGAGGGCAACACCGATGCGGGCGTGCTGGCGTCGGGCCAGGTGGCGGGCATCATCGACGACCTGCCGACCTGCGCCGAACTGGTTCCGGCCATCGTCACCGAGGCGATCGAACACCTGCAGAAGGCGTCCGGGTTCATCCGCTGAGCGCGTTCTCGGCGCCCGTCCAGCGATTCCGCCCTGCAGGGGCGCGCACCTTCCTACACTCGCCGCATGAAGACCAACGCGGCGATTCTGTGGGAGTACGGGGGCGACTGGACGGTCGAGGAGATCGATCTTGATCCGCCGGGCGACGGCGAGGTGCTGGTGTCCTGGGAGGCCACCGGTCTGTGCCATTCCGACGAGCACATCCGCACAGGTGACCTGCCCGCGCCGCTGCCACTGATCGGCGGCCACGAGGGGGCCGGGATCGTGCGCGAGGTCGGCGCCGGTGTCATCGGTCTGGCTCCCGGCGATCACGTCGTCGCATCGTTCCTGCCCGCCTGCGGGCGCTGTCGTTTCTGCTCGACCGGGCACCAGAATCTCTGCGACCTCGGCGCGATGATCATGGCGGGCACGCAACTCGACGGCACCTACCGCAGGCACGTCCGCGGCCAGGACGTCGGCGTGATGGCACTCGTCGGAACCTTCTCCCAGTACGGCACCGTGCCCGAAGCCTCGATCGTGAAGATCGACGACGACATCCCGTTGTCACGGGCCTGTCTGCTGGGCTGCGGTGTCACCACCGGATGGGGTTCTGCGGTCAACACCGCCGACGTGCAGCCCGGCGACACGGTGGTGGTGATCGGCTTCGGCGGCATCGGCAGCGGCGCGGTCCAGGGCGCGCGGCTCGCCGGTGCGGAGAAGATCGTCGTGGTCGAGCCCGTGGAGTCCAAGCGCGAGAAGGCGTTCCAGCTCGGCGCGACCCATTTCGTGCCGTCCATTCCCGAGGCGGCGGCCCTGGTGGGTGAACTGACGCGCGGGGTGATGGCCGATTCGGCGATCCTCACGGTCGGCCTGCTGGAGGGCGCGATGCTCGAGGACGCCGCCAACATCATCCGCAAGGGCGGCGCGGTCGTGATGACGGCGCTGTCCACGATGGCCGACAATCAGCCCACGCTCGGGATGATGATGTTCACGCTGTTCCAGAAGCGGTTGCTCGGCAGCCTCTACGGCGAGGCCAATCCGCGCGCGGACATCCCCCGGTTGCTGTCGCTCTACCGCGAGGGCAAGCTGCTGCTCGACGAGACCGTCACCCACGAGTACAAGCTGGCCGAGGTCAACGAGGGCTACGAGGACATGCGGGAGGGACGCAACATCCGCGGTGTCATCCTGCACGACCACTGAGTGGTACCGCGCAGATCGTCACGGCCGGAACAGGATTCCATCGTCGGATGCGGTCTTGAGCAGCTGCTGGATCGTCAGCTCCCCGTAACCCGTGCGGACCGGTCCGCGTGAGGTGCCGAGGAAGAGCACCATGCCCGGATCGGGAACGACATCCAGGTGATAGGCCTGCACCCCGGGCAGGTGGTATTGGAAGAAGTTGATCAGGAAGTCCACCATGAAGATGGCGCTTCCGATCAGACCCTTGCCCCACAGCGCGGACGCGTTGTACAGCGGTGTCATCGCGGCGGGATCGCCGATCATCACGATCGGGCCGTAGTGCGGTTTGGTACCGCCACCGGGCACGTAGGCCGGCATGAACGGCTGCAGCCCCGGTAGATCGGTGGCCATGTACGGCGCGGTGCTGCCGTAGGTGCCGATGTTGACGAACAGTGAATCCGCGCCGTTACCAGGGGTTCTGGTGTTGATGCCCGGCGCCTCGAAACCGATGCCTGCCAGGCCGAGCTGCTGGGCAACGAACTGCGCTTCCCAGCCGCCGAGCGAGTGACCCGTCACGAACACGTTGTCCGCGGTGTACCCCTGCATCGCCGCCTCGACGAGCACGCGGTCGGCGAAGCGCAGGGCGTCGTAGAACGCCGGCGGCGTGGTGCGGGTGAAGATCACCTGCATGTCCGCCAGGATCTGGCTGATCGTGATCAACGGGTTGAACAACAGGTGCGACCCGCCGGTGGTGCCCTGGTAGGCGATGATCACCTGCCCCTCGGGGGTGACCCACGTCTTGGCCACCATGCCGGTGAACAGGTTGGTCTTCGACAACTGAAATCCGTTGACGGTGAACGGGACAAGTCCGCCCGGGGTCCCGCCGAGCACATAGGCGGCGGCCGACGCGTTGAGGAACTGGGCGACCGTCGGCGACAGGGACGTCGTCGGCCCGTCGTAGGTCAGGGTGGGCACCTCCGGCACCACCACGGGACGGTGCAATCCGATCAGCCGCTCCAGTTCCCGGAACGCACCGAAGATCAGGTCGTTGATCGGCCCGAGGCCGTTGGGAACAGGCGGGTGGTTGGCGGATGCGGTGAATCCCAGCGCCTGCAACACGGCATTGATCAACCGCCCCGGCAGCTCCAGCAGTTGCGCGATCGGCGAGAGCGGCTGTGGCGGGCTCGGCGTCGTGATCTCGACCGGCGCGACGGTGCTGACCGCGGCCAGCGCCGAGGTCGGCTCGTCGGCGTATGCCCGATGCGGCTTTGCCGGGGCGAGCGAAACCACCGACGGCGCCGGTGGTTCCGGCGCGGCGACAGTTGCGTCCGTGTCCTCGGGCACCGCGCTGTCGGCGCCGGATCCGTCGGCCGCTGTCTCGGGAACCGCTGTCTCGGGGGTCTCGGGGGCCTCTGGCTCGGAGACCTCTGTCTCCGGGACCTCTGTGGGATCGGTCTCGGTCTCGTCCGGCTCGACGACGACCACGTCGGACGAGTCCGAGGGTGCGGCGACGTCGTCGTCGTCACCGCGTGGCGGCTCGGATTCGGAGCCGCCGTCCGATGGCGCCGCGGTGCCGGGGTCCGCATCGGATTTACGCGACGGCGGCTTCTTCGGTCCGCTGCGCTCGGCCGAGTCGTCGCCGGACGTGCTCGCCGACGTCGCCGTGGCCGAACCGGACCCGATGGGATCGGCGTAGGCCACACCGTGGCCCGGCGCGAGGACGAGGGCGATCGAGACCGCCGTCGCCGCGATGCCGCAGCTCAGCGACCTGATCTTCCGACCTTCTTCGACCGGCACAACATCCTCCATCTGACAACGTGCGATGTCAGATGGACATTAGCCAACCCGGAGCGTTTACGCCTCCGTTTTGATCAAACGCGCTCGTCCGCGTGTCGTCAGGACAGCCGCTCGATGATCGTGACGTTTGCGGTGCCCCCGCCTTCACACATCGTCTGCAGGCCGTAGCGGCCGCCGGTGCGCTCCAGCGTGTTGAGCATCGTGGCAAACAACTTCGCGCCCGTCGCTCCGAGCGGGTGCCCCAGCGCGATCGCACCGCCGTTGGGGTTGACCTTCTCCGGATCCGCCTTCGTCTCTTTCAGCCACGCCTGCACGACCGGGGCGAACGCCTCGTTGATCTCGACGGTGTCGATGTCTTCGATCGACAGGCCCGTCTTCTCCAGTGCGTAGTGCGTCGCCGGAATCGGGCCGGTGAGCATGAACACCGGGTCCGCGCCGCGGGCGCTGATGTGGTGGATGCGGGCGCGCGGCTTCAGTCCGTGATCCTTGACAGCCTGCTCGGAGGCGAGCAGCACCGCACTGGCGCCGTCGGAGATCTGGCTCGCCATCGCCGCGGTCAGGCGGCCACCCTCGACCAGGGTTTTGAGGCCGGCCATCTTCTCCAGGGAGGTGTCGCGCGGGCCCTCGTCGGTGACGAATCCGTCCACCGGGATGATCTCGTTCTCGAAGTTGCCGGCGCGGATGGCCGCCTGCGCGCGCTGATGACTGGTCAGCGCGAACTGCTCCATCTCCTCGCGAGACAGGTTCCACTTCTCGGCGATCATCTCGGAGCCGCGGAACTGGGAGATCTCCTGGTCACCATAGCGGTGCAGCCAGTGCTTGGATTCGTTTGTCGGAGAGGTGAATCCGAACTGCTCGGCAACCGTCATCGCGGAGCTGATCGGGATCTGGCTCATGTTCTGCATACCGCCGGCGACGATCAGGTCAGCGGTTCCGGACATGATCGCCTGCGCACCGAACGAGATGGCCTGCTGGCTGGATCCGCACTGGCGGTCGACCGTGACGCCGGGGACCTCTTCCGGGAATCCGGCCGCGAGCCACGACAGGCGGGCGATGTTGCCGGCCTGCGGGCCGATCGCGTCGACACAGCCGGCGATGACGTCGTCGACGGCGCCCGGGTCGACATCGTTGCGCTCGAACAGCCCGCGCCAGGCCGTGGCGCCCAGGTCGACCGGGTGCACACCGGCAAGCGATCCATTGCGCTTGCCGACGGCGGTGCGCACAGCGTCGATGACGTACGCCTCAGGCATATTTCGATCCTTCCGTTATGCCACCCAAAACGATGGCGAGGTACTGCCTGCCGACCTCTTCGGCCGACAGAGGCCCGCCCGGTTGATACCAGCGGACCGAAACCCATGTGGTGTCGCGGATGAAGCGGTAGACGAGATCGACGTCGAGGTCGGGCCGGAAGCTTCCCTCGGCCACCCCCTGCTTGAGCACGTCGATCCACATCCGGCGCTGCTCGCGGTTGCGATCGTCGAGAAACCCGAACTGCGGCAGGGGGTTGAGCCGCTTGGCCTCGTCCTGGTAGATCACCACCTGGGCGTGCCGGTGTTCGATCGCCTCGAACGAGACCATGAACAACCCCTTGACCCGCTCCAGCGGGTCACTCGTCGACGCGACGATCTCGTCGTACCGCGTGAACAGCCAGTCGAGGAAGTCCTTGAGGACTTCCTCGACCATCTGCTCTTTGGATTTGAAGTGGTGATAGAGGCTGCCGGACAGGATCCCCGCCGAGTCCGCGATGTCGCGCACCGTCGTCGCACGCAGGCCGCGCTCAGCGAACATCGTCGCGGCGAGCTGCAGCAGCTCGTCGCGGCGACTGGGAAGCGCCTTGTCCACTCATCCAGAGTAGCAACCAAGCGCTTGCTAGGTAAGGCTGGCAGCCTTTTGGCTGCTTTCGCCGCCCGCCTCCCGGCACTCAGTCCGAGCCGGCGGGCAGGTTGCGCTTAGAGCGCCGGGTCGACCACAGAATCGCCACCACTGCGGCCACGACAACGGCCACCGCCACGGCGATGCCGATGACCTTCCACGAGACCGGGGCCGTTTCAGTTCGCGGCTGCTCTGGCGCATCATCGGTGCCGGCGCCTTGGGCGAAGATCGACAGGTTGGTCGGATCTCCCGCTCTGCCTGCGGCGAGCACATCTCCGAACAATGCCGACCACTTCCCGTCCAGCCCGTCGATGTAGCCGAACAGCGGGTCCACCAGGCGCCAGTCCCCTGTCGTCGTCACCAGGACGACGGTGCGGTCCCGGGGACGGTCGGCGAACGCCTGGATCGAGCCCAGTCCGTCGGCGATACTGGCCCGGAGCTCGGTCGGCAGGTCGTCGATGTCCACGTCGGCACCGTCGCCACTGATGGGTGGATGCAGCGATGTCTGCAACAGCGCCGAGGACTTGGCGACGATCAGCGCCCCGGAGTTCCCATCCGCAGCGGTCTTGACATCGACGACCTTCGGAGTCAGTTGCGTGCTCGTGAGACTCGAAATCGCGGCCACCACACGCGCCGCGTAGACCAGCTGATCCGGGCTGCTCCCGTCGAACGCCACCATGAAGCTGGGCGCGAACTCCGACGGCATTGCGCCGAAGCCGCCGAGTGGCGGGCCGCCGCGCTGGACAGTCAACGTCGATCGCGGATCGATCTGGAATGTGATCGGCGCGATCAACGGTCCACATGGCTGGTCAGGGGTGTAGGTGATCGCGATGTCGAGGTCGACGAACTGACCGATCGCCTTACCGGCCAGCTCGAACTGAGCGTCCAGGCGGCCGGACTTGTCGAGGAGGGCTCGGTGAACGACGTTTCCATCGCCGGCACGGATCACGACCGCCGCGGAGTCGTCGTCGGGAACGGGGGTGTAGTCGGCGAGCAGGTGCACCTGGACGGCTCCGACGCGGCCGTTCCCGAGCGCCGAGCGCCCGACGCCCACCCGCAGGTTTCCGGCACGAAGAACCTCGGTCTTACCGCTGAGGTTGAGTTGTTCGAACGTCCACGTATCGCCGCCGGGCGGATCCTCGCCCACCGCCTGGTCGACACGGGCGGCTGGCACCTGCACCAACGACTGCAACTCGTCGACGAGCAGCGACACCTGCGTCGAGAGCTCGTCGCCGTTGCCTGAAACCTTCAGGTAAGCGTTGCGGCTCCCTGAGTTCTCCACACTGAGGCCCGCGGTTCCACCTCTCTCGACGACAACCGCGCGCGCCAACTGGGGGGCTGGTGGCGGCGAAACGCCCCGGGGTTGATTCACCACCGTGACCGACAGCGGCTGAGGGATGTACAGCCTCGCGAGCGTGGACACCAGAAGTAGCACCGCCTGCTGTTCGGCGGTGTCGGCGTCGTCCGGCGCATAGATGGTCACGCGCTCGAGTACGGGCGGGAAGAAGCCGGCGATGGTCGTCACCGGCGGCTCGTCGCCGGTGAACACCGCCGCGAGATTCGTCAATGTCAGTTGCTGCAGCGGGCCGCAGTACTGCCCGTTGAATCCGCCGGGATACTGGCCGTCGGCGGCGCGCAACGTCACCGACAGATCCGCCGACGACGACCGGACGCGCGCGCCCGCGATATCGATGTCGAAGGGTGTCGCGGCCTGGGCGACGCCGGCGGGCGGCACGTCCACCGTGCCAAGGAGGTTCCCGTCCGCGTCGTCGACCTCGAGGTATCCGCCGGAGATGTTCAACGGTGCCGCGATCGTTCCGCGCAGCCGTGAGGGCACGAGCCCTCCCGGCACGGGCAGCGTGATCCGCTGACTCGCGTTCGGTCCGAGGAACACCTCGCGATCGATGCCCAGCGCAGTCGAACCGAGCACCACGCTCGCCGGCTGTGGAGGTGCGTCGTCGGCACCGGGCTGCGCGTGCGCGGTACTCCCGAATAACACCGGTCCGATCAGCAAAACCACCGCGGCCAACACACGCGCTGCGCCGCCTCGGGTCACCGTCGTTCTCCGGCAGGGGCATCGGCGCCTGATCGCGGCGAGTGTCCCTGCGTTCGGAATCGCTGCAGGGCCGAGGACCACTCTGAACTGATCGGGTGCACTGTTCCACTTTCGGGTGTTGCGCTTCAATACCTCAACAGGGGTCGGACTATACCGGCGGACGTCGCAGGTTGACCCCCATTCCTCTTGCCGCGGACTGTGTCGGGATCGTATGGTGGCGCCTTTGCCATCTCCTTGGCGGCGAGCGAATTCCTGGGATAGCGTGATGCGTCTTGGCGCGCCGGTTACCGCGCGTCGGCGGCAAGCGTACGAGAGCTCGAGCGGTGAAGGGTCGCAGTTGACTGTTCAGGATTTGTTACAGATCTTGCGCGACCGATGGAAGATCATCTTTGTCACAACGATTCTCGTGATGGTTGCGGCTCTCGTCTATTCACTCACCATCGCGCCCAGCTATCAGGCATCGACGCGGTTGTTCGTGTCGACCACGTCCGACGGAAACAACACCCAGTCCAATGACGGCGGACTTTTCGCGCAGCGCCGGGTGCTGTCCTATGTGGAGCTGATTACCGGCGACGTCGTCGCTCAACGCACCGTCGACACCCTCGGCCTCGATATGAGCGCATCCGAACTCAAGAGGAAGATCGAAGCCACTGCGCCGATGGACACGGTGCTGATCGACGTCACCGTCACGGATACCTCAGCGACCAGGGCGCGGGACATCGCCAACACGGTGTCCGACGAATTCGCCACCATGGCCGCCGGGCTGGAGACGCCACAACTGGGGGCGCAACCCAATGCCCGGGTGATCGTGCAGCAACGTGCCGAAGTTCCTGGCCTCTCCGCAATCCCGACAGCCAGGAACGCGGCCCTCGCGGCCGTCCTCGGCCTGATCCTCGGTTGCGTCCTGGCATTGATCCGAGGCCGCTCCGACCGCTCGGTGCGCAGCGCAAAGGACCTCGAGAAGGCGACAGGCGTCGGTGTACTCGCTGAGGTGCCGTCAGAGCCACGGTTGCGGGAAAACCCGTTGCTGTCGTTCGAATCGGACCACTCCGCAGCGGCCGATGCCTTTCGGGATCTGCGGGTCAACGTGAAGTTTCTTGAGGTGACCGCCGGGCCACGAGTGCTCGTCGTCGCGAGCGCCATGCCAGAGGAAGGCCGAACGTCGGCTGCGATCAACCTCGCCCTCGCCCTTGCCGAAGCCGGCAACGACGTGGCGTTGGTCGACGGTGATCTGCGCCGCCCCAAGGTTGCCCGCTATCTCGCACTGGAGGGGCAGGCCGGTCTCAGCACTGTCTTGCACGGCGATGCGTCGCTGCCGGAAGCGCTACAGGAAACCCGCAGTCCGCGGTTGAAAGCCCTCACCGCCGGCCCGATCCCACCGGGTCCCACCGAGCTTCTCGAATCACCGGCAACCACAGAGCTATTGAGTGAGCTCGGTGCGGAGTTCGATTATGTCGTCGTCGACACTCCGTCTCTCCTGAAACCGGATGCCGCGATCCTCGCTGCCTCGTCACAGGGAATTCTGCTGGTGGCCCGCTACGGGCAGACGACACGCGACGAACTGGCGGAAGCAGTCCGCTCGGTCAAGCGTGGCGGGGCACCGCTACTCGGAACGGTGTTGATGATGGCCCCGCCGAAGAAGCCGCCGAAGAGTCACGGATACTACGGCGGCCAAAACCGCGCCCAACCAGATGATGGCGCGCAGGGCGGGCACACCCGGCACGGTCCGCACCGGAACTGACCATCGGCTATCTCATGGACGAAGACGATGTCCGGCCATCGGGAGGACGAGCCACGTTCGTGGCTTCCCACCCGAGGTCGGCCGGCGCCGAATCCGACCCGACTGCGCACCGCATAGGTTCGGCCACAACGTTTTTGCCGGCACCCACTCGATTCTCGGACTTCACCGGAGTTGAGTACAAAGCGGGTGAGCGGGCATTCGCCGCCATTATTTTCGCGGCCATCGGCCTCGTGATCATCCCGGAGGTGATCAACTACCTCCTCGTCAAACACGTCCCCGATCAGAGCATCGACAGGGCGCTGGCCTCAGCCGAGACTCCGATCGCAGGCCTCGCAAGATGGGCGCTGTCAGGGGTGTTGCTCGCCGTGAGCTCGCTTGTCCTGCTGATGCGTGGGCACCCGAACCGCGATGTCACCTGGCTCCTTGTGTTCCTGATGGCGCTCAACCTGCCGTATCTCATCGGGCCCGACCAGCCAGGCCCGGCCGACCTGGTCAAGATCATGCTGGCCAACCTTGTCCTGCTGGCGATCTGGCACACCGGTGCGCGCGTCGTTGTCCTGAAGTGGATCCCGATCCTGGTTTCGGGCGTCGGCGCCTACTCGTTGATCGGCGGACTGATAATCCCCGAGTACATGATGTACAACATCGTCTCGCGCAAATCCCTCGTCTTCGGGTGGGAGTTGGCAGGCCCATTCGGTCAGAGCAACGCGCTCGGAATGTATTGTGCGGTCGCCTTCTCGTTGGTCCCGCTCATCGGGCAGAACCGATGGCGGGCCGTCTGCGCTTCGATTCTCCTCGCCACCATCGTGGCGTCGGCGTCGAGAACAGCGCTGGTCGCCGTCGCCGTCGTTGTTCTGTGGTGGCTCATCTGCCGTCTTCGATCGGTGATCTCGATCCGATTGGCAGGCACCGTGCTCGCCGGAACCGCATTGGCCGCCGCGATGGTGATCCCACTGCTGCGCTGGAGCCCGGGCAGTTTCACCGAGCGCGCATTCATATGGGCAGGAGGGCTGGAACTGTGGCGAGACGCCCCGGTGGTCGGCTCGGGCTACAACTGGTTTCTCCAACACGGGCAGGAGCAGGCCGAGATAGTTCTCTGGGCGGGGATGGGTACCGGACACAACATCCACATCGACACGTTGATCAAGTTCGGCTTGGCAGGTCTGGCCTTCCTGCTGCCGATATGGATCGGCGCGATCTACGTCACCGGCACCATGCGGGTCATCAACGAACAGGTCGCGTTGTTCGGCTATCTCATCGCCTTCTTCGTGCTGGGGATGACGGAAGCCGTCTGGCATCTGTGGCCCAACATTCAACAGTTCCCCACCAGCACACTCATTTTCGCCACCGTGCTGATGGCGCGAAACCGTGGCCGGACCCCCGCAGGGGCGATGTGACCAGGTCAGCAGACTCAAATCCGCGGGTCCTGTATTCCGGCTTCCACTATCTCCACCACAACGCCGGCTCGGGGTACGACGCGGTGGTCGCCGACCCTGATCATTATGTGAGCGGTGCAAGGCTGCCCTACGCCGATCGCCTCGAATCGACCAGGCCGCGACATCTGAACTTCCTGTTGCTGGACCTCGTGACGATCCTGCGGGGGCTGCGCCACGACACCGTGCACTACTTCTACCCCGAGGCCACGGCGTACCTTTCGCCGTGGATTCTGCGACTTTTCGGAAAGCGGATCGTCTACACGGTGCATCTCGCCGACGACCAATGGCTGGGTCCGACGCGAAGCGTGCACCACCGGATCAAACAATTCTCGCTGCGTGCGGCGCATGCCATCGTCGTGCTCAGCAGCCAGCAGCGCGGGGTCTTCGCCGAAGCGCTTCCCGACAAGCGAGTCACCTTCGTGCCACATGGGTTCACCTTCTCCGACGCGGAGCCACCGCTCGAGCTGTTCGAGGCGCGCACGCGCGGTCAGCGGCGGCTGGTCCTCGTAGGCTCGAACTACCGCGACTTCGACATGCTGGAAGCTATTCTGGCGCAACGCAATAACCGGGATGTGCGGATCGAACTCATCGGCATCGACGACGCCGCCCGGGAGCGCTTCGCGCAGCATCCTGGCGTGGTCTGCCACCCGCGGCTCACCGCAGAGAGCTATGACCGCGTGCTGCGGGAATCCTTCGCACTTCTGCTCCCGCTCACCTTCGCCACCGCCAACAACGCCTTACTGGAGGCGTACAACGCCTATCTCCCCGCATTCGTGACCCGTATCGACGGCGTCACGGACTACGTAGTCGACGGTGACCGCTCACTCTTCTCGTCCCCAGAGGAATTCTGGTCGAAGTACGACGCGCTGGCCGCAGCCAGCCCGTCGCAACTCCGCGACCACTGCATCGAGCTGCACGCCGCCGCGCGAGATCGGTTCTCCTGGCCGACAGTTCGGGACGAACTCGCCGCGGTGTACGCCGGCCGCTGACCGACGTGCATGCGTCAGCCGGCCGACTTACGCAACTTGGCGAAAACACCGAAGAATTCCCGCAGTTCGACTCTGAATGCCGGAAGTGCGACAAGCAGGCCGACGACCAATAGCGAGGATCCCGATGCCGCGACAAGCGTCCAGATCGCATTCCAGCCACTACGGGCAAGGACTTCACTCACCCCGACCCCTGCGCCGACCACGGGAGCGAGGAAGGCCAACCGCAGCAGAGACGGGCGGAGAAACTCCATCGCCGGAAGACCAAGTTTGCGCAACCCGATCGAGGTTGACACCAGCCAGTTCAGAACCAGGCTGGTCGCGTACAACGCAGCGATCCAGATGGCGCCGCTGGTACTGAACACGAAGTACAGCAGCGTGATCGGGACCCAGACCGAGGCTTCGAGTGACCACATCAAACCCAATCGGCCCTTCCGGGTGAAAAGCCAGTAGTTCACGTACCCGAAGATCTGGAATATGCCCCCGACGGCGAGGATCTGCGCGAGCCGTCCGGATGCCCGCCAATCCGCGCCGAACATCACCTCGACGAGGTCGCTACCGCCAACGATGATGAGCACGAGGAAGGGCAATACCGCGTATGCCAGGGCGAGTTGCACCCGCTTGGCCGCGGCGACCAGCTTGGGTCCGTCTTCGACGTGCGCGAGGATCGGTACGACGACACGTGTCAGCGGCCCCGCCAACTGGACGAGAGGAAAGGCCACGAGTTGGAATGCACGCTGGTACAGGCCCACGGCCGCGGCTCCGAGCGCCTGGCCGATTGCCGCGGGGGCGGCGTACACCGCCAGGTAGTTCGTCACGTCGAGACCCAGAGATGTCGCCCCCAACGACACATGTTCCTTGACGCCGCGGAAAGTCGGCCACGATCGCGGCACGTACCGTGACAGCGACATCAGCGCAAGCACCAGAACCACGGCAGCGACGCCCTGCTGGATGACCACGGCCCAGTACCCTGCGCCGCGCACCGCGGCCACGCAAGCAGCAGCCAGCGCCGCTCCCTGGGCGATGGGATCCACGATTGCCAGCGCGGTGAACTTGTGCGTTCGCGCCAGCTCTGCCCGGAATTGCGGCGCCAGACCGGAAATACACACGAACGCCGCCAGCCACCGGGTGACCTCTTCGAGTCGAGGTTCGCCGTAGAACGTGGCGATCAATGGCGCTGCAGCCCACACACAGCCGGCAGTCACAACTGCCAGGGCGGTGTTGATGTAGAACAGGGCATCGCGGATCCTGGGCTCCAGGTCGGTCTCTCGCATGATCGCCAGGGACAGCCCGAAGTCGCTCAGCACCGATGTCACCCCGATGATGGCGGTGACCATGGCTACCAGACCAAAGTCGACCGGAGTGAGCAACCGGGCCAACAGGATCAGCCCGACCAATTGGATCACTGTGCGCAGGACCTGGCCGACGATGACGGCAGCTCCGCCACGAACAGCAGTTCCGTGCAGGGACCCGGAATCCGGCGAGGTCACGTGCGACCCGTACAGCGCATCGCGGCAACCGAAGCAGTCGGCGCACCCCGGCCCGCCCGAGCCTGTCTGGTCACCGCCCGATAGTAGCCCGGCCAGCTAACGGTCCGGCACCGGTTCAAGCCCGATGGAAACCGGTGTCGACCCGACAGCGCCGAAGTTGTGTCAGGCCCGCTGGCTGGACACCGAGACGACCTCGCCGGTCATGTAGCTGGAGTAGTCGCTGGCCAGGAACGCGATGGTGGCCGCGATCTCCCACGGCTCTGCGGCGCGGCCGAACGCCTCGCCTTCGGCGAGTCGGTCCAGCAACTCCGAGCTGCTGGTCTTCTCCAGGAACTTGTGCCGCGCGATACTCGGTGACACCGCGTTGACGCGTACCCCGTAATCCACGGCTTCGATTGCGCTGCACCGGGTCAGGGCCATCACCCCGGCCTTGGCGGCGGCGTAGTGCGACTGCGAGTGCTGCGCGCGCCAGCCCAGCACGCTCGCGTTGTTCACGATGACGCCGCCGTGTGGGACGTCCCGGAAATAGCGCAGCGCGGCGCGCGTCGCCCGCATCACCGACGTCAGCGTCACGTTCATGACGCGGTCCCATTCGTCGTCGGTCATGTCGATCACCGGCGTCTGCCCGCCGAGCCCGGCGTTGTTGACCAGCACGTCCAGCCGGCCTGCCTTCTCGACGGCCGAGGTGATCAACGCATCGACGGCCTCTGTCGACGTCACGTCGCAGACCACCGCGTCAACCTTGCCCAGGCCGAGGGAGGCGAGTTCGTCGCGGGTTTCCCCGAGGCGCCGTTCGTGGTAGTCGGAGACGACCACGTCCGCACCCTCAAGGAGCGCCCGGCGCGCCGTCGTCGAGCCGATTCCGGTTCCCGCGGCGGCGGTCACCAGAACGACCTTGCCCTTCAGCAGGCCGTGGCCCTCGATCTCGGTCGGAGTTTGGGAAAGATCTGTCATGGTCGCGCCTCCCGCGGCAGGCCGAGAACCCGCTCGGCGATGATGTTGCGCTGGATCTCGTTGGATCCGCCGTAGATGGTGTCAGAACGGGAGAACAGGTACAGCCGCTGCCATTCGCTGAACTCGCCGTCCGGCAGTGTGAGCCCGGTCGTCCCCAGGACGTCCATCGCGATCTCGCCGAGTTCGCGATGCCAGTTGGCCCACAAGAGTTTCGAAATGTTATCCATGCCGGGCTGCTCGACGTCCATCGTCGCCAGCGCATACGACCGCATCGCTTTGAGTCCGGCCCACGACCGGGTCAAGCGCTCGCGGATCAGCGGGTCATCGGCGGCGCCGGTGCGCTTGGCGAGCTCGACAAGATTGGAATGCTCACGGGCATAACGAATCTGCTGTCCGAGCGTGGAGACACCACGCTCGAAGGTCAGCGTCCCCATCGCGACCCGCCAGCCGTCACCGGGCTCGCCGACCACCAGGTTGGCGTCGGTGCGCGCGTTGTCGAAGAAGACCTCGTTGAACTCCGAGTCGCCGGTCAGCTGGATGATCGGGCGGATCTCCACCCCGGGCTGATCCAGCGGCACCAGTAGATAGGACAGCCCCGCGTGCCGCTTGGACCCCTTCTCCGTGCGGGCGACCACGAAGCACCACTGCGCCCAATGCGCCAGCGACGTCCACACCTTCTGCCCGTTGATGATCCACTGGTCACCCTCGAGGGTCGCGGCGGTGGACACGTTGGCCAGATCGCTGCCCGCACCCGGTTCCGAGTAACCCTGCGACCACAACTCGGTCACGTCGAGGATCTTGGGCAGAAAGCGCTGCTGCTGCTCGGGGGTGCCGAATGCGATGAGCGTCGGCCCGAGCAGCTCCTCGCCGAGGTGGTTGACCTTGTCGGGCGCGTTCGCCTTGGCGTATTCCTCGTAGAACGCGACCCGGTGGGCGACCGACAGTCCGCGGCCGCCGTGCTCCTCGGGCCAGCCGAGACACGTCAGGCCCGCGGCGGCCAGGTGGCGGTTCCACGCCAGCCGCTCTTCGAACGCCTCGTGCTCGCGGCCGGGGCCACCCAGGCCCTTCAGCGCGGCGTACTCGCCGACCAGGTTTTCGGCGAGCCAATCACGGACCTCAGCCCTGAACTCCTGGACCTCTATCACCCCTGTAGGCTAACCTACCAAGCACTTGCTCGGGTACCCCGGATAGCTACAGGAGCTTCGATGACGACCTCCCCGAGGACCACTCCCGCGGTTCTCGAACGGATCGCGCGTGAGCTTCCCGACCACCCCGCGGTGGTGTCGCCTTCGCGCACGCTGACGTTCGCCGACCTGCGCGCGGAGGTCCGTCAGGCCGCTGCGGCCATGATCGATTTCGGTGTCGAACCCGGTGACCGGGTCGCGATCTGGTCGCCGAACACCTGGCACTGGGTCGTCGCGAGCCTGGCCATCCACCATGCCGGCGGCGTGCTCGTCCCGCTCAACACCCGCTACACCGCCAGCGAGGCCGAGGACATCCTGGCCCGCACCGGGGCGCCGCTGCTGTTCGCGTCCGGCGAGTTCCTCGGCGCCGACAAGGCGGCCTCCGTCGATCGGGATGCCCTGCCCGCGCTGCGCCACATCGTGCGCATCCCGATCGACAAGGACGACGGGACGTGGGACGACTTCGTCGGCGCCGGAACGGACCTGACCGCAGTCGACGCGCGCGCAGCCGCCGTCACCGCGGACGACGTGTCCGACATCCTGTTCACCTCCGGCACCACCGGCCGCAGCAAGGGCGTGCGGTGCGCGCACCGGCAGTCGCTCGACGCGTCCGCGGCGTGGGCCGCATGCGGACAGCTCACCAGCGACGACCGCTACCTGTGCATCAACCCGTTCTTCCACAACTTCGGCTACAAGGCAGGCATCCTGGCCTGTCTGCAGACCGGCGCCACGCTGTTCCCCGAGTTGACGTTCGACCCCGTGGCCACGATGCGCGCGGTGCAGGACCACCGCATCACGGTGCTCCCGGGTCCGCCGACGATCTATCAGACCCTGCTCGACCACCCCAGGCGGGCCGAGTTCGACTTGAGCTCACTACGTTTCGCGGTGACCGGAGCGGCCACCATCCCGGTCGTGCTGATCGAGCGCATGCAGAACGAGCTCGACATCGACATCGTGCTGACCGCATACGGGCTGACCGAGGCCGCCGGGTTCGGCACGATGTGCCGCGCCGACGACGACGCGGTCACCGTCGCGACCACCTCCGGTCGCCCGATCGCCGATTTCGAGTTGCGCATCGGAGAGTCCGGTGAGGTGCTGCTGCGCGGGCCGAACGTGATGCTCGGCTACCTCGACGACCCCGAGGCCACCGCGGCCGCGATCGACCCCGAGGGCTGGCTGCACACCGGTGACGTCGGCGAGCTCGACTCCGCGGGCAACCTGAAGATCACCGACCGCCTCAAGGACATGTACATCTGCGGCGGATTCAACGTCTATCCCGCCGAGATCGAGCAAGTCCTCGCACGCCTCGACGGGGTCGCCGAGGCGGCGGTCATCGGGGTTCCCGACGACCGCCTCGGCGAGGTCGGCAAGGCGTTCGTGGTCACCCTCGCGGGCGCCGAGCTCGACGAGAAGACCGTGATCGATTACACGCGAGAACATCTGGCGAACTTCAAGATCCCGCGGAGCGTCGAGTTCCTCGACGCGCTTCCGCGCAACCCCGGCGGCAAGGTGGTCAAACCCGTCCTCCGCCAGCACAGTGAGAGGCCCTGATCGTGGACCTGACCTTCGACGACGAAACCCGGGACTTCCAGGCCGAGGTTCGCGAGTTCCTCGCCGCGAACAAGGACTCCTTCCCGACGAAGTCCTATGACACCGCGGAGGGGTTCGAACAGCACCGGCGGTGGGACAAGATCCTGTTCGACGCCGGCCTGTCGGTGATCGCCTGGCCGAAGAAGTACGGCGGCCGCGACGCATCACTGCTGCAGTGGATCGTGTTCGAGGAGGAGTACTTCCGCGCCGGAGCCCCCGGACGGGCCAGCGCCAACGGCACCTCGATGCTGGCGCCGACGCTGTTCGCGCACGGCACCGAAGAACAGCTCGACCGGGTTCTGCCGAAGATGGCCAGCGGCGAGGAGATCTGGGCGCAGGCGTGGTCGGAGCCGGAGTCCGGCAGCGATCTGGCGTCGCTGCGGTCGACCGCGACCAGGACCGACGGCGGCTGGCTGCTCAACGGGCAGAAGATCTGGAGTTCGCGGGCGGTGTTCGGTGAGCGCGCGTTCGGGCTGTTCCGATCCGATCCGGAAGCGCAGCGCCACAAGGGCTTGACCTACTTCATGTTCGACTTGAAGGCCGAGGGCGTCACCGTCCGCCCGATCGCGCAGCTCGGCGGCGACACCGGCTTCGGCGAGATCTTCCTCGACGACGTCTTCGTTCCCGACCACGACGTGATCGGCGGCGTACACGACGGCTGGCGCGCCGCGATGAGCACCTCGAGCAATGAACGCGGTATGTCGCTGCGCAGCCCCGCCCGCTTCCTCGCGCCGGCGGAACGCCTTGTCGCGCAGTGGAAGCAGAATCCGGATCCGGCGTTCACCGATCGGGTGGCCGACGCGTGGATCAAGGCGCAGGCCTACCGGCTGCACACGTTCGGCACCGTCACCCGGGTCAGCAACGGCGGTGAACTGGGTGCGGAGTCGTCGATCACCAAGGTGTTCTGGTCCGAACTCGACGTGGCGCTGCACCAGACTTCACTGGATCTGCGGGGCGCGGACGGGGAGCTGATGGATTCGGTCACCGAGGGGCTGCTGTTCGCGCTCGGCGGCCCGATCTATGCCGGTACCAACGAGATCCAGCGCAACATCATCGCCGAGCGGCTTCTGGGCCTGCCCCGAAAGTAGACGAACGTGAACTTTGAAATCGACGAACAGCAGCGGGATTTCGCTGCCAGCATCGACGCCGCCCTGGCTGCGGCCGATGTCCCCTCTGCCGTCCGGGCATGGGGTCAGGGTGACACCGCTCCCGGCCGAAAGGTGTGGTCGCAGCTGGCCGACCTGGGGGTCACCGCGCTGCTGGTTCCGGAGAAGTACGACGGCATCGAGGCACATCCGGTCGACCTGGTCGTCGCGCTGGAGCGGCTCGGCCGGTGGAACGTGCCCGGTCCGGTGGCCGAATCGATCGCGGTGGCGCCGGTGCTGCTCGGCGGTCACGAAGACGGGGCCGAGCGCAGTGCCGCATTGGCCTCCGGGGAGTTGATCGCGACCGTCGCGGTCCCGCCCCTGGTCCCGCGCGCCGTCGACGCGGACACCGCCGGCCTGATCCTGCTCGCGGCGGACGGTGCCGTCGCCGACGCCGACAAGGGCGCCCAGCACGAATCGGTGGACCCGGCCCGGAAGCTGTTCGAGGTCAGCGCCTCCGGGAGCAGCCGAGCCGCCGATGTCGAGCGTGCCTTCGAGTTCGGCGCATTGGCCACCGCGGCGCTGCTCGTCGGCGCGGCGCAGGCCATGCTGGACGCATCGGTCGAGTACGCCAAGCAGCGCAGCCAGTTCGGCACGATCATCGGCACCTATCAGGCGATCAAGCACAAGCTCGCCGACGTCCTGATCGCCGTCGAGATGGCCCGCCCGCTGGTGTACGGGGCTGCGCTGTCACTGGCCGACGGCTCGGCGGACACCGTGCGCGACGTGAGCGCGGCCAAGGTCGCCGCGGCCGATGCGGCACTGCTGGCTGCCAGGTCGTCGCTGCAGACCCATGGGGCGATCGGGTTCACACAGGAACACGATCTTTCGCTGCTGCTGTTGCGGGTTCAGGCACTTCGTCCGGCATGGGGCGATCCGACCTGGCACCGGCGCCGACTGCTGGAGGCATTGACCAAGTGAGTGAAGAACGGGACCTGTTGCGCGACACCGTCGCCGCGCTGGTCGACAAGCACGCGTCCTCGGAGGCGGTCCGTTCCGCGGCGGCCTCGGAACGAGGGTATGACGAAGCCCTGTGGACGATGCTGTGCGAGCAGGTCGGCGCAGCGGCGCTGGTGATCCCCGAGGAACTCGGGGGCGCCGGCGGCGAACTGGCCGATGCCGCGGTGGTGCTCGAAGAGCTGGGTAAGGCCCTGGTGCCGACGCCGTTGCTGGGCACGACGCTGGCCGAGTTGGCGCTGCTGTCCGTGCCGGAGCCGGACGCCGAGCTGCTCGAGGGCCTGGCCGAGGGCAGTGCGATCGGCACCGTGGTGTTCGACCCGGGCCATGTGATCAACGGGGATGTCGCCGACGTGGTCATCGCCGCCGACGGCGAGACGCTGACCCGCTGGACGTCGTTCTCCGCGACGCCCGCGGTGACGATGGACATCACGCGCCGGCTGGCCGCCCTCGAGGTGGGCGAGACGGTACCGCTGGGCGCGGATCCCGGGCTGGCCGATCTCGCGGCGATCCTGCTGGCCGCCGAACAGATCGGCGCCGCGTCGAAGTGCCTCGACCTGACGGTGCAGTACACCAAGGACCGGGTGCAGTTCGGCAGGCCGATCGGCAGCTTCCAGGCGCTCAAGCACCGGATGTCGGACCTGTACGTCGCAGTGCAGTCGGCGAAGGCCGTCGTCGACGAGGCCGTGGCCGATCCTTCTCCGACATCCGCGGCGCTGGCCCGGCTGGCCGCCAGTGAGGCGTTCTCCAAGGTGGCCGCCGAGGCGGTGCAGATGCACGGCGGTATCGCGATCACCTGGGAAAGTGACATCCAGCTGTACTTCAAGCGCGCGCACGGCAGCGCCCAGCTGTTGGGGGCTCCGCGCGAACAGCTCCGCAGCCTCGAATCCGAGGTGTTCTAGCCTGGGAAGGGTGACCCCCTCTCTGCGCTCGGGTATTCCACCGTTCTATGTGATGGACGTGTGGTTGGCCGCGGCCGAGCGTGCGCGCAGCCACGGCGATCTCGTCAACCTGTCGGCGGGTCAGCCCAGCGCAGGCGCCCCGACGGCGGTGCGGGACGCGGCGATCGCGGCGTTGCAGCACAACAATCTCGGCTATTCGGTCGCGCTCGGAATTCCCGAGCTCCGGGAGGCCATCGCGGGCACGTACCAGGACCGGCACGGCGTGGTCGTGTCCCCCGATGACGTGGTCATCACGACCGGTTCCTCTGGTGGGTTCCTGTTGGCGTTCCTGGCCTGCTTCGACCCAGGCGACCGCGTCGCGATCGCGAGCCCCGGTTATCCGTGCTACCGCAACATCCTGTCGGCGCTCGGATGCGAGGTGGTCGAGCTGCCGTGCGGGCCCGAGACCCGCTTCCAGCCGACGCTGCAGATGCTCACCGAGCTGGATCCCCCGGTGGCAGGCGTGATCGTCGCGAGCCCGGCCAACCCGACCGGCACCGTGATCCCGCCCGAGGAGCTCGCCGCGATCGCCGGGTGGTGCGAGTCGACCGGTGTGCGGCTGATCAGCGACGAGGTGTATCACGGTCTCGTCTACCCCGGCGCCCCGGCGACCAGCTGCGCATGGGAGACCTCGCGCGAATCGATTGTCGTGAACAGCTTTTCGAAGTACTTCGCGATGACGGGTTGGCGGCTGGGCTGGCTGCTGGTGCCCGACGACCTCAAGCGCGCCGTGGACCGGCTGACCGGCAACTTCACGATCTGCCCACCCGTGTTACCGCAGCTGGCCGCGGTGGCGGCGTTCGCCCCCGAGTCGATCGCCGAGGCGGAGTCGCTGCTTCACGGCTACGTGACGAACCGGTCGCTGCTTCTGGACGGTCTGCGTGCCATCGGTATCGACCGGTTGGCCCCTGCCGACGGCGCGTTCTACGTGTACGCCGACGTCTCTCACCTGACCACCGACTCGTTGTCGTTCTGCTCGAAGTTACTGGCCGACACCGGGGTTGCGATCGCCCCCGGGGTCGACTTCGACACGGTGCGCGGCGGCGCGTTCGTACGGCTGTCCTTCGCCGGACCGTCGTCGGACATCGAGGAGGCCCTGCGCCGGATCGGCGCGTGGCTGCACTGAGCCCGTCGGCGCAGCGGGCACCACTGCTGGCGGCGGGTTTCACCACCGCGTTCGGCGCCCACGCCGTGGCGGGCACGCTGGGCACCACCACGAGCGGAACCGCCGCGTCCCTGCTGACCCTGGGGGCGCTGCTGGCGATCTACGACGGCGCGGAGGTGGTCCTCAAGCCGGTGTTCGGCACGCTGGCCGACAGGGTCGGCGCTCGCACCGTATTGCTCGGCGGACTGCTGGTTTTCGGGATCGCCTCGCTGGCCTACGCCGTCGCCGACGACTCGGCATTGTTGTGGGCGGGCCGGTTCGGCCAGGGCGTCGGGGCGGCGGCGTTCTCCCCCGCCGCGTCGGCACTGGTGGCCCGCCTGACTCCGATGTCAGCGCAGGGCCGCGCGTTCGGGACGTACGGCTCGTACAAGTCGATCGGATACACACTGGGGCCTCTTCTGGGTGGCGCGATCGTGACTCTGGGTGGCCTGCGGCTGCTGTTCGCGGTGATGGCCGGCCTGGCGGCAGTGGTGGTGATCTGGGCGGCGGTCAGCGTCCCCGGCCTGCCCCCGGCGCCGCGGCAACGTGCGACGTTGCTGGACACCCTGCGGCGATTCGGCGAATCCTCCTTCGTGACACCGACGCTCGCGCTCGCGGCGTCGACGGCGGCGCTGTCGGCCGGCGTCGGGTTCCTGCCGGTGATCGGCACCCAGGCGGGCCTGTCCCCCGTCGTCACCGGCGCCGTCGTATCCGTGCTGGCGTTGACCACCGCCCTCGCCCAGCCCGTGGCCGGCCGTGCGGCCGATGCCGGGCGGGTGGGGCTCGCGACGGGACTCATGGTGGGCATCCTGGTGACTGGGCTGGGGCTGGCCCTCGCGGCGCTACCCGGTCTGGTGGGACTGATCGGTGCGGCGGTCGTGATCGGGCTGGGCTGCGGGCTGATCACGCCGCTGGCGTTCACGATGCTCGCCCGGTCCACCCCCGAGGAACGGCTGGGACAGACCATGGGCGCGGCCGAGGTGGGACGCGAATGCGGCGACGCGGCAGGGCCGCTGGCCGTCGGATCGATCGCGGCCGTCTCGTCGGTGTCGTTCGGCTTCCTCGGTCTGGCCGCGGCGGTGGCCGCGTCAGGTGCTGTGCTGGGCGTGACGCGACTTGTCGGCAAGCGGGTGTAGCGTCGGTGACATGTTCGAACAATTGTTCGATATCGATCCGGATGCCTCTCAGGCGCAACTGCGGGAACTCGTCGAGCGCTGCGAACGGCTGAAGGCGGCCGCCGCGGCGGCACAGGCACGTGCTTGCGCGTTGTGGGCCGAGAAGCGCGCGGCCGCCGACGCCGCGGCGGGGCTCCCCGCACGGCGGCGCGGAAAGGGGCTGGGCACCGAGATCGCCCTGGCTCGCCGGGATGCGCCGAACTGCGGCGGCCAGCACCTCGGGTTTGCGAACGCGCTCGTGCACGAGATGCCACGCACCCTGGCCGCGCTGGAACGTGGAGAGCTGTCGGAGTGGCGAGCCACGCTGATCGTGCGCGAATCCGCCTGTCTGAGCGCAGATCACCGGCGCCAACTCGACGCCGAATTGGGCGAGGAAGCTGACGGTTTCGACGGTTGGGGGAACCGGCGGGTGGAAGCGGCCGCGAAGCGGATAGCAGCGAGGCTGGATGCCGCCGCGGTCGTCGAACGCTCGGCGAAGGCCGTAGAGGACCGCTGCGTGACGACGCGTCCGGCACCCAATTGCATGGTCTACGTGACGGTTCTGATGCCCGTGGCCCAGGGGGTCGGGATGTACGCGGCGCTCAAGCGGGCCGCGGACACGACGTTCGACGGCCGGACCCGGGGCCAGGTGATGGCCGACACCGCCTATGAGAGGGTGACCGGCGCAAGTGTCGCGGTTCCCGCCTCGGTGAACTTGAACCTGGTGATGGCCGATACCACGCTGGCCGGCGACGATTCCGAACCCGCGTGGTTGGACGGCTACGGGCCGGTGCCCGGCGGGTTCGCCTGCACGTTGACCGGCGACGCGGTCGCCGACAAGGACGCCAAGGCCGCGCTACGCAGGCTCTACCGCCATCCGGACAGCGGACAGCTGGTGGCGATGGAGTCGCGAGCGCGAGCCTTCCCGAAGGCTCTGGCACGATTCATCGGGGTGCGGGATCGCACCTGCCGCACCCCGTATTGCAACGCGCCGATCCGCCATCTCGACCACGCGACCCCTGACCGGCGCGGCGGCCCGACGAGGGCGGCCAACGGCCTCGGGCTGTGCGAGGCGTGTAACTACGCCAAAGAAGCGCCCGGTTGGTCGGTGTCCGCGGGCGATGAGAACGGTTCGCATGTCGCCGAATTCGTGACTCCGACCGGAGCGGCGTACCGTTCGACCGCGCCGCCGCTACCCGGGAGACCGGTACGGCAGAAAGTCAGCCTGATGGAGGGCAGGTTCAGCGTCGACCTGGTCACCTTCGAGGGATACGACGCGGCTTAGGTCACGCCCCTAGGCGAGCCCGGTCGACGAACGGCGTCTGCGGGAGATCGCGTCCACGCTCGCGGCCAACAGCAACACGCCGCCGGTGACGAGGAAGTTGATGTACGACGACTGGTTCAGCAGCCCCAGCCCGTTGGCGATGGTCGCGACGACGACGCCGCCGATCACCGCGTCGAGCGCACGGCCCTTCCCGCCGAACAGGCTGGTACCGCCGATGACCGCGGCGCCGACGGCGTACAACAGCACGTTGCCCGCACCGGACGAGGCCGACACTTTGCCGGCGTACGACGCGGCGATGATGCCGCTCAGCGCCGCCAGCGAGGACGAGACGACGAACACCGACACCCTGATGCGGTCGACGGAGATGCCTGCGCGCCGTGCCGCTTCGGCGTTACCGCCGACGGCGTAGATGTGTCTGCCGTACGCGGTGCGTTTGAGCACGACGGTCAACACGATCAGCAGCACCAGGATCAACGGCAGCACGTAGGGGATGCCGCGGATTTCGACCGCGCGGTTGACGCTGCGGTTCACGCTGAGCACGTAGGTGACCCCGAGGACCACCACCGCCACCGCCGACACCCTGGCGACCACGACACCCAGCGGCGAGTTCGACAGCCGCAGCACCTGCTTGCGGCGATAGGTGTAGAACTCCAGAGCCGCGAATCCGACGACCACGACCAGCGCGAGCGTCCATCCCGCCGTGACGGGCAGATTGCTGATCGTCAGGCCCCGGATCACCGGATCGTCGACGCGCACCGAGCCGCCCTCGCCGATGAGCTTGAGCGTGACCCCTTGCAAGCCGAGGAAGAACGCCAAAGTCACGACGAACGACGGGATTCCGAGCTTCGCGCGCAGCAGTCCGATCGTCAGACCGATCAGAGCGCCGATCGCGACACCCATCACCATCGCCGCCCACCACGGCCAGCCGAGGTTCACGACCGTCAGCGCCATCGCGCACGCGGCCACCCCGCCCGCGACACCGGCGGACAGGTCGATGTCGCCGAGCAGCAGCACGAACACCAGGCCCATCGCGAGCACGCAGATCGAGCCCGCCTGGGTGATCAGATTGGCCAGGTTCAGCGCCGACAGGAAGCGGTCGTTGGCGAGCCCGAACACCACGAACAGCACGACCAGCCCGAGAACGGCCGGCAGCGATCCCATGTCACCGCCCCGGACCCGCCCGAGATAGGCGCGGACCGCATCACCGAACGTCTGCTCGGTGACCGCGTCGACCGCGAAATCGGAGTCAGCCACCGTGATTTCGGTCCGGCCGCCCGCCGTCTTTGTCTCCGTGCTCGCCTTGGAGGCCATCTCGCTCTTCCTACTCACATCGATTCGGCGGCCTGCGCCGGCGCGAGGCCGAGGCTGCCGGAACGGCCTGCGGTGATCAGCTCGACCACCTGCGCGTGGGTGACCTCTGACGCCTTGACCTCCGCCGCCACCCGGCCGAGGTACAGCGCACAGATCCGGTCGGCCACCTCGAACACGTCTGCCATGTTGTGCGAGATCAGCACCACGCCGAGACCCTGCCCGGCGAGCCTGCGCACCAACTCGATCACCTGTCGTGTCTGCGCGACGCCGAGCGCCGCCGTCGGCTCGTCGAGCAACACGACCTTGGAGTTCCACAGCACCGATTTCGCGATCGCCACGGTCTGGCGCTGCCCACCGGAAAGGCTCGACACCGGCTGTCGTACCGACTTGACCGTGCGCACCGACAGCGACGTCAGCGCGTCCCTGGCCATGGTCTCCATCTGCGCCTCGTCGAGGATGCCCCTGGTCTTGAGTTCGCGGCCCAGGAACATGTTCTCGACGATGTCGAGGTTGTCGCAGAGCGCCAGGTCCTGGTACACGACCTCGACGCCGAGCTCCGAAACGTCGTTCGGGCTGCGCACCGTCACCGGGCGCCCCTCGAACAGGTAGGTGCCGGTGTCGATCGGGTGGATCCCCGCGATCGCCTTGACCAACGTGGACTTTCCTGCCCCGTTGTCCCCGACGAGCGCGGTCACCTGGCCCGGGTAGACGGCGAAGTCCACGTCATGGAGCACGTGGACGACGCCGAAACTCTTGTTGACGCCCCGTAATTCGAGAAGCGGCTCCACCTCGACGGCCATGCGGTCACATACCCGCTGCGGAGCACATCTGGGCGAACTGCCCCGCGCACACCTCGTCCTTGGCCTGACCGCCGTCGTCGAACACCACGTTGATGTTGTCCTTCGTGATGGATTTCGGCGTCAGCAGCACCGACGGCACGTCGCGGTTGCCGGTGTCGTCGCGCGAGGTGGCCGTCGTCGTCGGCTCCTCCCCGTTGGCGAGCGCGATCGCGACATCGGCCAGCGCGTTGGCCTCCTCGGTGGCCGACTTGTACACCGTCATGCATTGGGTGCCGGCCAGAATGTTCTGCAGCCCTTCGACGGTCGCGTCCTGACCGGTCACCGGAACCTGCCCGGCCCGCCTGTTCTTCTCCAGGATGGAGATGACCGAACCCGCGAGGCCGTCGTTGGCCGCATACACGCCGTCGACACGACCGTCCGCGGCGGTGTAGAGCTGCTCGAAGATCGTCACGGCCTGGTCGTTGTCCCAGTCCGGCACCGCCTGCTCACCGACGATCGTGATGGACGGTGTCGCGTCGACCACCGAATGTGCGCCGCCGCTGAACAGCGTGGCGTTGTTGTCGGTCGGAGATCCGTTGAGGAACACCACGTTCGCGGGTCGGCCACCGAGGCAGTCGACAAGACCCTGGCCCTGCAACTCACCGACGATGGTGTTGTCGAACGACACGTAGACGTCGGCGGAGCCGCCCAGGGTGAGGCGGTCGTAGTCGATGGTCTTGACGCCCTGGGACGCGGCCTTCTGCTGGATCGACGCGCCGCTGTCGGAGTCGAGGTTGACGATCGCGAGCACCGTGACACCGTCGGCGATCATCGCGTCGGCGATGGTCGTCATCGTGTCGGCGGATCCTTCCGCGTTCTGGATCGTGTACTCCACCCCGGCGTTCTTGAACGCCTCTTCCAGCGCGGGGCGGTCCTTGGTCTCCCAACGCACCGACGACTTGGTGTCGGGCAGGATCACGCCGACCTTGCCGGCGCCGCCACCACCACCGGCGCCGTCGGCCGACTGCGAATCCGAGTTCGAGCCGCACGCCGTCAGCGCCATGCTGACCCCGACGACGGTGGTGACGAGCAGAGTGCTGGTTCGCTTCACGAAGATTCCTCCGAACGGTTCAGGTGGGGCACGGACTTTTGTTTGGCTGTATCACATATAGCGTGATGTGCGTCACTTCGCAGCGGGATCGAGCGGGTGTGGCTCACCGAGCCCCCATCAGGTGTTCGATGGCGAGCTGGTTCAGCGCGACGAAGTTGCACCCGCGACCACCGAAGTACGCACCCGTGTCGAACTGTTCGTAGGCCGTCGGGTCGGCCAGCAGGTCCGCGTACGACTCACCGTCGCCGAGCGTGGGCTGGCGCAGTTCGGCCACCTTCGCCGCGGCCAAGGCCTCCCGCACCTCGGGGTCCGCCCGGAACGCGGCGGCGCGCTTGCGTAACAGCAGGTACATCCGCATGTTGGCCGCCGCCGACGCCCAGACACCGTCCGAATCCTCGGTGCGACTGGGTTTGTAGTCGAAGTGGCGGGGCCCGCCGTAGGCCGGCCCGCCGTCGGGGCCTCCGTTCTCCAGCAGGTCCACCAGCGCGAACGCGTTGGCCAGGTCGCCGTGCCCGAAGACCAGATCCTGGTCGAACTTGATTCCACGCTGACCGTTGAGGTCGATGTGGAAGAGCTTTCCGCTGTAGAGCGCCTGGGCGATGCCGTGTACGAAGTTCAGGCCCGCCATCTGCTCGTGACCGGTTTCCGGGTTGACCCCGACCATCTCCGGGTGCTCGAGCGTCTCGATGAAGGCCAGCGCATGCCCCACGGTCGGCAGCAGGATGTCGCCACGCGGTTCGTTCGGCTTCGGTTCGATCGCGAACCTGATCTCGATGCCCTGGTCGATCACATACTGGCACAACAGGTTCAGCGCCTCGCGGTACCGCTCCAGCGCCGCCTGGACATCTTTGGCGGTGTCGTACTCGGAACCTTCCCGGCCACCCCACATCACGAACGTCTGAGCACCGAGCTCGGCGGCGAGGTCGAGGTTTCGCAACACCTTCCGCAACGCGAACCGCCGCACACCGCGATCGTTGTTGGTGAACCCGCCGTCCTTGAAGACCGGCTGGGTGAACAGGTTCGTGGTCACCATCGGCACCACCAGCCCGGCACGGTCCAACGATTCGCGCAGCCGGTCGATCGCCTGGCGGCGCTGCGCATCGCTGCTGCCGAACGCGAACAGGTCGTCGTCGTGGAAGGTCAACCCGTACGCACCGAGTTCGGCCAGCCGTTCCACGGCCTCGACGGTGTCGAGTGCGGGCCGGGTCGCGACACCGAACGGGTCCACGCCGGGCCAGCCCACCGTCCAGAGGCCGAACGAGAACTTGTCGGAGGGTCGGGGTGTCAGGTCGTCCGCTGCGGACACAGCGGAGTCCAGGACCGTCATCGAGGGCTCCTCGGGGATCATGGCCGGAAACTGCGGGCCATCTGCTCAGAGATATGCTTTTGTTCTCGCAGCGAACATAAGATGTGTCCTGCGACACTGTCAAGGCCGCGGGGTGACGGCCGTCGTGCGAACTGAGGGGGACCAAGTGCCGGTGAACCAGACCGAGCACCGCCGGGCAACGCGGGCCGGGGCGACCGATGGTGTGCGGCGGCGCAACCTGTCGACCGTGCTGACGCTCGTGCACCGCCATCGGGCGCTGAGTCGTTCGGAGTTGACGCGCAGCACAGGGTTGTCCCGTTCGACCACGAAAGATCTGGTCGAGGAGTTGGTCGCGCGCGGACTGGTCGAGGAGTCCCCGGCGACATCGGCCGCGCAGGTGGGACGGCCCAGCCCGATCGTGCGCCCCGCCCACCGGGTCCTGGCGATCGCCGTGACTCCCGAGGTCGACGCCGTGACGGTGGGCCTGGTCGCGATGGGGGGCACCGTCATCGACGTCGTGCGCCGACCGACCGAGCGGATACCCACCGCGGCGGACACCGTGGCGATCGCGGCCGACGCGATCGCCGACATCCGGGGCAAGCTGACCGACGAGCAACAGGTCACCGCCGTCGGCGTCGCCGTCCCCGGCCTGGTGCACGGTCCCGAGTCGTCGGTGCAGCTGGCGCCGAACCTGGACTGGCACGACGTCGAGATCGGCCAGATGCTCAGCGCGGCAACCGGTTTACCGGTCTACGCGGCCAACGACGCCAACGCCGGCGCGATCGCCGAGCACCTGTTCGGCAATCACCACAACGCCGATCACATGATCTATGTGAACGGAGGACCGAGCGGTATCGGCGCGGGCTTCGTCGTCGCCGGTGGACTCCTCGAAGGCGTGGCCGGTTATGCGGGCGAGCTCGGCCACACCTACGTCGGCGGCCGCGAGCAGTGCCACTGCGGCAGCGTGGGATGTCTGGAGACCGAGGTGCGGCAGGCGCCGTTGGCGCGCCTGTTGGCCGAGATCGACAGCGACGCCGGCACGGATCCGTTCGCCCATACCCATGCCGAACGCGACGTACTCGCCCGGCAGGCACGGTCGCTGGCGATCGCGCTCGGCAACGCGATCAACATGCTCAACCCGAGTTTGATCGTGCTGGGCGGCTTCCTGCGGGTGTTCCCCGCCGTGGCCGCGACGGTTCTGCACGACGAACTCACCCGCCGCAGTATGGGCGCGCCCCGCAACCTCGTCCGCGCCGTGCCCGCCACGCTCGGCGCGGACACCCTCGTCATCGGTGCGGCCGAACTGGCCTTCGCGCCGGTGCTCAGCGATCCAGGAAGATAGAGAGATGACACTCGTCGCCGGAATCGACTCATCGACCCAGTCCTGCAAGGTATTGATCTGTGACGCCGACACCGGCCGGATCGTGCGCTCGGCCTCCGCCCCACATCCCGCGGGCACGGAAGTCGACGCCCGCCACTGGTGGACCGCGCTGCAACACGCCGCCGAGCAGGCGGGCGGTTTGGACGACGTGTCCGCGGTGTCGGTCGGCGCCCAGCAGCACGGCATGGTCTGCCTGGACTCCTCGGGAGAGCCGGTACGAGATGTGTTGCTGTGGAACGACACCCGATCCAGTAAGGCCGCCGAACAGCTGATCGCGGAACTCGGCGGCCCTGGCTCTTGGGCCGACCGCACCGGCGTCGTTCCGGTCGCGGCCGTCACGGCGACCAAACTGCGCTGGCTCGCCGACCACGAACCCGACCGCGCGGATGCGACCGCGGCGGTCTGCCTCCCCCACGACTGGCTGACTTGGCGGCTGCGCGGCGGCACCGACGTCACCGCGATCTGCACCGACCGCAGTGACGCCAGCGGCACCGGGTACTTCTCCGCCGAGACCGACCGCTACCAACCGGATCTCCTCGAATTGGCCTTCCGCGGAAGAGATCCGGCACTGCCCCGCGTCCTCGGCCCACGTGAGACGGCCGGCGAGACCCCGTCCGGTGCCGTGCTGGGCCCCGGCGCCGGGGACAACGCCGCCGCGGCCCTCGGGCTCTCGGCGGGGCGCGGCGACTGTGTGGTGTCGCTGGGCACCTCCGGGGTGGTCAGCGCGGTCGGCGAGGTGGCCCCGCACGACCCGGAAGGCATCGTGGCCGGCTTCGCCGACGCGACAGGCCGGCAGCTTCCCCTGGTGTGCACGCTCAACGGCGCTCCGGTGCTCGCGGCGGTCGCGGCGATGCTCAAGGTCGACTTCGACGAGTTCGACCGGCTCGCCCTGTCGGCACCCGCCGGCGCGGAAGGCCTGGTCCTGGTGCCGTACTTCGAGGGTGAACGGTCACCGAACCTTCCTGACGCGGCCGGCGCGCTGCACGGTGTCACGACACGAAACCTCGCCCCGGCCAACATCGCTCGAGCCGCGGTCGAGGGTCTGCTCAGCTCGATGGTGTACTGCACCGACAAGATCGGCGAACAGGGTGTCGACGCCGCCCGGATCATCCTGGTCGGCGGCGGTGCGCGTTCCGAGGCGGTGCGCCGAATCGCACCGGCGCTCTTCGGCAGCCCGGTCGACGTGCCCGCACCCGCCGAATACGTCGCGCTCGGCGCCGCCCGCCAGGCGGCCTGGGTGCTCTCCGGCCGGGACACCCCACCCGAGTGGTCGATCGGTGAGACGACCCGTTACGACGCCGACGCGGCACCGCAGGTGCTCGAACAGTACCGTGCGGCACGGGATCTGACGCTGCGGTGACGCGCGCACGTCAGCGCGCGCTCCACCCGCCGTCCATCGTGTACGACGCACCTGTGACCATCCCGGCCGCGGGCGAAGCCAGCCAGGTGACCAACGAGCCGACCTCGTCGGGCTCGACGAGTCGTTTCACCGCGCTCTCCTTCAGCAGGATCTCGGAGATCACCTGGTCCTCCGGGATGCCGTGCGTCCTGGCCTGATCGGCGATCTGCTTGGTCACCAGCGGGGTGCGGACGTATCCGGGGTTGATGCAGTTGCTCGTGACGCCGTGCGGACCACCTTCGAGCGCGGTCACTTTCGACAGCCCTTCCAGCGCATGCTTGGCGGTCACGTAGGCGACCTTGAACGGCGAAGCGCGCAGGCCGTGGATGGACGATATGTTGACGACGCGACCGAACTCGTTGCGGTACATGTGCGGTAGCGCCGCACGGATCAGCAGGAACGGCGCCTCCACCATCAGCGCGAGCATCGACCGAAATTTCTCCGGCGGGAACGCCGCGATCTCGTCGATGCTCTGGATGCCCGCGTTGTTGACCAGGATGTCGGCGTCCAGGCGCAGCGTCTCAAGCTCCTCGACGTCGAGAAGGTCGAGCGTCCAGGGCTTTCCGCCGATCTCCCGGGACACGGCTGCCGCACCCGGCCCGTCGATGTCGGCGACGGTGACCTCGACTCCCTGCTCGGCCAGCGCCCGCGCGCAGGCCGCGCCGATCCCGCTCGCGCCGCCGGTCACCAGCGCGGTGCGCCCCGCCAGTGCACTCATACCGCGCCGGCACGCTGCAACTGCGCGCGGTCGGCCGCGTCGAGCGCATGCAGGTCGATCCCGTTGGTCTCGCGCGTGAACCAGGCCGCGACCAGCGTGATCAGCGACGCACCGGCCAGGTAGACCGCGATCGGCACCCAGGTGCCGAACATGTCGAGCAGCCAGGTGGCGATGGCCGGGGCCAACGATCCGGCGACGATCGAGGTGACCTGATACCCGAGGGACACACCGGAGTACCGCATCCGGGTCGGGAACATCTCGGCCATGATCGCCGGCTGCGGCGCATACATCAGGGCGTGGATCATCAGGCCTAGGATCACCGCGGCCATGATCGCGAGGTAGCTTCCGGTGTTCATCATCGGGAACGCGAAGAAGCCCCAGACACCCGCAAGTACGGCCCCGGCGATGTACACGGGGCGACGGCCGTACCGGTCGGCCAGCCGGCCCACCTGCGGCACCACCACGAAGTGCACCGCGTGCGCGGCCAGCAGCCACCACAGGATGTCGCCGGTGTCGGCACCCACGTGGGTCTTGAGGTAGACGATCGAGAAGGTGACCACCAGGTAGTACATGATGTTCTCGGCGAAACGCAGACCCATCGCGGTGAAAACACCTCGGGGATAACGCTTCAGCACCTCGACGACGCCGTAGGAGACCGCCTTGGCGCGCTCGACCTCCTCCTGGGCCGCGACGAAGATCGGGGCGTCGGTCACCTTGGTGCGGATGTAGTAGCCGATCAGCACCACCACCGCCGACAGCCAGAACGCCACGCGCCAGCCCCAGGACAGGAACGCCTCATCGGACAACAGCCCGGTCAGCACCAGCAGCACGACGGTGGCGAGCATGTTGCCGACCGGAACCGCGGCCTGCGGCCAGCTGGCCCAGAACGCCCGCTGCTTGTCCGGGCTGTGCTCGGCGACGAGGAGGACGGCCCCGCCCCATTCACCACCGACCGCGAAGCCCTGCACGAAGCGCAGCATCACGAGCAGGATCGGGGCCCACACACCGATCTGGTTGTAGGTCGGCAGACATCCCATCAGGAACGTCACGACACCGACCAACAGGATCGCGAACTGCAGGAGCTTCTTGCGGCCGTACTTGTCGCCGAAGTGCCCGAAGACCACCCCGCCCAGCGGGCGGGCCACGAAGCCGACGGCGTAGGTCAGCAGCGCGGCGATCAAACCGGCGGCCTCGCTGGTGCCCTCGGCGAAGAACACCTTGTTGAACACCAACGTCGCCGCGGTCGCGTACAGGAAGAACTCGTACCACTCGACGACCGTGCCGGCCATCGATGCGACCACCACCCGCTTGAGTCCGGTCGAGATCGAACCGGGCCCCGCGTCCTGTTGCGCGCTCATCGCCCACCCTTCCTTGTGATGCCCACCACAAACGCGGCTGAGTATTCACGCAGCTACCCGCTCGGGCAATAACCAAAACCGCAGGAAGGGTCTGCGAAAATGCAGATGTGACCTCCTCGGCTCGCCGCCTCAGCGCAGATGACCTGCTGGTTCTGCTGGCTGTCGGCCGAACCGGCAAATACACCACCGCGGCCGAGGAACTCGGCCTCAACCACACCACCATCAGTCGGCGCATCGCCGCACTCGAGGAGGCCATGGGCGGACGCGTACTGGCCCGCGTCGCCGGGGGCTGGGAACTGACGGATCTCGGCCGCGACGCGCTCGCCGCCGCCGAGACGGTCGAGTCCGCCGTGCGGTCCCTTGCCGCCGATCCGGCCGGGCAGCGGGCGCTCGACGGCGTTGTCCGGATCTCCGCCACCGACGGCTTCTCGGCGTACGTCGCCGCCCCGGCGGCAGCCGCGGTGCAACGGATGCATCCGTTGGTGGCCGTCGAGATCGTGGCGACCACCCGCAGGGCGACCCAGCAGCGCTCCGGCCTGGACGTCGAGGTGGTGGTCGGCGAACCCCGGGTGCGCCGCGCGAAGGCCCTCCGGCTGTGTGACTACCGCCTGGGCCTGTACGCCTCGCGGGACTACCTCGACGAGCACGGCGCCCCGGCCGACGTCTCGGATCTGCAGCGGTACCCCCTCGTGTACTTCATCGACTCGATGCTGCAGGTCGACGATCTCGACCTCGCCGCAAGTTTCGCGCCGACCATGCGCGAATCGGTGACCTCGACGAACGTGTTCGTCCACGTCGAGGCCACCCGGGCGTCGGCCGGGATCGGGCTACTGCCCTGCTTCATGGCCGACCGTCATCCCGATCTCGTTCGCGTCCTGGCCGGACAGGTTTCGGCACAGCTGAGCTACTGGTTGGTGGCCCGCGCCGAAGCGCTGCGCCGCCCGGAGGTGGCGGCGCTCGTCGACGCGATCCGCGATCGGATCCGCGATCAGCAGGACGCGTTGATGGGCCTGCGTTAGCGAGTTATCCACAGGAGTTATCCACAGTGTGGATGAATTACAGCTGTGTAAGTCCGCTGAGCAGCAGGCGGCCGGCGTCGGCGAGCACCCTGTCGCGGCCGCCCGGATGGTCGGCGGCGATCAGGTGGTTCCCGACCAGCAACGAGAAGGCCAGCATCGCGCGGGCCTCGACCTCGGCGGGGTCGTCGCACAGCGTCGAGAGCAGTTCGCGCAGGTAGCCCATGCGGCGGTTGTCCACCCGGCGCAGCCGAGCGGCCACCCCGGGATCCCGTCGCGCCCAGTTACGGACCGCCAGATCCACCGGGAGCAGTTCGGCCGAGAACGTCAGCATCCCGGCTCGTCGGACCTTGCTGCGCGCGTCGCCGCCTTCGGTCTCGAGCCTTGCCCGGACCTCGTCGATGCTGCGCTGCTCCCAGGTGTCGAGCATCGCGGTGACCAGATCTCCCCTGTTCGCGAACTGCCGATAGAACCCTCCGCGGGTGACGCCGAGCCGCTGCGCGAGAACTTCGACGCGCACGGCATCGGGTCCGTCGGCCGCCAGCAGTGCCAGACCCTCGTCGATCCAGGACTGTCGGGGGGTACGAATCGGCGGCGGCATCTGGTCAGAATACGTTAGATACAGTACTGTTCTGTATCAATCATTGGAGGTGGCGGATGGCCTCGATACAGCACATCGTCGAACGCACCGATCCCGACGCGGACCTACTGGCATGCACGACGCTCACCCGCATCGACCATGTCGACGCCCACGTGTTCCGCGCGGCGAGGGCCCGGTTGCCGGCGGAGTGGGCGCGGGAGATTCTCGAAGGGCCACCCGCGGTGACACGGCTGCGGTTACGTCTCGGATGGATGATGCTCGGGATCAGGTTGCGCCCCGCCGCACCGGACGTGATCGCCGGCTGGCCGGTCACCCATCGCGATGCCGAATACGTTCGTGTGCAGGCGATGTCACCGATCGGGCTGTCGGGTCAGTTGATCACCCGGGTCGCCGGCGGCGAGGTCACCTTCGCGACATTCGCGCGGTTGGGCAACCCGGTCGCCCGGCGGATATGGGCGAAGGTGCTGCCGACTCATCTGGCGGTGGTGCGGTCACTCGTCGACGGTGCGGCGTCGCGTTCGCGCTAGAGCCAGGTGTCCTCGGTCGTCGCGGTCAGGAACGCCTCCAGGTCGTTGCGCCAATCCGCCGGGGTGTTCTTGTCCGGTTCGATGCCGGTGTACTGGCCTTGGTAGAACAGCAGCGGCCGCGGCTTGCGCTTCGGAACGTCCGACAGCGAGTGCACCGCTCCGAACACGACGAAATGGTCGCCGCCGTCGTGCACCGAGTGCACCGTGCAGTCGATGTGCGCCAGCGAGCCGTCGATGATCGGCGAACCCAACCTCGATGGCGCCCAATCGATCCCGGCGAACTTGTCAGGCTCTCGTGAGCCGAACCGCGCCGAGACGTGCTGCTGCTTCTCGTGCAGGACGTTGACACAGAACCGACCGGTGGCCTCGATCGCCGCCCAGGACCGCGACGCCTTCGTGGGGCAGAACAGCACCAGCGGCGGATCCAGTGACAACGCGGCGAACGACTGGCACGCGAATCCCACCGGGGCATCGTCGGACATGGTGGTGATGACGGTGATCCCGGTGCAGAACTGACCGAGCACACTGCGGAATGTGCGCGGATCGATCGGCGGAGTCGACATCGCGATTACCTGGCTACTTGAAGCCCACGCTGAAGTCGTGGCCCCACAGCGAGACCGCGGTGCTCTCCCGGGCCACCCAGTCGTCGTCGTCGACTTCGAGTCCCTCACAGCCGAACTCGACGTCGAATCCGCCCGGGGTCTTCATGTAGAAGGACAGCATCTTGTCGTTGACGTGGCGCCCCAGCGTCGCCGACATCTTCACCTTGCGCCGCAACGCGCGGTCCAGGCACAGGCCGACGTCGTCGGAGTTCTCCACCTCGACCATCAGATGCACGATGCCGCTGGGCGTCTCACCGGGCATGAACGCCAGGCTGTGATGCCGAGGGTTGACCCCGAGGAAGCGCAGCCATGCCGGTGCGCCGTCGGCGGGCCTGCCGACCAGCTGCGGCGGCAGCTTCATCGAATCGCGCAGGAAGAAGCCGAGCACGTCGCGGTAGAAGTGCAGCGTCTCGGCGTCGTCGCGGGTGGTCAGCACGACGTGACCGAGCCCCTGCTCCTCGGTGACGAACTTGTGCCCGTACGGGCTGACGACCCGGCGGTGCTCGAGAGCGACACCGTGGAAGACCTCCAGCGTGTTACCCGACGGATCGTCGAAGATGATCATCTCGTCGACGCGGCGGTCGGCCAACTGGCCCGCGGTGGCTTCCTTGTACGGCGTGCCGTGGACCTCCAGACGCTGCCGGATGTCCTGCAGCTGTGCGGCGTTGGCGGTTTCCCAGCCCGACTCCAGGAGCCGGTCGTGTTCACCGGGCACGATGATCAGGCGCGCCGGAAACTCGTCCATCCGCAGGTAGAGCGCACCCTCGGTGGTGCCGGAGCCTTCGACCATGCCGAGCACCTTCAGCCCGTACTCGCGCCATGCGCCGACATCGGTGGCCTCGATGCGGAGATATCCGAGCGATTTGATCGTCATGGTTTCGTCCCTCTCTAACCCTTGAGGAAATCGACGGTGAGCTTGTTGAACTCGTCGAATTTTTCCAGCTGCGCCCAGTGGCCGCACTGGCCGAAGACGTGCAACTGCACCCGCGGGATCTGCTTGAGCGCCACCAGCGCTCCGTCGAGCGGGTTGACCCGGTCTTCGCGACCCCAGATCAGCAGTACCCGCTGCCTCAGCTTGTATACGTCGCGCCACATCATGCCGAATTCGAAGTCGGCGCCGGCGAACGACTTCCCCATCGCCTTGGTCGCGGCCAGCGACTCCGGGGTGCTCGCGATAGCGAAGCGCTCCTCGACGAGTTCCGGGGTGATCATGCTCTGGTCGTAGACCATGATCCGCAGGAACGCCTCGATGTTCTCGCGCGTCGGCTCCGCGGCGAACTTGCCGAGCAGCTTCACACCCTCGGTCGGATCCGGCGCGAACAGGTTCACGCTCAAGCCGCCGGGGCCCATCAGCACCAGCTTGCCCGCGCGCTTTCCGTTGTCCAGCGCGAACCGCACCGCGGTGCCGCCGCCCAGCGAATTGCCCACCAGCGCAGCGCGTTCGATACCGAGGTGGTCGAACAGGTTCAGCAGCGCGGTCGCACTGTATCGGTTGTACTGCTCGTGCTCGGTGTGCTTGTCCGAGTGGCCGTAGCCGGGCTGGTCGACGGCCAGCACGTGAAAGTGCTTGGCCAGCACCGGGATGTTGCGCCCGAAGTTCGACCAGCTCGACGCGCCGGGGCCGCCGCCGTGCAGCAGCACCACCGTCTCCGGATTACCGACCCCGGCTTCGTGGTAGTGCAGCTTCATGTCTTCGCGGACCTGAGCGAAGCGCGAGGTCGACTCGAACGTGATCTCCTGCTGCTGAGCAGCTTCCGCGGCGAAGGAAGTCACTAGACCATCGTGTCCTGGGGCGGCAGACCGAACGCGTCGTTACCGAAGATCAGGTAGGCGCGCTCGGGCTCGTTGGCCGCGTGGACCCGGCCGGCGTGCGCGTCCCGCCAGAACCGCTGTACCGGCTGGTCGAGCTGCAGCGCCGTGGCGCCGGATGCCTCGAAGAGCAGGTCGATCGACGCGATCGCACGCGCCGTGGCCCGCACCTGGTCACGACGCGCGGCCGCACGCAACGAGAACGGGATCTCCTTGCCTGCCTTGAGCAACGCGTACTCCTCGCCGAGGTTACCCATCAGCTGGCGCCAGCCGGCGTCGATGTCGCTGGCCGCCTCGGCGATCCGGATCTTCGCGAACGGGTCGTCCTTGGACTTCTCGCCCGCGAACGCCGCGCGGACCCGCTTGCCCTGATGTTCGACGTGCGCCTCGTAGGCGCCGTACGCCATCCCCATGATCGGCGAACTGATCGTGGTGGGATGCATGGTGCCCCAAGGCATCTTGTACACCGGGGCGGTGTTGTTCTGGTACCCGCCGGCGGTGCCGTCGTTCATCGCCTTGTACGACAGGAACCGGTGGCGCGGCACGAAGACGTCCTTGACCACGAGGTTGTTGCTGCCGGTCGCCTTCAGCCCGACAACGTTCCAGACGTCGTCGATGCGGTAGTCGGGACGGGGGATCAGGAAGCTGCCGAAATCGACCGGCTTGCCGTCCTTGATCACCGGGCCGCCGACGAACGTCCAGGTGGCGTGGTCGCAGCCCGAGGACCACTGCCACGTGCCGCTGACCAGGTAGCCACCGTCGACGACGACGCCGGCCCCCATCGGGGCGTACGAGGACGACACGCGCACGGACGCGTCCTCGCCCCAGACGTCCTCCTGGGCCTGCTGATCGAACAGCGCGAGGTGCCAGTTGTGCACGCCGATGATCGCCGAGACCCAGCCGGTGGAACCGCATGCGCTGGCGAGGCGGCGCACGGCTTCGTAGAACAGTGTCGGGTCGCACTGCAGGCCGCCCCACTGCTCGGGCTGGAGCAGTTTGAAGAAGCCGACCTCGTCGAGTTCGGCCACCGTCTCGTCGGGCAGACGGCGCAGTTCCTCGGCGGCGGCCGCGCGCTTGGCGATGCGCGGGAGGAGATCGGTGACACCGTCGAGGACCGACTGCGCGTCACGCTGTTGAATGGACGTCACTGGTTTGCCTCCAAAGGCGTGCGAAGTAACCTAGAAGAGATTAGAACACGTTACGATTTGTGTCGAGTAGCGGCGTCCTGCGACACCTGGACCAGCGCACATGCATTTCTGTAACCTGTTCTAGTTATGACCGGAGAAAGGGTCCATCTGTGACGGACGTTGCCGCCGACGAGCCGCTGGGCGCCCACGTGCTCGAGCTGGAGATCGCCGAAGTGATCGACGAGACGTCGGACGCGCGTTCCCTGGTGTTCAAAACCCCCGCCGGCGCATCCGTGCCGCCGGAGAAGCTGCGCTACTCGCCCGGTCAGTTCCTGACGCTGCGGGTGCCCAGCGACCGCACCGGTTCGGTCGCGCGCTGCTATTCGCTGTGCTCGTCACCGCACACCGGCGACCCGCTGACGGTCACCGTGAAGCGCACCGCCGACGGGTACGCGTCGAACTGGCTGTGCGACAACGCGCACGCCGGGATGAAGATGCACGTCCTCGCGCCGTCGGGGACGTTCGTGCCGAAGAACCTGGACACCGATTTCCTGCTGCTGGCCGCGGGCAGCGGGATCACCCCGATGCTGGCGATCCTGAAGTCCGCGCTCAGCGAGGGCAGCGGAAAGGTGGCCCTGGTCTACGCCAACCGCGACGAGAAGTCGGTGATCTTCGCCGAGACCCTGCGTGATCTCGCGGCCAAGTACCCGGACCGCCTGACCGCGATCCACTGGCTGGAGACCGTGCAGGGGCTGCCCAGTGTCACGGCGCTGACGGCGCTGTTCGCACCGTTCACGTCCAGGGAGGCGTTCATCTGCGGACCGGGGCCGTTCATGGCCGCCGCCGAGGAGGCGCTCGCGGCGGCGGGGGCGGCCGCCGAGAAGATCCACATCGAGGTGTTCAAGTCGCTGGAGTCGGATCCGTTCGCGGCGGTCACCATCGACGACGATGACGACGGCGACGAGGGCCCGGCGACAGCCGTGGTGACCCTCGACGGCGAGACCCACGAGGTGAGCTGGCCGCGCAAGGCGAAACTGCTCGACGTCCTGCTGAACAAGGGCCTCGACGCGCCGTTCTCGTGCCGCGAGGGTCACTGCGGCGCGTGTGCTGTGCTCAAGAAGTCCGGCGACGTCGAGATGGAGATCAACGACGTCCTCGAGCAGCAGGACCTCGACGAGGGTCTGATCCTGGCCTGCCAGGCACATCCGAAATCCGATTCGGTCGAAGTCACCTTCGACGAGTAGCGCAAGGATTACTTTCATCACGATGAAGCGGCTAGCAGCGGCACTGGCTCCGACGTTGATGGTGGCGCTCGCCGCCGTCTCGCACACCACGGCCCCGACCGCCACGGCGGCCTCCGACACCGGCGTCTCGTCGATCGCCGTCGATCCCGCGACCTCGATCGAGATGCACGTCAACGCCGACTGCGACCCCGGACAGAACCGGTGCTTCTTCAGGACGTCGGCAAACCTGTTGACCCCCAACGGCCCCACCGGGTTCCCGGGCGACACCTGGGCGCGTCAAACCATCACGCTGCGCAGCAACTCCCAGGACGTTTGGCAGGAGGCCTGGTACAGCGCGCCCGCCGGCATGCCCCGGGAACTCAAGGGCGCCAACCACGACAACGTGCTCTCACGCATGCTGAAGTCGATGCGCGACGTCGAGGTGTCGGTGACCTACTTCGGCGGCGGAGCGATCGAACGCTTCACCACCGACGGCGACTCGGTTCCGACGTCGTGGACGACCGGTCTGCCCGCGAAGGGCTCGCAGTTCATCGTTTGCTCGCAGATCCAGGTGGTCTATGCCGGGGTCAACCTGACGACACCGTCGGCCTGTGCGCAGACACAGTTTGACTAGACCAGGTTCGACTAGACCGGGTTCCCGGATGCGCTCCAGCGCAGGCTCGCACCGTCAGGGCCGACCACGACGGTCTCGCCGTTGAGCACCGCATCCGCGGCGAGATCGGCGATGGCATCAGGTGCGGCGTCGGGATTGGCGAGCGCGATCTTGCGCCCGATCTCGTTGTTGTAGAGGTCCATCGCGCGGCTCGCGCGATTGTTGCCGGCCGTACCCTCGTGCGCCGAGGTGAATCGGGATGCCCAGTCGGACCCGAATCTCAGGGCCAGCAGTGCGCTGCCGTAGGCGTGCCGGAACGCGTCTGTCTCGTTGTCGACCTGCCGGCCATCGCTCGGCGGAAAACGTCGCACCGCTTCGTCGCTCGCCCGGTCCCGGATCTCACGGATCTCCGGGATCCGCGCCGGGTCCGCCAGCAGCATCTGCATTTCAGTGTGCGTCAGTTCTTCGGCGCCAACCTCGTCGCGCCTCGCCGCGCCACCCGGATCGTCGCGCACTTGGTAGTGCGCCAGAATCTGGTTCAGGCGCTCGCGGCCGCCAGGTCCCGGAGTCACCGCGGCAGGCCGAGCAACCGCTCCCCCGCCATCGTCAGCAGGATCTGCTCGGTGCCGCCGGCGATGGTCAGGCACCGGGTGTTCAGGAAGTCGTGCACCTGTTGGTTCTCGACCGCACCGGCCCCCTCGGACAGGTCCATCCGGAACTCCGCCAGCGCCTGTCGGTACCGGACCCCGATCAGCTTGCGGGCGCTGGCCTGCGGACCAGGATCCTGACCTTCGACGGCGCGCTGTGCGATGCGCTGGTCCAGCAGTGAGCCGACCTGCGCGGTGACGATCAACTGGCCGAGCTGATCCTGTTGCGCCGCATCGATTCCCGCCTCGGCGACGACACGCAGCAGTTCTTCCATCGGATTGCCCAGCGCGGTGCCCTGCGCCATCGCGACGCGCTCGTTGGCCAGCGTGGTGCGCGCGAGCCGCCAACCGTCGTTGACCTGTCCGACCACGAACTCGTCGGGCACGAACACGTCGTCGAAGAACACCTCGTTGAACAGTTCGTCGCCGGTGATCTCCCGCAGCGGCCGGATCACGATGCCCGGGCTCGTCATGTCGATCAGGAAGTACGTGATGCCCTTGTGTTTGCGCGCATCGGGGTCGGTGCGGGCGAGGCACACACCCCAGTGCGCCTTCTGCGCCGCAGAGGTCCACACCTTCTGGCCGGTGAGCCTCCAGCCCGAGACTTTCGCACCGCTCGCGGATTCGCCTTCTGCCCGAACGGCTTTCATCCTCAGTGCGGCAAGGTCCGATCCGGCACCCGGCTCACTGAACAGCTGGCACCAGAGCAGGTCACCGCGCAGCGTGGCAGGCACGAACTGCTCGATGAGCTCGGGGCTGCCGTGCTCGAGGATCGTCGGCACCGCCCACCAACCGATGACCAGGTCGGGCCGCACCACACCCGCGGCGGCCAGCTCCTGGTCGATCAGCAGCTGCTCGGCCGGACCGGCGGCGCGCCCGTAGGGCTTGGGCCAGTGCGGCGCCAGCAGCCCGGTCTCGGCCAGCACCGCTTGCCTCTTGTCCTCCGGCGCCGCGGCGGCTTCGGCGGCCGCAGAGGCGATCTCGGGCCGCAGATCGGCCACCGAGGCCAGGTCGATGTGCAGGTCCCTGCGCACCCCGCCCTGGGTCAGATCCACCACCCGGCGCAGCCACCGCGACCGTCCGCCGAGGAACTGCGCGATTCCATAGGCGCGGCGCAGGTACAGATGCGCGTCGTGCTCCCACGTGATGCCGATGCCGCCGAGCACCTGGATGCAGTCCTTGGCGTTCGCCTTGGCGGCCTCGATACCCACCGATGCGGCAAGCGCCGCCGCGATCGACAGCTGTGCGTCATCGCCGTCGGGGTCCGATTCCGTTGCGGCGCGGGCGGCGTCGGCCGCCGACACGGACGCCTGCTCGGACCGCAGCAGCATCTCGGCGCACATGTGTTTGATGGCCTGGAAGCTGCCGATCGGTTTGCCGAACTGCTCCCGCACCTTCGCGTACTCGGTCGCGGTGGTCAGCAGCCACCGCGCCAGGCCCGCGGCCTCGGCGGCCAGCAGCGTCGCTGTCAGGTCGACGACGCGCTGCGCCGGCACGGCCAGCGCCTCGGCGTTCGCGTTCTCGAGGGTCACCCGGGCCAGCGGGCGGGAGAAGTCGGTGGCCTTGAGCGCCTCGACGGTCACCCCGTCGGCGGAGGCGTCCACGAGCAGCCAACTCCGCCCCGCGGGCAGCAGCAGCACCCCGGACGCGTCGGCACCCAACACATACGGCGCCGATCCGGAGACCCGCCCGTCGGCGTAGGTCAGGTCGGCGTCGAGCGCCACACCCGCGGTGCGCTGACCCGTCGCCAGCGCGTCCAGCAGTTCGGCATGCGCAGCTCCGAGCACCAGCGTCGCGAGTGCGGTGGTGGCCACTGGACCTGGCACCATCGCGGCGGCGGCCTCGTCGACCATCGCGGCCAGATCGGACACCGTGCCGTCGGCGCCACCGAGGTCCTCGGGAAGTGCGACGCCGAAGATCCCTAGTTCGGCCAGGCTGCCGTACGGACCCCGCCACGCGTCGGCCTGTCCGTGCTCGACATCGCGCGCCGCCTCCACGGATCCGGACGAGGCAGCCCAGCTCCGGACCAGTTCGCGGGCGTCCGACTGATCGTCGGTCACGGTCGCCGAGGGAGATGCGGGCACTGGGTCTCCTAGCGTTTGGGTAGGAAGACGGCGCTTCCCATTAGAACGTGTTCTAATAGTGCCAGCGTCGGACCGTCAAGTCGACCGGCCTAACAGCTGCACACGTCGCGTGACATGCGGCACGGAGATGAGGGAATCAGGACTGGAATGCGTATCGTTTCCACCGAGAACGCATCACGAAGGAGCCTCGCGTCGCATGTCTGGTTCGGCTGATATGGCCTCGGGACGAGACGCTGCCAAGCCAGGGTCCGACTCCCGTCCCCGCCAGGTCATGAATGTCGCGGTGCTCTCCGAGTCCGAACTAGGCTCCGAGGCCCAGCGCGAACGGCGCAAGCGCATCCTCGATGCCACGCTCGCGATCGCGTCCAAAGGCGGCTACGAGGCCGTCCAGATGCGCGCGGTCGCCGAACGCGCCGATGTCGCGGTCGGCACGCTCTACCGGTACTTCCCGTCGAAGGTGCACCTGCTGGTCTCGGCGCTCGGCCGGGAGTTCGAACGCATCGACGCCAAGACCGACCGCGCGTCGCTGGCCGCCGGGAACACGCCCTACGAGCGGCTCAACATCATGGTCAGCAAGCTGAACCGGGCGATGCAGCGCAACCCGCTGCTGACCGAGGCCATGACCCGCGCATTCGTGTTCGCCGATGCGTCGGCCGCCGGCGAGGTCGACCACGTCGGCAAGCTGATGGACTCGATGTTCGCCCGCGCGATGAGCGAGGGCGAGCCGACCGAGGACCAGTACCACATCGCGCGGGTGATCTCCGATGTGTGGCTGTCCAACCTGCTGGCCTGGCTCACCCGCCGGGCGTCGGCCACCGACGTCGCCAAACGCCTCGACCTGGCGGTGCGACTGCTCATCGGGGACGGCGAACAGCCTAAGATCTAGGCCGTGAGCGCCCTTCCGCCCGAGCTCGAATCCGCGCTCGCCGTGGCGGCGCGCACCGCCCGCCTGCTCGTCGCATCCGACTTCGACGGCACGCTGGCGCCGATCGTCAACAACCCCGAAGACGCCCGCCCGCTGCCGGGCGCCGCCGAGGCCCTCGTCGACCTGGCAGCCCTACCGTCCACGGAATCCGCGCTGATCTCCGGGCGCGCCCTCGCGACGCTGCGGGAACTCTCGTCGGCGCCGTCGGCGGTGCATCTGGTCGGCAGCCACGGGGCCGAATTCGAATCCGGGTTCTCCCGCGACATCGACCGTGACCTGCTGAAGGTCATCACCGATGCGCTGCACGAAATCGCCGCCGACAAGCCGGGCGTCGCCGTCGAGACCAAGCCGGCCAGCGTCGCGCTGCACGTACGCAACGCGTCACCGTCCGACGGCGAAGCGGCCCTGACAGCCGCATGGGACGCCGCGACGGCGTGGGATGCGCACATCACCACCGGCAAAGCCGTTCTCGAGTTCGCCGTGGTGGCGACCGACAAAGGCGAGGCGCTCGACACCCTGCGCGCCGAGTTCGGGGCGACAGCCGTGGTGTTCTTCGGCGACGACGTCACCGACGAGAAAGCCTTTGTCCGGCTTGGTGATTCGGATGTGGGAGTGAAGGTGGGGCCGGGCGAGACCGCGGCCCGCTACCGCGTCGAGTCCCCGGCCGACGTCGCGACCGCGGTGCGCTTCCTCGCCGACGCGCGCGGCTAACCCGGCGGCCCCGAGGTCCGGCCGCGCACCACCTCGGTATCGAGGATCTCGATGACCGGAAGACCGTCGCGGGGCGGGTTGTGCAGCAGTTCACCTGCGCGACGGCCTTTTTCGACGCCCGGCTGGACGACGGTGGTCAGCCCGCGCTGCCGCGCCTCGGGCACCCCGTCGAATCCGGTGACGGTGATCTGCCCGGGCACGTAGATGCCGCGGGCTCGCAGATGATCCATCGCCGACAACGCCAAGACGTCGGCGGTGCACATCAGCGCGGTGATCCTCGGGTTGTGCTCGAGCGCCACCTCCGCTGCCGCGCCGCCGGAGGTGGGCAGATGGTGGTAACTCTCCACCACGGTCAACGTTGCCGGGTCGAGGCCCGCGGCCTCCATCGCGTCGGACACACCGCGGATACGCTCGCTCTGCACATGAAAATGCGGGGTCCGCACCCGGTCGGGGTCGGCCAGCGCGGGGCGCGGGCCGTGGGGCCAGTCGCGGCCCAACCGCATCGTCAGCAGCCCGATCTCGCGGTGGCCGAGTTCGATGACGTGCTCGGCCAGCCGGCGCATCGCGGCGCGGTCGTCGATGCCGACCCGGGAGGCACCCTGCACGTCCATCGGCTGATCGACGACCACGACCGGAAGGTGACGTTCCAGAACGGCCGGAAGATACGGGTCGTCGTCGGAGGCCGAGTACACGACGAATCCGTCGACTCCCGCGGCGAGCACCGCGGCCGAGCCCTCGGCGACGCTGCGGTTCGGCCCGACCGACACCAGCAGCAGGCCCTGCCCGGCCGCCTCACACGACTCGGCAAGCCCGGCAACGAAATCCAGGGCGGCGGGGTCGCTGAACGAGTAGTTCAGCGGTTCGGTGAGCACCAGCCCGACCGCACCGGCCTTGCGCGTGCGCAGCGAGCGCGCAACCGGATCCGGACCGGGGTACCCGAGCCGCTTGGCGGTCGAGAGCACCCGTTCGCGCAGTTCCGCCGACAGCTGGTCGGGCCGGTTGTAGGCGTTGGAGACGGTGGTGCGGGAAACCTTGAGCTCCGCGGCAAGGGAGGCCAGGGTCGCACGCCGTCGTGGCGTCGGACTCCTGGGCATGCTCCCCGAGGTTAGTGCATGGGTTCCGTGCCGGCCGCCCGCGCCGCGGGCGTGGCGCCCCGGCTGCGCCGTGGGCGTGGCGCCCGGATGCCGACCCAGACCGCCAGCCACACCGCGCACGCGATCGAGACGATCACGAAGCTCGGCGGCAAATTGAACATCGCCGACAGCGTCAGCCCGGCCCAGACCGACACGAGGCCGATGCCCGCGGAGAACGCCATCGCCAGCACCGGGCGCGCGGTGACCATCAGTGCCGTCGCCGCAGGAGTCACCACCAGAGCGAACAGCAGCAGCGTCCCCACGGCTTGCACCGCCATGGTCACGGTCAGCCCGAGCAGCACCATGAACGCGATGGACAGACCGCGGACCGGAACACCTTTGGCCTCAGCGACTTTGCTGTTGACCGAGGTGAACAGCAAGGGCCTGAACATGAACGCGATGGACAGCGCGGTGACCAGCAGCAGCACGAAGAACGACAACAGCTGTTGCGAGCTGATCGCCAGCAGGTTGCCGAACAGCACGTTGGTCAGCGTCGAGGAGTTCTTGGTCGCCAGCGAGTTGAAGAACAGTCCCAATCCGGTCGCGAACGCGAGCACCGTGCCGGTGGCGACCTCGCGATCCGCGGCCCGCTTACCCAGCGCGCCAATGACGAGCGCTCCCCCGATACAGAACACGCCGAGACCGACCGCGACCGGCACCCCGACGAGCACCGCGCCGGTGGCCCCCGGCAGCCCGATGTGGGCCAGCGCGTGCGTCGCGAACGCGGTCTGGCGCACCACGATGAAGTACCCCATCAGGCCTGCGGCCAGCGCGACGATCGTTCCGCCCAGCCAGGCGTTGCGCATGAACGACGACCCCAGGATGTGCAGCCAGTTGTCCTGGTAGCCCAGCGCGAGCAGCGTCTCGGTCATCCCTGGCTCTTCATGTACAGCTCGCCCTGCAGGGTGTAGGCCACCTGGATGGTGGTGCCGTACATGTGTGTCAGCAGCTCCGAGTCGACGACCTTGTCCAGCGGGGCATGGTGGGCGTGCCCATCGAGCAGATAGATCGCGCTGTCCAGGACACCGAGCAGCGGATTGAGGTCGTGGGCGACCACGAGCACGGTGACCCCGAGTTCCTTCTTGAGCCGGGCCAGCACGCCGACGATCTCGTGCTGGCTGCGCACGTCCAGGGAGGCCAACGGCTCGTCGAGGATCAGCAGCCGCGGCCTGGCCACCAGCGCGGCAGCCAGCGCGATGCGCTGCCGCTGCCCGCCCGACAGGTCCGACAGGCGGCGGTCGGCGACTGCCAGCGCATCCACCCACCCCAGGGCTTCCTCGACGCGACGCCGCTCCGCGGCGCTGGTGCGCCCGAAGCCCCAGCGGTGTCCGGTCAGGCCCAGCAGCACCGCGTCGCGCGCCCGGATCGCCTCATTGGCGTCGGCGTCGTAGTGCTGTGGCACGTAGCCGATTTCGTCGTTGGCCGCGCCCGGAACGCGACCGAAGACCCGCACCGTGCCCGACGCAGGCGGCACCAGCCCCAGGATCACGTGCAGCAGGGTGGTCTTACCGGAACCGTTGGGGCCGATGACCGCGACGAAACGGCCCGGGTCGACGCTGAACGTCGACTCCGACCAGACGAGTCGGCCGCCGCGTTCGGCGCTGACGTCCTCGAAGGTCAGTGCCGCGACGGACTCAGGCGCCGACACCGAGCGCCCTGGCCAAGGAATCCAGTTGTCCCACCTGCCAATCCTGGAACGACTCGGCCCCCGGCGGCAACGTTTCGGTGACCTCGACGACCGGGATGCCGGCCTGTTCGGCCGCCGCGCGGATCTGCTCGGGGACCGAACCCTCGGTCTGGACGTTGTAGATCAGCACGTCGACACCGCGGTCCGCCAGCAGGGTCAGGAACGCGTCGAGGTCGGCAGGCGACGGCTCGCCCTCGTTGTTCGAAGCGACCTGATAGCCCTGCGGGGTCCTGTTGACCAGCCCCAGCGCGGCGGCCATGTCGTCGAAGACACCCTCGACGGCGGCGTAGCGCTTGCCCGCCGCGCCTGTTCTGATCGCCGCGACAGCGTCGTCGTAACGCTGCATGGAGGCGGCGAACTCGGCGCGCCGTTCGGTGAAATAGCCTGCCGAGTCGGCGGAGAGCTCGGACAACTTCGCGGTGACCGCATCGGCGACCGCGGTCACCACGTCCGGGCGGTACCAGACGTGCGGGTTGACCGAATGGTCATGATCGTCATGGGCAGGGTCGTCATGGTCGTGATCGTCATGGTCGTCGGCGTGACCGCCGGCCAGGTCCACGGCGTTGACGACCGCGGCGTCCGGCGCGGAGGTCTCGGCCAGTTTGGTCGCCCACTCGTCGTAATGGCCGCCGTTCACCACGACCAGCTGCGCGCCCTCGAAGGCGACGGCGTCCGACGGTGCGGGCTCGAAATCGTGCGGATCGACCGACGACCCGGCCAGCACGGTGGTGACCTCGGTGCACGCGCCGCCCAGCTGCGACACGATGTCCCCCCACTGGTCGACGCTGACGACGACGTCGAGCGGCGAGACGGGGCAGTCGCCCTGCGCGGGCGTCCGATCGCCGGCGCCGGAGTTCTCCGTACCCCCGCAGGCCGCAGCCATCAGCGACAACGATGCGGCGATTCCGACGAACGTACGGGATTTGCGGGTCGATCCGATCACCGCGCAACGATAACCGTTTTCATTACCATGTGCACATCGGGGAGTTCAGTGTCACTGCATTTATTGAAAACGACTGCCATCACAATCAGCGGTTTCGCGCAGCCCAGAGTCCATTAGGGTGAAGTCCCGGGGGGAAGGGTCGCGTGACGAGTTCCAAGGCTTCGAGTGGGCGCGAGAAGCGCCGGGTGGTTCAGCGGTGGTGGAACCAGCCCGACCAGTTCGATTGGCTCAGCGGTTACCTGCACGCGCGCGGACTCGCCCCCGCGACCCGAAGACTCGTCGCCGTCATCTCCGCGGCCCTGGTGCTGATGGCATTCGGGGTGCTGGGTTCACGCGGGCACCCCACCGTCCTGACCTATGTCGTCAGCGCCGCCGCGCTGGTGGTCGGCATCGGCTATGCGACGCTGTGGCTGCGACGCTGGCCCACCAGGCGGCAGTCACTGCTGATGGGCGTCATCGGTGCGACGTTGATCGCAATCGGATCGGCGATGCAGACCGAACCGGTGATCGCGTTGATGGGCTGCACCGGCCTGGCCGTGACCGGCGGCTACCTCGCGTTCTTCCACAACACCCGCGCGGTGATGTTCAACCTCGCCGTCGCCGCCGTCGTCGGCACCTACTGCACGCTGCGACTCTTCGAGATGCACCAGGACGAGGTCAGCGCGATCGCCGGTTTCTGGCTGGTCGTCGAGCTGAACTTCGCGGTTCCGCTGGCGATCCAGACGGTGGTGCGGACCATGGGTGCCGACGTCGTGCGCTCCGACCACGACGCGCTGACCGGCCTGCTGAACCGGCGCGCGTTCTACGAGCGGGCACGCTCGATACTGAGGGAGCCCCGCACCGGCGAGGATCTGGTCGTCGTGATGGTCGATCTCGACCACTTCAAGCACCTCAACGACACCTACGGCCACCTCGCCGGAGACCAGGCGCTCACCGCCGTCGGGTGGGCGCTGCGCAAAGCGAGTCCGGGATCGGCGATCATCGGGCGCACGGGCGGTGAGGAATTCCTCGTCATCGACGTCCTGCCTGCCGAGGAGGCCGTCGAACTTCCCGCCGCGCTGTGCCGGGCCATCGATGCCCTGCCTCATCCGGTCACCGCCAGCGCGGGGGCGGCGATCGTGGAGTCCCACCCGATCCCCGACGCCGCCGCGGCGATCGAGACCCTGATCGGAGCCGCGGATTCCGCGATGTATCAGGCCAAACGGGCAGGCGGAAACCGGGCACTGGCCCAGCGCGCCGCCGAGTTGTTCCGCAGCTGACCCGTCATTCTCCGGTGGCGACCGGTCTTGTCGGATCCGCCGACCACTGCGACCACGATCCCGGGAACAACCGGGCGTCGACGTCACATGCCCGCAGCGCGGCGACCGTCACCGCGGCCGTCACTCCCGAACCGCAGTACACCGCGACGTCCTCGGTCCCGATCCGGTCGAGCAAGCCGGTCAGTTCGGGGCCGGGCAGGAGCGTGCCGTCCGCGGCGAGCAGCGATGTGCTCGGCACGTTCGCCGCGCCCGGGATGTGACCGGCCACCGGATCGACCGGCTCGGTCTCCCCGCGGAATCGTTGCGGGGCGCGCGCGTCGAGCACCACCCCGGCGAACCCGGCGACCTCATCGGCGGTCAGGGTCGGCAGGGCGCCGTCGTACAGATCCGGAAACCGCACCGTGACGTCGCCGGGCGGCGGGGTCACCGGGCCGGATTCGAGCGCGCCCCCGCCGGCGGTCCACGCGCCGAGCCCGCCGTCGAGAATCCGGACGTCCTCGATCCCGGCCGCGGTCAGCACCCACCAGGCCCTGGCTGAGCCGGCCCGGTTCCAGTCGTCGTACACGACGGTCGGCACACCGTCGCGCAGTCCCCACCGGCGGGCGGCCTCCTGCACCGCGACTCCCGTCGGCAACGGGTGCCTGCCGCGACCTCCCACGCTGTGGTCGGTCAGCTCGTCGTCGAGCGAGACGTAGACCGCACCGGGCACGTGGCCGCGCTCGTGCGCGTCGCGACCGTCGGGCGCCGTCAACTCCCAGCGCACGTCCAGGATCGCGACGGGCGCGCCCTCGGCGAGCATCCGGGACAGCTCGGCGGCGGTGATGAACACATCTGAGCGCGACATCTGACCATGGTCGCATCGGTGCGCCTGCCGCTGCCGCTCACCGCACTAGGGTGGGGCCATGACGTCCGTCGACCTCAACGCCGACCTCGGCGAGGGGTTCGGCGTGTGGACGCTCGGCGACGACGACGCGATGCTCGACATCGTCACCTCTGCCAACGTCGCGTGCGGTTTCCACGCAGGCGACCCGGCGAACCTGGCCGCGGTGTGCCGTGCCGCCGCCAAGCGTGGCGTCCGCGTCGGCGCCCAGGTCAGCTACCGCGACCTGGCAGGCTTCGGCAGACGCTTCATCGACGTCAGCAGCGAGGATCTGACCGCCGACGTGATGTATCAGATCGGCGCTCTCCAGGCGCTTGCACGCGCCGCGGGGACCGCCGTCTCCTACGTCAAACCACATGGGGCGCTGTACAACTCGATCGTGACCAACCGCCACCAGGCGCAGGCCGTCGCCGACGCGGTACATGCCGTCGACCCGTCGCTGCCGGTCCTCGGCCTGGCTGGCTCGGTATTCTTCGGCGCCGCAGACGAACTCGGGCTACGCACGGTGCCCGAGGCGTTCGCCGACCGCGCCTACCGGCCCGACGGCCAGCTGGTGTCGCGGCGCGAACGCAATTCGGTTCTGCACGATGTCGACGAGATCGCCGATCGGGTGATCTCGATGGTCACCAAGGGCCGAGTGGACGCCGTCGACGGATCCACGATCCCGGTCACGGTCAGTTCGGTTTGCGTGCACGGGGATTCACCCGGGGCGGTGCAGATCGCGACCGCGGTGCGCGCGCGACTGGTCGACGCCGGTGTCACGTTGACGCCGTTCAGCTGACCCCGGCCTCGGCATTGGCGGTGCGCACCACGCTGTCGAGCAGGCCCGGCATCGCCGCGTCCACCTCGGCCCGGCGCAGCTTCTGGTGGGTGAGCCCGTCGATGACCAGCCGCTCGGTCAGGCCCGCATCGCGCAGCGTCTTGAAGTGATGCGTGGCCGTCGACTTGTTGATGCCGTCGTAGAGCGCGCCGCACTGCACTGCCGACCCGGCGTTGTACAGCCGGCGGACGATCTCCAGACGGACCGGGTCGTGCAACGCGGCGAGCACCTGCTGCACCGGGGCGACACCCTGCTCCGGCCCTGCCACCTGCACGTCGTCGGCCATGGGAATAACCCTCGTCTTATCCGGTTTGATCTACGTCGAACCCAGCGTACGGTCGATCGGGTTCGAGGACGTCGAAACGACTGTCATGACGCACGACTGGAGGTGACACCGCATGGTCGCGCTCGAGCGCTCGATCGGAGAGACACAGCGGTGGGCCTACCCACTGCTGCTGGTTCTCAGCGGCGTGGCCCTCGGAGTCTCGGGGCTGCCCGCCCCGCTGTACGGCATCTACGAGTCGAATTGGCACTTGTCGCCGCTGGCCACCACGATCGTGTTCGCGGTCTACGCGATCGCCGCGCTCGGGGCGGTTCTGGTGTCGGGCAAGATCTCCGACGTCGTCGGCCGTAAGCCCGTCCTGGTCGGGGCGCTGATCGCGCTGCTGGTCGGGCTCGGGGTGTTCCTGATCGCCGACAGCATGGCGCTGCTGCTGCTCGCACGCACCATCCACGGCGCCGCGGTCGGTTCGATCGTCGTCGCCGGGGCGGCCGCCCTGCTGGACCTTCGCCCCGACCACGGCGTGCGGGCCGGCCAACTCAGCGGCGTCGCGTTCAACATCGGGATGACCGTCGCCATCCTCGGCTCGGCACTGCTGGCCCAATACGCACCGCACCCGCTGCGCACGCCGTACGCGGTGGTCGCGGTCATCTGCCTGATCGTCGGCGTCGGCGTCCTCGCGCTGCGCGAACCGCACACCGAGCGCACCCGCGGCCCGATCCGGATCGCCCGGCCGGCCGTACCCGCCGAGATCCGCGCCGACTTCTGGTTCTCCGCACTCGGCGCGATGGCGTCCTGGTCCGTGCTGGGCGTGCTGCTGTCGCTGTATCCGTCGCTGGCCGCCCGCCAGACCCACATCGACAACCTCGTCTTCGGCGGCGCGGTGGTCGGCACCACGGCCTTCGCCGCGGCGCTGGCCCAGCTGGCCGCCACCCGGGTCCCCGCGCGATACGCGGCGATCATCGGTGACGCCGGCATGGCCGTCGCATTGCTGGTGACCATCCCGGTGCTGCTGACCCACCAGTGGCAGCTGGTGTTCGTCGCCGCCGCGCTGCTCGGCGCGACGTTCGGGCTGGGTTTCGGCGGCTCACTGCGACACCTGTCCGACGTGGTGCCCGCGGGCAGGCGCGGCGAGACGATGTCGGCGTTCTACCTGCTGGCGTACTCGTCGATGGCGGTGCCCACGCTGGTCGCCGGCTGGGCCGCGACTCGGTGGGACATCGCGTCGGTGTTCCCGTGGTTCGCCGGCACGGTGGCGGCGGCCTGCCTGGGCGCCGCGCTCGCCGGGCGGCGCAGTGTGCGGGCGGCACGCACTGCTTAAAGTGGCGAGATGCGCCTCAAGCACGGGCGGCCCGATCTCGCCGCCTACGCACGGTTCTTCGACCTGGCACCGGCGGCGCCGTCGGCGCCGGTGACGGTGTCGTGGGCCGGGGTCACCACCCTGCTGATCGAGGACGGCTCCTCCGCCGTGATGACCGACGGATTCTTCAGCCGCCCAAACCATTTCAGGGTCGCAACACGGCCCCTGGCGCCGTCGGACACGCGGGTCTCGGCCGCGCTGCGCCGGCTCGGGGTGGAGCAGCTCGACGTCGTGACCCCGCTGCACACCCACTACGACCACGCGCTGGACTCCGCCGAGGTGGCCCGCCGCACCGGCGCCCTGCTGCTCGGTGGGCGGTCGACCGAGAATCTCGGCCGCGGATACGGCCTGAACCGGGTCGAGGTCGCCGCCCCCGGAGTACCCGTGAGCGCCGGATCCTTCGACATCACGCTGATCGAGGGTGCGCACTGCCCACCGGACCGGTTCCCCGGCGCGATCACCGAGCCCGTGACTCCCCCGGCGCGTGCGTCGGCATACCGCTGCGGGGAGGCGTGGTCGACGCTGGTCCGCCACCGTCCGACGGGACGCTCCCTGCTCGCCGTCGGCAGCGCCGGTTTCGTCCCGGGCGCGCTGGCGGGCTACACCGCCGACGTCGTGTATCTCGGGGTGGGAGGCCTCGGGCTGCACCCCGAACGCTATGCCGTCGACTACTGGACCGCGACGGTGCGGACCGTGGGCGCCCGCCACGTGGTGCTGTTCCACTGGGACGACTTCTTCCGGCCGCTGGACAAGCCGCTGCGGGCGTTGCCGTTCGCCGCCGACGACCTCGACGTGTCCATGCGGATCCTGAGCCGGCTCGCCGGCGAGGACGGTATCGCGCTGCACCTACCGACGCTGTGGCAGCCGGCGGACCCGTGGCGCTGATCCTCTCGGTTGCCGCGCTGGCCGCGGTGCTCGGGTTCGCGCTGCTGCGCCCGCACCGCTGGCCCGAGGCGGTGGTCGCGGTGCCCGCCGCGAGTCTGCTCATCGCGGCGGGCGCGATCTCCTGGGACGATGCCGTCGAGCAGGTCGCCGGCCTCGCCCCCGTGGTCGGATTCCTCGCCGCGGTTCTCGTGCTGGCCCGGTTGTGCGACGACATCGGGCTGTTCCACGCCGCGGGCACGCTGATGGCGCGGGCCACTGCGGGAGGCCAGAACCGTTTGCTGGCTTCGGTGTTCGCGATTTCCGCGGCGGTGACCGCGGTGCTGAGCCTGGACGCCACCGTGGTGCTACTGACCCCCGTGGTGCTGGCGACTGCGCGCGTGTTGTCGGTTCCGGCCCGCCCGCACGCCTATGCGACGGCGCACATGGCCAACAGCGCGTCGCTGCTGCTTCCGGTGTCCAACCTGACCAACCTGCTGGCATTCAGCGCGGCCGGGCTGTCCTTCCTGCACTTCACCGCGGCGATGACGCTACCGTGGATCGCCGCGATCGCCGTCGAGTTCCTGCTGTTGCGTTGGCTTTTCGCCAAGGACCTGGCGGTGGCCCCGCGGCCGCGGACCGCCCCGGAGCCGGTGGAGATCCCGGTGTTCGCGCTCGTCGTCGTCGGGCTCACACTGGCCGGGTTCGCCGTGACATCGCTGCTCGGCCATTCGCCGGCCTGGGCGGCACTGGCGGGTGCGGTGGTCCTCGGGGTGCGGGCACTGGCGACCCGGCGCACCACCGTCCCGAAAATACTGGCGGCGCTGGATGTTCCGTTCCTGGCGTTCGTGCTGTGCCTGGGTGTGGTGGTCGACTCGGCGATGCGCAACGGCCTGGAACCGGCGATGCACCGGATCATCCCCGACGGGACCGGGCTGGTGGCGCTGCTCGGCATCGCCGCGGTCGCGGCCGTGCTGTCCAACATGGTGAACAACCTTCCCGCCGTGCTGGTGCTGTTGCCGCTGGTGACCGCCGCGGGACCGGCGGCGGTGCTGGCGGTGCTGATCGGGGTCAACATCGGGCCCAACCTCACCTACGTGGGATCATTGGCGAACCTGTTGTGGCGCAGCGTGGTTCGGCGTGACCTGAAAGCGGGGTTCGCCGAGTTCAGCCGGGTGGGGCTGATCACCACCCCGGTGGCCCTGATCGCCGCCGTACTCGGCCTGTGGGCGTGGATCCAGTTGGTGGGGCTCTAGCCGGCCCGGCGCTGACGGGCGATCTCGGCGAGCACCACGCCCGCGGCGACGGAGGCGTTCAGCGACTCCGTCGGGCCCGCCATCGGGATCGACACGATGTGGTCGCAGTTCTCCCGCACCAGCCGCGACAGCCCCTTGCCCTCGGATCCGACCACGACCACCATCGGTGCGGTGCCGTCGATCTCGTCGATGACGGTGTCACCGCCCGCGTCGAGGCCGACCACCAGCAGCCCGGCGTCGGCGTACTGCTTGAGCGTGCGGTTGAGGTTGGTCGCGCGCGCGACGGGAGTCCTGGCCGCCGCACCCGCGCTGGTGCGCCACGCGACCGCGGTGACCGATGCCGACCTGCGTTGGGGCAGCACGACGCCGTGGCCACCGAAAGCCGAGACCGAACGCACGATCGCACCCAGGTTGCGCGGATCGGAGATGTTGTCGAGGGCGACCAGAAGTGCAGGCGCCGCATCGGATTTCGCGTCCCGCAGCAGATCGTCGGGGTGCGCGTAGTCATACGGCGGGACCTGCAGTGCGATGCCCTGATGCAGGCCGTTGGCTGCGATCCGGTCCAGATCGTGTCGCGGCACCTCCAGAATCGAGATGCCTCTGTCGGCGGCCATCTGCACCGACTCGGTGAGGCGCTCGTCGGAGTCGGTGCCCAGCGCGACGTACAGCGCCGTCGCGGGCACACCCGCACGCAGGCATTCGACCACCGGGTTGCGGCCGAGCACGATCTCGGTGTCGTCGGTCTTCTTGTGTCTGCCCTGTGCCTGACGCGCCGCCTTGGCCGCCCGCTTGCCGGCGGGGTGGTGCGGACGTTCGTGGGCGGGCGGGGTCGCGCCGCGGCCCTCAAGCCCCCGGCGACGTACGCCCCCGGATCCGACGGTGGGCCCCTTCTTGGTGCCTGCCTTGCGGACCGCTCCGCGCCGCTGCGAGTTTCCTGCCATTACTTGTCCGCTCCGTCCACCAGTGACCATTGCGGACCGTCGGCGGTGTCGGTCACTTCGATACCCGCCTCCTTGAGGCGGTCGCGGATGGCGTCGGCCTCCGCCCAGTCCCTGTTGGCCCGGGCTTCCTCCCGGCGCCGCACCTCGGCATGCACCAGCACATCCACCGCGGCCAGCGCCGCCGACGTCTCGTCGCGGCTCTCCCAGCGCTCGTCGAGCGGGTCCGCACCGAGAATGCCCATCATCGCGCGGATCGACATCGCATGGCTCAGCGCGCTCTCGTGGTCGCCGGCGTCGAGCGCCCGGTTCCCCTCGGCACGCGCGGCGTGCACCTCGGCCAGCGCAGCCGGCACCGCGAGGTCGTCGTCGAGCGCCGCGCCGAACTTCGGCGTCCACTCCCCCGGAACCACCGCACCGACGCGCACCCGCACCCGCTGCAGGAAATCCTCGACGCCGCTGTAGGCCCTCGCGGCGTCCTGCAGCGCGTTCTCGGAGAACTCCAGCATCGAGCGGTAATGCGCGCTGCCCAGGTAGTAGCGCAGCTCGGCGGCCCGAACCCGTTGCAGCACAGCAGGAATCGCCAGCACATTGCCCAGCGACTTGCTCATCTTCTCGCCACCCATGGTGACCCAGCCGTTGTGCAGCCAGAACCGGGCGAAGCCGTCACCGGCGGCCTCGGCCTGAGCGATCTCGTTCTCGTGGTGCGGGAACACCAGATCCATACCGCCGGCGTGGATGTCGAACTCGGACCCCAGGTAGCACTCGCACATCGCCACGCATTCGGTGTGCCAGCCGGGACGGCCCCGGCCCCACGGCGTCGGCCACGACGGCTCACCCGGTTTCGCGCCCTTCCACAGCGTGAAGTCGCGCTGATCGCGTTTACCGGTCGCGACGCCCTCACCCTGGTGGACGTCGTCGATACGGTGACCCGAGAGCTTGCCGTAGTCGGGCAGGGTCGAGACGTCGAAGTAGACGTCACCGTCGCCGGTGTAGGCGTGACCGCGCTCGATGAGCCGCTCGATCAACTCCACCATCTGCGTGATGTGCCCGGTGGCGCGTGGCTCCGCAGACGGCGGCAGCACGCCCAGCGCGTCGTAGGCGGCCGTAAACGCCCGCTCGTAGGTCGCGGCCCACTCCCACCACGGACGGCCGGCGTCGGCGGCCTTGTTGAGGATCTTGTCGTCGATATCGGTGACGTTGCGGATGAACGCGACGTCCAGGCCCTTGGCGGTCAGCCAGCGCCGCAGCACGTCGAACGCGACACCACTGCGGACATGCCCGATATGCGGCAGGCCCTGCACCGTGGCGCCACAGAGGTAGATCGAGACATGGCCGGGCCGCAGTGGCGCGAAATCGCGCACACCGCCAGACAAAGTGTCATAGAGCCGCATGACAGCTGCGGGGCGTTCGGTCACGACGGGCCAGCTTACCGGCCAGTTCGCCTTAAACCCGCATCGGTGCTCGTCGGCTCTTCGCGCGAGCGCTCATCGGTGCTCGTCGGCTCTTCGCGCAAGCGCTCATCGGTGTTGGTCTGCTCTTCGCGCAAGCGCTCATCGGTGTTGGTCTGCTCTTCGCGCAAGCGCTCATCGGTGTTGGTCTGCTCTTCGCGCAAGCGCTCATCGGTGTTGGTCTGCTCTTCGCGCAAGCGCTCATCGGTGTTGGTCTGCTCTTCGCGCAAGCGCTCATCGGCGTTCGTCTGCCACCACCAGCGACGTGGCGATCGCCGCCAGCCCCTCCCCGCGACCGGTCAACCCGAGACCGTCCGTCGTGGTGGCCGACACCGAGACCGGCGCATCCAGCAACTCGGAGAGGACGCGCTGCGCCTCGGCACGGCGCGGACCGATCTTCGGGCGGTTGCCGATCACCTGTACCGCGGCATTGCCGACGCGCAGCCCCTGCGCGCTCAGCAGCGAATGAACATGCCGCAGCATCTCGGCGCCGCTGACACCGCGCCACTCCGGCTGGTCGGTACCGAAGACCTCGCCGATATCGCCCATGCCCGCTGCGGAGAGCAATGCATCGCAGAGGGCATGGGCGGCGACATCTCCGTCAGAGTGTCCGGCGCAACCGTCTGCATCGTCGAACGACAGACACAGCAGCCGGCACGGACGACCGACCTCGATGGGATGAACGTCGGTCCCGAGACCGACGCGGAACGTCATTACCGCCTTCAGGAGGCGGCGGCCAGAACCTCGTCCAGGATCGTGGAGGCCTTGGCGTCATCGGTGTTCTCGGCGAGTGCGAGCTCACCGACGAGGATCTGCCGGGCCTTGGCCAGCATCCGCTTCTCACCTGCGGACAGGCCACGCTCCTGGTCACGACGCCACAGGTCGCGGACGACCTCGGCGACCTTGTTCACGTCACCGGAGGCGAGCTTCTCCAGATTTGCCTTGTACCGGCGCGACCAGTTGGTCGGCTCTTCGGTATGCGGGGCGCGCAGCACTTGGAAGACCTTGTCCAGGCCCTCCTGTCCGACGACATCGCGCACGCCGACATATTCGGCATTGTCCGCGGGTACTCGAACCGTGAGATCGCCCTGGGCGACCTTGAGGACGAGATACTCCTTCTGCTCGCCTTTGATGGTCCGGGTTTCGATCGCTTCGATCAACGCAGCACCGTGGTGTGGATAGACAACGGTGTCTCCGACCTTAAAAATCATCAGTTTCGAGCCCCTTTCACCCGTCAATGTTAACACGGGCGGCTTCAGGGCGCGGAACAACAATGCAGGTCAGGGGCACAGTCGGCGAACACTAGGGGTTGACAGGCCAAAGAATCCGTGCTTCGCGCGGGGGTCTTTCGGCGTCAGTCCGACCTCGGCTACCGCGCCGTTTCACGACCTACTACTCTGCATAGTCGAACCGCCGGGACACGTGTGCCCGGCACGCCACGTCGTTTCGTCGGCCGAGCAGGAGGCCCCAGTGAACCCCTTCAAACGGCGCTCAACTGTCGTTGCCGCAATGGCGACCTGCGGGCTGGCCGCGTCCCTCGTGCTGAGCGGATGCAGCGCGGGCCAGGTCTCCCAGACCGCGACGCAGGAACCGGCGATCAACGGCACGTCGGGCCACGCCGGCCCGATCGTGCTGCGCAACATCCACATCAGCGCGACGCAGACCACCGCCTACATCGAGCCCGGCAATGAGGCCAAGCTGGTCTTCGTCGCCGCGAACACCTCGCCCGACGTCGCCGACAAGCTGGTGTCGATCAGCTCCGACATCGGCAACGTGACGCTGACCGGCGGACGCGAGCTCCCGGTCAACGGCGTGCTGGTGGTCGGGTCGCCCGACGGGCAGACCGCGCTGTCGGCAATCGAGCCCGCCGACGCCGCCGAGGCCAACATCGAGCTGAGCAAGGCGATCACCAACGGCCTGACCTACGAATTCACCTTCGAGTTCGAGAAGGCCGGCAAGACCACGGTCGACGTGCCGATCTCGGCCGGTGAGGCACCGCGTCGCGAAGCCGTGCAGACCGGCAACGGTGGCGGCCATTCCGGCGGAGGCCACTAAGTACTCGGCGACACTGAGTACTCGGCGACACGGCCCCGTGAGCGCCGGGGTTGTCCCGGTTTGTCGGAGCGTGCGGCTACGGTCAGCCCGTGGCCCGGACAAATTCGAAAGTACGTTCGCAATATCGCTGTTCTGAGTGCCACCACGTCACCCCGAAATGGGTGGGTCGCTGCTCCGAATGCGGCACCTGGGGCACCGTCGACGAAGTCGCGCTGGCCGCCGTCGGCGGGACGGCGATACGGCGTGCCATCGCCCCGACCTCTCCGGCGGTGCCGATCAGTTCGATCGACCCCGGCACCACCCGCCATTACGCCACCGGCGTAACCGAACTGGACCGCGTCCTCGGAGGCGGCCTGGTCCCGGGTTCGGTGACGCTGCTGGCTGGCGATCCCGGCGTCGGAAAATCCACGCTGCTCCTTGAGGTCGCGCACCGCTGGGCATCGACCGGACGCCGTGCGCTGTACCTGTCCGGCGAGGAGTCGGCCGGCCAGATCCGGTTGCGCGCCGAACGCACCGGCTGCAGCCACGACGAGGTCTTCCTCGCCGCCGAATCCGATCTGCAGACCGCGCTCGGCCACATCGACGCGGTGAAGCCCAGCCTCGTGGTCGTCGACTCGGTGCAGACCATGTCGACCACCGAGGCCGACGGCGTCACCGGCGGGGTCACCCAGGTGCGCGCGGTCACCACCGCGCTGACGATGACGGCGAAGACGACCGGGGTGGCGATGCTGCTCGTCGGTCACGTGACCAAGGACGGCGCGATCGCGGGCCCACGTTCACTCGAGCACCTTGTCGACGTGGTGCTGCACTTCGAGGGGGATCGCGCGTCGGCGCTGCGCATGGTCCGCGGCATCAAGAACCGCTTCGGCGCCGCCGACGAGGTGGGCTGTTTCCTGTTGCACGACAACGGAATCGAGTGTGTGTCGGACCCGTCCGGGCTGTTTCTCGACCAGCGGCCGAAGCCGGTGTCGGGGACCGCGGTGACCGTCACCCTCGACGGTAAGCGCCCGATGATCGGTGAAGTGCAGGCGCTGATCGGGGCCCCGGCCAGCGGCAGCCCGAGACGCGCGGTCAGCGGGATCGACTCGTCGCGCGCGGCGATGATCACCGCGGTGCTGGAGAAGCGCGCCCGGCTGCCGGTCGGCATGAACGACATCTACCTGTCCACCGTTGGCGGCATGCGCTTGACCGATTCGTCGTCCGACCTCGCCGTCGCCCTCGCGATCGCGTCCGCGTTCACCGACCTCGCGCTGCCGACCACCGCAATCGCGATCGGCGAGGTGGGCCTGGCCGGCGACCTGCGTCGCGTCACCGGGATGGACAAGCGGCTGGCCGAGGCCGCCCGGCTGGGGTTCACCGTGGCGGTGGTGCCGTCGGGAGTCAGCACCGCACCGCCCGGCCTGCAGGTGTGCCAGGCCGACAACATCGGCTCGGCATTGCAGGTGCTGCGCCGTATCAGCCAGAATGGCGCCAACCAGGACAGAGCCGGCACCTGACCGGCGCGGTGAGCGTGGGGAGCGTGGGGTTCAGATGGCCGTGAAGTCGTCGGCAGCCCGGTCCACACGGACAGTCGTGCCGATGAACCGTCCCACGCTGCGCGAGACCATCGCCCGGCTCGCGCCCGGCACCCCGCTTCGCGACGGCCTGGAACGGATTCTGCGCGGGCGCACCGGCGCGCTGATAGTCATCGGCTACGACGACAGCGTCGAGGCCATCTGCGACGGCGGGTTCTCGCTGGATGTGCGCTACGCGCCGACCCGGCTGCGGGAGTTGTCGAAGATGGACGGCGCCGTGGTGCTCTCCAGCGACGGCAGCCGCATCCTGCGCGCCAACGTGCAGCTGGTGCCCGATCCGTCGATCCCGACCGAGGAGTCCGGTACCCGGCACCGCTCGGCGGAACGGACCGCGATCCAGACCGGCTACCCGGTGATCTCGGTCAGCCATTCCATGAGCATCGTGACGGTGTACGTCGCAGGCGAGCGGCACGTCGTCCCCGAATCGGCGACCATCCTGTCGCGCGCCAACCAGACCATCGACACCCTTGAGCGCTACAAGACGCGCCTCGACGAGGTCAGCAGGCAGCTGTCGGCGGCCGAGATCGAGGACTTCGTGACGCTGCGCGACGTGATGACGGTGGTGCAGCGCCTGGAGATGGTGCGTCGGATCAGCCTGGAGATCGATTCCGACGTCGTCGAACTCGGCACCGACGGCAGGCAGCTCAAGCTCCAGCTCGACGAGCTGGTCGGCGACAACGAGACCGAGCGTGAGCTGATCGTGCGCGACTACCACGCCAATCCCGACCCACCCACGTCGGCGCAGGTGCAGGCCACCCTCGAGGAGCTGGACAGCCTCTCGGACAACGAGCTACTCGACTTCACCACGCTGGCAAGGGTTTTCGGTTACCCGTCGACAGCAGAGGCGCAGGACTCGGCGATGAGCTCACGCGGCTACCGCGCGATGTCGGGGATCCCGCGGCTGCAGTTCGCCCACGTCGACCTTCTGGTCCGCAACTTCGGCTCGCTGCAGGGGCTGCTCGCTGCCAGTGCCAGCGATCTGCAATCGGTCGACGGGATCGGCTCGATGTGGGCCCGCCACATCAGGGAGGGCCTGTCCCAGCTCGCCGAGTCGACGATCGCCGACCGGCTCGCCTAGCCGACGGGCGCCGGGGCCGGTCCCGGCGGCGGAGGCCCGGCACCGTCGACCGGCGGCGGCGCATGGACCGCCTCGGCGAGGATGAACGGCACCGGCGCCGATCTCAGATTGCCGAGCTGGACGACCAGGTTGTAGGTGCCGGGTCCGATCGGCTGCCGGGGCAGCGGACAGTTCGGGGCCGACCCCATACCGGTCCAGGTCACCTCGGTGGTGACCTGTTCACCGGGCTGGAATGTCTTGATCAGCGTCTCGTTCGACGGTGCGCAGTCGAGGTTCGACCACAGCCGCTGGTTGTCGAGGGAGTACACGTAGGCGGCGAGCACCGCCGCGCCGACATCGCGCTGGCACGCGACCAACCCGATGTTGGTGACCACCATGGTGAACTTCGGCTGGTCACCGACGATGAACTGCGGCTGGTTGGTGATGCCCTTGACCGCCAGCGTCGAATCGGGGCAGTCGTCGCCCTCCTTGAGGATCGGCGGCGGCACCACCGCGGCCGTCGGCGTCGCGGTGGGCGGAGGTGCATTCTGCGCCGGGGGCTGGATCGGCGACTTGACGTCCGGGTTCTCGCCGGGCAACGGCGGAGGAGGAGCGGCCTCCGCCGACTCCGACTGGGACTCCGCGGCGGTGGGCTGCTCGGTGCTCCTGGTGTTGACCACCACGACGGTGATCACAGCAGCAACGATGCCGATGACCAGCGCGGCGATCCCGAGCGCGAGCGCGCGGCGTCGCCAATAGATTTGCCTGGGCAACGGCCCATGCGGTTCCAGATCCAGCACGTCCTCACGGTAAGGGCAGGTCACGCCGCCCTGTTCGAGGTTGCCCGGCGTGTCGTCTAGCTTTCGCCGATGTCACCGATATGGTCGCGCAGGTCGACCTTTCCGTCCCGGAGGTGGTAGGTCACGCCGACGATCGCGAGCGTGCCGTCGGCCACCGCCTCGGCGATCGCGGTGGACCGGCTCAGCAGCTGCTTTCCGGTCTCGATGACGTGCCTGGCCTCGAACTCGTCGACCCGGGACATGCCTTCCCGGCGACCCACCAGGATCGACGGCATCACGCGCTCGACGACGTCGCGAACGTATCCGCCCGGCACCTCACCGTCGTCGAGGGCCGACAGCGCCGCCTTGACCGCGCCGCAGCTGTCGTGGCCGAGCACCACGACCAGCGGCACCTTCAGCACCGACACGGCGTACTCGATCGAACCGAGCACCGCGGAGTCGATCACATGGCCGGCGGTGCGGACCACGAACATGTCACCGAGGCCCTGATCGAACAACAACTCTGCGGCCACGCGGCTGTCGCCGCAGCCGAACACCACGGCCGTCGGCTTCTGCGCGGCCGCCAGGCTGGCGCGGTATTCGGCGTTCTGGCTCGGGTGCAGGGGTTTGCCGGCAACGAAGCGCTCGTTACCCTCTCTGAGTGCTTTCCAGGCGGACAACGGGTTCGTATTCGGCATGGCCGCCATTGTGCCTGAGCGCGCCGCGATGATTGAGCCGAACGAGTTGATCGGTTGGTACGGCCGTGCACAACGCGACCTACCGTGGCGCCGTCCCGGGGTGTCGGCCTGGCAGATCCTGGTCAGCGAATTCATGTTGCAGCAGACACCCGTCGCCCGCGTCGAGCCGATCTGGCTGGACTGGGTCGCTCGCTGGCCCACCCCGTCGGCGACCTCGGCCGCCGGCGCCGCGGACGTGCTGCGCGCCTGGGGCAAGCTCGGTTATCCGCGGCGGGCCAAGCGTCTCCACGAGTGCGCGACGGTGATCGCCACCGAGCACGACGACGTCGTCCCCGCCGACGTCGAGACATTGCTGACGCTGCCGGGAGTCGGCACGTACACCGCGCGTGCGGTCGCGTGTTTCGCCTACCGCCAACGCGTTCCGGTGGTCGACACCAACGTGCGCCGGGTGGTCGCCCGCGTCGTGCACGGCCTGCCCGACGCCGGATCGCCGTCGGCCCGCGATCTTGCCGACGTCGAGGCACTGCTGCCCGACGACGACACCGCACCGCAGTTCTCGGTCGCGGTGATGGAGTTCGGCGCGACCGTGTGCACCGCCCGCGCGCCGCGTTGCGGGCTGTGCCCGCTGCAGCACTGCGCCTGGCGGGCGAAGGGCTTCCCGGCGGGCACCGGCCCGGCCAAACGGGTGCAGCGCTACGCCGGAACAGACCGTCAGGTCCGCGGCAGACTACTGGATGTGTTGCGCAGCAACGCTTCTCCGGTCACCCGTGCGGAGCTGGACGTGGCGTGGACCACCGACACCGCCCAGCGGGACCGGGCATTGCACTCGCTGTTGGTGGACGGGCTGGTGGAGCAGACCGCCGACGGTCGCTTCGCGCTGGCCGGCGAGGGCGATTAGGCGATCTCGGCGACCCGCGGCGCGCTGGTGTTGAAGCGCTTCCGGTAGTCCGACGGCGTGACGCCGATGATGCGGCGGAAGTGGTGGCGCAGCAGCGTCGCGGTCCCGAACCCGGACTGCTCGGCGATGGTGTCGACGTCCAGGTTCGTCTCCTCGAGCATGCGCCGCGCGTAGAGCACCCGCTGGTCGGTGACCCACTGCATCGGGGTGCGGCCGGTCTCCTCGACGAAGCGGCGCGCGAACGTCCGTCCTGACATGTGCGCGCGACGCGCCAGCGTGGTGACGGTATGTGGCTTGTCGAGGTTGGCCAGAATCCAGTCGAGGTGCGGCGCGAACCGCTCCGAACACTTCACCGGGATCGGCTGGTCGATGTACTGGCGCTGGCCGCCGTCGCGCTGTGGCGGCACCACCATGCGCCGGGCGATCTTGTTGGTAACCTCGCTGCCCAGTTCCCGGCGCACCAGATGCAGGCATGCGTCGATGCCCGCGGCAGTGCCCGCGCTGGTGATCAGGTTGCCGTCGTCGACATAGAGCACGTTGCGGTCGACCTTCGCGGTCGGATACATCTCGGCGAGCGCGTCGGCGTGCATCCAGTGCGTGGTGCACGGACGACCGTCGAGCAGGCCCGCCGCCCCGGCGACGAACGCCCCCGAGCACACCGTCAGGATGATCGACCCCGTCTCCGCGGCCCTGCGGACCGCATCCAGCGCCGCGGGCAGGTATCCGCCGTTCTGGCTGGCGATCGCCGGGATCGCGACCAGGTCCACCCCGACCAGGTCGTCGAGACCGTGCTCGGGGGTCAAGGTGGCCCCGATCGAGGTGCGCAGCGGCTTCCCGGGTTCCGGGCCGCACACCTTGAACTCGAAGTTCGGCACGCCGTCGCCGGACCGGTCGATGCCGAACACCTCGCATACGACACCGAACTCGAACATCGCGAGACCGTCGAGCGCGAGCACCGAGACCGTCTTCAACGTCATGGCAGCATCTTATCGAGAGTTGTCGCTGCTGCCACTGTTGGCGGAATGTTACCCGAGCGCAGCATTACTGCCATGAGCACGGTATTGGCCTTCCTGATTCTCCTGTCGCCGTTCGCCGTCGCGGCGTTGTTGACCTGGGCCGCACACACCGACGGCGTACTGCGTATCCACCTCGACCAGTTCCGCTGGGCGGCACCGATGGGCGGCCGGTTGTTCGAGGACCGCGACGCCGACCGGGTGCGACACGACGTGGACGCCATCCGCACCCGCTTCGAGGAACACCCCAGCTGGCCGGTGTCAGGTATCTCGAGTGAACGTCGTTAGAAACGCCTCGACGACCTCCCGGTATTTCCCGGGGGCGTCGTCGTGGACGAGATGACCGGCGCCGGGCACGTGCAGATACGTCGCCCGGCGCGCTCGTTCCGCCATCGAGCGCATCTGGCCGGGCGGGGTCACCGAATTGCCGGCCTCAATGAGCAGGGTCGGCACCGCCACCGCATCCCACTGCGCCCAGTAGTCCCGCATCCCCCACTCGGCGGCGATCTCGATCCACTTCTGCGGGTGGCCGTGCAGCCGCCACCCCGTCGGGGTGCGGTCGAACGCCTCGAGGAAGTACTGGCCCGCCACCGGACCGAACTCGGCGTACACCTGTTCGGCGGTACCGAATTCCACCGGTAGCGCGTGCACCCACGGCTCCCACGGCCCGGTGGTGCGGCCCCGGAAGTCCGGGGCCATGTCCTCGACCACGACGGCGTCCACCAGTTCCGGCCGGGCCGCGGCAAGACACCACGAGTGCAGCGCGCCCATCGAATGGCCGACCATGATCGCAGGCTCCCCCAGGGCCTCGACGGCGTCACCGAGGTCGTCGACGAAGCGCTCGGTGCCGATCGGATGCGGGTCGGTGACCTCGCGGCCGCGGTGCCACGGCGCGTCGTACGTGTACACCCGCCCGAGCCGGCTCAGCCACGGCAGCTGACGCGACCAGGTGGTCCCCCGGCCCATCAGCCCGTGCACCAGAACCAGCGGGCGGCCCACACCACCGCGTGGGGTCAGCAGGTCCGCGGGCATGAATCGGCACGGTAACCTAACGGCATGTCAGTGGTGAAGATCAACGCCATCGAGGTTCCGCCCAACGCAGGTCCGGAACTGGAGAAGCGATTCGCGCACCGCGCCCACGCGGTCGACAACCAGCCCGGTTTCCTCGGCTTCCAGCTGCTCCGCCCGGTCAAGGGCGAGACCCGCTACTTCGTCGTCACCCAGTGGGAGTCCGAGGAGGCCTTCCAGGCCTGGGCCAACGGGCCGGCCCACGAGGCCCACGCCGGGGAACGCCAGAATCCCGTCGCCACCGGAGCCTCGCTGCTGGAGTTCGAGGTCGTACTCGACGTTGCGGGGACTGACAGCAACGGGTGAGGCGGTCAGGGCCCGGCACCGGGTGACCGTCCTCGTCGCACTGGTCTCTGCCGTGGCCCTGGCCTGCGGGTGTACTGCCACACGTCCAGCACCTGCTGACGCCGCATACGGCGTGCCGATCCAGATCAACACACCGCAGGGTCTGCGGGCGAAGCAGACCATGGACATGCTCAACAGCGACTGGCCGATCGGCGAGGTCGGTATTCGTACGATGGCCGTCCCCGAGCTCGTCGAGCACGTCGGCGTCACCATGGACCGGATCTGGTGGGACCGGCCGTTCACCGTCACCAACGTCGACGTCGGCGCCGGCTGGGCCACCCTCGACGTGCTGACGTCCTACGGCGTCGCCCAGACCATCAAGCTGCGCACCGACGAGGCCGGCATGGTCGACCGGTTCACCGTCGACCTGGTACCTCCGCAGATCGACACCTGGTCCGACATCGACGAACAGCTGACCAGCACGGGCGCGCGGTACTCCTACCAGGTGGCCAAGGTCGTCGACGGCCGGTGCGAGAAGGTGGCCGGCTCGAACACCGAGCTGTCGCTGCCGCTGGCGTCGATCTTCAAGCTCTACGTGCTGCTCGCCGTCGCCGACGCCGTCAAGGCGGGCACGGTGAAATGGACCGACCCGCTCACGATCACCGAGGAGGCCAAGGCCGTCGGCTCGTCGGGATTCGACGAACTGCCGCCGGGCTCGACGGTGACGGTGCGTGAGGCCTCCCAGCAGATGATCTCGGCCAGCGACAACATGGCCACCGATCTGCTGATCGAGCGGCTCGGCCCGGGCGCCATCGAACGCGCGCTGGTCGAGGCCGGCCACCACGACCCGGCGAGCATGACCCCGTTCCCGACCATGCACCAGCTGTTCTCGGTCGGCTGGGGCACCCCGGATCTGCGCGAGCAGTGGAAGCAGGCCACCCCCGAAGGCCGGGTCCAGCTGCTGCAGCAGACGAACTCGCGCCCCTACGAACCCGACCCGAAGCGCACCCACGAGCCCGCGTCCGGTATCGGCGCCGAGTGGTACGGCAGCGCCGCCGACATCTGCAGGCTGCATGCCGCACTGCAGACAGGCGCCGTCGGCGAGGCCGCCCCGGTGAAGGACATCCTGTCGTTCCTGCCCGGCATCGACCTCGACCGCACCGAATGGCCCTACATCGGCGCCAAGGCGGGCAACCTCCCCGGCGATCTGACATTCAGCTGGTACGCCGTCGACGAGTCGGGCCAACCGTGGGTGGTCAGCCTGCAGTCGAACTGGCCCGAGTACCGCAGCCAGACCGCCGCGGCGTGGCTGATGTCGATCGCGCGGCAGACGTTCGACCTGATCCCGAACTGAGTCGGCGCTAGGAGTTCGGCCCGGCGGCCCGCACATTCCACGCGTGCCCGCGGCAGTGCAGCACCGTGCGGCTGACCGGGGCGACGTCGATGCGCCAGAACGACTTCGGCGGCGCGTCCAGGGCGACGACGACAGCCGCGCGCACCACCGCGGGATGGGTCACCGCGACGACGCGCATGCGGTGCGCCGACAGCGAATCCATCCAACGCCCGACGCGACCGACCAGGTCGACGACGGACTCGCCGCCGTGCGGCGCGCTGGCCGGATCCGTCAACCAGATCGTCATCTCGTCCGGGGACACCGCGCCCAGCGGGCTGCCGCGCCAGCGGCCGCAGTCCAGATCCGCGATCGCCGGCTCGATGTCGGGCCGCAGGCCCAGCATCGCGGCGGTCTGTTGCGCCCGTGACTCCGGCCCGCACACCGCGCGCTCGACAGACTCCAGCATGACACCGTCGAGCTGGCGCCTGCCGAGCGCGTTGACCGGTTCATCGGTGGGGAATCGTCCGGCCGCCATCGCATCCGTCATGGCGTGTGACACGAGGGTCAGCCGGACGACCTCACTCACGCGATCGCAGAATGCTTCCGCTCACCGAGCAGCCGCGAGATCAGCGCACCGAAGACCAGGCCGATCGTCGCGTAGATGATCACCTGTGTGCCGAGCGCGTAGAGCCGGAACTCGTAGAGCAGATCGGCCGGGAAGCCCTCGTAGACGATCACGCCGTTGTCGTCGACCAGCGGCGCGGGGGTCTCGCTGATCGACGGCAGGACCAGCATCACCACCGCGATCGCGACGACATAGGCGCCCGCCGCGGCCAGGGTGGCGTTCCAGTTGCCGATCTTGGCGGCCCACTGCCTGCCCAGATACACCGCAGCGACCAGCAGCGCCGCGGAGAGCACCACGACCGCCAGGTAGAGCAGCGTGCGCTGGCGGATCGTCTCGTCCAGGCTCAGTGCCGGCGGGCTGGCCGGATACTTCAGCGACGGGACGATGTAGAGGCTCAGCAGCATGCCGCCTGCGATGTACAGCGACAGCAGCCGGGCCGAGATGTCGCCGACCCGGCCGTAGGCGACCGCGAACACGACGGCGAACAGCGCGCTGATCGCGAGGCTGAACAGCAGCACCCCCATACCCATGCCGATGTTCATCTGCACGGCGCGGGTGAACCCGCCGCCGTCACCGTGGCTGTGCCCGGCGACCCCGGCGGCTTCCTCCATCGCCTCATGTGCGGCGGCGATGCCGTCCTCGTAGCCGATCGCGAGTTCGATCTGGGGCTCGACGAAGATGCGGGCGAAAACGAACGCCAGCACGCCGGCGACGGCGCCGGCCAGAAGGCCGCGCCCGATGATGTGTTTCTCCATGTTCACTTATCCCTTGTGCCGCTTTACTCAGTGGCAGGGGAAGCCGAGGAGATGGCGTGCGTCGTGCACGAATTCGTGGATGTAGGTGCTGTTGCCGAACACCGATGTCGCGCCCTGATCCATACCGATGAAATAGAGGACCACCAGAGCGAAGAACGCGGTGAGCGAGAGCCAGAGCACTGCTTTGGTCGCGGAGAAATCTATGGCGCGGGTCTTGCTCACGTCAGGTGACGTCATGGTGGTTCCTTTCCCGGGAATTCGCGTCCCTACGAATGGCCGACGGACCCGGGTCTGACTTTCACAGTGGCGCGACCGTCTGGATTTCCACCAGCTTCCGACGCCCGTCGATTACCACTGCATCGTAAGCCAAACGAAGCGGCCACCCTCCCCCGGTTCGCAAATTGGAGAAGGGTGGCCGCTTCGTCGGTGTCGTATCCGGTTATTCCGTCACGGCCGCGGCGCCACCGGCACCGGCCTGCGCCAGGTCCGGCTCGGCGCCCTCGGCGGGCTTGCGGGAGCCGGCGAACGTGAACCGCGCATCCTCGCCCTGACCCTCGCCGTCCCAGTTCTCGACGTCGACGGTGACGAGCTGGCCGGGTCCGAGTTCCTCGAAGAGGATCTTCTCCGACAGCTGGTCCTCGATCTCGCGCTGGATGGTGCGGCGCAGCGGCCGCGCACCCAGCACCGGATCGAAGCCGCGCTTGGCCAGCAGCGACTTCGCCTTCGGCGTCAGCTCGATGGCCATGTCCTTGGCCTTGAGCTGGTTGGCGACCCGGCCGACCATCAGGTCGACCATCTGGATGATCTCGTCCTGGGTCAGCTGGTGGAAGACGATGATGTCGTCGATGCGGTTGAGGAACTCCGGACGGAAGTGCTTCTTCAGTTCGTCGTGAACCTTCTGCTTCATCCGCTCGTAGTTGTTCTCGCCGCCACCCTGGGTGAAGCCCAGCCCGACCGCCTTGCTGATGTCGCTGGTGCCGAGGTTCGAGGTGAAGATCAGCACGGTGTTCTTGAAGTCCACCGTGCGGCCCTGACCGTCGGTCAGGCGGCCGTCTTCGAGGACCTGCAGGAGGCTGTTGTAGATCTCCTGATGGGCCTTCTCGATCTCGTCGAACAGCACCACCGAGAACGGCTTGCGGCGCACCTTCTCGGTGAGCTGGCCGCCCTCTTCGTAGCCGACGTACCCGGGAGGGGCACCGAACAGCCGCGATGCGGTGAAGCGGTCGTGGAACTCGCCCATGTCGATCTGGATGAGCGCGTCGTCGTCGCCGAACAGGAAGTTGGCCAGCGCCTTGGACAGCTCGGTCTTACCGACACCGGACGGGCCGGCGAAGATGAACGAACCGGACGGGCGCTTGGGGTCCTTCAGGCCGGCACGGGTGCGGCGGATCGCCTTCGACACTGCACGGACCGCATCCTCTTGCCCGATGATCCGCTTGTGCAGCTCGTCTTCCATGCGCAGGAGACGGGTGGTCTCCTCCTCGGTCAGCTTGAACACCGGGATACCGGTCCAGTTGCCGAGCACCTCGGCGATCTGCTCGTCGTCGACTTCCGCCACGACATCGAGATCACCTGAGCGCCACTGCTTCTCACGCTCGGCACGCTGCGCGACGAGTTGCTTCTCCTTGTCGCGCAGGCTCGCTGCCTTCTCGAAGTCCTGCGCGTCGATCGCGGACTCCTTCTCCCGGCGCGCGTCGGCGATCTTCTCGTCGAACTCGCGCAGGTCCGGCGGAGCGGTCATCCGGCGGATGCGCATCCGGGCGCCGGCCTCGTCGATCAGGTCGATCGCCTTGTCCGGCAGGAACCGGTCGTTGATGTAGCGGTCGGCCAGCGTCGCGGCCGCCGCGATGGCGCCGTCGGTGATCGAGACGCGGTGATGCGCCTCGTAGCGGTCGCGCAGCCCCTTGAGGATCTCGATGGTGTGCGCGACGGTCGGCTCGCCGACCTGGACCGGCTGGAACCGGCGCTCGAGCGCGGCGTCCTTCTCGATGTACTTGCGGTACTCGTCGAGGGTGGTCGCACCGATGGTCTGCAGCTCACCGCGGGCCAGCTTCGGCTTCAGGATGCTGGCGGCGTCGATCGCGCCCTCGGCGGCACCTGCGCCGACGAGCGTGTGCAGCTCGTCGATGAACAGGATGATGTCGCCGCGGGTGTTGATCTCCTTGAGCACCTTCTTCAGGCGCTCCTCGAAGTCACCGCGGTAGCGGCTGCCCGCGACCAGCGATCCGAGGTCGAGGGTGTAGAGCTGCTTGTCCTTCAGCGTCTCGGGGACGTCGCCGTGCACAATCGCCTGCGCGAGGCCCTCGACGACGGCGGTCTTGCCGACGCCGGGCTCGCCGATCAGCACCGGGTTGTTCTTGGTGCGGCGGCTCAGCACCTGCATGACCCGCTCGATTTCCTTCTCGCGGCCGATGACGGGGTCGAGCTTGCCCTCCATCGCGGCGGCGGTCAGGTTGCGGCCGAACTGATCGAGGACCAGCGACGTGGACGGATTGCCCGCCTCGCCGCCGCGGCCTCCGGTGCCCGCTTCCGCGGTCTCCTTGCCCTGGTAGCCGCTCAGCAGCTGGATGACCTGCTGGCGCACCCGGGTCAGTTCGGCGCCGAGCTTCACGAGCACCTGGGCGGCGACACCCTCACCCTCGCGGATGAGGCCGAGCAGGATGTGCTCGGTGCCGATGTAGTTGTGGCCGAGCTGCAGCGCCTCGCGCAGGCTCAGCTCAAGCACCTTCTTGGCCCGCGGGGTGAAGGGGATGTGCCCGGACGGCGCCTGCTGGCCCTGGCCGATGATCTCCTCGACCTGGCTGCGGACTCCCTCCAGGGAGATGCCCAGCGACTCGAGCGACTTGGCGGCTACGCCCTCACCCTCGTGAATGAGTCCCAGCAGGATGTGCTCGGTGCCGATGTAGTTGTGATTGAGCATCCGGGCCTCTTCTTGGGCCAGGACGACAACCCGACGCGCACGGTCGGTGAATCTTTCGAACATCCGTGGTTACCTGCTCTCCATCGCATTGGTAAGTGCCCGCACCGGCAGTCTCGACGGCCGCAACAACACGGCCATACCCAGTGCCGTACACCTACGTCGTCCACTCTAATGGGCGACAGCTTCGGGTGCCCCGCCTGGCGGTCCCTAAAGGGGTGACAACAGGAGCTACAGATGGCAATACGGATGACATCTGCCCGACGCTGCTAGAGCAACGCCGCAGATGCGCAAAACGTTTCCCGCCCGGCCACGAAAATGGTTCGCCGCCAGCGAACGAACGCGGGAATCCGCGCCGGGCGCGAAAAACGGCCGGAATCGGCTACAAAAACGGCCGGACGACGGCTACGAAAACGGTTACGTCGCGGCGTGGAAGGCGTCGATCACGTCGGCCGGGATCCGGCCGCGGGTCGACACGTTGTGGCCGTTGCGACGGGCCCATTCCCGGATCGCGGCGCTCTGCTCGCGGTCGATGGCGGCGCGCCCCCGACCGGTGGCCGCGGCGCGGCCGCGTCGACGGCCCCCGACCCGGCGGCCCGCCTCGACCCACTGCTTCAAATCATTACGAAGCTTTGCGGCGTTCTTGGCAGAGAGATCGATCTCGTAGCTCACGCCGTCGAGACCAAATTCGACGGTCTCGTCAGCGGCACCCTCACCGTCGAAATCGTCGACCAAGGTGACGGTCACTTTCTTCGCCATTTCTCACTGCCCTTCCCAAGTACCAGAAGAGCGGAATGCCGCTCAACTACGGCACCAATGTGCCATATTCAGGCGGGCCATTCAACAACGCCTGATTAGGCGCAGATCAGTTTGCGTGTCGGCGAACAATCGGAAATAAAACGGTCTCTCTAATGTTCAGTCCGGTCAGCGCCATCAGCAGCCGGTCGATGCCCATTCCCGTTCCCGTCGTGGGCGGCATGCCGTACTCCAATGCGGCCAGAAAATCCTCGTCGAGCGCCATTGCCTCGTCGTCGCCGGCGGCCGCCGCACGTGCCTGGGCCTCGAATCTCTGGCGCTGGATGATCGGGTCGATCAACTCCGAGTAACCGGTGGCCAATTCGAAGTTGCGCACGTAGAGATCCCATTTCTCGGTGACGCCGTCGATACTGCGATGCGGCCGCGTCAGCGGGGTGGTCTCGACCGGGAAATCCCGGACGAACGTCGGGCCCCACAGCTTGTCGCCGACGGTGTGCTCCCAGAGTTCCTCGACTAATTTCCCGTGCCCGTAGCCGCGATCCCGCGGAATCTCGACACCGAGCCCGTCGGCGATCTGCCAAAGCCGCTCGGCGGAGGTCTGCGGGGTGATCTCTTCACCCAAAGCCTCGGACAATGACGGATACATTTGAATGCTCTGCCATTCCCCGTCGAGGTCATACTCGGTGCCGTCGGCCAAAGTGACCTGTCGGGTGCCGATCGCTTCGTCGGCAACCTCTTGAATTAGTTCGCGAGTGACGATCGCCGAATCATCGTAGGTGCCCCACGCCTGATAAGTCTCCAGCATCGCGAATTCCGGCGAATGAGTGGAATCGGCGCCTTCGTTTCGGAAGTTGCGATTCAACTCGAAGACGCGGTCGAATCCGCCGACCACACACCGCTTGAGGAAAAGCTCCGGCGCGATGCGCAGGTACAGGTCGGTGTCGAGCGCATTGGAATGCGTGACGAACGGCCGGGCCGCCGCGCCGCCGGCCAGGGTCTGCAACATCGGCGTCTCGACTTCGAGGAATCCACGCCGTTCCAGCGCATTGCGCACCGCACGCACGACCGCGACGCGCTGCCGTGCGATGGCACGCGCCTCCGGACGCACGATCAGGTCGACATAACGCTGCCTGACCCGCGTCTCCTCGTTCAGTTCCTTGTGCGCGACGGGCAGCGGCCGCAGCGACTTCGACGCGATCTGCCAGGAGTCGGCGAGCACCGACAGCTCGCCGCGGCGGGAGCTGATGACCTCACCGTGCACGAAGACGATGTCGCCGAGGTCGACGTCGGCCTTCCAGGCGTCGAGGGAATCCTGGCCCACCTCGGCGAAGCTGATCATCACCTGCAGCTGCGTACCGTCACCCTCCTGCAGGGTGGCGAAGCACAACTTGCCGGAGTTTCGGGCGAAGATCACTCGACCGGCGACGCCGACGAACTGCCCGGTCTTGGTGTCGGCTTCCAGATCGGGGTAGGCCTCGCGCAGTTCGGCGAGCGTATGGGTGCGGTCGACGTGCACCGGGTACGGGTCGCGTCCCTCGGCGAGCAGCCTCTCGCGCTTGGCCTGACGGATGCGGAACTGCTCAGGGATGTCGTCAGGAGAATCTGGGGACGTCACGACGTGCCAGCTTAAATGAACAGATGACCGGGCCCGGAATCGCGCCGATCGACGACGCCGTCTACCGCGCCGCGGCGCGCCGGGAGTCCGGGCGTCCGCTGGACTGGCGGTTCAAAGGGGTGCCGCGCGCGTGGTGGGGGCGGTCGCCGGCACAGATCACCGCCGAGGCGCCCGTGTTCGACCCCGCCGGTCCGGAGGCCGCCCCCGGGCCGGTGTGCGTGCTGCGCGCCGACGCGGTGGCCCACAACGTCGCGACGATGGCCGAATGGTGCCGCGGCCACGGCGTCGAGCTGGCCCCGCACGGCAAGACGCACATGTCGCCGCGGCTGGCGGCGCGCCAGCTGGCCGCCGGCGCCTGCGCGATCACGGTGGCGACGGTGAGCCAGGCGGCGGTGTTCCGCGCGTTCGGTGTCCGCAGCCTGGTGCTGGCCAACGAACTGGTCGACGCCGCGGGGTTGCGCTGGGTGTCGGCCGAGCTGGACCGCGACCCGGCGATGCGGTTCGTGTGCTGGGTCGACTCGGTGCGTGGTGTCGAGCTGATGAACGCGGCGCTGGCCGGTGCCCAGCGACCGGTGCCGGTGTGCGTCGAACTCGGGCTACCCGGCGGGCGCTCCGGCTGCCGCGGGGCCGATGAGGTCGACGCCGTGGCCCGCGCCGTGGTCGCGTCCGGCCGGCTGGAGCTGGTCGGGGTGGCCGGGTACGAAGCCGCGATCGCGCAGTCGCTGGCTCCGGAGGCGATGGCCGCGGTCGCGGCGCACCTGCGCGAGGTGCGGGCGGCCGTGCTGCGCCTGGCGGCGCTGTTCGAGACCGACGAGGTCGTCGTCACCGCGGGCGGCAGCACCTATTTCGACGACGTCGCCGACGTGTTGACCGGCTGGCCCGCCGATCTGGCGGTGCGCACGGTGCTGCGCAGCGGCTGCTACGTGACCCACGACCATGGGTTGTACGCGCGCACATCGCCGTTGACCCGGCACGGCGGCGCCAGGCTCCGTCCGGCGCTGGAGGTCCACGCGCAGGTCACGTCGCGTCCGGAACCCGGGCTGGCGATCGTGGCGATGGGCCGGCGCGACGTGTCCTTCGACCAGGGGATGCCGACGCCGCTGGAACCGGCCGGGTCCTCGGTGACCAAGCTCAACGACCAGCACGCGTTCCTGCAGCTCGACGGCACCGGCTCGGCCGACGTCGGTGACTGGCTGCGGTTCGGGATCTCGCACCCGTGCACCGTGTTCGACAAATGGCGGCTGATCCCCGAACTCGACGACCGGGGCCGGGTGGTCGACCTGATCCGGACGTATTTCTGAGTCAGCGGGCCTGTTTGAGCTTGCGCTGGTTGTCGCGGTTGCGTTCGTAGACCAGGCGCAGCCCGTCGAGGGTCAGGTGGCGGTCGTAGTGCTGCACGGTGCTCAGGTCGTCGAGCACCAGCGGCGCCCCGTGCCCGGTGGCGACCACGTTGACGTCGTCACCGCCGAAACCGTCGACGTCCTCCCGGATCCGGGTCACCAGACCGTCGACCAGACCGGCGAATCCGAACACCGCACCGGCCTGCATGCACTCGACGGTGTTCTTGCCGATGACCGACCGCGGCCGGGTCAGCTCGACGCGCCGCAGCGCCGCCGAGCGCGCCGCGGCGGCGTCGGAGGACACCTGCACGCCCGGGGCGATCGCACCGCCGAGGAATTCACCCTTGGCGGACACCACGTCCACACAGATCGACGAACCGAAGTCGACCACGATCGCCGCGGTGCCGTACTTGTGGTACGCCGCAAGACAGTTCACGATGCGGTCGGCGCCGACCTCTTTCGGGTTGTCGACCAGCAGCGGTATCCCGGTGCGCACCCCGGGTTCGATCAGCACATGCGGCACCGACGGCCAGTACTGCTCGAGCATCACCCGGACCTCATGCATCACCGACGGCACCGTCGACAGTCCCGCGGCGCCGGTCAGGCGCTCGGCGTCGTCACCGATCAGCCCGTCGATCGTCAGCGCGAGTTCGTCTGCGGTGACCTCGGATTCGGTGCGGATGCGCCAGTGGTGCACGACCTTGGCGTGCTGGCCGGAGCCGGACACCAACCCGACGACGGTGTGGGTGTTGCGGACGTCTATCGCCAGCAGCACGACATCACCCCGGCGCCCGTCGTGGACGTCAACACGACCCGTGACATCAGTTCCTCCAAGGCAATTCGTGGCTCTGCCCATTCGCGGAGCGGGGATGGCCGTCGATGCCGGCGCTGGCGCCGATGTCGATGGCGATGTTGTCGATCAACCGGGTCCGCCCGAGCCGCGCGGCGACGAGGATGCGGCCGGGGCCCTCGACCGGTGCGGGCCCCAGCATCGGATCGCGTACCTCCAGATATTCCAGCTGCAGGGCCGGTACCTCGTCGAGCACCGCGCGCGCCGCGTCCAGCGCCGCGGGCACCCCCGCCGACGCGGCGTACATGCCGGCCAGCAGGGCCGCCGACAGCGCGCCGGCCTGCTCGCGTTCGTCGGCGTCGAGATAGCGGTTGCGCGAGGACATCGCCAGTCCGTCGTTCTCGCGTACCGTCGGCACACCCTGGATCTGGATGTCGAGGTTCAGGTCGGTGACCATCTGCCGGATCAAGGCCAGCTGCTGGTAGTCCTTCTCACCGAAGTAGGCGCGGTCGGGGGCCACGATGTTGAACAGCTTCAGCACCACGGTCAGCATTCCGGCGAAATGCGTTGGCCGAACCGCACCTTCGAGCTCCGCGCCGATCGGTCCGGGGTGCACCGTGGTACGCATCCCGTCGGGGTACATATCGTTGGCGGTCGGGGTGAACGCGATCTCGACGCCTTCGGCACGCAGCAGCGCAAGGTCGTCGTCCAGGGTGCGTGGGTACGCGTCGAGGTCCTCGCCCGCCCCGAACTGCAACGGGTTCACGAAGATCGAGACGACGACGACCGCACCCGGTGCCCGCTTGGCGGCGCGCACCAACGCCAGATGACCGTCGTGCAGCGCACCCATCGTCGGCACCAGGATGACGCGTCGCCCGGTTGCGCGCACCGCCCGGGTCACGGCGGACACGTCATTGGGGCGGTGGTAGACGTTGAGCTGTCCTGCGGCGAACTTGGGTGCGTTACGTGGGTTCATCACTGTCCTGATTCTGTCAACACGTCGAACACGGCCTTCGGGGCGTGCGCGCGTTGCGCGGTACGCCACGAGTTGGCCCGGTAAGCCTGCGCCACATCGGGATTCACCTCCGCCAGAGCCTGCAGATGGCCCGCCACCGCCGCGGCGTCACCGCGCGCGACCGGCCCGGTGAGCGCCGTCTGTCCGCGTTGCAGCGCGTTGTCCAGCGCCGCGCGTGCCAGCGGGGCGATGATCCGCTCGGCGATGCCGCCCGGTTCGTCACCGACGGTCTCCTGGCCGAGGAGTTCCTGGCCCCACAGCGCCGCGCGCAGCGCCTCGACCGCGTCGAGCAGGACGGTCACGACGTGGTTGCTGGAGTGCGCAAGAGCCGCATGGTAGAGCGTGCGGGCGTCCTCACGGACCCGGAACGGTTCGCCACCGATCTCGAGCACCAGCGATTGCGCGATGGCGTAACCGATTTCGTCCCCGGCGGTGATACCGAAGCAGGTCTCGCGCAGCCGGTCGACGTCCTCGTCGGTGCCGGCGAACGTCATCGCCGGATGGACGGCCAGGGTGATGCAGCCGATCTCGGCCAGCGGCGCGAGCACGCCGATGCCGTTGGCACCGGAGGTGTGCATCACGATGGTGTTGGGCCTCACCGCGCCGGTGGCAGCCAGACCGCTGACCAGGCCGGGCAGTTCGGCGTCGGGCACGGCGAGCAGCAGAAGTTCGGAGCGGCGCGCGACCTCGTCGACGGCGAGCACCGGGGTGTCGGGAAGCCAGCGCTGCGCGCGGGTGCGGGAGGCGTTCGACACGGCGCTGCATCCGACGACGACGTGTTCGGCGCGCTCGAGCGCCACACCCAGTGCGGTACCGACCCGGCCCGCGGAGATCACGCCGACCGTCAGCCGGGCCGGCCGGAGTCCGTCGTGCGGGGTCGCACCGCCGCCGGAGGGCTGCACCATCGCAGTCGACCTCGCTGTTCTCGTCCACGTCGTTCCGGTCCCGCGCTGCGGGTACCGGACGGTCGCCCCGAGCCTAGCTCAGTCCTCCCGGCGCCTTCGCCGGCCGCCGCCGGACGGGGTCGCCTGCAGCCGGGCCAGCAGTTCGGCGACGGACTGGCCGCCGGTGTGCGCACCGCCGCCTTCGTCCTCGGGTTCGGGGGCTTCCTCTTCCTGAGGCTGCGGCGCAGGTGCGGGCTGCGGTTCCGGCGCCGGCTGCTCGCCCGGCCCGTAGTGCTTGCCGCGGGGTGTCTCCAGCGGCTGGTCAGGGGCGGACTGTTCGGGCGCGCGGCGCCGCCCGACGTACTCGTCCTCGGTCCCGTTGGGAGACACCCAGTTACTTCCCGGGTGCCCGGCCGGGATGTACTGCCCCTCGGCGGGCACGGGCTGCCACCCGCCCGCCGGAGCGGGCTCGGGACGCTGCGGTGGCTGCGGCGCCGGCTGTTGGGGCGGCGGCGGCAGCCACGGGAACTGCGGTTCCGGCGCGACGGGCGGGGCCGGTGCTGGTGGTGGTGGTGGTGGTGGTGGTTCCGGCTGCTGGGGCGCCGGAGGCGGCGGCGCCCATTGCGGAGGCGCGGCGTCGTCGGCGCGGCGACGACGTCCGGCCGCCTCCCGCTCCCCCGCCCTGCGGTGCGCACCGCCGTGTTCGGCGACGAACGCGGCCCACTCGTGCTCGGGCGGATGCGGTTCGGCGGGCACGTCGATGATCGGGCTCTCTTCGGTCACCGGGGCGTCGGGCTCCGGCGCGACGGTGACGAAGTCGTCCTCGGTGTCGATGCGGCTGCTGCTGACCCGGCCCGCGGTCCGCTCGGTCTCGATCGCCGGGCGATGCGACAGGTCGGCGTCGAACAGGTACTCCAGGTTGGCGCGCAGCGCGGCGAGCTCGGCGCGCAGCGAGGCCACCTCGTCGGCGGACTGGGCGCTGAGCTCGGCCGCCAGCTCGCGGCGCAGATGCGACTCGACGGTGAGTTCGTACTCCCGCCGAGCCGAGATCTCCCGTTCCAGCTGCAGGTCGTAGACCAGCTTGAGATCGCGCACCTTGGCCTGGTCGCTGTCGCTCTGCCTGCGATAGATCACGGACACGAACGCGGCGACCACCGCGGCCCACAGCGCGAGAATCACTGCGAGCTTGAGCAACTCGACGCGATTGGTGAAAACCAGAGCCGAACTCGCAACGATGGCGAGCACCAGCAACACCGTCATCAGGATCCAACCCGGCCTTCGGGTGCCACGTCTGAGGCGGCCGCCGCGGGTCGGATCGGTCATGGGGCGACTGTACCTGGCACAGGTCATCTCGCGTGTCGACCTTGACGGCGATTCTGCCCCGGTCGCGCAGAATCGCGTCAGCCTGGCGCGGGGTCGGCGTTCTGCGACGGGTCGTCCGGGGAGGTGCAGCAATGCTGCAGCCACATCGCGGCGATCACCAGGGCCAACGCGCACAGCGCGGCCACCACCGCGCCCGGGGTGTCCTCGGCGGCCACCCGCAGGCTGCCTCTCCGCGGCAGCAGGTAGACCACCACCGCCAGCCACCACCCGAGCACGACGCTGCCCATCCACGCCGCCGCCTTCGCGATGACGACCGAGCGGGCCACCGCCAGCGGATGCAACCGGCCCCCGCCCAGTCCGATCTGGCCGTCGCGGATCTTGGACCGCACGAAGAACGCCCAACCTGCCAGCGCCACTGCGACACCCAGCAGCGACATGCCCGTCCACAGTGTGATCGGCGGGAACACCCGGTACAGCACGAACATCAGCAGATAGCCCGCGACCGCCGTGGCCGCGACGGCCCCGGCGAGGTCACGCTTGCGGGTCACGCCCATCAGCCGGGCGTCCCGATCCGCAGCGCCAGGTCGGTGGGCCGGACCCCGGCGCGTTCGCCGGAGTCGACGCCGGCGAGCAGTTCGGCCGCCGCGGCCGTCCGACCGTCGACGGTGAGCCACGCGGCCGGGTCCACGTCGAGCCACGGGATCAGCACGAACGCGCGCACGTGCGCGTACGGATGCGGCAGCGTCAGGTCCGGGTCGGCCAGCACCACATCGCCGTCACCGTCGCGGCACGCCACCAGGTCGACGTCGAGGGTGCGTGGGCCCCAGTGCTGTTCCCGGGTGCGGCCCGCGGCGTCTTCGAGCTCATGGGCGCGCCTCAACCAACCGTGGGCGTCGAGTCCCGGGTCGTCGGCGAGCACGACGGCGTTGAGGAACGGGCCCTGCTCGACACCGCCCCAGGCGTCGGTCTCGTACACCGGCGACACCGCCGTGACCGTGTTCCCGAGACCGTCGAGCACGGATTGCAGATGCGCCAACCGGTCACCCATATTGGACCCGATGGACAGCACAATCGCCGTCATCTGCCCCGCCCGCCGCGGCGTGACCGCCGCGCTGTGACCGCGACATCGTTGAACTGCAACGGAATCGGCGCCGACGGTTTGTGCACAACCACCTCGACGGCGTGGGCGCGTTCGTCGCTCATCACGTCGTCGGCGATCTCACCGGCGACGGTCTCGATCAACTGCCGCGGCGGTCCGGCGACGATGTCGGCGGCCCGCTGCGCGAGCACGCCGTAGTCCAGCGTGTCGGCGAGGTCGTCGCTGGCCGCGGCGGCGGCCAGGTCGATCCACACCGTGATGTCGACGACGAAGTCCTGACCGTCGCGGCGCTCGTGGTCGAACACGCCGTGGTTACCGCGAACCCTCAAGCCCCGCAACTCGATCCGATCAGTCATGTGCTCCCGCCCGCCATGCCGCCGCCACCGCGAGGGCGTCCACCGACGCCCGCACGTCGTGCACCCGCACCCCCCAGACGCCGTGCCACCCCGCCAGCGCGGAGATCACCGCGGTGGCGGTCTCCCGCCCGGCCGGCGGGCGCGGCTCGCCGTCGGCCCCGGCCAGCAGGGTGCCGAGAAAACGCTTGCGGGACGCGCCGACGAGCACCGGGATCCCGGTTGCGACGAGGTCCGGCAGCGCGTTGAGCAGCGCCCAGTTGTGTTGTGCGGTCTTGGCGAATCCCAGTCCGGGATCGATGATCAGCTTGTCCGGGCCCACCCCGGCCGCGACCGCCGCGTCCACCCCGGCGAGCAACTCGTCGCGCACCTCGGCGACCACGTCGCCGTACGGCGGGACGGTGTGCGGCCGCTCGGCGTCCACCGAACGCCAGTGCATCAGGATCCACGGAGCGCCGGCCTCGGCGACCACCCGCACCATGTCGGGGTCGGCGCGGCCACCGGAGACGTCGTTGACGATCGCGGCGCCGTTTTCCAGCGCGGCCCGTGCGACCGCGGCGTGCATCGTGTCGATGCTGACGGTGATCCCTTGCTGGGCAAGCTCTTTGACGACGGGAAGCACCCTGGAGGTCTCGACCTGCGGGTCGACACGGGTCGCGCCGGGCCGGGTCGACTCACCGCCGACGTCGACGATGGCCGCGCCCTGGGCGACGAGCTCGACCCCGTGGGAGACGGCGCGATCACGGTCCAGGAACAGCCCACCGTCGGAGAACGAATCGTCGGTGACGTTGACAACCCCCATCACCTGCACGGCGCACGTCACTTCCGCAGGATCAGGTCCAGCGCTTCGGCACGGGATGCCTTGTCGGTCTTGAACTGTCCGCGCACCGCGGACGTCGTCGTCACCGCGCCGGGCTTACGGATGCCGCGCATCGCCATGCACAGATGCTCCGCCTCGATCACGACGATCGCGCCACGCGGATTGAGCTTGCGCATCAGCGCGTCGGCGATCTGCGCGGTGAGCCGCTCCTGCACCTGGGGCCGCTTGGCGTACAGGTCCACCACCCGAGCCAGCTTCGACAGACCGGTGACGCGACCGTCCACCCCCGGGATGTAGCCGACGTGGGCGACCCCGTGGAACGACACCAGGTGGTGCTCGCACGTCGAGTACATCGGGATGTCCTTGACCAGCACCATCTCGTCGTGCTGCTCGTCGAACATCGTGGTGAGCACGTCGTCGGGATCGGTGTAGAGCCCCGCGAAGATCTCGCGGTAGGACCGCGCCACCCGGGCCGGCGTGTCGAGCAGGCCCTCCCGGTCCGGATCCTCACCGACAGCGATGAGTAGTTCCCGCACCGCGGCCTCGGCACGGGCCTGATCGAAATCGCGGGCGGTGAGCGTGGCCGTGTGGTTGTGCGACCGCGTCATCGAGATCTCCGTTCGGGTGTCAGCGATCCTGGTCCGGCGGGCCGGTACGCCCGTTGTCCCTGCCACCGTCGCGGCTGGGCTCTTCCGTCGGGTTGTACGCGGGTGCACCACCGCGGGCGTGCTGCCCGGGCGGCGGCGGGTAGGGCTGATACGGCGGATACCCGGGATAGGCCGGCGTCGGGGGTTGCCCCTGCCAGCCCTGCTGTTGCTGCGGGCCCGGATACCACTGACCCTGCGGGTGCTGGGGGGTGCCCGCAGGCGGCGGCCAGCCGGGCGCATGCCAGCCCGCCGGGGCGCCGTAGTCCGGCTGCGTGGGGCCGCCGGCCGGGGCGCCGTTGGACCCGTTGCCGCCGTTGCGGTGGGCGGCTTCGGCGGCGGCCTTCGACGCCTGCGCGATCGCGGTCTTAAACGCGGGTTCCGGGACCGGCTTGGGCCACGGCTCGCCGCGCTCCATCGCCAACTCGCCCGGCGTCTTGATCGGCGGCTTGTCCGACGGCACCCGGCCGCCGAAGTCGTCGAACATGGTCAGCCGCGGGCGCTTCTTCACGTCGGCGAAGATCGCTTCGAGCTCGACCCGGTGCAGGGTCTCCTTCTCCAGCAGCTGCAGCGCCAGCGTGTCGAGCACGTCGCGGTACTCGGTGAGGATCTCCCACGCCTCGGTGTGGGCGGCCTCGATCAGCTTGCGGATCTCGTCGTCGATGTCGCGCGCGACCTCGTGGCTGTAGTCGGCCTGGTTGCCCATCGTGCGGCCCAGGAACGGGTCGCCGTGTTCGGTGCCGTACCGGACGGCCCCGAGCTTGGAGCTCATGCCGTACTCGGTCACCATCGCGCGGGCGATCTTGGTGGCCTGGTCGATGTCGGACGACGCGCCGGTGGTCGGCTCGCGGAACACCAGCTCCTCGGCCGCGCGCCCACCCATCGCGAACACCAGGCGGGCGATCATCTCGGAGCGGGTCATCAGACCCTTGTCGTCCTCGGGCACCGCCATCGCGTGACCGCCGGTGCGGCCGCGCGCCAGGATCGTCACCTTGTAGATCGGTTCGATGTCGGGCATCGCCCACGCGGCCAGGGTGTGCCCACCCTCGTGGTAGGCGGTGATCTTCTTCTCGTGCTCGCTGATGATGCGGCTCTTGCGGCGCGGACCGCCGACGACGCGGTCGACGGCCTCCTCGAGCGCGGCACCGGTGATGATGGTGCCGTTCTCGCGGGCCGTCAGTAGCGCAGCCTCGTTGATCACGTTGGCCAGGTCGGCGCCGGACATGCCGACGGTGCGCTTGGCGAGGCCTTCCAGGTCGGCGTCCTCGGCGATCGGCTTACCCGCCGAATGCACCTTGAGGACCGCACGCCGGCCGGCCAGGTCCGGGCTCGACACCGGGATCTGGCGGTCGAAGCGGCCGGGCCGCAGCAGGGCCGGGTCGAGGATGTCGGGCCGGTTGGTGGCCGCGATCAGGATGACGCCCTGCCGGTCGCCGAAGCCGTCCATCTCGACCAGCAGCTGGTTCAGTGTCTGTTCGCGTTCGTCGTGACCGCCGCCCAGGCCGGCGCCGCGCTGGCGGCCGACGGCGTCGATCTCGTCGACGAAGATGATGCACGGGCTGTTCTGCTTGGCCTGCTCGAACAGGTCACGCACGCGCGAGGCGCCGACGCCGACGAACATCTCGACGAAGTCCGAACCGGAGATCGTGAAGAACGGGACACCGGCCTCACCGGCCACGGCGCGCGCCAGCAGGGTCTTGCCGGTGCCGGGCGGGCCGTAGAGCAGCACACCCTTGGGGATCTTGGCGCCGAGAGCCTGGTAGCGGCTCGGGTTCTGCAGGAAGTCCTTGATCTCGTAGAGCTCCTCGACCGCCTCGTCGACGCCCGCGACGTCGGCGAAGGTGGTCTTGGGCATGTCCTTGGACAACAGCTTGGCCTTGGACTTGCCGAACCCGAAGCCCATCCGGCCGCCGGACTGCATCCGGGAGAACATCACGAACAGCGCGACGAGCAGCAGCAGCGGCAGCATGTAGATCAGCAGCGTGCCGAGGATGCTGCTCTGGTTGACCACGGTGTTGGTCTTGACGTTCTTGTCCTGCAGCGCCTCGAACAACGTCACCCCGTACCCGGTCGGGTACTTGGTGATGACCTGCTTGCTGTCCTCGGTGTCGCCGTTGCCGTTCTTCAGCTCAAGACGCAACTGCTGTTCGCGGTCGTCGATCTGTGCGCTGTCGACGTTGTCGGCGGTGATCTGCGCCATCGCGACCGACGTGTCGACGGGCTTGTAGCCGCGCGTGTCGTCGCTGAAATAGAAGAATGACCAACCCAGCAGCAGCACCACGGCGATCACCGTGAGAGTGCGGATCACATTTTTTCTGTTCATTCGTGATTCCGGTTCATCAAATATGTGCAGCCGGCATTGCGGTGCGCCGGCCAAATCCTTCCAATACGCGCAGCTGGAAACCTCAAGGCTACCGCTAGACCAACGTTCGGCAGTTCCCGGTTACGACTGACCGTGACCTGGCTCTCAGGGAAAGTGGGGGGCATGCGGTCGCGAATGGTCCAGACGAACGGTGTCACGCTGCGGGTGATCGAGGCCGGCGACCCCGGCGCACCGCTGGTGGTGTTGTGCCACGGCTTCCCTGAGCTGGCGTTTTCCTGGCGTCATCAGATCGCCGCGCTCGCCGAGGCCGGCTATCACGTCCTGGCCCCCGACCAGCGCGGCTACGGCGGCTCCGACCGCCCCGACGACGTCGACGCCTACAACGTGCGCGAGCTCGGTGCCGACATCGTCGGGTTGATCGACTCCGAGGTCGGCGGCGGCGCGGACAAGGCCGCGCTGATCGGCCACGACTTCGGGTCCGTCGTCGCCTGGGGTGCGCCGCTGTTCGCGCCGGAGCGGTTCTGGGCGGTCGGTGGGCTGAGCCTGCCACCGGTGCCCCGCCCGCAGGTGCCGACGACGCAGGCGTTCCGCCGGATGGCCGGAGAAGGCGACCGGGGCGACCGATTCGTCTACATCCTGTACTTCCAGGAGCGGGGTCCGGCCGACGCGGAACTCGCACGCGACCCGGCGGCGACGTTCCGGCGGCTGTTCTCGATGGGCGCCGGCGGAGGCGCCGCGCTGACCGGGGACCCCGACGCCGGCGGCTTCCTCGACCGCATCCCCGACCCGGGAACGCTGCCGGACTGGCTCGGCCCCGACGACTTCGCCGTCTACGTCGACGAGTTCACCCGCACCGGTTTCACGGGCCCGCTGAACTGGTACCGGTGTTTCGACCTGAACTGGGAGCTGACCGCCCAGCCCCCGACGGCCACGATCGACGTGCCCGCACTGTTCGTCGGCGGCACCGCCGACGCGACACTGGCCTACACACCGACCGACCGTGCCCGCGAGATCGTGACCGGCGACTACCGCGAGGTGATGCTCGACGGTGCGGGGCACTGGCTGACCGAGGAGCGACCCGCGCAGGTGTCGAGCGTGCTTGTCGACTTCCTGGACTCGGCCCGCTGACCGGACGCTACTGTGCCAGGCATGCCGATCTCAGCGTGTGCGAAGACCGTCAGGAACACCCTCATCGCCCTTGCCGCCGCGGGTTTCGCGGCCGCCGGCGTATCCGCCTGCGACGCGCAGCAGGGCCTGTCGGCGTCCGGCGCCGACGCCCGCCAGGTCACCGTCGTCGGTGCCGGGCAGGTGCAGGGCACCCCGGACACCCTCACCGTGAACGCGTCGATGGAGTTCCTCGGCCCGGACGCCACCGCGGCGATGAACCAGACCAACGAACGCCAGCAGTCGGTGATCGACGGTCTGGTCGACCTCGGCATCGACCGCAAGGACATCGCGACCACCGCCGCCGACCTGCAGCCCCAGTACGGTTCGGACGGCACCGCGATCTCCGCCTACCGGGCCACCAACACCGTCAACGTCACGATCCGCGATCTGGCCAAGGCCTCCGACACGATCGGATTGATCGTGTCCACCGGCGGCAACGCGACCCGGATCAACTCGATCGCGTACTCGATCGAGGACGACTCCGAACTCGTCCGCGACGCCAGGGCGCGGGCCTTCGAGGATGCCAAGGACCGGGCCGCCCAGTACGCCGAGCTGTCCGGACTGAGCCTCGGCAAGGTCATCTCGATCTCCGAGGAGGGCGGCGCCGGCCCGCCGATACCGGTCCAGGCGCCGCGGGCGATGGAAGCCGCGGTGCCGCTGGAACCGGGCCAGCAGACGGTCGGGTTCTCGGTGACCGTGGTGTGGGAGCTGACCTAACCGGCCGGCGCCACCACCACCGGGATGCCGTTGAGCACCGCGGTTCCCGACAGCGGATCCAGCATGGATCCGTCGTTGAGCTGATTGACGTTGACGCCGGGCCGGCTCGCGGCCAGCTTCTGGCCGGTGCCGGGCCGGTCGTGTCCCCAGCCGTGCGGTAGGGACAGCACACCGCGGCGGATGTCCTCGGTCACCTCGACCGGCACCACGAGCTCGCCACCGGGGCCCTTGACGACCGCGGAGTCGGTCAGTCCGAGGTCGGCGGCGTCGTCGGGGTGGATTCGCAGCGTGCACCGGTTGGTGCCGCCGGCCAGCGCGGGCAGGTTGTGCATCCAGCTGTTGTTCGACCGCAGGTGCCTGCGCCCGATCAGCACGAAACCGTCGGTGTGCCGGTGCAACGCGTCGCGCAGCCGCCCGGCATCCGAAATCAGTTGCGGCGGAGCGAGTTCGACAAGACCCGACGGGGTGCGCAGCAGGTCGGGCAGCCTGGGCTGCAGCGGTCCGAGATCGATCCCGTGCGGCGCGTCCTTGAGCTTGCGCAGCGTCAGCCCGTCGGGCCGGGTACCGAACGCGTCGCCGTAGGCACCGAGGCGCAGCATCATGTCGAGGCGCCGCTCGTAGCCGGGCCCGGCGGGCAGCATCGCGGTCAACTCGTCGACGGACCGACCTGCCACGGGGGACGACGCGTCGGCGGTCTCCTTGGCCAACGTGGTCGCGACGACCTGGTCGTCCACCAGCGCCGGATCGGCGTCGTGGCCGAGCCCGTACAGCACCAACGCGATCCGCGACAGGATCTCGGCCTCGTCGGGGCGGCCGTCGAGCGGCAGCGCCGGCGGTGAGTACCGGGCGTTGTTGCGCACGGCCAGCGCGTTGAGCGCGACGTCGAAGTGCGGGGAGCGCGACGGCGGCGGCGGCGGCAGGATCACATCGGCGTGCCGGGTGGTCTCGTTGAGATACGGGTCGACGCTCACCATGAACTCGACCTGGTCCAGCGCGCGGTCCAGCCGGTCGCCGTCCGGCGCCGACAGGACGGGATTGCCCGCGACGGTGATCATCGCGCGGATCTGGCCCTCCCCCGGCGTCTCGATCTCCTCGGCCAGGACCGCGGTGGGCAGTTCGGACAGCACCTCGGGACGCCCGGAGACCCGGCTGCGCCAGCGCCCGGTGCTGAACCCGCGGCCGGGGCGGTGCCCGCGCGGCGCGGGCGCGACCGGTGACAGCGGGAACATCGCCCCGCCAGTCCGGTCCAGATTTCCGGTCAGGACGTTGACGACGTCGACCAACCAGCTGCCCAGCGTGCCGAACTCGACCGTCGACGTGCCGATCCGCCCGTACACCGCCGCGGTCGGGGCCGCGGCCAGTCCCCTTGCCAGAGTGCGGATCTCGTCGGCATCGAGACCGCAGAACGCCGCGACGGCGTCGGGCCCGAAATCCGCGGCGAGGTCACGCACGTCGTCGACCCCGGTGACGAACTCGCCCACCGCGCCGAGGTCGACGAGGCCCTCGTCGAACAACACGTGCACGACCGCCAGCAGCAGCGCCGCGTCGGTGCCGGGGCGCGGCGCGAGATGACGATCGGCCAGTTGCGCGGTGCGGGTGCGGGCCGGGTCGACGACGACCAGCCGCCCACCCCGCTCCCGCAGCCTGCGGAGTTTTCCGGGGAAGTCCGCGGCAGTGGCGAGGCTGCCGTTGGACACCATCGGGTTGGCGCCGATGACCACCAGATAGTCGGTGCGGTCCAGGTCGGGCACCGTGAACGCGGCCGGGCTGCCGAACATCAGGCCCAGCGACACGTGTTTGGGCATCTGGTCCAGCGTGCTGGCCGAGAACACCTGGCGGGTGCCGAGGCCACGGATGATCAGCGGCGGGTACAACGCCCCTGCGACGGTGTGGGCGTTCGGGTTACCGAGGTAGACCCCGACGGCGGGCCCGCCGTGCTCACGTACCGCGGCCGACAAACCCTCGGCCATCGCGGCGAATGCCTCATCCCAGGATGCTTCGGTCAGCACACCGTCACGCCGGACCAGCGGCGCGCTCAGCCGGTCGGGGTCGTTGTCGAGTTCGGCGAAGCTCGCGCCCTTGGGGCAGATGAAGCCCGCCGAGAACACGTCGTCCCGGTCCCCGCGGGCGCCGACCACACGTCCGTCGTCGATGGTCAGGGTCAGACCGCAGGTTGCTTCACAGAACGGGCAGATGCGCAGGGCGGTTTCGGCCATGCCTGCATCATGCGCCGGTTTCTACTGCGCGTACACCTTTGGCTCGAGAGTGCCGATGTAGGGCAGGTCGCGGTAGCGCTCGGCGTAGTCGAGCCCGTAACCGACGACGAATTCGTTCGGGATGTCGAAACCGATGTATTCGACGTCGAGGTCCGCGCGGACGGCCTCGGGTTTGCGCAGCAGCGTGCACACCTTCAGCGAGCGGGGCCCGCGGGTGGCCAGGTTGCGCAGCAACCACGACAGGGTCAGGCCCGAGTCGATGATGTCCTCGACGATCAGCACGTCGCGTCCGCTGATGTCGCGGTCGAGGTCCTTGAGGATGCGCACCACCCCGGACGACGAGGTCGACGAGCCGTAGGAGCTGACGGCCATGAACTCCAGTTGGGTGGGCAACGGGATCGCCCGCGCCAGGTCGGTGACGAACATGACCGCACCCTTGAGCACGGTGATGAGCAGCAGGTCCTGACCGGATTCGCGGTCGCGGTAGTCGTCGGCGATCTGCGCCGCCAGTTCCGCGGTCTTGGCTTTGATCTGGTCTTCCGACAGCAGAACCGACTTGATGTCCCCGGAATACAAGTCGGCGGTCTGCGCAGGCACACCGACAGCCTAGCGTTGCCGCGGCGCGACCGGTTCGCGGTACAGCGTCAACGCCCCCGCATCGCGGCGGGCGAAGAGTCGTTCGCGGGTCAGCCCGCCCGCAACCGCGACGCCACCCTGCCCGCGCCAGTCGGTGATCAGCGCGTCGACCGCGCGAATCTGCTTGTCGGTCAGGTCCTGCGCGCCGCCGGCGAGCAGCCAGGCCCGGATCGCGCGGCGCCGCAGCGCGCCGGGTAGGGCGGCCGCCGCGGCGACGTCGAAATCCGCGCCGGGGGCGGGGACGGCGGGCGCGGCGAGCGCGTCGAGGGCATCGGTGTCCTCGCGGAGCGCGGTCGCCGTGCGGGCCAGCGCCTCGGCCACCCCGCCGCCGAGGACGTCTTCGAGCAGCGGCAGCACCTCGGTGCGCAACCGGACCCGGGTGTAGCGCGGGTCCCAGTTGTGCGGGTCCTGCCACGGTGTGAGCCCCAACTCGGCGCACGCGCGGTGGGTGGTGGCGCGGCGCACGCCGAGCAGCGGCCGGCACCACGGCGGGTCGTGAGCGCGCATACCCGCGATCGACCGCGGCCCCGAGCCGCGGCCCAGCCCGAGCAGCACCGTCTCCGCCTGGTCGTCGAGAGTGTGGGCGAGCAGCACCGGCGCGCCGTCGCGTGCCGCGTCGAGGGCGTCGTACCGCGCGGCGCGGGCCGCGGCCTCGGGGCCGCCCCGAGAGCCGACGGTCACCGAGATAACCTGTGCTGCTTGACATCCCAGGTTCATCGCCTGGTCGCGCGCGGCGGCTGCGACGTCGGCGGAGCCGGGTTGCAGACCGTGGTCGACGATCAGCGCCCTCGTCGGGCGCAGCCCGGCGGCCACGGCGGTCAGGGCCAGTGAGTCGGGACCTCCCGACAACGCGACACACCACGGCGCATCGGGGAGGTGACTGCGCGCGAAGGCCGTCAGCGCGGCGCGCAGCTCGGCTAAAGCACCCGGTCGATCCATTGCTGCGGCTCGTCGATTTCCCTTGGCAGAGGCAGGGTTTCGGTGTCGGTCCAGATCGTGTTGAAGCGTTCCATGCCGACCTTGCCGACCACCTCGTCAACGAACGCCTTGCCCAAGGTGTACTGGCTCATCTTCGCGTCGACTCCGAGCAGCGCCCGCAACAACCGTTGCAGCGGAGGCTGTTTACGCTTCCTGCGCTGGTCGAAGCGATTGCGGATGGTCGCGACCGACGGCACCACGGCCGGGCCGACCGCGTCCATCACGTGCTCGGCGTGGCCCTCCAACAGGGTGCCGAGCACCAGCAGTTGGTCGAGTGCGGCACGCTGCGGTTCGGACTGCACCGCGCGCAGCAGGCCCAGCACGCCCGTCGAACCCATCTCGGGCTCACCGTTTCTCACCACCACCTGGCGGTCGCGCACATAGTCGGCCAGCCGGCCCACCATCTTCGGCAGGTCGTCCCCGGCGTCATCGGTCAGCACCGCCAGTGCGCTCGACATGTGGTCGGCCAGCCAGGGATTGGCCCGGAACTGCACCCGGTGGGTGACCTCGTGCAGGCACACCCACATCCGGAAGTCCTTGGGCACCACCCGGAGTTGGCGCTCGACGGCGATCACGTTCGGGTACACCAGCAACAGCTCGCCGCCGCCCGCGGAGAACGGGTCGTACTGGCCGAGGATCCCCGACGACACGAACGCCAGCACCGCCCCGGTCTGCAGCCCGGCGACCCGGCCCGCGACCACCGGCACCCGGCCGCGTGCACCGTCGCCGCCGCCCCCGGTCATCGCCCGCATCGACTGGGCGGCCGCACGAATCCAGTCCGGGCGGTTGACGATTCGGGCCTCGGGAATCTCTCCGCCCTCGATCAGCCCGGTGACCTCCCGGACCGGCACCTCCGACGCCCGCGCGGATTCGGCGAGCTGGTCGATCGCCTGCGTGCGGGTGTAATCGGTGGTCTTCGGCTCCTGGCGGGCCAGTTTGCCGCCGACGGTGGCGGCCAGGTCCCAGTCGACGGCGTTGCCGACGCTGAACCCGGACTTGGTGGTGGTCGTCATCATCGGCATCCGCAGGATCGAAGGGTGGCGGCGAACGCGTCCAGCGAGGTCCGCCCGGTCGGGCCGGCGTCGTTGGACATCAGCGCGAAGGTCAGGACCCGTCCGCTCCGGTCGGTGACGATGCCGGCAAGGGTGTTGGTTGCAGTCAGTGACCCGGTCTTGGCCCGCAGATATCCGAGCGCCGCCTTGCCTGGCTCGGTGTCGTGGTACCGGTTCGACATCGTGCCGCTGCCGCCGGCGATGGCCAGCAGGTCCACCAGCGGCCGCAGCTTCGGCGTGTCCTCCCCCGCCGCGGCCTGCACGATCTCGTCGAGCGTCTCGGCGGTGAGCCGGTCGTCCACGGACAGTCCGCTGTTGTCGAACAGTCGCGCGCCGGTGGTGTCGATGCCCGCGTCGCGCAGGCTCTGCAGCACCGCGTCGGCGGCGCCGGCGAAACTCCTGGGCCGGCCCAGCGCCTCGGCGACCTCGCGGCCGATGGACTCGGCCATCACGTTGTCCGAGGAGTGCATCATCTGGCGTAGCCGCTCCATCAGCGGTGCCGACTGCACCGACGCGATCTCGGTCCCGGTGACCGTGGCACGGCCCGGCGGCAGCACCGTGACCTTCTCCGGATCGACGCGCAGCGCCGCGGCGAGAGCGCGGCCCGCGTCCAGCGCCGGCGTACGCGACCGGCGCGATTCCACGCTGACCGGCTGGGTGCGCCCGGCGTCGAGCATGACCGCCTCCATCGGGGCGATGTCGCCGCCGTCGATGTCGAGCGGGTCCCAGCCCGGCGCCATCGTCGGCCCGGAGTAGGCGCTGATGTCGACCTGGACGGATTTCACGTCGGTCCCACTGCGCCGCACCTGGTCGGCCAGATCGGAGATCCGCGCCGCATCGCGGTACCAGGTCTGCTCGCCGCGGCGCGCCGCCGACAGCGTCTGGTCACCACCTCCGACCAGCACGACGACCCCCGGCGACGTCGACACCACCCGCGTCGTCAGCCGGGCGTCGCGCTCCAGGGTCAGCAGCGCGGCCGCGGCGGTGAGCACCTTGTTCGTCGACGCCGGCTGCATCGGCACGTCGGCGCCCTGGGCCCACAACTGCTCCCCGGTCAGCGCATCGGTGATGCGCCCGGTGAACTTGCCGAGGTTGGGGTCGGCGGCGACCACGCGCAGCGCGTCGGCCAGGCCCGTGCGGGTCGGCATATCGGCGGAGTCGGACACCGGGACCACACCGGGGTCGGCGGTGGCGGGAGCCGGAAGCGCCGGGACAGCGATCTGCTCGCCGGACTGCCGGTTCGCCACCAGCGCGGCCGCGGCGACGACGAGCACCACCAGCAGCAGAACGGCCGCCCCCACCGCGACATACGTCGACCGCCGCCACCTGGTGGGCCGCATAAATCTCCTGCTCTCGAACGACTGGCCAGAGCCACCCCTGTAGTGCAGCGTATCCCTCGTTTAATGTTGACCCGCGTCGTCAGCCGACGCCCCTGTCCCAGCGCACAAGGAGCCACGCGTGCAGTTCGACGTCCTGATCGAGATCCAGAAGGGTTCCCGTAACAAGTACGAGGTGGACCACGAGAGCGGCAAGGTCAAGCTGGACCGCTACCTGTTCACGGCGTTCGGCTACCCGACGGACTACGGCTACATCGAGGACACCCTCGGCGAGGACGGCGATCCGCTGGACGCGCTGGTGCTGCTGCCCGAGCCGGTGTTCCCCGGCTGCATCGTCGAGGCGCGCCCGGTCGGCATGTTCCGGATGGAGGACGAGAAGGGCGGCGACGACAAGGTGCTGTGCGTGCTCGCCGACCCGCGCTGGGACCACATCCAGGACATCGGCGATGTGAATCAGTTCGAGCTCGACGCGATCAAGCACTTCTTCGTGCACTACAAGGACCTCGAGCCCGGCAAGTTCGTCAAGGCGGCCGACTGGGTGGGCCGCGAGGAAGCCGAGGCCGAGGTGAATCGGTCGGTCGAGCGCTTCAAGGCCGAGGGCCACTAGCTCCCGCCCGGCGAGCCTGGGCACACTTCCGCTTGCCGGGGAACCACTCGACGCGTTGTCCCGACGTTGTCGCGCTTTATTTTGCGTCGCTGTAACACGGTGTAACCCGGGTGCCGCGTGACGACTCGATCATGGCGATGTGCTGCTGCATCAGGGGATCGGGCTGGAGGCGTTCAACGCGCTGCCGACGCGGCGCGCGGTGCACGCGGTGTTCGAGTGCTGCTACAGCGTGCCGCTGGCCGCCGACCTGTGCCGGTCCCGCCCGTTCGCAAACCACGAAGACCTGTTCCGCTGCGCCGACGCACTGCTGTTCGGGCTCTCCGAGGAGTCGATCGACTCGATCCTGCAGGCCTACCCGGACGTCGGCCGCCGCCCCGGCAGCGAGAAGTCGCAGGCCGAACAGTGCGCGATCGCCGACAAGCGGCCCGAGATCATGGCCGAGCTGGCCTCGGCGTCGAAGGAGTATCTGGACCGTTTCGGGTTCGGCTTCGTCATGTACATCAACGGCTACTGCGCCGACGACGTGCTGGCCACCATGCGCGACCGTATGCACAACGAGTTCGAGACCGAACGCAAGGTGGTGCGCAACGAGCTCGCGCGGATCAACCGGACCCGACTCGAGCGCATGCTCGGACCCGAGGGCGGCTACGACAACTGGTGACCGACAACTGGTGAGCTCACCAGGCACGGACAACCGGCCCGTCCCGCAATAGGCTCGCCCGGGTGAGCACCGCGCCGGCCCAAACCCATTTCCTCTCGCTACCCGATCTCGCCGCCCGCTCCGCGGGTGGGGCCGTGCTGTGGGCCAACGACGACCTGTTCGCCGAGAAGGAGAACCTGATCAAGCCGGGGCCCGCCGAGCACCGGCCCGCCACTTTCGGCCACAAGGGGCAGGTGTACGACGGCTGGGAGACGCGCAGGCGCCGCGGCGCGACGGCCGATTCCCATGATTTCGCGATCGTGCGGCTCGCGGCTCCCGCGGTCATCCGCGGCGTCGTCGTCGACACGGCGTGGTTCACCGGGAACTACCCGCCTCAGATCTCCGTCGACGCCGCGTTCGTGGAGGGCTACCCGTCCGCCGAGGAGCTCGCCGAGACGACCGAGTGGACCAGGATCGTGGACCGCCGAGATGTCAACGGGGACACCAGGAATCCGTTCGAGGTGGACTCGCCGAGGCGCTGGACACACGTGCGGCTGGCGATCTATCCCGACGGCGGGGTCGCGCGTTTCCGCGTCCACGGCGAAGGCCTGCTGGATCCCCGCTTCACCGAGATCCCGTTGGATCTGGCCGCCCTGGAGAACGGCGGCCGGATCACCGCGTGTTCCAACATGTTCTACAGCTCGCCGAACAATCTGCTGCTTCCCGGCTCGGCGCGGACCATGGGCGAGGGCTGGGAGACGTCGAGACGCCGCGATTCGGGCAACGACTGGGTGCAGGTGCACCTCGCGGGGCAGGGCGTCGTCGCGGCCGCCGAGATCGACACGTCCTACTTCATCGGTAACGCACCCGGCGCGGCGCGGCTGCGGGGCCGCGACGGCGACGGTGAATGGTTCGACCTGCTCGAGACCACCGAACTGCGACCGGACACCCGGCACCGGGTGCTGCTGGATTCCGGCCGTCCGGTCACCGAGGCGCGGCTGGACATCTACCCCGACGGCGGGCTTGCGCGGCTACGGCTGTTCGGCCGGTTGACCGCCGACGGCCTGCGCGTGGTGAACGAGCGCTGGGAGGCCAGCGCCTAGCGTCTGTGGGGGTTATGTACGCGAATCTGGCCGATTGCGTGCACAAGGCCCACAGTCAGGAGGCCTGAGGCTGCTCGCGCAGCGCGCCGAGCACATCGCGCCCGACGGTCCCGATGTCCTGGCGCGGGGAGGCCGGAATCAGGGTCACGCCGTCGGCCACCTCGGCCGAGGCGATGTCGGCGATCAGACCCGCCAGACCGTCGACGGTGCCCGCGTAGTGCACGGTGTCGGCCTCGGCCGGGCCGAGGACCTGCTGGGCCGAGCGGAAGTCGCCGGCCACCGCGACGGTGACGTCGAGTATCACCGCGACGTCGTCGGCGCCGGCCCGGATCCTCGCCCGGACCTTGCGGGCGTGCTGGAGATCGTGCGCCGCGACCCGGACGATTCGCCGGTCGTTGCGCTGGTCGGGATCGGTGAGTTCACTCACCCCGTCGGGGTCATTGGGATCAGCCAGAAAGAGCCGCACCCGGCCAACGTAGCCAGCCGGCCGGGTGCGGTGAAGCGTTGCGATCAGCGCGAGTGCAAAACGTCCGCTCAGCGGGAGTGGTCGTTCTGCGGATCGGCGGGAGCACCGGAATCTCCGGATTCCCCACCGGATCCTTCGTCGGATCCACCGTTGTTCTTGCGCACATCGTGCACCCGGGTCTTGTACAGGCTGGCGACGGTGGTGATCAGCAGGGTGACGATGATGACGCCGAGGGACAGCAGTGTCGGGATCTCGGGCACCGGCACGTTCTCACCGCCGTTGATGAACGGCACCTCGTTCTCGTGCAGCGCGTGCAGCACCAGCTTCACGCCGATGAAGAACAGGATGAACGCCAGCCCCTGCGACAGGTACACCAGCCGTTTGAGCATGTCGCCGAGCAGGAAGTACAGCTGGCGCAGGCCCATCAGCGCGAACACGTTCGCGGTGAACACCAGGTACGGCTCGCGCGTCAGCCCGTAGATGGCAGGAATGGAGTCGAGCGCAAAGATCAGGTCGGTGGTGCCGAGCGCGACGATCACCAGGAACATCGGCGTCATCAACCGCTGGCCGTTCTCGTGCACCCACAGCCGCAGGCCGTCCCAGGTGTCGGTGAACTTCATCCGCTTCTGCGCGAACCGCACCACGGCGTTGTCGCCGTCGTCGTCGTGGTCGGTGTCCTTGACCAACTTGATCGCGGTGTAGAGCAGGAACGCGCCGAAGATGTAGAACACCCACGAGAACTGCTCGATCGCCACGGCGCCGAGCGCGATGAAGATTCCGCGGAAGATCAGCGCCAGGATGATGCCGACCAGCAAGGCCTGCTGCTGATAGATCCTCGGCACGTTGAAGCTGGCCATGATGATCAGGAAGATGAACAGGTTGTCCACCGACAGGCTGTATTCGGTGAGCCAGCCCGCGAAGAACTCGACACCGTACTGGCTACCGTGGAAGAACCACGTCCACAGCCCGAACGCGACGGCCAGCGCGATGTAGATCGTCAACGCCGTGCCGGTTTCCCGCCGCGAGGGTTCGTGCGGCCGCCGCCCGATCACCAGGACATCGAAGAGCAGGATGCCGATTGTCACGGCGAGCGTGATGCCCCATTCGAGCCCACTGACGTTCATCTAACCTCCGGTCGTCGTGCAACGCCGGAGGTCTCTTCCACCGCCCGCCGAGGCGGTAGGCCCGCAGCACCGGTCGTCCGATGACGGACGACGTGCTGACGACGCTGCGGCGAAGGAATACTCCCCTCCAAGCCGCCCATTGTGCCAGTCGGGCAGACGACACGCGAAGGCAGAGCCTGGCGGCGAGAGCACGCCCCTGACGCTTAGTAGCTTTGTACCCGTGACGACCGCGGATCGAACCCCAGAGATCCCCAGTCAGTACCTGCTGTCGGCGTACGCGTCGGCGCCCCGCACGCTGATCGACATCCTGCACGAGACGGCGCGGCGGTTCCCTGACGCACCGGCCATCGACGACGGAACGGTGCAGCTCACCTACGCCGAACTGCTGTCCGACATCGAGGACAGCGTCGCGTGGCTGGGCGCGCGCGGAATCGGCCGCGGCGACCGGATCGGGATCCGGATGCCGTCGGGCAGCTACGCGCTCTACGTGGCGATTCTGTCGGTGCTGGCCGCGGGTGCCGCCTACGTCCCGGTCGACGCCGACGATCCACCGGAACGCGCCGAGCTGGTGTTCACCGAGGCCGAGGTCGTCGCGATCATCACCGAGCGCGGGATGGTCCGCGGCCCGGGAACCTCGCGTGGCTGGCGCGCGACGGCGCCGCTGAGCCGAGACGACGCGTGGATCATCTTCACGTCCGGCTCCACCGGCACCCCGAAGGGTGTCGCGGTCACCCACCGCAACGCGGCAGCCTTCGTCGACGCCGAGGCCAAGATGTTCCTGCAGAACAATCCGCTCGGCCCGGGCGACCGTGTGCTGGCCGGACTGTCCGTCGCGTTCGACGCGTCCTGCGAGGAGATGTGGCTGGCTTGGCGGCACGGCGCCTGCCTGGTGCCCGCACCGCGGTCGCTGGTGCGCAGCGGCATGGACCTGGGCCCGTGGCTGGTCTCCCGCGACATCACCGTCGTGTCGACGGTGCCGACGCTGGCCGCGCTGTGGCCCGCCGAGGCGCTGGAGTCGGTGCGGCTGCTGATCTTCGGCGGCGAGGCGTGCCCGCCGGAACTGGCCGAACGCCTCGCGGCCGGGCCCGACTCGACCGGGCGTGAGGTGTGGAACACCTACGGCCCGACCGAGGCGACGGTGGTGGCGTGCGCGGCCCGGCTGGACGGGTTCGGAGGGCAGGAGCGCAGCGACCCGGGAATGAGAACGGGTGCGGTCAGCATCGGTCTGCCGCTGCCGGGCTGGGATCTGGCCGTCGTCGACCAGGACGGCCGCCCCGTGGGCACCGGCCAAGTGGGCGAGCTCGTCATCGGCGGTGTCGGGCTGGCCCGATACCTCGACCCGGACAAGGACTCCGAGAAGTACGCCCCGTTCCCCACCCTGGCCTGGAGCCGGGCGTACCGCAGCGGTGATCTGGTCCGGCTGGAGACCGACGGCCTGTACTTCGTGGGCCGCGCCGACGATCAGGTCAAGGTGGGCGGCCGCCGTATCGAACTCGGCGAGGTGGACGCCGCGCTGGTGAACCTGCCCGGCGTCACCGGCGGGGCCACCGCGGTGCGCCGGACCGCCGGGGGGACCCCGCTTCTGGTGGGCTACATCGCGGTGGCCCCGGGAATGGAGAGCACCTTCGACGTCGGCGAGGCACGAGCCCGGCTGGCCGCGGAACTCCCCGCCGCGCTGGTCCCCCGGCTCGTCGTCGTCGACGAACTGCCGACCCGCACGTCGGGCAAGGTCGACCGGGACGCGTTGCCGTGGCCCGTGTCCGGAGCGGGCGGGGCCGGCGACGATGACCACACCGATCTCGGTGGCACCCTCGGCTGGCTGGCCGGTGTGTGGCGCGAGGTGCTGGCCGCCCCGGTCGACGGGCCCGAAGCCGACTTCCACGCCCTCGGCGGGGGCTCGCTCGCGGCCGCGCAACTGGTCGCCGCGCTGCGGCAGCGCTACCCGCAGGTCACCGTCGCCGATCTGTACGACCATCCCCGGCTGGGATCGCTGGCCGGCTACCTCGACGAGCTCGAGCCGCCACCGGCGACGGAAACCCGTGTCGTCAAACCGGTCTCACGGCTGACGCAGGCCGCGCAGGTCGCACTGACGGTGCCGCTGGCCATGCTCACCGGGATGCAGTGGGTGGTGTGGCTGGCGATCGCCAACAACATCGCGGCCGACCTGTCCCTGGTCGACTGGGTGTCGCCGATCGGCTGGTGGTGGGTGCTGGCCGGTTTCCTGCTGTTCGTGACCCCGCCCGGGCGGATGAGTATCGCGGTGTTCGGGGCCCGGGTGCTGATCGGCGAGTTGCAGCCGGGGACCTACCGCCGGGGTGGGTGGGTGCATCTGCGGGTGTGGCTGGCCGAGCGGCTGGCCGCGGCCAGCGGCGCCGAGAACCTCTCGGGCGCACCGTGGCTGGTGTACTACGCCCGCGCCCTCGGCAACCGCGTCGGCACCGGGGTGGACCTGCATTCGGCGCCGCCGGTGACCGGGATGCTGACGCTGGGGCATCGCTGTTCGATCGAACCCGAGGTCGATCTGAGCGGGCATTGGATCGACGGAGACCTGTTCCACATCGGCCCGATCGCCGTCGGCAACGACGCCACCGTCGGTGCCCGCACCACCCTGTTCCCCGGCGCGGTGGTCGGGAAGAACGCCGACGTCGCCCCGGGCTCCGGGGTGGTCGGCAAGGTCAAGAACGGCCAGTACTGGAAGGGTTCACCGGCGGTGAAATCCGGTAAGGCCAAACATCCGTGGCCCGATCACCGGCCTCCGCGCGCGCCGCTGTGGGTGGCGATGTACGGCATCACCTCGATGACGCTCGGCGCGCTGCCGTTGGCGGCGCTGGCCGTCGGCCTTGCCGTGATCGGGTGGGGTGTGCGCGGCACCGCGTCGCTGCAGGACGCGATCGTGCCCGCGCTGCTGTGGCTGGTGCCGGCCACCGCGGCCGCGATGCTGGTGTACGCGGCGCTCACCGTCGCCGGGGTCCGGACGCTGGCCGCCGGCCTGCACGAGGGCTACCACCCGGTGCGCAGCAGGCAGGGCTGGCAGTTGTGGGCCACCGAACGCCTGATGGACGCCGCCCGCACCTACCTGTTCCCGATCTACGCGAGCCTGCTGACCCCGTGGTGGCTGCGCCTGCTCGGCGCGAAAGTGGGCAAGAACACCGAGATCTCGACCGTGCTGCTGATCCCGAAGTTCACCGTGGTCGAGGACGGCGCATTCCTCGCCGACGACACGATGGTGGCGTCCTATGAACTCGGCGGCGGCTGGATCCACGTGGCCCGGGCCACGATCGGCAAGCGTGCGTTCCTGGGCAACTCCGGTATCACCCAGCCCGGACGGCGGGTTCCCGACGACGGTCTGGTCGCGGTGCTGTCGGCGACCCCGCACAAGGCGAAAGCCGGGTCGTCATGGCTGGGCAGCCCGCCGAAGCGGCTGCGGCGCAAGCCCACCGCCGCCGACGCGCTGCGCACCTTCCACCCATCCGCGCGGCTGAAAGTGTTGCGCGCCACCGTGGAGACGTTCCGCTTCGCGCCCGTCGTGGTGAGCTTCGCCGTCGGGGTCGCGGTGCTGTTCGCGCTCCAGGAACTGGCCACACGGTTCGGCTGGCTCTGGGCCGCCCTGGCCGCCGGACCGGTCCTGCTCGCCGCGGGCGCGATCGCGGGCGCGGTCGCGATGGCCGCCAAATGGCTTGTCGTCGGCCGGATCACCGCGATCGAACACCCGCTGTGGTCGTCGTTCGTCTGGCGCAACGAGGTGGCGGACACCTTCGTCGAAACCGTCGCCGCACCGTGGTTCGCGCGCGCCGCATCGGGTACGCCGGTGATGAACCTGTGGCTGCGGGGCCTGGGCGCGAGGATCGGACGCGGCGTGTGGTGTGAGACGTACTGGCTTCCCGAAGCCGACCTGGTGACGCTGGAGGACGGGGCGACCGTGAACCGGGGCTGCGTCGTGCAGACCCACCTGTTCCACGACCGCATCATGCGCATGGACACGGTGGTGCTGGAGAGCGGCGCCACCTTGGGGCCGCACTGCGTCGCACTGCCCGCGGCATGCATCGGCGCCGCGGCGACCGTCGGGCCCGCGTCGCTCGTGATGCGCGGCGACGTGGTGCCGCCCTCCACCCGGTGGCAGGGCAACCCGATCGCGCCGTGGGATCCCGCGCGCAAGAAGCGGGAGTCCTCCGACACCAAGCCCAAGAAGTCTGCGGCGGCGTGACGACCCGCAAGCGGGCGGCCAAGAAGTCCGCAGCCGTCATCGACCCGTATCTGCCCGAGGCGGGCAACTTCGGCTACCGGGTGTCGCGTTACGAACTCGAGCTCGAATACAAGGTCGCGATCAACCGGCTCAGCGGTTCGGCGAGCATCACCGCGGCGACGCTGGCCGAACTCAAGACGTTCAGCCTCGACCTGTCGGCCGCGCTGTCGGTGACGAAGGTGACAGTCAACGGGAAAAGACCCGCCCAGTTCCGCGCGGCGGCAGGCAAACTGCACATCACGCTGCCGGACCGGTTGCCCGCCGGCGCGGCGATGACGATCGCGATCCGCTACGGCGGCACCCCACGACCCGTCCGGTCGCAGTGGGGCGAGGTCGGTTTCGAGGAACTCACCGAAGGCGCGCTGGTCGCCGGGCAGCCCAACGGCGCATCGTCGTGGTTCCCGTGCGACGACCACCCCGCCGCCAAGGCCAGCTTCCGGGTCCAGATCGCCACCGAGAGCCCGTATTTCGCGTTGGCCAACGGCAAGCTGCTGTCACGGCGCCCGCGGGCCGGCATGACCACCTGGGTCTACGAACAGCCCGAGCCGACGTCGACGTACCTGATGACACTGCAGATCGGCATGTACGAACGGCACCGGATGGCCAAGAACGGCGTCGAGATGTTCGCGGTGTTGCCGGACCGGCTACGCGACGATTTCGACCACGACTTCGGCCGCCAGCCACAGATGATGAAGCTGTTCACCAAACTGTTCGGCCCGTACCCGCTGGCCAACGGCTACACCGTCGTGGTGACCGACGACGACTTGGAGATTCCACTTGAGGCCCAAGGGATCTCCATTTTCGGCGCCAACCACTGCGACGGCAGCCGCCGCGCGGAGCGGTTGATCGCCCACGAGCTCGCCCACCAGTGGTTCGGCAACTCGGTCACCGTACAGCGGTGGCGCCACATCTGGCTGCACGAGGGATTCGCCTGTTACGCCGAGTGGTTGTGGTCGGAACACTGCGGTGAGCGCACCGCACAGGAGTGGGCGCAGCACTATCACCACCGGCTCAGGCATTCCCCGCAGGACCTCGTCCTCGCCGACCCCGGCCCGCGCGACATGTTCGACGACCGGGTCTACAAGCGTGGCGCACTGACCCTGCACACGCTGCGCTCCCACCTCGGGGACACGAACTTCTTTGCGCTGCTCAAGGATTGGACGACGCGGTACCGGCACTCCAGCGCGGTGACCGACGACTTCGTCGGCCTCGCGTCGCAATACTCCGACGAGTCACTGAGGTCGCTGTGGACGGCGTGGCTGTACGAGCCGGAGGTTCCGCCCCTGGACACCGGGTCGTGACGGACGCGAGCGCAGGCCCTGCGGGGGCGGTGAACCGAGCCAGCGTGGTCCGGGTCGCCGTGGCCACGGCGATGTCGGCATTGTGTGGTTACGCGGTGCTCTACCTCGCGGCCCGGGACCTCGAGCCCGCCGGCTTCTCCGTCTTCGGGGTGTTCTGGGGCGCGTTCGGTCTGGTCAGCGGTGCGGCGTTCGGACTGTTGCAGGAGACGACGCGCGAGGTGCGCCACCCCGGAACCGACCCCGCCCAGACGCACCCGGCGCGGGTCGCCGCCGGTGTCGGGGTTGTCGCGGCCGCGGTCCTGGCCGCGACGTCACCGCTGTGGTCGGCACACGTGTTCGTCGACCTGCGCGCGTTGAGCGTCGCCCTGCTGTGCGGCGGGCTGGCCGGATTCTGCATCCACACCACGTTGCTCGGCGCGCTGGCCGGGATGGGCCGCTGGTCGGAGTACGGCGCGCTGATGGTCACCGACGCCGCACTGCGCGTGGTGGTCGCGGTCGCGGCGTTCGCGGCCGGCTGGGGTCTGGGTGGCTATCTGTGGGCGTCGGTGGCCGGGGCATTCAGCTGGCTGCTGATGCTGCTGGTGTCACCGGCGACCCGGGCCGCGGCCCAGATCCGGACGTCGGGTGGCACCGCCACGTTCCTGCGCGGCGCCGGTCATTCGATCGCCGCGGCGGGCGCCAGTGCCGTACTCGTGATGGGTTTCCCGGTGCTGCTGCAGGCCACCTCGCGGGATCTCGGTGCGACCGGTGGTGTGGTGATCCTCGCGGTGACACTGACCCGGGCCCCGCTGTTGGTTCCGCTGACCGCGATGCAGGGCAACCTGATCGCACACTTCGTCGACCAGCGCGCGCACCGACTCAAGGCCCTGCTGGGGCCCGCGGCGCTCGTCGGTGCGCTCGGCGCCGTCGGCGTCGTGCTCGCGGGCGTGTTCGGACCGTGGCTGCTGCGCGAGGCGTTCGGTGCCCAGTACCGGGCCGACGGGATCCTGCTGGCCTGGCTGACCGTCGCCGCGGTGGCCATCGCGCTGCTGACGCTGACCGGCGCCGCGACCGTCGCCGCCGCCCTGCACCGTGCCTACGCGGCCGGCTGGGTGATCGCCACGGTGGCCGCGACGCTGCTGTTGCTGCTGCCGCTGGACCTGGAGGTCCGGACCGTGGTGGCGCTGCTGTGCGGGCCGCTGATCGGCATCGGGGTACACCTGAGCGCGCTTGCCGGACGACGCCGCGACGCCGCGCCCACCTATGCTGCGATCGATGACTGAGGAGGCAACATGAGCTGGCTGGTGACCGGCGGGGCCGGATACATCGGTTCGCACGTGGCCCGGGCGATGCTCGACGCCGATCTGGACGTGGTCGTCCTCGACGATCTGTCCACCGGTTTCGAGAGTTTCGTGCCCGCGGGGGCTCAATTCGTCAAGGGCACCCTGCTCGACGCGGCGCTGGTCGACGACACCCTGGGGCGGTTCGGCGTCGACGGCGTGATCCATATCGCCGGGTACAAGGCCGCGGGCGAGTCGGTGAAACGGCCACTGCACACCTACGAACAGAACGTGTCGGCGACGGTGATCCTGCTGCAGGCGATGCAGGCCCGCGGTGTCGGTCAGATCGTGTTCTCCTCCAGCGCCGCGACGTTCGGGACCACCGACGTCGAACGCGTCGACGAGTCGACCCCTACGCAACCGGAATCGCCGTACGGCGAGACCAAACTGATCGGTGAGTGGTTGCTGCGCGACGCCGGCCGGGCCACCGGACTGCGGCACACCAGCCTGCGGTACTTCAACGTCGTGGGATCCGGGGACGTCGAGTTGTTCGACGCCAGCCCGCACAACCTGTTCCCGCTGGTGTTCGACATGCTGATGCGCGGTCAGACCCCCCGCATCAACGGCGACGACTACCCGACGCCGGACGGCACCTGCGTGCGTGACTACATCCACGTCAGCGATCTGGCGCTGGCGCATGTGGCGGCCGCGCGCCGGCTCGCCGACGGGCTGCCCGTCGAACCGGTGTACAACCTCGGCAGCGGGGCGGGAACCTCGGTGCGCGAGATCATGACGGCGATGCGGGACGTGACCGGAATCGACTTCGAACCCGAGATCATGCCGCGGCGACCGGGCGACCCGGCACGCATCGTCGCGGCCGGGGATCTCGCGGCACGCGACCTGGGCTGGCGCAACCGGCATTCGGTGGAGGAAATGGTCGCGTCTGCGTGGCGTGCCCGCCGGCACGCCGGAGACGCGTATCCCCGGTAGTTCTGTGAGATTCACCGTCGCCCGTGCCGCCGCGGCGCTGATCGCCGTGCACCTGGCGGTCCGCGCGGTGCTGGCGTTCGGCGGCTACTTCTATTGGGACGACCTGATTCTCGTCGGCCGGGCCGGTACCCAGCCGCTGCTGTCGCCGGGGTACCTGTTCGACGACCACGACGGTCACGTGATGCCGGGGGCATTCCTGGTCGCGGGCGCGATCACCCGGGCGGCGCCGCTGAACTGGATCGGCCCAGCGGTCAGCATGGTGGTGCTGGCGCTGGTCGCGGCGCTGGCTCTGCTGCGCGCGCTGTACGTGATCCTCGGGTGGCGACCGGTATTGCTGGTGCCGTTGACTTTTGCGCTGTTCACCCCGCTGGCGGTGCCGTCGTTCGCATGGTGGGCCGCCGCGCTGAACTCGCTGCCGATGCTGGCGGCGATGGCGTGGGTGTGTGCGGAGGCGATCCTGTTGGTGCGCACCGGGGTTGCGCGGCACGCATGGTCCGGGGCGCTGGTGTTCCTCGGCGGGCTGCTGTTCTTCGAGAAGGCGGCCATCATCCCGTTCGTCGCGTTCACGGTCGCCGCCCTGTACGGGCATGTCACCGGCACGGCCGGGCTGCGCGAGGTGTGGCAGCGCGGACAGCGGTTGTGGGTGGCCTCGCTGGCGGTGACGGCCGCCTGGGTCGGGGTGTATCTGCTCGTCGTCGACCAGCAGCGGTGGAGTTTCGACCTGGCGATGACGTGGGATCTGTTGCGCCGCTCGTTCACCCACGGCATCGTTCCGGGTCTGGTCGGCGGCCCGTGGGACTGGCAGCGGTGGGCGCCGGCCTCGCCGTGGGCCACCCCGCCCGTGACCGTGATGGTGCTCGGCTGGCTGGCACTGGGCGCGGTGGTGGTGGTGTCGCTGCGGCGCAAGTATCGGCTCGGTCCGGTATGGCTGGCCGCGCTGGGCTATGCGGTGGCCTGCCAGGTGCCGATCTATCTGATGCGCTCGTCGCGGTTCACCGCGCTGGAATTGGCGCAGACCCTGCGCTACCTGCCCGATCTGGTACTGGTGCTGGCGCTGCTGGCCGCAGTCGGGTTGTGCGCCCCGAACCGGGCGGGCTCGGGGTGGTTGGACGCCTCCCCCCGGCGCACCCTCGTAACAGTGTGCTGTGCCGGGCTTTTCGCGGTCAGCAGCCTCTACTCGACGGCGACGTTCCTGATCAGCTGGCGGGACAACCCGGCGCAGCCGTATCTGCAGAACGCGCGGGCCGCGCTCGCACAGGCCCACACCGACTCGGATGCGCCGATGCTCGACCAGGAGGTCGACCCGCTGGTGCTGCAACGCGTCGCGTGGCCGGAGAACCTCACCTCACACATGTTCGCGCTGCTGCGCGACCGGCCCGAATTCTCGTCGGCGACGACGGAACTGCGCATGCTCGACTCCGCGGGCCGGCTGACCGACGCGCAGGTGACCTGGGTGCGCAGCATCCGGCCCGGGCCCGACGAGCGGTGCGGCTATCTCGTTCAGCCCGACTTCCCGGTGCGGATGCCGTTGGACGGTCCGCTGCTGCCCGCCGACTGGACCGCCGAGATCAACTACCTCGGCAACAGCGAGGGGTCCATCACGCTGTCGCTGTCGGAGGGCGACGAGGTGAAGGTGCCGGTGCACCCTGGCCTCAACCGGGTGTTCGTCCGGCTGCCGGGCGCCGGGGACACGATCACCGTGAGCGCGAACACCGCCGCGCTGTCGGTCTGCGTCGCCGCGGGGCCGGTCGGATTCGTCGCCCCGAAGAACTAGAGCACCCGAAGGTGGTGGAGCCGCCTGGGGGAATCGAACCCCCGACCTATTCATTACGAGTGAATCGCTCTACCGACTGAGCTAAGGCGGCGCTGACGAACAGCGGCATGAGTCTACGGTAGGGCCTGCCCGCGACCCAACTTGAGCCCGGGTCGCCGCGCTCCTGCAAGCCGAACCTCAGCTACGCAACGCCTGTCCGATCGTGGCGACCATCGCGTCGACGGCGAATTTCGGCTTGACGTTGACCGCCAGTGCCTCGCGGCATTCGAGCACCGCCTCGATACAGCGCAACAGCTTGTCCGGGGATGCGTGGGCGGCCAGCGCGGCGACCTTGTCGGCCATGTCGGGATGGTTCGCGACCACACCGGTCGCGCCCGAGGACACCAGCAGCGCGTCGCGGAAGTAGGTGGCGAGGTCGATCAGTGCCCGGTCCATCGCATCGCGCGACGCCCGGGTCTGCCGGGACTTCTGCCGCTTCTCCAGGTCCTTGAGCGCCCCCGCTGCACCGCGCACCGCGCCCGCGGTGCCCTTGCCCGTCCCACCCGCGCCCAGCGCGGTGCGCAGTTCCTCGGCCTCGGCCTCGTTGCGGTCTCCGGTCAGGGCCTTGGCCTCCGCCTCGGCGGTCGCGACGAGTTCCTCGGCGGCCGCATACGCGCGCGACGGTGTGGCGGCGTCGCGGGCCAGCCCGAGCGCCCGCTTGCGCCGCTCCCTGGCCTGTTCGTCGGTGGCCAGCCTGCGGGCCCGCCCGACGTGCCCGCCGCTGACCGACGCCGCCCACTCGGCCGTCTCCCGGTCCAGCGCGTCGCTGTCGATCAGCACCCCGGCGATCGCCTCGGCCCGCGGCGTCACCAGCGCGACGTGGCGGCACCGCGAGCGCAGCGTGATCGCGATGTCCTCCGGGTCCACCGACGGGGCGCACAGCAGGAACACCGTCGACGGCGGCGGCTCCTCCACAACCTTGAGCAGCGCGTTCGCCGCGCCCTCGGTGAGCCGGTCGGCATCCTCGATCACGACGATCTGCCAGCGGCCCGTCCCCGGGCGGCGGGACGCGATCTGCACGATGGCGCGCATCTCGCCGACGCCGATGGACAACCCCTCGGGAATGATGCGTCGCACGTCGGCGTGGGTGCCGGCCATCGCCGTCGTACAGGCCCGGCAGTCACCGCAGCCCGGCGTGCCGTCGGCCGTGCACTGCAGCGCGGCGGCGAAACACAGCGCGGCCACCGACCGTCCCGATCCGGGCGGGCCGGTGATCAGCCATGCGTGCGTCATGGTGCCTGTCTCAGCGGCGCCGTCGCTGTGAGAGGAATCACCGCGCGCGGCCCTTGCCGCGGCGATCAGCTCCTTCTCGACTGCGTCCTGGCCCACCAGGCGCGAGAAAACTCCGGCCATCGCCGATAACAGTAGTGCTGCGAACCGACACGTCCGCCCCAGAGGCCCCTTCTGCGTCAGGCCGGCCCGATACGGTAATCGGGTGGCCGCCGAACCGATCGAGATGGGACGCATCAGCGCGTTCGTCCGCTGGGTCGCGCGCACGCCCTGGCCGGTGTTCACGCTGGGCATGCTGCAGGCCGACATCATCGGCGCCCTGCTGGTGCTGGGATTCCTGCGCTTCGGGCTACCCCCCGAGGACCGCATCCAGCTGCAGGATCTGCCCGCGTACAACCTGGCGATCTTCCTCGGCTACCTGTTCGTCTCGTTCACGGTCGCGTCCTATCTGACGCTGCGCATGCTGATCCCGGTGATGCGCTGGCAGCGCCGGGACACGCTGCTCGGCGACCGGGATCCCGCCGAGACCGAGGTCGCCCGGATGCGGGCGCTGAAGATGCCGTTCTACCGCTCGCTGATCAGCGCCACGAACTGGTTGCTCGGCTCGGTGGTGTTCATCGTCGCGAGCTGGCCGGTGGCGTCCAAATCGGCCCCCGTGGTGGCGGTGGCGACCGGCCTGGGCGCGACGGCCACCGCGATCATCGGCTACCTGCAGTCCGAGCGTGTGCTGCGGCCCGTCGCCGTGGCGGCGCTGCGCGGCGGCGTGCCGGAGAACTTCCGGGCGCCCGGGGTGATCCTGCGCCAGGTGCTGACCTGGGTGCTGTCCACCGGAGTGCCGGTGCTGGCCATCGTGCTCGCGCTGGTCGCCAGCAAGTTCGAGGTGCTGACCGCGCCCGCCGACCGGCTGATCACCACGATCCTGCTGCTGGCGATCGTCGCGCTGGTCATCGGGTTGTCCAGCACCGTGCTGGTGGCGATGTCGATCGCCGACCCGTTGCGGCAGCTGCGCTGGGCCCTCGGCGAGGTACAGCGCGGCAATTACAACGCCCACATGCAGATCTACGACGCCAGCGAGCTGGGCCTGCTGCAGGCCGGCTTCAACGACATGGTGCGCGACCTGGCCGAACGACAACGCCTGCGCGACCTGTTCGGCCGTTACGTCGGTGAGGACGTCGCGCGCCGTGCGCTGGAGCGCGGCACCGAGCTGGGCGGCCAGGAACGCGACGTCGCGGTGCTGTTCGTCGACCTGGTCGGTTCCACGCACCTGGCCGCGACCGTCCCGGCCTCCGAGGTCGTCAACCTGCTCAACGAGTTCTTCCGCGTCGTCGTCGACACCGTGAACCGGCACGGTGGATTCGTCAACAAATTCCAGGGTGACGCGGCGCTGGCGATCTTCGGCGCACCGATCGAACATCCGGACGCGTCCGGCGCGGCGCTGGCGGCGTCGCGGGAACTGCACGACGAGCTGATCAGGGTGCTCGGCGAGACCGACTTCGGCATCGGCGTCTCCGCCGGCCGGGCCATCGCCGGCCACATCGGCGCGCAGGCGCGCTTCGAGTACACCGTCATCGGCGACCCGGTCAACGAGGCGGCCCGGCTGACCGAGCTCGCCAAGCACGAGCCCGGGCACGTGCTGGCGTCCTCGATCGCGGTGTCCGACGCGCTGGACGCGGAAGCCCTGTGCTGGAACGTCGGCGAGATCGTCGAGCTGCGCGGGCGCACGGCGCCGACACAGCTGGCTCGCCCCGTGAAGCTGGCTTCCCCGGATGAGGCGTACAGCGAGGCGCCCGAGAGCGCCGCCGACGACGCGTCACCGATGAGCTTCGCGCCCCCGGCCGACCTTCACCCCGACCGCGCATCCACCTCACGGGAGTGACCGGGCGAACGACCTAGAAAAGTCGGTCGCGCTGAGCACTACCTGCGATGATCCCGCACCGTCGGCGGCACGGTTGTGGGTGGTGGGGCCGGGTCCGCGGCCACCGTCGGCGCGGCCGCCGGTGCCGAGGGGCGCTGCCGTGAGCCCACGTCCACCGCCTCGAGTGGCAGTCCCCCGGGACTCTGCACGGTCCCGGGCAGCGCCGCGGGAGCGGTGCAATGCTGGACGGAATGCCACTCCCCGCCGGATCGCAGACAGCAGAACTTCACCTCGTCGGCGTAGGTGGCCCCGTTGGTCTGACCATTGACGAAACGAATGTCGGCAGCGCGCACACAGCTGTCGTAGTCCTGGATATCCCAGATCCGCTCCGCGTGCGCGACGGCCGGTGCCAGCCAGCCTCCGACGGAGACGAGCGCGGCAGAGACGAACAACGCGGCCCGAGTGCCAGGACGATGCAATGTGATTTCCATGAACCGTGACCCTGCCGCGGCGACAGATCGACGACATCAGGAGATTTCCCCCATCTTCGGTTCCGCGCAACTGCTCTCAGACGGGGGGCTACCTATACAGAGCCGTTCGGCGACATCCACCTACCGGTGTAGGCAGTGGACGGACACGTATCGGCGGTCATCGCCGAACTCGCAGTGGGCGGTCGACGCGAAGAAGCGCGGCGGGCCCGAGACTCGGAATCCGGTAGGCCTGCAGGGGTGCCCGTTGGGGCCACCCCGCTGTGCCTAGGCCTTTTTCGCGGCCTTCTTCGCAGGTGCCTTCTTGGCGGGTGCCTTCTTCGCGGCCTTCTTGACCGTCTTCTTCGCGGCGGCCTTCTTCTTCACCGGCCCGCGCGCGCGGCGGTCGGCGAGCAGTTCGGAGGCGCGTTCGTCGGTGATCGACAGCACGTCGTCGCCCTTGCGCAGGCTCGCGTTGGTCTCACCGTCGGTGACGTACGGACCGAAGCGGCCGTCCTTGATCACCATCGGCTTCTCCGAGACCGGGTCGACACCCAGTTCGCGAAGCGGCGGCGTCGCGGCGCCTTGGCGGCCACGCCGTTTCGGTTCCGCGTAGATCTTGAGCGCCTCGTCGAGGGTGATGGTGAACATCTGCTCTTCGGTGGCCAGCGACCGGGAGTCGGTGCCGCGCTTGAGGTACGGGCCGTAGCGGCCGTTCTGCGCGGTGATCTCCTCGCCGTTCTCGGGATCCACCCCGACCACCCGCGGCAGCGACAACAGCTTCAACGCGTCGTCGAGCGTCACCGTCTCCAGATCCATTGTGCGCAACAGTGATCCGGTGCGCGGCTTGGGCCCGGTCGGCTTCTTACCCTTCTTCGCCGTCACCCCTGCTGTGCCATCGTCGGGATTCCCCGACTCGGGTTCCGGCAGCACCTCGGTCACGTACGGGCCGTACCGGCCGTCCTTGGCGACGATCTCGTGTCCGGTCGCCGGATCGATACCCAGCGATCGACCCTCTTGCGGTGTGGCGAAAAGCTTTTCGGCCAGTTCCAGGGTCAGCTCATCGGGGGTGAGCTCGTCCTTGAGGTTGGCGCGTTGCGGTTTGAGCTCACCCGGATTGTCGGGATCGGCGATCATCCGCTCGAGATAAGGCCCGTTGCGGCCGACCCTGACATTGACCGCGCGACCCTCGGAGTCGTCGAACAGCTTGATGGAGTTGACTTCTCGGGCGTCGATCTCTTCGAGGTTGCCGCCGACGAGCTTCTTCAGACCACCCTCGCGGGCGATCGAACCCTCGACGCCGTGTTCGCCACCGAAGTAGAAGTTGTTGAGCCAGTTGGTACGTCGCTCGTTGCCCGCGGCGATCGCGTCGAGCTCGTCTTCCATCGCGGCGGTGAAGTCGTAGTCGACCAGCCGGCTGAAATGCTGCTCGAGCAGTCCGATGACCGCGAACGCGACCCAGGACGGCACCAGCGCGCTGCCCTTCTTGTGGACGTAGCCGCGGTCCTGGATCGTCTTGATGATCGAGCTGTACGTCGACGGCCGGCCGATGCCGAGATCCTCGAGCGCCTTGATCAGCGACGCCTCGGTGTAGCGCGCAGGCGGCGAGGTGGTGTGGCCGTCGGCGGTCAGGTCCTTGGCGTCGACCCGCTGCCCCTGGGTCAGGTTCGGCAGCCGGCTCTCGGCGTCGTCGGCCTCCCCGCCGGCCTGGTCGTCGAGGCTCTCGACGTAGGCCTTCAGGAAGCCCGGGAACGTGATGGTGCGGCCGGAGGCGTTGAACACGACGTGTTCCCCGCCCGCGGCGGTGCCGCCGATGCGCAGGCTCAGCGTCGTGCCGCGCGCGTCGGCCATCTGGGAGGCCACGGTGCGCTGCCAGATCAGCTCGTAGAGCCGGAACTCGTCGGTGTCGAGCTGGCTGTGCAGCTGGCCCGGCGTCTGGAACACGTCCCCCGCCGGGCGGATGGCCTCGTGGGCCTCCTGCGCGTTCTTCACCTTGCGGGTGTACTGGCGCGGCGTCGGGTGGACGTACTCCTCGCCGTAGAGCTGGCGGGCCTGGTTGCGGGCCGCGTCGATCGCCGACTGCGACAGCGTCGTCGAGTCGGTACGCATGTAGGTGATGTAGCCGTTCTCGTAGAGCCGCTGCGCGATGCTCATGGTGCGCTCCGACGTGAACCGCAGCTTGCGGCCCGCCTCCTGCTGCAGCGTCGAGGTCATGAACGGCGCGTAGGGCCTGCGCGTGTAGGGCTTCTGCTCCACCGACGACACGGCCAGCTGGGCCCCGCGAAGGCCCGAGGCCAGTCCGGTCGCCGCCGCCTCGTCGAGCACAAGCACCTCGTCGGGCTTCTTGACCGCGCCCAGGGAGTCGAAATCGCGGCCGGTGGCCACGCGGCGGCCGTCGACCGTGTTGAGCTTCGCGACGAACGTCGGCGGGCTGGCCTGCGCGTCGGAGACGCTGGCGTCGAGTTCGGCGGTGACGTCCCAGTAGCCGGCGGAGCGGAACGCCATCCGCTCGCGTTCGCGCTGGACGATGATGCGGGTCGCGACGGACTGCACGCGGCCGGCCGACAGCTTCGGCGCGACCTTCTTCCACAGCACGGGGCTGACCTCGTAGCCGTAGAGGCGGTCCAGGATGCGGCGGGTCTCCTGCGCGTCGACCAGGTCGTTGTCCAGGTCGCGAGGGTCCTCGGCGGCGGCGCGGATCGCGGGCTCGGTGATCTCGTGGAACACCATCCGCTTGACCGGGATGCGCGGCTTCAGCGTCTCCAGCAGGTGCCAGGCGATCGCCTCGCCCTCGCGGTCACCGTCGGTGGCGAGGTAGAGCTCGTCGACGTTCTTGAGCTTGTCCTTCAGATCGGCGACGGTGGCCTTCTTGTCGGGGCTGATGATGTAGAGCGGCTCGAAGTCGGCGTCGACGTTGACCCCGAGGCGCGCCCACGGCTCCGATTTGTACTTCGCGGGCACGTCGGCTGCGGCGCGCGGCAGATCGCGAATGTGCCCCCTGGAGGACTCGACGATGTAGTTCGACCCCAGGTAACCTGCGATTTTGCGCGCCTTTGTGGGCGACTCGACGATGACGAGTCGCCGCACGGACCCGTTCTTGCCGTTGCCGCGGTCCCCGTCAGCCACGTGACCCATTCACGATCTAGCTCCACCATTCTTTCTGCTGCCCTGCGGTGTGCATTTATTCACGCAACCCGCCCCGGCAACTGACAATTTGACACCCCGGGCTTGCCGACGCAAACCGTCCCCCTCCCCGCGGGCCCCCTCAGAGCAGCTAGATCCGGGGCCAGTGCGTCAACGCCTCGGCACCCTCTGGAGGTTCCCCCACGTTCTCTACCAGGCGCGATAGCCGTCGGCGCCCACTGATCCGCAACGCCGGATGCGATCCCCTGGTGCCGATCAGAGTCGGCGCGATCCCGATTCTCATCATTGCCGATGCGAGCGCGGAATGCGTGTCGGGCGCGTGCGGATCCAGCCCGAGCAGGTAACGGTCCGATTCCGGGGTCCCCGCCGCCAGCGTCCAGGCGCGCAGTTCGCGGGGACCGGGCAGCCACTGCGGCGGGACCGTCTTGACCGCTCCCCTGGTCCACGACGCCGCGATGGGCACCAACCGGACGTCGGCGTTGGTGCGCACCAGCGGGTTGTTCTCGTCGGTGCGGGCGATCTCGGGCACCAACCCGGCCTCGGCGATCATCTCGGCCAGCGCATCGGCCCGCCACCGCTGCTCGACGACCACCGACAGCCGGGCCGCCTGGCCCTGCGGCCCGCTCAGCAGCACGGCCTGCCCGGGCCCGGCCAGAATGCCCGTCAGATCGGCGATCGCCGGGGGCACCGACTCCGCAGAAAAGAAGGACAACTGGCTCACACTGTCGACATTAAGCCAGGCCGCGCGGATCGGGGCCGCACGAACAAGGACACCCCCGCGTGTCCGGTGGGACGACGCGGGGGTGTCGATAGGTCTTGGTGGTTCCGCTCAGACGGCGCGAACGCCGGTGGCCTGCGGGCCCTTGGGGCTCTGGCCGACCTCGAACTCGACCTTCTGGTTCTCTTCCAGGGTGCGGAAGCCGCTTCCCTGGATTTCCGTGTAGTGGACAAAGACGTCAGCGGAGCCGTCCTCGGGAGCGATGAACCCGAAACCCTTCTCCGCGTTGAACCACTTCACAGTTCCCTGTGGCATCTCTCGTACATTCCTTCTCTGTATTCAACCGGGTGCGGTCCGCCGTCTTTCGGCAGACCGGGCCCGTTCCGACCGCCATACCTTCGTGGAGTGCTCGGAACTCGACCCGACCTACAACCCTCGCAGGAACCGCGATCGCAACGTCGTTCCTGCGAGTGCTAACACACGAACACAGAAGCTGCGACCGCGATCAGTCAACCATGAGATCGACGACTGCGACAGTCTCGCGGAGATCCCGTAGTGAACAATTCACGTAGATGAAGCACGGGGCCGGATATCGGGCGGCCCCGGTCCTCGACCGGGAGGGTCCCAGGTGAGCGATCCGGCGCCGGATTTCGGCCGCGAGCTGCTCGCATGCGCGGTCGAGGGCACCGCGGCGGACGAGCACCCGCTGCGCCACGTCGCGGACCTGCCGCCCCGCCGCGCCAGATCCCATCCTTTCCCGCTCTGGGCTGACCCAGATGTGGTGCGGGCGTTCCATGATCGAGGTATCGAAGCGCTGTGGTCGCATCAGCTGGCCGCGGCCGAGTTGGCCCGCGACGGCCGCCACGTCGTGCTGAGCACGGGTACCGCCTCGGGTAAGTCGCTGGCGTATCAGCTGCCGATCCTGACCGCACTCAAACAGGATCGGCGCGCCCGGGTTCTGTACCTGTCCCCGACGAAAGCACTCGGACACGACCAATTGCGTGCCGCCGCTTCGCTGACCGCCGCCGTGCCGGGTCTGGACGACGTCGCGCCGAGCGCCTACGACGGGGACAGCCCGACCGAGGTGCGCCGCTTCGCGCGGGAACGTTCCCGGTGGATCTTCTCCAACCCGGACATGATCCACCTGTCGATGCTGCGCAACCACTCCCGCTGGGCGGTGTTCCTGCGTAATCTGCGCTATCTGGTGGTGGACGAATGCCACTACTACCGCGGCGTTTTCGGGTCGAACGTGGCCATGGTGCTGCGCAGGCTGCTGCGGCTGTGCGCGCGCTATGCGAGCAGCACGGCCGATTTCTCGGGGCCGACGGTGATCTTCGCCAGCGCCACCACCGCGGAGCCGGCGGTGACAGCCTCGGAGTTGATCGGGCAGACGGTCGCCGAGGTCACTGAGGACGGTTCGCCGCAGGGCGGTCGCACGATCGCGCTGTGGGAGCCGGCGCTGATCCCCGATCTTCACGGCGAGAACGGCGCTCCGGTACGGCGTTCCGCGGGCGCCGAGGCGTCGCGGGTGATGGCCGATCTGATCGCCGAGGGTGCCCGCACGCTGACGTTCGTGCGGTCACGGCGCGGCGCCGAACTCGCCGCGCTCGGCGCGCGGGCCCGATTGGCGGACACCGCACCCGAATTGGCCGACCTGGTGGCGTCGTACCGGGCCGGCTATCTGGCCGAGGACAGGCGCGAGCTGGAGCGGGCGCTGGCCGACGGCACACTGCGCGGTATGGCGACCACCAACGCACTGGAGCTCGGTGTGGATATCGCCGGGCTCGATGCCGTTGTGCTGGCCGGGTTCCCGGGCACCGTCGCATCGTTCTGGCAGCAAGCAGGCCGGGCGGGCCGGCGCGGCCAGGGTGCGCTGATCGTGTTGATCGCCCGTGACGACCCCCTCGACACCTACCTCGTGCACCATCCCGCCGCGCTGCTCGACCGGCCCATCGAGCGGGTCGTCATCGACCCGGCCAACCCGTACGTTCTCGGCCCGCAGTTGTTGTGCGCGGCAACGGAGTTGCCGCTGACCGAGGCGGAGGTGCGGATGTGGGGGGCCGAATCGGTGGCCGACGACCTGGTCGACGACGGCCTGCTGCGACGTCGCCCGAGCGGCTTCTTCCCGGCGCCCGGCATCGATCCGCACCCCGCCGTGGACATCCGCGGTGCGAGCGGCGGGCAGATCGCGATCCTGGAGGTCGGGACCGGCAGGATGCTCGGAAGCGCTGGTGCGGGACAGGCGCCTGCCGCCGTCCATCCCGGCGCGGTTTATCTGCATCAGGGTGAGAGTTATGTCGTCGACTCACTCGATTTCGAGGACGGCATCGCATTCGTGCACGCGGAGGACCCCGGGTACACGACGTTCGCGCGGGAGATCACCGACATCAGTGTCACCGGAGACGGGGAACGCCGCAGCCTCGGCGCCGTCACCGTCGGGCTGGTGCCGGTGTCGGTCAGCAACACGGTCACCGGCTACCTGCGGCGGCGCCTCGACGGCGAGGTGATCGACTTCGTCGAACTGGACATGCCGACGCGCACGCTGGACACGATGGCGGTGATGTGCACGATCACCCCGGAAGCCCTGCTGGACAACGGAATCGATCTTCTACGGGTGCCGGGGTCGTTACACGCGGCCGAACACGCCGCGATCGGATTGCTGCCGTTGCTGGCCAGCTGCGACCGTGGCGACATCGGCGGGGTGTCCACCGCAGTCGGTCCGGTCGACGGACTGCCCACGATCTTCGTCTACGACGGGCACCCGGGCGGGGCGGGGTTCGCGGCCCGGGGATTTCGCACCATGAGTCGGTGGTGGGGTGCCACCGCGTCGGCGATCGAGGCGTGCGAATGCCCGACCGGTTGCCCGTCGTGCGTGCAGTCGCCGAAATGCGGCAACGCCAACGACCCGTTGGACAAACAGGGGGCGGTGCGGGTGTTGCGGCTGGTCATCGACGCGCTCGGCCGCGGGTCCGGGTGAGCTCCGGGTGAGCTGGAGTGCCGAGGACCGACGGCGTCGCAGCCCACCGAAACCTGGGCAGGAAATACCCACTGACCGCGGGTGTCGCACTATGTCCCGGTCTGAAGCGGCGCCTCGGTAAGATTGCCCCATGACCCACGACTGGATGCTCGTGGAAACGCTCGGTTCCGAGCCTGTCGTCGTCGCCCATGGCGCCCACACCAAAGATCTCGTTCCGATAGGGACGTTTCTGCGGCGCAACCCCCATCTGATGGCGATCCAGACGGCGATCGCCGAGACCGTGCGGGCCGCGACGGGCCTGAGCAGCATCACACCGAAGAACGACCGGGTGATCCGCACCGAGGTCGTGCAGATGACCGACGGCCGCATTCACGGCGTCCAGCTCTGGCTCGGCACGCCCGACGAGACACCGCCCGAACGCCCCCTGGTCGGTCCGCTGCTGTGGGACCTGGCCGCGGGCACCGCGACCGACACCCCGGAATCCCTGCAGATCGGTGGCTGGGATCCGGCCAAGCAGTCCACACACGGCCGCGCGTTCGCCGAAGACCTGCCCCGGCGCGACCTGAATCCGAACGAGGCCAAGGTGATCAGCATGGTCATCAGCCCGGAGCCCGGCGTGACGATCTGCAACACCTGGGATGTGACCGACTACCGCGGCGAGGCGATCACGGTCGGGTTCGTGGCGCGGTCCCTACCGGAGATCCAGGAGGACGGCAGCGAGCGGTTGATCTGCCGGGCGATGAACTGGCGCAGCGTTCGTGAGGGCACCGGCATCCAGCACGACCTGCTGGCGCAGCGGATTCTGGACGGCCTCGCGGTGCCGGGCGTTCACCGGGCGCTGGTCGACCCGAAGCACTGGGCGCTTCTCAAGTGGCTCGACGATCCCGCGCCGTTCTTCAACTGGCGCGCAGGCGGACTGCGCGAGGACGTGGTCCATCCGGATGATCTGCACAGGATCGACACGATGGCCGCCGAGTTCGCCTCCGGCGCGACGGCCGGGGTGTTGCGACTCGCCGGGCACGACGGCGGCTGGGTTCCTGTGCACGTCACGGTGAATCGGGTGACGTTGGGCAACGGAATCTATGCGGGACTTGCGTCGCTGCGGGTGCCGACGGATGCCGAGATCGCGGCCGCCGACTTCGACCAGCCCGCGCCTGCGCGCAGGAATTCGCGGAAGCTGTTCTCCTCCAAGGGAACAGAGTCCCGAACCTGAACTGTGTTCAGTTGGGCTTGCCATTTCCGTTGCCGCGCCCGTTGTTGCCGGGGCCACCCTTCTTGTCGGGGGGACCTTTCTTCGGGCCTTCACGCGGCGCGGGTGGTTCGACGGCGGGCACGACGGGTGCCGGCGCGGTACTGAGCGGTGTCGGCGGCGGTGCGGTGGTGGTGCGCGGTGGGACCGACGTGCTGGTGCTGACCGTCTCCAGCGGTGCGGGCGACGAGAACGGCTCCAGGGCAAGGGCCAGCGCGGCGACGGCGAATGCGAGCACGGCGGCGACGGCGAGCAGATACTTGCGGGCCCGCGTGGGCGGTGCGGTCGGCGGCGCGGTCGGGTAGCGGGCCGACGGCGGGAGTGGCTGGGCCATCACCCTCGTCGACGGCCGCTGCGGCGGCCCGGTCAGGACCGTGACCGGGTCGGCGCCGAGGGCGGCCGGGTCCCCGGCCAGAGCGGCGCGCATCTGCGCGGCGCTGCCGAAGCGCAGCCGCGGGTCGCGGCTCATGGCGCGGTCGATGACGGTGCTCAGTGCGGGGTCGGCGTCGGTGCCGAGCATCCGCAGCGGGGGCGGCGGGACGTCGAGGATCGCCCGCGCCAGCGCGGCGGGGTTGTCCTGGGGGAAGGCGCGGCGGCCGAGCAGCGCCTCGTAGCCCATGACGCCGACGGCGTAGAGATCGTCGGACACCGATGCCGGGGCGCCGGTGACGCGCTGCGGGCTCAGGTAACACATGGTGCCGACGATGGTTCCGGTGGCGGTGTGGGCGGAGCCGCCGCTCTTGGCGATGCCGAAGTCGGCGACCTTGACCGAGTCGCCCATGGCGGTGAGCAGAATGTTGGCGGGTTTGATGTCGCGGTGCAGGACGCCCGCGGCGTGGGCGACGGCCAGAGCCGCCAGCACCTCGTCGAGCATTCGCCGGACCCGCGCCGCAGGCAGCGGTCCCTGTTCGATCAGGTCGGCGAGCGTGCGGCCCGGCAGCCGCTCCATCACGATGAACGGGGCGTCCTCATGCTCACCGAAATCGTGGATCGCGACGATGTTCGGATGCGACAGCCGCGCCGCCGAGCGGGCCTCGTCCTCGAACCGGGCCCGCGCTGCCGCATCACCGGACTGGGCGGGATAGAGCAGTTTCACGGCGACGTTGCGGTGCAGCCGGGTATCCCACGCGTCCCGGACCTCGGCCATCCCGCCGCGGCCGAGCAGACCTCGCAGTTCGTAGCGGCCGGCGAGCACCTCGGCGGTCATGCGGCTTGCGTATCCCTCCTTGCGCGTGCGTAAACCCGTGCGGACGGATCACGCCGGCCCCGACGCTACCCGTCCGGCCCGCTGGGTCCCGCCCGGGCCGAGGCCGACGCCGGCCCGACCCAGTCCCCGCCCAGCGCCACCTCGGCTTCGGTGCGCACCACCACATCGAGTCCGTCGACGGCGCAGTCCGCCAACGTGGTGTGCATCGTCAGCGCGAGCCGGCCGGCGGACCCGCATGCCGCGGCCTGCCCCTGCGGCAACCTGGCCGCGGCCGCCAGCGCGGCCAGGTCGGCCACCGCCTGGGCCCGGTGTCGGGCCACCACCACGGCGGCCAGCACCGCGCCGCCGGACGTCACGGCCAGCAGTGCCGCGCACATCGCGGCGGCGACCAGGGTCGCCGACCCTCGGTCATCCGCCGTCAGGCTCCGCGGCGGAGACCGCGTCGGCGCTGATCGCGACCGTCGGCAACAGTCGGGATTGCGCGGTGACCCTGGCGAGGTAGAACGTTCCGTCCCGCCGGATCTCGATGCGGGCCCCGGCCGGGGCGATCCGTTCGGCCGTCTGCGCGGCCGATGCGGTGTCACCGCGTGCCGCCAGCCGTGCCGCTTCCCTCGCGGCGTCGATGCAGCGAACCTGCATCGACACCGCGGTGAGACCCGCCAGGCACACCGCCAGCACGGACACCAGCGCCATCGTCGCGAAAGCCGCTTCGGCGGTGGCGATACCGGCATCATCGGCTACGCCTTCGTGTTCAGCGCTCTGGTGATGATGTTGGTCAGTGCGCTGACGATCGAATCCCCTGTCACAACGGTGTAGAGGATCGCTCCGAACGCCGCCGCGGCGATCGTGCCGATCGCGTAGTCAGTTGTCTAGGTTTACACCCGCAAGGCGAGGCAGCGTCCCTAGCTCCGGACTCGACCGGGCCTCAGTGGCGATCTTTAGCAGAACTCACACTCCTGAAGAACCAGAACGCGAGGCTCGTGCGGCTTCCGTCCGCCTACGATCGGCAGGTGAGCAGGAAACGACTTGAACTAGCTCTCGCCCAAATCCCTCCCGGGGCGTGGGAGGACTTCGAGCAATTTGCCTCGGAATTTCTTATCGCCGATTTTCCTGGTCTACGTACGATGGCGCGTGCCGCTGGAGATGAGGGTCGCGACGCCGACATCTTCGACGTCGACGCAGCTGGGCGGATCAAGCTGCAGTATTCAGTCACGGTCGCTTGGCGATCGAAAATCCAGGCAACTGTAAAGCGGCTCAAGGACTTCAAGCCAAAGCCTACTCATCTGATCTATGTGACCAACCAGGAGATCGGGCCTGAAGCCGACGACCTGAAGCGCGACATTCTCGCGGCTGAAAATATCGTGCTGGATATTCGCGACCGATCCTATTTTCTAGATCGCCGCGACCACACGGTCGCCGCTCGCGCGGCCAGTGAAGTCCTAGAGCAGAAATTTGTCGCCCCACTCTTGACTTCGCAGGGCATTGCCCACTCGGTTGCTCCGGCTCTGACGGCAGAAGAAGAGCGCATCGCTTTCCTCCATATATCCATTGACCTTATCGAGCGCGATCGCTCCAGAAACTTCTCTAAAGACGCCTACGAATCATTAGTTCTAGCCGTCCTTCACGGAACCACGCATGAGACTGCTCTGCATCGCAACGAGATCCGTGATCGAATCTGCTCCTTTGTTCATGCAGATTCCCGCCATCAACTCGATGCCCGTATTGATTCCGCGCTGGAACGTTTGACTAAAAAGCGAGGTACCGTCAAGCACATCCGTTCGACAGATTATTTTCACATTGCGTTTGAAGAGACCGAGCGAATTAATGTTGGGGCGGAGAAGTTCCTTGAACAGGAAACCGCGTTCGAAGAGGACATTCGTGCCGCTCTTTACGTCGTAGACAGTGATCTGGCTGACGACGAAGTGAAGGGAAAGCAGTCTGTTCAGGCGCTGCGCGAGGTCATAGAAAAGCTTCTCCTAGACTACGGCGAGCAGTTCACAGCAGCTATTGCTACTGGTAACGCTCCAGAGGCCACCAAGGAAAAACTTGAACATCTGCTGACAGAGATGTCCTTTAAGACCCATCTATCAAATGTGGCGGCGGCAGAGATTATTGAGATGGTTCTGACGCAGGGAACCGAAGAGACTGAGGCACACCTACGTAGGCTGTTGGACAGCTACACGGTGCTTGCGATGCTTAAATCGACGCCGGACGTACAGAAAGCGCTGAGGAAGGTTTTCAGCGGGGGCCAGATTTGGCTAGACACCAGCGTGATACTGCCTTTGATGGCCGAAGAGCTTTACACCGGAAATACGCCTATGCACGACCTGGTTACGGCTTGCCGTCTTTCTGATACCAGGCTTTTCGTTACTACAGGAGTTATCGAGGAGGTGAACTCGCACCTCACGCGATGCGTTTCTACTGCCAGATCCGGAGGCTCTAACTCATACCGTCTACCTTTCCTGTTGAAGGAGTACATAACGGCGGGCAATACTCGAACTGGCTTCGTGAAATGGCAAGAAAACTTCCGGGGGACGGAAAATCCGCTGCTGGATATCGAGGAATACCTACGAGACGAGTTCGGTATCGTCCGCAAGGACCTGAAGGACGAGGTCGACCAGGCGAGCCAGGAACTCCGGATCGCAGCTCAGGATTACTGGCGAGAAGAACAGCAGAAGCGCAGAGGCGACAGCGGTATAGATGCTGCGAGCCTCGACCGATTGGTTGCCCACGATGTAGAGAACAGCGTGGGTGTCATCCAGCTGCGCGGTCGCAGGAATCCGGGGCCCGCTGGGTACCAGCACTGGTGGCTGACCACAGACCGCCTTGGTAAAGGCCTGAGCTCGGCTTTGGAGCTCTCGCTCGGCGAACCTATTGCGTCGCCCGTGATAGACCCGGGCTTCCTAGTCCAATTGCTGCGATTCCGTCCTTATTCACCGGAAGAAGCGACCGCAGCACTAGGGCGCTTTCCTGTGCTTCTCGGCCTCGCGAAGATGGACGTTATTCCTAGCGACATGATGGATGTCGTCGAGGAAATCCGGAATGAGATACCGACTTTAAAACCGCGGCTTATCCAACGTCGACTCCGAGATGAGGTCAACAGGCGGAAGACCGGTGAATACGCAGAACCGACGGACGACGCTCCGGGGCTCGCCGACGACATCGCCTAAGTGCCGCTTGCCTCCGACTTCGGGACCGTTTCTGGCAACGCTCAAACCGGGAAGCGACCTAAGCAGCGGCGGTACCAGTCCGCTGCGGAGAGGCCAGCGGCGTTCATCGCGGCCGCTGGCTTGTCGGTGCTGACGGCGTGAGAGACAGCGGCCAGGTAGTCGTAGAGACCCGCTGGGGCTCCGCCCTCCACGTAGAGGTAGTTGTCGAACGTCTGAAGCTCCGGCGGGAGCTGCGGGAGCTTGGACCGGCGGCTACGCCTCCGAGTCTTCCGGGCGGCTCGGCTCACAGCGCTTCCTCGAAGTTCAGCCGAGCGAGCAACTGCGCCAACAGAGCCCGCTGCGCTCGCGCCTCCGCGATGAACGGGCTGATGACCGGCTGACCCATGCTGCCCTTGACGGTCAGTGGGGCCTCGGCGGCTGCCTCGTCCAGCTCAGCGATCTGATCGACTACCCGGCACGCTTGGGCCAGGATCTCGGCCTTATCGGGGTCGCTTTCAAGGTCGAACTCGGCGGTGATCGACCGCCACAAACGCTTCCCCGCAGCCTGCAAACCTGCAGGACAACGCATGTTTTCTCCTAACTTACTGACTCAAAAAAGGGGGCATTTAAGACTCATCGGATGGCAAGGGCGCATTACCGTCCGGTCGAGAGCCGGGGGTGGGGTATATCCCCCTGGGGGTAGCAGACCCCCGCCGACCAGGGCACACGCGGTCTGCCGCACCCCTGCATCCCGGACGCGGCGGGATCTACGCACGCGGCTAACCGGTGCGGAAGCCGGTGCGCGACAGCAGGACTGCCCCCTGCCCACTGCGACCTACCCAGGGGGGGAGCCCCTGCCCGGGCGGCTACCCCTACTCCCCTCCGGCCTGGGGACCGGAGGGGGACACCGGGCTACGCCACGAACCACGTCTCGGGCTGGCGGGTTCTTCGTCCGTTCTTGTACCGCCACCCACCGGGGTACGTTCCCGAGAGCAGCAGCTTGCCCTCCTGCTCTCGCAGCAGCCTGGTTGCCATGTAGCGGGTGACTCCGAGCTGACGGGCTACCGTCGTCACGTCCAACGGGGTGCGGGTCTTCAGGGTGGACACCCACTCGGCGAACGCAGTTCGGCTGTCGTCTGCCGTCTGTCGCACTTTGGTATAGCTATCTTTCTCAGCTGAGAAGATAGGTATACCGTTCTGCGACAACCCAGGGCACTGGCAGCGACTCTTGGACCGGTTGCATCCGGGTAGGTGCTTCGGCTTGGAGGTCGGAACCCAGTCCGGGTTCACGGTCCACACACGACCGTGACCCGGCACCCCGTCATAGGTCCTCTTGGTGAAGAACCCATAGGCGAGGGTGCTGCTCCACTGCCGTAGCACCTTGTACGCAGCCTGCTCATGCACCCCGACCACCTCGGCCAGCGAGGGGCCGGTGATCACCGGGGTCAGCGTCTCGTGCTTGAAGCACAGAGCGATGGCACCGAGGAGGTACTTCTCGTGGGTCACCCCCGAGCCCGAGATCCGAGCGGCCAGCTCGTGCAAGGGCTGGGGATCGAACCTCGTCTGTCGCAGCCCCGGAACGTATTGCTCGACAGCACGTTCGGCTCCTTTGGTGATGTGGTGGCGGGTGGGGTTGAGCTGGCCCCGAGATCCCCGAGGGAGCTTCTCCTCGTGGGGATGGTCGAGCACCCAATCGACGGCTGAGTGCTCATCACACTCGCCGTGGCGAAGGCCCCATGCCGCCAGCCGATAGGCGAGGTCGTAAACCTCGTCGGTGTCAGTGGCATTTTCCAGGCTCGGCTTAGGTTCCGCGAGCATGGTCGGCCTTCATGGCTGCGGTGATCTGACAGTGTAGGTCGGCCAAGGTCTCGTCGGTGAACAGCAGGAACTTGTTCGTGCCTTGGATCTGGACCTTGTGGGTTACCGCCTGACGGCGGTTATCCCAATACGACTGCAGGACTGGCCGGTTCATGCGGCTCGCTCCTGTCTCGCCCTCTCGGCTTCGTGCTTGACCTGTGTGGCGAGCTGGAGGTAGCGGGTCATCGCGTCCGACAGCACGACCGCCGATGCCCACAGCTCACCAGCCTTCTTGCCGTGTCCGGCTTCGCGGCAGAGACTCTCGGCCCGGTCCAGCTCTTGATGGACCATGAAGCAGATCGCCGAGCAGTGGGATCTACCGACGGCTTTGGGTCGGGTGCATCCTGGTCGGTGGCATCGCTTACGTGACCCATCCCCTCGTTGCCGGGGCTTCTGCTGCGGCATCTCGCTAGGCAGCGGAGCCGACATCAGCGGTCATCCTCGCTGACAATCGCGGCCAGCTCGCTGCGGTGGACCTGCACCGTCATCGGAGCGCGGTTGAGTCGGAATCGGAGGATCTCCCCGTCGATCTCCAGGGAGCCTGGTTCAACGTGCCAGACTTTGCCTCCGACGACGGAGATCGTTCGGACTTTCTCCGGGTGATCTAACTTCCACATTCGGTACTTCTCCTGTGCTGCTTACTCATTCGATGGTCGAGAACGCCGAAGGGCCGTCCCAACCAGGACGGCCCCTCGGCGGTTATTCAGTTGTGAGTGAGGCTCAGCTCTCGCCTTCGCCCTCGCCCTCGCCAGAGCCGAGGGCATGGCCGCGAACGACCCCGGCCTCGTTCAGGAACCCGATACCGAACCGGCTCACGGCACGGACGTAGGTGCCGTCCTGATGGACAGCCGGGAACCGCTCGACCGTGGTGCCCTTTCGCATCACCAGCACGACGTGCTCACGCGGGATGCCCCAGAACACGGTCTGGTTGTCGACCTGGTCGGAGACCAGAACCGGCAGACCGGCTACCCGGATGCCGTCCTCGACGAACTCCAGAAGGTTCTGGTTGCTGCCGTTGGCAACCTTCAGCTTGGAGATCGCCTCGGCGGTCGCCGGGGAGACGATCCACGAGGTCAGCTCGGAGCCGTTGTCGATGGCCGCATACCGGGCCTCGGTGAACGGATCGAGGTTGGTCAGGCCAGCACCGGTGTTCACCGAGGTGTAGGCGATGCTGAGCAGACCGTCCGGACCCTTCGCGGTGGTGTTGCCGAGGAAGGCACCGTCCACCGCCCGGCCGATCTTGTTGGCAAGACCAGCACCGAGCAGCTCGGCCACGGCGGGGTCGCTGTCGTCGCGCAGTTCGTTGGACAGCAGAGAGATCCCGGCGGTCTTGTAGATGCTCACCGTGACCTCGTCGGTGTCACCGTCGGTCTCGGCGATGGTGTCCAGCTCGCCGTAGAAAGCGACATCGGGATCAGCCACCCAGACCGGGAAGGTGACCTTGTCGCGGTTGGTGCTGAACACGGTGGCCGACCGAGCAGCGATGCTGCGGGCCTTGACGGCCAGGTCGACCAGGCCCCCGAAGTCCTCCGGGGTGAAGGCATCAGCGGTGGTCGTCAGACCGACACCGCTGGTGGTGTTCGTCATAGCCATTTGGCTAGTTCCTCCTTGGAATGCAGAAAGGCCCAGCGCATTACGGCTGGGCCTCGGTTACTCGGGTGCTTTCCATCGAGTCACTGACTCGAAGGAGGGTGCGTCGCAGACGCTTCAGACGCTCCTACGCAGCCACGGGCTGCGGGTTCAGAGCTAAAGTCACTTCATCAGGGCGTCCCAGGACGCTTGGGGCTTGTGGCCGCCTCCGGACAAACCCTGAGTCGGATCGAATGCGGGGCTGTTCTTCGCCAGACCTGGTCGGGTGCCGAGGATCTCGGCGATAACGGCGTCTACCTTCTCCGGGTCTACGTCGCCGTCCTCGTCCAGCAAGTCCTGCACCGTGACCCCGCCGAGGGTGAGCAGGTCTGCCGGGTTAGCAAGGTTCTTCGCGGCCAGCCGCTCCGCCTCTCGCGTCAGCAGTCGCTCGACCCGCTGAGCCAGAGCATCACGCTCGGCTCGGGCTTCGTTCCGTTCGACGCGGTAGCGTGCCTCCCGGTTCTGCCGGGGGGCTTGGGTCTGCGTATCGTCCCCTCCAGCCGACTGAACATCGGCCTCGGGCCCATCACCCTCGGGGGTAGCTGAAAGTCCGTCAGAATCGAGATCAGGGGCGTTTTCTGCGGTGTTTGTCATCGGTTGGTTCTCCTATCTCTCAGCATGTCTCGCGCGAGCCACAGCGCTAGAGCAGCGTCGGCTGCGGCTAGGACCATCAGGGGTCCGGTGATCACTGATCCCCCCATGCGACGATGACCAGCCCTGCCCAGATGTTGGAGCCAGTGCCGGGGGTGATGTCTGCGTTCTCAGGGACGTGCCAGACGCGTTCGGGTGCGCTGGCGAGTCGGTTCATCAGTTCGTCTTCTGTCATGTGGTTTCTCTTTCGTTCTCGTGATGTGGATACGGGCCAGAGGCCCGTCACCCCGGAGGGCGTCGGCAGCTCCGTGCCTGGTCCATGAGAAAGGCCCCAACAATCCGCTGGGACCTCCACGTCGGGGCTACGCGGCCAGGACGGCCTGTAGCTCCCGAAGCTTGCGGCGCGCTTGGCGACACTCGCGCATGTACCGCCGCTGGCGGTCTCTGCGGCAGTACCGACAGCCTTCGCCGGGGACGTAGTCGGCAGGTGCCCGGAGGTGATGTCCGTTGCGGCACTCGGCAGGCACTGGGTCGTTCACTTCCTGAGCCGCCGCTGACGGCTCGGTCGACGGAGAGGACCGCCGCTGACGGTCCAGTAGGTCTACGGCAGATGGCGTTTAAGAGAAACCCCCGGCCACACATGTCCGGAAGTGGCCGGGGGCGTCCCGTTAGGAGATGGAGAATCACTGGCGGTCCCTTGCCGGTCGCGCTAAGGCAGAGCGAAGGGCCTGAGCCCTACTTGCTTCTTCAGTGTTCTCGGAGCACCGGAGATGCCGTGCTCCCAACCCCGCCTCACGCGGAGGCGGGGAAGACTTAGTTCGCGGGGTCCGTTTACCCCTCCCACAACGTATGGGTGCAATTTTGCGGTAAATGCTGCATCTGGCGCGCTGAAGGTCACTTAAGGAGAACGACGACTCGCTCATCCCATCTCAACCTGTAGTAGGCGTTACTTCGCCGAAAAGTAACGCTGGCGTGTGGGGGGTCTGTCTCTTTACCCCTCCCCCCCTTATATGGGTGTCACAAGGGGTTGTTTGTGACACCCAACCTCTTGCCCCTCATAGGGATATAGGTGTTAATTTGTCGATCCTTAACACCTCTCATTGGGATATAGGTGCAACACCTGGGCGTTTGTTGCGGACTCGTGAGCAAAGTCACACGCCTCAGGGCTGCTCTCCCTCGGCTACACCCCTCCATAGGGATATAGGTGTTGCACTTGCGGTTTCGCAACGAAATCAAGACCGGAGTGTGATCAAAATCACTTTCGGCAGTCCCTAGAAGTCGACCTGCTTGCCGTCCTGGTACAGGCACATGGCGTCGTTAGCTTCGCCGGTCTTGCGAGACTCGGCTACGACCTTCCCGTCGACCGTGATCTTGCACCACGCTTGACTGTCGCGGCCCTCGGAGGTGTTGGCCCAGGTGTACAGAGGCTTCGGCGGCTGCGGCACGTCGTCCCCAGTCAGCTCGACTCGGGTGACCCCGGCTGGGTACTCGATGCCGTTCTCGAAGTTGTCGTCGTACGTCGCATACGAGAAGTCCCCGCCGACCTCGTAGACGACGGTGCCCCGCTTCGCCTCGCCTTGGGCGGTTGTATCCGTGGCGGCTGGACGCGAGTCCTCGCTGCAAGAAGTCAGCACGGCTGCCGCAGCGGTGAGGGCAAGAGCGATCTTGTGCATGGTCCTCCTTCCTTCTGCGGCGAGGATCTTATCGCTGCCTACTTCGGCTCAAGGGACGAGAAGTAGTCGGCCTGCACCTTCACGTCCTCGACCACTCGCTCGGTCGTGCTTACACCGATCCCGTACTCCTTCAACAGATCACAGAGCCGGTCGCCGTCGATGAGGTCAATAGGCGGGGCCCCATCGCGCGTGGATTCCGCTCGGGCATCGTTCGTGAAGGTGCCGGTTGTAATCAGCAGGCCCTTGTCGCCGCGTCCCGCCATCGCTCCTCGGAAGTCACGTACGGCGGAAGAGCCGACGCTCCCCGAATACCGCTTGCACTGGAAGAACACGGGGAAGCTCAACAGGGAGATCTGATACACCCCCTGGCCGTCGATGCCACCGTCACCAGACCGACCTGTCACGACTGCGCTGGAGAAACCGGACTCCCGGAGCAGTCGCTGAGCGAGCCGCTCGAACCCTGTGGGCGACATCTTCAGAAGGGTGTCAAGAAGCTCGTCCTTCCAGTCCGCCTCGGCTTCCGCTTCGACTTGATCGAGTTCGCTTGCGACGTTCGACTTCTGGCCGGACTTCTTCTTGCCCTTCTTCTTGGAGCTGGCGACGAACTGAGCGTGCAACGGACCAATGTCTGTTGGAGCGGCGGTTTGGCCGGCTTCCGTGACTGTCCAGACACCGCGCTTGCTGTTGGTCAGTAGGCCCATGCCCTTGAGGTAGGTCCTCGCCCAAGCAAGCCGGTATTGGATCTCCGTCTGTGGGCCGTCGCCGTGCAACACGTCTTGTTGATCGCTTGAGAACTGTTCAGCCTCGATGACGGCGGCGTCTAACTCAGCGATGGACGCAGAGCCGCCTAGCGCCTTCGCGGCTTGCAGGGTCGGCCACAACATGTCGGTGTACGGAGGAACCGTTGCAGTCACGGGTACGAGGATGTCAGACGTTCGAGAAGCGTCTCCCGAAGACGGAGGACAGGGCCGCCTAACCGCAACCCCGGCGCCGAAGGCGTCATCTGAAGACCCCCGGTCTCCGCAGCCGGGGGTCTTCTCTCTTCAAGGCTGTTTCGTGAACCAAACTGGCGTCTCCGGCGACTAACCCCACATGGACGATGACGACCGAGAAGCAATCCGAGACGAGGGGCACGACCCCGACGACCCCGCCGTGCGTACGGCCATCGACTTCGTGCGCTGGGAACTGGAGCTACTGCGACTCGGGTAGACGCAGCTCCAGTAGGTGCTCAGCACCTTCGACCAGGACGACCCGCAGGAACCCAAGGTCTTCAAGCTCCTCGATGGCTTCGGTGATCGCTTCGGGGTCCAGGCCCTCGACGTGTGAATCATCGAAGGCCAGGGCGGTGGCCACTAGAAGGTCGGTGTCGACGGTCTGCGGGTGAGCGTCGATAGCAGTGAGCCACAATGCCGTATTCACCGCTGGCATGGCTCAGTCTCCTTTCGCGATGAGATGTACTTCGCCGTCACGTACCTCGATACCGGCGATGTCGTTGTCCTGCATGTGGGCGAAGACACCTGCCCAATCGGAAGCTCGCCCCTTCGGCACCATCTGTTCCGTGAGCTTGAATAGGTCACCGAGGTCAAGATTCAGCCGCTCAACCTCGATCCGACCGTTGGCCCCAGCCGAGCACCAGAAGTCCAAGCGAATGTTCATGGATCGAAGCCAGATGTTCCGGGCAGTGGTGTCCTGCCGATTCCACCAGTCGGCGAACTTCTCACCGGTCGGTTTCCAGGTCCAACCTGCTGGCCGCACCGCCTCTGCTGATAACTCTTCCTGGCGCGCTGCCAGGCTCGCGATCTGCCTGTCCAGAGCTTGCCGCTGCGGCGTGCCAGCCCTGTAAGGACCGGAGCCGAGCAGGCTGGTCAGATCCACGAGTCGGTCGTTTACCTCGGCCAGTTCCGCTGAGTGGTCCGAACCTGCATCCCAGACCCGTTCCATTCGCTCGGATTCCCCAAGGACCCTGAGGAGCGATCGCTCGACAGCATCGTCGGCGTAATCGAGCGGTATCGACTTGTTGCCGCAGTTCTCGCGGTATTGAGCAGAGGAGCATCGGTAACGGGGCTTCCGGCCAGGCCCACCCTTGAGTCGGTATGCAGGTCGACCACAGACGCCGCAATAGATCACCTGGAGTAGAAGACCCTTGCTCCGCTTGGTTGGTTCCTTGCGGTTCTCGCGGTCAGCCAACTCTTGGCCGAGGCGATTGAATACTCCACGGGTGATGATCGGCTCTGCGCGGACCAGAGGGGAGTTGTCGTCGGTCAGCACGACAGTTTCAGGGCCGAAGATCTTCCTGCCCTTGGTATCCCGCTGAATGCGCCCCTGGGCGTCCCTGAGCGGTTCTCTGGTCAATGCGTACCCGAGAAGCGTTTGACTCGTCAGTGCCCGCTTCAAGCCGCTTGAGTGCCACTCGTAGCCTCTGACCTCTCTTCCCTGGGCTTGGGCAAACCGGTCCCTGGGTGTTAAGACCTTCCGCTCTGTCAGATCGTGGGCCACAGACCGGAGAGGCTCGCCGGACAGCACTCGCTCGACAACCTCGCGGATAATCGAAACCTGTTCCGGGTCTTGGACGAGCCGCCACGTCCCTGCCTCATCCCGCTGAGGGAGGTAGCCCCACGGGGGTATCCCACCGCGCCACTTACCGGCCCTCAGGTTGTGCCGGAAGGCCGAGGCGTTCCGTTCTGAGATCGCCGCCAGCTCCATCTCGGCCACCTTCGCGACGAGCATCGCGATGACGTCACCGAACGGCATGGTCAGGTCCAAGAACTGTTCCGTCGCTGACACGACGGTCACCGAATGTGCCTGGCACCAGCGGATCAGATCGGCGAGGTCCAGCAGTCGCCGAACTATCCGATCCATTCGGAAGAAGACGATCACATCGAACTCGCCGAGGCGGTTGGTCAGCCAGTCCCCGAGCTGGGGCCGGTCGAACGGAGACGTAGATCCCGCCGAGACATCGAGATCCTCCGCTACTCCTACGACCTCGTAGCCGCGCTGTTCACACAGCTCGCGACATGCCTTAAGTTGCCGTTCAGGTGAGGTGGTTGCGTCCGTGACTCGGGAGAGTCGGACGGCAATCAATGCCCGTTGACTCATGGTTGTAATTATCGGCAATCGAGTACTCGACAGTGGACATGCCGTCGTCGGCGACCGCGAATACGATCAGCCGCGCCCGGATCTCTCGAAGACGTTGCGTCATCACCTTTTTCTCCTTTGCTCTCTGTCACAGCACTCCCGACTGCAGGACTTCACCGGCCAGCCCCGCGACGACGGGAACGATCCCGAGGCACAGGAACGCCGGGAGGTAACACAGCCCCAGTGGTCCGGCCATCAACACGCCCGCGCGTTCGGCCTTGGCGCTCGCGGCGTCGGCGGCATCGGCGCGCAACTGCACCGCGAGTTCCTCGACGCCGTGTGCCAGCGCCGCTCCCGAGGCCGCCGACCGGCGAGCCATCCGCAGGAAGCTGTCCACATGACTGTCCACCGGTGCGTCGGGACTCGCCCACGCCCGGGCCGGATCCGCGCCGAGCGCGAGCAGGTCGGCGGCACGGCTCAACAGCGCGGACATCTGCGCGGGCGCCGTCGCCGCGACCGCCGCCGCCGCGGTCGAGACCGCCATCCCGGACCGCAGGCACGCGGCGAGCAGGTCGAGGTCGGCGGCCACGGTGAGCGGGTCGTCGGAGCCGCCCGCCGGGGGCCCCTTGCCGGCCGCACGGCCATCGCGTCGCCCTCGGCTCCGTGCCGCCGGCGGCACGACAAGCAGCGCCGACGCGAGAAACAGCGCCGCCCAGGTCATGTCAGCACCTGCGCGGTGATCCGGTCCGACCACAGCAGGCCGGCGCAGACGAACACCGCGCCCAGCATCAGCAGCCACCCCCCGGCACCGCCGGAGAGCAGGAACCCCAGCGGCTTCGCCCCGATCGCGTGACCGAGCAGCACCCCGAGAAGCGGGAGCCCGGCCAGGATCGCGGCGGTCGCGCGAGCCCCGGCCATCCCCGCCTCGACCCTCCCCCGGAATCGTTCGCGTTCGGCGATGTCGCGCTGCGCGGCCTGCATCAGCGTGGCGACGGCCAGCCCGTGGGTCTGGGCGAGATGCCAGCACACGGCCAGCCGGTCCCAGTGATGTGGTGACGTGGAGCGCCGGCCCACGGCGCGCAGACCCGCGGCCACGTCGGCTCCCAGCAGCGCCCGCGCCGCGACCCCCGTGAGCGAGTCGGCGATTCGCTCTCGAGCCTCCTGGGCTGCCACCTCGATCGCCGCGACCGGATGTGCGCCGACCCGCAGCTCGCCGACCAGCACGTCCAGCGCGTCCTGCAATGCCGCCGCCTCCGAGGCGCGGAGTCGGCGCCGCCGACCGGCACGGCGGCGGGCGATCAGCGTCGCGAGCAGCAGCCCAAGTGCCGCCGCGGAGGTCGCGGTGTGCAGGACGGCGACGGCCGCGCAGACGGCGACCGCGCACAGCGTCTCGGATGGCCGTCGCCGAGGCCGGGCCCGGTGCAGCAGCGGCACCGGCCTTCGCGGGCCGGCCGGGGCGCTGAGCACCGCCAGAGCGAGGACGAGCGCGGCGACAGTCACGGCCTGGCCCTGCTCTCGATCAGCTCCCGCAGCGCGTCCGCGCCGACGTCGACGCCGCTGTTTCGGCGCCAGCACCGCAGCACACCGACGCGGCCGTCCGGCTCTCGATGCATCAATCCGACTTCCGCGAGCCCGCGTCGGCCCGTCCGGTCCCGGGCGACGTGCAGGACCACCTGGATGGCCGCGGCCAACTGGCTGTGCAGCGCGGCCCGGTCCAGTCCACCGAGTGCGGCCAGGGCCTCGAACCGGGCGGGCACCTCCGCGGGATTGTTGGCGTGCACCGTCCCCGCGCCGCCGTCGTGGCCGGTGTTCAACGCGGTCAGCAGATCCACGACCTCGGCACCGCGCACCTCCCCGATGACGATTCGGTCGGGACGCATCCGCAGGGCCTGCCGAACCAGGTCGCGCACCGTGACCGCACCGGCACCTTCGACGTTGGCGCCGCGTGCGACGAGTTTCACCAGATGCGGGTGCGCGGGCGCGAGCTCGGCGGCGTCCTCGACGCAGACGATGCGCTCGTCGTGGCCGACCTCGGCGAGCAGTCCGGCCAACAGGGTTGTCTTGCCCGCGCCGGTTCCTCCCGAGACGACGAAGGCCAGCCGCGCGGCGATCACGTCGCGCAGCAGGTCGGCCGCGTCGCCGTCGATGGCACCGGCCCGGATGAGTGCGTCGAGATTCTGGTTGGCGGGCCGCAGCACCCGCAGGGACAGACAAGTCCCCGCCGCGGCGACCGGCGGCAGCACCGCGTGCACCCGGACGGTGAGCACTCCGCTGGGAGAGGACGCGCTCAGATGTCCGTCGACCCACGGCTGGGCCTCGTCCAGACGGCGGCCCGCATTGAGCGCCAGCCGCTGCGCGAGCCTGCGCACAGCCGCCTCGTCAGCGAAGCGCACCGTGGTGCGTCGCAAACCGTTTCCGTCGTCCACCCACACCGCGTCGGGCGCCGTGACGAGGACGTCGGTGGTGCCCGGCGCGGCCAGCAGCGGCTCCAGAAGGCCGGCCCCGGTGAGCTCGGTCTGCAGTTCCCGCAGGCTCGACAGCATCTGCGTGTCGCCGAGGACTCCCCCGGACTCTGCACGGATCGCAGCCGCGACCACGCTCGGACGCAGCGGCGCCGTTTCGGCTGCGAGCCGTTCCCGGACCCGGTCGACCAGCGGCGCGTTCACGCCGCCGACTCCGCGGCCCGGCGCAGGTGCGGGTTCTGGTCGAGGACCGACAACACCTCGCGGGCGGCGCGGGCCAGCGGCGACCGGGCCCGTACCCGCAGACCGCCCCGCTCCAGCGCGCCGTCGAGACCCGGCTGTGGCCGCATCGCCGCCAGCACGGGCAGCCCGACGATGCGTGCGACGTCCGCGGGCCGCAGCCCACCCGGCGCCGGGCCGCGCACGACCACCCCGGTGTTCGGGTTGGTCGCCGTCACCCACCGCGCCGTCGCGGCGGCCGCGGCACATGAGCGCAGGTCGGCCGGTGTCATCAGCACCACGAGATCGGCTGCCGCCAGCGCGATCTCGGTGGCCGGGTGAGGCCGGCGCGCAACGTCACAGACCACCGCGACCCCGGCCCGACTGCCCGCGTCGATCACCGCGCTCAGCGGGGCGGGGTCGATGTCGTTTCCGGGGTGGTCCCCGGACAACACACGGCTTCCCGACAGCACGGTGACGCCGTGTCGTCGCGGCAGCGCGTCCCGCAGCGCCGGGTAACCGACCCGGCCACCGGCCAGCGCGAGGTCCGGCCACCGCAGGCCGGGTTCGGTCTCGCTGCCGAGCACCAGGTCCAGGCCGCCGCCCCACGGATCGCCGTCGACGAGGAAGGATTCGACGGGAAAGGATTCCGCCACGACCTGGGCCAGCGCCGTCGCGAACACCGACGCGCCACCGCCTCCGCGGCCCGCCACCACGCTCACCACCGGCCCCCGCCCCAGTTCGTCATGTCCGGGTTCGGTCGCGTCGGCAAGCACGGCCATCACGACGTGGTCATCTGTCGGCAACGTCACTATCTGTTGTGCGCCAACGGCGACCGCGGCCTGCCAGTCGTCCGGCGCCGGGGCATCCGCGGTGATCAACAGCACCCGGGGCCGACGCGGCAGCCCACGCTCGACGCAGCGGCGGGCCGCGTCGGTATCGAGCAGTACCGCGGAGGCGCTCGTCCACACCCGCCGGCTCGAAGGATCACTGGCCCGTACGATCCGCAGGCCGGTGGCCGCGACGACACGGTCGACCTGGGTGGCGAGGGCCTGGTCGTCGACCAGGGCGAGGATTCCGTCCGCGGACTTCATGGCCCCAGCCTGGGCCGGGACCTGCAGCGCCGGGAAGCCTCAGTACAGCGTTCTGGGGATCAACGCGGATCTGTGGACAGCCAACTCTGGCGTCGCTGAAAACACCGTTCCGCTACCGATTCGGGGGGACGGAACTATCCGTCCGGCGAAAACACCCCACAAAAGGGACGACCCCCGCCAGGGGGGGAGGAGGCGGAGGTCGTCGTGTATCAGCCCCGGGGGGTCGGGCTGATGCACACCCGGCATAAGCCGAGTAATGCCCACTATACACACGCCAGTGAGCCCCAGCGCAAGTATCGAAATGGCAACGCTCCGCGTGGTTGTCGAAAACGTTCGGCGCTTGACACGTGTCGTGAACTGCCAATTTGTACGATCTGCCGCCAATTGTCACGCCGAGCGGCTCTATGCTGACGGGGTGACCTCATCCGACCCGGTGGTTGGGGGTAGCCCCGCGCCCGACGGGCCCGGCGCGCCGCAGCTCCCCGTCCGCACCGCGGCGTTCTTTGACCTCGACAAGACAGTGATCGCCAAATCAAGCACTTTGGCTTTCAGCAAACCGTTCTTCAGCCAAGGGCTAATCAACAGGCGGGCGGTGCTGAAATCCAGCTATGCGCAATTCCTGTTCCTGATGTCGGGCGCCGATCACGACCAGATGGACCGGATGCGCAGTTACCTGACCAACATGTGCACCGGGTGGGACGTCGAGCAGGTCAAGGCGATCGTCGGCGAGACGCTGCACGACATCGTCGATCCGCTGGTGTTCGCTGAAGCTGCCGAGTTGATCTCAGACCACAAGCTGTGCGGACGCGACGTGGTGATCGTGTCGGCCTCCGGCGAGGAGATCGTCGCGCCCATCGCGCGCGCCCTCGGCGCCACGCACGCGATGGCGACCCGGATGGTCGTCGAGGACGGCAAATACACCGGCGAGATCGCGTTCTACTGCTACGGCGAGGGCAAGGCCGAAGCGATCCGCGCGCTGGCCGAACGCGAGGGTTACGCCCTTGAGCATTGCTACGCCTACTCGGATTCGATCACCGACATCCCGATGCTGGAGACCGTCGGCCATCCGACCGTGGTGAACCCCGACCGCGCGCTGCGCCGAGAAGCCGCCGCGCGGCAGTGGCCGATCCGCACCTTCTCCAATCCGGTCTCGCTGCGCGACCGCATCCCCGCGCCGTCCGGTGCGGCGGTGGCGACCACCGCCGCGGTCGGCTTCAGCGCACTCGCCGCCGGCGCGCTGACATACTCGCTGCTGCGCCGATTCGCGTTATGACACAAGCTACTTGCGGGTAGCTGGATCACTGCGCGTAACGATCTGGGGTCGCGCGCATTTCACCCTTGCTGTGACCGTGGTCACGTAGTACAAAGGACGTACGGAAGCTGAGAGAGGCCAAGACCGAGTCGGAAGAGAAGGCTCGGCCTCCCGACCTCAGATTCCCAGCACGGGTCCCGGTACCCACGCGGAGCACATACCGCGATAAAGGTAAAAGTGTTGCGGGCCTGCGTAGTTGCGAAAATCGGACGGCCCCGACGGTCCTTTGGGTAGGGCTGCGGTCGTAACGAGTCGCAAAGGCGCCGAGGCCACCCACGCAACCCATACGGCACGCATGGTAACCGTGCCCCGTGCTAGCGGGCGGTGAGCTGATGTGGTCGCAAGGCCACGCGGATCGCCGCCCGCTTCATGTTGCGGGCCGCATGCCACGCGGCCGCGACTCAGGACGTGGCGGCCTGCGCGATCGACAGCGCCTCACGCGCCCCGGCGTGTAGCGCCTCGCTGCTGAGCACCAGCCACGCCGCCAGCCCATCGGGCGTCCCGGACGCGAATCCCCGTGCCGCAGCACGGTAGTCGTTGGACCGCCGCATCCAGTGCACCTCCGGCACCCCGAGGCCGTGCGGGTCCAGCCCGCTGGCGATCGTGATCAGCCGCGACACCCCCCGCGCCACGACACCGTCGGCACTGCCGAAAGGTTCCAGCGTCAGAAGTTCGCCGTGCGCGACCGCCGCCAGGATCGTGGCGGGCACCCGCGTCGCCCCGGTCGCGAGCTCGGCGAGCAACTCCAGCCGCCGCCCGGCGCCCTCCCGCGGCCGGCCCAGCGCGTCGTCGCCGACCAGGTCCGCCGCGGCCAGCGCATGCAGTCGGGCCATGGCCTGCAGCGGCGCGCGCCGCCACACCCCGACCAGCGCTCCCTCACCGCCTTCGAGGGCCTCGGCCACTCGCAGCGCACCGGCGAGCACCGGATCGCGCTCACCGTCGGTGGCGAACTGCAGCGGCCCGCCGTCGAGCACCGACGACGCGCGCGCCGCTCGCAGCGCCGCCTCGGCGGCGTTCTTCGGCCACCCGCGCAGATTCGCCCGGTGCCGGTGCGCCCGGCCGAGCGCCTCGCGCGCCTCTTCGCCGGCCTCCGCGACGCCGGGCAGTTCGGTCAGCGGAGCCAACGGGTCAGTCACGCCCCAGAAGATACCGCTGGGCCGACGCTCGCTGACGTTCGTCGCAGCGCAGATGCCGTCCGCAGCGTCGGAAGTGACGTGCCAACGCCGATGCAACGTTGGGTGACTACCCTCACAACCATGACCGAGACGCATGTCGACGCCCCGTCGTCCTATCCTCCGGCACCCGAGTTCACCGCGCAGGCCAATGCCACCGCGGACCTCTACGACAAGGCCGAAGCAGACCGGCTGGCCTTCTGGTCCGACCAGGCGCAGCGGCTGAGTTGGGAGACCCCGTTCACCGAGGTCCTCGACTGGTCACAAGCCCCGTTCGCGAAGTGGTTCGTCGGCGGCAAGCTCAACGTCGCCTACAACTGCGTCGACCGCCACGTCGAGGCCGGCAACGGCGACCGCGTCGCGATCCACTGGGAGGGCGAGCCGGTCGGGCACTCGCGCGACATCACCTACGCCCAGCTCAAAGACGAGGTGTCCCAAGCCGCCAACGCGTTCACCGAACTCGGCCTCAAGTCCGGCGACCGCGTCGCGATCTACATGCCGATGGTGCCCGAGGCGATCATCGCGATGCTGGCCTGCGCCCGCCTCGGCGCGATGCACAGCGTGGTGTTCGCGGGCTTCTCGGCCAGTGCACTCAAGGCCCGCATCGACGACGCGAAGGCCACGCTGGTGATCACCACCGACGGCCAGTACCGCCGCGGCCAGGCGGTGTCGCTGAAGGAAGGCGTCGACGAGGCCATCGAGGGCCTCGGTGACGACAGCCCCGTCGAGCACGTCGTCGTGGTGCGCCGCACCGGCATCGACACCCCGTGGACACAGGGCCGCGACCTGTGGTGGGACGAGGTCGTGCCGAAGGCCTCCACCGAGCACACCCCTGAGGCGTTCGACTCCGAGCATCCGCTGTTCCTGCTCTACACCTCCGGCACCACCGGTAAGCCCAAGGGCATCATGCACACCTCGGGCGGTTACCTGACCCAGGCGTCCTACACCCACTACAACGTGTTCGACGTCAAACCCGAGACCGACGTGTACTGGTGCACCGCCGATATCGGCTGGGTCACCGGGCACACCTACATCGTGTACGGACCGCTGTCCAACGGCGTGACCCAGGTCGTCTACGAGGGCACGCCGGCCTCCCCCAACGAGCACCGCCACTACGAGACCATCGAAAAGTACGGTGTCACCATCTATTACACGGCGCCCACGCTGGTCCGCACGTTCATGAAGTGGGGCCGTCAGATCGCCGCCGATCACGATCTGTCCAGCCTGCGGCTGCTCGGGTCGGTCGGCGAGCCGATCAACCCGGAGGCGTGGCGTTGGTACCGGAAGGTGTTCGGAGCCGACAAGACGCCGATCGTCGACACCTGGTGGCAGACCGAGACCGGCGCGATCATGATCTCGCCGCTGCCCGGCGTCACCGACTGCAAGCCGGGTTCGGCAATGCACGCGCTGCCGGGTATCTCGGCCAAGATCGTCGACGACGACGGCAAGCAGCTCGATCCCAGCCCCGATCACGGCGAGCACGAGACCGGATACCTCGTGCTGGACAAGCCGTGGCCGTCGATGCTGCGCGGCATCTGGGGCGACGACGAACGGTTCAAGGAGACCTACTGGACCCGGTTCGCCGAGCAGGGCTGGTACTTCGCCGGCGACGGCGCGCGCTACGGCAGCGACGGCGAGATCTGGGTGCTGGGCCGCATCGACGACGTGATGAACGTGTCCGGCCACCGGATTTCGACCGCCGAGGTCGAGTCGGCACTGGTCGGCCATTCCGGGGTCGCCGAGGCGGCGGTGGTCGGTGCCAGCGACGAACAGACCGGCCAGGCCATCTGCGCGTTCGTGATCCTGAAGTCCTCGGCGCACGGCGGCGAGGAGAACATGATCGACGAACTGCGCGCCGAGGTCGCCCGGGAGATCTCGCCGATCGCCAAGCCGCGCGAGATCCACGTCGTCCCCGAGTTGCCGAAGACCCGCAGCGGCAAGATCATGCGCCGGCTGCTGCGCGACGTGGCCGAGGGCCGCGAGCTCGGCGACACCTCGACGCTGGTCGATCCGAGCGTGTTCGAGGCGATCCGCGCCAGCAAGTAGTCCGTCAGCGGGCGCCGACCGGGACGAACCCGCTTCCCGGTCGGTTCTTGGCGACGATGTCGGCCAGCTGGGTGTTGAACGACATCGTCACCGCCGGGGTGTGCAGCGGGATGAACTTGACGACGCACGTAGGCAGGTCCTCGGAGAAAGCTCCGTGGAGCATGCCGACCAGGCGGTTGTTGACGGTGACGGGGCCGCCCGAATCGCCCGGGCCGCCGCACACCTGGTTGAGGATGGTCCCGGGCTCCTGGCCCGGGCCCCACGTGACGCCGCACGAGTAGCCGGTGGTGCGGCCCAGCTTGCACGCGACCTCGCCGAACTTCGGGTCGGGACCGAGCCCGTCGATGCGGAATCCGTTGACCTCGTTGACGGGCACGACCTTGGTCGGATCGAACTTGATCACCGCGTAGTCGAGCATGTCGTTGCCCGCCACCATCTCCCCGAGCACCCCGGCCCCCTGCGCCGCCTCGGCGCCGACCACCGCACCCGGCCCGCCGCAGTGCGCGGAGGTGAACCCGATCAGGTCGCCGCGGTTGTCGGTGCCGATCGCGGTCAGCGTGCACAGCGTCTCGCCGTCGACGACGAGGCCCGACCCACCGCCGAGCGGAACCCCGGTCTGTGCGTGCGCGACGGAGTTGCCGGTGAACGCACCTGTGACGGCGGTCAGCACGGCAAGCAGAACCGCGGCCGCGGCACGCACCGTCAGCCGGAGGTTGTTGGTCGCCAAGTTGGTCCCTCCCCGATCACAAAGCCCGAAATCCCCGACGTGCCTGAACCCCCAGCAAGGAATGTAGGCAGTCTATCGTCGGCCTGAATCGTTTAGCGGCGCGCCACGTGGCAACATGAACGCGACCCAGGACACAAGCGGGAAGGAAGCTTTCGTGAGCGACCGCAGGAACGGCGTGCCCAATACCGTGACGTCGATACCGCTGGTGGACCCGCACGCACCGAAGCCCGATCCGTCGATCGGGGATCTGGTCAAGGACGCCACCGCGCAGGTCTCGACGCTGGTGCGCGCCGAGGTCGAGCTGGCCAAGGCCGAGATCACCCGCGACGTCAAGAAGGGTCTGACCGGCAGCGTCTTCTTCATCGCGGCGCTGGTGGTGCTCTTCTACTCGACGTTCTTCTTCTTCCTGTTCGTGGCGGTGCTGCTCGACGAGTGGCTGTACACCTGGGCGGCGTACCTGATCGTGTTCGGGATCATGGTCGTGGTCACGGTGCTGCTCGCGTTGTTGGGCTATCTGAAGGTCCGCCGGATCCGCGGCCCGCAGAAGACCATCGAGACGGTCAAGGAACTTCCCGACGCGTTCACCCCCGGTCACGACAGGAGGGCCGTCGCGACCACCGACGGTCAGCCCGCGGCGCAAAAAGACCCGTCCGGCTGGTAATGGGCCGACCCGACCCGTCGGTCGTACGCATCGGGGGGCCATGGCGCCATCTCGATGTTCACGCCAACGGGATCCGCTTCCACGTGGTGGAGGCGCTGCGGCCGGATGACGAAGCACCCGCCGACCCGACCCGGCCGCTCACCGACCGGCCGCTGGTGATCCTGCTGCACGGCTTTGGATCGTTCTGGTGGTCGTGGCGTCACCAGCTCAAGGGCCTGTCCGGGGCGCGGGTGGTCGCCGTCGATCTGCGCGGGTACGGCGGCAGCGACAAGCCGCCGCGCGGCTATGACGGCTGGACGCTGGCCGGCGACACCGCCGGGCTGGTGCGCGCGCTGGGGCACAACAGCGCGACGCTGGTCGGGCACGCGGACGGCGGGCTGGTCTGCTGGGCGACCTCGGTGCTGCACCCACGGGTGGTGCGGGCCATCGGAGTCGTCAGCTCCCCGCATCCGGCCGCGCTGCGCGCGTCGACGCTGCGGCGGCGCGACCAAGGCCGGGCACTGCTTCCGTGGATGCTGCGCTACCAGGTTCCGATGTGGCCGGAGAAGGCGCTGACCCGCCACGACGGCGCCGAACTCGAACGTCTGGTGCGCAGCCGGTCCAGCGCGCGATGGCAGGTCGGTGAGGATTTCGCGGAGACCATCGGGCACCTGCGCCAGGCCATCCAGATCCCGTCCGCCGCGCACTGCGCGCTGGAGTACCAGCGGTGGGCGGTGCGCAGCCAGATGCGCACCGAGGGGCGGCGGTTCATGCGCTCGATGCGCCGGCCGCTGGCGGTGCCGATGCTGCACCTGCGCGGCGACACCGACCCGTATGTACTGCCCGACCCGGTGTATCGGACCCAGCGTTACGCGCCGCACGGGCGCTACGTGTCGATCGCCGGCGCCGGGCATTTCGCCCACGAGGAAGCGCCGGAAGCGGTCAACGACCAGCTGATGCGTTTCCTGCGGCAGGTGTACGCCTGAGCCTTCTGGGCCCGCCTGAGCCCTATCCGGCGCTGATGCAGGTTCCCGTCGGGACCGGCGCGACATTGCCGACCTTGGCCATCTGCGGCGCCACCTCTACGGCGGTCAGCACGAACCCGGTGTCGACGTCGTCGACGGCGGCGCCGAACACCACCCCGAGCACCTTGCCCTGCCGGTTGATCATGGGTCCGCCCGAATTGCCCTGCTTGACCTGGCCGCGGATGGTGTAGACCTCGCGGGTGACGGTCGTCGAGCGGTAGATGTCGGGCCCGTTGAGCTCGATGACCTCGCGGACCCGCGCGGGGGTCGGGGTGAAGTCGCCTCCGCCGGGATAGCCCATCACGATGCCGTCGGTGCCGCTCGCGGCGATCTGGTCGACGAACTGCAGCGGGGCCGACGGCAGGTTCGGGACGTCGAGGATCGAGATGTCGGCGTTGGGGTCATACGACACCACGCTGGCCTCGTACTCCTGGTCGTCGACCAGGATGGTGACGGTGTCCGAACCGGCCACTACGTGCGCGTTGGACATCACCCGGTTCGGGGCGACGACGAAGCCGGTGCCTTCGAGCACTTTCTGGCAGCTCTGCGCGACGCCCTTGACCTTGACCACGCTGGAGCGCGTCTGGTTCACGACCGGCGAGGTGGCGAGCGCCGCGTCCGGCGGGTCGATCTCGGCGACCGGGGTCGGCCCGAACGGTTTGAGCACGTCGTGCAGGCCCGCGGTCTCCCACAGCGCCGACAACCGGTTGGGCACCGAGCGCAGCCAGCCGGGGGCCACCGAGTCGACCTCGGCGATCACCTTCGACCCGGACACCGCGGCGGCCAGGTTCGGTTGCGGCGAGGACACCAGTGCCGTGCCGAGCAGCCACGACGCGGTGAGTACCAGGACCAGTTGCAGCGCGACGCCGACGACCGAATCCGCCAGCCGCAGAGCAGGGCTGCGGATCGCACCGCGCACCGCGCGGCCGAGCACCACACCGGCGATCTCGCCGATCACGACGAGCACCAGGATCAGGAACAGGGTCACGAACAGTTTCGTGCGGGGGCCGTCGAAATAGCTCACGACGTGCGGAGCCAGCAGGATTCCGGCGCCGGCGCCGAGCGCGACACCGACCAGGGCCATCAACGAACCGGGCGCCCCTGATCGCCAGCCGGATACGGCAGCGAGGAGCGCCACGGCGAGGATGGCGATATCAAGCCATTGTGACGAGTTCATCGTTGGGCCTCACCGTAGCTGTCCTCGGCGTCCAGGAGCGCCATTGCATCGCTGAGTTCGTAGAGTTTGTCGGTTTCCCACGGCTGTGCCCACCCGGCGACGTCGAGCATCGCGGAGATGACCTGCCCGGTGAACCCCCACACCAGCATCTCGTTGAGCAGGAACGCCGGGCCCGCGGTGCGGCGGGTGTTCTCGCCGCGGTACACCATGATCCGGTTCTCCGGGTTGACGAACGCGCGCACCGGAACGCGGGCGACGTGCGCGGTCTCGGACTTGTCGACGACGGTGACGGGGCCCGGATCCGGTGAGTACGCGAGCACGGGCACGACGTGGAATCCCGACGGCGGGATGAACATCTTGTCGAGCGTGACCAGCGGCCGCACCCGGCCGGCGGCGAGGCCGGTCTCCTCGGTGGCCTCCCGCAGCGCGGTGTGGACGGGGCTGCGGTCGTCCGGGTCGGCGGCGCCTCCGGGGAACGCGGCCTGGCCCGCGTGGTGGCGCAGGGTCGCGGCTCGCACGGTGACGAGCAGGTCCGCGTCGTCGGGCAGCGCGCCGGGGTCCCCGTCCGCGGGCCCGGAGAACAGCGCGAGGACCGCGGCGTCGCGGCGGGTGCCGGTCACCGCCGCCGTCGTGTTGGCGGCGGTCAGCGCGGCCAGCACCTCGGCGGGCACGCGGCGGCGGTAGGCGTTCTTCACGGCGCCGGGGTTCTCGACCAGCGGCGCCAGCCAGGGCGGCGCGGCCGACGGCGTCAGCTCACCTTCTCGGCTGTCCCAGCTCACGGGACTCCAATCTTCGGGTCGACCGCTGCGGCGATGTCGTCGGCCGTCGCGAAGGACCGGGGCAGGATTTCGGCAACGCTACCGTCGGCACGCAGGACCACAGTTGCGGGCATCACGTTCGGGACGCCCAGCGCAGCGGCGATCCGGCGGCGGCCGTCCTGCACGGTCGGCAGGTGAACGCCCAGTTCGGCCAGCCGCAGCAGCGCGGCGCTCTCGTTCTCGTCCTGGTGCACGGTCAGCACCAATACCTCGGAGCCGACCCGGCGCTGGTACTCGGCCATCGCGGGCAGTTCGTCGGCGCACGGCCCGCACCAGTACGCCCATAAGTTCAGGACCACGGGACGGCCCGCGACGGCACGGGCGATGTCGACCTGCGACCCGTCGCCGACGCATTCGAGAACGATGCCGCGCAGTGCGGCCGGGCCTGCCCCATCCCCGGGCGCGGGACAGGGTTGCAGCGCCGCCGCGGCGCGGGGCGCCGCGAGTGCTTCGGGGGTGTCGGCGTCGCGCCGGTCCCGCGCGGACGGGACGTCGGTGTGCGGTGAGGTGCCCGGTTCGTCACCGAGCTCGGTCCACAGTGCGACGCCCAGCGCGACGAGGATGACCAACGCCACGACGCTCCAGCGGGCGGATGCGCTCACGCCCCTAGAGCCCGGCCAACGCCAGCAGGTGCTCGGTTTCGGGACCCTTGACCAGCGGTGCGGCGACCAGCGGATCGGTGGGACCTATGCCGTAGGACGGGCAGTCCTTGGCGAGCACGCACACCCCGCAGGCCGGCTTGCGGGCGTGGCAGACGCGGCGGCCGTGGAAGATCACCCGATGGCTGAGCAGTGTCCACTCACTGCGCTCGATCAGCTCGCCGACGGCGTGCTCGACCTTGACCGGGTCCTCTTCGGCCGTCCAGCGCCAGCGCCGCACGAGCCTTCCGAAATGGGTGTCGACGGTGATGCCCGGGATGTCGAACGCGTTGCCCAGCACCACGTTGGCGGTCTTGCGCCCGATGCCGGGCAGCGTGACGAGCTCGTCGAGCGTGCGGGGCACCTCGCCGTCGAAGCGTTCCTCCAGCGCCTGGCCCAGACCGATGAGCGCGGTGGCCTTGTTCCGGTAGAAGCCGGTGGGCCGGATCAACTCTTCGAGTTCGGTGCGGTCGGCGGTGGCGTAGTCGCGGGCGGTCCGGTACTTGGCGAACAGCGCGGGGGTGGTCAGGTTGACCCGTTTGTCGGTGCTCTGGGCCGACAGGATGGTCGCGACGGTCAGCTCGAGCGGGTTGGTGAAATCCAGCTCGCAGTAGACATGCGGGAAAGCCTCCGCCAGAGCACGATTCATCCGACGCGCACGGCGCACCAGGCCCAGCCGCGTCTCTTTGTCCCACTTGGCGGAACTCTTCCGGCGGGCCGTCTTCGCGCCGGCGCGGCCACCGGCCGAGGACTCACTGACGGTCACCAGGCCAGCGTACTGACCGACACGCGACGCGCCCGGCGCGGATCGGTCCTTAACGTGGACTTTTCGTGATCCCGCTGAGACCTTGGCGGTGTTTACTTCCCCTCGTGTCGTGGTTGCTCGTCGTGCTGATCCCGGGGTTGCTGATGGCTGCGACCTTCGGGTTGGAGCGCGTCGAGTCCGGGTTGCGTGACGGCACCCTGTCGGCGGCCGACGTCGACGAATTCCTGGAACAGGCCAAGGCCAGTGAGGCCGAAGCCCGTATCCGGGAGTCCGCGCAGACGGTGCCCTACACCGGATCCGAGTGTGTGTGCGAGCAGAGCGCATCGTTGCCCGCGCCGCTGCCCATGTACACAGAAGCGATCACGGCCCGCGATTTGCCGAGCGGCGACTATCTCCAGCACCTCGCCAATCCTGAGTTTCGGCAGACTCGGCATGCCAATCGTGTGTAGCGTGAGCAGGTCACAAACGGCGTACCACTAGACTGATCTCACGGCCTGCAGAGGTCGCCTCGCAAACTTTCTAATACACCGAACGCATATCAAAGGGGCAACGTGGACGAGATCCTGGCGAGGGCCGGAATCTTCCAGGGAGTCGAACCCAGCGCGGTCTCCGCGCTGACCAAGCAACTCCAACCTGTCGACTTTCCGCGCGGGCACACCGTGTTCGCGGAGGGTGAGCCCGGTGATCGGCTGTACATCATCATCTCGGGGAAGGTGAAGATCGGGCGTCGTTCGCCGGACGGCCGCGAGAACCTCCTGACGATCATGGGTCCGTCGGACATGTTCGGTGAACTGTCGATCTTCGATCCGGGTCCGCGGACCTCGAGCGCGACGACGATCACCGAGGTGCGCGCGGTGTCGATGGACCGCGACGCGCTGCGGGCGTGGATCGCCGACCGCCCCGAGATCGCCGAGCAGCTGCTGCGCGTGTTGGCCCGCCGGCTGCGCCGCACCAACAACAACCTCGCCGACCTGATCTTCACCGACGTGCCCGGTCGCGTCGCCAAGCAGCTGCTGCAGCTCGCGCAGCGCTTCGGGACGCAGGAGGGCGGCGCGCTGCGCGTGACCCACGACCTGACTCAGGAAGAGATCGCCCAGCTGGTCGGCGCATCGCGCGAGACCGTGAACAAGGCGCTGGCCGATTTCGCCCACCGCGGCTGGATCCGGCTGGAGGGCAAGAGCGTACTGATCAGCGACAGCGAACGCCTGGCGCGCCGAGCGAGGTAACGAGCGAGAATCCGGCGCCGAGCGAGGTAATTTCTCCGCCGAAATTGCATTCCAGCAGGAGAAGTGCGACTCAGACTCAATCGGTCGCTGCAACACCTGATTCGTCGAGGGGTGTTGTTCGATG
>NZ_MVID01000020.1 GCF_002086815.1 Mycolicibacterium parafortuitum
GGCGGGAGAAGGCACAGGGGGGCGGGGCGCGGTCGTCATCACTGTTCTCCCCTCGGATCAGGGCGCGTCGAGCACGTCCTCGACAGCCTCACTGTAAGGGGCACAGTCGCCGGCTCCGTGCACCAGCGTGGCGAGCGACCCCGCCGCGCACGCGCGCGGCAGCGCGTAGTCGACGCCGCGGGTCCAGTGCGCGGCCAGCACCCCGGCGAACACGTCGCCCGCGCCCGTGGTGTCCACCGCTTCGACGGCCGGGGCCGGATAGTCGGTCCGGTTCCCGCCCAGGTGGCGGGCGCCCCGGGCGCCGCGGGTGATCACCAGGTGGTCGACCAGCGCACGCTCACCGTCGAGCCAGGCGTCGGACTCGGTCTCGTTGACCACGACCACGTCGACGACGGCCGCCAGCGCGCTGATGTCCGGCGGGGTCGGGGACGCGTTGAGGATGACCGTCGCTCCCGCGGCCCGGCCGACCCGGGCCGCCACCAGGGCGGTCTCGAGCGGGATCTCCAGCGACAGCAGCACCACGTCGCTGTCGGCGACGACGTCCCGCACCGCTGCCGAGTTCAGACTCAGGTGCGCGTTCGCGCCCGGTGCAACCACGATGCAGTTCTCCGCGCCGGCGTCGACCAGGATCGCCGCCGAGCCGCTGGGTCCGGGCACGGTCTCGATACCGTCCAGCCCGACCGCGTTGGCCGCCAGATGCGCGCGAAGCCCGTCGGCGGCCGGGTCGGTGCCCAGTGCCGCGACCAGCTGCACGGCCGCCCCGGCGCGTGCGGCGGCGACCGCCTGGTTGCCGCCCTTGCCGCCCGGCGCGGTGTCCAGCGCCGAGGCGAGGACGGTCTGTCCCGGCCGGGGCAACCGGTCCACCGTGAACGTCAGGTCGGCGTTGACACTGCCCACTACGCAGACGCGCGCGCTCATGGGTGTCAACCTAGCCCCGACGCAGGTCGACACGTGTCGAACGACCCGCGCAGGTTCGATACTCTGGCCGGATGAGTGTGCATGCGCCCACCGTCCCCGACCTGCGCCAGCAGGTGCACGACGCCGCGCGGCGGGCCCGCGGCGCGGCCCGCGGATTGGCCACGCTGTCCACTGACACCAAGAACCGCGCGCTGCGCGTCGCCGCCGATCATCTGCTGATGAACACCCGCACGATCCTGGAGGCCAACGAGGCCGACCTGGACAGGGCGAGGTCCTCGGGCACCCCTGACGCGATGCTCGACCGGCTCGCGCTGAACCCGGCGCGCGTCGAGGCGATCGCCGACGGCCTGCGTCAGGTCGCCGGACTGCCCGACCCGGTCGGCGAGGTGCTGCGCGGTCGCACGCTGCCCAACGGACTGCAGGTTCGCCAGCAACGCGTTCCGCTCGGTGTGGTCGGCATCGTCTACGAAGGCCGCCCCAACGTCACCGTCGACGCGTTCGGCCTGACGCTGAAATCCGGCAATGCCGTTCTGCTGCGCGGAAGTTCGTCGGCGGCGCAGTCGAACGCCGCACTCGTCGACGCGCTGCGCGCTGCGCTGGCCACCGAGTCGCTCGACGTCGACGCGGTGCAACTGCTGCCCAGCGAGGACCGCGCCAGCGTCACCCATCTGATCCAGGCCCGCGGGCTCGTCGACGTGGTGATCCCGCGCGGCGGCGCCGGGCTGATCGACGCGGTGGTGCGCGACGCGCAGGTGCCCACCATCGAGACCGGCGTCGGCAATTGCCATGTCTACGTTCACTCGTCGGCCGATCTCGACATGGCCGAGACGATCCTGCTCAACGCCAAGACCCGCAGGCCGAGCGTGTGCAACGCCGCCGAATCGGTGCTGATCGACGCCGCGATCGCCGATATCGCGGTGCCCCGCCTGATCGGTGCCTTGCAGGACGCCGGCGTCACCGTGCACGTCGACCCGACCGAGGAGGAGCTGCGCGCCGAGTTCCTGTCGATGGACGTCGCGCTGGCCGTTGTGGATGGGGTCGACGCCGCGATCGCCCACGTCAACGAGTACGGCACCGGCCACACCGAGGCCATCGTGACGACGGATCTCGCTGCCGCGCAACGGTTCACCGAACGGGTGGATGCGGCGGCGGTGATGGTCAACGCGTCCACCGCGTTCACCGACGGAGAGCAGTTCGGTTTCGGCGCCGAGATCGGCATCTCCACCCAGAAGCTGCATGCCCGCGGCCCGATGGGGCTTCCCGAACTGACATCCACCAAATGGATCGTGTGGGGCGATGGCCACACCCGTCCGGCCTGAGCCTGAGGAGTTAACGTGAGCGTCCCCGCGAGCATCGTGCCGCTGTTCGCCGACATCGACGATGTCGCGCGCCGGCTGGCCGAGACGGGCTATCTGCCCGACACCGCCACCGCGACCGCGGTATTCCTCGCCGACCGGCTCGGCAAGCCGCTGCTGGTGGAGGGTCCCGCCGGTGTCGGAAAGACCGAACTGGCCCGGGCGATCGCGCAGTCGACGGGTTCGGGGCTGGTGCGGCTGCAGTGCTACGAGGGCGTCGACGAATCCCGTGCGCTCTACGAGTGGAACCACGCCAAGCAGATCCTGCGGATCCAGGCCGGCAGTGTTGCCTCTGCCGGCTCCGCCGGCGGCGACTGGGACCAGACCCGCGACGACGTGTTCTCCGAGGAGTTCCTGCTGACCCGGCCGCTGCTCACCGCGATCCGGCGCACCGAACCGACGGTGCTGCTGATCGACGAGACCGACAAGGCCGACATCGAGATCGAGGGTCTGCTGCTGGAGGTGCTCAGCGACTTCGCGGTCACGGTGCCTGAACTCGGCACCATCACCGCGCAGCGCCGGCCCCTGGTGGTGCTCACCTCCAACGCGACGCGTGAGCTGTCCGAGGCGCTCAAGCGCCGCTGCCTGTTCCTGCACATCGACTTCCCGGACGCCGACCTCGAGCGTCGGATCCTGCTGTCCCGGGTGCCGGAGCTGCCCGAGAAGATCGCCGAGGAACTCGTGCGGATCATCGGCGTGCTGCGCGGTATGCAGCTCAAGAAACTGCCGTCGGTGGCCGAGACCATCGACTGGGGCCGCACCGTGCTGGCGCTGGGCATGGACACCATCGACGACGAGGTGATCGCCGCGACGCTCGGTGTCGTGCTCAAGCATCAGTCCGACCAGGTCAAGGCCGCCGGGGAGCTGAGGCTCAACTGATGCCGCCGATCCGCACCCGCCCGCCGCAGCCGCTGGCCCCGCACGGAATCCCCGGCCACCTGGTCGAGTTCGTCGAGGCGCTGCGCAAGCAGGGCATCGCGGTGGGCCCGTCGGAGACGGTGGATGCCGGCCAGGTGATGGCGGCGCTCGGGCTGTCCGACCGTACGGTGCTGCGGGAGGGACTGGCGTGCGCGGTGCTGCGCCGCTCCGATCACCGCGAGACCTTCGACGCGCTGTTCGACCTGTATTTCCCGCCGGCGCTGGGCGCCAAGACGGTGCTTGAGGACGACGACCCGGACGGGCAGGGATTACCCCCCGAGGATGTCGAGGCGCTGCGCAGCGCGCTGGTCGACCTGCTGTCGGAGAACCAGGAGCTCGCCAACGTCGACGAGCGGCTCGCCGCGATGATCGCCCAGATCGTGGAGGCCTACGGGCGGTACAACTCCAGCCGGGGGCCGTCGTATTCGTCGTATCAGGCACTCAAGGCGATGAGCCTGGACGACCTCGAGGGCCGACTGCTGGCCGGGCTGCTGGCGCCGTACGGTGACGAGCCCACCCCGACGCAGGAACAGATCGCCAAAGCCCTCGCGGCCCAACGTATCGCCCAGCTCCGCAAGATGATCGAGGGGGAGACCAAGCGGCGTACGGCCGAACAGCTCGGGCGTGACCATGTCCAGATGTACGGGGTGCCCCAGCTCGCCGAGAACGTCGAGTTCCTGCGGGCCTCGGGGGAGCAGCTGCGCCAGATGCGCCGCGTGGTGGGACCGCTGGCGCGCACCCTGGCCACCCGGCTGGCCGCGCGCCGGCGCCGGTCCAGGGCCGGCGAGATCGACCTGCGTAAGACGCTCCGCAAGTCGATGTCCACCGGCGGTGTGCCGATCGACGTCGTGTTGAAGAAACCGCATCCGGCCCGCCCGGAGCTGGTCGTGCTGTGCGACGTGTCGGGCTCGGTCGCCGGGTTCAGCCACTTCACGCTGCTGCTGGTGCATGCGCTGCGGCAGCAGTTCTCCCGGGTTCGCGTCTTCGCCTTCATCGACACCACCGACGAGGTCACCGAATTGTTCGGGCCCGACGCCGACCTCGCGGTCGCGGTGCAGCGCATCACCCGCGAGGCAGCCGTGTTCACCCGCGACGGCCATTCCGACTACGGCCACGCGTTCGTGTCGTTCCTCGACAAGTTCCCGAACGTGCTGTCGCCGCGCAGCTCGCTGCTCGTGCTCGGCGACGGCCGCAACAACTACCGCAACCCGGAGACCGATCTGCTGGCGCACATGGTCAACGCGGCGCGGCACGCGCACTGGCTCAATCCGGAGCCGAGGCACCTGTGGGGCAGTGGTGACTCCGCGGTGCCGCGCTATGAGGGCGTCATCACGATGCACGAGTGCCGCTCGGCCAAACAGTTGGCGTCGGTGATCGACGCACTGCTGCCGGTCTGATCCGCCGGGGGCGGCCACATTCGCGGCGATCTCCCAGGAACCGGCGACCGAACTGCCAGCGTGGCGCTCTCCCATTTGTGGCGAAAACTAGTGCAGCACAACTGTTTTGGATCTTCTCCGGGCTCTGGTTACGAACGCGTGAACAACGTCGCGGCCGACGGCTTTCCAGCTTCGTCACAGTTGCGCTCAATAGCCTGAGCGTGTTCTCCGGATTCGAAGAACATTTCCGCCTTTCTGACCAAAGGGGTAGGCAATGGTTGAGCGCACGGCGACACTCCCGCGTCGGACGACAAGGCTGGCCGTCATGTGCCTGGGTTCGGTGTGTGCGTCCGCCGCCCTGTTCGGGCTGAGCGCGGGCACGGCCAGTGCCGACGTCAAAGAGGTTTCCCCCGGGCCGGTCGTCAGCAGTCGGCAGGCCACCGATTACGCGGTGGTGCGCATCAACGACTTCGGTGTCGCCCGTGGCACCTCCGAGGCCCGGCTGGCCGACGCCGGGGTGGTCTCGGCCACCGGCACGAACTCGACCGAGGTGCGCGACGAGATGAAAGCCGTCCCCGGATCGAAAGCCAAGGGCTTCCTGGGGGCGTACCCGGTCGGTCCGCCGATCGGCGACTTCTGATGCCGCGTGGGGATGGCGCACCCGTCCGCACAATGTTGACACCGAAGTCGACTTAGGTCGCTACCCTGCAGAGATGCCTTCAGGCACCCCGCTGTACATGCGGATCGCCGCCGACGTGCGTGATCTGATTGCCACCGAACAACTGGCACCGCACACGCTGTTGCCGTCCGAACGTGAGCTCGCCGAACACCACGGCGTCAGTCGTATGACTGCCCGCCAGTCGCTGTCGTTGCTGGAAAGCGAGGGGCTGGTCTACCGCAATCCGCCGCGCGGCACCTTCGTCGCCGAACCGCGGGTGCGCTTCCACGTCGGTAGCTTCTCCGAAGAGGTGGCCCGGATGGGGCGGCGCCCGGCGGCCGAGCCGCTGTGGGCCGAACACCAGGTGGCCACCCCCGCGGTGCGCCGTGCCCTGGGCCTCGAGGAAGGCGCCGGCGTCCACGTGTTGCACCGGCTGCGCAGCGTCGACGAGGTCCCGTTCGCGTTGGAGACGACGTTCCTGCCCGCCGACCTCACCCCGGGGATTCTGGACCTGCCGCAGGACGGATCGCTGTGGGCGGTGCTGCGGTCGCGGTACGGCCTCGATCTGGCGCGCTCGACGGCGGTGCTGGAGTCGATCGTGCTCGACGATGCGACCAGCGCCCAGCTCGGTGTGCGGGCCGGATCAGCCGGAACGTTGCTGACCCGCACCACCGAGGCCACCGGGGGGCGCTGCGTCGAGTACGCCCGCGATGTCTACCGCGCCGACCGCACCGCGTTCGAGGTCACCGAGGTTCTCACGTCACCCCGGCTGACTTCGGTTTGAGTCGGCCCGAGGCACCTGCTCCGCTCCCGTAAGCTCGCTATTCGTGCAGTCAGGCGGGCGCCGTCGCAGGAGGCTAGGTGTGATGGGTGGGACATTCGACCCCATCCACCACGGACACCTTGTCGCGGCCAGCGAGGTCGCCGACCTGTTCGACCTCGACGAGGTGGTGTTCGTTCCGACAGGACAGCCCTGGCAGAAGCGCAGCCGGGCCGTCACGTCCGCCGAAGATCGCTACCTGATGACGGTGATCGCCACGGCATCCAACCCGCGGTTCTCCGTCAGCAGGGTCGACATCGATCGCGGCGGTCCGACGTACACCAAGGACACGCTGCGTGACCTGCACTCCCAGAACCCCGACGCGGATCTGTACTTCATCACCGGGGCCGACGCCCTGGCGTCGATCCTGTCGTGGCAGAACTGGGAGGAGATGTTCTCGGTCGCCCGGTTCGTCGGGGTCAGCAGACCCGGCTACGAACTGGACGGCAAGCACATCACCACGGCGATGGCCGAGCTTCCCACCGATGCGCTGCATCTGGTCGAGGTGCCCGCCCTCGCCATCTCGTCCACCGACTGCCGGCTGCGCGCCGAACAGTCCCGCCCCATCTGGTACCTGGTTCCCGACGGCGTCGTGCAGTACGTCGCCAAACGCGACCTCTATCGCGGCCAGGACCGAGCAGTTGAAGGAGACCGTCCCTGACCGCCACACCTGAAGCCATCGAAATGGCCACCATCGCCGCCAAGGCGGCGGCGGCCAAGCTCGCCGACGACGTCGTGGTGATCGACGTCTCCGGCCAACTCGTCATCACGGACTGCTTCGTGATCGCGTCCGGCAGCAACGACCGGCAGGTCAACGCGATCGTCGACGAGGTCGAGGAGAAGATGCGCCGCGCCGGATACAAACCCGCGCGCCGCGAAGGTACCCGCGAGGGCCGCTGGACCCTGCTCGATTACATCGACATCGTCGTGCACGTCCAACATCAGGACGAACGCAACTTCTACGCGCTCGACCGGCTCTGGCGGGACTGCCCGACCGTGCCGGTCGAACTCGACGCGCCCGCCGCCGACGAGGATGAGGCCGAGGACGAGCGATGAGGATCCGCAGGCTCGTCATGCTGCGGCACGGTCAGACCGAGTACAACGCCGGCAGCCGCATGCAGGGCCAGCTCGACACCGACCTGTCCGAACTCGGCCGCGAGCAGGCCGCCGCGGCCGCCGAGTCACTGGCCAAACGTCAGCCACTGCTGATCGTGTCGTCCGATCTGCGGCGCGCGCTCGACACCGCCGTCGTCCTCGGCGACCGGTGCGGTCAGCCGGTCAGTATCGACGCCCGGCTGCGCGAGACCCATCTCGGCGACTGGCAGGGCCTGACCCATCTGGAGGTCGACGCGCAGGCACCCGGGGCGAGGCTGGCATGGCGTGACGACGCCCGGTGGGCCCCGCACGGCGGGGAGAGCAGGATCGACGTCGCCGCGCGCAGCGTGCCGCTGGTGCGCGAACTGGTCGCGCAGCAGTCCGACTGGGGAGTGGCGGACGCCGACCGGCCGGTGGTGCTGGTGGCGCACGGCGGGCTGATCGCCGCGCTGACCGCGGCGCTGCTGGACCTGCCGCCGGAGAACTGGCCGGTGCTGGGCGGTATGGGCAACGCGAGCTGGGTGCAGCTGGCCGGGCACACCCGTGCCGACGGGGATCCCAGCTCCTTCGACGACATCCGGTGGCGTCTGGACGTCTGGAACGCATCGGCACAGGTCGCCGGCGATGTCCTCTGAGGCGACTCCCGGACCGAAGCCGGGCCGCACCACGCTGCTGGTCTTCTGCGATTCGCTGTCCTACTACGGCCCGACCGGGGGACTGCCCGCCGACGATCCGCGTATCTGGCCCAACCTCGTTGCCGGACAACTGGACTGGGATGTCGAGCTGATCGGCCGGATCGGCTGGACCAGCCGCGACGTGTGGTGGGCCGCCACCCAGGATCCGCGGTCTTGGGCCGCGTTGCCGAGGGCCGGTGCGGTGGTCTTCGCGACGTCGGGGATGGACTCGCTGCCCTCGCCGCTGCCGACCGCGCTGCGGGAACTGATCCGCTACGTGCGGCCGCCACGGCTTCGGCGGTGGGCGCGCGACGGGTACGGCTGGCTGCAGCCCAGGCTCTCGCCGATCGCGCGGCCCGCGTTGCCTCCGCACCTGACCGTCGAGTATCTCGAGATGACCAGAGCGGCAATCGATTTCAACCGGCCTGGGATCCCGGTGGTGGCGTCGCTGCCGTCGGTGCACATCGCGCCGACCTACGGACACTCGCACCGCGGGCGGCCGGGCACCGTCGCGGCGATCACCCGGTGGGCCGCCGAGCACGCCGTTCCTCTGGTCGACCTCAAAGAGGCGGTGGGGGACGAGGTGACGAGCGGGCGGGGCAACCCCGACGGCATCCACTGGAACTTCGAGGCACACCGGGCGGTGGCGGACCTGATGCTCAAAGGACTGGCCGAGGCGGGCGTGCACGTGCCCGACTCGCGCGGTTAGCGAGCCCGGATGCCCGTCGTCGTCGTCAGCGATTCGTCGTCGCGTCTGCGGCCCGAGGTGCGCCACCGGTGGGATGTGCGCGAGGTGCCGCTGCACGTGCTGCTCGACGGCACCGACCTGCGCGACGGCGTCGACGACATCCCGTACGACATTCACGACCGGCCGAAGGTGACCACCGCGGGGGCCTCACCGGAGGAACTCGCCGAGACCTACCGGCAGGCACTGGCAGACAGCGGCGGCGACGGGGTCGTCGCGGTGCACCTGTCCGGTGCGCTGTCGAGCACCTACAGCGCCGCGGCGCTGGCCGCCCGCGAGTTCGGACCCGCGGTGCGCGTGGTCAACTCGCGGTCGGCGGCGATGGGGGTCGGCTTCGTCGCGCTCGCCGCGGCCGCCTGCGCCGACGCCGGCGGTGACCTCGACGCGGTCGAGGCCGCCGCCCGGTCCGCGATCGGCCGCACCCAGGTCTTCCTCGTCGTGCACCGGCTCGACAATCTGCGCCGCAGTGGCCGCATCCGCACCACGGCGTCGTGGCTGGGCACCGCGCTGGCGCTCAAACCGCTGCTGTGCCTGGACGTCGACGGCCGGCTGGTGCTCGATCAGCGCATCCGCACGGTCGGCAAGGCGCACGCGGCGATGGTCGACCGGGTCGCCGGGATCGTCGGTGAGCGCTCCGCCGAGGTGGTCGTGCACCACGTCGACAACCACGACGCGGCCGACGAACTCGGCGCCGCGCTGACCCAGCGACTCCCGCAACTGTCCTCGCTGACCGTCGCCGACATGGGGCCGCTGCTGTCGATCCACGTGGGCGCCGGGGCGGTCGGCGTCGCGGTCCAGGTCGCCTAGCCCCGCGGCGTCACACCGCCGCGCGGCCGGTGATCGGCGGCAGGTCGGCCAGCGTGACGATACCGGGTCTCGCGGCGACCACGGCCGGTACGGCGTTGGTCACCGGCATCGCCGTGTAGATCATGCCCAGCCCCATGAACCCGGGCTCGGTCCAGTCCTTCGGCGGCAGGCAGTGCAGCACTGTGCGCATGTTGGGCAGCCCGAACACCTGCACCACGTGTCCGTGCTCCAGCGGCTTGGGTGGGACGACATGCTCGCCCATGATCCAGTTGAACCCGACGCTGACGATGTTGCGGTCGCCGACCCAGCCGCGGTGATACCCGCGCACACCGGCCACGGTGCCCTTCGGGATCTTCATGAACCCGAGGTCGCTGTCGCCGGTGGCCGCGGTGAAGGTGACGTCGAACGTGATCCGGTCCAGCGTGGCGCCGATCGCGTCGGCCATCATCGCCGCGGATTCGGCGAACACCTCGCTCTCCCGGCGGACGCTCTCGGCCAGGCCCGGGGTGTCGGGGTCCTGCGAGAACCCCATCGCGGTCTGCGTGCCCGCGGATTCATAGGTGGAGCAGTCCACCGACTCGGTGATCCTGATCTCGTCGACGCGTTCACACGCACCCGAGAGCACCATCCCCACCAGGTTGCTCATCCCGGGATGCGCACCGCTGCCGAAGATCGTGGAATTACCTGTGTCACAAGCTTTTCTGATCCGGTCGAGGTCCTGCGGGGTCTGCTTGCCGCCGGTGATCCACGCCGCGCTCGAACACACGTTGATACCGGACTCCAGCAGCCGGACCAGTTCGTCGATGTTCGGCCACAGCGGGTTGTAGCAGCATGCGTCCGGCTTCAGTGCGATCAGTTCCTCGATGTCGGAGGTGGCCCTGATGCCGGTGGGCTCGCTCCGGCCGGCAAGCTCAGCGGCGTCGACGCCGACCTTGTCGGCACCGTGCGCGTACACGCCGACAAGCTCCATGTCGTCGCGGCCGATGATCGCGTGCAACGAGCGGCGCCCGATGTTGCCGGTGGTCCACTGGATCACGCGCAGCGGTCGATCAGGGCTTTCGGGCGGCACAGGGCTTTTTGACGGCACAGTCATGGCCCTCAAGCTACTGCCTCTAAGGTGGCCGCATGAGTGACATGGCGAGCCCGGTGGCGGTGGTGACCGGAGCCAGCCGCGGCGCCGGCCTGGGTATCGCGACGGCGCTCGCCGCGCGCGGCTGGCGGGTGTACGGCACCGCGCGCAGCTTCGCCGAGGCGCCGAACTGGGGCGTCGGGATCGCGGTGGATCACCGCGACGACGACGCGGTGGCCCGGTTCTTCGACCGGGTCGGCGCCGAAACCGGCCGGCTCGATCTGCTGGTCAACAACGCCGCGGCCGTCTCCGATCACCTGGTGAGCCCGAAACCGTTCTGGGAGAAGCCACGTGATCTGGCCGACGTGTTGAGCGTCGGGCTGCGGTCGTCCTACATCGCGTCCTGGCACGCCGCGCCGCTGCTGATCCAGCAGGACCGCGGCCTCATCGCGTTCACGTCCTCACCCGGATCGGTGTGCTACATGCATGGGGCCGCCTACGGTGCGCAGAAGGCCGGGGTCGACAAGATGGCCGCGGACATGGCGGTCGACTTCCGCGGCACCGGCGTCGCGACGGTCTCGGTGTGGATGGGCATCCTGCTGACCGAGAAGCTGCGGTCGGCCTTCGACGGGAATCCCGAAGCGCTGCAGGCCTTCGCGCAGCAGGCCGAGACCCCGGAGTTCACCGGGTACGTGATCGACGCGCTCTACCGGGACCCGGATCTCGGGGAGCTCAGCGGCCACACCGTGATCGCGGCGGAGACCGCGGCCCGCTACGGGCTCACCGACGAGGACGGGCGCACGCCGCCGTCGCACCGGGAGCTGTTGGGCGAACCGCGGATCCCGAGCTCGGTCGTCGTGCGCTGAGCCGAACTGCTGTCGCGACGCGTCGCGGTGGTGCGGTCAGTCTCCCGGATGTTCGGCCGCGGACATCTCGTCGGTCGGGCTGTCGTCGGCGGGCCTGTCGGGATCGGGGCGGGCTGCATCCGGCGAGGTCAGGGCGACGCCGAGGGCCAGGAAGAATCCCGCCGTCAGCAGACCGCCGAGGTAGTGGTTCATCGGCCCGCCGGGGGAGATGAAGCTGCCGGGCGGGCCGATGATGGTGATCGTCTCGATCAGCTGTTCCACGGTGAACACCGCAGCGCCGGTGCCCAGCCAGCGCGGCAGATGACCGTCGTTGGCGGACAACAGGATCGGCACCGCCACCATGATGTGAGCGATCGCCGTCACCGGCAGCCACATCGCCGCGATGTCGTCGAGGGCCCGCTCGGTCCCGACGGTCACCTGACCCGGCCGCAGCGCCGGCCCGGCGACGAACCACACCGACACGCACAGCTGCGCGACGGTGATCGACGCGCCGATGGTGAACAGGTGCGCGGGCGGTCCGGTCAGCCGGTCGCGGGCGAACGCGAGCACCACCACCACCGCGAGCGCGGAGAACGCCAGCAGCAGAGCCTGGATGCGGACGACGCCGGAATCGGGTCCGGGCAGGGCCGGCAGTACCAGCACGGCTGTCGCGTAGAGCACCGCGAACGCCACACCTGCGATCAACGGGGCGCGGTGGTTCATATCAGGGAGCCATGTTAACCACGTTGTCCCCAACGCCGAGTTCATCCCCAGCCCGCGCCGTCGATGGCGCGCTCGCCGCCGTGCTGTCGTGGTGCGGCAATACCGTCACGGCATGTCCACCGAACTGCCCGCCGACCGGCTGCGACGCCGCCTGGGCGCCGGTCCCGATGCCGCGGACGACGAGGAGGACGATCCGCCGGACACCACCTTGTCGCGGTGGCTGCCGGCCGACACCACGGGCGGTCCGCCGGCCTGGCTGGTGAAGATCCGCGCCGATCCCGGACGCGCGGGGGTGATCGCGCTCGGTGTGGTCGGGGCGGTCGCGGTGCTGGTGACCGTGCTGACGCTGATCGGCGACAGTACGCCCGCGGTGGTCTCGGCCAAGCTGCCGCCGGTGGAGACGGTCTCCTCGGCCGCGCCGTCCGCGGGTGCCGCCGCCGGCACCGAGCCGGTCGTGGTCAGCGTGGTCGGGCTGGTGCGCACTCCGGGCCTGGTCACATTGTCGCCCGGGGCCCGGATCGCCGACGCGCTCGACGCCGCGGGCGGGGCCCTCGACGGCGCGGACGTGCTCGGTCTGAACATGGCCAGGCGCGTCGCCGACGGAGAGCAGATCGTCGTCGGGATCGGTGCGCCGCCGGGGCAGCCGACCCAGATCGGCAGTGCGGTCATCGGGCAGCCGGGCGGGCCGGCAACCGGTGCCGCGCCTGGAAACGATTCAGCACCAGGCGGATTGATCGATCTGAACAGCGCGACCGTCGAACAGCTCGACACCCTTCCTGGTGTCGGGCCGGTGACCGCGGCCGCGATCGTCGCCTGGCGAGACGCCAACGGCCGGTTCAGCAGCGTCGACCAACTCGGCGACGTCGACGGCATCGGCCCGGCCCGGCTGGACAAGCTGCGCGACCTGGTCCGGGTGTGAGCGGTGGACCTGCGGCTGGTGCCCGCCGCGCTGACCGGCTGGGCGGTCACCGCGGCGGGCATCCTGTGGCTGCGCGCCGGGGCGGTCACCGCACTGGCGGTCGCGGTCACGATGACCGCGGCGCTGGGATGGTGGGCCGGGCGCCGTGCCCCGGGCGGACCACAGCGGATGCCGGTGGCCGCGGTGCTGGCGGTCGCGCTGGTCGGTGCCGGGTTCGCGGTCGCGGTCGTGGTGCGGGTCGCCGCGGTGGACGGTCACCCCGTCGCCGGTTACGTCGGCACCGTGACCACCGTGACGGTCACGCCGACGGAGACCCCACGCGTCCTGGACGGCGGCCGCACCATGATGCGCGCGTCGCTGGTCGCGTTGGACGGGGCCCGCTCATCGGGCGATGTGCTGGTATTCGCCTCGAGCGGTGACTACGCGCGCCTGGCGGCCGGACAGCCCGCCACGTTCCGGGCCCGGGTCGGTCGGCCCACACGACGTGATCTCACGGTGGCGGTGCTCTCCGCCACCGGCGAACCCGCCGTCGGGGAGGCCGCCCCGATCCACCGGGCCGCGCACCATCTGCGCACCCGGTTCGCCGACGCGGCGCGCCTGGCGCTGCCCCCGGATCAGGCCGCGATGCTGCCGGCCTTGGTGCTGGGGGATACCAGCGCCGTCCCGGCCACCGCGACGGCCGAGTTCCGCCGGTCCGGTCTGACCCACCTGACCGCGGTCTCGGGCGCCAACGTCACGATCGTCTGCGGCGCGGTGCTGTTGTCGGCGGTACTGATCGGGCCGAGAGCCGCGGTCGTGCTGGCCGCGGTGGCGCTGGTCGCGTTCGTCATCGTGGTGCAGCCGTCGGCGAGCGTGCTGCGGGCCGCGCTGATGGGGGCGATCACGTTGCTGGCCGTGGTGTCGCACCGGCGCAGGCAGGCATTGCCCGCGCTGGCCGCCACCATCGTCGCGGTGATGGTCGGCGCACCGAAGCTCGCGGTCGACGTCGGGTTCGCGCTGTCGGTGTCGGCGACCGCGGCGCTGATCGTGATCGCACCGGCATGGTCACGCCGCCTGGTCGACCGCGGGTGGCCGCGTCCGCTCGCCGACGCGGTCAGCGTCGCGGTGGCCGCGCAACTGGTCACCGCACCGCTGGTGGCCGGGATCTCGGGGTCGATGAGCCTGGTCGCGGTCGCCGCCAACCTGGCGGTGGCGCCCGTGATCCCACCGATCACCGTGCTCGGGACGGCCGCGGCCGCACTCTGCGCGGTCTGGCCCGCCGGGGCGGAGGTGTTGATCCGGTTCACCGGCCCCGAGGTGTGGTGGCTGCTCGGCGTCGCGCGGTGGGCGGCGCGGATGCCTGCCGCCGCGGTACCGATGCCGTCCGGGGCGACCGGCGTGTTGATCGCGGCCATGGTGATGCTGGCCGCGGCGGCGGCATGGCATTGGGTGGTGTCGGGGCGACGTGACACGATCGTGCGGTGACACAGACCTCCGGCCTGCACCTGATCCTGGGAGACGAGGAACTTCTGGTCGAGCGCGCCGTCGCGGACGTGCTCAAGGCCGCCCGTGCCTCCGCGGGCACCGCCGACGTGCCCGTGGACCGGCTGCGTGCCGGCGAGGTCAGCGTCAGCGAGATCGCCGAACTGCTCAGCCCGTCGCTGTTCGCCGACGAGCGCGTCGTGGTGCTCGAGGCGGCCGCCGAAGCCGGCAAGGATGCGGTGGCCCTGATCCAGTCCGCGGCCGCGGACCTGCCCGACGGCACCTTGATGGTGGTCGTGCATTCCGGTGGCGGCCGCGCGAAGTCGCTGGCCGATCACCTCAAGAAGCTCGGCGCCGCGGTGCACCCGTGCGCCAGGATCACCAAGGCGTCCGAACGCGCGGACTTCGTCCGCAACGAGTTCCGTGCACACCGGGTGAAGGTCGACGACGACACGGTGACCGCGGTGATCGACGCGGTCGGCTCCGACATCCGTGAGCTCGCCTCGGCCTGCTCGCAGCTGGTCGCCGACACCGGTGGCACCGTCGATGCGGCTGCGGTGCGGCGCTACCACTCGGGCCGTGCCGAGGTGAAGGGGTTCGACATCGCCGACAAGGCCGTGGTCGGCGACGTCGCCGGGGCGGCGGAGGCGCTGCGTTGGGCGATGATGGCGGGCGAACCGCACGTGGTGCTCGCCGATGCGCTGGCCGAGGCGGTGCACACGATCGCTCGGGTCGGGCCGCTGTCCGGGGATCCGTACCGGCTCGCCGGGGAGCTGGGCATGCCGCCGTGGCGGGTGCAGAAGGCGCAGAAGCAGGCGCGCCGGTGGTCCCGCGAGAAGGTCGCCGAGGCGGTGCACATGGTGGCGGCGCTCAACGCCGACGTCAAGGGTGCCGCGGCCGACGCCGGCTACGCGCTGGAGAAAGCAGTCCGCTCAGTCGCCGAACTGGTCAGCGACTGAGCGGAGAGAGTGGCCGTGCCCGTCCCGGCGAACCGGGGCGAGCGCGACGATCAGAGCTTGTTGAGGGCCTTGGCCAGTGCCGACTTGCGGTTGGCGGCCTGGTTCTTGTGGATGACGCCCTTGCTGGCAGCCTTGTCCAGCTTGCGGCTGGTCGCGGCCAGCAGCTCGCCGGCCTTGTCCTTGTCACCGGATTCCACAGCCTCACGGAATCCGCGGACCGCCGTGTGAAGTGACGACTTCACCGACTTGTTGCGGAGTCTGCGGCGCTCGTTGGTGCGGTTCCGCTTCTCCTGCGACTTGATATTGGCCACGCGTGTATTCCTTCTAAATGTCGACTGGGTGATTAAGTCTTTAGGCGCCCGCACGGGGGCAGCGACTGTTCAGGGTAGCAGCGAGTGGGTAAATCCCCCAAAGCGAGCTCCGCTGGCCTGCCGAAATGGCTCGCATGCTGCAGCATGACATTCGAATACTCGCGCTTCGTGCGTAAGGGAAAGAGTAGGGGACATTTTGGCGACCGACACGGTACGGACCGTTCGTAGCAATGCGAAGACCGCCAAGCGGCATGACGGCGTCTTCGGTGGCTACAACAAGCTGGGCTCGTATGCGAAGGCCTTCGACGAGATGTTCGACGCCCAGGGCAACGTCCGCGGCCCGTACAAGGGCATCTACAAAGAGCTCGCACCCGCCGACGTGTCCGACCTGGAGGCCAGGTCGGAGGCGCTCAGCCGAGCGTTCACCGACCAGGGCATCACGTTCTCGCTGTCGGGTCAGGAGCGTCCGTTCCCGCTGGACCTGGTGCCCCGGGTCATCTCGGCTGCCGAGTGGACCCGGCTCGAGCGCGGGATCCGGCAGCGCGTGCAGGCGCTGGAGATGTACCTCGACGACATCTACGGCGAACAGGAGATCCTGCGCGACGGCGTCATCCCGCGCCGGCTCGTCACCTCCTGCGAACACTTCCACCGCGAAGCCGTCGGCATCGTCCCACCCAACGGGGTGCGCATCCACGTCGCGGGCATCGACCTGATCCGCGACGACCAGGGCAACTTCCGGGTGTTGGAGGACAACCTGCGCTCGCCGTCCGGGGTCTCCTATGTGATGGAGAACCGCCGCACGATGGCGCGGGTGTTCCCGAACCTGTTCGCGACGCACCGCGTGCGCGCGGTCGGCGACTACTCGTCGCACCTGCTGCGGGCGCTGCGCAACGCCGCGGCCAACAACGTCGCCGACCCCACGGTCGTCGTGCTCACTCCCGGCGTCTACAACTCCGCGTACTTCGAGCACTCGCTGCTGGCCCGCCAGATGGGCGTCGAACTGGTCGAGGGCCGCGACCTGTTCTGCCGCGACAACGCCGTCTACATGCGCACCACCGAGGGTGAGCGACAGGTGGACGTGATCTACCGCCGTATCGACGACGACTACCTGGATCCGATGCAGTTCAAGCCGGACTCGGTGCTCGGCGTCGCGGGCATCCTCAACGCCGCCCGCGCGGGCAATGTGGTGATCTCCAGCGCCGTGGGCAACGGGGTCGGCGACGACAAGCTCGTCTACACCTATGTGCCGACGATCATCGAGTACTACCTCGGGGAGAAGCCGCTGCTGGCCAACGTCGACACGCTCCGGTGCTGGCTCGACGAGGAGCGCGAGGAGGTGCTCGACCGCATCGACGAGCTGGTCATCAAACCGGTGGAGGGTTCCGGCGGTTACGGCATCGTGTTCGGGCCGGATGCCTCCGAGAAGGAACTGGCCACGATCACCAAGAAGATCAACGCCGACCCGCGCGGCTGGATCGCCCAGCCGGTGATGCAGCTGTCCACGGTGCCGACCCAGATCGGCGACACGCTGGCGCCGCGCCACGTCGACCTTCGTCCGTTCGCGGTCAACGACGGCGACGACGTGTGGGTGCTGCCCGGCGGCCTGACCCGGGTCGCGCTGCCGGAAGGGTCACTGGTCGTCAACTCCAGCCAGGGTGGCGGTTCGAAGGACACCTGGGTGTTGGCGTCGCGCACGTCGGTCGCCGACCGCGAGCTCGGCGCCGCCGAGGTGGTGCGGTCGCTGCCGCAGGCGCCGACGAGCAAGTCGGCCAAGAACGGCAAGGTCGAATCCACGCTGGACCAACAGCAGCAGCAACAGCAGTAGGGCGGTGGGGAACTGATGCTGGCGAGAAACGCAGAATCGCTGTACTGGATCGGCCGCTACGTCGAGCGCGCCGACGACACCGCCCGGATCCTCGACGTCACGGTGCACCAGCTGCTGGAGGACTCCAGCGTGGATCCGGACCAGGCGTCGCGGACGCTGCTGAAGGTCCTCGGCATCGATCCGCCCGCCGGGGCGCTCGACGTGTGGTCGCTGACCGACGTCGTCGCGTTCAGCCGGGAAACCTACGGGGGCTGCTCGATCGTCGAGGCGATCTCGGCGGCACGGGAGAACGCCCGCGGCGCACGGGAGGTCACCTCGACCGAGATCTGGGAGTGCCTCAACACCACCTACAACGCGCTGCCCGAGCGGGAACGCGCCGCCAAGCGGCTGGGCCCGCACGAGTTTCTGTCCTTTGTCGAGGGCAGGGCCGCGATGTTCGCCGGCCTGGCCGACTCGACGTTGTCGCGCGACGACGGCTACCGGTTCATGGTGCTGGGGCGCGCGCTGGAACGGGTCGACATGACGGTGCGGTTGCTGCTGTCGCGGGTCGGTGACAGCGCGTCGTCCCCGACATGGGTCACCCTGCTGCGTTCGGCGGGTGCGCACGACACCTACCTGCGCACCTACCGCGGCGCCCTCGACGCGGGACGGGTCGTCGAATTCATGTTGCTGGACCGGCTTTTCCCGCGCTCCATCTTCTATTCGCTACGGCTGGCCGAGCACAGCCTCGACGAACTGATGAAGCGCCCCCAAAATCGGCTCGGTGCCACCGCCGAGGCGCAGCGGCTGCTGGGGCGGGCACGAAGCGAGCTGGAGTTCCTCCAGCCCGGGGTGCTGCTGGACTCGCTGGAGGAGCGGCTCGCCGGTCTGCAGCAGACGTGCTTCGACGTCGGAGAAGCGTTGGCGGTGCAGTACTTCCATGCGGCGCCGTGGGTGGCGTGGACGGATGCGGGGCGCAATGCGCTGGTGATCGAAGAAGGGGAGATCTAGATATGTGGCGGATGCGTGTGGTGCATTCGACGGGATACGCCTACAAGTCGCCGGTCACCGCGTCGTTCAACGAGGTGCGGCTGACGCCGCGGTCGGACTCCCGGCAGAACGTGATCCTCAACCGGGTCGAAACCGTGCCCGCGACAAGGTCTTACCGCTACGTCGACTACTGGGGCACCGCGGTGACGGCGTTCGATCTGCATGCCCCGCACACCGAGCTCGAGGTGACGGCGTCGTCGGTGGTCGAGACCGACAAGCCCGAGGAGCCCGAGGTGAAGGTCACCTGGGACGACCTCGCCAGTGAAGCCGTGCGCGACCGCTACGACGAGGTGCTGGCGCCGACGCATTACGTCCCGGCCAGCAAGCGCATCGAACGGGTCGGGCGGCGGATCGCGAAGTATCACGAACCGCGCGAGGCGGTGGTCGAGGCGGCCCGCTGGGTGCAGGGCGAACTGAAGTACGTGCCCGGCACCACCGGCGTGCACACCTCCGGGGTGGACGCGCTGCGCGAAGGCAAGGGGGTGTGCCAGGACTTCGCGCACCTGACCCTGATGATGTTGCGCGGCATGGGGATTCCGTCACGTTACGTGTCGGGGTACCTGCACCCGAAGAAGAACGCGAAGGTCGGCGACACGGTCGAGGGGCAGAGCCACGCCTGGATTCAGGCCTGGACCGGCGAGTGGCAGTACTACGACCCGACCAACGACGCCGAGATCAACGAGCAGTACATCAGCGTCGGTGTGGGCCGGGACTATTCGGACGTCACCCCGCTCAAGGGCATCTACTCCGGGGAGGGGTCCACCGACCTCGACGTGATCGTCGAGATCACCAGGCTGGCTTAGCGCACACCCCGGGGTGCACCTCGACGCGGTGCAGGTCGTCGCCGAGTTCGATCTGCCGGTCGAAGTGGGATGCGGCCAGGGCGCGCCACTGGTCCTCCTGGCCGGGCTGCAAGGTCGGCACATAGTGGGTCAGGATCAGGATCCCGACCCCGGCCCGGGTCGCGGTTTCGGCGGCCTGCTCCACGGTGGAGTGGTAGTCGCAGATGTCGCGGATGCGCTGCACCGGCAGCGCGTCCACCAGGTCCTGCCGGATCACGGTGTGCACCAACGCCCCCGCGCCGGCGGCCAGTTGGTCGAGGCCCGCGCAGGGCACGGTGTCGCCGGCCAGCACCACCGATGCGCCGTGGTGTTCGATGCGGAACCCGATGGTGGGTTCCACCGGCCGGTGGTCGGTCGGGCCGACCCGGATCGACACCTCGTCGCGTCCCCACACCACGCCGTCGGTCACCTCTTCGACCTCGACGAGCGGCGGTGCGGTCAGGTCGGCGTGGTGGGCGATGCGGTAGCCGATGTCGAAGCGGAACGCCTTGAGCGTGTTCTCGACGACCTCGGCCGTTCCGGGCGGGCCGATGATCGGCAGCGGGGGCATGTCAGGCGAAAAGTTCGACACCCAGCGGGTGATCAGCACATCGCCGAGGTCGGCGATGTGATCGCTGTGCAGGTGGGTCAGCAGCAGCGCCGAGAGCTGGTTGGCGCCGACCCCGATCGCGGCGGCACGCTGCAGCACCCCGCGGCCGCAGTCGATCAGGAACGTCTGATCGCCGGCGCGAACCAGCGTCGACGGTCCCGCGCGTCGCGCGTCGGGGATAGGGCTTCCGGTGCCGAGCAGCGTCACTTCGATCATGTCGGTAGGTATACCGGTCCAGGCAGCTGCTGTCCTGGGGATCGCGGGCGATTCGGTTATGCGGCTCGGGCCCGCCGGGAACCGCCGAGTAGTAGCCTGGTGTGAGCTACATCACCCAGGGAGTGGTCGATGCGGATATCTGACGTGCTGCGCAGCAAGGGGTCGGCGGTCGCGACCATCACGCCCGAGACGTCGGTCGCCGGGCTGCTGACCGAACTAACGGTGCGCAACATCGGTGCGATGGTGGTGGTGTCGCCCGACGGGCTGCTCGGCATCGTGTCCGAGCGCGACGTCGTCCGTAAGCTGCACGACATGGGTGCTGACCTTCTGCACAGACCGGTTTCGGAGATCATGACGACGCTGGTGGCGACCTGCACACCGCAGGATTCGGTGGACAGCCTGAGCGCGCTGATGACCAACAACCGGGTGCGGCACGTCCCGGTGGTGGTCGACGGGCGGCTGGCCGGCATCGTCAGCATCGGCGACGTGGTCAAGACCCGGATGGAGCAGCTGGAGCGCGAACATCAGCAGCTGCAGGCCTACATCACCCAGGGCTGACCGCACGTGGGAGACATCGGTGTCCGCTTCGTCGAGAAGCGGGACGTCGCAGAGCTGTCGCAGGTATTGGCGCGGGCGTTCTTCGACGACCCGGTGATGGTGTGGATGATCCCCGACGAGACCCGCCGGGTCCGCGCCCTGGAGCGGATGTTCGGCGCGATGACGCGGCACCACTTCGTGGGCGGCGGTGGTGCCGAGGTGGCGGCAGACGCCGGGGGAGCGGGCAGGATCGGCGCGGCGTCGCTGTGGGATCCGCCCGGGCGATGGAAGCAGACCCCGCGCGAGGAACTGCGGATGATGCCGAGCCTCATCCGCGCGTTGGGACGGCACGCGCGCCGCGGCATGACGATGGGGGAGGTCATGAAGAAGCACCACCCGGAGGAGCCGCACTGGTATCTCGGGGTGATCGGCAGCGACCCGGACGTGCGCGGCAAAGGGTTCGGCAACGCGCTGATGCGGTCGCGGCTGGACCGCTGCGATGCCGAGGGTGCACCCGCCTACCTGGAGTCCAGCAAGGAATCGAACGTGCCGTACTACATGCGGTTCGGCTTCGAGGTCACCGCTGAGCTCACCGTGCCCGACGGTGGCCCGACGATGTGGCAGATGTGGCGAAATCCCGGATGAGGGCAGGCCGGGGCTGATCAGCTCCAGCTGTAGTCGGCGCGCAGCCGCGCCGCGACCACGTCGAACACCTCGCGGGCGAGGATGGCGCCCTCACGCCTGATGCCCTCCTCGGGGACGTCGAGCACCCGATCAAGGCGCACCCAGCTGGCGCGTCCGTCGTAGTCCCAGCTGCCGGTGCCGATCGAGATCCAGTTCGGGTCGTCCCGGTGGTGGTCCTGGCTGGACAGCATCAGGCCGAGCAGGATGTCGCGGTCGCGGCCGACCACCAGCACCGGGCGGTCCTTCCCCCGCGTCGGGTCGTCCTCGAAGGTGACCCACGTCCACACGATCTCGCCCGGGTCGGCGCGGCCGTCGAGGTCGGGGGTGTAGGACACCCGGCGCGCCCGGTGCGCGGTCGGCACGAAGTTCTTCGACACGGGGCGCCCGGCCGGCAGGGCGGGCGCGTTCGACGGCGGCGGTCCGGTCAGCACGTCGAGCCCGATCCGGATGCCCTGCTGGATGCCGCGTTGCAGCGTGTCCGACTTCTGCAGTTGACGCACCAGTTTCGGCGCTTCGTTGAACACGATGTTTTCGGTGTTCTTCACCAGGAAGCGCTGAAAGGCCCTCAAATTCCATGACGATGACGCCATACCCGCCAAGCATAGGGCGTCCGCGGAGGCCTCGATTGGGCTGCGGGGTGTTGCGCTCGATACTCTGGAGTCGCCTGATCAGGCTGACAGACCCCGCTCACCAGGAGATTCCCATCGCTAGCTTCGCCGACAAGACGTTCACTGCGCCGGCGCAGATCAGGAACTTCTGCATCATCGCTCACATCGACCACGGCAAGTCCACCCTGGCCGACCGGATGCTGCAGCTCACCGGTGTGGTCGCGGACAGGGACATGCGGGCGCAGTACCTGGACCGGATGGACATCGAGCGTGAGCGCGGCATCACGATCAAGGCGCAGAACGTCCGCCTGCCGTGGAAGGTCACGGGGGACGACGGAACCGAACAAGAGTTTGTCCTGCACCTGATCGACACCCCCGGCCACGTGGACTTCACCTACGAGGTGTCCCGGGCGCTGGAGGCCTGCGAGGGTGCGGTGCTGTTGGTCGACGCGGCCCAGGGCATCGAGGCGCAGACGCTGGCCAACCTGTACCTGGCGCTGGACCGCGATCTGACGATCATCCCGGTGCTCAACAAGATCGACCTGCCCGCCGCCGACCCGGATCGGTACGCCGGTGAGATCGCGCACATCATCGGTTGCGAACCAGAGGACGTGTTGCGGGTGTCGGGCAAGACCGGCGCCGGGGTCGGGGAGCTGCTCGATCAGGTGGTGCGGCAGATCCCACCGCCGCAGGGCGACCCGGACGCCCCCGCACGCGCGATGATCTTCGACTCGGTCTACGACATCTACCGCGGCGTGGTGACCTACGTCCGCGTGGTGGACGGCAAGATCACCCCGCGCGAGCGGATCAAGATGATGTCCACCGGCGCGACGCACGAGCTGCTCGAGGTGGGCATCGTCTCGCCCGACCCCAAACCGTCCGACGGACTGGGCGTCGGCGAGGTCGGGTACCTGATCACCGGCGTGAAGGACGTGCGCCAGTCCAAGGTCGGCGACACCGTGACGACCGCGCGCCACGGCGCGGTAGAGCCCCTGACGGGCTACCGCGAGCCCAAGCCGATGGTGTACTCGGGCCTGTATCCGGTGGACGGTTCCGACTATCCGGTGCTGCGCGAGGCGCTGGACAAGCTTCAGCTCAACGACGCCGCACTGACCTATGAGCCCGAGACGTCGGTGGCGCTCGGCTTCGGGTTCCGGTGCGGCTTCCTGGGGCTGCTGCACATGGAGATCACCCGCGAGCGGCTGGAGCGCGAGTTCAATCTCGACCTGATCTCCACCGCGCCGAACGTGGTCTACCGGGTGGTCAAGGACGACGGCACCGAGATGGTCGTCACCAACCCGTCGGACTGGCCCGAGGGCAAGGTCCGGTCGGTGTTCGAGCCGGTCGTCAAGACCACCGTCATCGCGCCGAGCGAGTTCATCGGCACGATCATGGAGCTGTGCCAGTCGCGGCGCGGCGAGCTCGGCGGCATGGACTATCTGTCGCCGGAGCGGGTCGAGCTGCGCTACACGATGCCGCTGGGCGAGATCATCTTCGACTTCTTCGACTCGCTGAAGTCGAGGACGCGCGGCTACGCCAGCCTGGACTACGAGGAGGCCGGCGAGCAGGAAGCCGATCTGGTTAAGGTCGACATCCTGCTGCAGGGCGAGGCGGTCGACGCGTTCAGCGCGATCGTGCACAAGGACGGCGCCGCGGCGTACGGCAACAAGATGACGACCAAGCTCAAGGAGCTGATCCCGCGCCAGCAGTTCGAGGTGCCGGTGCAGGCCGCGATCGGCTCGAGGATCATCGCGCGCGAGAACATCCGTGCCATCCGCAAGGACGTGCTGTCCAAGTGCTACGGCGGTGACATCACCCGTAAGCGCAAGCTGCTGGAGAAGCAGAAGGAAGGCAAGAAGCGGATGAAGACCATCGGCCGGGTCGAAGTCCCGCAGGAGGCCTTCGTCGCGGCACTGTCCACCGAGTCCGCGGCCGACAAACCGAAGAAGTAGTTCGGTGCGGGCTGATTCAAAAGCCCGAAGTGTCGATTCGGTTGTCCAGCAGAGTATTTGAACCTTGTGTCGGCGCCCCGGCGCTCCGGTCGCCACAGGTCTCGGCCGGCCGGGCCTAGCGTGGCGGTATGGAGGAGACACCGACACCGTGGCTGATCACCGAGGCGTTCGACTCCTCGGCGCTGGCCGCGCGCTGGGTGTGGATCGGCGTGCTGGCCGGGGTTGCCGCGGTGGTGCTCGGCGGCATCCTGTTCTGCGCCTGAGGCTGCGCTGACGCCCCACTCGCGCGTTCGCGAGCGTGCGTGAAATGCGACCGCGGGCGGCGTGTCATGGTGCAGACACGCACGCTCGGCGGGGTTCGGGGCCGATGTATTGCTCACGGGGAGTGGATATCTGGGCGGGCGCCCGAATCTGGGTGAGCATGCACGGATGACCGCGGTATGGCAGCCCCGACTCGACGCCGGCGAATACTGGAGTTGGCAGCTGTCCGGCAAGTGCCTCGACCACCCCGCCGACCTGTTCTTCCCGGAGAACGCGCCACGCGCGGACCGTCGGGGACTCGAAGAACAAGCCAAGCGCATCTGCGCTGAGTGCCCGGTGCTGCTGCGCTGCCGCGAACACGCCGTCAGCGTCCCGGAACGCTACGGAATCTGGGGCGCGATGACCCCGCGCGAGCGCGGAATCCCGCCGTCGCACCGGCCCGCGAAACCCGCGGGTGGAAAGAATTCACGCTGACCCGAACGATTGAGCAACGTGAGATGCGTCTCTACGTTGCGTTCAGCAGTGCCCGAAACACCAGAAGGGTGTCCCTATGTCTGAAGCAACGCTGCCCGATGAGGGGCTGACAGCAAAGCTACCGGCGCCAGAAGGCTCAGAAGCGCCGGACTCGCGGCGGCTGCGGGGCAACCTCGGCGTCGCATCGATCGTGTTCATGGTCGTCGCCGCCGCGGCACCGCTCGGTGTCATCGGCGGCGTGGTGCCGCTCGGGCTGGCCGCCGGGAACGGCGCCGGCTTCCCGGCGACGTTCATCGTCGCGACCGTGATCCTGCTGCTGTTCTCGGCCGGGTTCACCGCGATGACACCGCACGTCGAGGAGGCGGGCGCGTTCTTCTCCTACGTCCGGCAGTCCCTCGGCCTACCGGTGGGCATCGGCATCGCGTTCGTCGCCGTGGTCAGCTACGTGGCTCTCGAGGCCGGCGTCTACGGACTGCTCGGTCCGGCCGGCGCCAGCGTCGTCGAGTTGTTCGGCGGGCCCGCGCTGCCGTGGTGGCTGTTCGCCGCCGCCGCGTTCGCCGTGACCACCTACCTCGGTTACCGCAACATCGAACTGTCCAGCCGGGTGCTCGCGGTGCTGCTGACCGCCGAGATCGCCATCGTCGCGATCCTCGACCTGGTGATCGTCGTGCGCGGCGGCGACCACGGCCTGTCCTCGGGCATCGTGAGCCCGGACGCGATCTTCTCCGGATCTCTGGGCATCGGACTGCTTTTCGCGATCATCAGCTATGTCGGGTTCGAGGCGACGGCGATCTTCCGCGACGAGGCGCGCACGCCTGAGCGCACCATCCCGCGCGCCACCTACTTCTCGTTGCTGCTGATCGGTATCTTCTACGCCATCACCAGCTGGGCGCTGATTTCCGGCTGGGGCGACGAGCAGGCGGTCGCGCAGGCCACCGACAACGGCGGAACCTTCCTCGGGGACACCGCGTCACGCTACATCGGTGTCTTCGGCGCCGATGTGATCACGGTGCTGTACTTCACCAGCCTTTTCGCGTGCATCCTGGCGTTCCACAACGTCGCGTCACGCTACATCTTCGCGCTGGCCCGCAAGGACGTGCTGCCGGCGTCGCTGAGCCGCCCCCACGCCGAACATGGCTCCCCGCACCGGGCTTCGCTGTGGATTTCCGGCGTGGTCGCGGTCAGCGTGCTGCTGGCCGTGGTGTTCGGGCTCGATCCGGCCGCGCAGTTCTACACCTGGTTCGCCGGGACGACGACCGTCGGCATCGTGGTGCTGCTGATCGCGACCAGCGTGGCCGTACTGACCTTCTTCGCCAGGGACCTGCGCGGAAATTCGCAGTGGCGGGTGCGCATCGCGCCGGCACTCGGCCTCGTCGGCCTGCTCGGCTCGCTGGTGCTGATTCTGACCAACCTCAGCGATCTGGTCGGCGGCTCCGGCGTGCTGGCCGCGGTGGTCATCGGGGTTCTGGTGGGCGCGTTCGCGATCGGCATCGTCGTCGGACGGAAGGTCTCGTCGTGACCCAACTGTCCGAACCTCAGGTCGGCGCGGCGGCCGACGAACTGCGCGACGGCATCGCCGACGGCACGCTACACGAGATCGAGGTGGCCTGGAGCGACCCGTTCGGCCACGCCGCCGGTAAACGGATCCCGGCCGCGCAATTCCTGGAACGGGCGACCGGCACCGGCTTCGCGTTCTGCGAAGCCGCGCTCGGCTGGAACACCGACGGCACGGTCATCGACGGGCTGCGCCTGACCAACTGGGACGGCGGCTACCCGGATGTGTATGCGGTGCCGGACTTCTCGACGTTCACCCGGGTGCCGTGGCGCCCCGGCGTCGGACATGTGATCTCCGATATCGTCACCCATCACCGCACCCCGTCGCTGCTGGACCCGCGCGCCGTGCTGAAGCGGGTGCTGGCCCGGCTGGACGGCCTGGGCTACACCGCCAAGATCGGCGTCGAGTTCGAGTTCTATCTGCTCGAGGCCGACGGTTCGCCGATCATCGACAAGATCCAGGCCTACTCGCTGGAGAACGCGAACGCGCTCGATCCGTTGATCGCCGACCTGTACGAAACCCTCGGTGCGTTCACGCGTCTGGAGGGAATCCAGACCGAGTACGGCCCGGGCCAGGTCGAGACCAACCTCGTCTACACCGATGCGCTGGCCGCCGCCGATGACAGCGCCCGGCTCAAATACGCGGCCAAGGAGGTGGCGCGCAGGCACGGCAAGCTCGCCAGCTTCATGCCCAAGCCGTTCTCCGAGCACTCGGGAAGCTCGGCGCACCTGCACATCTCGTTGTGGCGCGGCGATGAGCCGGCCTTCGCGGCGGTCGACGGCGCCGAGAGCCAGGACGCGCGCCACGCGATCGCCGGGCTGTTCGAGCACCTGCCGTCGATCACGCTGTTCGGCGCGCATTCGGTCAACGCGTACCGCCGGTTCGCGCCGGACACGTTCGCACCCGACACGGTGAACTGGAGCCGGGACAACCGCAGCGCCGCGATCCGCTCGCTGATCGAGGACAAGCCCGAGGGGTCCCGTATCGAACTACGCTCCGGGGCATCGGATTCCAATCCGTACTGGTTGATCGCATCGGCGCTGGCGGGCGTCATCGCGGGCCTGGAGGCGCGCCGCGAGCCGCCGGAGCAGGCGACCGGCAACCTCTACGGCAAGGGCACCCCGCTACCCGACTCGCTGGGCACCGCGGTGGCGCTCGCCGTGCAGGACGACACCATCCTGGAAATCCTCGGCGCGGAGTCGGTTCTCGACTTCGCCGCGATCGCGCGCAGCGAATGGGAGCAGTACGTAAGCCATGTCAGCGATTGGGAGCGCGATCGCTACCTGAGCACATCATGAGCGCAGCGAATGGTTCTGCCGGCATGAGCGCAGCGAATGGTTCTGCCGGCATGAGCGGAGCGAATGGTTCTGCCGGAGTGAACGACCGCCCGAGGTTCGGGGTGTGGGCGCCGGTCTACGGCAACCACGGCGCGCGGCATCATCCTCAGGATCCGCCCGACGCGAGCTACCGGCGTAACCGCGACCTGATCGTGCACGCGGAGCAGGTCGGCTTCGACGCGACGCTGGTCGCCCAGCACGTGATCCACCCCAGCGACGTCGAGGACGACGTGCTGGAGACGTGGTCGACGCTTGCCGGGATCGCCGAGGCCACCGAGCGTATCGAGCTGATCGGCGCGATCAAGCCGCTGCTGCTGAACCCGTTGGTATTCGCCAAGATCGCCGCCAACATCGCCGACATCTCCGACGGCCGGCTGTCGATCAACGTGGTCAGCGGCTGGTTCCTGCCGGAACTGGAAGCACTCGGCGTCGACCTGCTCGACCACGACGACCGCTACGCCCACACCCGGGAGTGGCTCGAGATCGTCACCGCGCTCTGGGCGGGCAAGCAGGTCGACATCGGCGGCCGCCAGCCCGCGCTGGTGCGGCCGGTGCCGCGTTTCGTCCCGCCGGTCTACGTCGGCGGCGAATCCGAGCCGGGTCGCGCGCTGGCCGCCGCGACCGCCGACGTGTTCTTCATCAACGGCAGGCCGCTGCCCGACACCGCAGAGGTCATCGCCGATCTGCGGTCCCGCCGTGCCGGCGGGCCGCCGTTGCGGTTCGGCCTGTCGGCGTTCGTGATCGCGCGCGACACCGACGCCGAGGCGCACGCGGAGGCCGCGCACCTGCAGGCGCTGGTGGATGCCGAGAAACGGCCCGAGATCTCTGGCGGCACCGATCCGAAGACCCAGATGTACAAGGTGCTCGCCAACACCAGCCGGGTCGGGTCCAACGGCGGCACACTGGCCGGCCTGGTGGGCAGTTACGACACCGTCGCGGAACGGATTTCGGCGTTCCACGCCGCGGGCATCGAGTTGTTCATGCTGCAGTTCCAGCCGCTGGAAGCCGAACTCGACCGGTTCGCCGAGCACATCATCCCGCGCTTCGCCCGAGCCGACTGACCCCGCTGACCGACCTCTGAGGAGAACGATGACCCTGACCGTGGACGCCCGCTCCGCCGGTGACGTGGCCGACCGGCTCGCGCGGCTCGCGCCGATTGTCGAGACGCTGCGCGCCGAGGATCCGTCCGCCGAGCGGGACCGGGTACTGCAGCACGATGCGGTCGCGGAGTTGGGCCGCATCGGCATCCTGACGCTGCGGGTACCGCGGCGCTTCGGTGGTCCCGGCGGCGGCATCCGCGACGTACTGTCGGCGGTCATTCAGATCGCATCGGGCAGTTCCAATGTCGCGCAGGCACTTCGGGCACACTTCGGGTTCTCCGAGCGGCTGCTGAGCAACCGCGCGAGCGACGCCGAGCGTGCCGAGTGGTTCCCGAAGATCAACGCCGGCCTGGTGGTGGGCAATGCGATCACCGACGCGAAGGGCCGGACCCCGGGCAGTTCGGAGACGACGGTGCTGGCCGACGCGAACGGGGTGCTGCGGCTCAACGGGCACAAGTTCTATTCGACGGGCACGCTGTACGCCGATGTGATCGCGGTGTCGGCGATCGACGCCGCCGGCAACGACGTGCAGGTGATCGTGCCGACCGACCGCGCCGGCGTCGAACTGTTCGACGACTGGGACGGCTTCGGGCAGCGCACCACCGCCAGTGGCGCAACCCGATTCACCGACGTCGAGATCGCCCCGGTCGAGGTCACGACCGTCTCCGACGGAGCCCATCTCGGGCACAGCACGACGTTCCTGCAGCTGTATCTCGCCGCGGTCGCGGCGGGGATCGCCGCCGCGGTGCGCCGCGACGCCGTGGAGTACGTGCAGACCAAGGCCCGTCCGGCGGCGCACTCGGTCGCCGACCGCGCCGGTGCCGACCCGTTCGTGCTGCACGCGGTCGGGGAGATCGCGGCCGCTGCGGCCGCCGCCGAGACGCTGGTGCTGTCGGCCGCCGACACCCTGGACACCTTGGTGGACAGCGGTTCTGTCGACGATGCCGAGGCGTTGGCCGATGCCGCCGTGGAGGTGGCGCAGGCGCAGCTGGTCGCCGAGCGGCTGGTGCTGGCTTCCGCGCAACGGCTCTTCGACACCGGCGGAGCGTCGGCGACGTCGCGCACGCTGAACCTGGACCGGCACTGGCGCAACGCGCGCACGGTCGCCAGCCACAACCCGCTGGACTATAAGGCGCACGTAGTGGGCGACTTTCTGGTCAACGGAACGACCCCACCGGCCAACGGGTACTTCTGAGGGTTCTCTGAAGCGGGTCGCGCGGCGGCCCACGGCGTGCTACTCAAGGGGTATGTCGAGGCGGGTCACACGCGGTATCGCGGGCGGTGCGGTGGGCGCGGTGTGCGCCGGCGCCGTGCTGTCCGGCTGTGCCGGCGCACCGGTCGACCAGCGGCCGGTGGTCCGGATCGTCGAGGTGGCCCAGCCGTCGCCGGCGATCCCGCTCGGCGGGCTCCTTCCCACCGCACCGGAGCTGGCCGGCGCCCTGGGCACCGGGCCGAACGCGCTGATGGGCACCGCGGTCGAAGGCGACGCCGACATCCTGCTGAGCAGCGTCACCGACGCGAACATCGCCCCAGTGGAGTGCGTCGGCGCCGCATACCGCTTGCAGGACGTCGTCTACCGGAACAGCCCGGTGCGGTCGGTGGCCAGCAACACCTGGGCCGGCGGCGGCTTAGACGGCCCCCCGGTGGCGGGATTCTTCGGGGTCGTGCAGATGACGGACCAAAGCGCGGCCCAGGCGTTCTTCGGCGCCGCGACCGAGCTCTGGCGGCGCTGCAACGGGCAGTCGGTGGCCGTCCAGCAGCCCGGGGCAGGCGCCGACGAACTGAGCCGGATCACCGACGTGGTGTTCGACGACCGGATGGTGTCGGCGAGTGTGCTGCACACCTCCGGCGGTGCGGCCGCCCCGACGGCCCTGCGGGCGCTCGGAGTCGCCGGCGACTGCGTCGTCGAGGTGGAGATCACCGATCCGCGTCCGGCCGGCGATCCGCGGGGTGCCGTCGCGGTGGCCGACGTGATCCTCGACAAGATCACCGCATCGCGCTGACGCCTGCGTGCCGTCGCGGCGGTAGTGGACAATGACGCGGTGAGGACGATCGATGCGCTGCGCCCCAGGTGGGTCGCGGCCGCGATGGTCCTGGCGTCGATGCATCTGTCGGGCTGCGTGAGCACCGTCGACGGCACCGCGGTGCGCGGCCACGGGTCCGTGCTGTTCGACGTCCCCCCGCTCGACGAGGCCCACCTCGACAGGATCCTGCTGCCCATCGAGCAGATCAACACGATCGTCGGATCCACCCGCATGGAGGTCACCAGCGAGGTCGACGAGATGACCGACCATTCCGCCGAGGTGTCCGCCCCGGACTGCCTCGGTGCGGTGTACGGCGCCGAGGCTCCGGTCTACGAGGGCACCGACTGGATCGCCGTGCGCGACCAGGTGGCCCGCGAACCGGGCACCGACAACGACCACTGGGTCGAGCAGGTCGCGGTGCTCTACCCGGAGGCGCAGAACGCGCGGGACTTCTTCGACGACTCGAAGGCCACCTGGCAGGACTGCGCGAACAACGCGATCGTCGTCGGCGACGGGGAGTACCTGTGGGAACTCGACGACGTCGTGGTCGGTGACGATCTGATCACACAGGTGACCACGCAGGAAGGGGCCGACGGCTGGGCGTGCCAGCACGCGCTGTCGCTGGTGTCGAACCTGACCGTGGAGGCGTGGGCGTGCGGCTACACCATCACCGACGAGGCGGTCCAGATCGTCGACGCGATGGTGGCCAACGCCGCCGGGTAGCCGATTCAGGACACCGGCGCCCGGAGTCCGTCGACGAAGACGTCCAGCAGCCGGCGGCATCGCGCCGGGTCCCGGTCCGGCTGTTCACCTACCCAGGTGATCGCCGCCGCCATGTCGAGGAGATCGTCCGGGTCGACGTCGGCGCGCAGCACACCCTTCTCGACGGCGCGGACTATCAGTGCCGCGCCGGCCTTGCGGGCCTGATCGCAGGTGCTCGCCGCTCCGTCGGCCGGCGACGGAGGGCTCGCCAACGTCGCCGCGAGGCCCTTGTATATGGCGCCCTGTTCGATGTAGGCGCGCAGCCATTCGCGCACCGCGCCGAGTGGGTCACCCGCGGCGAGCAGTTCCGTGCCGAGCCGGTGGATGTCGGTCAGGCCGTCGTCGATGACGGCGAGCACCAGCGCATCGCGGGTCGGGAAGTGCCGGTACAGCGTTCCGGGGCCGACGCCCGCGGCGCGGGCGACGTCGTCCAGGGAGGCGGTCACCCCGCGTTCGGTGAAAGCGGCGTGTGCGGCGCGCAGCAGGAGTTCGCGGTTGCGCGCGGCATCGGCGCGGCGGGGGCGTGCGGCGGTCGTCGGACTCATCGAGCCTTCCAGGGCGTGCGTAGACAAACGGAGACTCCCTCCATATATTGACCGGAGACAGTCTCCGAATCGTACCGAAGGGTGTACGCATGGACATCACACTCTCGTTCGTGCCAGGGCGAGGCGCCGGATTCGACAGCCTGCTCGGCGATATCGCGACGGCCGCCGAGGCGGGGTTCGGACGGGTGTGGGTCCCGCAACTGCCTCCGGTGGCCGCGACCGATGGCTGGGATGTGCTCACCGCGCTGGCGGTGGCCGGCACGCGCACCCCTGGGATCGAGCTCGGCTCCGCTGTCGCCGTCGCATACGGCCAGCATCCGCTCGTGCTGGCCCGTCAGGCGCTGACCGCCGCGGCGGCGACCGGCGGCCGGTTCATCCTCGGACTCGGCGTCAGCCACCGGTTCATCGTCGCCGACACGCTGGGGTACTCGTTCGACGCGCCCGCCGCCTATCTGCGGGAGTACCTGCAGGTCCTCGGGCCCGCTCTCGCTGGGCGCGCCGTCGACCATCACGGACCGCGGATCACCGCTGTCGGTCAGCTGAGCTTCGCCGGCGCCGCGCCCCGCGTCGTCGTCGCGGCACTGGGTCCCAGGATGCTCGACGTGGCCGGTGCACTCGCAGACGGCACGCTGACCACCTGGGCCGGCCCCAAAGCGGTTGCCGAACACATCGTTCCGCGGATCATCCGGGCGGCCGCCCACGCGGGCAGGCCCGCGCCGCAGGTGATCGTCGGTCTCCCGGTGAGCATCACCGACGACGTCGAGGCCACCCGGGCGCAGATCAACACCACCTTCGGCATCGCCAACCAGCTGCCCGCCTACCGGGCCGTGATGGAACGCGAAGGCGTCGACAGCGTTGCCGAGGTGTGCCTGATCGGTGACGAGGCCGAGGTCGTGCGCGGTCTGCGGCGGTTCGCCGACGTCGGCGCGACCGAGTTCAGCGCGTTCCCCACCGGCGACGACGCCGCGCGTGCACGCACGATCGAGGTGCTGCGCGAAGTTGCGCTCGCGACGGTTTGAAACCTAGTGGAAACATCAGCGGCACACTAACTTCCGTGCAGTGACACGTGAAGTCCACCTATTGGCATTCGGAAACACCCGTTCGGCAGGCCCGTGGCGGCATCCCGACATCGACAGCAGCACCGACGCGGTGCGCCGCCGGTTGATCGACCATGCCCGCACCGCCGAGGCCGCGACCTTCGACGCGGTGTTCTTCGCCGACGGATTGAACTTCGGGCCCCCGGCCACGTGGCCGTACAAGACCACGGAGGATTTCGAACCGTTCACCACCGCGGGGGCGCTGTCCTCGGTCACCGAGCGCGTCGGCCTGGTACTCACCGGATCCGCGACACTGCAACACCCGTACCACCTCGCACGCCAGCTGTCGTCGCTCGATCATCTCAGCGCAGGCCGGATCGGCTGGAACCTCGTCACCAGCTTCGCTCAAGCTGCTGCCGACAACTTCAGCACCGACGGTGTGGTCGAACACGACGAGCGGTACCGGATCGCCGAGGAAGCGATCGACGTGGTGAAGAAGCTGTGGGACTCCTGGGCGGCTGGGGCGATCGTGGCGGACCGGGAGTCCGGGATCTTCCACGATGTCAGCAAGATTCACGTACCGGACCACCACGGCACCTACTTCGACGTCAAGGGGCCGATCGGGGCGGCCCGCTCACCGCAGGGCCAACCGGTCATCTTCCAAGCCGGATCATCGGACACAGGAAGTCTTTTCGCCGCGCGTCATGCCGAGGTGATCTTCACCGGGCAGGGCAACAGGGGCCGCGCGCAGCGGTTCTACCAGCGCATTCACGACGAGGCGGCGCGACAGGGACGGCCCGTTGCTCCGCTTATCACACCGTCGCTGTGGTACCTCGTCGGCTCCACCGAGGAGGAGGCGCGCCGGGTCGAGCAGACCGCCTACGAGTATTTCAGTCCTGAATACCAGGCGGGTTGGCTGCTCGAGGTCGACGTCGATGTCACCGGTGCCGATCTCGACGGACCCGTTCCGGCTTCGGCATTTCCGGACCACACCGAGACGCACCAGACCGCGCTGGCGGGCTACCGGGCGCTGGCGACCGAAGGCAATCCGACAGTGCGTGAATTCCTGTTCCGCACCGTCGCCGGCTGGGGTGCCCAGGTGGTTGGCACTCCGGAGCAGATCGCCGACCAGATCGAGGACTGGTTCACTTCGCGGGCCGCGGACGGATTCGTCCTGAAGGATCCCGGCCTGCCCGGCCAGTTCGAGACCTTCACCGAACAGGTGGTGCCGGTGCTGCGCAAGCGCGGTCTGTTCCGGCACGAGTACCGCGGCACCACGCTGCGCGACCACCTCGGCCTCGACGTTCCACCGAACCGCAACGAGATCACCGCGTGAGCATCACACCCTTCGTCCTGTCGGCATTCACGATGTCGACTGTGTCGCACGGCAATTACGGCCTGTGGCGGCACCCGGCCGACACCACGTCCCGCTACACCGACGTCCGTTACTGGGTCGAGCTGGCGAAGTTGCTCGAGGCGGGAGGGTTCGACGCACTGTTCATCGCCGACGCGGTTGGTCAACTCGACGTGTTCGGCGGTGACGCGTCGGCCGCGCTGGCCCGGGCAGTGCAGACTCCGGTGACGGATCCGCTGCTCGCCGTCTCGGCAATGGCCGCCGCGACCGAACATCTCGGGTTCGGCATCACGGTGTCCACCACCTACGAGCACCCGTACCTCTTGGCGCGCAAGTTCAGCACGCTCGACCATCTCACCGACGGCCGGATCGGCTGGAACATCGTCACGTCGCTGCTGGACAGCGCCGCCCGCAACATCATCGGGCGCGACCGGCAGATCCCGCACGACCAGCGTTACGCCATGGCGCAGGAATTCGTCGAGGTCGCGTTCAAGCTCTGGGAGGGATCCTGGGAGCCCGACGCGGTGGTGCGCGACCGCGCCAGCGGTGTGTACACCGACCCGGACAAGGTCCACCCGATCGCCCACGAGGGTACCTACTTCAGTGTGCCCGGCGCCCACCTCGTCGAGCCCTCACCGCAGCGCACCCCGGTGCTGTTCCAGGCCGGAACCTCCGCGGCGGGGCGGGAGTTCGCGGCACGCAATGCCGAGCTGGTGTTCGCCAGCGACCCTCGGCCCGACGTGCTGCGCCGCAACATCGAGGACGTCAAGCGCCGCGCCGCGGCGTGCGGCCGCAGCCCTGGGTCGATCAAGTTCATCACCTCAGTCGAGATCGTCACCGACAGCAGCGATTCGGCGGCCCGCGTGAAAGCGGACGAGCTGGCGCGTTACCACGACCTGGACGGAGGTCTGGTGCTGCTGTCGGCGCTCAGCGGTGTCGACTGGTCGCAGTACGGGGTCGACCGACCCATCGAACAGTTCGACACCGACGCCAGCCGGTCGATCCTGGCCGCGGTCGATGATGCCGGCCATCGACAACGGATCACCCTGCGCGACTACGTCGGAGGTCTCGGTGGATTCGGGGGACAACTGTTCGTCGGCTCCGCGCAGACCGTGGCCGACGACCTCGAAGCGTATGCGGAACGCGCCGGCGTGGACGGGTTCAACATCGCCTACCACATCACCCCCGGAAGCTTCGCCGACGTCGCGGAATTCCTGATCCCCGAACTTCGCCGGCGCGGGCGAGCACGGCCGACCGGTGAGCCGGTTTCCCTGCGCCAGCGCATCTTCGGTGGCTCCAGCGCACTGTTGCCGGACGACCATCCGGCTGCTGCGTTCCGGCAGAAAAGAATCTTGCCGATTTGATGGCTCACGTCCGGGCTGATGTTCCGGCACCGTGACAGTAATCAAACCCTGTCGTCGAATCGGCTGTGGGACTGAGGTTTATCGCGTCCACGCGGAAGCCGGAAGTGCCCGTGCCGAACACCGAGAGAAAGCGGGCACACCATGTCCACACCGACTCGCCCCGCAGTGGCGTTATCCGGCCGGGGCCTCACCTCGGCGGAAGGGACCGGGCTCAAGCGCGACGCCGTCGGCGCGTGGGGCGTGTTCGCCCAGGGTCTGGCGGCAGCTGCGCCGAGCGTCGCCGTCGCGGTCGTGCCGTTCTCGCTTTTCGTCGCCGCCGGCAAGGGTGCGGCGTGGGCGGTGATCGTGGGCCTCGGGATCGTCGTACTCATCGCCACCACCATCAGTTTCCAGGCCAAGCGCACGGTGTCCTCGGGGTCCTTGGGCACCTACACCGGCAACGGGCTGGGCCCCGGTTTCGCGTTCGCGGCGGGGTTCAGCCTGCTCATCGGATACATCGGCTTCGCGACCACCGGAACGCTGGGCGGTGTCCTGTATCTGGACGCGTTCCTGGAATCGATAGGGATTGTCTCCCAAAATCATTGGTTCCGTCTGCTGCTCGTGTTCGTCGTGGTGGCAGCAGCGGTGTACCTGCCGTACCGCGGGGTGTCGATCTCAGCGAAGTACGAGCTGGTCTTCGAGCTCATCGCGATCGCGTCGATCCTGGTGATCATCGTCGGCTCCTACCTCACCTACGGATTCCGAGTCGACTGGGAGCAGTGGAACCCGCAGCACCTCGCGTCCAGCGCGACGTTCATCGCCGCGGTCTCGGCCGTCGGGTCCTACGCGGGCTTCGAAAGCGTGGCATCGCTGGGCGCCGAAGCCAAGGACCCGCACCGCAATATTGCCCGCTCCCTGCTGCGCGTCGTGCTGATTCTCGGCGTGCTGTATGTCGTGGCCACCTACCCGCAGATCCTGTTCTTCGACAACATCGACGGTGACAAAGCCGTGCTCCCGCAGCTGGCGGACAGCGCAGGCGTGGCGTGGGTCAACCAGATCGTCAGCGGCGCCGTGGCGATCGCGTTCATCGTGTTCGTCACCGCGGTGACCACCGCCGGTGCCCGGTCGCTGTTCACCTTCGCCCACGAGGGTGCGCTGCCGAAGGCGCTGTCGCAGGTGCACTCCCGCTATCAGACCCCGTGGGTGGGTGTGCTGTTCATCGGCTCCCTGGCGCTGATCTTCTCCGTTGTGGCGACCTTCAGCTCGGCGGGCCGGCTGGTGTTCGACGTGTACGGCGGCTACGTGGCGACATGGGGCTTCCTGATCAGCTACTTGCTGGTTGTCATCGCGACACCGATCTGGCTGTACAAGATCAAGGCGCTCACGCCGTTGCGGTTGGCGGTGTCGGCGGCGGCGGCGCTGGGTCTCGGCTACGTGATCTTCAGCAACTTCTATCCGGTGCCCGAATTCCCGTTCAACATCCTGCCGTTTATCTTCGGCGGCATCCTGCTATCCGGGCTGGCCTGGTACTGGTACCTGACCAAGGCCAAGCCGGAGGTGGCGCGTCGCATCGGCACGATCCAGACCCTGTCGGAGGAGGAGCAGCAGCGTCTCGCCGACGCGGGCATCCTCGACGTCCTCGCGCAGGCCGACGCAGCCTCCGACTCCACCTCCGACGATGACGATCCGCAGGCCCGCCGGGATCGCGAGCCGGCCGCACCGTGACGTCCCCGAAATTCCTCGGCGCCGCGACGACTGTTCGCGACAAACTGAAAGTGACTGCCGCACAGCGGGACCGGTCCGGACTCGATCCGGTCGACGAGATCGGCTGGCTCAAGGACGCCGACCTGCTGGGACTGTTCCTCCCTGAGGAGTACGGCGGTGCGGGCGCCACCTGGTCGCAGGTGGCCGAGGTGGTGCAGACGATCGCCGAGGCCGACTCGTCGATCGGCCACGTACTGCTCTACCACTACTTCGGGAGCCTGGCGGGAACGCGTGCGGAGAACGGCTTCGTCGGCGCCGCCCGGGCCCGACGGATCGCCGGCCGGCGACTGTTCCACGGCACCGTCGCCCAGGCCGCCTATCCGCCGCTGATCCGGGCCACCCAGACGCCGGAGGGTTTCCGGCTTAACGGGTCCAAGCCGTTCACCAGCGGCGCCGCGGTGGCCGACGTGCTGCTGGTGTGGACCGTGTTCGACGACGGGACGACGCTGCGCGGCAACGACTTGTCGGGCCAACTGGCGACCTTCCACGTCGAGCGCTCGTCGCCTGGTGTGTCGTTCGGCGGCGACTGGGACAACATCGGTCAGCGCCTGACCGTCAGCGGCACCACCACGCTGAGAGAGGTGGAAGTAGCGACGACCGATCTGATCGGGTACGGCTACGGCGCCACCGAAACGACCGCGGCCGACCACCTCGACGTGCTGTACATGTACGCCGGCTTCGCGTCGATCTTCACCGGCATCGCCGTCGGGGCGCTCACCGAAGCAGCGGAATACACCCGCGGCCGGTCCCGGGCGTGGGTCGAGTCCGGAAAGCAGCGGGCCGGCGACGATCCGCTCGTCCTGGAGCGCTACGGGCAGCTCTGGACACAGGTGCAGTCGGCCGTCGCGCTGACCACGCGCGCCAACTCCGCGCTCGACGACGTGCGCGTCCAGGGCGCGTCCCTGACCTGGTCCCACCGCGCCGAGGCTGTGACGTTGATCAACGCGGCCCGGGTACATGCCAGCGAAGTCGCACTGACCGTGGCGAGTCGGTTGTTCGAGGTCACCGGCGCCAGATCGACGGCCGCTGCCGAGGGGCTCGACAGGTTCTGGCGCAACGTCAGAACACTGAGCCTGCATGATCCGCTGCAGCACAAGCAGGTTCAGATCGGCGACTACGTCCTCAACGGCACCGAGCCGACACCCGGCTTTTACTCGTGACCCTTCGCCCGCACCCTGGAGACATTTCATGAGCCTGACCGACCATCGCAGGCGCGTCGACACCTGGCAGTTGACGCCCGCGACCTCCCACGACCATCCGTTGATCGCAGACTTCCTCGCCACCACCGACGGACTGGCCGGCCGCAAGTTCGCCGCCGACTCCCGCGATGTCGCAGAACAACTCTCGGGGGCATACCCCGATGCGGTGACCGTGGTCCGCGACGGGACGGGACGCATCCGCGGCTACGCGGCGCTGCACCAGCCGCACGGACTGCAGCCGGAGATCGTCGCCGATGTGGTGCTCGACCCGGACGCTCCGCCAAACCTCGCCGACGGCGTCGTCGAAGACCTGGTGGCGAGGTTCCGTACGGAGAGCGCGGCCATCCCGGGCTCTTTCCTGCGCACTTTCATCGGCGATGCCCAGACGCCGGTGATCGACGCGCTCACCCGCCGCGGAGCCGTCAGGGAAGGCCAGTTCATCCGGACCCGCAAACCGCTCGGCGACGAGGACCCCGCGGCGCTCGCCGCGGCCTCCCGCGACGGCATCACGGTGGTGCGCTGGCCCGAAGTGATCAGCCGCGGGCTCGGTGAACAGGTTCGCCGGCTGCAGTACGACACGTTCCTCGAGCATTTCGGGAACATGTCCAAGACGCCGGAGGCGTGGCAGCACCATATCCACAGCCGGTTGTTCGCACCGGATTTCAGCATCGCGGCGCTCGACGACCGCGGCGACGTCGTCGGTTACGTGCTGGGATCGGTCTACACCGCCGGCACCGGGACCTCGGAGGAACGCAGCGCGCACACCGACTACATCGGGGTGCGCGCAGACCAGCGCCGCAGCGGCATCGCCGAGCTGCTGCTGCGCAAGATCTGGCTCGCCGCGTTGTCGCGGGGGCTGACCGTCGCCTCTCTCGGTACCGACATCCACAACCGCAGCAACGCCCACCTCCTCTACGCGCGGCTGGGATACGTCGCCGTCGAGTTCCAGTCCGCCTACCGAATCGAAGGTTATCCCCAGTGACGATCAACACGACCTACCTGACGGCGCCCACCGCGGATCTCACCGATCTGCAGGACCGCTTCCAGCCGGTGTTCGACAAGGTCGCCGAAGGCAACGTCGAACGCGAACGCCGCCGGGTGCTTCCGCACGAACAGGTCCGGCTGCTCAACGACGCCGACTTCGGGAAGCTGCGAATCCCGGTGGAGCGCGGCGGCCTCGGCGCATCGCTGGAGCAGACCTTCCTGCTGCTGGCCGACCTCGGTGCGGCGGACTCCAACGTGGCCCACATCTGGCGCAACCATCTGGCGTTCGTCGAGGATCGGCTCAACGCCCCGGTGTCGGACACCAACGATGCGTGGATCGCCCGCTTTCTGGACGGCGAGTTTGTCGGCGGCGGCTGGACCGAGGCCAACAACGTCACCCTCGCCAACATGACGACCACGGTGACCGCCCGCGACGACCATTGGGTTGTGACGGGGTCGAAATACTATGCCACCGGCAGCCTCTACGCCGACTGGCTCGACGTCATCGGCCGTGACAGCGACGGAGAACTGGTCGCCGCGTTGGTGCGCCGCACCGACCCCGGGGTCACGCTGGTCGACGACTGGCAGGGATTCGGGCAGCGAACCACCGCGAGTGGCTCGGCTCGCTACGACGGCGTCCGCGCCGAGCGCGGCAACGTGTTCCCCGCCGCGGAACGCTTCACCTACCAGCCGCACTTCTACCAGATCGCGATGCTGTCGGTGCTGACCGGCATCACCCGTGCCGCGTTGCGGGACGGTTCGGCGGCGCTGGCGGACCGCAAACGCAATTATCCGCAGGGGCTGGCCGAGAAGCCCACCGACGACGCCCAGCTGCTGCAGGTGATCGGGGAGGTGTCGGCCGACGTGTTCGCGGCCGGGGCAGCGCTCGGGCTCAGCGCGCGCAGCCTCGACGGCATCGTCGCGGGACGGATCTCCGGCGACGACGCCAGGGCGCGGCAGCGGCTCATCGACGCAGAGGTCGCGGTGACCCAGGCGCAGTTGGTGATCATCGGTTCCGCGCTGCGCACCACGACGAACATCTTCGACGCACTCGGCGCCTCGGGCGTTTCGGAAGGCTTCGCACTCGATCGTCATTGGCGCAATGCGCGCACCCTTGCATCCCACAATCCGCGGGTGTACAAGGCCCGCATCCTCGGTGACTGGCTGATCAACGCCAAGGATCCGGTGCCCGATCTGGCGGCCCGCGGACGCGGCGGCCAGGGCGACTGAGATCTGAACAAAGCGCGTGGTGCCGACCGGGGGGCCGGCACCACGCGCCTTTTTCGTTATCCCGTCACGGCGATGTTGGTGATGTCGCCGCCGTTGCCCAGTGACTGCCACGTCCAATTCGTCACCCGGTCCGAGGTGGGCACCGACTTCACTCGCTCGATCAACGGGAACCACGCAAGATCCTCGGTGGCGATCCTGTTGGCCTGCTTCCAGTCCTCGGTCGAATCCTCGGCGGCGAACGCACGACGCACCGCAGCATTGAGTTCGGGGTTGTCGTAGGTGACACCGTTCCAGGTGCCGCCCGGAGCGAATTCCGAATCCAGCCAGCCGCCCAGAGTCATCCTGGCGCTGTTGCCTTGCCAGTCCGGGGTCCAGTTGGTGATGGCGAGGTCCCACTGGTCGAGCTTGGACTTGTCGGCGAGGAATGCGCTGAACGCACCCCAGCTCTCGCCCGGTATCGGGGTCAGCCGCACCGTGATTCCGCTGCGTTCGGCTGCCGCCTGCACCGAGGTGGCGATCTTCTCGAATTCCGGGGTGTTGCGGTACGCGACGTTGACGGTCAGGTCCTGCTGACCGGCTTCCGTCAGCAGCGCCTTCGCCTTCTCTGGATCGCCCTTGTCTTCCGGTGTCGGGTAGGGGTTCTCCTCGTTGTATCCCGTGATCGTCGAGGTCAGGATCTCGTTGCTGACGATCGCGGAATCCGGTCCGCCGAGCCCGCGGACGATGTCGGCCCGATTCAACGAGTAGTTGAAGGCCTGCCGGACCCGGAGATCCTTGAGTGCACCCTGAGCAGGTGTCGCCGGTTCGGCCGGATTGTTCCAGCTGATGAAGATCGCCGAACCGCTTGCCGACTTGTGCAGGTGGTCCGGGTCGGTCTTTTTGTACTGGGCGATCACGTTGGCCGGATAGGACCGGATGTAGAGTCCGATGTCGGCGGTACCGGTCTGCAACTGCTGGGAGGCCGCGTCGGCTGAGGCGACTGTCGTATCGAAGACGATCTTGTCCGCGTACGCTTTTCGCGGGTCTCCGTCGCTGTTGTACTCGGGCACCTTCGTCAGGGTCAGCTGACGGTCGGGCTCGTAGGACTCGATGAAGTACGGGCCGCTGGAGACGTAGTTCTTCCGGAACTCCAGGCTGTCGGCGAAGTACTTCGACACCACCTCTTCGGGCAGCGGCGACACGAAGTTCAGCGTCAGGATGTCGAGGATGTCGCTCGCCGGCTGGGTCAGAGTCAGCTGTAAGGTCCTGTCGTCCAGCGCCTTCAGCCCGCTGATCTCGTGGGTGTCGATGAACTCCTGCACCGCGGCCAGATCGCCCGTGGGCACCTTGGCGAATTCGGCGGCGTACTCCTCGAACCCGGCGAACAGCGCGTTGTAGTAGGTGATCGCACTGACCTGGGCATTGGGATCGGGGAAACGCTTGACGGCGTAGACGAAATCGTGCGCGGTGATCGGGCGCGTCGAGGCACCCGAGAAGTTGATGTCGTCGCGCAGATGGAAGGTGTAGGTCAGCTTGTCCGGGCTGACCTCCCAGCTCTCGGCCAGGTCTGGCACGACTTCGGTGTCGGCCCCGATGCTCTCCTGGTTCCCGGCGTAGGTGACGAGCTGCCGCGTCGTCGCCCTGATCACCTGCCACGATTCCGCGGAATAGGCGATCAACGGGTCCAGTGCATCAATGTCGCCGACCGAAGCCACCTTGAGGGTGCCGCCGTAGAGCTGCGACGGGTCACCGGGGGCGGCCTGCTCATCGCTGGCGCCGCACCCGGACACCAACATCACCGCCCCCGCCATCGCAGCGACAGCGCGTACTACCGATCTCATCGTTATTTCTCCTTGTGTGTTGCGGTGCGCGGTCTATTTGCCGCTGCGGGCGTGGGTGATCACGTCGATGACGAACGTCGCGACAACGAAGATGACGGCGCCCAGAAGTGTGCAGCCGATCACCACCGGCGCGTCACCGCTGTTGGCGGCGCTCACGGCGAGCCGGCCGATGCCGTCGAGGCCGAAGATCTGCTCGGTGATGATGGCGCCGCCGAGGATCGCGGCGAACTCGATGGCCCCCAGGGTCAGGATCGGGTTCAGCGCCGCCGACAGTGCGTGATCGAAGTACACGCTGCGCGGCGGTAGGCCCTTGGCCCGTGCGGTGCGGATGAAGTCCTTGTTCGCGACCTCGAGTACCGAGGCGCGTACGACCCGTTGGAACAACCCGACCTGCGCGATCACCAGGGTGGCCCACGGCAGCAACAGGTGCAGCGCCCACTGCGCCGGTGAGGTCGTCAACGGCACATACCCGCCGCTCGGGAAGAACTTGAACCCTGCGAGTGAGAGCTGGTAGTACAGCCCGAACAGCAACAGCACCCCGGTGACGAACGTCGGTACCGAAAGGAAAACGTAGGAGATCCCCGACGTCACGGTGTCGAAGAAGCCGCCCGGTCTCCGTGCCGCGTACACACCGAGCAGCACCGACAACGCGATCCACAGCACCAGCGCGCCGACGGCGAGGCTGACCGTCACCGGGAACTTCTCCAGGATCAATCCGGTGACCGGCCGCTGTTCCCGGTACGAATAGCCAAGGCTGGGCGGCCAATTGAGCAGTCCCGTCGGTGTGCCCTTGATTTCCGGTCCGCGCACGACGTAGTGCCACAGCTGGACATACCACGGGTCATCGAGCCGCAGACTCTTGGTGATGGCGTCGACCGTCTGCTGGGAGGCGTTCTCCGGGGCCAGCATCCGGCCCGGATTCTGGTAGGCGAGCTTGGTGAGGCCGAACGTGATCAGCACGACGGCGAAGACGGTGATCACCATCCGGGCGGCCCGGGCGAGCAGGAAGGGCGCCATCGTTCACCGGGCCGAACTGGGATCGAAGCGGCTGCGCAGCCGCGTGCTCAACACGTTGCATCCCAGCACCGTGACGAAAAGGCCGACAGCGGGCGCGATCAGCATCAACGGCTGCACCTGATACAGCGCGGAGTCTTGTGCGTTGGCGATCATCGTGCCCCAACTCGGAGTCGGCGCCTTGATCCCGACGCCCAGGTACGACAGCGATGCCTCGGCGACGATGTTGGTGGGCAACTGCACCGCCCAGTAGATGATCACGGTCGGAGCGATGTTCGGCAGGATCTCGGTGACGATCACCCGGGTATGCGAGCTTCCGGCGCCGATCGCTGCGAGCACGAACGGTTTTGCCTTGATCTCGATGACCGAGTTCCGGACGAGGCGGGCGAAATAGGTCCATGAAAACAACGCGATGATGCCGATCACCACGATGATCGGATCGACGAGGGTGGTGCCGGCGGTGCCACGGTTGAGCGTCACCACGCTCAGCGCGGTGACGAGGAACGGGAACGCCAGCGCGATGTTCGTCAGCTCCGAGAGCGCCGCGTCGATCCGGCCCCCGAAGTAGCCGCCGGCCAGTCCCACAGCGACGCCGAGCAGCATCGCGATAGTGGTGGCGGGGATGCCGATACCCAGGGAGATCCGGGCTCCGTACAGGGTTCGGATGAACACATCGCGCCCGCTGCCGTCAGCACCGAGCAGGAAGCCGTTCCCACCGGTGATGGGCAGGCCCGCGTCGTCGAGCGTGTCGTCGGGGAACTGGTCGGTGGGACCATGGCCGGTCAGTGCCGCGATCAGCGGCGCGCTCAGTGCGGCGAGGAGGACCACGCCGACGAGGACCGCGCCGAACACCAATCCGGGGTCGGCGGACAACGACCGCAGCGGGGTGCGTGCGGGAACAGCGGAAAGCCCGCCGTTCACCGACGACGGAATCAGCAGCCCGCTCACGACACCCGCGTCTCCAGTCGGGGCACCGCGTCGATGAGGGCCCGGGTGTAGGACGACTGCGGGGCGGCGAAGACCGCTGCGGTGTCGCCGATCTCCTCGACGCCGTCGGGGCCGAGCACGATCACGCGTGGGGCGATCGACGATACGACGCCCAGATCGTGGGTGATGAACAGGAACGCGGTGTGCTGTTCCTCGACGAGCTGACGGATCAGGGCCAGGATCTGGCTCTGCGTGGTCACATCGAGAGACGACAACGCTTCGTCGGCCACAATCAGCCGCGGGGAGAGTACCAGCGCGCGCGCGATCGCCACCCGCTGGCGCTGACCGCCGGACAGCTCCGCCGGGTGCCGTTGCATCAACGCTCGGGGCAGCCGGGCGGCGTCAGCGGCGCGCTCGACCTGCGCGGAGATCAGCTCACGCGGCTCGCGTTGGGCCAGCAGGGGAGCGGCCAGCGACTCCGCGACAGTACGGCGCGGATTGAGGCTGGAATACGGATCCTGGAAGACGAGCTGCACCGTTCGCCGGATTTCGGCGGGCAGCCGCGGAATCCCGTCGGACACCGACGTGGGGTACCTCGTTCCCGCCAGCGTGATCTCGCCCGCGTCGGCGTACTGCAGTCCGGCGATGATGCGTCCCACGGTGGATTTCCCCGACCCTGATTCGCCCACCAGACCCACGATTTCGCCGGTGTGCAATGTGAAGTCGAGGTTCTCGACGACGGTCCGGCGCCGACCTTGCCGGCCGCGCTCCCGATACGACTTCCGCAGGCCGTGTACCTCCAGCAGCGGGGCGGCATCTCTGGCCGCCGGGGGTCTGCCGGTCGACGGTGCCACGTCGATGCTGTGTACCCGTGACGCGTCCAGCAGCTCCCGGGTGTAGGGCTGCTCCGGGGCGTGGTAGATCTGGTCGCGGGAACCGGATTCGACGACACGGCCGTCCTTGACCACCACGACGGTGTCGGCGATCTCGTGGACGACGCCGAGGTCGTGGCTGACGAAGACGATGGCGGTGCGATGGTCGGCCTGCAACCGCGTGAGCAACCGCAGGATTCCGGCCTGCACGCTGACGTCGAGAGCGGTGGTGGGTTCGTCGGCGATGATCAGCGCCGGGTTGTTCGCGATGGCGATCGCGATCATCGCGCGCTGCCGCATACCGCCGGAGAACTCGGCAGGGTAGCTGTCGTAAGCCTTTTCGGGCCTGACGATGCCCACTTCGTCGAGCAGTGTGATGGTCCGCGCGCGACGGGAGCGCCGGGTGCCACCGCCGTGGATGCGAAGCACCTCGTCGATCTGGGTGCCGATGGATTTGAACGGGTGCAGGTTGCTCTGGGGATCCTGGAAGACGAACCCGATGTCCTTGCCGAGGACCCGGCGCAGTTTCCGGGCCGGCAGCGTCAGCAGGTCGCTGCCTGCGAAGTGCACCGTACCGGTGACGTCGGCGTTCGTTCCGAGCAGGCGGGTCGCGGCGAGCAGGGAAATGCTTTTCCCGGAACCTGATTCGCCGACGATTGCCAGGGTCTGGCCCGCGTCGACCGAGAAGCTGAATGATTCGACAGCGCGCACCGCCCGCCGTCCGGTGGCGCGATTTCCTGTGTGGAGGGTGACGGCGAGGTCGGAGACGTCAAACAGCGCCATCGTTCGCCCATGTCATGTTCGACACTGTCCGCGAACAGCGGTGGTATGACACGAATTACGATCAACCGGAAGTTATGGCCAGCTTAACGGTGCGCTAGAAGTAGATTCCGGTGTGCGCTGCCTGGTCGGTGCGGAACAAGCTGTCCGCCAGCGCAATCACCTCCGGATCGGTGGCCTCGGCCAGACCCGTGAGCGCGAGCGTGCGCCACGGCGTCGCGCCGAGCAGCGCGGCCGCCAGCCCGACCGGCCCGGTGCGCAGCCGCGCGGCGGCTGTGCTCGGCTGCACGCCGCCCGCCGAGATCTCGAAGGTACCCGAGTTGTCCTGAAGCAGTGGATCGCTGATATGCAGCGTGATCGCCCCGGTGCCGGAATAAGTGCGCGCGGCGAGCGCCGCGGCGACGTCGACCACACGTAGCCACGTCTCGTCGCGGGTGGCGGTCACCCGTGCGGCGCGCGGATCGGTGAGCAGCCAGGGCAGCGGATCGTCGAGGGGCAACATCGTGAACACCAGCCGGTCGGCCAGGTCGAGGTCGAGCAGGAACCGGACCAACCCGAGGTAGGCCTCGGTGGTCGGGGCGAAGAAGTCGTCGACCACGACGGTGCGTTGCTCGCTGACGAACCACCTGTCTGTGTCCACCGGGTGATACCGGACGAAACCCGTCTCGGCGCCGGGATCGCCGTGCAACGCCACGTAGCGCGCCCCGGTGGTCCCCGCTGCGCGCAGCCGTTGGAGCTGCCACCACACCGAGGGCCGGGCGATGCTGCCGGGGCGGGCCGGGTGGTTCTCGGAGTAGATGCGCGGCAACACATCCCACGCGTGGCTGGGGTCGACGAGCCGCACCTGCCCGCCGCCCTCGACGCCGGCACGCAATACGGCGCGCCTCCTGTCGAGCTCTACGGTACTCGACGTGCTGGCCACGCCGTATCCGAAACGCTCGTAGATGGTCGCTTCCGACGCCCGCAGCGTGGCGACCATTTCACCGCGGGTCCTGATGTCGTGCAGCTGGCTCGCGAGCAGAGCGGTGGCGATACCGCGTCGCGTGTGCGACGGCAGCACGCCGACGTGGGTGACCGCCGCGTGCGGAACGCACCGGCCACCGGGCAGGGTGAGGCTGCTGCCGACCGCTTCTGTGGTGCCCACCAGCTCGGCCCCGTCGAACGCACCCAGTGTGCGTCCCGGCTCGGAGAGCTTGGCGATCTGTCCCGGTTCCAGTCCGGTCAGCGGCGCGAAGCCAACCATCGCCGCGCGGAACACGTTCGACGCCGCGAGCAGCTCGTCGTCGGTCTCGAGAGGGCGGATCCGGTGCGTCACACCAGCCCACGCGCCCGCAGCACCGCTCCGGCGCCCTCGGCGAACCAGAAGGCCTCCTCGATGTGCGGCTGGCCGGACAGGATGAAGTGGTCGATGCCGAGCGCGTGGTACTCCGCGATGCGGTCGGCGACCTCGGTGTGGCTGCCCACCAGCGCGGTGCCCGCCCCGCCGCGCACCAGGCCGTATCCCGCCCACAGGTTCGGCGAGATCTCCAGATCGGATGTCCGGCCATCGTGCAACGCCGTCATCCGGCGCTGGCCGACCGACTCCGAACGCGCGAAAACCTCCTGCGCCGCCCGGATCCGGTCGTCGCTGATCGAGGACAGCAGCCGTTCGGCGTGCGCCCACGCATCGGCGGAGGTGTCGCGGCTGATCACGTGCAACCGGATGCCGAACTGCAGTGTCCTGCCGTGCGCGGCGGCCCGGATCCGCAACCGGTCCAACCGTTGCGAGATCTGCGCCGGCGTCTCACCCCACGCCAGGTAGGTGTCGACGTGTTCGGCGGCGACCTCCTCCGCGGCTTCGGAGGCGCCGCCGAAGAAGATCTGGGGCGGATCCCAGTCGCCGAAGTCGATGCGGGCGCCGTCGATGCGGTAGTGGTCGCCGGCGAAGTCGAACGTCGTGCCGCGAGGCGCGGAGCTGACCCCGCGCAGCACCGACAGGAATTCGCCTGTGCGCCGGTAGCGTTCGTCGTGGTCGAGGTGGTCGCCGAAGCGTGCCTGCTCGACCGGGTCGCCGCCGGTGACGATGTTGAGCAGCAGCCGCCCGCCGGACACCCGCTGGAACGTGGCCGCCTGATGCGCGGCCAGGGTGGGCGAGATGAACCCGGGCCGGAACGCCACCAGGAACTTCAGCCGCGTCGTGACCTGGCTCAGCGCCGCGGTGGTGATCCACGCGTCCTCGCACCACGTCCCGGTCGGGGTCAGCACCGCTTCGAACCCGAGAAGTTCGGCGGTGCGGGCGATCTCGCCGAGGTAGGCGATCGTCGGCGGCCGGATCCCGCCTGCCGAGGGCCCGAGGTGGGAATCGTCGCCCGAGCCGACGATCTCGCGGCTGTCGCCATTGGTGGGCAGGTACCAGTGCAGGTGGATGCTCATCGCGGTGTCCTCAGAACGCGGGGTAGACGTCGCCACCGGGCCAGCGCTGCTCGATGAATTCCTTGGTCTGCGGGCTGTGCAACAGCTCGTCGAGCTTCACGATGCTCGGGTCGCCCTGGTTGTCCTCGCGGCTGGCCAGGAAGTTGGCGTACGGGTTGTCGTCGGTGGATTCCACGATCAGCGCGTCTGCGAGGGTGTACCCGGCGTCGAGGAAGTAGTTGCCGTTGAGGATCGCCAGGTCGACGTCGGGTACGGCCTTGGCCTGCAGATCCGGTGCGGCCTCGATGAATCGGAGGTTCTTCGGGTTGCCGACGGTCTTGACGTTGACCGGTCCGTCGGCCGGTAGCGTCACCAGGCCCTTGGTCTGCAGCAGCGCCAGCGCCCTGGCCTGGTTGCTGCCGTCGTCGGTGATGCTGATCCGCGCTCCGTCGGGCAACTGCTCAACGGAGGTGAACTTGTCGGAGAACGCCGCATACGGCTCGATGTGGACGCCGGGGAACGCGTGCAGCCGGTAGCCGAAATCGGCGACTTGCTCATCGAAGTACGGCTTGTGCTGAAAGTAGTTGGCGTCGATGTCGTTTTCGGCCAGCCACCGGTTGCCGAGGGAGTAGTCGTCGAAGACGCGGACGTCGAAATCGAGGCCGGCCTCCTTGGCGGGGCCGTTCTTGATGAACTCGAGGATCTCCGCATGCGGCACCTGGGTCGCCGCCACGGTGATGCGGTCCTTCTTGTCCTCGCCGCCGAGCCACAGGAAGCCGGCCACCGCGACCACCACCGCGGCGATGGCGGCCAACGCCAGATACAGCGGGGTCCGTCGGGTGGGTGGTCCGGCCGGGGGAGTCGTGGTCATCAAAGTGTGTCCTTTCCTGTCATGCTGCGACAGCGGGTGTTTCGTCGGTGCGTGACCGATGGTCGGTGCGGCGGGCGAAGAAGTCGCCAACCACTTGGAAGAACTGGGCGAGAAGGATCAGCAGCAGCACGGTCGACCACAGCACCGGCCCGTCATAGGACCGCGCACCGTAGCGGATCGCGAGGTCCCCGAGTCCGCCGCCACCGATGACGCCGGCCAGCGCCGAGAACCCCAGCAGCGCGATGATCGTGATGGTCAGTGCGGCGATGATGCCGCTGATCGATTCGGGCAGAAGAGTTTTCGTGATGATCTGCCATCGGGTGGCGCCGACGACGCGTGCCGCGTCGATCTTGCCCGCATCCACCTCGCGCAGGGACGCCTCGACCAGCCGCGCGAAGAACGGGATGGTGCCGATGGTCAGCGGCACCATCGCCGCGACGGTGCCGAGGCTGGATCCGACCAGCAACCGGCCCAGGGGCCACAACGCGATGACCAGCACCAGGAAGGGCAGAGAGCGTGTCACGTTGACGAGCGCGCCCAGGGTGCGGTTGAGCCAGCGCACCGGGGACAACCCGCCCGGTGAGGTCGCGTAGAGCAGGACGCCCAGCGGTATCCCGAACAGCACCACGAAGACGAACGGGACGAACACGAGTTGTAGCGTCTCGTTCAGCGCGACCGGGACGGCGTCGGTCTTGAGCAGGATCGAGTCGTCGATCCAATCGGTGAAGGCGCTCATACGCGCACCCCGGCGACGGTGAAGCCGAGCCGGTGTTGCCGGAACCATCGCGCGTACTCCGCGACCCGGTCGGGGGCGGTGGATCGGCCGGATGCCGACAGCGCCAGCTGGAACTGCGACACCGTCTGCTCACCGAGGCGGAGTACCTCGCCGTCGATGATCCGCACGTCGGTGTCGAGCTCGCGGGCCAGCGTGCTGATGAACGACGCCGACGCGTCGGCGCCGGCGACCACGTTGACGATCAGTTCGCCGTCGGCGGGAGGCGGGGGAGCGCTCAGCGGCGGCAGCAGCCCGGAGCCGGGATCGGCGGCGACGTCGGCGAGCGGACCCTGTACGACCACCCGGCCCTCGTCGAGAACCGCGACGCGGTCGGCGATCTGGCGCACGATCGACAGATCGTGGGTGATGAGCAGGATGGTCACGTCGAGTTCGTCGCGCAGGTCGGTGAGCAGGCCCAGGATCTCCTGGGTGGTCGCCGGATCCAGTGCACTGGTGGGTTCGTCGGCGAGGATCACGCTCGGCCGCGCCGCGAGTGCCCGCGCGATCCCGATCCGTTGCCGCTGGCCGCCGGACAGCTGGGCCGGATAGCTCTCGCCGCGGGTACCCAAGCCGACCAGCTCCAGCAGTTGCTGGGCGCGGTGCCAGCGCTCCGTGCGATCCCAGCCCGCGATCTCCAGCGGGAACTCGATGTTCGCCCGCGCGGTGCGGTTGTCGAGCAGGTTCGCCGACTGGAAGACGTTGCCGAGGCGGCGGCGCGCGATCCGCAGTTCCCGCTCCGGGAGCGCCGTCAGGTCCTGCCCGTCGAGGACCACCCGGCCCCGCGTCGGCCGTTCCAGCAGCGCGATGTTGCGGACCAGCGTGCTCTTGCCCGACCCGCTGCTGCCGACGACCCCGAGGATCGCGCCCTGCTCGACAGAGATGGACACGCCGTCGAGCGCGCGGGTGCTTCCGTAGACCTTCGTCAGGTCTTCGGTGTAGATGGACATACCTTCCTCGCTGTCGAGAGCCTGTGCCGCAACGGGCCTAGACATTCAGACCGAGAAACGCTGCGGTGCACAGAGTTCTGGTCAGCGAGGTTCAAAGTTGCCGATCGTCAGCCGGAGGAGAATGAGTGCGCCCTGCGGCCTCTGATCAGCGCATCCCAGGCGTTGAACGCCTCCGCGTGATCGGCGGACGCGGCGCCACTGGCGACCGCGACCAGCCCGGACGCGATCGCACCGAGGCCGAGGCCGGTCTGGTGGACGACACGCACCAGCTCCTCGAACGCCTGGGTGCGTGAGCATCCGCGCAGCCCGATGAGGATGCCCACGGCGTTGTCGATGACTTGACGAGATGTCTCGTCTGCTCCGGTGAGACTCATGTCACCGATGCTCCGCCGCGGCGGGGGCCTCGGCGAGCATTCCGCGCGGGCAGACGCAAATCCCCCGCGCGGCCGTCACACCGGGGCGTTGGCGGGCTGGAACACCCCGGAGCTGTCGGCCTCCTCCTCGGCGCGGATCACGTGGACCACGGCGTTGATCAGTGCCAGATGGGTGAACGCCTGCGGGAAGTTGCCCAGGTGCCTGCCGGTGCGCGGCTCGATCTCCTCGGCGTAGAGGTGCAGCGGGCTCGCGAACGACAGCAGCCGTTCGCACAGATGCCTCGCGCGGTCGATCTCGCCGATCTCGACGAGCGCCGACACCAGCCAGAACGAGCAGATCGTGAAGGTGCCCTCCTCGCCGGAGAGCCCGTCGTCGGTCTCCTCGGTCCGGTAGCGCAGCACCAGACCCTCCTCGGTGAGCTCCTCGGCGATCGCGAGTACCGTCGCCCGGATCCTCGGATCGTCGGGGGGCAGGAACCGGGTCAGCACCGCCAGCAGCAGTGACGCGTCGAGCGCCGGATCGCCGTAGCGCTGGGTCAGCACCCCGCGCTCGTCGACGCCGTGTTCGAGGATGTCGGCCTTGATCTCCTCGGCGATCTCGCGCCACTGCTGGGCGTAGGACTTCTCGCCCTCCAGGTCGGCGAGCTTGGCGCCGCGGTCGAGGGCCACCCAGCACATGATCTTGCTGGACGTGAAGTGCTGCGGTTCGCCGCGGACCTCCCAGATCCCGCGGTCGGGTTCGCGCCAGTGTTTGATCGCTTCCTCGACCTGCTCGCGCAGGACCGGCCACAGCGTCTCGGGGATCTGCTCACGGGATTTGGTGTGCAGATAGACCGAATCGAGCATGGTGCCCCAAATGTCGTGCTGCATCTGGTTGTAGGCGCCGTTGCCGATCCGCACCGGCCGGGCGTTGTCGTAGCCCGACAGGTGGTTGAGTTCCTCCTCGACCAGGCTGCGCTCACCGCCGACGCCGTACATCACCTGCAGCGGGTGCCGCTCACCGTTGTTCGCGCCCGACACGTCGGCGATGAACGCGAAGAAGTCGTCGGCCTCGCGGTCCAGCCCCAGTGTGTAGAGCCCCCACAGCGCGAACGTGGAGTCACGGACCCACGCGTACCGGTAGTCCCAATTGCGTTCGCCGTGAGGTGTTTCCGGCAGCGATGTGGTCGGCGCGGCCAGCAGCGCGCCGGTCGGGGAGTAGGTCAGCCCCTTCAGTGTCAGCGCGCTGCGCTGCAGGTACGCCCGCCACGGATGGTCGGGGAAGTCGCCGACGTTGATCCACTGCCGCCAGCATTCGCTGGTCTTCCACATCTTGTCGGAGGCCTCTTCGAAATTCTGCGGCGCCGGATGCTTGGACCAGCTCAGCGCGACGAAGACGTTGTCGCCCTCTTTGAGGCGCGTCCGCGCCCTGGCCTCCCGGCCCTCCAGACCGATGCGGAGGTTGGTGGTGAGCCGCAGCGTCGGGTGCGAATCGGGGTTCTTGGTGGCCCGCGCGATCGCCTCGCCGTAGGCATGCGCCGAGTACTCCCAGTGCGCGCTGGTGCGGTGGTAGTCGAACGACGGCTCGCAGCTCATCACGACCTCGACGGTGCCGCTGACGCACCGCACGGTGCGCAGCAGGATGTGCTCGGCGTCCCAGTCCATCGGGGTCCGGCGATGGGTGCGCGACCGGGTCTCCAGGTCGTGCCAGGGCCCCATCACCAGCGCGTCGCGCACGATGAGCCAGCCGGTGTGGGTCTGCCACGTCGTCTCCAGGATCAGGCTGCCGGGCAGGTAGCGCCGCGCGGCCGGAACGGACACCCCGTAGGGGCCGAGCCGGAAGTGGCCCGCGCCGCGGTCCAGGATCGCGCCGAACACGCTCGGGGAATCCGGCCGCGGCACGCACAACCACTCGACCGAGCCGGCCGACGAGATCAGGCATTGCGTCTCGCAGTCCGATAGGAACGCGTAGTCGGCGATCGGCGGGAACGGATTCCGCAGCGGGCCGTGGCTGTAGTTCATCGTCGGCGACGGGAGTGTCAGGGCCGACGACTCACCGTTGGACGACAGGGCCTCGGACGCATCGGACTGCGGCAAAACCATTCGCACATCATCGACTGTCCGGCGCCCCGGCGTCTACCGGAACAAACCCCGTGTCCCGGCCGGCGTGCGGGCGCATAGTCTGGCCGGGTGGACGGCTTCCTCAACTGGTGGGACGGAGTGGAGCTGTGGCTGTCCGGTCTGCCGTTCGTCGCGCAGACGGTGGTGGTGATGCCGGTGGTGCTGACCCTGGCCTATGTCACCGCGGTCGTCCTCGACGCGCTGCTGGGCACCGGCATCAAAGGGCTCCGGGTTCTGCGCCGGGCCCGGCGCAGCCACGACGGCGCCGTGAGAGATGGCGTGAGAGATACCGAAAGGGGCGATCGATGACGGGGATGCCGCGCTCGCGGGTGACGCTGGCGCTGGTCGCGCTGATCGTCCTGGTCATCGTGATGTGGCTGCTGACGAGATGACAGTTCACAGCTTCTGTTATTCTTCGCGCCATGCAACCGGCGTCCGGCAACAAGAGCGGTCACATCGTGGCCCTCATTGCCGTGGGTTTCTCTGCCGTTGCTGATGTCTGTTGTTGTCGCTGACACCCTGCCCGTTCGTGGCTCGGGGTCGGCGACGGCTGGGGCGTATCTGCCCTCAGTACTGAGCCTGCCTTTCCGCAAACGGGTCCCGCTCGAATCCCGATAACCCGGAAAGGTCACCCATGCGAAACCTGCTGAAATCCACGAGGCGCTGGCGCACTGCGGCCGCGCTCGCCACCACCGCGACGGTGCTGGCCGCCTGCGGCGGCGGCGCGAGCGACGTGGCAGGTGGGGAAGGCGGAAGCGGTAACGCCGAGACGACGCTGACGCTGGTCGCGTTCGCGGTGCCGGAGCCGGGCTGGTCGAAGGTGGCGCCGGCGTTCGCCGCGACCGAGGAGGGCAAGGGTATCGAGGTCACGGCGTCCTACGGCGCCTCCGGCGACCAGTCCCGCAGCGTCGAGTCCGGCAAGCCGGCCGACATCGTGAACTTCTCCGTCGAGCCCGACATCACCCGCCTGGTCAAGGCGGGCAAGGTCGACGAGAACTGGGACGCCGGCCCGAACAAGGGCATCGCGTTCGGCTCGGTCGTGAGCTTCGCGGTCCGCCCCGGCAACCCGAAGAACATCCGCACCTGGGACGACCTGCTGCAGCCCGGCATCGAGGTGATCACCCCGAGCCCGCTGAGCTCCGGCGCCGCCAAGTGGAACCTGCTCGCGCCCTACGCCTACGCGAGCAACGGCGGCCAGGACCCCGAGGCGGGCATCGAGTTCGTCAACAAGCTCGTCACCGAGCACGTGAAGCTGCGTCCCGGCTCGGGCCGGGAGGCCACCGACGTGTTCCGCCAGGGCAGCGGCGACGTACTGCTGGCCTACGAGAACGAGGCGCTGAACTTCAACCTGGAGCATGTGAACCCGCCCCAGACGTTCAAGATCGAGAACCCCACCGCGGTGGTCAACACCAGCGCGCACCGCGACAAGGCGCAGGCGTTCGTCGACTTCCAGTTCACCCCCGAGGGCCAGAAGCTGTGGGCCGAAGCCAACTTCCGCCCGGTCGACCCGGCCGTGCTGGCCGAGTACGCCGACAAGTTCCCCGCCCCGGAGAAGCTGTGGACGATCGCTGACCTCGGCGGCTGGCAGAACGTCGACACCCAGCTGTTCGACAAGGACAACGGCACCATCACCAAGATCTACAAGCAGGCCACTGGATGACCTCTTCTGTCGTCGACCCGAATCCTGACGCGCGCCGCCCGGAGCCGACACCGGCTCCGGGCGGCGGCCCGGGATTCCGCCGGCCCGGCGGCGCCTCCCTGCAGGTGGGCGTCGCGGTGGTGTGGCTGTCCATCATCGTGCTGCTGCCGCTGGCCGCGATCATGTGGATCGCCGCCAAGGGCGGGTGGGACTCCTTCGTCACGACGGTGACCTCACCGTCGGCGATCGCGTCCTTCAAGGTCACGCTGACCATCTCGATCGCCGTGACCGTGGTGAACGTGGTGTTCGGGCTGCTCATCGCGTGGGTGCTGGTGCGCGACGACTTCTGGGGAAAGCGGATCGTCGACGCGCTCATCGACCTGCCGTTCGCGCTGCCCACCATCGTGGCCAGCCTGGTGCTGCTCGCGCTGTACGGCCCGCGCAGCCCGGTCGGGATCCACATCCAGCACACCGCGTGGGGTGTCGGGCTGGCGCTGGCGTTCGTGACGCTGCCGTTCGTGGTCCGCGCGGTGCAGCCAGTGCTGCTGGAACTCGACCGAGAGGTCGAGGAGGCCGCCGCGTCACTGGGCGCCAACAACGCCACCATCTTCTTCTCGGTGATCCTGCCCGCGCTGGCCCCGGCGCTGCTGTCCGGCGCCGGTCTGGCGTTCTCCCGGGCGATCGGTGAGTTCGGGTCGATCGTGCTGATCGGCGGCGCGATCCCCGGCAAGACCGAGGTGTCGTCGCAGTGGATCCGCACGCTCATCGAGAACGACGACCCGGCCGGCGCCGCCGCGATCTCGATCGTGCTGCTGGCGATCTCGTTCGCGGTGCTGTTCGTGTTGCGGTACCTCGGCGCCAAGGCCGCCAAGCGGGACGAGGCGGCGCGATGACCCTGTCGCTGCCGACGAAGCTGATCCTGCGCGTCATCGCGCTGTTCTACGTCACCGCGCTGCTGATCGTGCCGCTCGGCGCGATCCTGTGGCAGACGTTCGCGCCCGGTTTGGGCGCGTTCTGGGCCTCCATCACCACGCCGGCCGCGCAGTCCGCGCTGTCGTTGTCGCTGCTGGTGGTGGCCATCGTGGTGCCGCTCAACGTGGTGTTCGGCGTGTCGACGGCGCTGGTGCTGGCGCGCCGCAAGTTCCGCGGCAAGAACCTGCTGCAGGCCGCGATCGACCTGCCGTTCGCGGTGTCGCCCGTGGTGATCGGCGTCGCGCTGATCGCGCTGTGGGGGACCGCGGGGCTGTTCGGGTTCGTCCAGAACGACTTCGGCGTCAAGATCATCTTCGGGTTCCCCGGCATCGTGCTGGCGAGCATCTTCGTGACGCTGCCGTTCGTGATCCGCGAGGTCGAACCGGTGCTGCACGAACTCGGCACCGACCAGGAGGAGGCGTCGGCGACGCTCGGGGCCAACGCGTGGCAGACGTTCTGGCGCGTGACGTTGCCGTCCATCCGGTGGGGGCTGACCTACGGTGTCGTGCTGACCGTGGCCCGCACCCTCGGCGAGTTCGGCGCCGTGCTGGTGGTCTCGTCGAACCTGCCCGGCCAGTCGCAGACGCTGACCCTGCTGGTGCACGACCGCTACACCCGCGGCGACGACTACGGCGCCTACACCATCTCGACGGTGCTGATGGCGGTCGCGGTGACTGTGCTCATCGCGCAGATCGTGTTCGACGCCCAACGTAAACGCGCCAGAGCCGAAGACTGAGCAGGAGAGAGACTCATGTCTGCCACCAATGACATCGCGATCGAGGTCAAAGGCGCGAACAAGCGCTACGGGGAGTTCGCCGCACTCGACAACGTCGACTTCGTGGTCCCGAAGGGCTCACTGACCTCGTTGCTCGGCCCGAGCGGTTCGGGCAAGTCGACGCTGCTGCGCGCGATCGCCGGCCTCGATCAGCCCGACTCCGGCACCATCGTGATCAACGGTCGCGACGTGACCCACGAGCCGCCGCAGCGGCGCGGGATCGGGTTCGTGTTCCAGCACTACGCGGCGTTCAAGCACCTGACGGTGCGCGACAACGTCGCGTTCGGGCTCAAGATCCGCAAGAAGTCCAAGACCGAGATCAAGACCAAGGTCGACGATCTCCTCGAGATCGTCGGCCTCGGCGGGTTCAGGGACCGTTACCCGTCGCAGCTGTCGGGCGGTCAGCGCCAGCGCATGGCGCTGGCGCGCGCGTTGGCGATCGACCCCGAGGTGCTGCTGCTCGACGAGCCGTTCGGCGCGCTCGACGCCAAGGTGCGCGAGGACCTGCGGCTGTGGCTGCGGCGCCTGCATCACGAGGTGCACGTCACGACCGTGCTGGTGACCCATGACCAGGCCGAGGCGCTCGACGTGTCCGACCGGATCGCGGTGCTCAACAAAGGCCGCATCGAGCAGGTCGGATCCCCGACCCAGGTGTACGACCAGCCGGAGACCGAGTTCGTGCTCGGCTTCCTCGGCGCGGTATCCGCGCTCGACGGCGCGCTGGTGCGCCCGCACGACATCCGGGTCGGCCGCACCCCTGAGATGACGCTGGCCGCCGACGGGTCCGGGGTCGGCACCGCGGTGGTCGAGGCGACGATCGACCGGGTGGTGAAGCTGGGCTTCGAGGTGCGCGTCGAGCTGACCGATCCCGGCACAGGGGCGCCGTTCACCGCCCAGATCACCCGCGGTGACAGCGAGGCGCTCGGGCTCAAGGCGGGCGACACGGTGTACGTGCGGGCGACCCGGGTCCCACCGATCGCGCAGCGCGTCGGGGTCTCGGTCTGATCACCAACTACGCTGGTCGACCATCAGAACGAGGGGACAAGCACGCAATGACTGATGCGATCGTCGTGCGCGGCGCCAATAAGCGCTTCGGTGACTTCGCGGCGCTGGACGACGTCGACTTCACCGTGCCGAAGGGCTCACTGACGTCGCTGCTGGGCCCGAGCGGTTCGGGCAAGTCGACGCTGCTGCGCGCGATCGCGGGCCTCGACGATCCCGACTCCGGCACCATCGTGATCAACGGCCGCGACGTGACGAACGTCCCGCCGCAGCGGCGGGGGATCGGGTTCGTGTTCCAGCACTACGCGGCGTTCAAGCACCTGACGGTGCGCGACAACGTCGCGTTCGGGCTCAAGATCCGCAAGAAGCCGAAGACCGAGATCAAGGACAAGGTCGACAATCTGCTGGAAGTCGTTGGGCTGTCCGGCTTTCAGAACCGCTACCCGAACCAGCTCTCCGGCGGCCAGCGGCAGCGCATGGCGCTCGCGCGTGCGCTGGCCGTCGACCCCGAGGTGCTGCTGCTCGACGAGCCGTTCGGCGCGCTCGACGCGAAAGTCCGCGAGGACCTGCGGGCCTGGCTGCGCCGCCTGCACGACGAGGTGCACGTCACCACGGTGCTGGTGACCCATGATCAGTCCGAGGCGCTCGACATCTCCGACCGGATCGCGGTGCTGAACAAGGGCCGTATCGAGCAGGTCGGCTCGCCCAGTGAGGTGTACGACGCCCCGGCGAACGCGTTCGTGATGTCGTTTCTCGGTGCCGTGTCGTCGCTGAACGGAGTTCTGGTGCGGCCGCACGACATTCGCGTCGGCCGCAATCCCGACATGGCGATCGCGACCACCGACGACTCCATCCAGGCCACCGGGGTGACCCGCGCGGTGATCGACCGCGTCGTGATGCTCGGGTTCGAGGTGCGGGTCGAACTGATCAACGCCGCGACGCATACACCGTTCACCGCGCAGATCACGCGCGGTGACGCCGAGGCGCTCGGCCTCAAGGAAGGTGACACTGTCTACGTGCGCGCGACCCGGGTGCCGGAGCTGCCGGTCGACGGAGCCGTTGTCATCTCCTAGTCGGGCCGTGCCCTGGTCAGGCCGCGGTCGGCAACAGGCGGTGCAGCAGGTCGGTCAGCGTGAGCAGTCCGCGTCCGGATGGACCCTCGACGACCACCAGATGGTTCCGCGTCTCCCGCATCGTCCGCAGCGCCTCGTAGACCGGCAGGCTTTCCGGCATGGTCAGCACGGGACGCATCAGCTGTCTCGCCGTTCCGACGCCGACGAGACTGTCCCGCACGTGAACCACGCCGACGATGGCTCCGCCGTCGTGGACGAGCAACCGCAGATGTCCGGTGTTCCGGGATGTTTCGCGGATCTGGTCCGCTGTGGCATCAGCGGGGACGTCGCTGGGCTCGGCGTCGTGCCGGACCACCTCGCCGACGGTCAGCGCTTCGAGATTCAGCGCGCTGGCCAGGTTCGCGTGATACTGCGCGTCCAGGGTGCCGGTTGCCGCCGAATGTTCGACCAGTTGCCGTAGCGCCTCGGGGTCCTGGCTGTCGGCGAGTTCGTCGACCGGTGTCACACCGACTCGGCGCAGACACCAGTTGGCCCCGTGGTTGAGCGCGCGCAGCAGCGGACGGGTCACGAACATGAAGCCCCGCATCGGCAATGCCAGCAGGGTGGCCGACCGTTCCGGGTGGGCGATCGCCCACGACTTCGGCGCCATCTCGCCGATCACCAGGTGCAGGAACGTCACGATCAGCAGAGCGAGGACGAAGCCGCCGGTGTCGGCCAGCCATGCCGGAGCGCCGAGGTCGCTGATCAGGGGTGTGATGGCGTGGTGCACAGCGGGTTTGGTGATGGCACCGAGTAGCAGGGTGCACACGGTGATACCGAGCTGGGCCCCCGCGAGCAGTAGTGACAGCTCGCCGGCACTGCGCAGTGCCGCCCGGGCGGCCGCGCTCGTCGCGGCCGCATCCTCGAGCCGGTTGCGCCGTGCGGCGATCAACGCGAACTCCACCGCGACGAAGAACGCGCTCAACCCGATCAGCGCTGCGGTGATCGCGGCGATGACCCAAGGACTACTCATCGCCGGCCTCGCTGTCTGTGCGTGCGGTGACGAAGACCGTTGCGGGGACCCGGCGTTCGATCGACCGAACCTCGACAGACAGTCTCCTCGTCGGCGGTGTGCCGTCGTGGATCAGGTCGGCAGGATCGCCCGGTAGGTCCACGACGATCTGGTCGCCCACGGCGGGCAGCCCGACGGCGTGGGCGATCACCATCCCGGCGACGGTCTCGTAGTCACCGGGCGGCAGTGTCAGGTCGAGGATGCGCTCCGCCTCGTCGAGCGGAAGGTCGCCGGCGAGCAACCAGCCGTCGGCTTCGGCGACGGCGTCGGCTTCGGTGTCGGCGTCGTGTTCGTCGTCGATCTCGCCGACGAGCTCTTCGGCGAGATCCTCGAGAGTCACGATGCCTGCGAAACCTCCGTATTCGTCGATGACGATCGCCATCTCGTCGTCACCGCGTTCCAGCTCCCGCATCACGTTCGGTAGCGGCAACGTCTCGGGCACGACCACCGCGGGCCGGCAGCGCTCCCCGGCGCGGTCGGTGGGCCGCACCTCGCCGAGCAGGTCGTGCAGGTGGATGATGCCGACCACGTCGTCCGAATCCGACCCCGTCACCGGGTAGCGGGTGTGGCCGGTGGCCATGCGGCGCAGGACGGCGTCCAGCGGCTCGTCGGCCGGGATCGCGTCCACCCGGGAACGCGGGATCATCGCGTGTTCGGCGGTGCTGGTGGGGAAGTCGAGAATCCTGTCGAGCAGCGCGGACAGTTCGCGCGGAATCTCGCCTGTCGCGCGCGATGCCGCGACGATGTGCTCGAGGTCGCGCGGGGTGGCCGAGTGCTCGACGTCGTGCACCGGCTCGATGCGTAGCGCGCGCAGCAGCAGATTCGACGACTGATCGAACAACCAGATGAGCCAGCCGAACAGCTTGAGGTAGACGGTGGTGGACATCGCGAGCCGGCGGGCCAGCGGTTCGGGACGCGCGATGGCGAGGTTCTTCGGAAAGAGCTCGCCGAACAGCATCTGCACCACGGTCGACACCCCGATGGCGACGAGCCCGCCGATGCCCACGGCGACGGCGGTCGGGATGCCCGTCCCGCCGAGCACGGTTTCGAAACCGCGGCCGATCAGCGGTTCGGCGACGTAGCCGACCAACAGTCCGGTGACGGTGATGCCGAGCTGGGCGCCCGAGAGCATGAAGGAGGTTCGCCGGGTGACGGTCAGGGCGCGTCCGGCAGCCGCGTCACCGCTTTCGGCGCGTGCCTTCAGACGGGACCGGTCCACCGCCATGTACGCGAATTCCTGCGCGACGAAATAGCCGGTCAGGGCGGTGATGAGCAGTACGACGACAAAGCCGACGAGAATCCCGAGAACGGCGGTCAGCATGCGACCGCCTTGGGTCTATGAGGTTGCATCAAGTCCTTGCTCGCGTGAGGGTTGCGTCCCTCAATATACCGATTCCGTGTCGCCGGCGGCTGCGACGAGTCAGGCCGCCGCGCGCAGCGCCAGCGCCGCGTCGTAGCGATCCAGCACCGTCTCGGCCACCTGGCGGTGCGCGCCGAGCGGCGCGGACATCGGGATGCCTTGTGTACCGGCGAATTCCGCGACACGGTCGGTGATCCGGCCGTGCGCGAGGAACCACGGCGCGATGACGAGGCGGGTGGCCCCGCGAGCGCGCAGTTCGGCGGCGGCGTCGGCCAACGAGGGCTGCGGGCCGGTGGCGAACGCGGTCGTCGCCGCCCACCGGGTGGTCAGGGTGAGTTCGCGCGCGACGGTCGCGGTGCGGGCGTTCGCCTGCGGCCGGGACGATCCGACCGCTGTCACCAGCACCCCGACGCTCGGGTCCAGCCGGGACACCCCGGCGTGTTCCAGCCGCTGCCGCAGCACGTGGATCAGCCGGTCGTCCTCACCGAGCACGGCCGCGGTGCGGACATCGGCGCCGGACTCGGCGATCATCGCCGGGATGTCGACCCGGGCGTGATAGGCGTCGGCCAACAGCAGCGGGACCACGACGCCACGCTCGTGCCCCAGGGTGGCCAGCACATCGCGCAGATTCGGGGAGTTCTGCTCGCAGAACGCGATTCGCGCGTCGAGGCCGGGCCGCAGCCGGCGGATGCATTCGACGATCGCGCGTGCGGTCGCGGCCGACCGCGGGTCGGCGCTGCCGTGTGCGGTAAGAACCAGCGGGGGGTGGGTGGGAAGTGATCCCGTCACGAGGCGTGCAGCCCGCATTCCGTCTTGGACTGACCCGCCCAGCGGCCGCTGCGCGGATCGGCACCCTCGACCGGCTTGTTGGTGCACGGCGCGCACCCGATCGACGGATAACCCTCGTCGACAAGGGGATTGACCAGGATGCCGTTGGCATCGATGTAGTTCTGCATGTCCTCGTCGGTCCACGCCGCCAGCGGGTTGATCTTCACCAGCCCGAAAGCCTTGTCCCAGCTGATCAGCGGCGCATTGGCGCGCGTCGGCGCCTCGACCCGGCGGATGCCCGTCACCCAGGCCGAATAGCCCTGCAGCGCCTTCGTCAGCGGCTCCACCTTGCGCAGCCGGCAGCATTCGTTGGCGTTGCGTTCGAACAGGTTCTTGCCCAGCAGCGCGTCCTGTTCGGCGACGGTGCGCTCGGGGCGCACGTTGACGACGTTGACGTCGTAGACCGCCTCGACCGCGTCGCGGGTGCCGATCGTCTCGACGAAGTGGTAGCCGGTGTCGAGGAACAACACGTCCACGCCCGGGCGCACCTTCGCGGCCAGATCCACCAGCACCGCGTCCTGCATGTTCGACGCCACGATGTAGTTGCCGCCGAAGTGCCGGTCGGTCCAGGCCAGCAGTTCGTCTGCCGAGGCGTTCGGCCCGAGTTCGGCCGCGCCGCGTTCGGCGAGCGCCTGCAGATCGGTCTCGCTCATCGTCTCAGTCATTCCGTCACCTCAGCTTCCGCTCTTCGCGCGAGCGCTCATCGAAGGTCCGCCTCGTCGGCGCGCAGCGCCCACGTAGCGAAACGCTCGCCCTGCTCTCGTTGTTTCACGAAGTTGCGGACAACCCGTTCGATGTAGTCACCGAGCTCGGTGGCAACCACCTTGTGCTGACGCAGTTTGCGCCCGAAACCGCTGTCCAGGCCCAGGCTGCCGCCAAGATGCACCTGGAATCCCTCTTCGGGCCCGTTGCCGTCGTCCACCATCTGGCCCTTGAAGCCGATGTCGGCGACCTGGATCCGGGCGCACGAGTTCGGGCAGCCGTTGATGTTGATCGTGACCGGCACGTCGAGCTGGGCGTTGATGTCTTCGAGTCGCTTCTCCAGCTCGGGCACCAGCACCTGGGAGCGGCTGCGGGTCTCGGCGAAGCTCAGCTTGCAGAACTCGATGCCGGTGCACGCCATCAGATTGCGCCGCCAGTGTGACGGGCTAGACGGAAGCCCCAGCGCATCCAGGCCGGCGCGCAGCTCGTCGAGCTTCTCGTCGGGGACGTCGAGGATGATCAGCTTCTGATACGGGGTGAACCGGATCCGGTCGCTGCCCGCGGCCTCGGCCAGATCGGCGACCTTGGTCAGGATCGTGCCCGACACGCGGCCGGCGATCGGCGAGACGCCGACGGCGTTGAGGCCGTTCTTGAGCTTCTGCACGCCGACGTGGTCGATGGGGCGGGTCACCGGCTCCGGCGCCGGACCGTCGATGAGCGGGCGCTTCAGGTACTCGGTCTCCAGAACTTCGCGGAACTTCTGAACGCCCCAGTCCTTGATCAGGAACTTCAGCCGGGCCTTGGAGCGCAGCCGCCGGTAGCCGTAGTCGCGGAAGACGCTGACCACGCCCTCCCACACGTCGGGCACCTCGTCGAGCGGCACCCAGGCGCCGACCCGCTGGCCCAGCATCGGGTTGGTCGACAGCCCGCCGCCGACCCACAGGTCAAAGCCGGGGCCGTGCTCGGGGTGGTTCACGCCGATGAACGCGACGTCGTTGACCTCGTGCACGACGTCCTGCAGCCCCGAGATCGCGGTCTTGAACTTGCGCGGCAGGTTGGAGTACTCCTTCTTGCCGATGTAACGCTTGACGATCTCGTTGACCGCGGGCGTGCCGTCGATCACCTCGTCGAGCGATTCACCGGCCAGCGGAGAGCCGAGCACCACGCGGGGGCAGTCGCCGCACGCCTCGGTGGTCTGCAGACCGACCTCGTCGAGGCGACGCCAGATCTCGGGCATGTCCTTGACGTCGATCCAGTGGTACTGGACGTTCTGCCGGTCGGAGATGTCGGCGGTGTCGCGGGCGAACTCGGTCGAGATCTGGCCCAACGTGCGCAGCGCGGCGGCTGTCAGCGCACCGCCGTCGCTGCGGACCCGCAGCATGAAGTACTCGTCTTCGAGCATGTCGGTGTTGTCGTCACCGGTCCAGGTGCCGTCATAGCCCGGCTTGCGCTGCGTGTAGAGCCCCCACCAGCGGAACCGGCCGCGCAGATCGCCCTTGTCGATGCTGTCGAAGCCGTTCTTGGCGTAGATGTTCTCGATGCGCTCCCGCACGTTGAGCGGGTTGTCGTCCTTCTTGGACTGCTCGTTGGGATTGAGCGGTTCGCGGTAGCCGAGCGCCCACTGGCCTTCACCGCGGGGACGCTTGGCGGGCTTGGCGGGCTTGTTCTGTGCTGTGGTCATGAGGCGGGCTCCTGGTCGGAACCGGCGTTCAGATCGCGCTTCGTACCGGAGGGCTGTCCGGCGGCGCAGATCCGGCGGCCAGCAGGGTTTATCGGGGCTGGGTCAGGTCTGGCGTCAGCGAAGACAGCAACAGGTACAAACGCGCTTGAAGTCGACATGAAGACGCGCCACCAGCGAGACCCGGCGAGGGAGGCTGTGGGCTGCAATCACGCGGCCATTGTGCCACGGGAACCTGCGTGCACCCTAACCGGCCGATATTTGCGCTCACCGTGAGCAAAACCGCGCTCTGGGACACTGGGCATGTGTCACCGCAACCGGATGTCGCGCAGCGACCTCAGCTGCCCCCGATGACGGCCCGTCCGGGCCGTGCCTTCGGCATCTACATCCACGTGCCGTTCTGCGCGGTGCGCTGCGGGTACTGCGATTTCAACACCTACACCCCGGCCGAACTCGGCGGAGCCAACCCGGACGGCTGGCTCGCGGCGGTGCGCACCGAGCTGCGGCTGGCCGCCGCCCACCTCGGCGCCGCGCCGCCCGTGCAGACCGTGTTCGTCGGCGGTGGCACCCCGTCGCTGCTGGGTGCCGACCGCCTCGGCGAGCTGCTCACCGCGATCCGGGACAACTTCACCCTGGCGTCCGGGGCGGAGATCACCACCGAATCGAACCCGGAGTCCACCTCGGCGCCGTTCTTCACGGCGCTGCGCACCGCCGGCTACACCCGCATCTCGCTGGGCATGCAGTCCACCGCGCCGCACGTGCTGGCCGCACTCGACCGGGTGCATTCCCCGGGGCGGGCGCTGCAGGCCGCCCGGGAGGCCCGCGCGGAAGGCTTCGACCACGTCAACCTGGATCTGATCTACGGCACGCCGGGGGAGTCCGACGACGACCTGCTGCGCTCGGCCGACGCCGCGATCGACGCCGACGTCGACCACATCTCCGGTTACGCGCTGATCGTCGAGGACGGCACGGCCCTGGCCCGGCGCGTCCGGCGCGGCGATATCCCCGCGCCCGACGACGACGTGCACGCGCGCCGCTACGAACTGCTCGACCGCCGCCTGACCGCTGCCGGATTCGACTGGTACGAGGTGTCGAACTGGAGCCGGCCCGGGGGGGAGTGCCGGCACAACATCGGCTACTGGAACGGTGGCCAGTGGTGGGGCGTGGGTCCGGGCGCGCACGGCTTCGCAGGCTCCACTCGATGGTGGAATGTCAAGCACCCCAACGCTTATGCCGCAGCGCTGGAATCCGGCGCGCTACCGGTCGCCGACTTCGAGGACATCGACGCCGACACCGCCCATGTCGAGGACGTGATGCTCGCGGTGCGGCTGCGCACCGGGCTGGCCGCCTCGGAGCTGACCGATCAGGAACGTCAACGCGCGCGGGCCGCGGTCGCCGACGGCCTGCTGCACGAGGCGGCGGGCCGGTTCGTGCTCACCGACCGCGGCCGGCTGCTCGCCGACGCGGTGGTGCGGGATCTGCTGAGCTGATCAGGGCAGCGCCGATCAGAGCAGCGCTGAGGCCAGCCGGCGCCACTGCTCGCGCGGGAACTCGCGCGGATCGGCGGTCAGGACCTGCACGCAGACATGGCTGGCGCCGGCGTCGAGGTGCTCTTGCACCCGGCTCTTGACGGCATCCTCGTCGCCCCAAGCGATCAGCGCGTCGAACAACCGGTCGCTGACCGAGGACAGGTCCTCCTCGGTGAACCCGAGCCGCAACAGGTTGTTCGCATAGTTCGGCAGCGCGAGATAGGAGCGCAGCCAATCCGTTCCGATCTCGCGGGCCTTGTCGCGGTCGTCGGTGAGCAGCACCGTCTGCTCGGGCAGCAGCAGCGGTCCGTGCCCGAGCACCTCGCGGGCCTGGGCGGTGTGGGTCGGCGTGGTCAGGTACGGATGCGCGCCGCCGGCCTTGGTCGCCGACAGGCGCAGCATCTTCGGGCCGAGCGCGGCGAGAACCCGGTTGCCCACGGGTACCGGCTGTGGGGACGCGTCGATCTCATCGAGGAACTTCTCGGTCGCCGCCAGCGGCTTGCGGTAGAGGCCGGGCTCCTTGGAGTCGATCAGCGGCGCGTGACTGCAGCCGATGCCGAGCAGGAACCGCTCGCCGTGCTTGTCGGTCAGCGTCGCGTAGCGGGACGCGACCTCGGCGGGGTCGTTCATCCACAGGTTCAGGATGCCGGTGGCGATGACGGTGCGCTGCGTCGCCGACAGCAGGTTCTCCACCGCGTCGAGCACCGGCCCGCCGACGTCGGGGATCCACAGCGCGGCGAAACCGAGCCCGTCGAGTTCGGCGGCGGCTTCGGCTGCCTCCTCCGGATTTCCGTATCGCAGTTGCGAACTCCACAGACCGACACCCGACAGATTCATATGTCTAGTCATACCGTGCCGCTGTGCCGGGGCGCTACGGTCGTGCCCATGGCCTTCGATCCCGGCGCCGTCGCCCTGGCGTTCTCCGAGCACCGCTTCGAGGACGCGCTCGGCCATCTCGCCAGGGATGTGAAGTGGACGATCGTCGGCGGCATGGTGCTCGAAGGCGCTCAGGCCGTGCGCGACACCTGCCGGGACACCCTGGAGAGTCTCGAAGGCGCCGAGGTGCGCTTCGATCGGCGGGTGGTGGCCGCGGGTGCCGACGTGGTCGCGGTCGACACGGTGGTGCGCTACGTGCGCCCGGACGGGGTGACGGCGGTCGCCAGTTGCGCGATCTACGAGTTCGACGGCGAACAGATCAGTGCCATCACCTCGTACGCGGTCGAGGTCGATCCGGAGGACACCGGAGCCCAGCCGCCCAGGTGAAACCCGGGTAGTGCACCGCGAGCAAAGTCGCTGTGCCAGGATGTTCGCCATGGCGAAGCTAGGGTTAGGGAAGGCTATCCACATATCGTCGCCGGCAGTGTCGACGTGGCGCTGAACGTCACACCGGCGGTGGAGCCGATCGCGGTCGTCGGCATCGGCTGCCGGCTCGCGGGGGACATCACCACCCCCGACGAGTTCTTCTCGTTCCTGCTCGCCGGCGGCAGCGCGGTCTCCGAGGTCCCGGCCGACCGGTGGGAGCCCTACCTGCACCGCGACCCCCGCAATGCCGCGGTGCTGCGCGAGACCACCCGGTGGGGCACCTTCCTCGACGACCTGTCGGGCTTCGACGCCGAGTTCTTCGGGGTGTCCCCGCGTGAAGCCGAACTGATGGACCCCCAGCAACGGCTCGCGCTGGAGGTGTCGTGGGAGGCGCTGGAGCACGCCGGCATCGCGCCGCGTTCGCTGGCGGGCAGCGACACCGCGGTGCTGATGGGCGTCAACTCCGACGACTACGGCAAATTGATCATGGAAGACCTGCCCGGCATCGAAGCCTGGACCGGCATCGGCACGTCGCTGTGCGGTGTCGCCAACCGGGTGTCGCACCTACTGGATCTGCGCGGCCCGAGCGTCGCGCTCGACGCGGCGTGCGCCGCCTCGTTGGTCGCCGTGCACCAGGCGTGCCAAATGCTGCGGGCCGGCGAGACGTCGCTGGCGCTCGCGGGTGGGGTCAGCGCGCTGATCGGCCCGGGCCTGACGCGGGTGCTCGACGTGGCCGGCGCGACCGCCCCCGACGGGCGGTGTAAAACCTTCGACGACGCCGCCGACGGCTATGGCCGCGGTGAGGGCGCGGGCGTCGTGGTGCTCAAGCGGCTCGCCGACGCGGTTCGCGACGGTGATCGGGTGCTCGCGCTGATCCGCGGCGGCGCCGTCGCCCAGGACGGCAGGACCGTCGGCATCATGTCGCCCAACGGCGACGCCCAGGCTGACCTGTTCCGGCTCGCCTGCCGCGCCGCAGGTGTCACCCCGGACAGCGTCGACTACCTCGAAGCGCACGGAACCGGCACTCCGACAGGCGATCCCGTCGAGATCGGCGCGCTGTCGGCGGTGTACGGCCGCATCGATGACCCGTGCGCGGTGGGTTCGGTCAAGCCGAACGTCGGCCACCTGGAGGGTGGTGCCGGTGTCGTCGGGCTGATCAAGACGGTGCTCGCGCTGCAGCGCGAGATGCTGCCGCCGACCGCGGGGGTGCGCACGCTGACCACCGCCGTGGACTGGGCGGCCTGCGGACTGCGGGTGCCGACCGAACCGGAACCGTGGCCCCGCGGCTCCGCGCCTCGGCGGGCGGCCGTGTGCAGCTACGGTTACGGCGGCACCATCGCCCACGTGCTGGTCGAAGAGGCGCTCTTGCCGGCTGTTCCCGAGAACATTTCGGCACCAACATCATTCGTTCCGGTCTCGGCGCGCTCCGAGGTTCGGCTCGCCGCCCACGCCCAGGCGCTCGCCGATCACCTGCGCGCACATCCTGCCGCCGTCGAGGCAGTCGCGACGACGATGTGGATGCGGCGGGGCCACGAGCAGGTGCGGGGTGCCGTGGTCACCGACGGGCTGGCGGGTGCGCGGGCCTACGAAGCCGCGGTGGATGCGCTCACCGCGTTGGCCGAACATCGCCGTGACCCGCGCGTCGTCACCGGCACTGTGCTTCCCGCCGCCGAACACGGTGCGGTGTGGGTGTTCTCGGGTCACGGCTCACATTGGGCCGGCATGGGCCGGGAGTTGTTGATGACCGAACCGGCGTTCGCGGCGACCATCGACGAGGTCGACGTTGTGTTCGCCCGCGAGCTCGGGTTCACCGCACGGGAGGCGCTGACCTCCGAACAACTCGGTGGCACCGATCAGGTGCAGGCGCTGACGTTCGCGATGCAGGTCGGTCTGGCCGCGGTGCTGACGGAGCGCGGGGTGTCGCCCGCCGCGGTGATCGGGCATTCGGTCGGCGAGGTCGCCGCATGCGTCGTCGCAGGCGTTTTCGACCTCGCGCACGGGGCGTCGGTCGCGTGCTTCCGTGCCCGAGGATTCCGGTCGGTGATGGGCCACGGCGCGATGGCGTTGGTGCGGTTGCCGTTCGACGAGGCGCAGCGCCGCCTCGCCGGGCGCTCCGACATCGTCGCGGCGATCAGTGCGTCGACCGAGTCGACGGTGGTCTCGGGCACGGTCGCCGCGGTCGACGAGATCGTCGCCGCCTGGACCGCGGACGGGATGACGGTGCGACGGGTGAACACCGACGTCGCGTTCCACAGCCCGGCGATGGACGGGCTGACCGCAGACCTGGCCGGCCTCGTTGCGCAACTGCCGACACCGGGTGCGGCCCGGGTACCGCTGTACACCACGGCGCTGGAGGATCCGCGGTCCACGGCATCGCGGGGCCCCGACTACTGGGCGGCGAACCTGCGCGAGCGGGTGCGCTTCGCCGAGGCGGTGCAGGCCGCCGCCGACGACGGGCACCGGTTGTTCCTGGAGGTGTCCGCACATCCGGTGGTGGCGCACTCGATCGTCGAGACGCTGCTCGGACTGGGCATCACCGAGCACGCGGTGGTGCCGGTGCTGCGGCGGGATCAGCCGGAGCGCCGCTCGGTCGGCGCTGCGGTGGCCGCGCTGTACTGCCACGGTGCGCCCGTCGCACACGGGTTTTCGCCGACCACACGCTGGGCGACCGAGCTGCCCGGCACGCCGTGGCAGCACCGCCGGTACTGGCGCACCCCGACACCGCCGCCGGGTTCGCGTGCGCTGCACGACCCCGCGGCGAACACGCTGCTCGGCGGCGTCGTCGACGTCACTGGTGAGGTGCCCGCGCGGGTCTGGCAGACCCGGCTGGACATGGACAACCGCCCGTATCCGGGTGACCATCCGGTGCAGGGAACCGAGATCGTTCCTGCCGCAGTGCTTCTCAATACCTTCCTGACTGCCGCCGGCGCCGGCGTGGCGGACGTGCGGCTGCGTACGCCGGTGCCGCCGGGCCGGGCCCGCGACATCCAGGTCGTGCGGCAGGAGCGCTCGCTGCGGATCTCCTCGCAGCTGACCGACACCGACATCGCCGAGAACGGGTGGCTCACCCACAGCAGCGCCGTCATCGCCCCCGACGAGGACTTCGCGGGCGAGCTGGACGCGCACATCTGCGCCCGCTGTCCCGAACAGCTGCCCGCCGATCATGTCGTGGACACGCTGGCAGGTGTCGGGGTCGCCGCGATGGGTTTCGGATGGCGGGTGCTGGACATCCGCCGCGGCAACGGCGAACTGCTGCTGCGGGTCTCGGCGGAGCCGGACGGCTCGGTGCCGCAGACGTGGGCCGGCCTGCTCGACGCGGCGACCTCGGCGGCGTCGACGATCTTCGACGGCGCGCCGCGGCTGAGGATGCCCGCACGGATCGACCGTGTGCACGTCTGGGGTGATCCGCCGGCGGTGGCCCTGCTGCATGTGCGGCGCCGGGGTGGCACGTCGACCGATGTGTCGATCGCCGACGAGTCCGGCGTGGTGCGGGCGGCGATCACGGCGATGACGTTCGAGGAGTTGGAGAGCCCCGAGGGCACCGACCTCGCGCGAATGCTGCACCAGGTGTCTTGGCGCGCAGCCCCGTTCGCTGCGGACGCCCGCCCGGCCGAGGTTGCCGTCGTCGGTGACGGGGCGGCGGTGGTCGGCGATCTCGCGGCGGCCGGGGTGCCGAGCTCGGTGTACTCGAGCGTCGGCGAGATTCCGGGTCCGCTGGGCTCCGGGACCGTCGTACTTCTGGTGCCGCCCGCGGACGTCGAGCCGCAGACATGTGCGGAGATGGTGCTGCAGAGCTTGAAGACGTTGCACGGCAACAAATCCGACGCGCGTTTGTGGGTGTTGACCCGAGGCGTCCACGAGGGTGCGGGCCTGGCGCACGCACCGCTGTGGGGAATGGCGCGCGTCGCGGCGTCTGAGCATCCGCAACTGTGGGGCGGCGTGCTCGATCTCGACGACGGCCCGCTGCCCGCAGGGGTGCTGGCGTCACTGCACGGTCATGGCGTGGTGGTGGTGCGCGGCGGGGAGGCCATGGCGGCGCGCCTCGCACCGGCGCAGGCCGCGGCGGGCGCGCCGGTGTCGTGCACGCCCGGCGGCACGTACGTGGTCACCGGCGGTACCGGTGCGCTCGGCCTGCGGATCGCGCAGCGGTTGGCCGATCTGGGGGCTCGCCGGCTGGTGCTGTTGTCGCGCTCGGGGATACCGCACCGCCAAGCGTGGCCCGACGCCGTCGACAACGAGGCCGTCGCCGTGGTGTCGGCGTTGGAGGAGCGCGGCGTGAGCGTCTCGGTCGCGGCGATCGATATCGGCGCCCCTGACGCCGGCGAGCGTCTCAGGGCGGTGCTGCGGGACCTGCCCGCGGTGCGCGGCGTGGTCCACGCCGCGGGTGTGGAAGCCGGTGCACTGCTACTGGATACGTCCACCGAGGATCTGCACGCGGCGATGCGGCCGAAGGTCGCGGGCATGATGACGCTGCACGAACTCTTCCCGCCGGGGCAACTGGACTGGATGGTGTTGTTCTCGTCGTGCGGATACCTGGCCGGTTTCCCGGGTCAGGGAGCGTATGCCTGCGCGAACGCGTTTCTCGATGCGGCTGCCAGGCACCGCCGCAAGCTCGGTGACCGGACGGTCAGCATCGCGTGGACGGCGTGGCGGGGGCTCGGAATGGGGTCGACGTCCGGCTTCGTAGCCGCCCAACTCGAAGCTCTCGGTATGGGGACGGTCGGTGCGGACGACGCGATGCGGGCGTTGGACGTCGCGTTGCGCGGGGACGAGGCCAATATCGTTGTGTTGCCGGTGCTTCCGGAGGCTACGGCGGTGCCGATGCTGTCCGAGGTGGCGCCGACCGCCGAACCAGAGGACACCGGCGGGGGACCGGTGGTTCCCGGTGACGGTGACCTCGACGAGTGGGTATCCGCGCAGGTGATCGAAGCCGTCGCGGCAGAACTGGGTTTGGCCGCGTCGGATGTCGACCCGCGGATGCCGCTGGTGGAAACCGGGGTCGATTCAATCATGACGGTCGCGCTGCGGCGCACACTGGAGAAGCGGACCGGGCTGACATTGCCGCCGACCCTGTTGTGGGAGCACCCGACTGCCGCCGCGGTGTCGGAACGCATCATCGAGCTGCTCGTGCCACGGGGTGCGGATACGAGCGAGGCCGCGGAGGTCTGACGCTGCCGGCGCTCGGGCGGGCCGCTTGCCGGCATCGGTGCGGAGGGATAGTCGTGGTGATCGCTTTGGCTCGCGACCGGAGGTACTTTGGGGCAGCAATACCGTGCCGAGTCGCAGGACAAGGGGCATTATGCGGTCGTGGCGTCCACTGACCTGGGTAATTGTGATCGTTCAGGTCTTGTTTCTTGTCTGGGTGATCGCTGCAGCCAATTCGGGAGCACATGCGTGTACCGATAGCGAATATTCCGACGCCTGCGTCACCAGTGCGGCGATCGGAACGATGATCGGTTTGGCATTCATTCTTTTCCTCTGGGCACTCATCGACGTCATTCTCGGGGTCACGTGGATGGTGACGAACAAGAACCGTGGTCGATACGACGCGCCGCCCACAGGGGTGTAGCCCTCGCTGCGCCGGCCCCTCCCTCTGTGAAAAGTGTCCCGACTGCGCGGAATCCGTCCTCGTCGATGAGGTCGATGAGAAGGTGTGCGGGGGCATTGAAGGAGGCGCCGACCCGTAAGAGGCGGGCAGCCACTTTCTCTCGATTCGTGCCGTCCTCGCGGCGGGGGAAAGTCGGCGATTCCGGGCGTTCGTACCTCGCCGGAGTCGGCGTCCAGGTGCTCGGTGGGTCCGGCGGCGGTTAAGCCGCGTGGTCTTCGGGTGGTGCGGGGCCGCCGGGTTCGCCGGGGGTGTCGGGCGGTTGCACGGTATCGGGCTCGGCGTCACGGATTGGCTCGCCGTCGTCGGGTTCGGCGGCCGCACTGCCGTTTTCGGGTTCCTCGGGTGGGTGTAGTAGCCGTTCGGGGCGGTGGTGGGTGTTGACGCGGGTTTGGCCGGTGTCGAGGTGTTCGGGTGGGATCCATTCGACCTCGCCACGGGTGTTCATCTGGGTGGTCCAGGCGGTGGGGTCGTCGTTGTTGACGCTGCGGTTGTCGGCCGGGCAGGCCAGGCCGAGGTCGTCGACGTTGGTCAGACCGCCGCGGGCCCAGTCGTTGACGACGTGGTGGACCTGGGTGCCGTAGGCGCCGACGGGGCAGCATGGCTTGGTGCAGCCGCCGTCGCGGGCGATCAACATGATGCGTTGTTCTGGGGTGGCGATGCGTTTGGTGCGGAACAGATCCAGCGCCGACCCGGTGGCCTTGTCGAACACCGCGAGGTAGTGGTTGGCGTGTCCGGCCATGCGGATGACGTCTTTGATGGGCATTCTGGTGCCGCCGCCGGTGGTGCCGACCCCGGCACGCGATTCCAGGTCTTGCAGTGTGGTGCGGATGATGATCGACACCGGCAGCCCGTTGAGTTGGCCGAGTTCGCCGCTCATCAACGCGATGCGCCCGACGGCGATCAGCGCATCATGTTGGCGCTGGGCCAGGCTGCGATCGTCGCCGTCGATCTGCGCCTGCGACGGCGTGCCGCTGGTGCAGGGTTGTGGGTCGGCGGGGTTGCACATGCCTGGGGCGGCGTATTTGGCGAAGATCGCTTCCCAGACTGCGCGGGCTTCGGGGGTGAGGTGTCCGGTGATCGCGCTCATCGCATCGAGGCCTTGGTTACCGAGCGAGACACCGCGGCGGCGGGCGCGTTCGGTGTCATCGGGTTCGGGGCCGTCCTGATCCAACAGAAACAGGGTCAGTTCGGCGGCGTCCTTCACCTCCTTCGGCCCGACCCCGACCGCGGTGCGCACCAGGTCGACCTCGAACTGCTCGCGGGTCACCGCATCCACCCAAGAGGGCAGCTTGTCGACCACTTTGCGGATGACCTCCACATGCTCGGGATTGATCAACCCCCTCGACTGAGCAACCGCCGTCGCGGGAAGCAGCGGCGGCAGCACCGGCCCGCTCACCGAGGGCCGCGGCGCCAACACCGCAGCCTCGGTCAGGCGCCGGTTGGCCTCACTTGCGGAGATGCGCCACCGGATCCGCAGCACGTCTTTCCAGGACTTCGCGCCCATCTCCCGGGCGGTGGTTTCGGTCTGCAGCCGCGCCAACAATCGATGACCGATCCCCGGCTGCTGACACCCCAGGGCTTCGAGCTCGTCCATCACCTCGACGAGTTCATCGCGGGTCAGCAGGTCCAGATCACAGGCTGCGACGGTGTCAAAGGCGGCGCGCAGCGCGCTGACCGCGTCCTGCAACTCCGCCCTCGACATGCTTCGAACATACGTGCGACCACCGACAAATCCCGGCGTGAAAGTCGCTATTGAGGCGAGCTCAGCCGCGCGACCAACGCCTTCTTGTCGACCTTGCCCACCGCGGTCGTCGGCAGCGACGGAAGCGGCGCCAGCACGTCGGGGCGCGCGTGTGTGGACGCGCCCCGATCGTCGAGGAACGCGTTCAACTCGGCCAGTGAGATCGGCTTTCCTCGGAAAACCACTGCGGCACAGATCTTCTCGCCCAGGTACTCATCCGGAAGTGCGACTGCGGCGGCCGCGTAGATCGCCGGGTGGGTGTGCAGGTGATCCTCGAGGTCGGTCGCCGACACCGTCTCGCCACCGCGGTGGATCACGTCCTTGATCCGGCCGACCACCTCCACGTATCCCGCGCGCGGACCGTCGGCGAAGATGCGCACCCGGTCCCCGCTGCGGTAGAAGCCGTCGGGGGAGAACGACCGCGCGTTCGCCTCGTCGTCGCGGTAGTAGCCGTTGAGCGTGTAGGGGCCCCGCACCAGTAGCTCGCCCTCCTCGCCCGGTGCCACTTCGTCGCCGTTCTCGTCCACGACGCGCATCTCGTCGTGCGGCGACATCGGCCGGCCCTGCGTGTGCACCACCACGTCCTCGGGGTCGCCGGGCCGGGTGAAGTTCAGCATGCCCTCGGCCATCCCGAAGATCTGCGACATCCCCGGCGTCAGCCGCTCCAGGATGAACCGCGCGTCCTCGGGGCTCATCCGTGAGCCGCCGACCTGAACGAACCGCAACGACGTCGGCAGTACCGGCTCCCATTCGCACGCCTGGGCCCACAGCTTTGCCAGAGCGTTGACGAGACCGGTCACGGTGATCCGGTACTTGTCGATCAGCGCGAACGCGTTCTCTGGGCTCGGGTCTGCGGTGAACACGGTGGTCGCGCCGACGGTCATCGAGCCGAGCATGCCGGGGCACCCGAGCGGGAAGTTGTGCCCGGCGGGCAGTGCGACGAGGTACGCGTCGCGGTCGGTCATCTCGCACGCCTGCGCACACGCCACCGAGGTGTAGACGTAGTCGTCGTGGGTTCGGGCGATCAGCTTCGGAAGCCCGGTGGTGCCGCCCGACACCAACAGCAACGCGGGCAGCGATGTATTCACCGGCGGTGGCTCGGCCAGAGTGCCGGAGAACCCGACGATCGATGACCACGGCACATACGGGCCGGCCTCCCCGTCGACGATCACGTGGCGCAGCGCCGGATGCCCGGCGACCAGCTGCGTGGCCATCTCCCGATAGTCGAACCCCGCCGCCTTGTCCGGCACGATCAGTGCGACGGCATCGCTGATCTGGGCGAAGTGCCCCAGCTCGGCGGTGCGGTGCCCGGGCAGGCACATCACCGGTACGGCACCGGCGCGCAGCAGGCCGAAGAACGCGATAGCGAACTGGCACGAATTCGGCAGCTGCAAGAGCACCCGGTCGCCGGCAGCAATGCCGAGGTCGACGAATCCGGCGGCAACCCGGTCGGCGAGCGCATCGAGTTCGGCGAACGTGTACGAGCTCTGCGCGTCGACGATCGCCGGCTTGTCAGGCCTCGCCGCGGCGGCCTCGGACAGGATCGAGTCCAGTCGCCGTCCCGTCCAGTAGCCCGCGCGGCGGTACTCCTCGGCGCGCTCGGCCGGGAACGGAACGAAACCGACAGCCAGGTCACGGGACAAGCCCTTGTCGCGGTCAGGCAGGAATGCCGTACTCATCAGTCAAATCGCCGATCTGGGTAGGAGTTCTCGGTGAATCGAATATAGGGTAGCCTGCACGAAGTTAGGGCAGCCTGACTTAAATTTCGTGGTGGTCGAGGAGGTTGGTGGTTTTGACGTCGACGACTACGCAGTCCGTTCGCGACGAAGTCGCCGAACTGCTCGGCGTGGATCCCACCGAGCTCGACCCGCAGGCGGATCTGATCGCCTCCGGGCTCGACTCCATCCGCATGATGTCGCTGTCCGGACGCTGGCGCAGGCAGGGCATCGACGTCGGGTTCGCCGCGCTCGCCGCAAACCCGACGGTGGCCGCGTGGGCGGACCTGGTCGCCGAACGCACCGTGCCGCCGGCCACGGAGCCGATTCCCGCCACGACCGCCGCCGCCGGCGAGACCTTCCCACTCGCGCCGATCCAGCACGCGATGTGGATCGGACGCAACGACGATCAGCAGCTCGGCGGCGTCGCCGGGCACCTCTACATCGAGCTCGACGGTGCCGGCGTGGACCCCGTGGTCCTGCAGGACGCCGCAACCAAACTCGCCGCCCGTCACCCGATGCTCCGCGTCGAGATCCTGCCGGACGGAACCCAGCGCATCACCGACCGCGGGCTGCCGGTCACCGTGTACGACCTGCGCGACCACGACGAGGCCGCCACCCGCGCGCGGCTCGACGAGATCCGCCAGGCCAAATCGCACCAGATGCTGCACGGCGAGGTCCTGGAGATCTCGCTGTCACTTCTCGCCGGTGGCCGGACCCGGCTGCACGTCGACATGGACATGCAGGCCTCCGACGCGGTCAGCTACCGCAACTTCATGTCCGACCTCGCCGAGTTCTACGGCGGCGCAACCCTTCCCGAACTCGGATACACCTACCGCGAATACCGGTCCGCGCTCGAGCGGACGGTGCCGGCGTCCGGGACCGATGACGACCGGCAGTGGTGGGCCGAACGGATCCCCGAGTTGCCCGAAGGTCCCGCGTTGCCTCTGGTGCCCCGCTCGGAGCAGGCCGACCCGCGCCGCGGCACCCGGCGGGTGCACATCTTCGACGTCGCGACCCGCGATGCGCTGTTCGAAGCGGCACACCGGCGCGGTGTCACCCCGGCGATGGCGGTCGGCGCCTCGTACGCCGGCACGCTCGCACGGTGGTCGACGAGTCGCCGATTCCTGTTGAACCTGCCCATGTTCGGCCGCGAACAGTTCCATCCCGACGTCGACAAACTGGTCGGCGACTTCACGTCGTCGTTGATGCTCGACGTGGACTTGACCGAGGCCGACACCCCGATCGCCCGCGCCCGGGCGCTGCAGGAGACGCTGCACACCACCGCGAGCCATTCGAGCTACTCGGGCCTGTCCGTTCTGCGCGACCTGACACGCCACCACGGCACACCGGTGTTGGCGCCGATCGTCTACACCAGTGCGCTCGGTCTCGGAGATCTGTTCGCCGGCAAGGTGACCGAGTTCTTCGGCAAGCCGGTGTGGACGATCTCCCAAGGCCCCCAGGTGCTGCTCGACGCCCAGGCCACGCCGATCGCCGACGGGCTGATGATCAACTGGGACACCCGCGAGGATGCGTTCCGTCCCGGCGTCGCGGATGCGATGTTCGCTCACCACATCGCCGAGCTGGAACGGCTCGCCACCGACGACTCCGCCTGGGATGCCGCCGATCTGCCCGCCGTGACACCGCATCAACAGGCCGCCCGCGACGCCGTCAACAGTGTCGTGGCCGCGGCGAGCGGCGACGCGTTGCACGACGGGTTCTTCCGGCGCGCCGCCGAGCAGCCCGACGCGCCCGCGGTGCTCAGCAGCGCGGGCACCCTGACCTATGCCGAACTGCGGGAGCAGGTACTTGCTGTCGCCGCGGCGCTCGACGTCGCCGGTGTCCGACGCTCGGACACCGTTGCGGTGCTGGGGCCCAAGAACTTCGAGCAGATCATCGCGCTGCTCGCGATCTCGGCGATCGGTGCGGTCTACGTACCGGTCGGGGTGGATCATCCCGCCGAGCGCGGCTCACGGATGCTGGCCAACGCCGGCGCGAAGATGGCGCTGGTGTGCGGTGACGAGCCGCCCACGACGATGGCCGCGCTGACCGTCGCCGAAGCGATCCGCGTCGGCCGCCGCGCCCGGGATTACGAGCGCCCGAAGGTCGACCCGTCCGAGCGTGCCTACATCCTGTTCACCTCCGGTTCCACCGGCGAGCCCAAGGGCGTCGAGATCACCCACGACGCCGCGATGAACACCGTTGAATTCATCAACGGACACTTCGAGATCGGGCCTGCGGACCGCTGCCTGGCGCTGTCGACGCTGGAATGCGACCTGTCGGTCCTCGACATCTTCGGCATGCTGCGCGCCGGCGCCTCGATCGTCGTGGTCGACGAGGAGCACCGCCGCGATCCGGACACCTGGGCGCGGCTGATCTCCGAACACGCCGTCACCGTCCTGCATTTCATGCCGGGTTGGCTGGAGATGCTCTCGGCCGTCGACGGCGACCTGTCCTCGGTGCGCGTGGTGCCGACCGGAGGGGACTGGGTGCGGCCGGCGATGGTGCGCGCGTTGCGCAAGCGGGCACCGCGGATGCGGTTCGCCGGACTCGGCGGCGCCACCGAGACGGCCACCCACAACACGATCTGCGAGGTCGTCGGCGACCTCCCCGACGACTGGACCTCGATCCCGCTGGGCGTGCCACTGCCGAACAACATGTGCCGGGTGGTCGGCCCCGACGGACGGGACTGCCCCGACTGGGTTCCCGGTGAACTGTGGGTCGGGGGACGCGGTGTGGCGCGCGGATACTGCGCCCGCCCGGATCTGACCGCCGAACGGTTCGTCGAGCACGACGGCATCAGGTGGTACCGGACCGGCGATCTGGTGCGGTACCGGCCCGGCGCGGTCATCGAGTTCGTCGGACGTGCCGACCACCGCATCAAGATCAGTGGATACCGGGTGGAACTCGGCGAGGTCGAGGCCGCCCTGCGTGGCCTGCCGGGAGTGGATTCCGCTGTCGCAGCGGTGGTCTCGGCCGACAGTGGCCGAGACGTGCTGGCGGCGCTGGTCACCGCGGACACGGCCGAGCTGGACACCCGCACGTTGGCCGAAGGGCTCGCGAACGTCGTTCCGCCGCACATGATCCCGCAGACCATCGTGGTGGTCGACCAGGTGCCCTACACGGTCGGCGGCAAGATCGACCGGACCGCGGTCGCCGCTGCGCTCAAGGACGCAGGCGCGAGCACCGCGGTGGCCTACCGTGCCCCGGCGACGGCGCTGGAGGCCGCGCTGTGCTCGATCGTCGGCTCGGTGCTCGACAGCGAGCGGGTCGGCGTCGACGACGACTTCTTCTCCAGCGGCGGCGATTCGGTGCTGGCGACCCAGGCCGTCGCCAGAATCCGCGCCTGGCTGGACGCACCGTTCGTCGCTGTCGCCGACATCTTCGCCGCCCGCACCGTTTCCGCGCTGGCGGCCCGGTTGGCTGACCGGGACAGCTGCCTCGAAGAGGTCGCCGAGGTGTACCTCGACGTTGCGCAGATGGACGCCACCGAGGTGGCGGCTGCGCAGATGGACGCCGCGGCATCGTGAGCGCTCCGCTGACCGTGAAGCCGTGGATCAAACGGTTCCCCGCCGTCGGACGGGCGAGTTCGGGCCCCATCCTGGTCTTCCCGCACGCCGGTGGTGCCGCCGCCACCTACCGCGGCCTGGCCACGGCGTTGTCCGCGAGCGGCCTCGACGCGTACGTGATGCAGTACCCGCAGCGCGCCGAACGTCTCACCCACCCGGCGACGGCCACGGTCGAAGAACTCGCGCAGGACCTGTTCGACGCCGCCGACTGGTCCGTGCTCGGCGAACTGCAACTGTTCGGGCACTGCCTGGGCGCGGTGGTGGCGTTCGAGTTCGCCAGGATCGCCGAAGCCCGCGGCGTCGACGTGCGGCGACTGTGGGTGTCGGCCAGTGAGGCGCCGTCCGCGGTGGCCGCATCGCCCCGGCTGCCGACCGAGGACCGCGAAATCCTCGCGCACATGCTCGATCTCGGCGGCACCGATGCCCGACTGCTCGCCGACGAGGATTTCGTCGAGCTGCTGTTGATGGCCGTGCGCGCCGACTACGAGGCCTTCAACCGCTACTCGGCCGCCCCGGACGTGAAGATCCGCGCCGACATCCACACCCTCGGCGCCCACAGCGACCACCGCATCGCGCCGGACATGCTGAACCGGTGGCAAGCCCACACCGGCGGCGCGTTCGCGCGGGACCTGTTCGACGGCGGCCACTTCTACATCACCGAACTCGCCGGGCCCGTGGCAGAGCTGATCCATGGCCGTTAGCGCCGACGACCCGGTCGTCATCGTGGGCATGGCCCTGGAGGCACCCGGGGGTATCGACACCGCCGACGAATACTGGGCGATGCTCGCCGAGGAGCGCGAGGTGCTCGGCCCGTTCCCGACCGACCGCGGCTGGCGAGTGCAGGAGTTGCTCGACGGCTCACGCCGCGAGGGCTTCAAACGCATTCACGATCTGGGGGGATTCCTCACCGGCGCCGCGACATTCGACCCCGAGTTCTTCGGTATCTCACCGCGGGAAGCCGTCGCGATCGACCCGCAGCAGCGGGTCGCCCTGCGGGTGGGCTGGCGGGCCCTGGAGAACGCCGGCATCAACCCCGACACCGTGGCCGGAGAAGACGTCGGATGCTACGTCGGCGCCTCGTACCTCGGCTATGGCGGTGATCTCGCCGAATACTCGGCCTACAGCGGGCATCTGCTCACCGGCACCACGCTCGGCGCGATCTCCGGGCGCATCGCCTACGTCCTGGGGCTGGGCGGACCCGCGCTGACGATCGACGCGTCCTGCACCGGCGGGCTCGCCGCGCTGCACGTCGCGGTCACCGCGGTGCGCGGCGGCGATTGCGACATCGCGCTGACCGGCGGGGTCTGCGTGCTCGGCTCGCCCGGCTACTTCGTCGAATTCTCCAAGCAGCACGCGCTGTCCGACGACGGGCACTGCCGCCCGTACAGCGCGCACGCCAGCGGCACGGTGTGGGCCGAGGGGGCGGCGATGTTCGTGCTGGCCCGCCGCTCGGTGGCCGACCGGCACGGATACCCGGTACTGGCCGAGGTGCTGGCCAGCGGTGTGAACTCCGACGGCCGCACCAGGGGCATGACCGCGCCGAGCGGGGACGCCCAAGCCCGGCTGTTCCGGCGCGTGCTCGACGCCTCCGGCGCGCAGCCCGAGGAGATCGGCATGATCGAGGGCCACGGCACCGGCACCCGGCTCGGCGACCGCACCGAACTGCATTCACTCGCAGCGACCTACGGCGCGACCCGCCCCGGACACGGCGGTGTGCTCGGCTCGGTCAAGTCGAACATCGGGCACGCCCAGTCCGCCGCCGGGCCGCTCGGCCTTGCCAAGATCCTGGTCGCCGCCGAACACCGCGCGATCCCGAGGAGCCTGCACACCGACGAGCCGAGCCGCGAGATCGACTGGGATAACCAGGGACTGCGGCTGGCCACCAAGCTGACCGAATGGCCCGAGATCGGAGGACGACGGCTGGCCGCGGTGTCGGCGTTCGGGATGAGCGGCGCCAACGCGCACGCGATCGTCGCAGTCCCCGCCGGAGGGGCGCCGTGATGCTGCCCGATGCCCGGATCCCGGTGCTGCTCAGCGCTCATGCCGAGGCGCTGATCGCCGAGGACGCGCGCCGAATCCTCGGCTACCTGGATCGCAAGCCGGCCCTCGACGCCGTCGCGGCCTCGCTACTGCGGCTGCGCAGGCGCCAGCGCCACCGCGCGGTCGTGCGCGCGGGCGACCTGCGCGACCTCGCCGAAGGGGTGGCCGCGCTGGCCCACGGCGCCGACCATCCGCTGGTCACCCGTGCCACGGTCGCCGAGAACGGCTGCCGCGCATTCGTGTTCCCGGGTCAGGGGAATCAGTGGCCGTCGATGGGCGCCGAGGCCTACCGCACGCTGAGCGTGTACCGGGCGGCGGCCGACGAGTGTGCCGCGGCATTCGAGGAGGCGGGGCAGCGGTCCCCGCTGGACTACCTGACCGCCGCGCCGGGCGCTGAAGGCTGGTCGCAGATCGACGCCCAGGCAGCACAGTTCACCCATGCCGTCGCGTTGTCGGCGGTCTGGCGGTCCTGCGGGATCGAACCGGATCTGACCGTCGGGCACAGCCTCGGCGAAGTTGCCGCCGCCCATGTCGCGGGCATGCTCACGCTTGCCGACGCCGCGGCGGTGGTGATCGCGCGCGCCGGCGTGCTGGAGAACCTGTCCGAGGGTTACGGCATGGTCGTCCTCGGTGTCGCGGCCGCCGACGCGCACACGTTGATCGAGGAAACCGGCGGCTGGTGCGAACTCTCGGTGGTCAACGCCGCGTCCTCGGTCGCGGTGTCGGGGGAGAGCGCGGCGGTCGAGAAGCTGAAGGACGTCGCCACCGAGCGCGGCATCTTCGCTCGCACGGTCACCATGGCTTTTCCCGCGCACACCAGCCTGCTCGACGCGTTGCGCACCGACCTGCTCGGCCGGCTGCCGAACGCCTCGTTCCGCGACGGCGGTGTCCCGTTCATCGGTTCGGCGACCGGAACCGCGGTGCCGCACGACACCGACTTCGCCGACTACTGGTTCGCAAACCTGCGCAACACCGTTCGCTTCGACCACGCGGCGGCAGCGGCCGCCGACGCGGGCGCCGACATCTTCATCGAGATGTCGGCGCATCCGGCGCTGCTGTTCGCCCTGGGCCAGAGCGCAGGTGACGCGCTCACCGTCGGATCCGGCCGCCGCGACGCGCCGATCGCGGACACGATGGCGGCCGGCATCGCGACCGTCGCGGCCTCCGACCCGGCCTTCGCCTGGGATGACACGGTCGACGTCGGCACCCCGCTGCTACGCGGGTTTCCGAACACGCCGATGCGCGCCACCCACCTGTGGGCGCTGCCCCAGCCGCTTCCGCCGGCCCCGACGCTGACCCTGGCCACCGAGGCGTGGGAGCCGCGCGACGCGGCGCCGGCCGCCCTGGCGCTGCGCCGCACCGCCGTCGTCGAACTACCCGGGCCCCGCAGCGGTCTGGGGAGTCAGCTGCGCGCCGCCGTCGACCGGCACCTCGGCGTTCAGGCAGCCACCGTCGACGAGGCCGACCTCGTCCTCGTCGTCGCGCCGGTTCTCGACGACTCCGACGCCACCCGGTCGGCCCGGGCCCTCGCGGATCTGATCGGTGCCGGACTGCTCGGCTACAGCGACACCGTCGGACCCGACTGCCGCGACCTCTGCCTGATCACCGTCGCCGGTGAACAGGTGCGCCACGACGACGCACCGCTGCCCGGGCAGGCCGCACTGGCCGCCGTGCACCGCAGCATCGGGTTCGAACACCCCGACGTGAACTTCCGGCATCTGGACCTCCCGCCGGTGACCGTGGACGCCGCGGCTGTGCTGGATGCGGTGCTCACCGACGGCGATGAGCTCGCGGTACGCGAAACCGAGGATGGCCCAACCCTGTTCGCGCGTGTCGAACACGAAACCGTGACGGTCCCGGAGCTGTGGCTCACCGACCCGGGCGTGCTCGACGACGTCGTCATCACCGGCGGCAACGGCACGGTCGGGCAGCACTACGCAAGAGTTCTTGCCCGCCACGGCGCCCGCCGCATCACGGTGCTGAGCCGTAGCCTGGGCTGCGACATCACCGACCCCGCTCAGGTGGCCGTCGCCGCGGCCGAACTCGGCGGAGACGGGGCGACGCTGGTGATCCACGCCGCCGCGACCGCGCGGTTCGCCGACCGCGCCGAACTCACCGCACAGGACTTCACCGACGCGTGCGCCGCCAAGGTCGCCGGCATCACCCACGTCGTCGAGCACTGGCCGCTGCGCCCGGGTGCGCGGATCGTGTTGTGCAGCTCGGTGTCAGGGTTGTGGGGCGGACGGGGCCACGCCGCCTACGCGGCAGCCAACCGGATGCTCGACGTGCTGGCCGGGCAACTGCGTGCCGGCGGATTCCGCTGCAGCGCGGCACGGTTCGGGCTCTTCGGAACCGGCATCGTCGACGATGCGGCGGTGGACCGCATCGGCAGGGCGGGGCTCGTGCCGATGGACGCCGACGACGCGATCGAGGCCAGCCTGCGCGAGCACGGCGGCGACGCGGTGATCTACAGCGCCGACCGGGCACGGTTGCAGGTGTTCCGCGACGCGCCCGCCGCCGAGGCCCCGGGCGTCGATGCCGGCGCCGAAGACCGCACCGCGCTGGTGGTTTCCGAACTCGCCTCGGTACTCGGTGTGCACCCCGACACCATCGACCTCACCGCGGCACTGCTCGACATGGGTGTCGACTCGCTGCTGGCCCTGGACCTGCGCAAGAGATTGCGCCGAGCCGCCGGAAGGTCGGTACCCCTGGCCGCCATGCTCGGCGGTATCACCGGCACCGAACTGGTCGCCGCCCTCGATGAACAACCACGGAAGAATGAGATTCCCGCGTGACTGACACTGACCTGGATGCCCAGCGGCTCGAGCTGCTTCGCCAGCGACTGGCCGGCCGCGGACTGCGCGCGCACGAAACCCCGGACGCCGAGCGGCGGGACGGTGCGCTGACCGACGGCCAGCAGCGCATGTGGTTCGTCCAGTCCGTCGACCCCAGCGGTGCGCTGCTCAACATCAGCCTGTCCTACCGGATCACCGGCGAGCTGGACCTGTCCCGGCTGCACGACGCCGTCGCGGCCGTGTCCCGCCGGCATCCGGTGCTGCGCAGCACCTTCCACGCCGACGAGAACGGCGAACCACACCTGACCGTGCACGACGACCTGCAGCCGGGATGGGCCGTGCACGACATCTCCGAGCTGTCCGAGCATGCACGCCGGCTGCGACTGGAGGTGCTCGCCCAGCGCGAGTTCAGCACCCCGATCGACCTCGAGACCTGCTCGCCGCTGCGGATCACCGTCGCGCGCACCGCTCCCGCCGAATACGTGATGCTTCTGGTGGTGCACCACATCGCGTGGGACGACGGCTGCTGGCGGGTGTTCTTCGCCGACCTGACCCGCGCCTACACCGGCGCCGAACTCGCGCCGACGCCCGCGCCGCCGCCGGAGCCGGTGACCTCGGATGAGGATCTCGAGTACTGGCGCGCCGCGATGACCGCGCTGCCCGAGCCGCTCGAACTCCCCGGGCCGAACGGCTCGGCGGTCCCGTCGAGCTGGCGGTCGCAGCGCACCACCGTCACGCTGTCGGCCGACACCGTCGCGCGGGTCCGCGCGGCCGCGCGTGCCGCCGGAGCAACGCCGTACATCGTGCTGCTGGCCGCATTCGGCGCGCTGCTGCACCGCTACACCCACGCCGACGACATCCTGGTCGCCAGTCCGGTGCTGCTCCGCGGCCCGGACAGCGAGGAGGTCATCGGCTACCACGGCAACACCGCGGTGATGCGCCTGAAGCCACGCGGTATGCAGAGCTTCACCGAATTCCTCTCCGAGACCAAGGACTTCGTCCTCGGCGCGATCGCCCACCAGCAGGTCAACGTGGACCGCGTGGTGCGCGAGCTCAACCCCGACCGCAGGCACGGCGCCGAGCGGATGACCCGCGTCAGCTTCGGGTTCCGCGAACCCGACGGCGGCGGGTTCGCCCCGCCCGGGATCACCTGCACGCGCGCCGAACTGCGCGGGCAGCTGACGCAGCTGCCGCTGGGCCTGATGGTCGAACTCGACGACGCAGCAGCCGTGGTCGAAGCCGAGTACCTGGTCGAGATCATCGACGACGCGCTGGCCCGCCAACTGCTGGAGCACTACGTGGTGCTGCTCGACGCCGCGCTGGCCGATCCGGACACCCCGCTGGCGAAGCTGGACCTGATGGGCGCCGGCGACGCCGAATGGCTGCGCGAGGTCTCCCACGGGGAGACGTTCGAGGTGCCCGCGGCCACCATCGCCGAACGTATCGAGGACCGGGTCGCCAAGATCCCCGACACCGTCGCGGTGGTCTACGAAGGCCGCCAGTACACCTACCGGGAGATCAACGAGTCCGCGAATCAGGTGGCGCACTGGCTGATCGAGCAGGGCATCGGCACCGAGGACCGGGTCGCGGTGCTGCTGGACCGGTCCCCGGAGCTGCTCATCACCGCGCTCGGGATCATCAAGGCCGGCGCGGTGTACCTGCCGGTCGATCCGACCTACCCCGAGGACCGGCTGTCGTTCATCCTGGGCGACTCCGACCCGAAGATGGTGATCCGCGAGGCCGTCACCGGACTGGACGAGCACCGCACCGACAACCCCACCGACGACGTCCGGGTGCGTCCGCTGCGCCCGGAGAACGCCGCGTACCTGATCTACACGTCGGGGTCGACCGGGCTGCCCAAAGGTGTGCCGGTGCCGCACCGGCCGGTCTCGGAGTACTTCACCTGGTTCGAGGGCGAGTACGACATCCGCGACACCGACCGGCTGCTGCAGGTCGCGTCACCGAGTTTCGACGTGTCGATCGGCGAGATCTTCGGAACACTGGCCTGCGGCGGGCGCCTCGTCATCCCGCGCCCGGACGGGCTCACCGACATCGGCTACCTGACGGATCTGTTGCAGCGCGAGGGCATCACCGCGATGCACTTCGTGCCGTCGCTGCTCGGCCTGTTCCTGTCGCTGCCCGGAGTGAACCACTGGCGCACCCTGGAGCGGGTGCCGATCGGGGGAGAGGCGCTGCCCGGAGAGCTGGCCGACAAGTTCCACGCCACCTTCGACGCATTGCTGCACAACTTCTACGGCCCCACCGAGACGATCATCAACACCACCCGGTACAAGGTGGAGGGTACGCAGGGCGCCCGGATCGTGCCGATCGGCAAACCCAAGATCAACACCACCGTCCATCTGCTCGACGATGCGCTGCAGCCGGTACCGCCGGGCGTGATCGGCGAGATCTACATCGGCGGAACCCATGTCGCGCGTGGCTACCACCGCAGGCCCGGCCCGACCGCCGAGCGTTTCGTCGCCGATCCGTTCACGCCGGGCGGACGGCTGTACCGCTCGGGGGATCTGGCCCGTCGCAACGCCGACGGCGATCTCGAGTTCGTCGGGCGCGCCGACGAACAGGTCAAGATCCGGGGCTTCCGCATCGAACTCGGCGAGGTCGCCGCGGCGATCACCGTCGACCCGTCCGTCGGGCAGGCCGTCGTGCTCGGCCAGGACCTCCCCGGGCTCGGCAAGAGCCTGGTCGGATATCTCACCCCGGCCGCGGCGGGTGAGCAGGTCGACGTGGCCCGTATCCGGGCCAGGGTCGCCGCCGCGCTGCCCGACTACATGACCCCTGCCGCGTACGTCGTGCTCGACGAGATCCCGATCACCGCGCACGGCAAGATCGACCGGGCCGCGCTGCCGCTTCCCGAGATCAGCACCGGAGCCGACTACCGCGAACCGGCCACCGACACCGAACGCGCACTCGCGCAACTGTTCTCCGAGCTTCTGGGTGCTCCCCGGGTCGGCGCCGACGACTCGTTCTTCGAACTCGGCGGGCATTCGCTGCTGGCCACCAAGCTGGTCGCGGCGATCCGGTCGCGCTGCGGCGTCGAGATCGAGATCCGGGAGATCTTCGAACTCGGCACGCTGGCCGGCCTCGCCGAACGTGTCGACCAACTGGCCGCGGGCGATGCGCCGTTGCCGCGGCCCCGGCTGATGCCCGTGCCGCACGACGGGCCCGCGCCGATGTCCGCCTCGCAGCTGCGGCAGTGGTTCCAGTACCGCGTCGACGGCCCGGGCCCGGTGAACAACGTGCCGTTCGCGGCCCGGTTCACCGGACCGTGCGACGTCGACGCGCTCGTCGCCGCGGTGCGCGACGTGGTGGCCCGGCACGAGAGCCTGCGCACCACATTCTGCGAAATCGACGGCGTGCCCTACCAGCTCGTCAACGCACCGGACCCGCAGTTCCCGGTGCGCCTGGGCGCCGGCGCCGACGAGGACTGGCTGGGTGCCGAACTCGACGCCGAGCGACTGGAGGTGTTCGACCTCGAGCAGCAGTGGCCGATCCGCGCCGCGGTGCTGTCGATCCCCGGCCAGCACGTGCTGTCGCTGGTGATCCACCACATCGCCGCCGACCACTGGTCCGCGGCGGTGCTGTTCACCGAACTGCTCACCGCGTACCGGGCGCGCTGCGCCGGGGACGCCCCGACCTGGGCGCCGCTGCCGGTGCAGTACGCCGACTACGCCGCATGGCAGGCCTCGCTGTTGGCCGAGGACACCGGAATCATCGCCGCGCAACGGGATTACTGGAAGGCCCAACTCGACGGGCTCTCCGGTGAGACCGGGCTGCAACCCGACTTCGCGCGGCCACCGGTTCCCGGCGGTGCGGCCGATGCTGTCGAGTTCACCCTCGACGCGGGCGTGCGCGACAAACTCGTCGGGCTGACCCGCGAACTCGGGGTCACCGAGTTCATGCTGCTGCAGGCCGCGGTCGCCGCGACGCTGTACAAGGCGGGGGAGGGCGCCGACATCCCGCTGGGCACACCGGTGGCGGGACGCACCGAACCCGAACTCGACCAGCTGATCGGGTTCTTCATCAACATCCTGGTGCTGCGCAACGACCTGAGCGCCAATCCGACGTTGCGTGAGGTGGGCCTTCGTGCCCGCGAGATGGCGTTGCAGGCCTACGCCCACCAGGACCTGCCGTTCGACCAGGTCGTCGACGCCGTCAGCCCGGTGCGCTCGCTGTCGCGCAACCCGCTGTTCGGCGTCGTCGTCCATGTGCGCGAACAACTTTCCGAAGCCAGACCGATCAGCACCGGCCCCGACGGCGACACGCTGTTCACCGCGCTGGAGCCGACGTTCGACATGGCGCACGCGGATCTGTCGATCAACTTCTTCGCCGGGGACAACGGCTATCGCGGGCACGTGATCTACCGGACCGACCTGTACGCCCGCGCCACCGCGGAGCGTTTCGCCGGGTGGCTCGGCCGCGTCATCACCGCCTTCGCCCAGAACCCGGACCTGGCCCTGGACGACCTCGCGATCGGCGACCCCGTGCTGCCGCCGCCGGATGCCGACGCGATCCTGCTCGACGCCGCGGGCAACCCGGTGCCCGTCGGTGTCGTCGCCGACGTGCACTACACCGGCGAGGCGGCCGGGCGCCGCGGGGACCGCGCGCGCTGGACCGAGGACGGCCGGCTGGACTACGTCGAGCGCGTCGACCACGAACTCGAAGCGGCGCTGGCCGGGATCCCCGGTGTCGCCGAAGCCGCGGTCCGCAACTGGGACAACGGCTACCGCAGCACGGTCGCCGCGTACGTGGCGCCCGACCAGCCGGTCGACGACCCTGCGGCGTTCGCCGAGACGGTCCGTGCCGCGCTGCCCGAGGGCACCGCACCGCCGAAGATCGTCGTGCTCGACACGTTGCCGGCCAGCCGCCGCGACCTGCCGCCGCCCCGCGCGGCAGGCCCGAGCGAACCGCCGCGGACCGATACGGAGAGGGCGCTCGCGGAGATGCTCGCCGACGTGCTGTCCGACGTGCTCGGCGGCGCCGAGATCGGCCGCTACGACGACTACTTCGAGCTCGGCGGCGACAGCATTCTCGCCGTCCAGCTGGCCGGGCGGGCGAAGAAGGCCGGTCTGCGCCTGACCGCGCGGATGGTGTTCGAACATCCGGTGCTGCACGATCTGGCTGCCGCCGTGGATTCGGCGGCGGACACCGAATCCCGCGACATCCACCACGCACCGATGAGCACCTCCGGGCTGTCGGACGAGGAGCTGGCGATGGTCGCGGCGTCGTGGGCCGACCGGGACGAGACTTCGTGACGGCAGCCGAAACCACGCCCGCCATCGCCGATGTGATGGCGTTGACCCCGCTGCAGCAGGGGCTGTTCTCGCTGACCGCGATGACCGACGGCGACGACCCCTACGTGATCGGGATGAGCGCCGACATCACCGGGGCGCTGGACGTGGCGTTGCTGCGCGAGTGCGCCGCGGCGATGCTGGTGCGGCATCCGAACCTGCGGGCCGGCTTCTTCCAGGGCAATCTGAGCCGGCCGGTGCAGGTGATCCCGGAGAAGGCCGAGTTGCATTGGCAGCAGGTGGCCGCGGACCCGGGTGAAGTCGACGCGGCCGAGCACGCCGAGCGGGCCCGCCGATTCAACCTGGAACGCGGGCCGGCGATCCGCTTCCTGCTGATCGAAACGACCAGTGCGCGTTGGCGATTCGTGGTGACCGCCCATCACATCGTGATCGACGGATGGTCGCTGTCGCTGCTGGTCTCGGAATTGCTCGCGCTCTACCGCGCCGGCGGGGACACCGCGGCGCTGCCCCCGCCCCCGCGCCCGTACCGGGACTACATCGGCTGGCTCGCCGCCCGCGACGAGAGCGCCGCCCGCGCCGCGTGGACCGAACACCTGGCCGGGCTGGACGGCCCGACCCTGCTGGCACCCGCACTCGGCGCCACGCTGCTGCCGGACGGGCTGCCGGTGATCACCGAGGTGCGGGCCGACACGCAGACCACCGCGGCGCTGGTCGAGGCGGCCCGCTCGCGCGGGGTCACCGTCAACACCCTGGTACAGATGGCCTGGGCCGTCATCCTGTCGTCGTTCACCGACCGGTCCGACGTGGTCTTCGGTGTCACGGTGTCCGGCAGGCCCGACGAACTGGCCGGGGTCGAGTCCATGATCGGGTTGTTCGTCAACACGGTGCCGCTGCGGGTGCGTCTGGATCCCCACACCCCGGCCGGGGCGCAGTGTGTTGCGCTGCAACGCGTGTTCGCCGCGTTGCGCGACCACAGCCATCTCGGTCATTCCGAGCTGAGGACACTCGGCGGCGTCGGCGAACTGTTCGACACGCTGCTGGTGTACGAGAACTTCCCGATCGGCGCGGTCGCGGGCGCGCCGTCGCTGGAGGCCGGCGACGCCACCTTCACCCCGGTCGCGTTGCAGAGCCTCGCGCACTTTCCGGTCACCCTCGCCGCACACCTGACCGACGGCCGGCTCACGGTGCTCGTCGAGGCCAAGGACGGTGCGCTGGGCGCCGTCGCGCCGCGATCGGTCGGCGAGCGGCTGCTGGCGACCGTGCAACGCCTCATCGACGGCTGGGACCGGCCGCTGCGCGCGGTCAGCATGATCCCCGCCGACACGCCGCCCGCTCCCGCGCCCGCCGCGATCGCCACCGTCGCCTCGGTGCACGGCGCGCTCGCCGAGATGGCCGCAGCCCGAATGGGTTCGGTGGCACTGAGCTGGGATGACGGCGTGCTCACCTTCCGTCAGCTGGAAGAGGCCGCCGACCGGGTGGCCGCGGCGCTGCTCGCGCGGGGAGCCGGTCCGGAGACCCCGGTGGCGATCCGGTTGCGGCGTGGACCGGATTACGTCATCGCGATGTTCGGGGTGCTCAAGGCCGGCGGCATGATCGTGCCGCTGGATCCGGCGATGCCCGCCGAGCGCATCGACGCGATCCTGCGCCAGTGCACGGCCGCCCACGTGATCGACGAGACCTGGATGGCGGGCGCCGCCGCCGACCCGCCGCCGGGGTATCGGCCGAGCCGCACATTTCCCGGCCAGGGCGCCTACGTGGTGTTCACCTCGGGCACCACCGGAGAACCCAAGGGCGTCATCGGGACTCACGAGGCGCTGCTGGCCTACGCCCGGGACCACATCGACGCGGTGCTGCGCCCCGCCGCCGCCCGTGTCGGACGACCGCTGCGCATCGCGCACGCGTGGTCGTTCACGTTCGACGCCGCCTGGCAGCCGCTGGCCGCGCTGCTCGACGGGCACAGCGTGCACATCATCGACGACGCGACCCAGCGCGACGCCGAAGCGCTCGTCGAGGTGATAGCCCGCTTCGGGATCGACATGATCGATACCACCCCGTCGATGTTCGGGCAGCTGCGTGCGGTCGGGCTGTTGTCCACGGTCCCGCTGGCGGTGCTGGCGCTCGGCGGCGAGGCCATCGATCCCGGTGTGTGGCAGCAGATCCGCGACGAGTGCGACCGCACCGGGATGACCGCGCACAACTGCTACGGACCCACCGAGACGACGGTCGAGGCCGTGGTCGCCGCGATCGCCGAGCACGATCGCCCGACGATCGGCACGCCCACCGGGTCGACGCGGTCCTACGTGCTCGACTCCTGGCTGCGCCCGGTGCCCGCCGGCGCGGTCGGGGAGCTGTACCTGGCCGGCGGGCAGCTCACCCGCGGATACCTCGGCAGGGCCGCCGAGACCGCGGCGAGGTTCGTCCCCGACCCGTTCGTCGCGGGCACCAGGATGTACCGCACCGGCGACGTCGTGCGCCGGTGCGAGGACGGCACGCTGTCGTTTCTCGGCCGCTCCGACAGCCAGGTCAAGATTCGCGGGTTCCGCGTCGAACCCGGGGAGGTCGCCGCGGTGCTCAGCACCCACCCGTCGGTGATGCAGGCGTACGTGATGGTCCGACCCCACGTCAGCGGCTCCCGGCTGGTCGCCTATGTGACCGGCAGCCCGTCGGTCGCCGAACTGCGCGCGCTGCTGGCCGAGCGGTTGCCCCGCTACCTGATCCCGAACCGGATCGTGCCGGTGGATCAGCTGCCGCTGACCTCACACGGCAAGATCGACGAGCGCGCGCTGGCCGCGCTGGAACCCGCCGCCGACAGTGGATCCGTGGCACCGCAGACGCCGACGGAGACGGAGCTGGCCGGGCTGCTGGCCGAGGTGCTCGGCGTCGACGAGGTCGACGTCACCGCCGACTTCCTGGAGCTGGGGCTGGACAGCATCGTGGCGCTGTCGGTGGTGCAGGCCGCACGGCGGCGCGGGGTCGCGATGCGCGCCCGACTGATGCTGGACTGCGCCACGATCCGCGAGCTCGCCGCCGCGATCGACGATGACATCCGGATTCCGGGGTCCGGGCGCGACGACGGCGACGGTCCGATCCCGGTGCTACCCAACGCGCACTGGCTCTACGAGTACGGCGACCCGCGCCGGCTGGCGTCCACGGAGGCGCTGCGCCTGCCCGACGGGATCACCCGGGATCACCTCGAGAAGCTGCTTCGTGGGGTCGTCGACGCGCACCCCGTGCTGCGCACCCGTCTGGACCGCGCCGGGATGACCCTGGTCGAGCATCCGCTGCCGGATCTGCTGACCGAGGTCCGCGTCGACGGCGACCTGTCCGCGGCGGTCGGGGAGTATGCCCGCAAAGCGGTGGAAAGTCTTGATCCGCAACGTGGCCCGTTGTTCGACGTGGGCTGGTTGCGGGCCGGACGCACCAGTGTGCTGGTGCTGACCGCACACGTGCTCGCGATGGATCCGGTGTCGTGGCAGATCGTCATCGGCGAACTCGACGCCGGCTGGCACGCGCTGCTGTCCGGGCGCGCCCCGGCGCCATCGGTGGAGCACACCAGCTACCGGCGGTGGTCACACGCGTTGCGGCAGAGGGCCGAAACGCTTGACAGCGTCGACTTCTGGGAGTCGCAGCTCGACGGCGACGACCCCGCCCTCGGCGCGCGGCGCGTGCAGCCGCAGGCCGACAGCGCCGGAGGCCTCGCGGTCACCGTCGCGGTCAGCGACGCGCAGAGCACCGCCCGCCTGCTCGCCGCGGACCGGCCGGTGGCCGATCAGCTCGTCGCCGCGGCGGCCCGGACCGTCACCCGCTGGCGGCAACGCCGTGGCCTGCCGACTCCGCCGCCGCTGCTGGCGCTGGAAACCCACGGGCGCATCGACATCGACATCCACGGCACCGGCACGGATAGCTCCGAGACCGTCGGGCTGCTGTCGGCGATCTACCCGCTGCGCATCGACGACGACGACCCGAAGTCGGTGTCGGAGAAGCTCGCACGGGTGCCGTCGGGCGGCATCGACTACGGGCTGCTGCGCTATCTGCGTCCCGACGCCGCCGCGCGGTTGACGCGCCACCCCGAACCGCAGGTGCTGCTGAACTACCTCGGCCGCACCGATCTGCGGCCGGCCGGTGGTGCGGTGGAGGCCGACAAGCTGTTGCTGGCGGGGCTGTCCACCGTGCCCGAACCGCACCTGGCGGTGCGCCACGAGTTGACGATCGTCGCGGCCGTCGTCGCCCATGGTGACGCGCCGGTGCTGGTCACGCAGTGGCGCGCGCTACCCGACATTCTGACCGGACCCGATATCGAGGAGCTGCAATCGATATGGCAGGAAGCTCTGAGCGAGGTGACACGGTGAGCCCGAGGCTGGCGGTGATCGGGGCGGGTGCCAAAGGCGTGGCCGTGGCGGCCAAGGCCGCGGTGCTGCGGGACATGGGTGTCGACGCCCCCGAGGTGGTCGTGGTGGAGCGCGCCGAGGTGGCGGCCAACTGGGCCGCGGTCGGCGGCTGGACCGACGGACAGCAGCGGCTGGGCACCAGTCCCGAGAAGGACATCGGCTTCCCGTACCGGTCCTCGCTCGTCCGCCGCCGCAACGCCGAACTCGACGAGCGGATGACCCGGCTGAGCTGGCAGTCGTACCTGATCTCGACGGGCCAGTTCGCCGACTGGGTGGACCGCGGCCGGCCCGCCCCGACCCATCTGCGGTGGAGTCAGTACCTGCGCTGGGTCGCCGACTCCGTCGGAATATCCGTGGTCACCGGTGAGGTGCAACGGATTTCGGTCGACGGCGACCGCTGGGCGGTGCACACCGACGAGACCGTGCTGTGCGCCGACGGGGTGATGGTCACCGGGCCGGGTCAGGCCGAACGCTCGATCCTGCCCGGCCATCCGCGGGTGCTGTCCATCGCCCAGTTCTGGCACCGGGCCGCCGAGCACGAACGCATCTCCGCCGAGCGGGTCGCGGTGATCGGCGGCGGCGAGACCGCCGCCTCGATGCTCAACGAGCTGTTCCGGCACCGGGTTTCGACTATCACGGTGATCTCACCATCGGTGACCCTGTTCACCCGCGGCGAGAGCTTCTTCGAGAACACGTTGTTCTCCGACCCGACCGGATGGACCGGCCTCACCCTGGAGGAACGCCGGGATGCGATGGCCCGCACCGATCGCGGGGTGTTCTCGGCGCGGGTGCAGGACGCGCTGCTCGCCGACGACCGGATCCGGCACCTGCGCGGCAGGGTCGCGCACGCGGTGCCCCGCGACGGCCGCATCCGGCTGACACTGAACACCGATCGCGGCGGCGAGCGGCTGGAGACCGTGCACGGCTTCGACCTGGTGATCGACGGTTCCGGCGCCGATGCGTTGTGGTTCCTGCCGCTGCTGGGCCAGGACGCGCTCGACCTGATCGAACTCGGCCTGGGTGGCCCGCTGACCGGTGAGGCCCTCGAGGAGTCGATCGGCTATGACCTCGCCGTAGCCGGGGTCGCCCCGAAGCTGTTCCTGCCCGGCCTGTCCGGGCTCAACCAAGGTCCGGGGTTCCCGAACCTGTCTTGTCTCGGCCTGTTGTCCGACCGCGTGCTGGGTGCGGACTTCGGTGCCGGTCATCCCGCACCATTGAGGAGAAACGTTGAGCGCCAACCCCTTCGATGACGACGCCGGCCGGTTCTACGTGCTGGACAACGACGAGGACCAGCACAGCCTGTGGCCGGTCTTCGCCGATGTGCCCGCCGGGTGGCGAGTGGTGTTCGGGGAGGCCTCCCGCGAGGAGTGCCTGAGCTACGTCGAGCAGAACTGGACCGATCTGCGCCCGCGCAGCCTGCGCGAGGCCATGCTCGCCGACTGACGACCGACCCTCGGGGACAGCCGGATTCGGCCGCCCCCGAGAGCCGGTGCGATCACTCGTCGCCGGCGCTGGGCTTGCTGCTGGTCCGGCTGGTCGACTCGCCGGCATCGGACTCGGTGTCGTCGCCGCCGGCGCTGTCGTCCGTGGAGTCCTCGTCGGAGGGCTCGTCGGAGGGCTCGTCGGAGGGCTCCGTGTCGTCGGACTCCTCGACCTCGTCGACGTCGTCCACCTCGTCGACGTCGGCGGGCTCCTCGGCAGGCAGTTCGTCGACGGGGAGTTCGTCGACCTCGTCGACCTCGTCGACCTCGTCGACGGGCGCCGGGGCGCCGTCGTCGCCCTCGGGGGCCGTACCGGTCTCGCTGGACACCAGATCGAGGGTGATCGTGTCGGAAACCTGACCCACCGACGCATCGGCCGGTGAATCGGAGACCCCGGCGAACGCCGCGGTGGCTGCCGGCGCAGGCTTCTCCATCTTCAGTGCCCGCACGATCTGCTGCGGGATCTGGACGAAGAAGAAGTCGAACGTCCCGGTGGGGGAAAGCAGGCCGGGGAAGCTCTGTCCGGGCCCGGGCGGGTACGGGCTGTCCGGGTCGGTCACGAAATCGGGCACGTAGCCGTTCAGGAACGCGTTGAGGATCTTGGCCGGGGCGTTGATGACCTCGCTGGCCAGCGTCACGAGATCACCCGAGAAGAGGGCCTCGCGAGCGCTGTCGAGGATCTCGACGGTCTGGAAGATCGCGGTGACCGCCGGCGCGAGCAGGGCGCGGCCGAAGTTGCCGATCACCCCGCGCGACAGCAGGCCGGGCCCGTAACCGGGTCCGTTGGTGCCCTCGTCCATCCAGGAGGTGCCGAGGATGCGGGCCAGTGGATCGAGCCCGATCGACTCGAGGAAGTCGCCCGGGATGCGCAGCGCGTCGAGCAGGGCGCCGCGGCCGTCGCTCAGGCCGTCGGTGAGGAACCAGTAGTTCAGCTCGCCGAACGCCAACAGGAACTCACCACGCAACAGGTGGCCGAGCGAGGTCTGCAGCACCGCGGGCAGCTTCGACAGCGCATCGCCCGATGCTCCGCCCGCGGACGCGAGCGCCGCCTTGATGCGGTCGCCGTAGGTGGCCGGGAACGCGAGCGCCTCCCGCAAGATCGCGACGGGGTTGCCGATGGTCCCGACCAGGGACTGCAGGATCTCCGCGCGGATGGCCGGGTCACCCAGGGTGTCGCCCAGCGCGGTGTGCTGCGTGACGATGTTGGTTCCCAGCCCGCCGGTGGTGGTCAGCGTGTTCGAGATCGTCGTCGCCCACAGCGTCAACGGGTTCTGGAACGCCGAGAGCTCCATCGAGGTCGAGAATTCGGGCAGCGCAGGGGCGGTCGGTGTCACGGTCACCGGGGCCACGGCCATCGCGCTCGCGGTGGCCACCGCGGCGCCGGCGAGTGCGAACTTGTTGACGCCACCCGCACGAAGATCGGCTTTCACAGGGGACTCCTATTCGTTAGCTGTGTTTTTCCTGTGAACGCAGACCTTAGCTGAGGGTTACCTAAAGTGTGGCAGGTTTGGCTTACCTAAATTTCTATGACCTGCAACACAGAGAGCAGGCAGCGGCCGAGAGGGCGCACGCCCCGCGTGATGAAGAGATTGCCCAAACCGTCGGTCGCGCGTGGCGACGGTTCAGCTGGGCTGCGGTAGCGGGGCGTCCATGTCGAACACCCGCGCGTGCAGCACCGTGCGGTTGCGCAGCGCGGCCCGAACGGCCCGGTGCAACCCGTCTTCGAGGTAGACGTTGCCGCGCCACTTGACCGCGTGGGGAAACAGATCGCCGTAGAAGGTCGAGTCCTCGGAGAGCAGCCGGTCCAGCGCGAGAACCGTTGTCGTCATGACCAATTCGTCGAGCCGGATCTGGCGGGGCGGGATCTGGGCCCACTGTCGATGGGACAACCCGTGGTCCGGATAGGGCCTGCCGTCGCGCACCCCTTTGAAGATCATCGAACGCGCCTTCGCTGTCCTCGGTCCCCGCAATGACTCTGACTTTTGCTCGCCAGGGTATCCCGCCCGCGCCGAGCACGCCCCGTGTCCGGGCGTGCCCGTAAAATGGGAGAGCCAGGTCCGCTTAACGTCAGGGTGAGGTGAGCAATGGGCAGTGCTGACGACCGTCGCTTCGAAGTACTGCGCGCGATCGTCGCCGATTTCGTCGAGACCAAGGAACCGATCGGGTCCAAGACCCTGGTGGATCGCCACAATCTCGGCGTGTCCAGCGCGACGGTGCGCAACGACATGGCGGTGCTGGAGGCGGAGGGCTACATCACCCAGCCGCACACCAGCTCCGGCCGCGTACCGACCGAGAAGGGCTATCGCGAATTCGTCGACCGGCTCGACGTCGTCAAGCCGATGTCCAGCGCCGAGCGGCGGGCCATCCTGAGCTTTCTGGAATCCGGTGTCGACCTCGACGACGTACTGCGCAGGGCGGTGAGGCTGCTGGCCCAACTGACCCGCCAGGTCGCGGTCGTCCAGTACCCGATGCTGTCGTCGTCGACGGTGCGTCGTCTCGAAGTCGTCGGGCTGACGCCGGCGCGGCTGCTTCTTGTAGTGATCACCGACTCCGGCCGCGTGGATCAGCGCATCGTCGAACTCGGCGACGCGATCTCCGAGGACGAGCTGAGCCAGCTGCGCGACCTGCTGGGTCAGGCCCTGGAGGGCAAGCCGTTGGCCACCGCGTCGGTGGCGGTCTCCGACCTGGCGACCCATCTCAACGGCCAGGGCACGCTGGCCGACGCCGTGGGCCGATCGGCCACGGTGTTGGTCGAGACCCTGGTCGAGCACCGCGAGGAGCGGCTGCTGCTGGGTGGGACCGCGAACCTGACGCGCAACACCGCCGATTTCGGCGGCTCCCTGCGGTCGGTGCTCGAGGCACTCGAGGAACAGGTGGTGGTCCTGCGGCTGCTCGCCCAGCAACAGGAGGCGGGCAAGGTTACGGTGCGGATCGGCCACGAGACCGAGGCCGAGGAGATGGCGAACACCTCGGTGGTCAGCACGGCGTACGGCAGTTCCGGCAAAGTGTTCGGCGGCATGGGTGTGTTGGGTCCCACACGGATGGACTATCCGGGAACCATCAGCAACGTCGCCGCGGTTGCTCTCTATATTGGCGAAGTCTTAGGTAACCGCTGACCTGCGGACCTCTTCGGGGGTTACGCGGGTCGGTCGGGTGGGAAAGGTGAACGTGGCACGCGACTATTACGGGCTGCTCGGAGTGAGCAAGAACGCGAGTGATTCGGAGATCAAGCGCGCCTACCGCAGGCTCGCGCGCGAACTGCACCCCGATGTGAATCCCGACGAGGCCGCGCAGGCGCGCTTCCAGGAGATCAGCGCCGCGTACGAGGTGCTCAGCGATCCGGAGAAGCGCCGCATCGTCGACCTCGGCGGCGATCCGCTGGAGTCCGCGGCGGCCGGCGCCGGGGGCTTCTCCGGGTTCGGTGGTCTCGGGGACGTCTTCGAGGCGTTCTTCGGCGGCGGCACCGCGTCGCGCGGACCGGTCGGCCGCGTCCGGCCCGGTTCGGATTCGCTGCTGCGGATGCGCCTCGACCTCGAGGAATGCGCGACCGGCGTGACCAAGCAGGTCACCGTCGACACCGCGGTGCTGTGCGACCTGTGTCACGGCAAGGGCACACACGGGGATTCGCAGCCGGTCACCTGCGACACGTGTGGCGGCCGCGGCGAGATCCAGACGGTGCAGCGATCGCTGCTCGGCCAGGTGATGACGTCGCGCCCGTGCCCGGTCTGCGGCGGGGTCGGCGAGGTCATCCCCAACCCCTGTAACCGCTGCGCCGGTGACGGCCGGGTGCGTGCGCGCCGCGAGATCAGCGTGAAGATCCCCGCCGGTGTCGGGGACGGGATGCGGGTGCGGCTGGCCGCCCAGGGCGAGGTCGGCCCCGGTGGTGGACCCGCGGGCGACCTCTACGTCGAGGTGCACGAGAAGCCGCATCCGGTCTTCGTGCGTGAGGGCGACGATCTGCACTGCACGGTCTCGGTGCCGATGGTCGACGCCGCGCTCGGCACGACCGTCACGGTCGACGCGATCCTCGACGGGCCCACCGAGATCACGATCCCGGCCGGTACGCAGCCGGGATCGGTGACCACCCTGCGCGGTCGCGGGATGCCGCACCTGCGCTCCGGGGTGCGCGGCGACCTGCACGCACACATCGACGTCATGGTGCCTACCCGGCTCGACCACGAGGACGCCGAACTGCTGCGCACCTTCAAGGAACGCAGTCGCGCCGAGGCCGAGGTGCGGTCCACACAGGGCGGCGCATCCGGTTCGCACGGCGGCGGGCTGTTCTCCCGGCTGCGCGAGACCTTCACCGGCCGCTAGTTCCGGCGTGCGCAGTCTGTTCTACGTCGACGACGGGGTCCCCGACGTCGGTGGGCTCGCCGTCGTCGACGGCGACGAGGGCCACCACGCGGCGACGGTCTGCCGGACCAGGGCGGGGGAGCACCTCGACCTGTCCGACGGCGCCGGAGTGGTCGCGCACTGCATCGTCGAGGACGTCGCGAAGGGGCGCCTGACCGCGCGCGTCCAGGACCGGCGCGTCGTCGAACCGCCGGTGCCGACGGTGACCGTCGTGCAGGCGCTGCCGAAATCGGATCGTTCCGAGTTGGCGATCGAACTCGCCACCGAAGCCGGCGCGGATGCGTTCGTCGCGTGGCAGTCCGCGCGGTGCGTCGCGCGCTGGGACGGCGCCGCCAAGACGGAGAAGGGGCTGCGCCGGTGGTCCGCCGTCGCGCGGTCGGCGGCCCGGCAGTCCCGGCGCCCGTACATCCCGGCCGTCGACGGTGTGGCGGTGCTGCGCGATCTGATCGAGTCGACCCGTTCCGCGCCACCGGGATCCGTGCTGGTGCTGCACGAATCGGCGACCGAACCGCTGGCCGGAGCGGTTCCGTCCGGCACGGAAGCGCTGACCCTGGTCGTCGGGCCCGAGGGCGGTATCACCGACGACGAGTTGGCCGCGCTGACCGACGCCGGCGCCCACACCGTGCGGCTCGGACCGACGGTGCTGCGCACCTCCACCGCGGCGGCCGTGGCGCTGGGAGCGCTCGGAGTGCTGACCCGACGCTGGTCCTGATACACCCCCGGGGGGTAGTCCCACGGGCGACGGTTAGATAGGTTAGCCTTCCCTCTAGCCCTCACCGCCCCGCGGATCGCGCCGAGCCAGAAGGACCTCCGATTCTCACCCGTGTGACCCGAGCGTGGATACCGCTCGTTTTGGTGATCGTGCTGGTCGTCGCCGGTTTCGCGGTGTGGCGGCTGCGGGGCATGTTCGCCTCGAATCCGCTGCCGACCTACGCGGGAAACGTGACCGAGGATTCGAACAAGTCCGACCCGAAGATCCTGCGCTACGAGATCTGGGGTGAGCCCGGTGCGGTCGCCGACATCAACTACACCGACGCCGAGGGCGACGCGACCCAGCTCGTGAACGTCCCCCTGCCGTGGTCGGTCGACATCGAGACCGATGCCGTGGCCCTGACCGGAAACGTCGTCGCCCAGGGCGACGGCAGCTTCATCGGGTGCCGCATCACCGGCGACGGCCGGGTCAAGGACGAACGCACGATCTCCAACGTCAGCGCCTACATCTACTGCATCGCGAAGGCCTCCTGATGCGCCACGACCTCGTGATGAGACACGACAGCGACGATCCCCAGGCCCGCCGCAACCTTCGGGAACCCCGGCCCATCCCGCAGTGGATCCGGCGGCTGGCCGTTCCGATCATCCTGGGCTGGCTGCTGCTCGCCGTGGCCCTCAATGCGCTGGTGCCCCAACTCGAGGTCGTCGCGGCGAAGAACGCGGTGTCGATGAGCCCGAGCAACGCGCCGTCGATGCAGGCGATGGCCGACATGGGCAGGCTGTTCGAAGAGTCGGACTCCGACTCGATCGCCCTGATCGTGCTGGAGAGCGAGAACGACGAGCCCCTCGGCGAGGCCGCCCACGACTATTACGACGGTCTGATCGCCGACCTGACCGCTGACACCGAGCACGTCCGCAACATCCAGGACATGTGGGGTGACCCGCTGACCGAGGCCGCCGCCCAGAGCTCTGACGGCCGGGCCGCGTACGCCACGCTCAACCTGGCCGGCAACATGGGTGAGACCGAATCCAACGAGGCCGTCGCCGCGGTCCGCGACATCGTCGCGAACTCACCGCCGCCACCCGGGGTGAAGGTTCACGTGACCGGGCCGGCACCGTTGATCGCCGACGTGAACATCGCGGGCGAGAGCAGCATGGCGATCGTCCTGCTGGTCACCTTCGTGGTGATCATCGTGCTTCTGCTGTTCTTCTACCGCTCGATCTCCACCGTCGCGCTGATGCTCGCCGTCGTCGGCATCCAGTTGGTGGTAGCCCGCGGCGTCGTCGCCGCGCTGGCCCACTACGAGATCATCAGCCTGTCCACCTACGCGACGAACCTGCTGATCTCCCTGGCGGTCGCGGCTGGTACCGACTACGTGATCTTCCTGGTCGGCCGCTATCAGGAGGCCCGGACCTCCGGCGCCACCCACGAAGAGGCCTACTACGAGATGTTCCGCGGCACCGCGCATGTCGTGTTGGGCTCCGGTCTGACCATTGCCGGCGCGATGCTCTGCCTGTCCTTCGCCCGGATGCCGTATTTCCAGAGCATGGGGGTTCCGTGCGCGGTCGGCATCGCCGCCGGTGTTGCCGTCGCGCTGACCCTCGGACCGGCGGTCGTGTCCGTCGGCAGCCGGTTCGGTCTGCTGGAACCCAAACGCGCGATGCGCATCCGTGCCTGGCGCCGGGTCGGCACCACGGTGGTGCGCTGGCCCGGGCCCGTCCTGGTGGGCTCGCTGGCGCTGTCGTTCGTCGGGCTTGCGGCCCTGCCCGGTTACCAGACCAGCTACGACGACACCCGCTACATCCCGGAGTCGATCCCGGCCAACGCCGGGCTGCAGGCCGCGACCGAGCACTTCTCGCTGTCGCGGATGAGCCCCGAGATCCTGCTGGTCGAATCCGACCGCGATCTGCGCAACCCGTCGGACTTCCTGGTCCTGGACCGACTGGCCAAGCGGGTGTTCGCCGTCGAGGGAGTGGCCCGCGTCCAGGCGCCGAGCCGGCCCGACGGCGCACCGATCGAGAACACCTCGATCCCGTTCCTGATCAGCATGCAGGGTGTCAGCCAGGTGCAGAACATGAAGCTGATGAAGGACCGCATGAAAGACATGCAGACCCAGGCCGAGGACCTGGGCCGCACGATCGGGACCATGCGCACCATGTACGGGCTGATGACGCAGCTGTCGACGGTCACCACCGTGATGATCGACGACTTCACCGAGATGCAGCAGACCGTGCATCAGATCCGCGACATGATCGCCAACTTCGACGATCAGTTCCGCCCGGTCCGCAATTACTTCTACTGGGAACCGCACTGCTACAACATCCCGCTGTGCTGGTCGTTCCGCTCGCTGTTCGACTCGATGGACGGCATCTCCACCATGACCGAGTCGTTCGACAAGGCGCTGGTGAACATGGAGACGATGCGCGCGCTGCTGCCGCAGATGCTCGCCACGTTCCCGCCGATGATCGAGACCATGGAGAGCATGCGTCACATGATGTTGACGACGTTCGCCACCATGGGCGGCTTCTACGACCAGATGGACGAGCTGAGCGCAGGATCCACCGAGATGGGGAAAGCGTTCGACCGGGCCATGAACGACGACTCCTTCTACCTGCCGCCGGAGGTGTTCGAGAACGAGGACTTCCAGCGGGCGATGGAGAGCTTCTTCTCACCCGACGGCAAGACCGTCCGGCTGTTGGTGTCCCATCGCGGTGACCCGACCACCCCCGAGGCCCTCGCCCGCGTCGAGCCCATCAAGATCGCGGCGATCGAGGCGCTCAAGGGCACCCCGCTCGAAGACGCCACCATCCAGCTCGGCGGCACCGCGGCGACCTTCAAGGACATGTCCGACGGTTCCCGTTACGACATGATGATCGCGATCCTCGCGGCGCTGTGTCTGGTCCTGATGATCATGCTGGTGCTGACCCGCAGCCTGATCGCCGCGATCGTCATCGTGGGCACGGTCGCACTGTCGCTGGGCGCGTCCTTCGGCGTCTCGGTGCTGATCTGGCAGCACATCATCGGCGTCGAGCTGCACTGGATGGTGCTGGTGATGTCGATCATCGCGCTGATCGCCGTGGGCTCGGACTACAACCTGCTGTTGGTGTCGCGGTTCAAGGAGGAGATCGGCGCCGGCATCAAGACCGGAATCATCCGCTCGATCGGTGGCACCGGCAGCGTCGTCACGGTCGCCGGCGTGGTGTTCGCGCTGACCATGGCATCGATGGTGGTCAGCGACCTGCGGGTGATCGCCCAGGTCGGCACGACCATCGGGCTCGGTCTGCTGTTCGACACGTTCGTGGTGCGCGCGTTCATGATGCCGTCGATCGCGACGCTGCTGGGCCGCTGGTTCTGGTGGCCGCAGGTGGTGCGGTCGCGGCCGCCGCGTGCCGCCGGTAACCAGTTGGGGACGCAGCACCGACCGGGCTAAACTGGGTTCTCACCAGCATCGGACGAAACCCAGAAAGCAGGCAGAAAACCACACGTGGTGTCCCGCGAGAGCGCCGGCTCGGACGCATCCCCTTCTCCTGGAGCGCAGGTCCGCAGCAGCATTACGGTTCCGCCCGAGTACGTCATGGGCCTGTTGGGCTCGGCCGACGAGAACCTGCGCGCACTGGAACGCCTGCTGCCCGCCGACATCCACGCGCGCGGTAATTCGATCTCCATCGCCGGTGACCCCGCCGACGTCGCGCTGGCCGAACGAGCCATCTCCGAACTCGTCGAGGTGGTCGCCAGCGGCCAGCCGCTGACCGCCGACGCGGTGCGCCACACCGTGGCGATGCTCAGCGGAGAGGTCGAGGAGTCGCCGGCCGAGGTGCTGACGCTGGACATCCTGTCGCGGCGCGGCAAGACGATCCGGCCCAAGACGCTGAACCAGAAGCGCTACGTCGACGCGATCGACGCTCACACCATCGTGTTCGGGATCGGCCCGGCCGGCACCGGCAAGACCTACCTCGCGATGGCCAAGGCCGTCAGCGCGCTGCAGACCAAGCAGGTCAGCCGGATCATCCTGACCCGGCCCGCCGTGGAAGCCGGTGAGCGCCTTGGCTTCCTGCCCGGCACGCTGAGCGAGAAGATCGACCCGTATCTGCGGCCGCTCTACGACGCGCTGCACGACATGATGGATCCGGAGCTGATCCCGAAACTGATGAGCGCCGGCGTCATCGAGGTCGCGCCGCTGGCCTACATGCGCGGCCGCTCGCTCAACGACGCGTTCATCATCCTCGACGAGGCGCAGAACACCACCGGCGAGCAGATGAAGATGTTCCTGACCCGGCTCGGGTTCGGCTCGAAAATGGTTGTCACCGGCGACGTCACGCAGGTCGACCTGCCCGGCGGTGCGCCGTCCGGGCTGAACACCGCGATGCGGGTGCTCGGCGACGTCGACGACATCCACTTCGCCGAACTCACCAGCGCCGACGTGGTGCGGCACCGGCTGGTCTCCGAGATCGTGGACGCCTATGAGAGGGCAGCAGCCAAACACGAGGAACCCACGCTGATGAACAGGGCCCAGCGGCGCGCGTCGAGCTCGGGACGTCCACGGCGGTAACAGGACTGAGAAACAGAGACGTGGAAAAGCGATGAGCATTGAGGTGTCCAACGAATCGGGCATCGACGTTTCCGAATCCGAACTCGTCAGCGTCGCTCGCTTCGTGATCAGCAAGATGGACGTCAACCCCGGCGCCGAACTGTCGATGGTGCTCGTCGACACCGCGGCGATGGCCGATCTGCACATGCGGTGGATGGATCTGCCGGGGCCGACCGACGTGATGAGCTTTCCGATGGACGAGCTCGAGCCCGGTGGGCGCCCCGACGCACCCGAGCCCGGTCCGTCGATGCTCGGCGACATCGTGCTGTGCCCCGAGTTCGCCGCCAAGCAGGCCGCCGACGCCGGGCACACCCTCGGCCAGGAACTGGCGCTGCTGACGGTGCACGGGGTGCTGCACCTGCTGGGCTACGACCACGCCGAACCGGACGAGGAGAAGGAGATGTTCGCGCTGCAGCGCGAGCTTCTCGAGGAGTGGGTGGCCGAGCAGGTCGCGGCCTACCACCAGGACCGGCAGACCGAGAAGGACCGCAGCTTGCTGGACAAGTCCCGATACTTCGACATGCCGTGACCGCGGGCGACACTCTGTGACGAACCTCGGACAACTGATCGGCGCGATCGTGCTGGTGGGCTTCGGCGGCCTGTTCGCCGCCATCGACGCGGCGCTGAGCACCGTGTCGATCGCGCGCGTCGAGGAACTGGTGCGCGAGGAACGACCCGGTGCGGTGCGCCTGCTGGAACTGATGGTCGACCGGCCGCGCTACATCAACCTCATCGTGCTGCTGCGCATGACATGCGAGGTCACCGCGACGGTGTTGATGGCCGCCTATCTGGACGACTACTTCGGGGTCAGCCGCGGCCTGATGGCCGCCGCGGCGATCATGACGGTGGTCAGCTTCGTGGTGGTGGGGGTCGGGCCGAGGACGGTGGGCAGGCAGAACGCCTACACCATCGCGCTGGTGACCGCGCTTCCGCTGCAAGCGATCTCGGTGGTGCTGACGCCGATCAGCCGGTTGCTGGTGCTGGTCGGTAATGCGCTGACGCCGGGGCGCGGGTTCCGCAACGGCCCGTTCGCGTCGGAGATCGAGCTGCGTGAGGTGGTCGACCTCGCGCAGCAGCGCGGCGTCGTCGCCGACGACGAACGCCGGATGATCCAGTCGGTGTTCGAGCTGGGGGACACCGCCGCGCGCGAGGTGATGGTGCCCCGCACCGAGATGGTGTGGATCGAAAGTGATAAAACTGCAGGTCAAGCGACCTCCTTGGCCGTGCGCAGCGGGCACTCCCGCATCCCGGTCATCGGTGAGAACGTCGACGACATCGTCGGTGTGGTCTACCTCAAGGACCTCGTCCAGAAGACCTACTACTCCAACAACGCCGGCCGGGACACCGCGGTGTCGGCGGTGATGCGCAAGCCGGTCTTCGTGCCGGACTCCAAACCGCTGGACACGCTGCTCAGCGAGATGCAGCGCGACCGCGTGCACATGGTGCTGCTGGTCGACGAATACGGCGCGATCGCCGGGCTGGTCACGATCGAGGACGTACTGGAGGAGATCGTCGGCGAGATCGCCGACGAATACGACACCGACGAGGTGGCCCCGGTCGAGGACCTGGGCGATCACCGCTACCGGGTGTCGGCACGACTGCCCATCGAAGATCTCAGCGAGCTCTACGGCATCCACTTCGACGAGGGCCTCGACGTCGACACCGTCGGCGGCCTCGTCGCCCTGGAATTGGGCCGCGTGCCGCTGCCCGGCGCCGAGGTCGAATGGGACGGCCTGCGGCTGCGCGCCGAGGGCGGACCGGATCCGCGCGGCCGGGTCCGGGTCAGCACCGTGCTGGTCAGCCCTGTCGAACCGAAACCCGAAGACGGAGAAGAACGAGAATGACCCAGGTCCTCGACGACGAAGACACCAAGCTGGTGGTGCTGGCCCGCGGTGCGATGGGGCGCGCGGAAGCCGCCAGTGGCGCCGCGGTCCGTGACCTCGACGGCAGGACCTACGCGGGCGCGCCGGTCACGCTCGACGCGCTGACGCTCACGGCGCTGCAGGCCGCGGTCGCCGCGGCGGTGTCCAGCGGGGCGGCGGGCCTGGAGGCCGCCGTGCTCGTCGGCGGCTCGGCCGACGACGCCGGGGTCGCGGCCGTACGTGAACTCTCCGCAGGCGCGACGATCATCGTCACCGACCGGTCGGGTACCCCGCTATGAGTGAGGACACCGAATTCCGGTCCGGCTTCGTCTGTTTCGTCGGCCGGCCGAACACGGGCAAGTCGACGCTGACCAACGCGCTGGTCGGGTCCAAGGTGGCGATCACCTCCAACCGCCCGCAGACCACCCGCCACACGATCCGCGGCATCGTGCACCGTGACGACTTCCAGATCGTGCTGGTCGACACCCCCGGACTGCATCGTCCCCGGACGCTGCTCGGCCAGCGGCTCAACGATCTGGTCAAGGACACCTACTCCGAGGTCGACGTCATCGGGATGTGCATCCCGGCCGACGAGAAGATCGGACCGGGAGACCGGTGGATCTACGAACAGATCCGCACCATCGCCCCGCGCACCAAGCTGATCGCGATCGTCACCAAGATCGACAAGGTGTCCAAAGATCGTGTCGGCGAACAACTGCTGGCGGTCAGTGAGCTGTTCGGCTCCGATGCCGAGATCGTGCCGGTGTCGGCCACCTCCGGCGAACAGCTCGACGTGCTGGTCGACGTCCTGGTCGCGCAGTTGCCTCCCGGTCCCGCGTTCTACCCGGACGGCGAGTTGACCGACGAGCCCGAAGAAGTGCTGATGGCCGAGTTGATCCGGGAAGCCGCGCTCGAAGGTGTGCGCGACGAACTCCCGCATTCGCTGGCCGTGGTGATCGACGAGGTCGAGGAACGTCCCGGTCGTCCCGAGGACGATCCGCTGATCGACGTGCACGCGATCCTCTACGTCGAGCGGGATTCCCAGAAGGGCATCGTGATCGGCAAGGGCGGTGCGCGGCTGCGTGAGGTCGGCACCGCGGCGCGCACCCAGATCGAGAAGCTGCTCGGCACGAAGGTCTACCTCGACCTGCGGGTCAAGATCGCGAAGAACTGGCAGCGCGATCCGAAACAGTTGGGCCGGCTGGGCTTTTAGGTCGCCGCGCTTCTAGGTGGCCGCCTCGTAGCGAACCAGGATCGCGCCGCCCGGGAAGGTGCGGCTCTCCATCAGCCGCAACGAAATCCACGACGGCAGGGTCGGGAAGAACGGGATGCCACCGCCCACCGCGGTCGGTCCGATCACCAGCCGGTACTCGTCGACCAGTCCGGCCCGCACGATCGGTGCGGCCAGTGTCGCGCCGGCGACCTCCAGTTGGCCGTCGGTCTCGGCCTTGAGTTTTCTGACCACCTCGACCGGGTCGCCCCGCTCGAGCCGGGAGTTCCAGTCGACGGACTCCAGCGTGCGGGAGAACACGACCTTGGGCATGTCACGCCAGATCTGAGCGAAGTCGGCGATCAGCGGCGGCACATCCGGATCCTGGTCCGCGGTCGGCCAGTACGCGGACATCAGCTCGTAGAGCCGCCGACCGTAGAACGCCAACGCGGTCTCACGCTCGAAGTCGTTCCAGTACTGGTGCAGTTCCTCGCTCGGATCGGACCAGTCGATGTCGCCGCGCGCATCGGCGATGTAGCCGTCCAGAGACACGTTCATGCCGTAGATGAGTCTGCCCACACAGAACAGACTGCACCGGCGGGCAGAACTCATCGCCACGCCGCGCGGGATGACCCGACGCGTCAGCCCGTCCGGCGGGGGAGCAGTGCGGCGAGTTCCTCGCGGGTGGAGGTGCCGGTCTTCGACATCGCCCGGTAGATGTGGCTTTCGACGGTCCGCACCGACAGGGTCAGCCGCTCGGCGACGGCGCGATTCGACAGACCTTCGCCGATCAGCATCACGATCTCGTACTCGCGGTCGGTCAGCGGCAGCCGGCCACTGGCCTGACGCAGCGCCGGCGTGCTGATGCCGAACTCTTCGGCCAACCGGGTCGCGTGCGCGGAGCATCCCAGCGAGGACCCCCGCAGCCCGCGGCGGCGGTATTCGATCGCGGCATGTGAGCTCGCATCGACGGCCGCGACGTGATCGCCGATCTGGGCGAATTGTTCTGCGACCGTGGCGAGTCCGGGGGCGTCGCCGTGCGCCAATGCCTCGGCGAACCGCGCCGCCAGCGCGGCCCGCGGCCCCTCGACGATTTCGGCCAACACCGACAGCCGTGCGCCGCAGCCTCGTTCACCGAACTGGGCCGCGGTCTGCAGGCAGATGACCTCGGCGGCGAACTGCCCTGCCGCCGCTGCCCGCTCGGCGGCGGGCAGCAGGATGTTGACCGCCTCACTGGCCGCACCCTGACTGGCGGCCACCCAGGCGCCGGCCACGCTGTGCTCATGGTCGAGCTTGCGGAACGGGCGCGGCATCGACGTCAGCGCCTGCAATGTCTCCGCCGCGGCGGCGGTGTCGCCGCGCATCGCCAGCGCGGTGGCCCACGGGATCTGGTACCGGTAGCCCCAGCCGAGAGAATGGTTGGCGCACAGCCCGGTTGCCGCGTGCTCGAGCAGCGTGCAGGCCTGGCGAAGGTCGCCGGCACCGAGCGCGGCACGGCCCGCCACCGCCGTCCCGATCAGTTGCGTCGCCCCGGGGAGGTTGGCGGCCTGACCGTGTACCTGCGCAGCCACCTCGCGGGCCTCGTCGATGCGTCCGGCCAGCAGCAGCGCCCCGACGTGGGAGTCGGCGATGTTGAACCGCATCTGCGGATTGTCGAAATCCCTTGTGGCGGCGACGTATCCGGACTGGGCACGGGTGACCGCGGTGGTGGTGCGGCCGGCGTCGCCGTGGATGGTGGACAGCACCCAGGCGGTTTCGGCTCCGACCACCGGAGGCATGTCCTCGGGCGCGAGATCCTCGGATGCGGCCAGCGCTGCCGCGGGCTCGTCCATCGCGAACCAGTACACCGCCAGGAACGCGTCGATGTAGCCGCGGTCCTTCGCCGGCGTGCTCCGGGAGGCCTCGTCGATCAACGCCTTCGCCCCGTCCGGATCGCCGAGTGCCCACAGCAGGTTGCTGGCCCGCAGGAATGCCAGCCGGGCACGTTCGCGGTCGGTCAGGGCGGTCGGGTCGATCGCGGCCAGCACCTCGTCGGCCTCCTGTCCGCGGCCCAGCCACGACAGCGCGTGCGCGCGCACCAGACTCGGCTCCGCGCCGGCACCCGCCCGCACAGCCGCCAGCGCAAGCCGTTCGGCCAGAACAAGATCGGCGAGCCACACGGCGCCGTGCGCGGCCCGGGTCAGCAGGTCGGCGTCCGGGGCCAGATCCGAGTCCAGGCTCAACGCCGCGCGCCGCACCAGCACCGGGATCTCGTCGCGCTCGGCGGACGCCGCGAGTTCGGTCGCGACCATCCGCCGCAGCCGGCGAAGTTTGGTCGCGGGGGCGTGTTTTCGCCGGACCTCGCCGTAGATCGGATGCGACAGGCGGACGTGATGGCCTGTCGCGGTGGGCGCCAGCAGGATCAGGCCGCGGGTCTCGGCCTCCTCGACCGCATCCGGTTCGACGATCTTGCGCAGCGCATCCAGTTCGACGGGCTCGCCGACGGCGAGCACGTCGATCACGTCGCCGACGGGTCCGGGCAGATCGCCGGTGCGGGATTCGATCAGTTCGACCAGGCTCGGCGGCAGCCGCGGGTCCCCGACCCAGTGCCATGTCCCGTCCACCGACGTGATGCGGCCGTCGGCGATCTCCTGCTCGACGATATGGGACAGATACAGCGTGTTGCCCAGCGTCAGGTTCCAAAGCCGCTGGGCCGCATCCGGTTCCACCGGCCCGCCGAGCACCTGCGACAGCAGGCCGGTGGTCTCGGGCAGCGGCAGCGGCTGCATGTGGAGCCGCTCCAGCCGTCCGGCCCGCCAGACCTCCTGCATGGCAGGCGGGATCGGGTCGCCCTCCCGAACGGTGAGGATCAGCTTCGCCGCCTGCCGCGAGACGATCTGGTGCACGACGAACGTCGACAGGTCATCGAGCAGATGGACATCGTCGATCCCGATGACCACCGGCTCACCGGCGGGCGCCGCGGTCAGTGCGTCGATCACACCGCGCAGCAGCTGCACCGGTTCGGCCACGCCCGGCGGCGCCCATGTGGTGAACGCGCCCAGCGGAATCGACCGCGCGGATGAGGTGCCGACCGCCCACCGGGTGATCCAGCCGTGTCCGGCCGCGGTGGACAGTGCCTCGCGCGCGACCCGGCTCTTACCGACCCCGGCGGCGCCGTAGATGACCACCCCGGACATCTCGGCCGACGCGAGCGCAGCCTCGACCGTCCGAAGCTCCCCGGAGCGGCCGACCAGCGGCCACGACACGCGCACCCTGAAAAGAGTAGGAGTGCAAACTGGATTTGGATGCAGAACTTGAAAGAGGTCAGCCGGGCTGACCGTAGACCGCGACGACAACCGAGCGGTCGAGGCTGTTCTCCGACCACACGCCGATCTGGGTGTTGGCGCAGTTCGACATGATCGCCATGTAATCGGGACGGTAGTACCACTGGTTGAGGATCTCGATGCCGCTGATCGCCAGCGCCGGGTTGATCGCGACGGTCTCGGCGACCGTGCCGACGAACCCGGCATTGTTGGCGCGCACCTGCGGGGTGGACCCGTCGGAGCCGATGTCGCCGTCCAGTGCCCGGTTGCGCAGTACGTCGTTGGCGTGCCACTGCGCCGCGAGCTGCAGCTGCGGGTTGATCTGGATCTCGGTGTCGCATCCGGCGTGGTGCTGGATCGTGTAGACGTTGACGGCCACACTCTCGTTGAGCCGCCGATTGTCGGCATGGGCCGCGGGCGTGCCGACGACCAGCGCGCCGGCCACCGCGAGGGCGGGCAGCGTGCGCACGAGGTTGCTGACGGTCACAGCGGGAGACTACGCGACCCGGCCGGTCACCGAGTCCGGAGCGGTCAGATCCGGCTCCGTCGGCGGCTGCGGAGCCCACCAGTTCTCGGGCTGGTATCTGGCCCAGCCGTTGAGCGCCTCCAGCGCCGCCGCCAGCGAGATCAGCAGCGGTTCGCTGTTGGCGGGCCCCATCAGCTGCACACCGATCGGCAACCCGTCGGAGGTGAACCCGGCCGGGACGTTGATCGACGGCCAGCCGAGCAGATTCCACGGCCACGTCACCGGGCAGGCCCGGATCATCATGCGGTCGGTGGCCGGCCCGCCGAGCGCGTCGAACGCATGCACCTTCGGTGGCGGCAGGGCCGTCGTCGGGGCGAGCACGACGTCGGCGAGGTTGAAGATCCAGCCGATCCGCTGCTGCGCCTCGGCTTCGGCGGCGCGCGCCTTGCGCAGTGTGTTCTGCGACAGCAGCCAGCCCATCCGGGCGTTGGACAGGGTGCGCCGGTCCCACGTGACGCCGCCGGGCGCATTGCGGCCCAGCCGGTCCATCCATTCGGGGATACCGGAGGTCGAGCGGGACAGGAAGTTCCACGACATCCGCACCGTGTAGTCGGGGTCGGCGGCGACGACGGTGTGTCCGAGCTCGGCCAGCTGCTCGGCGACGCCGGACAGCGCCGAGCGGATCTCCGGATGCAGGGTGGCCCGGAACCCGGTGAACGGGAACTTCGTCGACATCGCGATGCGCAGCGGTCCCGGTGCGCGGGACACGTGGTCGGACACCGACACCGGCGGCGGGGTGTGCAGGTCCCCGGGCGCGTTGCCCGACGCCGCGTCGAGCACCAGCGCCGCGTCGGACACCGTGCGGGCCAGCACGCCGTTGACGGTGATGCCGTTGAACGCCTCCGGCAGCGGCGAGGTCGAGATGCGGCCGCGCTGGGGTTTGATCCCGACCAGATGCGTCCATGCGGCCGGGATGCGGACGCTGCCCGCGCCGTCGGACCCGATCGCGGCCGCGACCAGGCCCGCGGCGACCGCGGCGGCACTGCCGCCCGACGATCCGCCCGGGGTGTGCTCCCGCGACCACGGATTACGGGTGTGGCCGAAGGCCGGTCCACTGGTGAACGGCCACTGGCCGAGCTCGCAGGTGTTGGTCTTGCCGACGATCACCGCGCCGGCGGCGCGGAGCCTGCGCACCACCTCGGCGTCGGCGTCGGCGGGCCGGATCTCGCCGGAGGCGCCGAAGCGGGTGGGGACCCCTGCGACGTCGACGTCGTCCTTGACCGCGATCGGGATACCGAGCAGGGGCCGGCGGGCCGGGTCGTGCCCCGCGGCGCGGACCCGGTCGGCCTCGGCGGCCTGCGCGAGGGCCTGCTCGGTCAGTACCACCCGGAACGCGTTGAGCGTCGGTTGGCTGGCCTCGATCGCCGCCAGCGAGCGACGCACCAGGTCGACGGAGGTGGCGGTGCCGCTGGCGAGCTGAAACAGCTGGTTGCCCAGCGTTGGAAACCGGGTGGGAAACCGGGGGCGGGAGGTGCTGCGGGAAGACGAATCGGCCATCAGTGAGAAGACTATCGGCGCTGCGGACCGAAATTCGTCCCCCGGCAGTGGGAGACTTGGCGGATGCGTCTGTACCGGGACCGAGCGGTCGTGCTGCGTCAGCACAAGCTCGGCGAAGCCGACCGGATCGTGAGTCTTCTCACGCGGGATCACGGCCTGGTGCGCGCCGTCGCCAAGGGGGTGCGGCGTACCCGCAGCAAGTTCGGCGCGCGGCTGGAACCGTTCGCGCACATCGACGTTCAGCTGCACCCGGGCCGTAACCTCGACATCGTCACCCAGGTCCAGGCCATCGACGCGTTCGCCTCCGACATCGTCAGCGACTACGGCCGCTACACCAGTGCCTGCGCGATGCTGGAGACCGCGGAGCGGATCGCGGGGGAGGAGCGCGCCCCGGTCCCCGCGCTGCACCGGCTCACCGTCGCCGCGCTGCGCGCCGTCGCCGACGGCACCCGGCCGCGTGAGCTCGTCCTCGACGCGTACCTGCTGCGCGCGATGGGGGTGGCCGGCTGGGCGCCGGCGCTGGTCGAATGCGCGCGGTGCGCGGCCCCGGGGCCGCATCGCGCCTTCAACGTCGCCGCGGGCGGCAGCGTGTGTGTGCACTGCAGGCCGTCGGGGTCGGTGACCCCGCCGCAGGCGGTGCTCGACCTGATGGCCGCGCTCTACGAGGGCGACTGGGAGCACGCGGTGACCTCCACCCCGGCGCACCGCAGCCATGCCAGCGGGTTGGTCGCCGCGCATCTGCAATGGCACCTGGAACGCCAGCTGCGGACGCTGCCACTGGTCGAGCGGCCGGGTCGGGCCGAGGCTGCCAGGGGCATCAGGCAGGATATGGCGCATGGCAATCAAGCGGAAGAACAGCTACCCCCAGCTGCCTCCGGCGCCTGACGACTATCCGACGTTCCCGGACAAGTCCACCTGGCCGGTGGTCTTCCCCGAGATCCCGGCGGGCACCAACGGTCGGTTCGCCCGCCCGCCGCAGCACACCTCGAAGGAAGCGGCTCCCCAGATTCCCGCCGACCAGGTGCCCCAGCACGTCGCGGTGGTGATGGACGGCAACGGACGGTGGGCCACCCAGCGCGGGCTCGGCCGCACCGAGGGTCACAAGATGGGCGAGGCGGTGCTCATCGACATCACCTGCGGCGCGATCGAGATCGGCATCAAACACCTGACGGTGTACGCGTTCTCGACGGAGAACTGGAAGCGCAGCACCGAAGAGGTGCGCTTCCTGATGGGGTTCAACCGGGAGGTGGTGCGCCGCCGCCGCGAGAACCTCAACGACATGGGCGTGCGGATGCGCTGGGTGGGGTCGCGACCGCGCATGTGGAGCAGCGTCATCAAGGAATTCGACATCGCCGAGCAGATGACGGTCGACAACGACGTCATCACCATCAACTACTGCGTGAACTACGGCGGTCGCACCGAGATCGTGGAGGCGGCGCGGGAACTCGCGCAGCAGGCCGTCGACGGCAAGATCAAACCCAACCGCATCACCGAGGCGCAGTTCGCCAAGCACCTGCACCGGGCCGACATCCCCGATGTCGACCTGTTCATCCGGACCTCGGGGGAGCAGCGGGCGAGCAACTTCCTGTTGTGGCAGGCGGCCTACGCCGAGTACGTCTTCCAGGACAAGCTCTGGCCCGACTACGACCGGCGCGACCTGTGGGCCGCGTGCGAGGAGTACGTCCAGCGCAACCGCCGCTTCGGCCGCGCCTAGGAGTGGCGATGGACCTGGCGGAGCGTCTCGCGACCGTGCTGGAGGAGATCCTGCCGGTCACCCGGGAGGACGACGGCGCGCTGACCGTGCAGCACGAGGAGACGTTCGCGTCGCTGCGGGTGGTGAGTATCGCCGAAGGCCTGGAGCTGGTGTCGCTGACGCAGGTCCTCGCGTGGGATCTGCCGCTGGACAGCAAGATTCGGGCCAAGGTCGCCAAACACGCCCACGACACGCTGCTCGGCACGGTGTCGCTGGTGGAGAAGATCGGTGCGGGCAAGGGTACGACGCAGAAGACGGGTGATGTCTTGTTGCGCTACAACTTCCCGGCCGCCGGGCTGACCGACGACGCGTTGCGCACGCTGGTGTTGATGGTGCTGGCCACCGGCACCGATGTCCGCCACGCGATGGTGGGGTGACGGCATGCGGATCGCATTGATCGTCGTCGGCGTGATCGTCGCGCTGTTCGGCACGCTGTTCGCGTTCCAGGGATTCGGCGCCGTGCAGGGCAGCCCGATGAGCGACACCACCACCTGGTCGGTGCTCGGGCCGCTGATCGCGATCGCCGGGGTGATCGTCGCTGTGGTGGGCTGGCGCAGGCGTTAGTTCGCTGCGGTCAGTTCTCGGACCCGCACCGACCGCAGATCCCGAAGATCTCGATGACGTGGCTGACGTCGGTGAAGCCGTGCTGGTGGGCGACATCGGCGGCCCACGACTCGACCTGACCGCCCTGGATCTCCACCGTCGAGCCGCATGCGCGGCAGACCAGATGATGGTGATGGTGCTCCGAGCAGCGCCGGTACACCGATTCGCCGGTGTCGGTGCGCAGCGTGTCGACCAGCCCCGTGGTGGCCATCTGCTGCAGCGTCCGGTACACCGTCGTCAGGCCGATTCCCTCACCACGGCGGCGTAATTCGTCGTGGATCTCCTGCGCGGAGCGGAAGTCGTCGAGGTTCTCCAGCAGCGCCGAGATCGCGGCGCGCTGCCGCGTCGCGCGGACCGCGCCCGTCATCGCGGTTCTCCCGCCGATCCCTCGGCGGCGTGCGTCACGGCCGCGACGACGATGTCGGTCAGGTGGTGATCCACCAGCCGGTAGAGCACTTCCCGGCCCGACCGGGAGCCCTCGACCACGCCGGCCGATTTGAGGATGCGCAGATGCTGGCTCACCAGCGGCTGCGGCACGTCGAGCGCGTCGACGAGTTCGTGCACGCACCGCGCGTCCTCGCGCAACTGCAGCACGATCGCGATCCGCACCGGGGCGGCGAGCGCGCGCAGCAGGTCGCCGGCGGTGTCGAGCACGGCCCGGGTGGGGAGCTCGGCCGCCGGGGTGTCGCCGTGGGCGTGGACGTCCTGCGACGCAGCCATACTGGAAACGGTTTTCATTAGAGACCAAGATACATGCACGCCCATGCATGTCAATCGGGGACATCGCGCGGGGCCCGATGGGCGCCTCGCTACGCTGTGAACCCGTGGCATCCTCGATCATCGACACCGTTGCGAACCTCGCCAAGCGTCGCGGACTGGTTTTCCAGTCCGGCGAGATCTACGGCGGCACCAAATCCGCCTGGGATTACGGGCCGTTGGGCGTCGAGCTCAAGGAGAACATCAAGAAGCAGTGGTGGCGCTCCGTCGTCACCGGCCGCGACGACGTCGTCGGCCTGGACTCCGCGATCATCCTGCCGCGCCAGGTGTGGGTCGCCTCCGGTCACGTCGAGGTGTTCAACGACCCGCTGGTGGAGTGCCTGAACTGCCACAAGCGGCACCGTCAGGACCACATGCAGGAAGCCTTCTTCGAGAAGGGCGGCGAGAAGAAGGGCTTCGCCGGTCCCGATGACGTGCCGATGAGCGAGATCGTCTGCCCGGACTGCGGCACCAAGGGGCAGTGGACCGAGCCGCGCGACTTCAACATGATGCTCAAGACCTACCTCGGCCCGATCGAATCCGAGGAGGGTCTGCACTACCTGCGCCCGGAGACCGCGCAGGGCATCTTCGTCAACTTCGCCAACGTGGTGACCACCGCGCGCAAGAAGCCGCCGTTCGGTATCGGCCAGATCGGCAAGAGCTTCCGCAACGAGATCACCCCCGGCAACTTCATCTTCCGCACCCGCGAGTTCGAGCAGATGGAGATGGAGTTCTTCGTCGAGCCGTCCACCGCGGCCGAATGGCACAAGTACTGGATCGAGACCCGGCTGCAGTGGTACGTCGACCTCGGCATCGAGCGGGACAACCTGCGCCTGTACGAACACCCCAAGGAGAAGCTGTCGCACTACTCCGACGGCACCACCGACATCGAGTACAAGTTCGGCTTCGCCGGCAACCCGTGGGGTGAGCTGGAAGGCATCGCGAACCGCACCAACTTCGATTTGTCCACGCACTCAAAGCATTCCGGTGTCGACCTGTCGTTCTACGACCAGGCCAACGACACCCGCTACGTGCCGTACGTGATCGAGCCGGCAGCGGGCCTGACCCGGTCGCTGATGGCGTTCCTGGTCGACGCGTACCACGAGGACGAGGCCCCCAACGCCAAGGGCGGGGTGGACAAGCGCACCGTGCTGCGGCTGGATCCGCGACTGGCCCCGGTCAAGGCCGCGGTGCTGCCGCTGTCGCGCCACGCCGACCTGTCGCCGAAGGCCCGCGACCTGTCCGCCGAGTTGCGCCGCAGCTGGAACGTCGAGTTCGACGACGCCGGCGCGATCGGTCGCCGCTACCGCCGCCAGGACGAGATCGGCACACCGTACTGCATCACCGTGGACTTCGACTCGCTGGAGGACCATGCGGTCACCATTCGCGAGCGGGACTCGATGAGCCAGGAGCGGGTCGCGATCTCCGAGGTGTCGGACTACCTGGCCGTCCGCCTCAAGGGCTGCTAGTTTTTCTGGCGCGAGCGTGCGTGTCAGAGGCCGACACGCCGCGTGATGTGCAGACTTCACGCACGCTCACGCCGCCCGCAGGCGTCTCGCCATCTCGTGCTCGATGCGACGGACCATGTCGCGTGGGTGCTTGCGGACGTCGTCGGCGACGATCGAGATCATCGTCCAGTCGATCTCGGTCAGCGCCGCGCGCTTCTGCCGATCTCTGGCGAACTGCTCGCGGTCGCTGTGCCAGTCGAAGCCGTCGTACTCCACCGCAAGCCCGAACTCCGGCCAGGCGAAGTCGAGTCGCCACGTCCGTCGGCTCCGGTCGACGATCACGTACTGCAACACCGGCCTGGGCAGCCCACCGTCCAGCATCGCCAGTCGGGCCTCGCTTTCCATCGGTGACTCCGCCAGCCCGTCAGCCAACGGGATGAGGTCCCGCACCGCGACGATGCCGCGACGGCCGGCCTGCCGGGCGGCCGCCGCCGTCAGTCCGCGCCGGTCGCAGGTGCGGCTGCGCAGCGCGGCATCCAGCGTCGCCAGCGCGCGGGGCCGGCGCAGCGACCGTGCCACCTCGACCGCGGTCCACGCGGCGGCGGTCGCGGGCCTGCCCGCCACCACGCTCAGCGGCGCTCCGTCGCGGCGATGCACGATCAGCCCGTCGGAGTTGCGTAGCTGGTGCCGCCGCGGATTGAGAGCGGGATGTCGCTGGTGTCCTCGGTGTCGAAACCATAAGCGGCAGCGGCAGTTCCCAGACAGATCGCGACGGGTTCGCCCGCCCGCAGATCGAGGCCGCGAAGTCGCGCGGGGATGTCGGGCTCGTCGCGGCTGTACACGCCCGGCCACACCTTGATCAGACCACCCTCGCGAATCTCGATGTCCAGGCGGCTGCGGGTGAGGTACGCCAGCAGTTGGCCGGTCGTCGCGACACCGCCCTGGTCACGGAAGAGCCCGTCGAGGTCTGTCATGGGTCGATCGTCGACCGCATCGTGGATCACGCTGCGCAGCAAGCAGAGCGCCTGTGGATGAAGTCGAGCTTGGGGATGGTCGCTGCGCGACGAGCGTGCGTGAAGTTCGGGAAATACGCGGCGTGTCCGCCGCAGACACGCACGCTCGCGAGGAAGGGGGGAGGGGGAGGGG